>NZ_AP027741.1:0-1200000 GCF_030296755.1 Methylophaga marina
ATAAGCTGGGTATTTTTTTCTGATAATCGGTTATTAAGATAATCATTCAGCAAATCGCCTAAAGCCCAGTCATGACACAAAGCTTTGGTTAAGTCGACAATCCTGAACCCTAAGACCTTCAGTTCTGCTTGGGTGGATTCATTATCTTTTTGTAAATCATTGAGTAAGACCTGACTTTCTTTATCAGCAAATGCCCAAAAAGCCATATAGCCCAGACGCGAAAGTAACGTTGCTATAAAGATATCTTCAGCATCATTGCGCTTTAAATGCTTAGCAAATTCTCGTGCCTGAGTAGCAGCATGAAAAGCAAATGCCATTTCTTGTATCAGTTGTGTACGCTGTTCACCTGCTTGTAAATTGTCAATCAGGGCCATTGACAGGGTTAAGACCTTGATTTGCTCAAAGCCCATGACCATGACTGCACGAGATACCGTGCTGATACTGTGCTTGGTTGGATTGAAATGAACAGTATTAACCGCTTTTAAAACCCGGCTGGTCAAAGAGGCATCTTGAAGAATAATATTGGCAACATCTGACGCTGAACTTTTTCCACTATTTAGAGCTTTTGTGACGTTGGCAACCGTTCCCGAAAAGATCGGCATATCCACTTCACTAAGTTGTTTGACCCAATTAGAAAGTGCAGCGTTTTCCATTCAAAATTAATCCAAAGACTTTTTCTGATTAGCTACACCATGTGGCACATGGCCTGTAGCGACGTGCTCAAGCGCTGATTGACAATGCTTTTCTTGATCATCAAAAAATATGTCAGCGCCAAATGATTTTAAAAATGGTCCTTTGTCCATGCCACCTAGAAATATTGCTTCGTCGATACGGATCTCCCAAGCCCTTAGCGTTCTGATAACACGTTCATGTGCTGGTGCAGATCGCGCAGTTACCAGTGCTGTTCTAATCGGTGAAGCATTTTCGCCATATTCCGTCTGAATTTGATTTAGCGCCATTAAAAAATCTTTAAACGGCCCACCAGGCAGAGGTTCACGTGCGGTCTGTTGTTCATTTTCAGTAAATGCTTTTAATCCCTTTTCTTTGAAAATTCGCTCCGAATCGTCAGAGAACAGAACGGCATCACCATCAAATGCAATTCTAAGTTGATCGCTATCATTATTATTCCTAATGTGTGAAGGCAGAATTGTCGCAGCAGCAATACCTGCTTCTAACGCCATTCCGACATCCTCAGGACTGGTTGATAAAAATAAATGTGCATTAAACGGCGCCACATAACGATACGGACTGCTTCCAGATGTAAATACTGCGCGGGTAATGGCTAATCCATGATGTTGAATAGAATTAAAAACACGAAGCCCCGTATCAGCACTATTGCGAGACAATAAAATAATCTCAACCTTGGGTGTGTTTGGGTTGTTGTCATTTAACGCGAGTAATTTACGTACCAGACTAAAGGCACCGCCTGGCGCTAAGGGGACATCTTCATTTTCTATTTGATAGCGACAATAAGCTTCTGTGCCCTGATCTTCATAGATGCGATGACTTTCATCCAAGTCAAATAAGGCGCGAGATGAAATAGCGAGAACAAGCGGTTTTGTATCCATCATGGTTCAAACATCCCTTAATAATGACTGTCCATCAGTCCGTGCAACTCGGATAATACGCTCCCAGGCAATCTGCCCTTGTTGATTTATACTGGGATATTCAGAAAGACTTTTGAGGTCGTCACTCAAACTATCAATGACAGACACCTCCTCGGGTTTGCCTTTTGGAAAGTTACTATTTTCAGAAAACACGATTCGGCAAAAAATAGGAATCTTCGGTGCCAGTGTCTGAAGTGCGTGTTTGGAGTTATAGATTCTATGCAGTGGGTTAGTAAATTTAAAACTTCTGCCATCAATGATCTGGGTCCATTGATCGATATGATCAGCCCCAAACAAGTGACCTGACATGGGATAAGTTTCAATAATTAACAATCCTTGTTCAATCAGTACTAAACGTTCAATTTCAATCATTCCCCCAACCCGTCAGGAATGATTATCGATTTTGCTTCTTCTTTTTTGACAGTCTGTAATGCACGCTCTAATTTGCGAGAGTAAAAAGAACGCTTTCTTTTACGTCTAATGATGAATGCAATACACAACAGGAAAAAAATCGCTGTAGCAATGGCTACTTGAATGGATAAATCTAAATTAATAATCGTACTGGCCTCAATATTGTTGTGTACTAATTATACGAAATCATCGTTGTATTGTATTCACTTTATGTTAAGGCTACAGCGGTAAATGTGTAATAGGATCTTCATGAATGATGACTTCCGCTTCATCAAACAAATCAGCTATCTCTCGTTCAAGTGCATCCGCAATGTCGTGAGCTTGCCTCAAACTCAATGTTTCATCCAATTCAAGATGAAGTTGAATAAACACTGTTGTCCCCGATCGTCGTGTACGAAGATCATGTAAGCCACGCGCTTGAGGATGTTTTAAAACCAGAGCACTAATTTTTTCTCGTTCATTATCAGGCAACTCATGATCCATTAGTAAATCAATCGACTCTCTTACAATCCCCCATGCACTGTGTAATATGAATAAGGCAATAGCAATAGCGATAAGCGGATCTGATAATGTCCAACCATTCAGACTCAATACAAGCGCCAGAATAACACCACCATTAACCAGTAAGTCGGTTTTGTAATGTAAGGCATCAGCTTTGATTGCCGTCGAGTCCGTTTGTTTTATCACGTAGTTCTGGAATACCATCAACGCAAACGTGGCGATGATAGAAAACACCATCACAGCGATTCCGATGGTCATACCCTGCTCCATAGCTTCAGGTTTAAACAATCGGTTTATAGCCTGAAGAAGCAGTATGCCGGCTGAGCCTGCAATGAACATAGATTGGCCCAGTCCGGCCAGAGACTCTGCCTTGCCATGTCCGAAACGATGTTCTCTGTCTGCGGGCTGTAACGCATGATGCACAGCAATCATATTCAAAACAGATGCGAGCACATCAAGACTCGAGTCAACAAGTGTTGCCAGAATGCTCACCGAGTCAGTGAGAAACCAAGCAAATAGCTTCACGATTATCAGAGTAATAGCCGTAACAACAGATGCATAGGTGGCTATACGCATCAATTGGGCTTTATCAATGTGTTGAGGCTTATTCATGGACTTAGTATAGTGGATTCAATTCAAGTAACGTGAGTTTAGTATTTATGATGCTCACATAACTCATTTTAGGAAAGCTTTATGCCAATCTCGACGATCAATACCAGCCCATTCGAAGGACAAAAACCGGGCACTTCAGGTTTACGAAAAAAAGTCAGTGTCTTTAAGCAATCTCATTATCTGGAAAACTTTATTCAATCCACTTTTAATGCGCTAGGTGATTGTGAGGATAAAACCTTAGTGGTTGGTGGTGACGGTCGCTATTACAATCAAACGGCGATACAAATCATTCTAAAAATGGCTGCAGCTAATGGTTTTTCGCATGTTTGGGTCGGTCAGAATGGTATTCTTTCTACACCTGCCGCGTCATGTGTTATCCGGAAATACAAAGCCTTTGGCGGTTTGATTTTGTCGGCAAGCCACAATCCGGCAGGTATTGATGGTGACTTTGGTATCAAATTTAACACCAGTAATGGTGGGCCTGCCCCGGAATCAATTACTAGTAAAATTTATGAACATTCTGCTGAAATTACTGAATATAAAATCTCTAATGCAGCCGATATTGCACTTCACAAATTAGGGCAGCAAACGCTGGGCTCAATGACAGTTGAAGTGATTGATCCCGTCTCAGATTATGCACAGTTAATGCAGTCTATTTTTGATTTTCCAAAAATCAAAACATTTATCACCACAAGCGATTTTTCAATGCGATTTGATGCAATGCATGCGGTCACCGGACCCTACGCCATTGAGATATTAGAAAACTTGCTGGGAGCACCTAAAGGGACTGTCATAAACGGCATTCCATTACCTGATTTTGGTAATGGCCACCCAGATCCGAACCTAACCTATGCTGAAGAACTTGTGACCGAGTTATTCTCAGATAACGCCCCGGATTTTGGTGCTGCCTCAGACGGCGATGGTGATCGCAATATGATCCTGGGGAAACAATTTTTTGTGACCCCTTCTGACAGCTTGGCTATTCTTGCGGCCAATGCTCAGCTTGTACCAGCATATAAAAATGGTATCACTGGTATTGCTCGTTCCATGCCAACCAGTCAGGCCGCAGACCGCGTAGCCGAAAAATTAGGGGTTGAATGCTTTGAAACGCCGACTGGCTGGAAATTCTTTGGTAACTTGCTTGATGCAAACCGCGTGACTTTATGTGGCGAAGAGAGCTTTGGCACAGGTTCTAATCACATTCGTGAAAAAGATGGCTTATGGGCTGTACTTTTCTGGCTAAATATTCTGGCCGTGAAACAACAATCGGTGGCGGAATTAGTTAATCAACATTGGTTAACATTTGGGCGTAATTACTACACTCGACATGATTATGAAGGTGTACCCACTGAACAAGCAGAAGCCCTGATTGAACACTTACAGCTTCAACTACCGACATTACCTCAACAGCAGCTTGGTAAGCGTATCGTTAGTTATGCAGATAACTTCAGCTACCATGACCCAATTGACGATAGTATTGCAGAAAAACAAGGCATTCGTATTGGTTTTGAGGGTGGTGACAGAATCATATTCCGTCTATCCGGTACAGGTACTGAGGGTGCCACATTACGGGTTTATATTGAATCCTATCAAGATGATCCTGAACAATTAAACACTGACACGCAATTCGCACTAGCTGACCTTATTCAACTCGCTGATGAACTAGCCAAAATTACTGAACTGACAGGCAGAACAGCGCCAACCGTTATCACTTAAAATTTTATAATCATGATACAAACTCTTATTCTTGGCTCAAGCTCACCTTTCAGAGCTGAACTACTTAAAAAGCTGCAGATTAATTTCATTCAGCATTCGCCTGATATTGACGAGACACAGCTGGAAGGTGAGTCAGCACCGGCATTAGTCGAGCGACTGGCTCAAGAAAAAGCACGGCTCATTGCTGAAACCTATCCGCAAGCACTCATTATCGGTTCAGATCAGGTTGCTGTTGCAGATGGCAATATTTTGGGTAAGCCAGGTAACCATCAGACAGCGATTCAGCAATTAATGATGGCTTCAGGAAAATCCGTCACTTTTTATACTGGCCTTGCCTTGTACAATGCAGAAAATCAGACAATGCAGCATATTGTTGAACCATTCACTGTGCATTTTAGAGAGTTAACGGAAAAGCAGATTGAATACTATCTGAATCAAGAAAAACCCTACCAATGTGCGGGCAGCTTTAAATCCGAAGGGTTCGGGATCAGTTTATTCAGTCGTTTAGAGGGTGATGATCCTAATAGCTTGATAGGTCTACCACTCATAAAACTCATTGAGTTGTTGAGTAACGAAGGTGTCGATATTCTTCAACCCAATGAGTAGTGGATATCTATTATTCTTGATTTTCTGATTGTTGTTTCAGTTTTTCAGCATTTGCCATTGCTGATGCCTGAGCCGCATAGTTGTTCATTGTTTTTGTCATCAGTTGACGAGCTGCTTTAGAGCGCATCGATTTGGCCATACCTTCAACAAGACTTGTTTCAACATCATTCGATGATAAATGCGTTTTCAATTCATCAAGGTGTGTTTCACAACTCTGCAAAATATTTTGTGCGGCTTCTTGTGGATTGTTGCCTTGATAGTTGCTAGTTAGATGCCCTTGCATCATACATTTATTGTAGTCAGTCAAAATAGAGTACATTTTTGTTTGTGCTTGCTCTGGCATATCAGCAGGTGTGACATACTCTTGTGCAAAGACAACTGATGAGGCTGTTATTAATAAAGCAGATACTAAAATTTTTTTCATGGCGACTCCATTGTTGCAAATACTATGTTGAGTTATGAATATTGATTGACTCAACCAGCAGGAAATAATTCCCGATAATACGCCAGAACAACATAATTTTCATGCATGACTTTTACACAGCTAAATAAAGTGCAATTCAATACCTGATTCACTCAAAAAAACTGTGTCATATATTTGAGTAAAACATTAAATGATTAACACAACCGATGATAACCGACTTAATCAGCTTACTGATTGGGTAAAAAAACTATTCCCTGATGAGCCATTCAGCATTACTGTTGCTTCAAGTGATGCCAGCTTTAGACGATACTTTCGGCTACACACAGTTAACGATACATATATTCTGATGGACGCCCCACCCGAGCATGAAAATATAAGTAGTTTTATCAATATTGATGAGTTTCTTGCAAAGTTTGATGTTGCAGTGCCCCACATTTTCCACAAGGATGAAGATAACGGTTTTCTGATGCTGAGTGATCTGGGTGATATTTCATTTTTGAAAGCATTAGCACACGGGAATTCAGACACACTCTATCGTGCAGCGATTGATGAACTGGTTAAAATGCAACAGTCCAGGCCACAAGAGGCAACGGCTGGATTACCGCTATACGATGAAAAAAATTACGTGATGAAATGTCACTGTTTCCAGATTGGTTTTTAGGTAGACATTTATCCATCAAAGCACCGGAGTCATTATCAATTATCTACGATTTTTTAATCGAAGAAATTAAACATCAACCAGTGTGCTTTGTGCATCGTGATTATCACAGTCGAAATCTGATGGTATGTAAAGAGAACTCACTTGGCATTATAGATTTTCAAGATGCCGTTATTGGTCCTATTAGCTATGATCTCGTGTCTTTACTAAAAGACTGCTACATTCAGTGGCCGTATGAACAACAACAGTCATGGCTTGAGTATTATAAATCAGTGGCCATTGAGGCTAAGTTGCTAAATTATGAGGAAAGTCATCACTTGCAACGTTGGTTCGATATGACAGGTTTACAGCGCCACCTTAAGGTGCTTGGTATCTTTTGCCGCCTAAACTATCGTGATGGTAAAGCTAATTACCTCAATGACTTACCATTAACTCTTCAATATGTTTTTGACGTCTGTGAACGTTATGAAGCGCTTGCTCCTTTATATGAATTTATGAGTAACACCCCAGAAATAGTGGCAATTAAATGAAAGCAATGATTTTAGCAGCTGGTCGCGGTGAACGTTTACGACCATTAACAGATCACACTCCTAAACCGCTTGTAAAAGCAGGAAAAAAAGACTGATTGAATACCTTATTGAAAATCTAGTGGCAGCTGGTGTTGATGAGATTGTGATTAATTATGCTCATCTGGGCGAGCAATTCCCTGTCGCTCTAGGAACTGGTGAACGCTATGGTTGTCGCATCACGTATTCACCGGAAAATGAAGGTAGTTTAGAAACTGCAGGCGGTATAGCTCAGGCATTACCTTTATTGGGGGATGAGCCATTTATCGTAGTCAATGGTGATATATGGACTGACTATGATTTTTCTAACTTGGCAAAGTATTCACTTCAGCAAAATTGTGACTGCCATTTAGTCATGGTGAATAACCCAAAGCACAATGCTGATGGCGATTTTGCACTCGCCGAAAATGGCTGTGTGATGCTTTCAGGAAATAAAAAGTTCACGTTTAGTGGAATGGGACTTTACCATCCAAGATTATTTAAACACTTACCGGTTGAACGTAAAGCACTTAAGCCTATTTTCGAGAAAGTGATACAAGATAACAGGATGACTGGAGAACTCTATAAAGGGCAGTGGTCAGATATTGGCACACTGGAGCGTCTGACAGCCTTAGAAAAAGAGCTTAGTTAAACTAAGCTCTATCCGCACATAAAAATTCTAATAATGCTTTTTGGGCATGCAGACGATTCTCTGCTTCGTCCCAGACAACACTTTGATCACCATCAATCACTTCAGCGGTCACTTCTTCACCACGATGAGCTGGCAAACAATGCATAAATAAAGCATCTTTTGCAGCTACTTTCATAATGTCGTTATTCACTTGGAAATCGGCAAAGGCTTGCTCTCGTTTGCGTTGCTCTTCCTCTTGTCCCATGCTCGCCCACACATCGGTGACGACTAGGTCGGCATCTTTAGCAGCCTCAGCAGCACTGTTAAATAACTCGATTTTCGCTTCAACAGCAGACACAACTTCAGACTTAGGCTCGTATCCTGCTGGCGTTGCTATATGTAATTCAAACCCAAATTGCTGTGCAGCGTTAATGTATGAATGACACATATTATTGCCATCCCCAATCCAGACCACTTTCTTACCTTTGATGAAACCACGATGTTCCTGATAAGTTTGCATATCAGCTAATAATTGGCATGGATGGAAATCATCAGTCAACGCATTAATAACAGGGACTGAAGAATACTTTGCAAATGTTTCTAGCTTGGCATGTTCAAATGTACGTATCATCACCGCATCAACCATAGAAGAAATCACGCGTGCTGAGTCTTCTACTGGTTCACCTCGTCCAAGCTGAGTGTCATCTGGCGACAAGAAAATAGAGCCACCGCCAAACTGAATCATGGCTGACTCAAACGATACGCGTGTGCGAGTAGATGATTTTTCAAATATCATCGCTAGCACTTTATTCTTTAAAGGCTGATAAATTTCGCCTTGATGCTGCATTTTTTTGAGTTCAGATGCGCGATTGATTAATGCTTGTAGCTCTTCTGAAGTCAGGTCTTTTAATGTCAAAAAATGTCTCATTGCTAGGCTACACTCTCAACCTGTTGTGATGATAAAAAATCGAGTACAAGCTTACTTACTTTTTCCACAATCATGGATGCTTCTTCAGAGTTAATGATGAGTGGTGGTAGTAGACGAATAACTGAATCAGCGGTGACATTGATTAATAATCCATCGGCTAACGCTTTTTTAACTAATTCAGCACAAGGCATAGTTAACTCTATACCTAACATAAAACCATGAGCACGTATGTCCTTTACGCCAGGCTTACCGACAAGTTGTTTTTGGAAAGCCGTCAGCATTTGCTTGCCTAGGTCATTCACATGACCTAACACCCCTTCTTGTTCAATCGTATCTAAAACACTCAATGCTGCACTACATGCAAGAGGATTACCGCCAAACGTAGAACCATGGTTACCAGCCTGTAGAATCCCCACAGCACTACCAGCAACAAGGCAAGCACCAATTGGCATACCGTTACCTAGACCTTTGGCCAAGGTCATCACATCCGGTATTAAGCCATCATTATGCTGATAGGCAAACCACTTCCCGGTTCTCGCGATACCTGTTTGGACTTCGTCCAGCATCATTAAGAGTTTGCGTTGAGTGCAGATGGCTCTCACACCTGCCAAATACTCAGCATCAGGAATTTTGATACCACCCTCACCCTGAACAGGCTCAAGCAAGACCGCTACAGCCTCAGGCCAATGACCAATTGCCATTCGTAAAGCATCAAGATCGTTATATGGAACACGAACAAATCCAGGAACGAGAGGATCAAAACCTACTTGGACTTTTGCATTGCCTGTAGCCGACAATGTTGCCATGGTGCGTCCATGGAAACTGCCATCCATTACTATTACTACAGGCTTATCGATACCTTTACTGTGGCCATATTTACGGGCAATTTTTATGGCAGCTTCATTGGCTTCTGCACCAGAGTTAGAAAAAAACACCTGCTCCATTCCAGACAAAGCGGTCAACTTATCAGCCAGTTTTTCCTGTAACGCGATATGGTACATATTAGAGGTGTGCACTAATGTTTCAGCCTGATGCTGAATAGCTCGCGTCACCGCAGGATGGCAATGCCCCAGATTACATACAGCAATACCGCTTAACGCATCGAGATAGCGTTTTCCATCTGTATCAGTTAACCAAGCGCCTTTACCTTCACTAAAAGTGACGTCTAGACGTCCGTATGTGGGCATGACCGATTCTGTCATGGCTTGTACTCCTTGCCCTGACGGCATTAAAAAAAACGGCTTTTTAAGGCCAATAAACGAAAAATGGCAGTTTCAAATGAAACTGCCATTTATCAAAAATCGTGTATTTTATAATGTTATAGAGTAATAAACAAATTTACTCTAAATCACGACTTATTAGTTAGCAAAGTTTTCTGCGACAAAGTCCCAGTTTACTAATCCCCAGAAAGCTTCCAGGTATTTAGGACGTGCATTGCGGAAATCAATGTAATATGCGTGTTCCCAAACATCGACAGTCAATAGTGGTTTTTGACCATCAGTTAATGGGCAACCGGCATTGCTTGTATTAACAATAGCGATACTACCATCAGCATTTTTTACTAACCAAGTCCAGCCAGAGCCGAAGTTTGTTGCAGCTGATTTACTGAAAGTTTCTTTGAACTCATCAAACGAACCAAACGTACTATCGATAGCTGCAGCGAGGTCACCTTCAGGTGTGCCTTTCGCATTCGGTGTCATGCAGTTCCAGTAAAAAGTGTGGTTCCAAACTTGTGCAGCGTTGTTGAAGATACCGCCAGAAGCTTTTGTGATAATTTCTTCTAATGACTTACCTTCAAATTCAGTACCCGGTACCAAGTTATTTAAGTTAGTCACATAAGTTTGGTGATGTTTACCATAGTGATATTCAAGCGTTTCTGCTGAAATGGTTGGTTCTAATGCATCCTTAGCATACGGAAGTGGTGGCAATTCATAAGCCATATTTTTATCTCCTAATATGTGAAAAATAACCGAGTAATTGAGTCAATTATTCTAAAAGAGCACTCAGATGATATCAAGTGCTACCCGTTTGAGTTTACTTACACATCACCGAAAATCGATAACATGGATAAATCCAACCCCATCAATATTGCATCTTCTCTACCATTTTCAGCCGGGTAATAACCTCTGCGGACAGACATTTCGTTAAAACCTAACTGCTCATAGAGATTTTGTGCTTTTTTATTTGACTCTCTAACTTCTAAAACCACAATCGAAGCTGATCGTGCTTTAGAAAAATCAATGATATGTTCTAAAATGAAACGACCATATCCTTGTCTTTGCATATCTGGTCTGACACAAAGGTTCAGAAGATGTGCTTCATCGAGGACTAACTGCAAAATGGCGTAGCCCAGTACCACATCATACGTATCAGAATAGACCCATGCATAATGTCCGGCATCAAGACTATCCGAAAAGTTCTTAAGCGTCCACGGAAACTGATTTGCAGAGCACTCTATATTATGGACAAGTTGCAAATCCTTATCCGTCATTACTCTTGGAGAAACCATAGCCTTGTCCGTTAATTTAAAGCGTTACCGTGAGTTTTTAGCTGTTGCCAGGCAACCGCTTTCAATGAAGGCTGCCCTATCATAGCTTCTAAGGATGGAAGTTGAACAGCATCAACACCTTCAGGCAAACGCTGTTCACTCTTCATCATTGTGAGAATTATTTTGCTATTAAGCTCATCTGGACTCAATCTCACGACTTCTGATGAGGCAATTATGTATTGACGTCTGTTATCTAGCCCCACTGATTTTAGAATGCTTGTTAATAAACGTCGTTCTACAGCGTTTAATGCCGTCGCTTCAACGACAAGAACGACTTGCACATCATCAGGAATTTTCTGCTCCTGAGTCTGTAGAGTGTCTGCAGGTATGGTCTCAGTAGACGCTATATCCTGAGTACTTTTGCTCTGACGTTTTGTCCAAACGGGTATACCCATTTCAGTCAAGACTGAGTATTGATATTCAGTCAGTGCCATTAGACTTGAGGATGAGCTCTATCAACAGGACTTAAGATTTTGTTCAAAGCGTTCAGGTAAGCTTTGGCGGATGCAATAACGATATCCGTATCCGCACCTTGCCCACTGACTATCCGTCCACCTTTCTCAAGTCTTACACTGACCTCGCCCTGAGCATCAGTACCAGTAGTGATACTGTTCACTGAATAGAGCTGTAATTCTGTTTGGCTTTGCACAATTGACTCAATCGCTTTATAAGCAGCATCAACAGGGCCTCCACCACTCATTTGTGTCTGCACTTCTCTACCATCAACGGACAATGTGACAGTGGCAAAGGGTGTTTCACCTGTTTCACTACAGACCTTCAATGAAATTAGACTGACACGCTCATCTGCAGTCGCAACGGTATCACTAACCAGTGCCTGAATATCCTCATCAAATACCTCATGCTTTTTATCCGCTAATTCTTTAAAACGAGTAAATGCGGCGTTTAAATCAGTTTCGGAGGTTAACTCAATACCCAGTTCTTGTAGACGGCTACGGAAAGCATTTCGGCCAGAGTGCTTGCCAAGTACCATTCTATTGGTATTCCAACCGACATCTTCTGCGCGCATGATTTCATAGGTTTCACGATTTTTCAGAACACCGTCTTGATGGATGCCTGATTCATGAGCAAAAGCATTGGCGCCAACGATAGCTTTATTTGGTTGTACAACAAACCCTGTGATGCCCGACACTAATCGTGATGCCGATAAAATATGCTGCGTATCAATACCAGTATCACATGGGAACATATCCTGACGCGTTCTGACTGCCATCACGACTTCTTCTAAGGCAGCATTACCAGCCCGTTCACCCAAACCATTGATAGTGCATTCAACTTGCCGTGCACCATTCATCACTGCTGACAAAGAGTTTGCAACAGCCAAGCCCAGATCATTGTGACAATGCACGGAGAAGATGGCTTTGTCTGCATTTGGTATGCGTTCACGTAATGTTGAAATCAATGAGCCAAATTGATGTGGCAAGTTGTACCCTACTGTGTCGGGTATATTTAGTGTGGATGCCCCAGCATCAATGACCGCCTCAAGGATTTGGCACAGAAAGTCTGTTTCACTTCGACCGGCATCTTCAGGAGAAAATTCTACGTCGTCGGTATATTGACGAGCACGCTTGACTGCACGAACTGCATTTTCTATCACCTGTTCAGGTTCCATACGCAGTTTCATTTTCATGTGAATAGGTGATGTTGCAATAAAGGTATGAATGCGTGATGCATTTGCTAATTTGAGCGCTTCACCGGCTCTGTCGATATCTGCATCTAATGCTCGGGACAGACCACAAATACGACTATCTTTAACTGCTTTAGCTACTGCTTGTACAGCTTCAAAGTCACCTGTGCTGGCGATAGGAAATCCAGCCTCAATTACATCTACACGCATACGCTCAAGTGCTTTGGCAATGCGGACTTTCTCATCTTTTGTCATCGATGCGCCCGGGCTTTGCTCACCGTCACGTAATGTCGTATCAAAAATTATTAGCTTGTCAGTCATAAATGTGTGAACCAGATTATTAAATTATTATTTATTAGTCTTCTTTAGCCTGCGCACGCTCAGAACGATGTTGACGCAGTTTAAGCAATGTAAAAACAGGACCGGATAAACCGTAAATTAAAAATACGCTAAACAGAATGGTAGGTGGGTCAATAGCCACCAGAGCAAAAATAAGTACCAGTACCAGCATTACAACAAAAGGTACTCTGTTTCGTAAATCAAGCTCTTTAAAACTGTGATAGCGCATTGAGCTGACCATAAATATAGCCGCTCCGAAAGTAATTGGTATGGTGAAAATAGCAATCATGCTCTCACTGAAATCATTGCTCGTGCCTGCCCATACCCAACCAGCAATGATGGCGGCCGCAGCAGGACTTGGTAGACCTTGGAAATAACGTTTATCTTGTGTACCTATCTGGGTATTAAATCTGGCTAGTCGCAATGCACCACAGGCTGCATATATGAACGCAACCATCCAGCCGAACTTGCCCATATCAGTCAGAGACCACTGAAAAATCACCAAGGCAGGCGCCATACCAAATGAGACCATATCGGCTAGACTGTCATATTCTGCGCCAAATGCACTTTGAGTGTTGGTCATTCTGGCGATACGACCATCTAATCCATCCATGATCATCGCAATAAATATAGCAATAGCAGCTGTCTCAAAGTCACCACGAATGCCGGCAACAATGGCATAAAATCCAGCAAAGAGCCCCGCTGTCGTGAATAAATTCGGTAGTAGATAGATACCACGATTTTGTGGCTTTTCACTATTAACCATAACTAACACGCTCCTGTTGTTTCGGTTCTACATTATGACAGCTAAGGCACACAAACAAAACGGGGGCGATTGTTTTCACAACCGCCCCCGTCTTTTTTCAATCAATATGCTGATTAGTTTTTAGATTTATCAACAATTTTTTGAATCCAAGGCATCATTGAACGCAATTTTGCACCTGTTTGTTCGATTGGGTGCTCAGCATTGATACGACGCATGGCTGTCATTTCAGGATAGCCACTTTGACCTTCTTGAATGAATTGTTTTGCGTATTTACCTTCCTGGATGTTTTTCAATGCTTCACGCATTGCCCAGCGGCTTTCTTCGTTAATGACACGTGGACCTGTGACGTATTCACCATATTCAGCATTATTCGAGATCGAATAATTCATATTAGCGATACCGCCTTCGTACATCAGGTCAACAATGAGTTTCAACTCATGCAGACATTCGAAGTAAGCCATTTCTGGTGCATAACCTGCTTCAGTCAGCGTTTCAAAACCTGCTTTGACAAGCTCAACAGCGCCACCACATAAGACTGCCTGTTCACCGAATAAGTCTGTTTCAGTCTCATCACGGAATGTTGTTTCGATGATGCCGGTACGACCGCCGCCTACACCTGATGCGTATGATAGAGCAATATCTTTCGCCTTGCCTGAAGCATCTTGCTCTACAGCGATTAAGTCAGGAATACCACCACCTTTAACAAACTCACTACGTACAGTGTGGCCAGGTGCTTTTGGTGCAATCATGATGACATCAAGATCTTCACGCGGCAGAATCTGGTTGTAAAGAATAGCGAAGCCGTGAGCAAAAGCTAAAACAGCGCCTTTTTTCAGGTTAGGTTCGATTTCTTGTTTGTATAATTGAGATTGGAACTCATCTGGTGTCAAAATCATCACCAAATCAGCACCTTTCACTGCTTCACCGACATTGTCAGAAACAGTCAGCCCAGCAGCTTGAGCTTTAGCAATAGATGAAGAGCCAGCACGTAAAGCAACAGTGACATCTACACCTGAGTCTTTCAGGTTGCAGGCATGGGCATGGCCTTGTGAACCATAACCAACGATTGTCACTTTCATGCCTTGAATAATAGACAAGTCACAATCTTTATCGTAATAAATGTTCAAACTCATGATTGAATTCCTTAGATTTTCTTGAACGAATATAAATTCAGTTTACAGGTGCAAGCTTTTCTCGCCGCGAGCAATTCCTGTGACACCTGAACGGACAGTTTCAATAATTTTATGTTCAGCAAGTGCTTCAATAAAAGAATCCAATTTGCTTACAGCACCTGTCAATTCAATGGTATAGGTCGATGAAGTCACATCAATAATGTGGCCTCGAAAAATATCACACAGACGTTTTACATCTTCTCTCTGAGCCATGGTGGCTGCTTTGACTTTTATCAGCATCATTTCACGTTCAATATGAGGCCCTTCGGTCAGATCCATTAGTTTTACCACATCGATCAATTTATTCAATTGCTTCACAATCTGCTCGATGATGCGATCAGTGCCTGTTGTGACAATGGTCATACGGGATAATGATGGATCCTCTGTTGGCGCCACCGTTAATGATTCGATGTTATATGCACGCGCCGAAAATAGTCCCGCCACACGTGATAAGGCCCCTGCTTCATTTTCAATCAGGATAGAAATAATATGACGCATGGTTACGACAGCTCCTTTCTGAATCTTGTGCAGGTGCGCTATAGGGTGACATATGCATATCGTTATGCGCCTTACCTTGAGCAATCATTGGGTATACATTTTCAGTTTGGTCAGTAACGATATCAAAGAACACCAGACGATCTTTCATCGCAAAACCACGCTCCAACTCAGCTCTAAGGTCCTCCGGTTTCTCGATACGAATACCGACATGACCATAGCTTTCTGTTAACTTCACGAAATCAGGCAGCGACTCCATGTAGGAGTGCGAATAGCGATTTTCGTAGAAAAATTCCTGCCATTGACGAACCATTCCCAAGTAACGATTGTTCAGAGCAACAATTTTGACGGGAAGACCATACTGCAGACAGGTGGACAATTCCTGAATACACATCTGGATACTACCTTCGCCAGTCACACAAATCACCGTACTCTCAGGGTATGCTAACTGAACGCCCATAGCAGCGGGCAAACCGAATCCCATCGTGCCAAGACCACCTGAGTTAATCCATCGGTTTGGCTCATCAAATCCGTAATACTGAGCAGCCCACATTTGATGTTGGCCCACATCAGAAGTGACATAAGCTTCGCCTTTCGTGATTTCATGAAGTAACTCAACAACCGCTTGTGGCTTAATTTTGTCACTATTGCGGTCATAACTCATGCATTGCTTCGAACGCCAACCTTCAATGATATTCCACCACTCTTCCACCGCTTTTTTCTGTGGCTTTTTATTGCTGTTTTTGAGTAAGTGGTTCATTTCCTGTAATACATCAGGAACACTTCCAACAATAGGAATATCAACAGTAATTGTCTTGGATATTGAAGACGGATCAATATCGACATGAATGATTTGAGCATGCGGGCAAAACTCGGCAATTTTACCTGTCACCCGGTCATCAAAACGTGCACCGATAGCGATCAAAACATCGCAATCATGCATCGCCATATTCGCTTCGTATGTACCGTGCATACCCAGCATGCCAAGGAACTGCTTGTCGCTGGCAGGATAAGCACCTAAGCCCATCAGGGTACTAGTGATAGGGAAACCTAGATGACGAACAAATTGACGTAGCTCATCCGAACCTTTACCCAGAACTACACCACCACCAGTGTAAATCATTGGCTTTTTGGCTGTTAGCATCAAATCAACAGCACGCTTAATCTGACCTGTATGGCCTTTCACTGTTGGCTGATAAGAACGCATATTCACTTTATCGGGATAGTGATATGGCACCTTCACAGCTGGATCAGTAATGTCTTTAGGTACATCAACAACGACAGGGCCAGGACGACCAGTAGAAGCGACATAAAATGCTTTTTTTACTGTTTCCGCGAGATCGTTAATATCTTTAACTAAGAAGTTATGTTTTACGCAGGGACGAGTTATCCCAACCGCATCGACTTCCTGGAAGGCATCACTACCGATAACCGCAGTGCTTACCTGTCCAGTGATAACCACCATTGGAATGGAATCCATATAGGCCGTCGCAATACCGGTGACGGCATTTGTAGCGCCGGGACCAGATGTGACTAAGACCACACCTGGTTTACCTGTCGCACGAGCATAGCCATCTGCAGCATGCGTTGCAGCTTGCTCATGTCGAACCAGAATGTGTTTGACATCTTCCTGATTGTATAGCGCATCATAGATATGCAGCACTGCACCACCAGGATACCCGAAAAGGTATTCAACACCTTCGTCTTTGAGACATTGAACTAATATCTCGGCACCACTTAATTCCACGTGTTCCCCTTATATGTATGCCGTTCTTTTTAGTGAGCTAAAAAATTGTAAACGTGTAAAGTTACTTGTAATGCGTGATAAGGTCAAGAATAAGGTCTGTCGCCTTTTCTGCCCATAAAAGATCTATTTATCCTTAATGCATTTGCTGTGGCATAATTTAACGCTATGACACAATTAAAATCTAAGCAAATTACATTAACTCGTCCTGACGATTGGCACTTACACTTGCGCGATGATCTGGCACTAAAACGCACCGTTTCAGACACAGCTCGAGTCTTTGGTCGTGCCATCGTCATGCCAAATCTCCAACCACCTGTAACGACGACTGCATTGGCCGCTGATTACAGAGCCAGAATAATAGAAAACAGGTCTGAACACAGTCAGTTTGAACCTTTAATGACATTGTATCTCACCGATAACACCTCTGCCGATGAAATTTATCGTGCTCACGAGAGTGGAATCATTCATGGCGTCAAATTATACCCAGCAGGTGCCACCACAAATTCAGATGCGGGTGTGACTGAACTTAGTCATTGCTATCAGGCATTAGAGGCGATGCAAAAGCTCGGTATACCACTACTTGTACATGGTGAAGTCACTTCGCCCGAGATAGATGTATTTGATCGCGAGAAAGTTTTTATCGATCAGATATTAATCCCTCTGATAAAAAATTTTCCTGAACTGAGAATCGTCTTTGAACATATCACTACATCTAATGCCGCTGAGTTTGTCGCTAGCGCTGCTGACCATATTGCTGCAACTATCACCCCTCATCACTTACTGTTAAATAGAAATGATCTTCTGGTGGGAGCTATAAGGCCACACCACTACTGCTTACCTGTATTAAAGAGAAATACACACCAACAGGCTTTGATTAAAGCAGCGACCAGTGGCAGTAAGAAATTCTTTCTAGGCACTGATAGTGCGCCTCATCCACGAGCAGGCAAAGAATCAAGCTGTGGTTGCGCCGGCATATATAGTGCTCATGCCGCGATTGAGTTGTATGCAGAAGCATTTGATGCAGCAAATGCATTAGATAAATTAGAAATGTTTGCCAGCTTTAATGGACCTGATTTCTACCACTTACCTAGAAATCAGACTCAAATAACGTTAGTAAAAGAAAGCTGGGACGTCCCTCAAACGTTACCTTTTGCAGACAGTTCTTTGGTACCCATGCGGGCGGGAAATCAGATAGCTTGGAAAGTCGTTAGTTAATCTAACGGCTTTGCTTGCGTTTGCGTTTATACATCAAGACATCACCTTCAGAAAGTAAATCTTCAATACCTTGATGTTTGTCTGAGTCCATCAATACGACACCGTATGAAAAAGTAATGTCATAGCCAAGTTCGCGCTGTTTATTAGATGCTTCAACTTGCTTTGAAAAACGTTTCATCACTTCATCAACCGCTTTTTGATCAGCATCAACCAGCAGAATAACAAATTCGTCTCCGCCCATTCTCGCGACGATATCTGAATCTCTGCCAACATCATCTAAGATCGTTGCAAATTGACGTAGTGCCTTATCCCCCTCTGCATGACCAAACTTATCGTTGATGGGTTTAAATTCATTCAGATCAAGAAAAGCCAGGGCAACGGGTAGTCCACCACGTCTGCATATACTCAGAGATTTTGCGGCAGACATATTAAAACCTCGACGGTTTAATATGCCTGTTAGCTCATCCATGGTCGCCAACTCAACGGCTTGAATCTCGTGTTCAACTATGGTTGCTAGATCTTTAAGTAGTGCTCGATCTTCGTCACTGAAATGTCTTGGCCTCACATCTTTAATACACAACGTACCTAGCTTACTGCCATCAAGATAACGAATGGGATAGCCAGCATAAAAGCGTATATGCTTTTGACCTATAAATAGCGGATTGTCGATGAAACGTTCATCCTTATGCGTATCTTCAACAACAAAGGCGCCATCGCCCAAAATCGCGTGTCCACAAAAAGACAGATCACGTGGCGTCTCAGTAATATCTAATCCCTGGCAGGACTTAAACCATTGGCGATTTTTATCAACAATACTGACGAGCGCAACTGGCACATCAAATAACTTAATGGCGATTCTTGTGAGACGATCAAAGCGTTCGTCGGGAGCCGAATCAAGGATAGTCAACGATTGTAATGTCGATAACCTTTCTTGTTCATTTTGAGGTAAATCTGGTGTTTTCATTCAAAACTCCAGTTTTTATAGAAACAGAAACATCATAAATGAGTACACAAGCTTGTGTATACAAACAGCTTGGCTGTTCATGCATCGGAAATATATATTTGGAAAAAGGTTCATTTCGCATACAACGAAATGAACCTTGAATGACTTTATTCTATAGCGTCACACCGATACGTTGTGCCACTTCTTCATAGGCTTCAATGACACCACCCAGACCTTGTCTAAAACGGTCTTTGTCCAGTTTTTTACGTGTTTCTGCATCCCACAGACGACAGCCATCTGGACTAAACTCATCACCTAAAAAGATCTGACCTTTGAACAAGCCAAACTCTAGTTTATAGTCCACTAAAATCATGCCGGCATCGGCAAATAGCCTCTGTAAATGTTCATTAACTTCAAACGTTAACTCTTTCATTTTGCTTATATCTTCAGCTTTAGCCCAGCCGAATGTTTCGATGTGATACTCGTTGATCATCGGATCATGTAACGCATCATTCTTAAGAAAAAATTCAAACACGGGAGGATTGAGCGCAAGTCCATCTTCGACGCCAAGGCGACGAACCAAGCTACCAGAGGCCACATTCCGTACCACACATTCAACCGGCACCATTTGCATGTTTTTAACCAAGGATTCCGTATCGTTCAACAGCTCTTCGAAGTGAGTTGGAATGCCTTTATCAGCCAAATATTGCATAATGAACGCATTAAACTTGTTATTGACCATGCCTTTACGATTTAACTGTTCGACTTTTTCACCATCAAATGCAGACGTATCATCACGAAAGCTCAGTACGACATAATCTTCATTATCTGTAGCAAAAACACTTTTGGCTTTACCAGAATACAATTCTTGTTTCTTTTGCATCAGCTATCTCTTAGCGGTTAGTTATTTCACGCCAGTCAAAACCGGCCTCTTGGTCTGCAATGCCAATCCAATCATGTTCACAAGCCAGTGCGTCAGCAAGTAACGGCACAACAAGCGATGGACAATTGTTTTTTTCAGAAATATGCATTGCCATAATATGCTGCAAGTTTGTGGTGTCAATTTTCTCAAGTAATGAGGCGGATTGCACGTTATTTAAATGCCCCAGTCTGCCACCAACACGCCGCTTAAGATGTTCAGGATATTCCCCCTGCTCCAGCATCATCATATCGTGATTGGCCTCTAACAGTAAGGCATTACAGCCAGATAATGTTTCCTCAATCAACGGTGTGATGGAGCCGACATCCGTCAGCAAACCTAAGCGGTGTTGACCATTACCAAAAACAAACTGGCTCGGCTCTCGTGCATCATGTGGCACGGGAAATGGTTCAACTTCTAAATCATTAATGCTGAATGTTTCATGGCAATTAAATGTCTTGATATGCGCTGCAATATCAACCGGCAAACAACCTGCTGTGCCCGGTGTGGTATAGACAGGCAAACGAAATTTTCGGGCCATGACACGTATACCAGCCATGTGATCGGCATGCTCATGTGTAACTAATAAAGCAGATAGCTGGTAAGGGTCAACGCCCAGTTTCCGTAAACGTTTCTCAGCTTCACGAGCAGAAAAACCACAGTCAATCATGACTGTGGTTTTTCCAGCTGTTACCAGTGTCGCATTACCTCGACTACCACTTCCAAGGGAAGCAAATCGCATTATGGTGCAAGTTGTTCCTGAATCAGATCTAACAAACGTTTGGCAGAGTCATCAGAAGTACGCACTTCATTTGAATCTAATACCATTACACGTGTTTGATCAGCATCTGACAGCAACTTAATGTAGTAGTATTCGTTTGGTTTTTTCTCGACATCATCACGCCAGAAGGCCAGTTTATCCAGCATGCCTTCATCATCTTCTTCAGCTTGCTTGAATGGATCAATGTAGCGGACAAAATACTGACCTTTGCTACGATCACGATCTTCAACTGAGAAGCCTTTGCTATCTAGGACACGTCCAACACGTCCCCAAACTGTTGAGAAATCCTGCTCAATTAATAAACTTTGCTGACCATTACTATCATCCATCAATAACACACGAGCAGTTTCTTCTGGTGGTGGCGCTGGGGTCGCCAGTTTAAATTGCTCCATATCTTGCTGGTACAGCGTGCCTAAATAATCAGCTAATTGACGAAGCATCGCTTCATCTTTCTGGTTATTAGCTTGTTCACTATCGGCATTACCCAAATAGATATTGGCCATTTTAGAGGTATCACCACGTTCCATTCGAATGCGGTAGACATAACCATCTGCATCAGCTGTGGTATCCATCAGACCAATACGGTCATCAGCACGTGCAATCCCTAAATCTTTAGTCGCCCAAAAATCGATGATACGTTGCCAAGTCACTTCACGGTCACCAGGCACAACAAGATGCCGGTCTGCACCTTCACCTGATAATGCAGGTTTGGATTCAGGCGTAATATTGTATTTTGCAGCTAATGGGTTGGTTGCCGCTTCTTCAAATTCAGAGTATGTCGCTGTATTTGTCTGCTTACCAGAGATGTCATCTTTAATTCGACTAGTGCTTAAATCGGGCGGCACATCGAGAGGTGGCATAGTTTCAGCTTTACGGTATTTCTGTGTGTTATCTGGAACCACTTCATCTAATGATGAGAAAGCACCACAAGCAGTTAGAGCAGTCGTCATCATGACAACCAGCGATGTTTGTTTAAATAATTTTACGTTCATTTAATACAGTTCACTCACTTGAATTTAGTTGAGAACACCGGCAGTGTTCAATGCATCACGCACAGATTGATGATAATTCTCAGACAATACCGTCATTGGCAAACGAATGCCACTAGAAATAAGTCTCATTTCGTTCAAAGCCCATTTTACGGGTATGGGATTTGACTCGACAAACAAGAATTGATGCAGAGCCACTAATTTTGAATTAATGTCGCGAGCTAAAGTCTCATTCCCAGCTAAAGCAGCCTGACACATTTCATGCATGAGTTTAGGCGCGACATTTGCGGTGACAGAAATCACCCCCTGACCGCCTGCCAATATGAAATCGACAGTGTTGGCATCTTCACCAGTGTAAAGAGCAAAGCCTTCTCGTGATAATTGTTTAATCTGCTGAACACGAGAAACATCGCCAGTAGCTTCTTTGATGCCGATAATATTGGAAAGCTCTGATAATCTTCCAACCGTTTCAGGTAGCAAATCAGATGCAGTGCGACCTGGCACGTTGTATAAGATTTGTGGAATATTGACTGCTTCAGCGATGGCTTTGAAATGGAGATACATGCCCTGCTGAGTCGGTTTGTTGTAATAAGGCGCAACAAGCAAAACTGCATCAACACCAAGATCTTTTGCCGATTGAGTCAGTTCAATAGCTTCTGAAGTCGAGTTGGCACCAGTACCGGCAATCACGGGGATACGCCCATTCACTTGTTCCACCACCAGACGAATCACGTCACAGTGTTCTTCTACGCTCAAGGTTGCAGATTCACCGGTCGTACCGACAGCGACAATGGCATCTGTGCCCTGGCTGATATGAAACTCGACCAGCTTTCGCAGGCTGTCAACATCCAAGGCACCATCTGCCTGCATGGGTGTGACAAGAGCTACCATACTGCCGCTAAACATATTTAAATGACTCCGAAAAAATAACAGGCATGGTACTTTGCCTGCCTGTTGATGACAAGATCCGACTGAATTGTGTAAGGTACTTTTCTTTCTCAATCTAATCAAACAGGACGACTAAGATGACACAAGTTAAAGTAGGTGAAGCTGTCCCAGACTTTACACTGCCAAGCACAGGCGATAAAACTTTCCAACTTTCAGCCATGAAAGGCAAACGCGTCTTAATTTATTTTTATCCGAAAGATAATACGCCCGGCTGTACACTCGAGGGTCAAAATTTCCGCGATAATATCGACTTCTTCACTGAGCACAACACCATCATTTTTGGTATTTCACGCGACAGTCTTCGTATGCATGAAAACTTCAAAACCAAGCAATCATTTCCATTCGACTTATTATCAGACTCTGAAGAGGAAGCTTGCCGCTTATTCGATGTCATCAAGCTCAAAAAACTCTACGGTAAAGAACACATGGGCATCGTAAGAAGTACATTTCTCATTGATGAAAATGGTGTACTTCAGCAAGAGTGGCGCAATGTAAAGGTCAAACAACACCTTGATGAGGTTAAAGACGCCATATCGAACTTATAAACTCATCCATCAGAGGACTTGGCCATAACTCTACAGCGCCACAATGGATCGCTTTCATAGCTCGTTCGCACTTAATTCGTGCACTTTATTATTACTACCTCTTTGTAGGTATACCAAAATAGATACTATTCGTATTGGTCTGTTTTTTGCTCTGGCAGTATTGAATAACACTGTTAGGGGTAACAATGAGTCCATTACGAAGTACTTCAATGAATCTAAGCCACAAAGAAAAAACGTGGTTACCTTGGTTCGGCCCGACCGGGAAACTGGCCATGTCCTGGTCATGCCGACTTAATCGACATAACTACCAAAAAGTAGAAAAAACATTTGAGGGAATCGCGGCAACACGTGTCAAGATTCTCCACCAATGGGCAGACAATCATTGGAATCAAATGGCCTTTCTCGCAGAACAGTTGACAGCATGTTATCCAGAATTACCCTCATCGTTATTACTGGATAGGCTCCATGCAGCGCCTGATTTCTCTGAAATATTCACGATTGATATCCATGGTACGGTCACTCAATCAACCTATTCACCTCATATCAATAAATCCGACTTGTCTTCTGAGGCAATAAAACAAGGTATTAGCAGTCAGTTTTTGCATGGACCTTACATCGATAAATTAACGCTAGACATAGGTCCTTCAAGTTCGAAGTTTCATGATGAAGTCACGCTCATGTTCTATCATCCATTGATTATCGATGGGGAAACAGTGGGTGCTGTATGTGGACGTGTTCCTAATGATGTATTAGGAGACCTTATTCAGCGGGAAGCGGGTCACATCTATCCCGAGTCTGGCGATAACTACATCTTTATGGTGGAATCCAAGTTCGAATCTGGATTACAACAAGGCATTGCCTTATCTCGCTCTCGGTTTGAGGATGATACATTTTCCCATGGGGAAAACCTGAAAAGTGGGATTCATACAGGCTTCGGTTCAGTAAAAATCCAACGCCACACTGAATTTGAAATTCGCTTTACCGATCCGGCTACCAACGAACTTCATCCCGGCGTCCGTGAAACTATTCGTAACGGTGAAAACTTATTTGTTACCTATCCTGGTTATTCTGATTATCGTCATATTCCGGTCATTGGGAAAGGCGTTACTTTCCAGCTTAGAGGTTCGCCAGATCGCTGGGGCATGATGTGTGAGGGTGATTTAGAAGAAGTCTACAGACGCCGCTCGGTCAATGTCAGCCTAATGAAAGGTTTTGTCACATCAATGTTTGTTTTGCTAGGTACCAATATGGCACTACATGCCTTCACCACACTGCCTGTAATTGGTGTCAATGCCATATCTATAGCCATGGTCGGTGTCATTGCAGTTATGTACAAAAAGTTGACAACTAACCCTCTCGCCAATCGTCTTGATGAAATGACCCATGTTATTCAAACCATCGCTGAAGGTGAAGGTAATCTTGCACAAAGGCTTGATAACACCACATTTGTCAATGATGAAACCGGTGATATGGGACGTTGGATTAATAGTTTCATTGATAATCTTGATGGCATAGTTGGCCAAGTCATTAAAACCAGCACCAATGTCAGTTACACCAATGAAGCCATGCTCGAAACAAACCGAGAAGCGTTTCATGTTTCTAATGAAGTCGCGACAGCAATAGAAAGAATGCTGCAATTGTTAGAAGAGCAAATGCGCGATATTGGGAATGCATCAACCACTGCTGAGGCCATGAAACAAGCCATGGATGAAGTCGTTCATGAAGCCAGAGTGCAATACGAGTCCGTACGAAGTGGTACACAAGAAATACGTGATGTCGTGGAAACCTCTGCTAAAGCCGTACAATCACTTCATAGTAGGACAGCAGAAATTGGTAATATCATTGGCGTCATCACTGAAATTACTAATCAAACCAACTTACTCGCACTCAATGCTGCTATCGAGGCAGCTCGTGCCGGTGATCATGGCCGAGGATTTTCAGTTGTGGCTGACGAAGTGAGAAATCTTGCTCAGAGAACAGCTACATCAGCAGATGAAATTCGACAAATGATTGAAACCATCCAGTCGGAAACCTTAGATGCGTATAAATTCATGGAGTCTGGTGTGGAGAATGTCGATCGTAGCTTAAAGAAAACAGAAGAAGCATCGTCAGAAAATACGCAACTTCATCAACTTGTTGAGCAAATGTTTTCCACCATCAAGCAACTGGATCAAAATAGCCAGTTACACGGTGTAACCGCGAGAGACGTCGGCCAGTCAGCTAGCCTGATGTCACAGGCCATTGATGCGTTACAGCATCGCTCTGTCATGGTAAAAAATACCGCACAAAAACTCAGTCAGCTCGTTGGTGTTTTCAGCGTCAGTACACGATAAATTCCAAAAAATATAAGCAGATAAGGATATCTGCTTCGTTTCTATTGTCTCCTATACTGTGTTTACCCCAAAAAGGAGATTGCCTTATGGATATGCAAATCAACCAAGAAAGTAAACCAAGCAAGCTGGCTGCTGTATTTGATGATGAACAAAAAGCGTTAGAAGCCAAACAAACTCTGGTAAATGACGGTCATTTCAAACACCAAGACATCGAAATGATTCAGCCCAAAGACAACCACACCAGTGAAAAAATCGAACCTGAATCCAAAGCAATTGCACGTTTTATCACCCGTTCTCACTTTATCTTTGGTGGTATCGGATTATTAGTTGGCTTGGCCATCGCCAGTGCTCTGGTGGCATCTGGCCCAATGATGACCCAATCGAGCCCTCTCTATACCTATATCGCACTCGCGATTGTAGGTACATTTGTTGGTATGTTATTGGCTGGATTAGTCTCATTACGCCCCGATCACGATCCGCTAATTAACGATACGGTTTCCGCAAAGCGTCATAATCTATGGACGTTGATTGTTCAGACAGATGGGCGCAAGAATCTTAAGAAAGCACATCAACTGATGCACCCGACAGCCGTCTCTGTCACAGAAACATTCTAGTTCTTAAGCGTTTAGCGAAAAGTCTTCTGGTGCTGGTTGAACAAAACAATCAGCACCAGTATGATGCCCGTCCCCCTTGAAGCAGACACGGCAAAATTTGTATTTTTTATCGTAATAAAAAAAGTTTTTTCGAGCACCAAAAAGTAACAAAAGCTGTGATCCCGCATAGGCGCTGACTTAGCTCTAAACCTACAGCAAGTTATCCACAAAAAGTGCACAATTTATGTGCAAAATCTCCACTTGCCAAGCCTTCAAAAACACACTATCTTGTGGTTCAATCATTTCAAAACCACAACCTCTAGTGGTTTTATGTTTTTTTGATTATTTAAACATTATTGCAGGGATTTCAATTATGGCGAGCGAAACAGCACAACCCGTTTATACCTCATCAGCATCCGAAAGTGGATACAGCGTTATCCGTCGTAACGGTAAAGTCACCGAGTTTGATAGCAGCAAAATTGCTGTCGCTATCACCAAAGCCTTTTTGGCTGTTGAAGGTGATTCAGCAAAAGACAGTCGTCGTATTCACGACACAGTTGCCAAGCTGACCAAACAAGTTACCGACAACCTTTTACGTCGTATTGATGATGGTGGCACCGTTCACATCGAAGATATTCAAGATCAGGTCGAATTAGCCCTGATGCGTGAAGGCGAATACAAAGTCGCTCGTTCTTACGTTGTATATCGTGAAAAACAATCAGAAAAACGTGCTGAAGAAGAAAAGAAACATCCCCAGCCTGCTAACGAATCTCCCCTGCACGTCACAGCAGCTGATGGCTCTCGTCAACCTCTCGACATTGACCGTTTACACAATCTGATTACAGAAGCTTGTGAAGGTCTGGCAGAAGTAAACCGTGATGCGATTTTACGCGACACACAACGTAACTTGTTTGACGGCGTTAAAGAGGCTGACGTCGAAAAAGCATTGGTTATGGCTGCACGTACCTTCATCGAAAAAGATCCTGCCTACAGCACACTGGCTGCTCGCCTGCTGATGGATGGTATTCGTCGTGAAGCACTGACATTTGTTTACAAAATGCCAAAACAAGCATCCCAACAAGAAATGGGTGATTTGTATAGTGACTATTTCAAAACCTACATCTCAACAGCGATTGAAAAAGAACTGATTGACTCTGAATTAGGTTTGTTTGACTTAGATCGACTGGGTAATGCACTTAAACCAGAATTAGACTTTGAGTTCACCTACTTGGGTCTGCAAACGTTATATGACCGTTACTTCATTCACTTCGATGGTACGCGCTTTGAATTACCGCAAGCCTTCTATATGCGTGTCGCCATGGGCCTGGCTATCAATGAGTTAAATCGTGAAGAGCGCGCTATCGAGTTCTACAACTTGTTATCAAGCTTCGACTTCATGAGCTCGACGCCTACCCTGTTCAACTCAGGCACACTGCGTCCACAATTATCTTCATGCTACCTGACCACCGTACCGGATGATCTGAGCGGTATTTATAACGCGATGCGTGATAATGCGCTGTTATCAAAATATGCCGGTGGTCTGGGTAATGACTGGTCACGTGTTCGTGGTCTGGGCGCTCACATCAAAGGTACCAATGGTAAATCACAAGGTGTTGTACCGTTCCTGAAAGTAGCTAACGACACTGCTGTTGCTGTCAACCAAGGTGGTAAACGTAAAGGTGCGGTTTGTGCTTACTTAGAAACATGGCACATCGACGTCGAAGAATTCCTGGATATGCGTAAAAACACCGGAGATGATCGCCGTCGTACGCACGATATGAATACCGCTAACTGGATTCCAGACTTATTCATGAAGCGTGTGGCTGAAGAAGGTCAATGGACCCTGTTCTCTCCAGAAGAAGTGGAAGACTTACACGACTTAACGGGTCTTGATTTTGAAAGAGCCTATGAAGCTTACGAAGAAAAAGCGGCTCGTGGCGATATTCGTAACTTCAAACAACTGCCTGCGACAGACCTATGGCGCAAAATGTTAGGCATGCTGTTCGAAACAGGCCACCCTTGGATCACATTTAAAGATCCATGTAACCTGCGTAGCCCACAACAGCACGTTGGTGTGGTTCACAGCTCAAACCTGTGTACAGAAATCACCCTGAACACATCAGACAAAGAAATTGCGGTGTGTAACTTAGGCAGCGTCAATATGGTGAAACATATTGATGAAAACGGTCAGCTCGATAAAGAAAAACTGCAAAAAACCGTTCGTACCGCGATGCGTATGTTAGATAACGTTATCGAGTACAACTACTACAGCGTACCGCAAGCACGCCACTCAAACTTACAGCACCGTCCTGTCGGTTTAGGCCTGATGGGCTTCCAGGATGCCCTGTACAAACTGCGTATTCCCTACAGCTCTGATGAAGCCGTTCAATTTGCTGATGAATCAATGGAAGCAATCAGCTACTACGCTATCGACGCCTCGTCTGATTTAGCTGCAGAACGTGGTAAATACCAAACCTACGAAGGTAGCTTATGGAGCAAAGGTATCCTGCCAATCGATTCAATCAAACTATTGAAAGAAGCGCGTGGTGAATATCTGCAACAAGACGAAAGCAAAACTATGGATTGGGATATGCTGCGTGACAAGATCAAACGTCAAGGCATGCGTAACTCAAACACCATGGCGATTGCCCCAACAGCGACGATTTCAAACATCTGTGGTGTCAGCCAATCCATTGAGCCGACCTATCAGAACCTGTTTGTGAAATCGAACCTGTCAGGTGAGTTCACTGTTATCAACCCATACATGGTTGAAGACTTGAAAGCACGTAACCTGTGGGATGACGTGATGATTAACGATCTGAAATACTTCGACGGTAGCCTGCAAGGCATCGACCGTATTCCAGCTGAGTTGAAATCACTCTACACCACCGCATTTGAAATGGATGCACGCTGGTTAATTGAAGCCGCATCACGCCGACAAAAATGGCTGGATCAAGCTCAAAGCCTTAACTTATATATGGCTGAACCATCAGGTAAGAAGATGGACAACCTTTATAAACTGGCTTGGGTACGTGGCTTGAAAACCACCTATTACCTCCGCTCTATGGGGGCAACAGGTGCAGAAAAAACCAGCACAGCACCAACCACAGCAACTGAAGCGCCTGCACCAAGCAAGCCAACAGCAGTTGCCGCCGCGAGCACGCCAGCGCCGGTTGCCAGCTCATCAGCAAGCATGGACGATTTAGTTCTAGGTGAAGGTATGGAAGCGCCAAAAGCGTGTTCAATTTTAGAACCAGATTGTGAGGCATGTCAGTAATGTTGAATTGGGATGATCCATTCTCAGCACCGATAGCCGGTACTGCAGAAGCAAAAAAACAAAGCGAAGAAAAAGCAGCAGAACAACCTGCTGCACCAGCGGCTAACGATCTCAGCGAAGCACCCGCTTCGGCTGAGGTCAAGCAAATGCCATTATCAAACGCCAAGCCCGTCAATGCTGACGACAAACGCGTTATCAATGGTGAAGCCGATATTAACCAGTTAGCGCCGTTCAAATACCCTTGGGCATGGAACTACTTTCTTAATGCCAACAAGAATCACTGGACACCGCTGGATATCAACATGGCGCAAGATGTTCATGACTACCGTCATAAACTGACGCTGGAAGAACGCCATGTTTATGAAAACGTGTTGTCATACCTGACCACATCAGACATCTTAGCGATGCGTAATATTGGTCTGGCGGTGATGGAAAAAATGACTGCGCCTGAACTGCAAATCTATCAGGCTCGCCAAGTGTATGAAGAATCATTACACACATGGACATACCAGCACTGCATCGAAACCATTGGTCTTGATCAGTCAGAAATCTATAACCGCTACCGTGTGGTGCCAGAGATTTACCAAAAAATTAAACTGGCGAATGACCGTTTAAACACCGTCATGCGTAGTGATATTGATTTGCGTGATCCGGATGAACTGGAAAACTTCATCATGTCCTATGCCTTCTTTGCTGGCATCTTCGAAGGTTCATGGTTCTACAACGGCTTCAGTCCAATCTTTGCTCTGCAACGTCGTGGTTTGATGAAAGGCACCGCCGAACAGCTGCAATACATTATGCGTGACGAAGTCATGCACGCCTCTTTCGGTATTCGCGTCTGTAAGCAAATCATGAAAGAAGAAAACGTCACTCTGGACCCGAAAAAGTCCAACAGATGTTTGAAGAAGCCGATGCCGCTGAAGAAACCTACGCGGGCTACATTCTGCGTGACCCGATTTTAGGTTACTCAAAAGAAGTGCATCACGGCCAGTTCCGTTACACAGCCAACCGTCGTGCGAAACAGTTAGGCTTTGAAGAGCCGTTCCCCGGTGCAGAAGCCACTCTACCCTGGCTTGATGAGCAAGCTAACATGCGGAAAGAAAAGAACTTTTTTGAGACAAAAGTAACAGAGTACCAAACAGGCGGTGGCCTCAAGTGGGACTAATTGTCGCGTAACTGATTCAGTGACCGAAATGTAACCATAAGCGACCCTGATAATAAGTCTCATTCGCTTATGGTTATTTGATTCCAAAGTTTTTTAACTGAAACGAGGTTGATTCTGAATATGGCAAGTAATAATAAAGGAACTACGAAAGACATCTCGTTTCTTGCATCTAATACGCTTCGAGATAAAAATGCCATTGAGTAACATTAATTTTGAGTTTTTAACATTGAGAATGAGTAAAAATAACATTTAAAATGAGAAAAACTAAAATCGAAGGTTATGTAAGATATTTATAGTATCGATCGCAAATAAACACTAAATAAATATTTAATCTTCGTTAGTGTAGGGAATGGCATAAGTCTTTAAATTAATGGCATAAGCCTTTAAATATATGCCTGTAAATACCCCTTCACCTTAATGCTTTGTTATACTCAGCTTTGGTGAAGGGGGTTTATGCACAAATTGTCGCGAAAAATTAATAATAGAGCGCCCAACCGCGTAGTAGGCTCATTCCCAAGTGTAAAACTTGGCAGAATGATCAAATGGGACTCGCAGATTGAGCGTGATCTCCTTTACTATCTTGAGTTTGATGATGATGTAATTGAATATTTTGAACAACCCATAAAATTCAAATACCTTCACAATCATACATATCATTATTACTTCCCTGATTATGAGATTCGGAGAAAATCTACAAGCAAGCTCAAGTATGTAGAGCTTAAACCAGAATCCGAGTTACTTAAAAATGAAATCAGACTGAAATACGAAACAATCGCCACTGCCATGGACGAGGCAGGTCATGATTTTGAAATAATTACAGAGAAATCACTTCGAGAAGAACCACGCTTCTCTAACCTCAAATTATTAAACAAATACTATAGAGACAAAGCCTGCCCAGTGTTAATTGGAAGAGTAAAACGAGATATTGAAAACTCTTTTTCATCTTTTTTAACTCTTGGGGAATTAGCCTCTTTTGAGTATCTAGATAAATACGACTGCTATGTGTTGATAGCCAATCAAGTTTTCAGTTTCGATATAGATTGTAGGTAATGGCATAATTCTTAAAATTATGGGCATAAACCTTTAAATATGTGGTCATAAATATCCCTCACCTGATGACTTTGTTATAGTTAGTCATGTGAGGGATTTTTTATGCGTGAATTAGCGAGAGAGATTAACAATAAAGGACCAAACCGAGTTGTGGGCTCATTTCCCAGCTTTAAACTTGGCAGAATGGTCAAGTGGGATTCACAAATCGAGCGTGACTTCCTTTATTACCTAGAGTTTGATGATGACGTGGTTGAATACTTTGAGCAGCCGTGTAGGTACGATCATAACTTGTAAAAAAACGACCATAAAATAGATTATTCTTGCTCCTCATAGCCGATGTTATAGCCTGATGTTGGGATGAGGGAGTATGAATAATGAGTGAGCCGGCAAGGTCAATTCATAAAAAAGGTCGCAAAAACGTTATTGGTAGCTTTATGAGTGCCAAGATGCAGGTTCTTGTGGAGTGGGAATCGCAGATAGAACGCGACTTTATGTATTATTTGGAGTTTGATGATGATGTAAGGGGCTATACATCACAGCCCATCCGCTACCGGTACACTCGGGAAGACAAATACAAATATCACTTTCCAGATTTTGAAATATTTCGATATTCGACACCTAAGCGTAAGTTCGTCGAAATAAAACCTTTGCATGTTACTAAGAAGACCGAATTCATTGAGAAAACGGCCGCAATCAAAGCTCAAATGCACACTGATGGTTTTGACTATAGTGTTGTGACCGACTCACAGTGAATAGCCACCGATTTTCTAGACATTTATCAGCCGTTTGAAAATCGGTTTTCAAACTCGATAGGCGACAGTTGATTATTAAAATTTTATAGTCGTCTTGAGTTGTAAAGCATCTTGATGTAACCGAAGATGTCGCTACTTGCTTCCTGTCCATGCACAATTATCAGGCGGTCAGGTCAATGATGTGGTTTATGCTCAAAGCCTAATTGCATGCGCTCTCACCGCCGAAAATGTCACTGCCGACAAAGGCTATCATAGCGAAGCATTAAGGCATCAAGTCAAGCGCCATAATCTGAGGCCAGTAACCTCACGATTTTAAAATAATCGTATTGGCAATCAGGGTATGGAGCGGTGTTGTACCGCTAGACACCTGATTGGAAATGTCTTTGCGAGAATCAAACATTTTCAGGCTATTGCAATGCGTTATGACAAGATTTAGCGTAATTATCACGGCATGCTTATGCTTGCTTTCAGCATCATGTAGCTGCCTGTGCGGGTTGATTGAGTTTTGAACATCAATGATCAACAAGCCCTAGAAAAACGTTGCGATATTTATTACCTGCTAAGAATCTAAATGAAACCTGAATCTGATCTGACAAATCTCTGTCTGTCAGCTGCGTAGGAATAACGACAACTAATTAGGAATGTATCTTTGGATCACTAATTTCAGCAAGAACACCACACGTCTCAATTTCCCGCTCATTGCTACAACTCGCTCTTAGTGAAACAAGTTGATTCTCAAGCGCTTGCAGAGAAGTTATCTGGGTTCGCACGTCAGATATGTGGTCATCGAGCAAGCTATTAATTGCGGAACAAGGTTGATGCGGATGTTTCTGGTAGCTTAGGAGTTCGTGAATTTCTACGAGTGACAGATCCAGTTTTCGGCAGCGCCGTATAAAGGTGAGCTGCTCTCCATGCATCTTCGTATAACTACGATAACCGTTCTCTTGTCGATCAGGCGGTGACAACAATCCTTGCTGTTCATAGAAGCGGATTGTCTGTGTTTCGATCCCTACCAACTGCGCCAATTGTCCAATACGCATCTCCCGGCCCCCCAACATTTATTTTTCTCTATTGACCTTATAGTAACTATATGGTTTTTAATATTCTTCATCAAGCTTCATTTACTGAATACGAAGGTCAAAATAGATTTCAGGTGCTACAGAGTTCAACATTACTAGAGGTAAACACTCATGAATAAGCGCAATCGTATGTTACTTGGCAGTACGGTAACCGTAATGGCTACTTCACTAACTGCATTACCTGTCATGTCAGCTGATAAGACCCCCTTTGAATCGCGTGAGATTCAACGCCCTGCCGATAATGGTCAAAAAATCGCCCAAGCTATGTGTGGTACCTGTGGTGGAAGTTGGGAAGGACGCTGCGGTGGTATGAAGGGAGGGATGATGCCTAATGCCTCTGGTACGGTGGAATTACCTGAACTGAACTCGGCCGGGGCGCGGCTGATTAAGCAGTACTGCATGCAGTGCCATGCATCACCAACCCCTAAACAGCATACGGCTCCAGCTTGGCCGACCATCGTGGCTCGCATGAATACGCGCATGCAATGGATGAGCAGCAATAATAAAGCAATGAATATCAAGGCGCCTACAGAAAACGAGCTGCGCACAATCACAGCCTACCTGCAAAAGCATGCTGCACAGCCATCGGATGCAAATACACAAGGGCCACAAGAACCCCTTGTCCCAGGGAAATCAGCTATCGAAATTCTCAAGGACCGTTATGCACGGGGAGAAATCGACCGTAAGGAATACTTACGCATGCTCGAAGATTTGAATAAACGTTAGTGAGGACGGTATTTTCGTGAGCGATATTGGCTATTCTGCTCAGTGTGAAATAAGGCCTTCAGCGTTCATCCCACGATTCATATTGAATTGCTGCTCACTTGGTATAGCCTCTAAAGCCATTTAAAATGGTTATCAAAGCAGTGTAAATGTACAAATAATCCCAAGAGTTTATAACTATTATCTATACACCGATGAGTAATGTGTCATATGACTGAATATAGTTATGTCAGTGAATACAAAGTTCCAAAAATGGACTGCCCTTCTGAAGAAGGTATGATCCGCATGGCATTGGATGGGATTGAACCCGGCGTCATACTTGAATTTGACACACCTAATCGTAAAGTCCGCATCTTCCACGGAGACAATGCAACAACGATTGAGTCGCGGATGCAATCATTGGATCTAGGTGCAACGCTTGAAAAAACTGAGCCCGTACTAGATGAAGAACTTACCAACGTACTGGATGCAGAAGAAACAAGCTCACAGCAAGAAGCGGGCATTCTAAAATGGTTACTGGCCATCAATGCCATCTTATTCGTGACTGAATTATTTGTAGGATGGTGGGCAGAATCAACCGGGTTGATTGCGGATTCTCTTGATATGTTTGCAGACGCCGCAGTTTATGGCGTCTCCCTCTATGCCGTTGGGTATAGCGCTAATAAGAAACTGCGTGCTGCGCACTTTTCCGGTTGGTTGCAGTTGATACTTGCCGTTGGTGTCCTAGCTGAAGTCCTGCGAAGATTCCTCTATGGCAGTGAACCATTATCCAGCATTATGATCATGATGGGACTAATCGCTCTCGCTGCTAATGTGACCTGCTTACTTCTTATTGCAAAAAAACGCCATGCCGGCGCTCATATGAAAGCCAGCTGGATTTTCTCCGCCAATGATGTCATAGCCAATTCTGGCGTTATCTTGGCAGGTTTGTTGGTTTCATGGACAGGTTCACACTACCCCGACTTAATCATCGGTTTGGTGATAGGACTTATTGTGATGAATGGGGCCCGACGCATATTACAACTGCGTCACTAGTCCCTCAACGTTAATTAGTGAGCGGATTCATCACGGCAGTATTCTTGTTTTAACTCGATCTCGATGGTGGTATGAGCCAGACTGAATGGTTTTAAAGTCTCGGCTACGGAATCTTTGATGCTGTTGTATCGCCCGTTTTCAAGGCTGCCCTCAATCACGAGATGAGCCGTCAGGACATGCTGTTCACCATCGAGCGACCAAAGGTGTTGATGATGAATGTCACTGATACCATCGATGTGTAAGAGTTTGTGTCGGATCTCATCATGCAGGTTCTTGTCGGGCACTGCCTGTAGAAAAATCTTGCCGGTTGCCCAGAAGTTACGAATCACATTGAATAAGATAAACAAGGTAAATCCGACTGATAGCAATGGATCAAGTATTGGCCAGTCCACGAATTGCAGGATCACCGACACAACCAGTACAGCAACCCATCCCAACACGTCTTCCAGCAAATGCCAGTTCAGCACTTTTTCGTTCATCGTGCTGCCTTTGCTAATACGATAAGCCGCAAACCCATTAATGGTCACACCCAATATGGCTAATGCGAGCATACCTTCAGTGACGGGCATCACAGGATCAGAAATACGGGGTATGGCCTGAGTGATCACCCAAATGGAACCGGCAATAAGCACAATACTGTTTAAAAAGGCACCAAATAAGGTTAAGCGGCGGTAACCGTAGGTGAACTCATTATTAGCCGTTTTCTGCCCCCAGCGTGATAACAACCAGGCACTGCCAAGAGAGAGACTATCACCCAGATCATGTACCGCATCGGCCATAATCGCGGTACTGTTGGTCAGCAGCCCGCCAATAAACTCAATGATCGTGAAGCCCAAATTCAGCAAAAACACCAGGCCAATACGTCGTGAACTCGTCTCGTCCTGACTGTTGTGATTATGCATAAAACACTCCAATGTACTCAACAACACAGCAATTTCTTGTGATGAGATACACCGTTGCTGGTCATATCATGACCAGCAACGGACTCAGCATCGCCGGCTAGCTTTTTTATCTCTACTATGAATCAACTTATAAAGTGCGGGTAACACAACCAGCGTCAATAACGTTGAGGAAATAATGCCCCCAATCACGACTGTCGCCAGCGGTCTTTGTACTTCAGCGCCGGTACCGGTATTAAGCGCCATAGGAACAAACCCCAGACTTGCCACTAAAGCCGTCATCAGTACGGGCCGCAACCGCGTCATCGCGCCCTCGACAATCGCTTTATGCAAGTCTCCGTGGCTATGCCAATAGTCGCGGATAAATGCCAGCATCACCAGGCCGTTAAGCACTGCAATCCCTGACAAGGCGATAAATCCGACACCGGCTGAAATCGACAGCGGCATATCTCTGAGCAGAAGCGCCATTACGCCCCCGTTAGCGCCAGTGGCACACCGGTAAAAATAATGGCTGCATCACGAAACGAGCCCAACACGGTCACCAGTAAGCCCATGATGATCAGTAGCGTTACAGGGACTACGATAGACAGTCTTTGACTGGCTGACTGCAGCTGTTCATAAGTGCCGCCATATTCAACCCAGTAACCAGCTGGAAGCTCAACTTGCTCTGCAATCTGTTGCTGTGCCTCCTCAACGAATGACCCAAGGTCACGCCCTCTGACATTACTGGTCACAACAACTCGTCGTTTGGCATTTTCTCTGGAAATCTGGCTGGGAGCCTGGGTCAATTCGACTTTGGCTACTTCAGAGAGTGGGACATAATTACCATCCGGCAGACTGACCGGAAGCACTGACAGTGCCTCAATATCTTCCCTGATCTTCTCCGGGAGACGTACCACAAGATTGAAGCGCCGATCGCCATCATAAATGAGGCCGGCCATACCGCCGCCCACAGCTGTGGAAACCATATTCTGCAGATCATCAACATTGAGACCATAACGTGACATTGCCATCCGTTTAGGCTCGACCGTCAGCATGGGCATATCATCAACCTGCTCAAGACGTGCATCCGCGCTACCTGGGATCTGCTGCACGACGGCGAGAACCGCTTCTGCATTTTGCTTAAGCAAGTCTAAATCGTCACCGTATACCTTAATGCCTAAGTCAGCACGAACCCCTGAAATTAGCTCGTTAAACCGCATTTCGATCGGTTGGGTAAACTCATAATTATTGCCTGGCAATTGTTTAACCACAGCTTCAATTTGAGCTAAGAGTTCGCTTTTGGGTAATTCCGGTTGAGGCCACTCACTCCTTGGTTTAAGTATTAAGAAAGTGTCAGCCACATTAGGAGGCATAGGATCCGTGGCGACTTCCGGCGTGCCCAATTTAGCAAAGACTTTATCGACCTGCGGAAATTCCTTTAACCGTTTTTCGAGCAGTCCCTGCATCTTAATGGATTGTTCAAGACTGGTACCTATACTACGCAGTGCATGCAGTGCTATATCCCCTTCATTAAGTTGTGGGATAAACTCAGAGCCCATTTTGCTGGCCATATTGATTGATACCGTAACCAAAATAGCCGCAACGAGGAGAACAACCCAGCGCAATTTCAGACTGAGTAGCAAGACAGGACGGTAAAGCCATTTTGCCCCACTGATAATAAGGCTTTCCTTTTCCCTTACACTGCCGCCCATGAATGTCGCCACAGCGGCCGGCACAATGGTAAGGGTGAAGATCATGGCAGAAACCAGGGCAATAATGACTGTTGCAGCCATCGGTTCAAACATCTTCCCTTCAACACCGGTGAGTGAAAACAAGGGGATGTAGACGACGGTAATAATCGCCACCCCAAACAGACTGGGCCGTATTACTTCGTTAGTGGCTTCAAAAACGACCTGTAGTCGATCTTTTAAGGGTAATATTCCCCCAGCCTGTCTTTGTGCAATAGAGAGCCTGCGAATCGCGTTTTCAACCACAATCACAGCACCATCGACAATCAAACCAAAGTCGAGCGCCCCTAGGCTCATGAGGTTGGCAGAAATGCCCGCTTGGACCATACCGGTAAATGTTGCCATCATGGCCAGGGGTATAACTGCCGCAGTAATTAATGCAGCACGGATGTTCCCCAGTAGCAAAAACAATACGACGATGACCAGCAGAGCGCCTTCCAGCAGGTTTTTTTGCACCGTTTTGATGGCCTTGTCGACCAGTGTTGTGCGGTTATAGACCGCTTCCGCGATGACACCTTCCGGTAATGAGGATTGAATCGATTTAAGTTCCTTTGCGACCCTTTCAGAAACTGCGCGTGAGTTTTCACCGACTAGCATCATCACTGTACCTACAACGGCTTCTTTGCCATCGCGAGTCCCTGCACCGCTGCGTAGTGGTTTGCCGATGACGACATCGGCAACATCTTGGACTAATACTGGCCGATCATTAATATTTTTCACCACCACATGGCGAATATCGTCGATAGTCTTGAGTTGTCCAGGTGACCGAACCAGAATTTGTTCACCGAAGCGCTCAATATAACCAGCTCCTCGATTATCATTGTTTTGCATCAATGTCTGTTTCAATTCACTGAGACTGACACTAAAGTTCAGTAGTTTCGTAGGGTCTGGCTGAACATGGTATTGCTTGTCGAAGCCACCGTTGGTATTCACTTCAGTGATACCTTTAACGCGCTCCAGACGCGGCTTAATTACCCAGTCCTGAATGACGCGCAACTCGGTGGCGTTATAAGGTGAGCCATCATCCTGCTTGGCCCCCGGCTCGGCTGTCACCGTGTACATCAGAATCTCACCCAGCCCCGTCGCGATAGGTCCCATCTCAGGTTCTAGCCCTGCGGGTAATGAGCCTTTGATGACCGCTAGACGATTATTGATTAAATTACGAGCGAAATAGAGATCTGTTCCCTCCTCGAATATCACGGTGACCTGTGATAACCCATAACGCGATATTGAGCGGGTATAATCAAGATTTGGCAGGCCGGCAATCGCCCTTTCTACCGGGTAAGTGATCCGCTGCTCTGCTTCAAGTGGCGAGTAGCCGGGCGCTTTGGTATTGATTTGTACTTGTACATTGGTGATGTCAGGTACCGCATCAATCGGCAGTTTCTGGTAACTCCATACACCCAGACCGATGATGAGTAATATCAGGGACAACATCAGGCCCCGTCTCTCAATTGAGAGCGATAGAATGTTATTTAGCATGTTTAACTCCGTATTAGTGGGCGTGTGCCGCGCCTTCTTTTTCCAGATCAGCTTTGATGAGATAGCTGTTCTCTACGACGATTTCATCGCCTTGCCGGAGTCCGGATAACACTTCACTATATCTGCCATCAGAAATACCCAAATTCAAAGGTTTGACCTGATATTTTCCATCCGCTTTGAGAAAGGCAACTTGTGAGCCTTCATAACGTTGAATGGCACTGTTGGGGATTCTGATGTCTACGGTTTCTTGCTGGATAATGACTTGTGCTTCCACTAATAAGCCCGGAAATAGGGTTGCTTCAGTACTTTCAATGGGAACACGGGCAATTCGGTAAGGCTGGGCCTGATTATTTGGCAACAGTTGCTTGATGCTGGACTCAAACTTTCGATCGCCGTTGAGCAACTGAACTTTCTGCCCAGCTTTTATTTCAGAGGCCTGCTCAGGGAACACTTTAAGCTCCGCCCACAGTGAATTAGTATTGGTGATGGTGAATAGGGCTTGATCATTGGCAACCTCGCCTGTGCTGGCTTCTTTTGCTGTAATAGTGCCAGAGATAGGGGCATGCAAATTGTAGCTCTGCAAACTGTTATTGGATTCCACACTCGCCAATAACTGCCCTTTTTTAACTTCATCACCAAAGTTCACATTAACGCGGGTAATTCGGCCAGGAAAACGGGCTCTGACCTGACTCACCTGATCAGGTGAAAGTACAATCCTGCCATAAAGCTTGGTCGTCAGTGATACCTCTCCGGCCAGGGCTTTCGCAGTAGCGAGGCCTTGTTGACGAGCCATCTCATCATCAATTTCGACGTGGTTTTCGTCTTCACCTTCATGCCCGTGCCCGTGCTCATCCTCATTAGCGTTCGCGGGTGACGTCTGCTCACTCTGAGATTCAGTTAAATTATGCGTTTGTTCGTCATGCTGATGCTGGTCGGTACTATGCGAGTCGTCTTCTTTGTGCATAGAACTTTCAGACGCTGAATCATGCTTATGGGCATCTTCTGATTTGTGTTGTTCAGTTTGCTTATCACCATGTTCATGCTCGTTTTGAGCGATAACAGGTGATGCTAGAATTATCAGCAATAGTGCCGACAGAATTGATAGACTGCTGTTCAAGGAAAAGTTAATCCATCGTTTTTCAAACATTTTGTTCTGATACATTTTGTTTACTCCGTTTTAGCCAGTGGCTCTGCTGTCAGTTGCTCAATTTCAGCTTCGTATTTGAGCGCTGCTGTGGCAGCCTCGATAACAGCTCGTCTGGCGTTGAGCAAATCCTGCCTGACAGTGAGTAAATCCAAATAACTATAGAGTCCACGCTGATAACCGACGCGTGTCTGCTCCAGGCTGGTATTAAGTTTAGGGATGATGTGTTGTTGCAGCCTCTGAATGCTGGTAATGGCCTGACTACGCCCTGAATAGGCGCGATACAATTCCGTATGAAGTTGCAGCAACACGTCCTGACGCCGATAGGTCACTTCATTTCTGGCCGCCAGTGCTGCTTCTATCCTGCTCTGAGCTCGCTCCTGGCTGAACAGGGGCATAGAAATGCCTGCAACCAGGGCTGAATCATCAATACCTTCATCTCGTCGTATCCCGACTGACCAGGTCAGATCAGCAACTTGCTGGGTGCGAGCCAGTCGGACTTCGGCATCACGAACCCGCGCCTCGGCAGCAAACATTTCGATCTGTGGATTTTGTTGTGCTTTAGAGAATAAGGCATCGAACGGCATCGCTTCATTAAAGGAATAGAGTGATCCTGATACCTCATCGAAAGCAGGCTGGTAGCTGCCCCACAAGTTAGCCAGTGCCATTCGGTGCGACTCAAACTGTCGCTGCTCTGCAAGCAGGGTCAACTCTGCTTGTTGAACTGAAGCTTCAGCACGGCCCAGGTCGGCCTTAGGCGCCACAGCAGCACTGACACGCCGGTTGACTTCTTTTAATGTCGTTTGCGCGAGTTCCAGTCCTACTTCTGCTAGTTTTACTCGCTCCTGGCTGTTGAGCACGTTGATGAATCTTCTTGTCACTTGCCCCAGTAAATCCAGTGCTTTGACTTTGCGATCGACACGAACAACATCGCTTTGTTGTTCAACCAAATCGACACGTGACTGGCGTTTATCGCCTAGCTCCAAAACAGATGATAATGTGACCCGTGTTTCAAGGGCTTTGATACCGCTTAGCTCCCCTGTTCCGGCGACATTTTCGACTTCAGCACCGACCACATAAGCCGGTTTAAGGTTGGCAGTTTTTTCTGCGCTTCCAGACCTTGTTGTCGTAGAGGAAAAACCTGTAAGGAAGGATGCTGTTGTAGCGTTTGTTGCATCGCTTCCCTCAGACCCAATGCCTTTTCTTGTTGCCCGGCATCAGCATAGGTAAGCGGCGCCATCGCTGCTGGGAGCAAGTAACAAACCAAAGCAAGCACAACGGGCTTACGTGAACTCTGCACGCAATCATATTGCTTTTTCATGAAAGAAATCCTGTATATCTGTGAACAACGGACTCAGATCGAGTCCGCGTGAAATGTCAGCAGATCAGGATTTAGGAGGGCGGTACATACTGACTGAAAAGTCAGTGACAGAAGCTAGCTGGTAGGGATAATAAAAGTTTTCCGGACTCGGATAAACTTCGATGTTTGAATTGGTGTTTATAGCGATAAAGTGTGAGCAGTGGCAGTGCATACACAAAACACAACTCTCAGCAGGATCAGAAGAGGGTGAATTGTGTTCACCGCCGAGTTGAACCTGGTCTTGGTGGCTGTCATTGAATTCATTATTGCTAAGGTGTTGCTCAGATGCATGCTCTGGCACAACATTGTGAACGTCAGCCGCAACAATGCCTGATTGAATGACAATCATCAGAATAAGCACTTTTACGAAAGAATGGACTGACATTAGTTTAGCTATTTATGATCACAATTATCTCTACGACATGCCTATTATGAATCAGTTCCAACTATGAATACAACTTTTTTGATTTTTCTCTGCTTGTCTAGGTTTTTTTGCTAATACGCTAGTTTGTAATCGAATCATGCTATTTACGACACACTTTGCTTTTCATTAATATACGTCAATAAAAATAGCCGCTGAACATTGTTATGAGTCAGGTTGGTGCTGATTGAACTCCTACAGGGATACAAGACTGAGCACCATCAGGAATGGTGCTCAGCCAAGTCCGAATTTTTAAGCTTCATGACTTGCTCAGCGCTATTTAGCTGCTTTGATTGCTTTTCTGGCAAGTCGGTCGGCAGCGCCCTTGGCATCGGCATTTTTGATTTGTTTAAGGTTTACTGGAGCACCAATAATGATCACGCCACCCATTCCGGCACCTCAGTGTGGAACACATTTCTAAGACCACGGCACTTATTCAACTGCTCAACGCCCTCTATAAGGTGTTTTACCTGGGGGGCCACGCCTAATACTCTTGGTTTTGGCGTCAGATTTTGATTGTTGGCCCTTTTCAGTTTTGTGTTCCATGTAACGGCGGGGACCTTTCCCGGGTGGACCATACGGATGCTTATGTTTTGCCTCGGCAGGTTGAATAATTACTTTGTCAGAATTTGTCGATGAGCTGCGTGAAGTGTCAGCATTGACAATACTGTAAGACATCGTCAATAAAATACCTAAGAACATTCCAGCCCAATATTTAAACTGTGTTTTCATGGTTATTTACCTCGAGTTAATGGGTGCAAGACCCAGTTTTCCTATTCTTTTAGACAATTATTTTTAATCGCTCATTCCGTAGTGTGTGCATTAATTAATGCAGAGCTGATTTTTTAATCAGCCCTGCATATTGTCAGTTACTTGACTTCAGTGATGACATAACCTTGTTCTACTTTCATAAACTCGAAATCAACAGTTTCTCCCACCTTAAGCTTAGTGAGTAAAGCCTCATCTTTAACTGTAGTGGTTTACTGATCCCGGACACCATTTTAGGAGGTACTATGACCTCCACAGAGGTGTTCAATGACAAAACAAAGAAGAAGTTTTACTCCTGAGTTCAAGCTGGAGGCAGCGAGTTTGGTGGTGGACCAGAACTACAGTGTTCCAGAAGCCTGCCAAGCCCTCGGTGTGGGTGAGTCAGCCTTACGTCGCTGGGTTAAACAGTTACAAGCTGAACGAGGTGGGCATACACCTGCTTCCAAGGCGCTGACGCAGGAACAGCAGCGTATTCAGGAACTAGAAGCGCGGGTGAAGCGCCTGGAGCAGGAAAAAACCATATTAAAAAAGGCTACCGCTCTCTTGATGTCGGACGAGCTCGGCTCTACACGCTGATAGAGCAATTGAGAGAGCACGGTAAGCTGAGCCTGCTTTGCCCACTGTTTGGTGTTGGCCTGAGTAGCTTTTATGACAGGCAGAAATGCCGGACACAGCCTGATGTGAAGCGCCTGCAACTACGTTCCAAGGTGAATGAATTATTTACAAAAATCCGGGGCAGCGCCGGTAGTCGCACCATTGTCGGCATGCTACGGGACGAAGCGATAGAGATTGGCCGCTTCAAGGTCAGACGACTGATGTCTGAGCTGGGACTGATTTGCAAACAGCCCGGCCCCCATGCCTATAAGCAGGCGACCGTTGAGCGGCCTGATATACCCAATGTGCTTAATCGGGAATTTGAGCCTGACCGAGTGAATCAAGTCTGGTGTGGAGACATTACCTATATATGGACAGGTAATCGTTGGCATTACCTGGCTGCGGTACTGGATTTATATACCCGCCGTGTGGTTGGATGGGCTATGTCGGCCAGGCCGGATGCTGACTTGGCCGTAAAAGCACTGGATATGGCTTATGAGTCGCGGGGTAAACCACAGAATGTGTTATTCCACAGTGATCAGGGTAGCCAATACAGCTCTCGAAAATACCGACAACGGTTATGGCGCTACCGCATAACTCAAAGCATGAGCCGCCGTGGTAACTGTTGGGATAATGCGCCAATGGAGCGGTTGTTTCGGAGCTTTAAGGCTGAATGGTTGCCAAGACTGGGCTACAGCAACTTAAGTGAAGCAATGCGTGATGTGAGCTATTACCTGATGGATTATTACAACTGGCAACGGCCACATCAATTTAACGATGGATGTTCTCCTGCAAAGGCGGAAGATCTGTCTAAATCCGGGTCCGGAATTAGTTGACCACTACATAATTAGTATTATTCACAATACAGTTCTCTAGTATGAAACTGTACTTGATAGCTATGGTTTACTCCTCTAGATAGGAGTAAACCATAATTCATGTGCACTCGGATCATTCAGCTATTATGGTTGCTCTATTTCAAACTTTAGAGAAACGCTAACCATTTCCCAGGCGTTGAGTTTGTCAAAGATCTCTTGGGCCTCCGGGTGTAACTCTCCAGGTGCATCGATGAATTCATAAACTGAGCCAGATTCAGTGAAGCCTCTTTTGTTTTCAGCGTCATACTCTAGTACCTGACTGCTGATTCTATAAGTATTGTCATGTAGGGAATACCCAAGAAACTTTTCTATCTTTTTTCCATCTTTAATAATCACAATGATATTCCATTCAGACATGGTTACTTGAGCTGGTGCCAATGGCATAATCATACTTATCTCCAATTAAAATGATGAATTTATCCAGTTGGTAACTAGACAAACCTGACAATGTATTCTTTCTAGTGTTTATGGGTTACACATCACTAGTTTCACTATGCGACACTATTGAAGGTAGGTGCTCCTCACAACAGGTCATTTGAAACCGCCCATACACGCTCATTAGTTTTCCTTCAGCACCACACTCTTCACAGGTTGTTAAAGAGTCTTCCTCGGCCTTATCAATTAACACGTTCATTTCGTCTGTATAGTAGGTAAGGGAGAAACTTAATCCGCCATATTTTTCTTTCACTTGCATAACCATGGGCAGGTAGTCAGGATCCATTCCATCTGCACGTAATTTTTCTGTTATTTTTTCTAGTTGTATTGATAGATCTAAGATCAGCTCATACCAACCAGAACCGCATTCAAATCCGAAGCACATTAAGTTCTGATCAGGTCCTAAGTTTCTGCCTCGATAAATGGTCGGACACCGTTTATAAATTTTTTCTGCTAGTTGCCAATGCATCACTTTCACCTAATATTTAAGTCGAACTGGAATACCTTTATTCATACTGAAATGTACTAAATAGAGTTGCGCCGAAGGTGTAGGAGCCCAGGGCGAACCAGAAAGAAATATTCTGAGCTAGATAATGTTTTCCCCGTATTCGACTTTGGGCCATACGTAATAACCTTTGAACTAAACCTGATATTTTGGCGTTCATAGCAGTAGCCAAGAAATTTTTCGATCTCGTCCCCTTTGTACTGAACTATCACAATATTCCAGTCACTCATTGTTACCTGCCCCGGTGAAACTTTCACAATCATGCGCCCCCCCCCCAAAAACACATACCTGTTGTCGCACAGTTTTTTAGAGATTTCTATTTAATTTCATAATGTTATCTAGATACAAAATCGGCGAAATTGTAAATTATTGTTTTGATAAAAAAATTACAAAAATTTAATTTAGTGCGTTTTTTCAAATCACGAAGATTTGCGCAAACTGATCCCATGGGTGGGCTTTAGACATCTATGTCACCTCAGGTATGAAATTATTCATAGATGTGTGTTTAGGAAACTCGAATGAGTGAAATAACACTAGTTTTAGACCTTGAGTGTATGCTCATCACAAATGCAATAAGCCAGTATCCAAGACCCAGCTCAAAGTCATTTATCCATGAGTGTGGGCTATTATTTTTGAATAGAGAATATTTGTGCCTTCACGCCGGTGGATGAGAAGGGATTTAGAGCTAGAAATTGTATTGGAGCAGGTTTTAAGCAGAGCGAAAAAGCAGTAAATATCTAATAATAATCATTTGATACCTGTGATTTTCAAAGTTTGCAGTACAAATGTAAGATTGAAAAATGGTCAAAAAAGTTGTTTAGTAAATTAGTGGCGATTTAGTCATCACAATTTTTTAGCGTACTTCTTTATTGAGTAGCATTCTTCTTAAAATTCTCAGCTTGCGTAAATATCTCTTTGTAGACCTCATCATGATCTACCGGCGGATAGCCAAACTTGTGCAAAAGCAAAATCAGATCAACCTTCAATTCTGCCTTCACATCATCGCGTTGACTCCAGTCGGTGTACTTGGCCTTGTCATCAACGACGATTTTTACAGCTTTGGCCAACTCTAAAAGTTTGTCATCGGGATAACTGAAGTCGTACTTCTTCATCAGCGTTTTAAGAATGTCGTAGAAAGCCTTCTCTTCGAGATTAATACCCATATCGACAAAAGAATGAATCTCAATCTTCAGTTCCTCAAACAACTTGATGATCTCTTCTGAGAAGTCTTCAAGCACGTTACTGACCAGCACATCCTCTTCTTTACGTTCGTTGTATTTCTCGACCAGTGCCTGGAAGCGTTTACTGAACTCAATGGCTTGGGCACGGTTGGTTTTCTGGTATTGCCCGATCGCTTTAGCTAACAGCTGTTGTAGTAATTTAATTTTGGTGTTGGGCAGTTTGATCTTCTCAATCTTTGCGAGATAGTCATCATCGAAAATATCGATCTCACCTGTGCCCTCGCCCAACTTAAAGATTTCTTCCACGCCATCTGACTTGATGGCCTCTTCAATCATCTGCCTTACCTTGGCATTCATCTGGGCAGTGTCGGGGGCTGAGCCCTTTGTGAGTTTGAACACAATGGAACGCACGGCAAAATAGAAGTGTGACTGGTCTCGATTATCCTGGCTGAGCTTCTCACTGCCTGAACAGATGTCATAAGCCGCTTTCAGACGCTTCACCAGCCCCATAAAGCGCTTTTCCTGCTTGTCGGTCATCATGGCGTACTCTGCTGCCATATTGAGGCATTCAAGCTGTTTTAGTGCTTCTCCAGTGAAATACGGAGATGCATCAAACTTATGGAACATCTTGTTCAGTAGATCCAAGTGGTCTTTCACCGTAATAACTGAGGTCTGAATATCCTCAAAATTGGTCTCATCGGTTTTGGAGTAATGGGCCAAGGCTTTATTCAGCTGGCTCTTAATGCCGATGTAATCCACCACCAAGCCCTTTTCCTTACCTTCAAACTTACGGTTCACCCGAGAAATGGTCTGAATCACGTTATGGCGCTGAATTGGTTTATCGATATAGATGGTATCGAGGAATGGCACATCAAAGCCGGTGAGCCACATATCCACCACAATGGCGATTTTGAAATTGGAGTGTGGGTTCTTGAACTGACGATCCAGTTCTTTTCGATAGTCCTTGGTGCCCAGCAAGTCCCATAGCTCCTTGGGGTCATCCTTGCCACGGGTTAACACCATCTTCACGCGTTCAGACGGTTTAATGTCTTTCAGCTGCTGCTCAGTTAGCGCTTTTGAACCATCCGTTTCTTTCACTTCAAACCACTCAGGGCGAAGCTGTTTGAGTTCTTTCCACAATGCATAGGCAATCATGCGCGAACTACTGACAAACATCGCCTTACCCATCACTGTGCCGCCTTCCTCCAGGCGGTTTTCATAATGCTGAACAAAGTCCTCAGCCAATGCACGAATACGGTCTTTATCCCCCAGAATCGAGTTCAGGCTCAGCATCGAGCGTTTGCTTTCCTCAATCTGGTATTCATTCGCGCCTTCTTCGGCAACGTCTTTGTAGTAGTCCTCAATCTGTTGCAGCTTGGCGTTATCCAATGTGACCTTGGCTGCCCGACCTTCGTAAACAATACGAACGGTGATCTCATCCTGCACGGATTCGGTCATAGTGTAGCTATCCACCACCTGACCAAACACATCCAGCGTGGCGTCAACCGGTGTACCGGTGAAGCCCACATAGGTGGCATTGGGTAACGAGTCATGCAGATATTTGGCAAAGCCAAAGGTGCGTTTCACACCTTTCTCTGTCACCCGCACTTTTTGATCCAGATTCACCTGGCTACGATGGGCCTCATCGGAAATGCAGATCACATTATTCCGGTCAGTCAGTAACTCGGTATCTTCAGTGAACTTATGAATCGTGGTCAGGAATACACCGCCACTGGTGCGGCCTTTTAATAACTCGCGTAACTGTGCCCGGCTTTCGACACTGATGACGGTTTGATCGCCAATATAGCCCTTGGCATTAGTAAACTGCTTGGAAAGCTGATCGTCTAGATCTGTACGGTCAGTAATCAACACGATAGTCGGGCTTTCAAAATTGACACTGCGCATCAACAGACGCGTGAGGAACAGCATGGTGTAACTTTTGCCACAGCCGGTCGCACCAAAATAAGTACCGCCTTTACCATCCCCTTCCGGTTTACGATGCGCCATGATGTTGTGATACAACTTGGTCGCGGCATAAAACTGCGGATAACGACAGACAATCTTCTCTTGCCGTTTGGAGACATCCGGGAACAACACAAAGTGTCGAATCACATCCAGCAAACGCTGCTGCTCAAACAAGCCTTCAATCATCGTATGCAGCGAATTAATACCATCCTGACCAATGGCCTCATTACCCGTAACCTTGCGCCAGCTATAGAAGAACTCATAAGGGGCAAACAATGAACCGAGCTTGGAGTTCACGCCATCCGAAATCACGCACAGGGCGTTGTACTTCATTAGCTCAGGAATATCACGGGCATAGCGTATGGTCAGCTGCTCAAAGGCATTGTGCAGTGTGGCTTGCTCTCGGATGGCGCTCTTAAATTCAAACACCACCAGCGGCAAACCGTTGATATACAAAATGCCATCAGGGATGCGTTTTTCCGTGCCTTCAATTTCCAGCTGATTAACGATGCGATAACGATTGCTGCCGCCCTCATAATCAATCAACTGGATAAACAGATCTTTCTGCGTATGGTCATCACGTTTTAGCACAAAACCATCAGCCACCAGCTTATGGATGGCACGGTTGGAATCATATAAATCTGCCGAACTGAAGTTGATCAAACGGCGGATGATGGTTTCCAGCTCACCGTCCGTTAAGCCTTCACTGGCATAACGTTCACGTAAGAAGCCTTCCAAATCCTCACGAATCAAGACTTCTGATGGATCGCGAACCAGCGTTTCACCGGCCGTATAGGGATAGCCCTGCTGCTCTATCAGCTCAATGATGGCTTGCTCTAACTTGGCTTCGGTGAATTGACTCATACTGCCTCTGCGACCTGTTTTTCAGCTTCACCGATACGGAGTTCACCAGAGAGGAGTTTGGGTAAAAGTGTGTCACGAGCCTTTACGAGTGTTCGAACCCTACTAATATTCAGATCAATAGTTCTAAAAAGTGGGCCAACTTGTTTATCAAAAGCCTCAATCAACCGAAGATCAGGAGCTGAAAACTCATAGCTTGGGACCGCATTCTTACTTAGATGCAATACTGTAGTGCCTGTTGAGTGTGATTTAGTATGCTGCTGAAACTGCTCTGTTTGCGACAACCCGTACAAGAAGGTTTTGTATTCAACTTTAGCTGGGCGAACCACAGCAACATCTAATGAAATTACTAAACGTTCGTATCTCTCATCGCTAACAACCATAGCTGGCTTACCAATCACATCTGCAGCTTGTGTGACATCGGTGTAAGCAATTACCAAGTCACCTGCAGTGACTTCCTGCTCTGGCTTGTATGCTCCGGTATATTCCTTTAACCCATCCAACCTGTAACCACCTCCACGATTGAAGGATTTTAAGGTAACTAATGCCGTTTGAGATGCTGCGAGTTCAGCACTCTTATAAGATTTGCCTTTGATAACCTGAGCAACATCAGATATTGCAGTTTGCTCCCACCCCTCTGGTATCCAACCCATTTCATCGTTAAACACAAAGCGCTCAGGGAAGAGTGCCTGTATCTCTGGGGGTAAGGGTTTGCGCTGGTCACCCAAGGCTTGGCGTTTTTCAGCGCGGGCTTGCAGGGGTTCTGGAATCTCGTTACCGGCCGCCAGTGCGTTATCGATCACCGGATCAAAATCCACAAACCAGCTCTTAAACAACGCCTGCGCCATCGCCTCCAGCGTTTCGTTCATCTGGCGGTTGAGTTCGATTTTGTCGTCGAGACTTTTCAGGAGCCTTCCAATTTCCTTTTGTTCACCTTCAGGTGGGAGCAAGAAATCAAAAGCAGCTATTTGCTTTGGGCTGATGTGAGGAACAGCAGTACCCGTTTGAACTTGTTTGACATATTCAGTAAACCAATACGAAGACACCAAGTACCTGAGATAATGCTGGTCGAGCCCTTTTTTGGATCTGAGGCGGGCAACTCGCTGAACTAACAGACAAGGCAGGTCGCTTTTGGAAACTTGACTGGTCTTGAGACCGGCTTCAATCCATGGTCGATCCATCGCCAATATGACATCGTGTTCTGCGAGCCAGTATTTGTTGTGTTTTTCAATCAAGGCGCTTTTTGGCCAATACTTAACTCCATCCCAGCGAAAGGTTCCCTGTACCACGTTATCACCTCGAAGAAGAGGTATCGCATCATCGTCGGTTGTATATTCAGAGCTTTTAAAAGGAAAGCCAGTTTGAATGTCAACAAGATCACCAAGCTGGACAGGTTTCCAGCTACTTTTCATAACCCAACCCTTCCAGATTTTCCTTAATCATTATATCCAGCTTTTCAGACTCAGCCATTTGCTGATAAAGAGTTTGGGTGAGTTCTGCCATTTTCTCTTCAAACGGCACACCATCATCTTCCAGTTCAGCTGCACCGACATAACGTCCCGGCGTCAGTACGTAATCATTGGCTTTAATTTCATCTAATGAGGCAGATTTGCAGAACCCGGCTTGGTCTTCATAGGTGCCGTCTTTTGGTTCACCACGCCATGCATGGTAGGTGCGGGTGATTTCTGCCAAATCATCGCTGGTGAGTTCTTTATGGGTACGGTCGATCAGCGTACCCATATTGCGGGCATCGATAAACAACGTCTCACCGCTGCGGTCACGGAAGGCTTTACGCTCATCATCAAACTGCTGAGCTTTTTTGTTTTTGGTAATAAACCATAAACACACCGGAATCTGTGTGGTGTAGAACAATTGCCCTGGCAAGGCAATCATGCAGTCCACCAGATCGTTTTCAATCAGCTTCTTGCGGATTTCGCCTTCGCCTTTGGTGTTGGTACTCATCGAACCATTGGCTAAGACAAAACCGGCGATACCGTTTTCTGACAGTTTGCTGACCATGTGTAAAATCCACGCATAGTTAGCATTGCCTGTTGGTGGTACGTCGTACCCTCCCCAGCGTGGGTCATCGACCAGTTCATCTGCACCACGCCAACCTTTAAGGTTAAACGGGGGATTCGCCATGATGAAGTCGGCTTTTAAATCAGGGTGCTGATCTTTAAAGAAGGTATCTGCCGGTACATCACCAAAGTTGGCAGCAATACCGCGAATGGCGAGATTCATCTTGGCTAGTTTGTAGGTGGTGCTGGTTTGCTCCTGACCATAGATGGAGATGTCTTTTTTGTTGCCTTCGTGACTTTCGATAAATTTAATCGACTGCACAAACATACCGCCTGAACCACAGCAGGGGTCGTAGATTTTGCCTCTGTATGGCTCAATCATTTCTGCAATCAGGTTAACCACACACTTGGGCGTGTAGAACTCGCCACCGCGTTGACCTTCTGATGCAGCGAAGTTACCGAGGAAGTATTCATAAACACGTCCAACCACATCTTCTTCACGGTCTGCCGTGGTATCGATGTTGTTAATGGTGTCGATAAGAGAGGCGAGATTGCGTGGCTCCAAGCCCTGACGTGAGAAGTAGTTATCGGGCAATGCACCACGCAGGCTTTTGTTGGTCTTCTCAATGGTATGCAGTGCGGTATCGATACGCAGGGCAATATCTTCCTGCTTGGCTTCACGAATAATGGTTGACCAGCGTGACTCTTCAGACAGGAAGAACACGTTCTTCATGGTGTAGAACTCGACCATTTCAACAAAGTCGCCCTGGCCTTCATCAATCAGTTCCTGCTTACGTGCTTCAAACTTATCGCTAACAAACTTCAGGAAGATAAGGCTGAGTACGATGTGCTTATACTCAGACGACGCTACCGTCCCACGTAGCTTGTCGGCACTCTCCCATAGGGTTTGTTCAAATGATTTGGTTTTCTTTGCCGCTTTTTTTCTGCCATTTAGGTTGTTATCTTTAGTTAGATTGAATAATGTTTTTTTCTTCACTGGTCGCCAAGTCTACGCCTTCAGCTGTTCTCCAGTCTCTCCAACCATTGGATGTCCTGTATATGACACTACAGGACGCGCCACTTGGTGATTGAAATAAATGATCTTTAGCGAAAACTAACGTATCACTACTCATAATCAATACGCCACTATCAATCAGTTTCTGGCGCCGAGTTTTTATACTTTGTGGAGTTGCTTTGGCTGTTGGCTTCATGGCACAGGTTGAACCTTTCAATACTGTAAAGCCTTCAGAGCTGAGTATGCCACGGGCATTTGCACCTCGTGCAGTACATAAGTAAATCGTACTTTGAATTTCTTTGGTATGGCTGGGTAAAGGTTCCAGTACGGGGTAGCCAAGCGTACTCATCAACACCCGAATGGTTTCAAGAATTTCTACACAATCAGCTTCAAGCGGAGCTGGAGTATGCGGTTTGGACCCAGAGTTGCCATTTTCCAGTTGGAAACGGCCAGAGGCTTGTCCCAATTTAATCGACGCCCATTCCAGGTACTTGGCGTGCGTATCAGTGATGGTATTAGTGAGGGAGACCGCGACAATGGCACGATGCCAGAAATCTTTCTTTTGGTGATGTTGCTGGAGTCTTTTACCTACTTCACCGCTCTGCCCTACGTAACAAGAGATGTTTTCTTCGTTATCTACTTCACTAAACAAGAAGTACAAACCCACTTGAGATGATTCTGGCATGTTGAGAAATTCAGGTAAGAGCTTTCGAGGAATATCAAAGACTCTCACTGTTCGCGTCGTTATCTCTGCAACGCGTGTCCCCTGCGGATTTCCGAAAGGAAGAAAGATTTGAATGGTTTGTGGTTTAGTCATCCTGACTGCTCATGCAACTTTATTCTGAATGATTGTAGCAGAGCAAGGAGGTGAATTACTGCTTTTCAACTAGAATAAACCAGCTTCGCACAAATGCTAGCATCACTTCCAGTCCACTAGAGATTAACTCATATCAATGAGCAAATATCTCCCCACCAATTTCCAGTTTTAGTTACTTAGAGGTAAGTATATTTTATTAGATATTCAGCAACGCTCTCATTTAAATTTCCTGTGTAACCAGTAATTGAAATTATCAGCACTCTATACGAGAAGAACATTCAAGTTTGATCATCAATTTGGGCATCAGGGGCATTCGTCTTAACTGACTCAATACCGTTATCTCTAGATGCCGCTGATGTATAAGATTGACTTGTTCCAATAACCTGATGATTAGCAGCCTTTAGGTTAAACATAAACTTACCAGAAGAAGTCTCTTTTCTTTCATAACGCTCATCAAGTGGTGCATTATTTTTAACAGAGTCAATGCCATTTTCACAAGAAGATTTAGAGGTGTATCCCTCGCTTGCCAGAATATTTTGTCCGTTGCCTGCTAACAAACGAAACCGGTACTCACCAGCATTATCTTTATAAAGTTCGAACTTACCAGCCATGTTTCATTTCTCCTAAGATTTTCAAGTCTGTTTCCATGTTCAAACTAAAAAATATATTAACTATTAATCATTTGCAACAGTGAAAACATGTCACTACTCTTAATACCGTCTCTCATATCATGTAGATAGAAAGACCTCAGGGATAACCATATTCTTTGACTCCAGAGACTTCCTTAATTTCGCCTATGGATAATTGCATTTGTGCGACTGTACTATACTTTGCCTGAAATTAAGAACCGTGAGTACTCGTTACATGCTGATTAAAATCATCTCCCGAATAAACTCAAACTCTTTCTCAAACTCAGTCACTTTATTTTATATTTTTCTGTCAGCTCTTCAGCTTCATCAAACCCAGAAATTTTTTGATACAAATCCGACAAAATAATAATGGTCTTGTCGATTTCGTTTTGAAACTCTGGAACTGAATTTATAAGCGGGTGTTTCATCAAAAATTCGTCAATATATACACAAGCGACATGCAGTCTATCAGCAGCCTCTAAAATATGTCCGTCATTAAGTTCATAGTTTTTTGAATCATTATTCATCATTAATCTCCTGCAATGAGTAACTCCATATTTGAGCGTATAGTGAAAAGTATTAGGCTAACCGATGCCTGCTCCCAAATTTAAAATTATCTAATCTGTGATAAAGAGTCAGATTATTTCAGGCATTGCTTGTTAACTAAGATATTTATATTTCCTTGAATATGATGAATACGTTCAGCTCGTTTGCACTCCCATTCAGTAACGGGATATTGTTTATTCCAGACTTCCATTAACTTTCGCTGCTGTTTACTCATCTTATAACGTTTATAACGCTGTTCTATGTACAGATAAGTCCTCGCTATGACACCTTTGGCCGCTTCGGGTGGTTCAACTTTTCGGTTATCAATTTTCAGGGCACAGCTACCAAAGCTGGATTTTGCCTGAGGCAGCATGGTGAAATTGTGATTACTCCTGCCAGCATTAACGGCACCTATCGCTGGGTAGAGATTATATAAATCACTTTGCTGGCACAGTTTCTCCCTTTAAATGATTTCCCTTTAGAGTCGACACACAATGGATGTCCTTCACGCCATTCTTTAAATGTTCTACCAAAGTTTTCAGCCGGGACCACATGCTCCCACTCGATACTTTTAGCCCGTTTTTTATGTTTACTGGTGACAAAAGATTTGGGCAAAGTCACATTCTTTTTTCATCAAACGCAGCGCCACAATATAGCGTGACGCGGTGGTCATAGTAGACATTGTTCTCCAATAGCTTTTTGGCTTTGTTAAAGGAGTCTGTTGGCTCAGCACTGGTAGCTGTTGAAGCTGTGACAAGCAGAATGACAATTATCGTTTCGAGTAGCGTTGTTGGGGTGTAAAGTGATTTTTGAGTTTGGAACATGTTTCTTTTGTTTTTTTGAGTATGAATGAGCGAAATGGATAGAGTCAGCTATGTAATGAAGTGTCGTGATTTTTCTCCTTTTTGAACCACTCTTGGCCAGCGGCTATGTATTTGTGCATCTTCTAGTTCGGGTTCAATTGTCACCACATACACACGACGCTCGTTACCTTCTTTTGCAAGCAAGCCCTGAATGTATTGTCCTTTTTGCAGGTCATACCAGTGGCTGATACCTTCAAGGTCTTTTTCCATAAAACTTAAAACAGGGATTTTTACCGGTGTCGGAAAATATTTATCCCATCTGCCGGCATAAATAGAATCGAGTCGCGCCCAGCCTGTCATTGGTAAGTTACCAGGTTGTTTTTGCCGTCTTCCCCACGCAATAAGCTTAATACCGCCTTCTGACGTTAAAACAGGCAAAACAGCTTTAGGATTAGGATAAAAAATTCGCAGCACATCCTCACCATGCTGGAAATACACACCACCGCACATTAGATGGTTTTCCTATGACCTGTCGGCTTCCATGCTGGGGCAATGACATTGGGCATTTCACTTCGCCCAATGACGCGTGTCGGGGCGACTGTAAACTCACCGTAACGCTCATTAATTTTATCAATAGCCGTATTAAGCGCCTCACGCTTTTGTTTTTGTGACTCATCGATAAACATATCTTGCTGTTTATGATGGGTGGGGTTCAAAGCCGTGACTTGTACCTGACCGCATTCTTCACCGCTATAGCGACTCTTAATAAATTGCTTACATAGGTCATATATCAGTGCGCCATCGTCTGTGGCGTTATCTATTTTTTGTTTTGTTCCTAGCCAGCCAAAAGGCGTCTTTAAACCGATAAAGAAGGTATCACTGAGAAAGTGATGTTTACGCAATCGAGCCCCGACCTTTTCAGACATATGCTGAAAGAAAGTCAGTATCGTATTCATGTCACGGGTACCGGGCGGCATAACTTTGCCATGACCAACGGATTTGGGTTCTTTTACTGTAGTGATAACAGGTTCCGGATCACGCCCCTGAGCCATGAGCCATATCCGTCTTCCAGGATTACCGAAACGCTTAGCAATGAGGCTCATCGGGACTTTTTTCATATCCCCACATTTTGTGATGCCGTACTTACCTAAGAACCTTGCAATACCTTTATTGATACCACTGAGCTCTGTCACGTTCTCTTTGCTTAGTCGCTCTTCGGCCTCCCAAGGCGCAATGATGGTCATGCCATCCGGCTTATTGAGTTTTGCAGCAAACTTGGCTGTGGTTTTATCACCGCTAATGCCTACACTGCAAGTCAGCCCTGACACCTGACTAATCGTGTCTTTGATGAGAAAGCCAATATGTTCGGGTGATTTATAGAGATACTGACAACCGGTCAAATCCAAAAAGGCCTCGTCGACGGAATAAACCTCCACAGTCGGTGTAATACTAAATAGTGCGTCCATAATCTCAGTAGAGACAGCCGCATAACGATACGGTCTGCTTGGCGCTTGGATAATATTGGGACACAGCTCTCTTGCCTCTTTAAGGCGCATACCGGTTTTCACACCATAACTTCTGGCCTCGTACGACGCTGTGATGATGGTACTGCCAAGTTTGCCATTGGTGACGCCCACAGGTTTATTTCGCCAGTATGGATAGTCTTGCTGTTCTATCTGAGCAAAGAAGCAATTCATATCAACCAGCGCAATCATTCTGGGCCAATGATGGGATGATGCGTTTGAGCTCATAGAGTGCTTAGTAACCTAAAACCCTGTTGTGGTGTGTGCATCAGCTTTCTCCTCCTAATCATTTGTAACAGTCAGATTAGATTTAACAGTGTGAGAATATAATGAGAAGAGAAAATATAGAGAATAATTTGGTTTGAAGCAAGTTTTTGAATAAGGCTAATGTCCTGTAATTCTTAGGCTGATTTTTTAGGGTATACGGATTTAATGGTTGATGGGGCACCTTCACCCCATCAATCTGATACCACCCTCAGATGGTTGATAGATCGACTCCGTAGTTGAGTTCCTCTGCGAAGTCCGGCAGTCCGTAACCGATGGTTTTCTTGTAGAAAGGAGAGACCTTCGCAGTCGGTGCCTTCTTCTTGTGCTTCGTGGTGTAGAGCATTCGTGCCCGCATCACCTCGAAGGAGTAACCGCGCCCTTCACGGTTCTTGTCCTTGGCCAGTCGATTGATGGACTCCGTGTAAGCGTTGGTGACGGGCATGTCCGTCTCGAAGTAGGTCATGGTCTCTTCGCGCCAGTTTCCCACTGCCCTGACCAGATCGCTCCAGACTTCCTTTTGGCCCTTCGGGATGGTGGCTATCCACTCGTCCAGGGCGGCTTCTGCCTGGAGCCGTGTGGTGGCGTCCCAGATGCCGTAGAAGCGCTCCTTGTGCTCGTAGGCGGCCAGCAGTTGCGGGAACGCGCCTGTCCAGGTCTCCATGATGAGGCGCTCCCGGTCTGAGACTTCGTGAGCGCGTTTCAGCAGGATTTTCCGGTCTCCCTTGAGAGTCCGGCTCTGGGACGGTTTCAGCTCCTTTCTGAGGCCCTTGCGCACTCTCTCTAGGGCATCGTTGGCCATGCGCACCACATGGAACTTATCGACCACGATACGGGCCTGGGGCAGCACAGCCTTGACCGCTGCCCGGTAGGGGTTCCACATGTCCATGCTGACGATCTCGACCTTCTGCCGGTCTTTCAGCTTCATCAGGGGGTCGTCTCAGAAAACGGAAAATAAAGCACGCTAAGCCGTTGCAAGGCCGCATCGTCGAACACGCCGTAGCCGCCCGTGGTGCAGGCCACCGGCCGTAACAAGCCGCGCACCAGGTAGTCGCGCACGATATGTACGCTCACCCCAGCGTTATGGGCCAGTTGCGATACCGTGTAGGCGCTCATCGCACACCTCCTTGTCCTCACCCGGCGCAGCAGGAAAGCTGCTTCACATCCTTGTTGAAGGTCTGCGCCGCGAGCTTCAACCCTTCGACCATCGTCAGGTAGGGGAACAACTGGTCGGCCAGTTCCTGCACCGTCATCCGGTTGCGAATCGCCAGTGCGGCCGTCTGGATCAGTTCGCCCGCTTCCGGGGCCACTGCCTGCACGCCGATCAGTCGTCCGCTGCCTTCTTCAACCACCAGTTTGATGAAGCCGCGCGTGTCGAAGTTGGCGAGCGCGCGCGGCACGTTGTCCAGCGTTAGCGTGCGACTATCAGTTTTGATGCCGTCATGGTGCGCTTCCGCCTCGCTGTAGCCTACGGTCGCCACTTGCGGGTCGGTGAACACCACGGCCGGCATCGCGGTCAGGTTCAGGGCCGCGTCACCGCCGGTCATGTTGATCGCGGCGCGAGTGCCGGCCGCTGCCGCCACATAGACGAACTGCGGCTGGTCGGTGCAGTCGCCTGCGGCGTAGATGTGTTCCACGCTTGTACGCATGCCGGGGTCGATGACGATAGCGCCTTGCGGGGTGAGCGTGACGCCCGTCGCATCCAGTGCCAGCTTGCGTGTGTTGGGCGCGCGGCCGGTGGCGACCAGCAGCTTGTCGGCGCGCAGTTCGCCGTGCGCCGTGGTGAGCACGAATTCGCCGTCCCCTTCACCATTGATATACGCGACCTGGCTGGCCTGGGTGTGTTCCCTCACCTCGATGCCCTCCATGCGGAATGCGGCCGTGACGGCTTCGCCTATAGCTGGGTCTTCGCGGAAGAACAGCGTGCTGCGAGCCAGGATCGTCACCTTCGCTCCGAGTCGGGCGAACGCCTGCGCCAGCTCCAGCGCCACCACTGATGAGCCAATCACGGCCAGGCGCTTAGGAATCGTCTCGCTGACCAGCGCTTCAGTGGAAGTCCAGTACGGAGTGTCTTTCAGGCCGGGAATCGGCGGCACGGCCGGGCTCGCGCCGGTGGCGATCAGGCAGCGGTCGAATGCCACCACGCGCTCGCCGCCGTCGTTGAGTTGCACGATCAGGTTGCGATTGTCCTTAAAGCGGGCGGAGCCGTGCAGCACAGTGATCGCCGGATTGCCCTCCAAGATGCCTTCGTACTTGGCGTGGCGCAGTTCATCGACGCGGGCCTGCTGCTGGGCCAGCAGCGCCGTGCGCTGGATGGTCGGCGTGGTAGCGGCGATGCCGCCATCGAACGGGCTTTCCCGGCGCAGATGGGCGATATGGGCGGCGCGGATCATGATCTTGGACGGCACACAACCGACATTGACGCAGGTGCCGCCGATGGTGCCGCGCTCGATCAGCGTGACACGTGCGCCTTGCTCGACGGCCTTCAGCGCCGCTGCCATCGCGGCCCCGCCGCTGCCGATGACGGCGATATGCAATGCGCCGCTGCTACCCGTCTTGTCGTTTCTGCCCAGCAGATCGCGCATCTTGTCGAGCAATCCGCCCGGCGTCGAAACTGAGGGGGCATCGGCCAGCGTGGCCCGATAACCGAGTCCAGCTACAGCGGCCGTCAGCGCGTCGGGTGACGTGCCGACCTCAATGGCGAGCTTGGCGCTGCCCTTGGCGTAGGAGACATCCGCTGATTGCACGCCGGGCACTTTCTCCAGGGCGTCCTTGACATGCACTGCGCACGAGTCGCAAGTCATGCCGGTGATTTTGAGAGTGCTCATACCATCGTTCCTTATTCGTGTGGGCCGCCGTGTCGCACGGTCAGCCGTCTTTCACAAGCGCTTGGCGGGGAGTTCGCAGCCGTCCGGTCCGCAACGGCGATGCGCCGGCGACACGAAGTCCCAGATCGACACCCCAATCATCAAGGCCAGGCCGACGTACATCAGGTTCGCCGTCCACCAGTTGCCGAGCAGCCAGACCGTGGCCGCAAACACGATGGCCGGGCCGATCATGCCGAGCAGACTGCGCAGCCATTGCCGATGACTGAACCAACCCAGCGCGTTCGCCAGGAAGGCCAGCGCGGCAAACAGCGGCAGCAGGCGGCTGATGAACAGTCCCTCTTACTGGCTCAAGAAGCCCAGCCCGATGGCCGCGCCGAAGCTGGCGAGGGCTGGAAAGCAGGCGGCGCAGCCCATCGCGGAAACGACGCTGCCGAGCGCGCCGGTTTTATCGGCAATGCGTGTCATCAGTCCCATGAAGCGGCTCTCGCTGTTGTCGTTGGCTTGCTGGCTCACTGCTTGACGCTGGACGGATAGCCGGCGTCTGCGGTGGCCTTGGTCAGCTTCTGTACGCTGGCCTTGGTGTCGTCAAAAGTGACGACGGCCTCGCGCTTCTCGAAGCCCACATCGACCTTGCTCACGCCTTCGACCTTGGAGAGCGCTTTCTTGACTGTGATCGGGCAGGCGGCGCAAGTCATGCCGGGAACCGCTAGCGTGACGGTCTGGGTAGCGGCCCACACCGGGGCAACAGCGGCGGCGAGGGCAAGGGAGGCAAACAGTTTCTTCATGATGAACTCCTGGTTAATAGAAAAATGGAACGACATAGGGAAATCCAAGCGCGACCAGGACCAGCACGGCCACGATCCAGAAAATCAGCTTGTAGGTGGCGCGCACCTGCGGAATCGCGCAGACCTCACCTGGCTTGCATGCCTGCACGGGCCGGTAAATCCGCTTCCAGGCGAAGAACAGCGCCACTAGCGCCGCGCCGATGAACAACGGTCGATAGGGTTCCAGCACCGTCAGGTTGCCGATCCAAGCACCGGAGAAGCCCAGGGCGACCAGTACTAGCGGCCCCAGGCAGCAGGTCGATGCAAGAATGGCGGCCAGCCCGCCGGCGAAGAGCGCACCGCGCCCGTTTTGTGGTTCAGACATACGTTGGCCCTTTTGAATTTGGATTGGATAGCGTAACCTTACTTCCGTACTCATGTACGGAGTCAAGCGATATGGAAAATAATTTGGAAAACCTGACCATTGGCGTTTTTGCCAAGGCGGCCGGGGTCAACGTGGAGACAATCCGCTTCTATCAGCGCAAGGGCCTGTTGCCGGAACCGGACAAGCCTTACGGCAGCATCCGCCGCTATGGGGAGGCGGACGTGGTTCGGGTGAAATTCGTGAAATCGGCACAGCGGCTGGGGTTCAGTCTGGACGAGATTGCCGAGCTGTTGCGGCTCGACGTTGGCACCCACTGCGAGGAGGCCAGCAGCCTGGCCGAACACAAGCTCAAGGACGTGCGCGAGAAGATGGCCGACTTGGCGCGCATGGAAACCGTGCTGTCTGAACTCGTGTGCGCCTGCCATGCACGAAAGGGGAATGTTTCCTGCCCGTTGATCGCGTCACTACAGGGCGAAGCAGGCCTGGCAAGGTCAGCTATGCCTTAGCGTGCTTTATTTTCCGTTTTCTGAGGTGCCCCCATCAGGTAGTTGGTCACCACGTCCTGGCGGCGGGTGGCCAGCAGGTCGAGCAGGGTTCGCTCCTCAATGTTGGTCAGAATGCAGCGGTAGCGCTTGTTCAGGTATAGCTCGTCAATGCCCAGGATGCGGGGCGTCTCGAAGCGGCGCCAGCGCCCCAGGAACTCGGCGCGGGCGTTGAAGATGTCGCGCACCGTCTTCTCGTCCAGGCCGGTCTGTGCCGCCACAAAGGTGTAGGGGTGGTTGAAGGATTCCTTCTCCACGTACTCATGCAGCCGCAGTGTCATACGGAATCCGTCCACCATCTCCGGTAGCTGGGGCCTGAATGTTGTCTTGCAGGCCCGGCAGGTGTATCGGCGGCGGACCACCCAGAGAGTGACCCGCTTGCCGTGGATGGGCAGATCACGATAGGGAACGTCACGCTTGCCGAACCGTACGAACTCACCCTGCACGCCGCATTCCTCGCAGGCGATGGGATCGGGCACGTCCACCTGGAAGTGCATTTCGTCGTCGGTTGATTTGCAGCCCAGTACTTGGTATTGCGGCAGGTGAAGGATGTTGTCGGGAAGTTCGGTCATGGTGTTGTATAGGCGTAGGTGTCAGTCAGATCCATCCGACTCGGCATTGGTGTTTGCTTTTTTACCCAACAAGCTGCTGGAAACGAAAAGTAAGGCACCGAGGACAATTGCAATATCAGCCAGGTTGAAGGCCGGCCAATGCCAGTCTCGCCAATAGAAATCAAAGGAATCCACAACATAGCCGCGAAAGACCCGGTCAATCAGGTTGCCCATGGCGCCACCGAGGATAAGACTGTAAGCGATGGCTTCTCCTTTATGACGATTTTCAAGGATCAGCTTGATCAGAAGAATCGAGACCACTACCGCGATTCCGATAAAAAAGTAGCGCTGCCAGCCTCCACCATTCGCAAAAAGACTGAATGCGGCACCGGTGTTCCATAGGTGCACCCAGTTAAAGAACGGGGTCACCGAAACATACTCGCCATAGGCCATTGATTGCTGCACCAGCCACTTTACAGCCTGATCAGACGCTGCCAGCAGGCCCGATATGGACAATAGGGCATACGGCGAGAGCTTATTGCCAATAATGAGCATTATTTAACCCTTCAACGCCAAAATGCGTCTGGCACCGTTAAGTACAATGCCCCCCGCGATGGTGCCGATAATCAGATCCGGATAATTGGAACCGGTCCACGCGACCAGGGCGCCGGCGGTGATGACCCCCAGGTTGATCACCACGTCGTTGGCCGAGAATATCCAGCTTGCCTTCATGTGCGCCCCGCCTTCCCGATGTTTGGATATGAGCAGCAGACAACTGGTATTGGCAATCAATGCGACGAATGCGATAGCCATCATCACCAGCGATTCAGGCTCACTACCGAATACAAAGCGTCTCACCACCTCTACGAGCACGCCCACAGCCAAGATCAGTTGCAGTACACCAGCAAGATGCGCGGCACGTACCTGCATTTTCACGCTATGTCCAACCGCATAAAGGGCAAGCCCGTACACCGCCGCATCGGCAAAATTGTCCAGGGATTCTCCAATCAGGCCGGTGGACTGGGCGATCAGACCGGCAGTCATTTCCACCACGAACAGAAGTGCATTGATGCCGAGCAACCAGCGCAGGGTCCCGGATTCTTGCTTAGCAGAAGCTGCCGAAAACTCGGCGGCCTTGATGGTCTCCGGATTTGCAGCGACGGTTTCCTGAAGCGAGGCGCCTAGCCCCAAGGTCTTCAGTTTCGAGGTGACGGGCTCGACCTCGCCGTCATGCACGACCTTCAGCCGGCGGTTCGACAAGTCGAAGGACAGCGCCCGAATCTCCTCAAAGCCGTTCAGGGCTAGGCGAATCATTCGTTCTTCTGATGGACAGTCCATCTTCGGCACGGCATAAACACTGACCCATCTCCCTGGCGCCTCGGAGGAGGCCTGTATATCGGTATCCGCTGCGGACGTTGCATCACCGCCACAGGCGCCACTACAGGATTTGCTCATGATACGACTCCACTTGAACAATGTTGTGGTACCATTTTAAACTATAAAGCTACTATAAGGTCAATAGAGTAAAGAATCCGTTGGGGAGGAGGCTGATGCGCATTGGTCAGTTGGCGCAGTTGGTAGGGGTCGAAACACAGACGATCCGCTTCTATGAACAGCAGGGCTTGTTGCCGCCGCCTGATCGGCAGGACAACGGTTACCGTGTCTATACCGAGAAGCATGGTGAGGGGCTGGCCTTCATCCGTCGCTGCAGAATCCTGGGCCTGTCACTGGCTGAGATTCACGAACTACAGAGCTATCAGGACGACCCTCATCAGCCTTGTACCGCCGTCAACGCCTTGCTCGATGATCACATCTCTCATGTGCGGTCGCAGATAACCGCTCTGCAAGCGCTTGAGAAACAACTCGTTTCACTGAGAGCGAGTTGCAACGATGACCGGGAAGTTGAGGCGTGTGGGGTTCTTGCTGGAATTAGCGAAGGAAACATGCACCAGCAGTAGGTGAAGCATCAACCAGATAATCCGATGAGATGCCGGTCTGTCTCACTCTCATGCAAAGGTAAGATCAACCATTTAATCCGCTTACCCTTTTTTTCATGGTTCTGCGCATAGCTAACATTGGCGAAAGCCAACGAAAAACAAAGCAGTAATAGACTTACTATGCGCATTTTTTTCAATAATACTTTTATATGTTTATGTTCAAACTAGACCTTAAGCACTTAATTTAAGTTTCGAGCAATCGCTGGTCATAAAACTAATCTGAACTATTCCTTATAATTTAACAAGCCGCAACCTAAGTGCATTCATGATTACGCTCACAGATGAAAGTGACATGGCTGCGGCTGCAAAGATTGGGGAAAGCAGTATGCCGAAAAATGGATACAGAACACCAGCGGCAATCGGCACCCCGGCAATGTTGTAAATGAAAGCAAAAAACAGGTTTTGTCTAATATTTCTCATGGTCGCTAATGACAACCGGCGTGCTTCGACAATACCCATCAGGTCACCTCGCAACAACGTAATACCGGCACTTTCAATAGCTACGTCTGTGCCGGTTCCCATGGCAATACCTACATCTGCCGTTGCCAGGGCAGGTGCATCATTGACCCCGTCGCCTGCCATTACCACAATCCGGCCTTCATCTTTAAGGCGCTGAATAATCTTGCCCTTGTCTTCCGGCAGGACTTCCGCTTCTACTTCATCAATATTCAGCTTGTGGGCAACTGCTTCAGCCGAGGTACGATTATCACCGGTCAGCATGACCACGCGGATACCCTCTTTTTGAAGTGCCAAAATAGCCGCTTTGGAAGTTTCTTTAACCGGATCAGCAATAGCAAGTAAGCCAGCAACGGTGCCATCCACAGCAGCAAAAATCACTGTAGCCCCATCCCTGCGAAGCGCCTCAGCTTCATTTTCAAAGTCTGTAATATCAACTGCTTCTGCTTCCATAAGCAGACGATTACCTAATAACACCCGCTTGCCATCAATCGAACCTGTGACCCCTTTACCGTTAGGAGAATCGAAGTCTTCAGCATCGGGCAACTTGAGGTCCATTGTCTTGGCTTTTTCTAAAATAGCGTGGGCTAACGGATGTTCACTGCCTTTTTCAATACCACCCGCAAAACGCATCAGGTCTTCTTCGCTTAGTCCATTCGCTGTAACAAGCTTGGTGACCTGAGGCTTTCCTTCAGTCAGTGTGCCGGTTTTATCTACCACCACCGTATCCACTTTTTCCATGCGCTCCAAAGCTTCTGCATCCCGAATGAGAACACCGCTTTGAGCACCCCGACCGACACCAACCATGATGGACATAGGGGTTGCCAGACCTAACGCACAGGGACAGGCAATAATTAACACGCTAACAGCTGCAATCAGCCCAAAAGCCATAGGTGGTACTGGACCCAAAAATGACCAAGCGATAAAAGCGATAACTGCTATGACGATGACGACCGGGACAAACCATCCCGCCACCTTGTCTGCTAATCCCTGGATTGGTGCACGGCTGCGCTGGGCGTTAGCCACCATCTGTACTATTTGGGAGAGCATCGTATCTCGGCCGACCTTGTCGGCTCGCATTACAAAGCTGCCTTGCTGATTAATACTGCCACCGATCACTTGATCGCCAGTTGTCTTCGTGACCGCCAACGGCTCACCGGTCACCATGGATTCATCTACATTAGATTTGCCCTCAAGCACCTCGCCATCCAGCGGCACCTTGTCTCCCGGGCGAACCCGAAGCCGGTCACCTACTTTAACCTTATCCAACGACACATCAGAATCAGTCCCGTCATCGTTCAGCTTTCTAGCGGTCGCTGGCGCGAGATCAAGTAAAGCCTTAATAGCACCTGAAGTCTTCTCTCGCGCTCTCAATTCCAGTACCTGTCCCAACAGTACCAAAACAACGATGACTGCAGCTGCCTCGAAATATACAGCAACAGAACCATCTGCCTGACGAAAGGCATCTGGAAAAATCTGCGGCATCAGGGTTGCCACCAGACTGTAGATCAGCGCTACGCCCGTACCAATGGCAATCAAAGTAAACATATTCAGATTGCGACTAATGACGGATTTCCAGCCTCTGACAAAAAATGGCCAGCCACACCAGAGAACTACAGGCGTTGCCAGTATCAGCTGAATCCAGTTAGATAACTGCGGCGCTACAATATGATCTAGTCCGGTCAGATGTCCGCCCATTTCAAGCACCAGCACTGGTAACGCCAGAACTAGGCCGATCCAGAACCGGCGAGTCATATCCGTGAGCTCTTCAGATGGTCCATCATTCAAATTGACTTGCTCAGGTTCAAGGGCCATACCACAAATAGGGCAATCCCCCGGCCCCTGCTGCCGGATTTCTGGATGCATGGGACAGGTGTACATCGTGCCCGGTGTTGCCGGCTGTTCTGGCTGTTGCTGGTCATTGAGATATTGCTGCGGATTTTGGTCAAACTTGGACTTGCAGTGTGACGAGCAGAAAAACCAGCTTTGAGAGTCATACTGGCTTTGGTGCTTTGCCGTGTCAGGCACCACGGTCATGCCACAAACCGGATCTTTTACAGTATGAACGTCATGTACCGGATGGTCTTGATGATGAGCATGCTGGTATTCAGACATAGTCATTGTATCCTTTTCGAGAATTTCAGATTTCAGTCACTGTGCTCATGCGATTTATTCTGGCTAAATGATCCAGACTTAACTGTATGTTTAAGAAAAACCTGCTCAACAACTGCGATAACAATCATCGTAGCAACTGCCACCCCAATCACAAACGGATCTGTATTCAGTTTTACCCAGACAAAGCCCCCTAACGCGAGCAAATCTAAAATAATCGCTGTCGTTGGCACCCATCTATTGGATTTTATATCATCACGCAAATAACGTAGCACGCCCCAATGAATGGCAATGTCCATAATGAGGTAAAACACAATACCCAGTGCAGCAATTCGTGACAGATCAAAAAATGCCGTCAGGATAAGTCCCAAAGCGACAGTGTAGACCAACGTATGCTTTTGAATACTACCCGGCATACCGAAATGTCGATGCGGAACCAGTTTCATTTCCGTCAACATTGCCAGCATTCTTGAAACGGCAAAAATGCTGGCCAGAATACCGCCAGCAGTCGCCATCATGGCAATAGCAACCGTAAACCACACACCATATTCACCCAATGCCGGGCGCGCAGCCGCAGCAAGGGAATAGTCTTGTGTTTTGATGATTTCTGCCAACGATAAATTACTCGCCACAGCAAAACCGACCAAGCCATAAATGACCACACAGGCCGCGATAGAAATAACAATTGCGCGACCTACGTTACGTTTAGGATCTTTTACCTCAGAACCGCTGTTGGTAATGGTGGTGAACCCCTTAAAGGCCAGTATTCCCAGTGCCGTTGCACCAAGAAAGTTACCCATGGTTCCCGCTTCTCCCGGACTTGAAAAGTCAACTGAGATACTGTCTGCGATCCACACACCCACCAGCCCGAAAATAAGGATGCCGACAATTTTTAAAACACCAATGAAAGAGGCCGCACTTTGAATCAGGCGATTGCCTGAAAGATTAATGACAAAGGCAGCTAATATCAGTGAAACGCCGAGAATAGGCACCATGATACCGCTATCATCACCACCAAAAAGTTGCATGGTATAGGAACCAAAAGTACGTGCTAAAAAGCTCTGTGCGATCACCATTGAGAAGTACATCAGTAATGCATTGAAAGCTGTTGGCAACCTGTCGCCATAAGCTTTGTACAGATACATACCAATGCCACCTGCAGAGGGATAAGCGTTGGAGATCTTGATGTAGGAATAAGCGCTAAAGCTGACAATGACTGCAGCAGCAAGAAATGCCAGCGGGAACAACGTACCGGTCATCTCAGCCATTTGCCCAGTCAATGCAAATATACCAGCACCAATCATAACACCTGTTCCCAGCATAACCGTTCCAGCCAAAGTTAAACTACCTTCCTTATACTGGGGTGTTCTGTCTTCCTGATTATCCATGAATCCTCCGTTTTTATTGCCAACTAAAGGTCTGCGAATAAACTTAAAACTCAATTTGGAGCTATTATTTTAGGCAGCATTAATAATTTATTACTTTGATTCAGGCCAACCTTACATCTTAGCTTAACAAAAGACTCATTCTCATTATGAGCCTAAATATCCTGCAGGTTATCGAACAAAAAACATGATTCATATTTAAAGCTATCGATCCGCGAATTTTAAGGAGAGCATTACTAATTGACGATATGCGTAATTACTCAGTAAGGTTTGCTGTCAATATTTGATATTGTGCAGGTGTCAGTTCAGGTAATCGTTTTAGGAAAGCAACCAGATTCCATATTTGTTCATCAGTATGCCCTGGGCCCCAGGCAGGCATACCCGACCCTTTAATACCGTGTTTAATGATCCAAAAATATTGCCTGTCTTGGCCTTTTGATTCACCATGCCCTGAATGTTTCATTGTTAAGTTAGGAGGCTTCGGATAAAGGCCTTTGGTAAAATCTGTCTCGTTTTTGTCTGGCGCAAGATGGCAACTCGCACACATTGCGGCATAATCTGAACCGCCTCGCAGTAAACGTGCTGGCGTATCCAGATCTAAGGGTACTTCAATGTCTTGAGCCGCCCGACTAATTGAACGCTCGCGTAAAGTTTCCAGCACCCAAAAAGTAAGCTTGGTATGCTGATTATCTGCACCCATCGGGTAGAGACCTGAGTAGATAAACGCTATCCCTGTCAGCACCATCAACCCAGCTGCAACAGAAAGACACTTGATACATCGCACAAAACCAAAAGACACCATGTTTATTCCTTAATTTTAGTCATCCATTACTACTTGTGTTTGTGTTTAGCTGGCTCTTTTACCTCTGCCTCATCATGTCCGTCTGATGACATTTTCGTATCTTTACCCATACATTTTTGCATCATGGCCTGCATAACGGGATCATTCATATTCATTTTTGAATGATCCATCTCTTTCATCGCAGCACAGTCCGGTGTCTGCTTCTCATTCATATGCTCTTTTGGATCATGTGCCTGCGCAGTCAAAGTCAGCACCAGAGCTGGTAAAGCAATTAAATATAACAATAAATGACGTTTCATACGGCGACTCCTTAGTCGAGGTAAAACTATATAGAGAGATTAAAACCAGAACCTAATACCAGCAACATAGATAGTGTCGCTGTCATCATTACCATTTAGTTGGGCCAAATCTGCAGTTTCTCCAAACTTCTCGGTCCACTCAATACCGATGTAGGGTGCGAATTGACGTGAGAATTCGTAACGAAGTCTCATACCGATCGCAACATCAGACAGGCCACTGCCTATACCATTAACTTCATCTTTTTTACCATAGGCAGTCAGCTCTGCACGGGGCTGTAAAATCAGGCGTTGCGTAAGCAGCAGTTCATATTCAGCTTCTACTGATATTGCAGATCGACCACTCTCTCCAAGATAGGCAGTCATATCTAATTCAAACCAGTAGGGGGCGAGTCCTTGAACACCAAAAGCCAGCCATTGACGATTGTCGCCTTCATCGTACTGATCAAATCTCACGCCCAACTGAGTATCAAAAAAAGCACTGATAGCATGCGTCCACAATAAATCCGATTGGCTTTCATCTAACTTGCCATCGACCACGTCACCTTCAAGCTTGGCCGTAAATCGATTGTAGGTGCTGCCATACCAGCCCTGAAGGTCAAATATGACAGCATCATTATCTGCATCATATTCCAGTCGATCAGCTAAAAAAGATCCGAAATAATGTTCATCCATTAATTTCAGAACGCGTTTCTCTGAGAATGCATAAGGACCCTTAGTCAGTGTAAAACCATCTGAATAGGCATGTGGATCCCTTGCGTCTGATGGTAGTTGATTACTCCCCATATTCATCTCTGAATGATCCATGCCTTCCATATCATCTTTCTGCATTTGAGAGTGATCCATGCCTTCCATGTCATCTTTCTGCGTTAATGTTCTCTGTTCTGTCATAACCTCATGCTTTTTGATGACATCATCAGTCTGCGCCCACAGGGGGAAATGATTAGAGACATTGAACAAGCAATAATGATCTGCCCAATTGCAGGAGCGATAGAATAATTTTTCATGACACCACCACTTCACGAAACATGCCTGCATCCATATGGAAAAGTAAGTGACAATGCCATGCCCATCGCCCCAGGTCATGAGGTGTTGTCAAAAAACTGATTCGTTGGGCAGGTTGTACAGGTATCGTGTGGCGACGAACTAGCACATTGCCCTGATCATCTTCTAAATCACTCCACATGCCATGTAAATGCATAGGATGGGTCATCATAGTGTCGTTTTGCAAAATGACACGTATACGTTGATTGTGCGGCAGATTCACTGGTGTACTTTTACCAAATTCAAGTCCATCGAAAGACCAACTGTACCGTTCCATATTTCCGGTAAGATGTAGTTCGATTTCCTGATCTGGTGGTCGTTTATCGTTTAATACCCCATCTACAGATCGAAGATCTGATAAGGTCAGCACTCTTCGTCCATTATCTCTTAAGCCAATACCAGGATCGTCTAAGTTTGTGCGAGGCATATCGACACGAGCGTCGACTGAAGGTCCGTACTCTGTACTGGCATGTCTAACCTGCTGAGATGGTATGGCAAGTGAATCATTTTGCTTGCCATGTTGGCTGTGATCCATCGCCATTTCACCATGATTCATTTCTGAATAGTTCATATTGCCGTTTGCCGAACCATGCTCCATTTCGCCCATCATATCGGTCATAGTGAGCCATTGAACCGGATCAAGTTCAGGTATGTCGCCGGTAAGGCCTTCCTTAATAGCGAGCGTTCCCAGCGCATAACCAGTGCGTTCCATACTCTGAGCAAAAACGGTATGTACATCATGTTGTGGTTCAACAATGACATCATAGGTTTCACCGGGACCAAAGCGAAACTCATCCACGCTTACGGGTTGTACATTCTGACCATCAACCTGAATTACTGTCATTTTCAGTTCGGGAATACGAATATCATAGAATGTATTACCAGCGCCGTTAATGAACCTTAACCTTATCGTCTCCCCCGGCTGAAAAAGCCCTGTCCAGTTACCAACAGGTGTTGTCCCATTCATAAGATAAGTTAATGTTGCCGAGGATAAATCGGCCAGATCAGTCGGGTTCATCCGCATCTGGTTCCACATTTGTCGTTTTTCAAATGCGCCTTTGAATCCCAGTTTTGAGACATCATTGAAAAATGATGATACGGTCGGCTGATTATAGTTGTATACATCCCCCTGAACTTTCAGCTTAGAGAACACGGACATAGGATCTTCATCAGTCCAATCAGAAAGCAACATTACGTAGTCACGATCTGCTGATATATGGTCCTTTGCCGAATCAGATTGCATTTCACGGGGCTCAATAATCAGTGCACCGTACATACCGGTCATTTCCTGAAAACCACTGTGAGAGTGATACCAGTACGTGCCGCTTTGCTTAAGTTTGAATTGGTAGACGAAAGTCTCGCCGGGTTCTATGCCACCAAAGCTGATGCCGGGTACTCCATCCATCTGGTATGGCAAGATAATGCCATGCCAGTGAATGGATGTTGGCACTTTCAGCCTGTTGGTTACCCGAATAGTAACGTCATCTCCCTCTCGTAAACGAAGTGTTGGCGCAGGAATGGAGCCATTTATGGTTGTCGCTACTCGTGTCACACCTGTGAAATTAACAAGTGATTCAGCAACAGTTAAATCAATAACCTGCCCTGTCAAAACGGGAGCCGTGCCTCGGGTCGCTTGTTTGTTGGGATAACTTTCGGCGTTTAGCAGCATTGGAAAGGAAGCCAGCACACCGCCAGCTGCGATACCCTGCACAAATCGACGACGATTGGGATTAAAATTAAGGACAGGTTGAATTGGTAACTTCAATGTGGGTGCTCCAATTAAAACTTTCTATAAATGTTAATCCGCTGACTCTGTCATCTGGATGACCCGAACATTACAAAAATGTAATCCTTATGTAATTCTATGGTGCTTGTTGGTCTTTTAACCTTAGAAATGAATTAATTAACGGAGAACCTGCATGCGATTACTGCTGGTTGAGGATGAGATCAAAACAGGCAACTACTTACAGAAGGGGTTAACTGAAGCAGGATTTCAGGTCAATCTTGTTCGAAATGGCCTAGATGGTCATCATTTGGCAATGACAGAAGCATTTGATTTAATCGTTCTGGATGTTATGTTGCCGGATGTTGACGGTTGGCGCATTTTGCAGTCGTTACGTGAGGCCGAGCGCCACACACCAGTGTTGTTCCTAACGGCACGTGATTCTGTGGATGATCGTGTAAAAGGACTGGAATTAGGCGCCGATGATTATTTGGTTAAACCTTTTGCTTTTGCCGAACTGCTAGCCCGGATCCGAACATTATTGCGTCGTGGCGCTGTTCCAACCTTTTCTGAGCTACTCAAAGTTGCAGATCTCACGCTGGATTTGCCAAAACATCGTGTTGCGCGATCAGGTAAAAAAATCACCCTGAGTCACAAAGAGTTCTGCCTATTGGAGTTGCTGATTCGCCGCCAAGGAGAAGTACTCCCGCGCTCTTTTATCGCCTCTCAAGTATGGGACATGAATTTTGATTCTGATACCAACGTTATAGATGTGGCTATACGTCGTCTACGTGCCAAAATTGATGACGATTTTGAACCAAAACTTATCCACACGATTCGTGGCATGGGTTACAAACTTGACGTTGAGCCCATTGATGAACCCTTTTAATCATAAATCTCTTTCGCTTGCTGCAAGGGTAATGCTTTTCGTTGGCGCATCAATAGGTTTGAGCCTATTTATAATCGGCAACCTTGTGCTTGACGCTGTGGAACATCACTTTGTGGAACAAGATGCAGGTGAGCTTGCTGAAGTGAACAAGGCAGTGGTGAACGTGTTGCGAGCGCATTACAACAATCCATCACAGCTACGTAAAGCCCTATCCAGTGCTGTTTCTGGACATCATGGCGTCTATTATCAAGTACACGATCAGCAAGGTAGTATGGTTTTTGAAAGTGCTGGCGCAAACCTATCAGTACTAAAAAATAGCCTTCATCAGGTTTCAGAAATCAATGCCAGTGACCTTCGAGTCTGGCATGAGGACAACAAGAACTTTCGGGGTGTTCTCACGCACAATTCGATAGCGGGTCAAAACTACTTGGTTCTTACCGCCATTGATATTGATTTTCACCTTCAATTTTTGCATGAATTTCGTCTAGACTTATGGTCAATGATGATCCTTGCTTGGCTTATGACCCTATTGGCTGCTTGGTATGGCGTCCATAAAGCACATGAGCCAATAAGAAGGCTTTCGAACAAAATGGGTGATATACAAGCAGATCGTCTAGATATGCGAATTGCCCCCTCCGTTGTCCCTTCGGAATTAAAAGACTTGGTGTCTTCATTCAACCACATGATAAGTCGACTTGAAGAAAGCTTTAATCAGCTTTCACATTTTTCAGCTGATATTGCGCATGAGCTACGGACACCACTCACAAACCTCATCACCCAGACGCAAGTTGGCTTAGGCAAATCCAGAACGCTCGAAGAATACCGTGAATTACTTTACTCAAACTTAGAAGAACAAGAACGTTTAGCAAAGATGATTAATGACATGTTGTGGTTAGCAAAAAGGGACCATGGTTTAATCAAACTTGAACAAACACCGCTGGATTTATCCGATGAAGTCAGTAAATTATTTGGCTTTTTTGAAGCTTTAGCAGAGGACAAAAATATAGTACTAAGCTTGGAAGGCCAGGTTCAGCAAATTCAAGGCGATAAAGCCATGTTACGCAGAGCAATTTCTAATCTACTTTCCAACGCCATTCGTTATACGAAATCTGGGGGATCAGTACTAGTTCGACTGAAAAATTTCTCAGACAACGAGGTTTCCCTGACAGTTGAGAATCCTGGGCCTGAAATTCCAGTTGAACATTTGCCATATCTCTTTGACCGTTTTTATCGAGCAAATCCTTCTAGGTCAAGACAAGGTGAAGGTGCCGGTCTTGGTCTCGCCATTGCTCGTTCGATTATTGATGCCCATGGTGGGCGGGTAGAAGTCACATCTAAAAGTGATAAGACTGCATTCATCATCTATTTACCCACGACGATTAAAGCTATTCAATGATGGTTGGGATATGTCGGTGGTTATTCCTATCAGCGACATTAAATATAATGTGATTAACAATTTCAGATACTAGATAAAGCTTCACGCAGCTTCAACACTTTTACTTATTGGAGTGGCATTTTTTTACCGTTTGTAGAGCATACGAACTATATTCTGCCCTACCTGCCTTTGTTAATTATTCTTTTGTGTTCACGATTTCCTTTGCTTATTACAAGGATTATGGAAGCCTCAGGCAGAATGTTCATCCTGTTTAACTATAGAGGACGTCCAACAAAGGGGCTTTAAGCAGGCTGGTAAAGATTGCAATAACGGTCACTAATCAAACTAAACACCTATGATTTAAAGTTAACCGTTGGACATTAATATAACGTTTTCCGACAGAGGAGAATCAATGAAAAAAATCGATAGTTCTCAAGAGCAGACAAGATCACAACGGCTAAACCATCACTGTACCTGCGTTACTCTAGATTGGTCAGCGATTATTCGCGATCTCAACAACCAATTGGGTGATAACGCTGAAGGCATCCTGTCTACTTCGGGCATGCGCCAATTCTTCTCAAATGCCGCGATTTTTGTTCCAAGTTCTGATCTTGAACAAATGCAGGCGATTGTTAAGGCAATCGAATCCGCTGCTTCACTTGCAGAATATCAGCAACAGATCATGTCTTGGGCACCTGAGAGTGCACGGCATAATCCCGGTCCAGTAGGCGCTTTTATGGGCTATGATTTCCACCTCAGTGAGGATGGTCCTCGTCTTATCGAAATCAATACCAATGCCGGTGGCGCTTTTCTTAATGCCATCCTGACTCGCGGCCAACTAAAATGTTGTAGCGGCAATACACAGGCGTCTTGGGCAAAAGATTTCGATGAAGCAGTCATTGCGCAATTTATAAGTGAATGGCGGGCCCAGAGAGGTAGCGGACAACCTGAGCGAATTGCAATCATCGACGATGCACCGGAAGAACAACATCTCTATCCGGAGTTCAAACTCGCGCAACAGCTATTCATCCAACATGGCATTGATGCCGTCATACTTTCACCAACGGATCTCAAATACGAATCAGGAGTCTTGTATGGTGATAACCAGAAAATCGATTTGGTTTACAACCGTCTGGTCGACTTTGGACTAGATGCACCTGAACATGCTGCTTTGCGTTTTGCTTGGTTAGAATGTGGAGCAGTTATCACCCCGAATCCTTATACACACGCCCTATTTGCTGATAAGCGAAACTTGGCCTTAATGTCAGATCAGCAGACTCTACTAGATTGGGGGTTAAGTACTGAAAATGCTGAACTTTTAAAAAAGGGTATTCCCCACACCATTCAGGTTACCGCCCATGATGAGCAATCACTCTGGCAACAACGGCGGCAGTGGTTTTTAAACCGGTGGCAGGTCATGGCAGCAAGGGTGTCTATCGCGGCAGCAAGCTGACCAAAAGCACATTTGCACGTATTCTTGAAAGTGATTATGTTGCACAGGCCTATGTGCCACCCTCAGAACGTGTTGTGATGGTTGATAACGAACGTGAAATGCTTAAGGTTGATGTGCGATTGTATACTTACCGAGGGGAATTATTACTTGCTGCAGCAAGACTTTATCGAGGTCAAGCTACCAACTTACGTACACCGGGTGGTGGATTTGCACCTCTACTTTTGCAGCAAAGTTAGAAGAATGTGAATCAACATCTCGGCGTAATTGTTTATCGAGCCGCATCACCAGCCGGAAGAGTTTATCGCCCTCATAAATCAGCCCCAGATCCTGACCGCCAATGACCATTTGCTAGGCATTTTGTAAGGTTGCAATGTCCAGTCCCAGCAGGGTCAGATGTTCTCGCTGCGGATTAATTGATAACATCGGCAAACTGGTCACTTGTTCCATGCGCACATCTTTAGCGCCACTAATCTGCGCAACTGCTGCGGATGAAACGTACTCAGAGTCAGAACTATCTAGGAGGCAGACTCCGCCAGACAAAATATTTACGTTAATAGTCGTTTTTATATGTGGTTTTTTTATTAGGATATACAGGCGGTATTTGTGTATTCCCCAACACAGAAGTACTAGTCCTCACACATTAAATTTTTATTAAATTTATGACTGTGTCTGTTGAGCTAAGCGACGGAGCTTTCATGCAAGATATAATTTATTTCTCGGGACTGTGTTAATTCAGATATTGCTATGCTTGTGGAGAAACAACAATCAATTTGAGATTAATCTCACCAAGGAAGAACATCTGAATTAATGCATCATAATAAATTTTTTTAAGTGAAGGAGTTGTGCATGTCAACAATTTATTCCAATAAGACGAATAAAGATAAGTCATTGGATGTAATTTCAAAATATCTTTAACTTTAATATGAATGGGGCCATCCTCAAAATCGAGTATAAATGTAGCTAACAGGGGGGCTGAAGTATCCATATAAAGCTTAAGACTGGTTAAATTTGTATTTTCGTTCGCCAAAATTTCAATCACTGGTAAAGGGGCAGCTGACAAAAATTGGTCTAAAAATTGAAATTCTTTCTCACCGGCCTCATTAATACATTGTTCCTTCAGTTTTTCTAGCTCAACTAACTCTGTAAGGCAAGAGTTATTTAAGAACTGAGAGAGTAGCCTTGTTTTATCCTTACCTAAATAGTCATCAAGTATTTCTTCAGTAAGAATATCTCTAATCTTTTTGGTATCCGTATGTAGTTGGTCTTCTAGAGAAAGATCGTAGCGTATGAATTTATAATGACATAACTCATGGCTTTTTAAGGTATGTGATAACGCTACTTCAGAATTCATAGAGGGAGTTATTTTGTAAACAGCATTCGGATCTTTGGTATGTTTAACTAATAAGTAGAATGAAGTCAGATTAGAATGCTCTTCATCGTTCGTTGCCATATCAGTAAAATAGTCGAACAACAGTAAAGAAAATGAAGAATTTTTATTCTCAACGCCTTCTTTAAACCTACTTAGCACCTCCTCCCAGATTAAACTCAAATCTTCATGAGTAAATCCTGTGAAACCACTTACTGAAATATCTTGCCGATGAGTTTTCAAGGTTTCAGATTCATAATATATTTCTAAAATCTGATCATTGATTTCAGGTATGTTTTGAGCATTATGCATGTACCTGAAAATATCTTTTATAATATTGTTAATAGTGTTTTTATCATCATCATTCATATATTCAACCGTATTATTTGGCAATTAATCCACCATAAACTGGTCATGGTATAAGTAGTATGTTCAATCTCATACAGCGCTTATCATAGTTATATTGTTAAATATTCAATCCGCTCTTATGTCATATATACCTTTTTATGACTTAACTTGTATCTACTTGGTCCAGTTTTAACATGAAATCATAATCTTCATTTTAGTCTTGACGAATGGACAAGCCTGGTATATGATACACAAATGGATATTAATGAGAAAACCCTACCTCAAATAACTGCAAAAGCCGTCAGTCAGTTAGATGATAGACTGTGGGGGCCATTTGCTGCTGTAATTGATAAAGTTCAACGCGATCAACTCTGGCGTTATGGATTTGCAAATTTTTCTGAATGGATGTCCTTTATATCAACTACTTACAATATCTCTAGAGCAAGATGTTGGCGTTACAAAAAAGCTGGAAGCTATTACAATAAACTCAGATCACATAATCAAACTTTATGTGAATTAGAAGAACTTCCGGATTTTATCTCAGCTGAGGCATTAGAGATTCTTGAACGTTTGGAACGTGTGGCTCCTACTGACATTACAACTAAATTATCGGAACAAATTCTTACAGGTAAAGCATCCATACGTTCAGTCAAGCAAACTTGGGAAGCTTATCGTCCGGCCCTTCAAGGAGCAACTAACCGGGGACGAGGTGATGATCTACTCGTAGCTAGCTTAAATGAAGCTGATCGCTTTGAGGCTGAAAGCATTCTCGTGCTATCGCAAAATCATTCTTGGACTAAGGTCAATAGCCCTGCTCGTTGTTATGTCTATCCTAAAATTTATGATAAACAAAAAAATCGAACTTATGACGTAATAGCACTAGTTCAATTGAAGCTGGACTCACCAGTCCAGATACATACTTTTGAAATACATTACGAATTTGATGCTGCAACTAACATTGAAACTAGTTTACCTGAAGCATATGTGGACTATTGCTGGATTATACTTCAAGAAAAAGACGCTGTATCTTCAGAATTATTAGTTGATCCCAAGTTCGGTATTATAGGTGTTAGAGCAGGTGAGCTTTATATTCATCGTAGCGCATCAGCAATTAATCCCTCACCAGGAGCGGAACCTTTTATGAAAGAACTATTGAAATTGGCTTTGAGGAAATAACTTTTTATTTGTCTATATTTGTCCATACGTATAGACATATGGTTGATTAAAAATGAATGAAACGAAAAAGAAAATCTTAGGTTATTCAGAAATCCCTCCAGATGTGCCACGTCTCGAAACGTTTGATGCGCTATTTGTGGATGATCCGTCGTGTGAGTTCCTCATTCCAACTAAGCTAACCAAGCAGGCTGTATCAAGGGAAGTATTTCGTTCGGGTTTCAGAACACATTTTATTGGCTATTTCGCAAGTAGAGTTAATCAAGCGTTGGTGACTTTTGAAAGTGCACTTGAAAAACACGCCTGCAGATATTTTGAGTCTTACTCTGAAATTCTTTCCTATAAGACTCAGCCTTATCCTGTGAACGTGTATTTTTTTGATAAGTTCAGAACTGTTTATCCGGATTTTGAGTTGACTTTAAAAAGTGGGCACGCACTGATCGATATTCGCTATATCGATAACACTAAATCTCCAAAATTTAAGGCACGTTGCGCGGCATTGAAGCAATACGCAGCGCAGCGTGGATATAGCTATACACTTTTGACAGAGCAGGAGCTCATCACGACCAGAACTGATAATTCAAAACTGTTACTCAGCTTTTGTAAGGGTTCTCCCCATACAAGACTGATTGATGATGTAAAGACTTGGTTAAACAGCTCATTGCCGATGGATTTCAATGAACTAGTGAGATTAACCTCAGCCTACCCTTCAGTGCGAGCAGTGCTGGCGGGCATGATTTTAGATGGCGCCTTGTTGATTGATTGGGATCTGCCAATTCAAAGCCAATCCGTCCATTTCGGAAATGACTCATGGCTGGCTTAAGTCTTTCAAAAGGTGAAAGTCTCTCAATAAACGGCAAAACTTATTCATGTGCTGGGAAAGGTCCCGGCGGCAGATATAAGTTGATTCCGCATAAAGGTCGAGTAGACAAATATCTATCAGCAGATGAGTTGTATGACTTATCTCTTCGAAACAAAATTGAACTGCATGAAACCTCAGATTATTACCGGGAAATGCCAAATTTTCAGGTGAATCTCTCTACTATTCCAGAAAATCAACTTGATGAAGTATTGATGCGTCATTTTTATATGACAGAAATGGATGCCTATCGGCGAAATGGAGGCAAACTCTCTGAAAAACCTGTAACTAATTTTGTAATTCAAACTCACAAAAAATATCTAAAAAACTGCCACGAGCTTGATAGAACAGCTATCAAAAACAGCCCCAGCGAAGCTACAGTGAGACGCTGGTATCGCTATTGGCAAAAGTCTGGTGGGAATGTCCTGAGCCTTATTAGATCGCCATCAGGCAACACTCATTCCAAATTGAGTCCAGAGCAATTAGAGCTTCTTGAAGAAATTATTAAGTCAGTTTATTTGAATAAACATCGCCGTTCGGCCAGAAATGTTCATGAGCTCATGGCTGCGAAAATTGATTTAGAAAATAGGCAGCGTAGTGCCAACGGGCAGAAGTTAATCGACACACCGAGTTATAACACGCTATGTCGCCACATTCAAAAACTTGATAAATACGAAGTTTTAACTTCGCGTTTCAGCCATGAATACGCCTACAAAATGACTCGTCACCAGAGAATGTCACCGATCGTCAGTAAACACCTTGAACTTGTCCAGGCAGATCACACACAAGCAGATGTTTATGTCGATCTCGGTTTAGGTGTGCTGGTAAGGCCATGGGTAACACTGTTAGTTGATCGTTACAGTGAGGCGATTCTGGGGTTTTGGATTTCTCCATACGCACCAAATGCTGACACGGTCATGAATGCGTTGAAGATGGCTATTAGTCCAAAGATCATGAGTGAAATGGGCGGCAATAGAACTTGGCAGTGGCCTATGTTTGGGATCCCTGATGAATTAATCCTAGACAATGGTAAGGACTTTCTTGGTCGAGATCTTGAACAAGCTGCTATCGAATTAGGTATTACTCTTAGCTATTCGCCTCCCCGACAGGCCTTTTATAAAGCTGAAGTTGAGCGAGAGTTTGGTAAAACAAACAAACGTTTATTTTCCAAGTACAACGGTCAGGTATACAAATACGAACCAGAGAAACACGGCTTAGATTATCCTCACTTATCGTTTGATGAATTTAAAGAACTTTTTTTACAGTGGATTGTAACTCTACGGCATATAACGCCTAACAAGGATGGTTATACCCCTAATCAATTATGGGCTAATTCAATACAAAAGAATGGTTTTGCAGGTTCTGGACTTGAAGAGGACTACGTAAAACTATGTTTATCAAAGTCCAGCAGAAAGCGTTTTAGTATTCAACCGGACGGGGTCCACTTCAACTCTCTCACATTCAACAATGAGTGGCTGTCTCGATACAGAAACCAAATCGTGTCTCATTATGATGGTAAAAACCCTACCGTCGAATTCAAGTGGTCTGAATCTGATGTGGGCGTGATTTGGGTTTTTGATGAGCTCAATCACACATTTTTTGAGGTTAAATCTAAACAAAAGATCGCCCATGGCCGAAGCTTTTTCAATCACAAAGTTGTGCTAAGAGAAAAGAATAACCGCAAGAAAGCCAACCTATCTCGCCATGAATACCATGATGCGGTATTGGCACTTGAAAACAAAATTGATGAATTCACCCAAGCTAAAGGAACAAAGAAACTACCGGCAAAAGCTGCCAGATATATCAAAGGAGGACCAAATAAATCTAAACGAAAAATAAACAAACCAAGTCAACCTGAACTTCCCAGAATGCTCTCTAACCAATCTCATTCGGAAGAAGGTGCAGATGAGTTTCGGACAATGAAAGACGAACTAACAGATGAAATTGAAAATATCCCTGATGAAATTGAATTTTAAGGAAAAACTATGACTGTAAACAATAATGAAAAAATCAAAACGTTAAATGAAGCGATCCTCTCAAGATGTATCCCGCATGGTAATTTTCAGAAAGCTTTTGATCGCGGCATGAGCTTGATGACACTGAAAGATGAAGGGATGCCTGGAAGTGGCATGATTGTTCATGGTAACAGCGGTGTGGGTAAAACAACTTTAACCAAAGCTTTATTGAAGCATGGCACAAAACTTTATGGCGAGGACGCTGTGATAAGAACCCAGTTAACCTCTGGTTCTACTGTGAAAGGCATGTTTTCTGAATTACTGGTAGGGTTTGGAGACCCACTTGCGAGGCGTTCTACAACAAAAGATTTAGAACGAAGGTTAATTGCGACAATTTCAGAGAGAAAGTGTCGTTTGATAATCATTGATGAAATTCAACATTTAATCCCTGGTGGTAACCCCTCCCAAAAAGTCATCGATAACATTCTGAATGCCTTTAAAATACTGGACGAGACGGGCGTTTCATTTGTTTTGTCTGGAATGAGTTCGGTGATGGTTTTGTGGAATGCCGATGAACAAATTCGAAGCCGATTCCAAACTCATTATTATCTTAGTCATTTTCTCTATCCGAAGGACAGATCGTCATGGCGAGCAGTTACCCTCAAATATGTCCAAACAATAGGCCAACATGGGATCCAAGTTGAATGTCCTGATTTTGAAGACAGATGTTATGCGGCCACATCAGGTGCGATGCGCCCTTTGGTTCTCATTCTCACAACGGCGATCAATAATGCGCTTAAGTCAGGAAGTGAGACGATAACTGCTGAGCATCTTCATAGTGCCACAATTAAACAAATTGATAGCCAAGATGGGCTGACTGATGCTTTTGATGTGAGCTTAGAGAAGGTGTTGAACTTCTCTGTAAATTTAGAGACGAAACGAACACTGGCCCCAACAGCCAGAGGCATGGGAGAGATTTTTGGAAAATAAATATCACTTGCCAGTGCAGTGTTTGCTGTTGGAGGGTGAATCACTGCCTAGCCTATTATCACGTGCAACGCATGTAAATTCATACGCCAGCATGTTTTCAATTGCTAATTATTTCGGTATGGAAACAAGCGAAAATGGTTTAACAAAAAATCATATGCGTATGCTGGCAAAAGGTAATGTCAACATAGAGGCACTGGCAAGTTTTACTGGTGAAGAACCTCTTCGAGTAAAACAAGCTGCTCTAACACTTCGAAGTCCGATGCCTGGTACAGTCTCGGACGACTATATCTCATTTAACAGCTGGCGATTTTGCCCATCATGTGTCAGAGAAGGTCGTCCCCATCAAAGAGCTTGGTTGATTTCGTTTGTAACTGCGTGTCCAGAACATCAATGTCAATTAGTGGATAGCTGCCATGCTTGTGGGACGACATACTCAACCGCTCATATGCTATCCCGGTTCTGTTTAGTATGTCATAAGCCAGCAAATAAAATTATTGCTTCAGAACAAGAGTTAGAATGCACAGAAGCACTTATGGACAAAATTGATAATGTGAATGCAATTGAAAAGTTACTTGATCGATTGATGCTTGGATGGCTTTTAACGAGTCCAGATTGTCTTCGTCCACATCATAGACTAAGTCCACAACTCAAATCTGTTTCAGAAATGAGAGACCTAATCGATAGGTTATGGCCATATTGTTCTGATGAACCTACGTTCACTCAGTCTCTTGCAAACTTCCAGAATCAGGTTGTTGCAAAATGGAAATACTTACCAAATTTGCCGAGTGCAATCAAAGAAAGAGCGCTATCTGCTGGGGGAAATTCAACAATACAGTTCCTGATAATGAAAACCGCACATTCGAACTACCAGTTTCTGTCTGGTGGGCACCTATCAATGAGACAGCGAGGAGTGCTGGCATTTCTGCCTTTGTACTCAAAAAGCTAATCGAGGAAAAATATATAGCATCCAAAGTATTCAACGATACAGGTGATGACAAAAAGCAGCATAAATTTCTAATGGTCAACCTTGATTCGGTTAATGAGCTGATTGGCAAACTTACTCAAAAAGCACAGCCATATAATGGGAAAAGTAGCCTAACAAGCATTAAGCACTACCCTATTGAAGAAATTGTTCGTGGCGTTCTTTCAGACAAGCTACCCATCTACTACAAAGGAAAAAAATAATCAATCAACTATATGTTCTTAACGTAGATACTGAAAAGGCTAAAAGGAAAGAGCTCAGACCTGATGACGCATTAACGGTAAAAGAGGCTGGCGAGGTATTGCACACTTACCATTCTGTAGTAGTTGATTTGATAAATCATGGTTTTTTAATGGAACATGACTCATCAGGGAGCAGAAGACTTTTGATTAAAAGGGATTCACTAGACCGATTTAAAGATAAATTTATTGTGATAGGGAGTATCGCTGAAGAATTGGGAGAGAATGCGACAAACCTTGCCGAAAAACTTGCTGCTGTCGGTATTACGCCTCAGCCGGATAATACTTTGGTTAAGATTTATCTGAAAAAGAAATTAAAGGATCTCGATATACAAAGGATTAAGTCAATGGCTTCTTATGACACTAAAACAGGAAGAAAACCATCATACAACCAAGAAAATGTTTCCTCCTTAAGGGTTAAAAATTTAATTTTGCTTATTGATAAACATGGAGGAATCACTGATTTCACCAGAAAATTTGGTGGTTCAGAGGGTACCCTGTCAATGATGCTGAGGGAAAGAAAAAGCTTTGGTAATCTTGCAGTAAGGCGTATGGAGAAAAAAGTTGGCCTCCCAGAAGGCTGGTTTGACTCCAGAAATAATGACAGTAGTAAATTCAAATAATAATTTCAAATCGGATTATTCCACTAAAAACCGATTCTGAGGTTTACACATTTGAGTCTCTCTCAATAACAAAAATAGTTCCAGAGCCCAAAAAAATGGGGTATCTGCTTTTAGCTTCATCTCAAAGCGGAAAATTCTAACCTGATCTTATAATCAAGTTATTCCATTAAAACGATTATCTGTCTGTAAAAATTCATACTTAGTAAACAATCTAGACCCTCCTCTACCATTATCCACGGTCACCGGATCCGTTATTTGGGGCCATTCACGGTCAGTTGATCAGTTATTTTTATCGGTACACGGTCACCTGTTGCTGTTAAATCAATGGTTAGCAGATGCTATAGTAAAAATGTAACCCATTGATATACATAGATTCCAAGGGTCATTACATCAGTTGCACGACACTAATTATTTAATAAAAAAGCCGACTTTTATGTCGGCTTTTTTATATTTAAGGAATCTCTCTATGACAAGTTTAGTAATTACAACATACGCTGAAATAGTAGAACGAGAAAGATTTAATCTTAATCAGGAAGTAACCCACGATAACTTCAAATCACTAGTCTGTTCAATACAACTTCAGAAAAATGAAGAAAAACTAGCGAGTTGCCAAATTCAAAAAAAGAAAAGTACATGCAATCATCATTTTATGAATGGATATCTAGTCGAGACCAAAAACGGCATAGAAGCAATGATTGGAGGAAACTGCGGTGATATCTATTTTAAGCTCAATGAAACATTTACGATTCAACGGAATAGATTGAGAAATGAGCTTGAACTCGAGGCCTTAATATCCAGTATTACAAAACAGTTACTTACGATTGATGAGACAAGAGTTAATAACTTATATAAACACTCAAAAACTATTAGCAAAAAAATTCGGTTGCTCAGAGGTTCATATCCTGAATTAGCAAAAAAATCATTAGAGAATATGGCTAAGGTAAAAAATGCTACGGTATCAATTGAAGTTGACTACGATGAAACCGACAGTAACGGTAAAAAAATACATAACTGGACAAATGAAAACATAGGGAATATTAAAGGTATATATATCTGGAATTATCAAGATAATATTGGACACATAATTAGCTTAATTAATGAACTTAAAATAACTTTACCAATTATTAATGCGGATAAAAAACACGGCATCAAACAACTCAAAAAATGGTCGCAGATCTTGTCCAGTATTACTGAAATTGATAGGGAAATCGAAAGAGCCCATACTGAGTATCTAAGCTTTATGGAACCTAGAAATATTCTGATGACAACCTTATTGATAACAAATAGAGAGAAAAGGTTGAATATAATTGAGGATCATTTAGAAAATAAAGATAATCTGAATCCTGAAACAATTTTATCTAATTTTGAGAATGATATTAGAAAAGAATTCAAAAACAAAAATTTTAAACTTGTAGCCTAATTATAAAGCGTCACAATCTAGATCAGCCTGCTTGATTTGTTCGAAACAAATTATTTATCTTTTCTAATTACCCCGTAGGTTGGGTTGAAGAATGAAACCCAACAAACACGCCTTAAATCTCTAAACATCTCTCATATCATCAAAATGTTGGGTTTCGTTATCACTCAACCCAACCTACAATAATGGTTACTTTTTGTTTCACATGGATGGTGAGCAATGCAATATCGACGAACCTTTGTGCCTGGTGGCACATTTTTCTTTACGATCAATTTATTGGAACGACGTAAAACGTTATTGACGGATAATATCGATCTGTTAAAACAATCTTTCCAACACATTAAACAAGCTCATCCATTTAACATTGATGCCATTGTTATCTTGCCCGATCATTTACATACCATTTGGACTTTGCCTGAAACTGATACTGACTTTTCGATGCGGTGGCGATTAATTAAATCGACATTTTCGAGAGGCTTGCCCAAGGATGAACATATCAACAAAACTCGGCACTCGAAAAATGAACGCGGTATCTGGCAACGTCGATATTGGGAACACTTAATTCGCGATGAAAAAGATTATATGAACCATGTGGATTATATTCACTACAATCCCGTCAAACATGGCTATGTCGATAAAGCCATTGATTGGCCTCACTCCAGCATTCATAAATTTTTTCGTAACGGCGTGATTGATAAACACTGGGGATATGATGAGAAGGTTGATATGAAAACATTTGGTGAGAGGAATTGAGTTTTATCCCCTCCTAGACATATTGGGTTTCGTTATCACTCTCGCCAACCTACTAATAAACATTCATATGCTTCGTAGGTTGGGTTGAAACATGAAACCCAACAAACATCAAATTACAAAACACCTATCAAATCATCAAAATGTTGGGTTTCGCTATCGCTCTACCCAACCTACGGAATGCGTTATTTACCTTTTTGAATCAGATAGCTATCTACTAACGACCAGACTTCTACCTTGTTGTTGTACAGAGCAACTTTCTTATCATTGGCTGAGATAAGAATGCCTTTTGCAATCATTTGATTATTCTTGTTGGTATCGATCAAATACATGCATCGGCCAACTTTTTCTTTACTCTGGCAACTCGATTCTGCGTATATTTTTATTTGTTTTTCAGCATCACGCTGCCCCCTTTCATATGGAAAGACTGTTAATAATCCAATAAAACAAATTATGACCAGTGGATAATAAAACCAAGATGAAAGATCAACATGCATTTCAGCTAACTGACACCAATGCCATTGAGTAATACCTAATATTTTTCTACCTTAATTTTCTTTGCTCAGTTCTTCGAAAAACCAATCTTTACCATTTTCTTTTGCATATCTTGCAGTAAAAAAAGCAGCTAAAACAATAACAATGAGTAAAATGAAAAAACCAAGAAAATAAGGCCATTTAGAGAGTAACCACCCTGCACCTAAAACACCGATGTACCAACTTTCTACCAAGACATCAGACATGTCTTTATCTATGAGTTCGTGACTTAATCCAAATGCAAAAATATGCCCAATATGGTAACTAAAGTCAGACAACAAAATACATGGCACAACTAGCGCTACCGCTGTTGCAGCTAACTTTAATAATCCATCAATCTTTTCCATACATATCCCTGTTAAGCTCCACACACTTTTGTAGTGGTCAACTAATTCCGGACACAGGATTAGACAGATATTCCGCCTTTGCAGGTGGTAATCCATCATTAAATTGATGTGGTCGCTGCCAGTTGTAATAGTCCATCAAGTAGTAACTCACATCACGCATTGCTTCGTTCAGTCCTCTATAACCGAGCCTTGGCAACCATTCAGACTTCAAGCTACGAAATAACCGTTCCATTGGAGCGTTATCCCAACAATTACCACGACGACTCATGCTTTGCGTCATTCGATAGCGCCATAAACGCTGCCGATATTTCCGTGAGCCGTATTGGCTGCCCTGGTCACTATGGAACAAAACATTTTGTGGCCTCCCTCGTGACTCAAAGGCCATGTCCAAGGCTTTAACGGCCAAGTCTGCATCAGGCCTTGCCGACGTTGCCCAACCGATAACACGGCGACTATATAAGTCCAATATCGCAGCAAGGTAATGCCAGCGACTGCCAGTCCAGATATAGGTGATGTCACCACACCACACTTGATTGACTTTCTCTGGTTCAAACGCTCTATTCAATACATTCGGTATATCAGGTCTCTCAACGGTGGCTTGCTTATAGGCATGCGGTCCCGGTTGTTTACATATCAATCCCAACTCGTTCATCAGGCGAGTGACTTTAAAGCGGCCAATCTTGATGGACTCATCCCGTAACATGTCGACTAGTGTCCGGCTGCCCGCACTGCTGCGACTTTTGGTGAACAGCTCATTCACCTTAGCCCGCAATTGTAGCCGTGCTATATCAGGCTGTTTGAGGCGTTGCTGCCGGTCATAAAAGCTACTCAGGCCCACATCAAACAACGCGCAAATCAACGTCACGGTGCCATGCTCTCTTAACTGGTCTATCAGCGTGTAGAGCCGAGTTCGTCCGACATCAAGAGAGCGGTAGCCTTTTTTAATATGAACTTCTCTTGCTCCAGCCGTTTGATCCGAGCTTCAAGTTCTTTAATCCGTTGTTGCTCGGGCGTGAGCGCTTTAGATGCCGGTGTGACGCCGCCACGCTCGGCTTCCAACTGCTTCACCCAGCGACGCATCGCTGACGCACCCACGTCCAATGCTCGGCAGGCTTCTGGGATACTGTAATTTTGATCAACAACCAAGCTGGCTGCTTCAAGCTTGAATTCTGGGGTAAAACTTCTTCTTTGTTTTGTCATTGAACACCTCTGTGGAGGTCATAGTACCTCCTAAAATGGTGTCCGGGATCAGTAAACCACTACACTTTTATATATTTGCTAGAAAGCCAAGCATAATAAATACAAGATAGGTTTGTATATTTAAAAGTGCACAAATCAAAGAGCGTGGCTTGGGTAGAAGCATGAACCCCAAAGAGCCTATCGAGGTAACGTCACTTGATCGAAGGTATGAGTTTTTCCCTGATTACTGCACGCATCTCAAAATAGATGAATTAGATAGTATGCTAAACGCTTTTTAATAGCGGACTCCACATATGAAATGGCTACCTTCCCTTCTGGTAAGCATCCTATCTTCATTTCTCATCACCCAACAAGCACAGGCAGATACCGCGTTACGTTTGAACAATCCTTGTGAAGTGGCAATTGGTTATCTACTCGAACCTGAAGCGGTTAATGAGGCTGAGCTTCGCACGGTTGTGGCATCAGCTTTTCAGTCTTTACCTGTGACATTAGCTGAGCGTGATGATGCGCGATTAATTGTGCGGGTTGAGGAGCATGCTGGCCGTTACCTGCTCTACACAGACTTTCATCGGCGTGTATTTTTCCCTGTTGATGACGCCATTCAGAGTACATGGGGCTATGTGTGGGGGCGTTATGCCAAGAATATTATCAACACCAGTGACATCAATGATGATTTAGCCTTTTTTATGCAAGAGTTTGTGCAACATTACCAAAGAGCAAATAATCTCGATCACTGCTCATGAGTTCAATGAGCAAAAATCAGGTATTGAAATAGCGAACCAAAGCGAGCTTGGTCTTCTTGATGAGAAGATCAATGTGAAAAGACACTAATGAAACTCTAGGATGACGTAAATTTCGCTAAGCTTACTCTCCAAACATTCACTTAAACTTAAAACCCTTCTTCTCTAGGAATGACCTCATGTGTGGACGCATTGGCTTGGTCATCATAGAGGCTATCTGATGTGTCCATGTTTCATTACGAGAGCCACTGGATCGGTTTTGATAGTAGGCTTTGCACGTTTCATTGTAATGTTCGAGTTCTGATTCATCTTCTTGATAAGACTCTTCTTTCAAAACGACATCGACAGGTAGCCTTGGCTTTTGCTCAGGCGATGCTGCCGGATAACCAAGACACATCCCAAAAACGGGATAAACCTGATCAGGAAGCTTTAGTAGCTCAGACACTTTTTCTGGGTTATTACGAATGCCGCCAATAAAAACACCACCAAGTCCGAGCGATTCAGCCGCAATCATCGCATTCTGTGCAGCTAGACTGACATCGACCGTCGCGATTATGAACTGCTCGGTATAACCGGAGACCATTTCAACATTCTCATAAGCACAGGCTGCCTGGTTGCGATTGAGATCAGCACAAAACACTATAAATACCGGGCTGGTTTCCACCCAACTTTGTGAACCAGCTAACTCTGCCATCTGCTGACGTGTTTGCGGATTTCTGACTCTTATAACCGTGTATGCCTGAACAAAGTTAGACGTGGCTGACCAGCCTGCTGCATCGATAATCTCACGTACCACTTCATCACTGACAGGGTCCGATGTGAACTGCCGAATTGAGCGATGATTTTTTAGCAATTTGATTGTGTCATTCATATAGCTAGTATTAGTAAAAATAAATTAAGGGAGAAAATAAATTAAATATCTATAGGATAAAGAGCCATCGTCAGATTACTACCATAACTTGTCTGATGCACTTTGAATAATTGAGTCAGTAAGTAAGATGTAATATAGTCAATCATGCAAAGATAGTCTCTTATTCAAAACGCTAACGCGCCCCCCAACTCAATAATCTGAAAAGTTCTATATGTCAGATCATAATTTCATCGACAAATCGAGGAAACAATGGAGTTCTGAGTCGGCCTTTATTGTTTCCATGGCTGCCGCTGCAGTTGGACTTGGAAACTTATGGCGATTTCCCTATATCGTTGGCGAAAATGGTGGTGGGGTATTTGTCGTCGCTTACTTGTTGGCATTATTTATAGTCGTACTGCCTATTATGATGCTGGAAGTAGCATCTGGACGTCTAACACAAGGCAACACCGTCGCAACCTTCAAACAAGTCAATCACTGGGGCCGATATTACGGTTGGTTTGTTGTGATTTTGACAAGTGCCATTACCAGCTATTATTTGGTGATTACTGGTTGGACACTTGGCTATTCTGTTGACGCCAGCCTTGGCGAATTAAAAGTTTTCGATGAGTTTACCAAAGGATTTAATAGCTTTTGGTATTTTCTAGCTGTTATCGGATTAACCTCTATCGTCCTGATTAGAGGCTTAAACATGATTGAAAGTTTGTCAAAAATCTTGATGCCAATACTACTGGTAGTCATGATTTTTCTGGTCATTGCTGCCAGCAAAACTTCTGGCTGGCAGCAAACTATAGACTTTTTCTTTGAGTTTGACTGGGCAGAATTAAAGAACGGTCAATTATGGTTATTTGCTTTCGGCCAGGCTTTTTATACCTTGGCGATAGGACAAGGTTATTTAATTACCTATGGTAGTTACATTCCACGAAAAACGCACCTTCCAAGAGCTTGTATTATCGTCGCTATATTTCAGACATCAATCGCCTTACTGGCTGCTTGGATGATTTTTCCTTTTGTATTTAGTCAAGGCTTATCACCCGATAAAGGTACACAACTTGCGTTTGCGACCATGCCCAAGGTGTTTGCAGAGCTATCAGGCGGCTCCATCATTGGTATTGTTTTTTTTACCTTATTTTTTGCCGTTGCGTTTACTTCGACACTGGCTGGTTTAAAAGTTGTCGTCTCGACTTTTTCTGAAGAGTTCAAATTGACTAACTGTAAAGCCGTTATATTAGTAGCGTTAGTAATGTTGGTGTTAGGTTCAGCATCCGCTTTGAGTTTTACCCCAGTCAACTTACAGATAGCTGGTGACCCAGTGCTCAACGTAATTGATCGAATTGCCGGAGGTAATATCATTATTATCTCTGGAGTCATTGGCGCTACACTGTTTTGTTGGTTTATTTCACCAACACGAATACATTCCGTTCTTGGCACATCTTCACATTGGTGGGAGTGGCGAATTTATTTGGTCGGTCGTTTTCTTCTTATCTTTGTGCTTATCAGTTTTATGATGAAATACTTCTGAAAATTTTCTAAACATACAAATTTAAATTTAAGCCAACATTTTGGCTTGCATGTATCACGTCAAAGTCATGTCATAGAGAAAAGCATCTCATTATCTGAACGTGTACTTATGCGATAATCACCTATCTATTTATATATCAATCAAACAATTAACTCTATTTATGAGCACCGATTACAGTCACCTTACCCATATCAAAAGAGTAGATGATCTTCATCTTTACGAACTGATTCCTACTGTGGTTTGGATTTTTGATCTCGATAGACATGGTTGGTGGTGGGGTAATGATGCCGCGCTGACGTTTTGGGGACTCAACTCAGTTGATGAACTGATAAATAAAGATCTATCAGGTGATACCCAGGGCGCACGAGATAGAATGCAGCAAACCTTTGAGTTAGCGGCAAAAAATGGTCTGAGTATTGACCCATGGACGACCTATCCTGATGGTAAGGCCAAAACACTCTATATGTTACACAGAGCTGTTTTAATCGGCCCTGAACGACATCGCGCCATTATTGCCTATGTGAATGAACAGGTTGAGCTCGGTGAAACACCTGAAAACTTGCTGCTCGTTGAGGCAATGCGATATACCACGGTATTGGTAAGCACGTTTACTTTTGCTGGTGACATTGTTATCGAAAATCCAGCAGCCACAGAAGCCTATAAACACATCATTCCACAACAACTTGATCCTGATAAAAACGCCTTCACTGCCCGCTTTGAACATCTAGAAGAAGGCATTGAGCGACTAAAAGATGCCACTGAAAAGCGGGTTGGACGCTGGACTCATATGATGAAAACCAGTGCTGGCTTGCGTCAGCATACGCTGGATATACGCATCACACGCCACCCATTAACGGCAGAGTTTTTAATCTTGGTCACGGAATATGATGTGAGTGAGCTGCATCAAGCCTTGGACGCTGCAAATCAAGCTCAAATCGAATTAAAAAAACAGGCGCATTTCGATGCCATTACAGGGCTGCCTTCACTGCATTATTTACAACAACATGCCACGGACTATTTAGCTAAAGCTAAGCGTCACCAGCAACAAATTGCCGTAATGTTCTTAGACTTGGATGGCTTTAAATCAGTCAATGATACTTGGGGTCACAATGCAGGTGACCAGGTACTGAGGAATGTGGCACAACGCTTTAGTGGTTTATTACGCCAGGCGGATCAATTAGCACGTATTGGTGGTGATGAGTTCGTTATTATGATTGATGATCTCAAGGATCGTACTGATGTGGAAACCGTGGCTCAAAAACTGATTGATGGGTTAAAGCTTCCCATCGACTTCAATTCCTCAGACAATGAAACCAGACAAGTCAGCATAGGTGTCAGTATCGGCATTGCTTTTTTCCTGAGCATGGCACCACTCTGGATAATCTCCTCAAAGTCGCTGACAGTGCAATGTATGACGTCAAACGTCAGGGTAAAAATAATTTCTCTCTAGCGAAACCAACCTAAGGCAAGTTTGTTTTGATAACTCCCCTGTCCGTCTGACAACTGGCTCACCATAACAAAGCTCTCCTTATTTCTTTTTGTGTTTCTTTGCTGACTGGATGGCCGTGTAAATCTGATACAGCACATAAGGAAGCAACCCTAATATCAACGCTTCTATGCCGCTTAGTTTTTCACCTGCCAGAATCAGCACGATGATGAGTAATAGTCCGACAACACCAAGCTTGAGAAACTTGATGGATTCTTTCGCAAACACCTTCCGCATTTTGCTTCCTTTTTCCAATAGAAATGAAGTAGCTGACGACACAATTATTTAGTAAAACACGATGTTCCTTTATGACTTTTCAGCATGCAATAGTCAAGGAATAAGACATAACAGTCTGGCATTATTTGGGTGACAGTCCCTCACTTCATTCGCATTTGTTTTACAATTCACTTCACCTCATCAATCAATTCAAACAAATCGCATCATTATGTCGGCCCTAAAATATTTATCAGGCTACCCTGCGCCTGTTCTAGATCAAGTCAGCGCCGCCATTTCGGCGAAAACACTCGGTCAATATCTGCTTGGCAAATACCCTGATACACACAACATCAAAACCAATAAGTCTTTGTATGACTATGTTATAGATATGAAGAATCGACACCTGCGTCAGTCTAGTCCGCTCAGCAAAGTGCTTTACGATGACAAGTTGGATGTACTTCATAATGCTCTGGGTTTACATAGTTATGTATCACGTGTTCAGGGCAGTAAATTAAAAGCGAAAAATGAGATGCGTATCGGCTCGGTATTTAAGACGGCACCCGAGGCATTTTTAAATATGATTGTGGTGCACGAGCTGGCTCATTTAAAAGAGAAAGACCACAACAAATCCTTTTATAAACTTTGCACCCACATACAACCTGACTACCATCAACTTGAGTTTGATGTGCGGGTCTACCTTACCTATTTAGAGATATTTGGCGATCTATATTAGCGTTTTAAAATTCGCTAATAGAGTGGTTTAAGACTTGGATATGACTCAACAACTCCACCCATCTGAGTAAGTAAAAGACTAAGAAACATTTAGATTCTTCACTTTTAGTAAAGGTTGTAAAGAGAACAAAATGCTCATGACATTTTTAGTTGACAACCTTAATAAACATATGGTTATTTAACCATATATTTAATATGTGTATTAATAACATACTCGTATTTTCTAATACGATTTTTTGAGGTTTAAAAACCGTGCCAGCGAATGTTCAAACCGGACAAGATAAAAAGAAGTTATCAATAAAAGTCCACGTATACCTCTTATCAGAAAACACGTCCTATTTCGTTCTCCCAGTGAAAGCATCGAGGTCATTTTCTAGCAGCCTGAACGAGTTTTAGTCAATGACCTCAACGATATCAACCGCCTCTTCAAAGGTAGATTTGAGTGTGCTTTATCTGGGCAAAGATAAGCCTTTGGAGCATAAAATTCGTCGTTATCTTGGTTCTCGTATCAACCTTTATCTGGCTGCAGAGGATTATGAAACTGCCATAGCGTTATATAAACAGCATGCCATCGACACTATCGTTGCCGATACCGCTTTTCTCAGAGGTATGCCGAACTGCGCAATACATCAGTTTCGACACCTCAATGACAACGTCAATATCGTTTTACTGAATGAGAATCATGACATCATATCTTCGCCATTCGAGTTACCTTGTTTAGCCCAGCAACAATGTCCACTGAAACCCGTCAGTTTTGACAAGCTCTCAGACTTAGTCATGGCTGGTCATAATCAGTCTGATGAAAATAATATCGTTAATATTACTTCATCCGCTTTTTTCATAGCTCAGTGGCTATGACAATCAGTAGTCATGACAATAAAATTATTGCTGTGAATCATGCCTTCACACAAATTACAGGCTTTCAGGAACATGAAATTTTGGGTAAAAACCCACGAATTCTCAGTTCAGGTAAACACGATAAACAATTCTATGAAGACATGTGGGCTGCACTTTCACACGACAAGAAATGGAATGGTGAGATTTGGAATAAACGCAAAAATGGTGAGTTGTTTCTGGAATGGATAACTATCAATGCCATTACTAACAGCGCTGGTGATATCACACATTACTGCTCAATCTTCGCCGATATTACCGAACGCAAAGCGGCAGAAGAAGCCATTTGTAGATTGACATATAACGACCCGCTAACAGAGCTGCCCAATCGTCGTGCGTTTATGGAACGCCTTGAAGAACACCTATCACACTCCAAAGCTGACCAGTCATTATTCGCTATTTTGTTTCTGGATCTTGATAACTTTAAAGATATCAACGATACCTTAGGACATGATATTGGTGATGCCGTCATCAAAGAAACAGCATTACGTTTGAAAACCTGTATTCGTGAGGATGATCTAATCGCTCGCTTAGGTGGTGATGAGTTTACGGTTTGTCTGACAAACCTGAATACCGTTGATGACGCCAGCACTGTTGCTCAAAAACTACTAGATGCCATGACATCCCCTTTCATCTTAGAAGAAGAAAGACTCTATTTCTCGTTTAGTATTGGCATTGCCTTATTTCCTGTGCACGGTGAATCAACTCAAGAGTTACTCAAGCATGCTGACCAGGCTATGTATCATGCAAAATTTTCTGGTCGTAATAAATTCTCCTTTTTTGATCTTTCCATGGAGCAACACGCGCTCACAAAAACAGAGATAGTTAAACATCTTCGAAACTCAATAGGATCTGAGCAATTCTCTATACATTATCAACCGATTGTTAACCTTAAGACCGGCTTTATAGATAAAGCTGAGTCTTTATTACGCTGGACACACCCAGAACTGGGTAATGTCACGCCTGATGAATTTATCCCGATAGCCGAAGACATTGGGCTGATATGCGAATTAGGTAGTTGGGTATTTCGACAAAGTGCCTCTCAAGTAAAAGCTTGGCAGGAAAAATATATCGATAGCTTTCAAGTCAGCATCAATATTTCGCCAAAACAATTTCAAAATGAATCTTGTGATCTAGAAGAGTGGACAGATTTCTTATCACAACAAGCACTTAGCAATACAGCCATTTCCCTGGAAATTACGGAAGGCGTGATGATGAATGAAGGACCGATGACTGAGCAGCGCCTCAACATGCTAAAACATGCAGGCATTGAAATTTCTCTGGATGATTTTGGGACCGGATATTCTTCACTAGCCTATTTAAAAAAGCTGAATGTAGATTACCTAAAAATTGATCGGACGTTTATTCAGAATATCCACCTCAACCTTGATGATCAGGCTATGTGTGAGGCCATTGTCGTGATGGCACACAAACTCAATATCAGAGTCATTGCTGAAGGTGTTGAAAACGAAGCACAGTTAAATTTCCTAAAATCGATTGGCTGCGATTACGCGCAAGGCTATTGGTTTTCTAAACCCTTACCGAGCAAAGATTTCGAGCTGTTACTAGAAAAAAAGGCGCTTTTATTCACTAAGGTTATCAAAGTAATAGGCTCAATTACTGCTAGAGTAATTAGTTTGTGCGTGTTTCCACATGTAGAGCCAGTTTAAATACAGCAAGCCCTGACAAACTTAAAAACAGTCCAACCCAAACAGGTGCGACCCAGCCCATTTGTTGACTAATCACAAATCCACCTAAAAAAGCGCCTAAGGCATTGGCGACATTAAATGCTGAATGATTCAATGACGCAGCTAATGCTTGAGACTCTCCTGCTACGTCAATTAAACGAATCTGTAATACCCCTGCTAAGCCTGTCACCGTGAAACCAATCAAAAACAAGGCGACAATCGCTGAATAGAGTTGCGTCATACTTAGGCCAGCAATAATAAACGCAATAGAAGAACTGACCAGCACGGCGACAATCGTTTTATTCAAATGTTTATCCGCTAGCCAGCCAGCGACTAACCCACCAATGACCATACCTGTACCAAACACAGCCAGCGCTATAGGCACGACTTTGATACTAACCCCCGTATATTCGGTCAGTATGGGTGATGCATAGCTGTAGACAGAAAACATTCCCCCAAAACCAATTGCACCTATCGCTAAGGTCAGCCACATATTGATGTTCTTAAACCCAGCGAGCTCACCACGAAAACTCGCTGTGGGGTGTGCATCAATACGTGGTACAAAAAAGCTGATAGCTAATATGGTTGCCAACGCAATCATCGCCGAAAACTCAAAACCCGCGCGCCAGCCAAAGGATTGGCCAAGCCAGGTGGCGAAAGGTACACCAATGACATTGGCAATGGTTAACCCCATCATCACTTGTGCAATAGCTGTCGCCCGGCGATGCTGACCCGCTAAATCGGCAGCCACCAGTGATGCAATACCAAAATAAGCGCCATGCGGTAAGCCTGCTATGAAACGACTAAGCAGCATTGATGTTGGAGTATCAGCTAATGCCGTTAATCCATTAGCCAAACCATAAAACACCATCAAGCCTAGCAACAATGTTTTTCGCGGTAACTTCGCCCCTAAAATAGCTAATGCTGGTGCGCCAATCGTCACGCCTAATGCGTATGCTGTGATGAAATGTCCGGCAGAAGGAATAGATACCTTCAGATCAGCAGCGATTTCCTGAATAAGACCCATCGCCACAAATTCAGTGGTACCGATACAAAAGCCACCGATAGCCAGGGCGAAAATAACCCATGGTAGTGAATAAGATCGTGCTGAAGTGTCTGAAGAAGTCATCTGCTCAATTAGCTTGTCCGGAAAGGCGCGCAATGTAACACAAACCGGGTTAAACCAATATTAAGATGACTGAGCACTTAAGCTCTGATAAGCGCATGATGTCGCGAGTATAAATGGATGACATCTATTTTGTAAGTGCGTATGACACCAACTTGGCTTTATTTATAGCGGAAGTTCGCCTTGTTGCCAGGATGGTGTCTTCTGTTTCTTTTTATGAGAGGTACGTTTACGACTGGCGTGTTTTTTTACAATGATCTCAGCCTGTTGCCTGTGCTGGGACTGTTTCCTTAAGGCATAAATCTTTGCAGCAGCAGATTGCCTGGCAGCTTTTTCCTCCACGATAGGCTCTGGATACCCATTCATTAGTGACGGACGCGTCCACGGTTGATGAATAAAAGGGGCAGGCATATCAACCAACTCAGGTATCCATTGCCTGATAAAGTCCCCTTCTGGATCTTGTTCGATACCTTGTTTAATGGGGTTATATATACGGATACTGTTAATACCTGTTGTGCCTGACTGCATCTGTACCTGAGGGTAATGAATGCCTGGTTCGTAATCCGTAAATAATCTCGCCAGATATAACGCAGGTTGTCGCCAATCTAACCAAAGATGATAACTGGCAAAACTCATTAACATGGCTCGCATGCGAAAATTTATCCAGCCTGTAGCAATTAATGCGCGCATACAGGCATCAATCATAGGAAAGCCAGTCCGCCCATTTCGCCATGCCTCAAAATAAGTCTGGTTGAGATCAGGTGTACGCAAGCCATCATATATCGTATGCATATTCTTAAACTCTATACGCGGTTCATCTTCCAGTTTTTGCATAAAATGACAATGCCAACGAAGACGCGCTGAGAATGAACGCATTGCTTGTCGCCACTGAACTTTTGCCGGAATATGACTCTGTTTAATACCGGCAATACGATTCTCTGTAGCTTGGTAAACCTCTCGCATCGATAAGCAGCCAAATGCCAGGTAAGGTGAGAGTCGAGAGCAACTATCTACTGCTGTCAGCGGTGAGGACATTTCCTTTGTATACCCCTGCCCACGCTGATGTAAAAACGTATCTAAAAGACGAAGTCCTTGTTCCCTACCACCTTTCTGTCTTTGGCTACATCCATCATCACTCAAGCCAAGCTTATCCGGACTAGGTAGGTAGTCATTTTTTTCACTTGGTCCGCTGAGTTTATCCGGGCATACATAACATGCTTGATTCATATGCTGATACCAGCGTCTGGCCCATCCATCGCGATCTTTAAGTCGTCTAATCACACCATGCTGGCGAGGTTGATGCCAATTAACATGGTGATGGTCAGCCCAGGTTTGAACTGCAATGTCTCGTTGATAAGTCCAACCATTCCAGGTTTCCTGGTGTGACCATACATCAGTGATGGCATATTGCTGACGTAATGATTCAAAAACGTTTACCGCTTCGCCGACCCGAACGATGAGTGGGCATCCTCTTGCTGTTAATACCTGATTGAGTTCGTACAAACATTCTTTTAGAAACAGGTATTGTCTGCGAGACATATCACCTTGCTGCCAAAGCTCTGCTTCAAACACATAAACAGGCAGAATAGGACCTTGCTCAGCTGCCAGGGTCAATGCTCCATGATCTTGAATACGTAAATCGCGTTTAAACCAAACAATATTCATCGAATAGTGACTTATTAATAAATAGTTTAAGGTTGAATACTTTCACTAAATATGTGAAAAATAAGTTAAGTCATGCTGTTTCTCGTTTTTTGAGCACGACATACGTCATCCACTTGTCACCTCATAAAGGTCAATTATGGAAAACAAAATCCTCTCCCCCGGCGCCAAAGCACTTGAAGTCAATCTTGATAATATTCGCTACGGTTCCTTTGCAGAAATTGGTGCGGGTCAGGAAGTCGTGCGTTGGTTCTTTCGAGTCGGTGGTGCAGCCGGCACCATCGCAAAAAGTATCTCAGCCTATGATATGAAAGTGAGTGATGATATCTACGGCAGAGCGCCACGCTATGTTTGCCGTGAACGCCTTGAAGATATGCTCAAACTGGAATATGACCTCAATATCGAACGATTAAACGAACAGCGAGGCGAGACAACGGCCTTTTTTGCGTTTGCAGATACGGTCTCTGCACGTAACTATCATGGCACTAACGAATGTCATGGTTGGTTAGGTATTCGTTTTCAAACAGAGCCTCACGCAGCTCCAAGTGAAATCATTATTCATGTACGAATGCTTGATAATGAAAACTCGCTTCAACAAGAAGCGTTGGGCATTATCGGCGTGAACCTTGTTTATGGTGCTTTTCACTACAGCCACAATCCAGATCTATTAGTTAAATCACTCCTCGACAACCTAACAACAGACCGTATTGAAGTGGATATGGTGGATCTGCATGGCGATGCTTTTTTACATGTCGACAACCGTGTCATCAGCTTACGATTGGTGCAGTTGGGTTTGAGTGATGCAGCTATGTTTTCTGCCGATGGAAAAGTATTACAGCCTTCAGAGCACCTTCGTAAGAAAAATGTATTGGTTGAACGCGGCCGTTTCAGACCAGTGACTCATGTCAACATTGATATGCTCAATGCTGCCAGAAAGCAATTTGATGCAGACAATCAAGCCTCACCGGCAGACACCATCTCCATTATGGAGATTACTATGCATAATTTGCGTAGTGGCAATGACAGTATTGATCTGGAAGATTTTATTAGTCGTGCCGATGTGCTTGAGGCAACAGGTCATACCGTGATGATTTCTGATTATCCAGAGTATTATCGCCTTGTTTCATATCTTTCACGCTATACCGATCGCCGTATCGGCTTGACCATGGGCGCATCTAGCTTGGTAGATTTATTTAATGATGAGTACTATAGCAGTCTGCAAGGCGGTATCTTGGAAGCCTTTGGCCGTTTGCTTAAACATAACGTCAAGCTCTACATCTATCCATACAAAGACACACAGTCCGACACCCTGTATAAAGTCGATAATCTCAACATCGATCCCAAACAATCTTATCTCTATGAGTATTTGAAACAAGGTGAACACGTTCAACAACTCGAAGAATTTAATGAGGCGTATTTGCCCATCTTTTCACCAGATGTGTTGAAAATGATTACAGACAATCAAGATGGTTGGGAAAGCCTAGTACCCGATGTGGTCGCTGAGAAAATAAAAAAACAACATCTTTTTGGTTACAAAAATTGATAGAAGCATTACAACGACTGAATCACGCTCATCATGATTAAGTCGTTTTATTAACTGATATGGGATGTTCTCTTGAATTATTCCTTAGCAGATCAAGATGAACTCATGAGACTGGCAGCGTTGTTTCTTACTACCAAACCTTTGTTGTCCTAACACATTAAGTGGCTTAAGCCTGCTATCGAACAAGTCAATTTGCCGCGTATCCCTGTTCTGTTTTTTGTTTTTAGCGCATTCATAACACTGTGGTGAATTAACAACAATTTTCCTATCTTTACATAAATTAACACTATGGTTGAAATTAACCACACGTCTGGATGTTAATAACCATCCTCAAGTATTCGTCAATTTCGCACTATCAGCTATATTACCCGCTTTATCATTGCCTCCAAAACAGACAGTGGTTAATTTTAACCACTCCCTCATTTGTTTCAGTAAATCCCATTAATCTAATGATTTCGCATCCCAGTGTTGAAGGGAAAGACTCCTATACAAACAACACCAAACCCATCGCTATAGTCCTCTTTCCACATGTAGGAGAGAGAGATGGAATTAAGAAGAAAACTGAGTAAAAGTGCGATGTTATCATCGCTCATCATGGCCTCATTGAGTGCTCATGCTGAGGAAGAAAGAGACGCTGTTGAAGTAGACAAAATGACCGTCACCGGAATTCTTCCGGATAAATTGGAAGCCGTTCCCGGTTCATTCGATATTATCGATGAGGATTACTTAGATACGCGTCGTCCAATTTCTAACATAGAAAGGTTACGTACAGTGCCCGGTATCAATATCGTACCCGATGGCAGCATGGGCTTTGATACCAATATTGGTATCAGGGGACAGAACCCACGTCGAAGTGCCAAAGCCATGATTATGGAAGACGGTATTCACCTACAACTGGCTCCTTATGGCGATCCTGTTGTCCATTACACACCACCATCAACGGCATTAAGTCGTATCGAAGTCATCAAAGGCGCCGGTCAGATTTTATATGGCCCACAAACATTAGGCGGCGCGGTAAACTTCGTGACTAAACCTGTTCCTCGAAGTGGCAAGGTCGAGGGTACCATCACATCCGCTTTCGGTAATCAGAATTATCGTTTACTGGATGGTGCGATAGGCTATGGTAACGAGTTAGGCGGATTCACTTTTGGCTTTACCCAGAACAAAGGTGATGGTGTCTATGATCACAGTGAATTTGATGTCAAAGATTACCGATTCAAAGGTGAGCTCGACATTACCGAACGTCAGACATTAGGCTTGAAATTAGTTCACACGCGTGACAGACGTAATTCTACAGAGGCCTATTTAACACCTTATGAATATGATCGTGATCCTTACTCGCATCCCTCTATTCAAAATGATGAATGGGAACAAGATCGTGACGTCGTACAGTTACAACATATTTTCCGTGTTAACGATAAATTCAAATTAACCTCACAGGCTTACTACACCGACACATTCCGTAATGGTCTACGCAGTACAGAAGAGAATGAAGGCGATCTGGATAGTAACGGTAATATCGTGTCGTTATTCAGAAACTGCCCAGGACAAGGTGACGAAGGAGTCTCAGCTACTGATGTCAATGCCAGCTTATGTGCGGGTCGACATGCACCTCGTCAATATTACACGCGTGGTGTAGAAACACGTGGTGACATTTCTTATAGTTTATTTGACTTAGAACACGACACCATATTTGGTGTTCGCTATCATGAAGAGAACATACACCGTCAAGAGATCCTGTCGCAGAGTGTTGCTGAGCGTGAGAGTTATAAATTAGCACTGGCAAACAATCCAGGTGATGTGGAAGAAGCAAAAATTAAAACGCACGCTTTATCCTATTATTTGCAAAATACGACGTATGTAGGGAACTGGTCATTCACACCAGGTTTTCGCGTAGAAGATGTTCGTACCAGCGAAGAATTCTATGAAGGCGGTGTCCAGAATAACCGTGAAGCGTTGTCATACACTGAGTTTTTACCGAGTTTTGGCGTTGCATGGAATGGGATTACAGGTACCACAGTCTTTGCTGGAGTACATAAAGGCATCGCACCAGCTCGGGCTGATAGGGAGTTTACTGAAGACGGCGGTCGTGCTGAACCTGAAGAAAGCACCTTATATGAAGTTGGTTTCAGAAGCCGTTACTTCAAAGGTATCAATGTTGAAGCTACATTGTTCCACAATGATATTCAAAATACCTTAGTGGACTTTGGTGATACATTCGATAATAGTGGTGATAGTGAACAAACCGGTATCGAACTCTCAGGCCGTATCAACTTTGGTGATATTTTCGACTGGACAAATAATATCTATCTATCAGGTGCTTATACTAACTTATGGACAGCTGAATACAAAGATGGACCTGATCCGTCAATCAACGGTAACAGAATGCAGTATGCACCTGAACATATGTTAAATATGGATCTGGGATATGAACATCAAAGTGGTGTGAATGCCAGAATTGGTGTCCAGCATGTGAGTAAACAATTTGTTGATGATGGTAATACTCGTAACGAAGATGTCAGTGGACTGCAAGGCACTATCCCAGGATTCACTATCTGGAATGCGGGTGTGAATTACGCCGTGCCAAACTCAGGTATTACCGTCTTTGCTATTGTTGAAAACTTATTCGACAAAGAGTATCTGGTCAGTCGGAATGAAGGTAAATTGGTTGGTCGTGAACGCTTGTTCTTTGGTGGTATTACCTACGACTTCTAATAAAATGGGAAGAAAACAATGGACTGTTTTTTCATTTAGTAAAAGCCCGTTTTTTAAAGCGGGCTTTTTTTGACTGAATATCAGCCTTCATACATCTAGTGGTTTCACCTGGTTAACAATTTATATCGAACAAAAATGATGGATATCCGTGATAAATTTGTATCTGTCAGCATGAATGTTAACGTAATCGATATACAACACTTTTTGGGTGACACAGGCTATGACCATGCAGCAAAAACACTCGACTTATTCCCCTGAACACATAAAAGACAGTGAAAGTGATCAACTTCACCAACAACGCGACTTGATATTAACGCATGAGGAAGCGCTGGCAGGCAGTCCTGATGATAGTGCAGCCTGTGGCGAGGAAGATATTGGTGCTGGCCTTGAATTTTTAGTGACAAAACACGACCATCCTGACTCTGGTAAATAACCGAGCAGAAACTATCGTTTACCCCCACTGTCACCTCTTGTGAACATGTTTCTATTTTTAATGGAGTGAAATCATGGCGCAAGGTAGTAAAGAAAAATATACAGATAAACAAAAACGTAAAGCTCAGCACATAGAAGAAAGTTATAAAGAACAAGGTGTCTCAGAAGAGGAAGCTGAAAGTATAGCCTGGGCAACCGTCAATAAAGAATCCGGTGGTGGTAACAAGTCTGGCTCGGGACGTGGCAAAAAAGATAACCACAGTGCCAGTCGAAATGGTGGTAAGAAAAGTCACTGACTCTCAAAAAAGTCAGTGACTTTTCTTGCTTAACTACTAGCTCATTGTGACTCTGTTTTTTCAGTAAGCGTGGATTTCAGAATAATCACAGCCCCTTTACCAAAACCGTAGCTGGTCATCAGCAGACTGGAATACAAATAAAAGGTAAATACCCTGCTCCAGTCACATCAGGATTGAAGGTATCATGTAAAGGGTCGAGTACCGGAAACAGTGCATACATTAAAAATAGGCTGGAGTTGGTAAACGCACCCACCACCATTGACCAGCGAACATGCCATGGTAGAGCTACCTTGGCCGCATAAAAGCCTAAAATCAAGGCACTCATAATCAGAAAATCGAGATGTGCTTGTAACACCCGCTTAGGTGATCCGGGAATCAAGGTTTGTAAAAAACCCAGCTGGTTATATAACCCCACCAGACACCAGGCTAATAACAAAGCCATCAATATCCATAAACATGCCCCCCGAAGCATAACGATATTTGTGGATGACGCTGACGTATTTTGCATATCTCTCTCCTGCATTTATTGTATTTTTTCTATGTTATTATCCATTTATATAAAAAGACGTCTTGCTTGAAACGGCGCAATAACTTGACCGAGAAGGTGATGGTCAATAAAAGAGAGATAAAGATGAATAGCCAGCTTTCCACATTGCAAGGTCAGCGTTTCTGTACTGATGATTTACCGAGCTCACAGAGGCTGAACTGGTTGAAAGAAATCATTGGACGCGAATATGCCAATGTGGATGTGAGTCAAATTGCTGATGAGCCTGTGTTCAATGATATGGTCATCTATCCGTGGTTATATGGCACACGATTTTCTCCTATCAAAACTCAGCCGTTGCAAATAGAACGTTTATCCAGAGAGCCAACAGAAGTCAGTCAAGATAACTATTTTGCCGTTATGCTGATCGATGGGCGATATAAACTTGAACAAGATGGACGCGAAGTGTTTCTGGAAAAAGGCGAAATAACCTTATACGATGCGACGCAATGGCATCGTATTACCATGCCTGAACCAGCATCAAAAGTGATAATTTCTATTCCCCGTGACTACCTCAAACAAAGGCTTAGTCATGTAAGTGAGCTAACAGCAAAGAAAATATCAGTCACATCAGGTATTGGCGCGGTAACCTCGCACACGCTGCAAACATTCGCTTCACAATTAACTACATTAGACACGCTATCCTTCCAGTCTATGTTTGATCCCTTGATTGATATGCTTACTCTATCGCTTAACCAACTCTCACCCCAGTCAGTTGAGTTATCTCGATCTCAAAACACGACTCTGTTTCATATTAAGCGCTATATAGATAATCATTGTCATCACCCCGATTTATCTCCAGCCATCATTGCCAATGCTGTCGGTTTTTCAGTGCGATATATCAATCATCTCTTTCAAACTGAACACACCTCCTTAATGCGTTATGTCACCCAACAACGCTTAAACAGAGTGTATCGGCGATTACACCATCAGCAATCTATGCATCAGACGATTACTGAACTTGCCCTGGAAGCAGGGTTTAATGACATGGCCCACTTCAGTCGTGTCTTTAAATCCCAGTTTGGTCTATCGCCTCGACAATTACGAGAACATGTAAAAAAAGAGGTGTATGCGTGCGCTAACACAAATTAATTCACCTACATATAATGACTAACGCTTGACGAATGTCCAATTAGAGAGAGAAATAACAATGAAAAGAAGACAAGCTGGCAGTACAGCAACACAATTCTTACTATGGTTGCTTCTATTAGTGAACACCGCAGGTATTGCTTATTACTACTACACTACTGAAGTGAAAACCAAACACATTCCAAACCTGGTCGGTACATGGAGTGGGGTCAATCTAACCGTCTCAGATGAAAAAGGCTATAAAACCTGGAACGATAAAACTGTCACCATTACAGAACAACAGGATCGCCGTTTTCGTGGCACTTTTACCTATGCTGACGGCACCAAAAACTTTTTTGGTGTGATTTATCCTGATAATACAGCCTTTACCTGGGTATCAACACCAAGCCATGGTTATGTTCATGGCCGAATTCTCGGTGATAACACAATCGGTACTTGCTATGTTGAAACTTGGGAACATGCCACAGCGGGTTGTGCAACATTAGAAAGACAATAATAACGATATTCCAAACATAAAAAAGCCACCCATTCAGGTGGCTTTTTTCTATCGCTGAAAGTGTGACTTAAGCAGCGGCTTTTACAGTATTCGCTTTGCGACGTAGGCCTAAGAAGCCCAGTAAAGCGGGAGCGAATAAAAAGGCAGCCGCAGGAACGGGTACAGCTGAAGGCGGCACAAAACCAGAAGGTTGTGAGTGAATTTCAGCGTTCTGGTTTAAGGTTTTTGCAGCTAAGGTACCTTCAATATTCCCGTGAGTAACAACATCTGTACCCAATGCTAAAATGCTACCGCCGAATTGTGAGGTAATGTGAAGACTGTCTGCATCGGTAAAATTCCATAACAATATGTCAGCTAAATCCACTGCTGAATTCGCCAGGAAATTCACGCTGATATCGTACTCAGAAAGTGCGTCATCAAAGACATTAAACAAAATGCTGGTTGCACTACCGATGTTGAAGGCAAACTCATTCACACTATTAAAAAAGCTTTCACCATCGTTAATATTAAACACCGCTAATCCATCGGTATTCGGTGTCGCATTAAACGTGACTTTGCCACCGGTAATTGTGTAGTTACTATTAAAATCAGTACCTGCTAACTGGTTAGAGAACTGACCTAATGTGTTCACCGCATTTGCTGCTGCAGCAGCTGGATCAAAAGGGACTGATACCGGTTGATTGATAACCGTACCACTACCGTTTGCTTTGACTGTTCCTGTGTTAGTACCACCGAAGATAGTATTACCACCATTAGTCTCTACAGTGCCTGAAACATTACCAACCACAGAGGTTGAACCATTACCATTAGCGAGGTTTCGAACAGTTCCTGAGACTGAGTTTATATACGCATCACCACCATCATTAATGGTGAGTGAGCCAGACACATCACCACCGATATTAAGGCCTTTGCCTTTAGTTTGTACATTACCCTTGAGGTCACCACCGACAGTTAAAGATGGAACAGCGGCATTTGACGTGGAATGCATGTTGTACATACCACCGTTAACATTGCCACCGATTAATGCGTTACCATCTATTTCAGAGGTACTAATGACATTGCCACTAGTAATAAGGTTGTATTGATTAAGAAGAGACATGGCGTCTATTTCAACAGCATCAGCGTAAGCTAACTGATTAACACTAAGAGTCACTACTCCAACCATGGCAAGTTTTGACAAACGCATTTGAATCTTCCTTTATGTGATTACTTAAATTATATAACCACCACAACTAAAAAAGTATAGTACTAAAGTACTATTTTTTCTCTTTCTTTAATTAAAGAAAAAAATATTTATGACAAAAACAAAAATTGGCGGCTGGGTTCAGACATCCCAGCAAATACCTTATGACAACCCATGGATTCAAATTCGCCATGAAGAAGTGATCAGACCGAATGGCAGTGAAGGAATTTATGGTGTCGTCCACTTCAAGTCTCATGCCATTGGCGTCATCGCCATTGATGACAATAATCATACTTGGTTAGTCAAACAAAGTCGTTATCCAAATAATGAAACCACCATCGAAATTCCGGAAGGTGGTGGCCCACTGGATGAACACCCTCTGGAAGCGGCAAAAAGAGAACTTAAAGAAGAAACGGGGTTTACGGCAACAGACTGGCAGCCACTGATGGAGTTACGCACCTCCAACTCAGTGACCGACGAAAAAGCCTATATTTTCCTGGCGACAGGGCTGACAGCCGGTGATCAAGAACTCGAAGAGACTGAAGATATCGAATTAATAAAAGTCTCAGTAGACACAGCCATTGAAATGGCTATGAACGGCGACATCATAGATGCCATGTCAGTAGCAGCTTTAATGAAACTTGCTGTGATGAGGCAAGCTCGATAAATAAGGTTGTTTTATTGATAAGACTCGTTGATTTCAAGCACGGCACTATCAATCGCTCTTTGCCAGGCTTTCTCCGTATTGCCTCTATAGTCACGCACAACACGCAGAACGGTGTTTTGCGTTTTTACATCACGGACTTCTATATAAAGTGTCTGAATCAACACACTCATACGAAATACCCATGGCACCACCACGTATCTGGCATCGACTTTTTCAGCAAGATCAAACTCGCAACCATTACACCTTTCAAGGTTAAACTTCTGCCTTGCTTCAGCCAGTAATGCTTGTGATTCTGGCGTATCAATAACCTGAAACGAAGTGCCATTATTCAATGTTTGTTGTAAATATTGATCAGATGCCTCTATTACCTCGGCATCATGTTCTTGTAATGACTGAACCGTATCATCACCACGTAACTCGAAACCAAGCAGCAGCACATCCGATTTTTCATCTTTCTGTGCATGAGCCGTGTTGAAGCCAAAAAGCAGACATAAACACGCGGCAAACAATAACTTTTCAATTCTCATACTCTCTCCTCTTTTAACTTTAGCCAACGCTGACTGGAGAAAGTTTCAACTCAGAAAAGATCAACTCATCGCGAATAAACTGACTGATTCAGAATGAAACAGTCGATAGCCTAACTGTCTCATTTTGTTATCCATGTCAGCTAGTTAGTGAAGGTGTTTCCAAGCTGATTGTTGATAGTGCTCGAAGGTATTGTCATCAGACCAATGCACAATAAACAACCAGCCATTGTCGACAAGGTCACGTACTGTTTGATGTTTAGCGATCACATTTTCAATCGCTTGTTTTGGCGCAGCAATATACACACTAATTCTTAATGGATGATGACGCCAGTGCTCACCGTCATGGATGGATTGCATCGCAAGACCAATTCGCAGGTCTCCCCATTCCCTTCAAACACACCGACATGCTGGCCGACAGCATTATGTAGCAGCTTATTGCCACTACCAAAAAACGTATTATCTGTGACCGATAAGTTGTACTGCATATTGATCCACTGAGTCACAATCATCGGTGCCGTCATGATTTGCTCCAGTAATGCAAACTCGGCATCGGTGTGCCAGTCATAGTCATGCAAAAAGGAACGGCCCTGTAAATCCAGTCCACGAGTACGCTGACGTGGTGCCACAATAAATGAGGCATTATTCGCTAAGCCCCATTCAGGCCGCACTTCTGACCAATCTTTACCTCTGTCTTTTAGCGACTTTTCTAATGCATCATCATCCAGATCTTTTAAGCCTGCATCCATTAACTGAATACGTTCGCGACGGGTTTGTTTAGAAGCCTGTTCTAACCAAGTTTCAATGTCAGCATTATTTAATGCATCAAAGCAGACGATTTCATCCGTTGTGGTGTTATGTAATCCAGATATAAAGCGTGTGTTTTCAGGAATATGGATGTCCGCTTTTTGCAGCTCCGTTCTGACAGAAGGATCATTTAACAGGCTGGTTAAAACACGGACATTCACTTCCCCACTTTGACCACAGCATGCACCACAATCCAGACCTGATGCATGCAAATTATTGCGGTTTTCACTACCATGACCTAGCAGTAAAATGGTCGATGCAAAGGTCTTGGTCAGGCCCATGCCTTTGAGTACACCCGTAACCATATTGACCTTCTCAGACAAACTTAATTCAGCATGGTTATGGCTTATGTGCCAGTGATGATGGTGAGTAAACTCATCAATTAGTTTTTCTTTTTTCTTGCTGAAGAAATTATCTTTTATCAGTTTATAAGCGTAGGTCCAACCCATGGTCTCTACCATGGTGAATGAAGATACCGGTGAACTGGCCCAGTTTTTCCAGGTACTTGCATTACTGACTTTGGTCAACTTTTTATGGTTGGGTGTTTGCTCACTCACTTTCACTGACGGCGCAATCAGTCCTGGCAGTTGTGGACGCTTAACCTGCGTGTTGGCGGGTTGATAGGTGATGGGTAAACCGAAGAAACCTGCAAAGCCAATGGTTTGAATAGCATCATTCTGTAATTCAAGATTGCGTCTAATACGTTCAGAGCGTACATCAATACAAAATGCGGCTTGTAAGACCGGTCTTGAATCAAGCGGCTTGGGTGTTGTTTGGGTTAGCGTTTTCTGTAGCTGTTGCTGGTAAGTCAACTCAGCAGCATAAGCCCAAACCCAATAATGACAGGCATATTCATGATGGGCGGCTATACGCGCCATCAGAGATTCTTTTTGATGCTCCCACTGTTGTTTTAATGCCTTAAATTCAACCTGCCCAGGCTTACTTTTCAACTGACGCCAGATAATTAAATCCCAAGCGATTCTGATGGCAAGCAGCGCTTCTACACAAGCGGTCTGTTGATTATTGAGACGGTTTTCCCAACGTTGCCAGGCAAAATAACTAGCCCAGCCATTAATACACATCAATAACTTATGTGCATATAACTCGAGCTGCTGCGGCGTCAATTCCAACTCAGCAACCGCTTGGGCAAACAAACTTTCCAGGTCATCAGGCAGCTGAGTGAAAGCGTGGCGCAGTTTTTTCTCACCCATCAGTAGTGACATGCCGTAATCATGGCGAGTGAAATCTAACCAGGCAGAATAAAGATGATCGAAAGTCTCTGGCTCCTGATTCACAAACTCACCACAAAACTGACTGATCTGGTGAACAATTTCATCCTGCCAACGCATTTTGTGATGATCACGGCTTAAATCCGCAATTTCGGCGATGCTCAATGCTGCATCGGGCTGTGGATGTTCAAGTGAGGCCTTCAACTCATCAACTGTCGCCGTGTTGACACCATATGTCTTAGCAGATTCGAGTAATGTCGACTCACTGATTTGGCCTTGTTGAAACAAGCCGAGGTAATAGTCAGCTGACATCGTTGTGTTCAGACCTTGTAATGCCCCTATTCTGGCTGAAGCCGACTCGATCGTTTGCTCACGAAATTCCCATAAAGCATTGACCGCAATGAACCGATCCAATGGCCAGTTTGGAGCAATATATGAACTCGCTTGATGGATGGCAGCGGTATGTTCGACGCTGAGTCCAGACAATGACTGATTCACAGTATTCATGAAGTCTCCTTGCTAAGTGGCTGATTGTTAGATTCCACTCTGGTTTCTGGTCTTAATGTGATTGGCCACAGAAATAGAGTCAGTCGGGTCATCAATTCATCTAAGTACAAACCTGAAAACAGCCAACGATATAAGGTTCTGGTGGCTTTAGCCTGAGGAAACACACGCATCTGCACAGCCAGTAAAAATAATGCGATAAACAGTGCAGACAACCAGATGTCCATGGCATCAAACATCGTACTTGCATACACAGGCGGCATGACCCAAGTAAACATCGCTTTGCCACCCATGTAAAAGCCAACCAGTAACGCCACAGTCAGACAAGAAGTGAGGAACTGCAATAGAGTGCCGTTTCTTACTGCAGACACCAGATATAAAGCTAATGCAGTATTCACTAATAACCAGACACTCAACGGCCCTGAATAGGAAGTGAAATAGACAATCCCATAAGTGCTGATGATGACCAGTAATAGACTCGACATGGCAGAGAGAAAAGTGACGTTTTTCTGCGGTGCTAATTGCTTAAGACTGTATTCCTGCAACACATCACCTGCACTGAGGAACATATAAGCTTTATAGAGTGAATGAGAGATTAAGTGAAGTAAGGCTAGCTCATATAACCCTAAAGCACATTCAATCAACATTAATCCCATTTGGGCACAGGTTGACCAGGCAAGTTTTACCTTAATACTGATACGCGTCATCATGACTAAGGCACTGATGAGCGTACTCAAACCAGCAATAATCAGCAGCACCCATTGTGCATCAACACTGAACGCAATCAATGGTGCAAAGCTCAGTAATAAAAAACCACCCAGATTGATAATACCGGCATGCAACAAAGCACTAATCGGCGTGGGAGCCTCAACCACTTGAATTAACCAGCCATGTAGCGGTAACTGAGCACATTTAATTAAGGCGGTGATGGCCAGTAAGATAGCCGCTACAGTCTCTGCGACTCCCAACTCAGCAGCCGATGCCGATGTCAGGTAGTACTGGCTTATTTCACTGAGGTAAAACGTACCGTGTTGTGTATATAAAAGAACAAATGCTGAGAGTAAGCTGAGCTCAGATACTCTCGCTAAGATGAATTTTTTATGGGCGGCTAGTACAGCGCGAGGTCTGTCTGGATAAAATAATAATAAACGATGGAAACATAAACTGATGGATACCCAGCCTAGCCAGAAAATCAACAGATGATTACTGACAATCACTATGGATACAGAGGTAAGGCTTAAAAATAACCAACGCCAGTAACGATGTGTTTTTGTCTCACCGGATAAATAACGCTGAGAAAACTTCACCAGCACAATAGTCATAAAGCACACGAGCAACAGCACAATCAGATTGACATTGTTCATGGCCAGTAAGGCGTGTGAGTCTTCTGGTTTTTCTATATGACAAACAGTGATTAATATGGCGGAGATGACAACAGCCACCGAAATAGATTTAAGAATGCTTTGACGGGTGTTGTCACTGAGTCGACTTGCCCCGGATAAAAGACTAGCAATGGCTAAGGTTAATGGAATAAGCGCTGGGAAAACGGCTGTCAGTTCAAAATTCACACACATACCTCCTTAAGATGGTGAAAGTATGGCAAATGCTTTAACATAAATAAAATAGATATTTATTAACAAATAAATAAGTTTTAATTAAGTATGGCAAAAATAAACTACCATCATCTTTATTATTTCTGGCGCGTTGCCCTGTCTGGCAGTATCACCAAGACAGCTGAAGAATGTCATGTTTCACAATCGGCATTATCACAGCAAATCAAACAACTCGAAACCACGATGAACGTCAAATTATTCGAGCGTGCAGGCAGACAACTTTTATTAACGGATATGGGCAAAAAGATTCTGACCTATGCGGATGAAATTTTTACGACAGGTGAAGAGTTACAATCCTTTATCAGCAAAGGCGGTACAGCGACACAAAAGCACATCAAAATCGGTGTTCTGACCACCCTTTCCAGAAACTTTACAGAGAGCTTTATTAGCCCCTTACTTCAAGAGCCCAATGTCAGCTTTACACTCACCACGCGAGGCATGACCAATCTACTCAATGGCCTCAGTAGTCATGAACTGGATCTGGTGCTGACCAATCGCTCTGTCAGCCAACAAAATGATGATGCTATCTGGCAAAGTCAGTTGGTCTCCAGGCAATCGGTATCTATTATTGGTCCGGCAAAACACAACCCCAAAAAGACCTTTCCACACGGTTATGAAAAACTGAAATGGGTACTGCCAACCAAAATCACTGAAATTCGTTCGGCTTTTGATGCCTACTGTGCCACGCTCGGGTATGAGCCGGATATTATTGCCGAAGCCGATGACATGGCGATGTTACGACTATTAGTACGTGATACCGGCGCCATTACTGCCCTGCCTCCGGTTGTCGTCAAAGATGAAATATCCAGTGGCAATTTGTCTGAGTACCAAGTGTTACCCAATGTCTACGAACACTTTTACGCCATCACCATTAAACGGACATTCGTACCTGAAATTGTGACCGACCTGCTACAAAAGAATATTGTGGATTAAGGTTTCGCTCACTTAACCAAGACTTAACCTCCTGATTGTTACAACTCATCATGACATCACGGTCTTCTATGCTGTTAATAGATAGCCGCGGTGCCTAGCTTCTTTTTTCACTTTTTACTTAAGTGAATACCAAACATCAGGAGGTAGATATGAAGCGATTAATACCTTTACTACTGTCATCAACACTGATTTCTGGTGCAGCCATGGCAGATAACAATACGATTAACGCCGCTTTGGGCGGAGGTATTGGTGGTGCAGTCGGTGCTGCAGTAGGACACGAAATGGGAGGTCAAAACGGCGCTATCTTGGGTGCTGCCATTGGTGGCGCTGTCGGGTCAGTTGTCACCAGCAAGGTCTCAACAAACCGGTATCGTGATGATCATCACCACCGTTATCACAATGATCACTATGACAAAAAAGACTGGAAACACAAACAAAAAATGGCACGTTTAGAGGCCAAATACCGTCAAGACAGAGCCCGAGAATATCGCAAGTATCGAAAAGCTGTTGAACATCAACATAGAAAATACCAACATGATCGGTACTATCATCACGGTCGTTACTGAGAATGCGATAAAAACAAAAAAGCCCCGACATTCGGGGCTTTTCTTATTAAATGATGACGCTTAAACAAGCTGAGACAGAATGGTATTCAATGTGGCACTTGGACGCATAATCGAATTCATCATCTCATCATCAGGCAGGTAGTAACCGCCCATATCAACCGCTCTACCCTGCACCTCATTCAATTCGTTCACAATGGCAGCTTCATTTTCAGCCATGGCTTGAGCGATAGGTGTGAACACCGCTTTTAACTCGGCATTGTCTGTTTGCTCTGCCAGTGCTTCAGCCCAGTACATGGCTAAATAGAAATGACTACCCCGGTTATCTAACTCACCCGTTTTTTCTTTGGGCGATTTGTTTTCTTGCAGTAATTTGCCCGTTGCGGCATCCAAGGTGTCAGCTAACACTTTTGCTTTTGGATTATCCTGGGTATTAGATAGATGCTCCAACGAAGCCGCCAAAGCCATCAATTCGCCCAAAGAGTCCCAGCTCAAATGATTTTCATCAATCAGTTGATCCAGTAATTTTGGCGCGGTGCCACCTGCACCGGTTTCAAATAAACCACCACCTTGCATGAGTGGCACTACAGATAACATCTTCGCCGATGTTCCTAACTCCAGAATAGGGAATAAATCGGTGTTGTAGTCACGTAATACGTTACCAGTCACCGAAATCGTGTCTTTACCGGCTCGAATTCTATCTAAAGAGAGTTGTGTGGCCACGACCGGATTTAGAATGCGAATATCCAATCCAGCTGTATCATGCTCAGGTAAATAGTCATTTACCTTTTTAATCAATTCAGCATCATGTGCCCGGTTTTCATCCAGCCAGAAAATCGCCGGTGTATCGGATAAACGTGCTCGGCTGACGGCTAATTTCACCCAGTCACGGATTGGTTCATCTTTGGTCTGACACATACGGAAGATATCCCCTGCTTCCACATCAAACTCAAATACCGTTTCAGACTGTTGGTTAGTGACAATAATTTTGCCATCCGCTTTCGCCTGGAAGGTTTTATCATGCGAGCCATATTCTTCGGCTTTTTGAGCCATCAAGCCCACATTCGGTACGGTACCCATGGTGACCGGATCCAAAGCGCCTTTTTGTTTACAATCATCCACCACTGTTTTATAGACACCGGCATAACAGCGATCAGGAATCATCGCCAGCGTGTCTTGTTGCTCGCCTTTTTTATTCCACATTTTGCCACCGGCACGAATCATCGCCGGGATAGAGGCATCCACAATCACATCTGAAGGGACATGGAAATTGGTAATGCCTTTATTCGAGTCCACCATCGCCACATCAGGCTGGCTGGCATAGACTGCTTCAATATCCGCTTCCACCGCTTTTCTGGTTTCGTCATCAACATTGGCCAGGCGGCTGTATAAATCACCTAAACCGTTATTGAAGTCCACACCCAGCTCATCAAATAGATTGCCGTGTTTTTCAATTAAATCTTTGAAAAACACTCTGACAGCAAAACCAAACATTAAAGGATCGGACACCTTCATCATGGTGGCTTTTAAATGCAGAGATAACAGCACATTGTCTTGTTTTGCTCTCGCAATGGCATCGGCATAAAACGCCTGCAGGCTGCTTGCACGCATACGCGTCGCATCCACGACTTCACCCGCTAATACCGGAATCGACTTTTTCAGTACCGTTTCATTGCCTGCTGTATCGACAAACGTCACTTTAAAGTCATCGGCCTGAGCAGAGGTAATGGATAATTCGCTGCCATAGAAGTCATTCGCATCCATATGCGCGATGTCAGTGGCTGAATCGGCTTTCCATTCGCCCATACTATGCGGATTTTTACGTGCATAGTTTTTCACCGCAGCGGGGGCTCGGCGATCAGAGTTACCCTCACGTAACACCGGGTTCACAGCAGAACCTAATACTTTGGCATAACGATCTTTAATCGCTTGTTCAGCAGGATTTTTAGGTGATTCAGGATAATCAGGCAGGTCATAACCTTTTGATTTTAATTCTGCAATCGCGTTTTTTAACTGTGGGATGGATGCAGAAATATTCGGTAGCTTGATAATGTTGGTAGCCGGGTCCTGAGTTAACGCACCGAGTTGTGACAGGTGATCAGGAATTTTTTGTTCGTCGCTTAGATTATCGGGAAAGTTAGCAATGATACGTCCTGCAAGTGAAATGTCCCGGCTTTCGATATCAATATTCGCATTGGCTGTAAAAGCACGAATAACGGGCAACAAAGAGTACGTTGCTGATGCAGGTGATTCATCTACTTTGGTATAAATAATTTTCGACATTCTAAACCCTTAAAAATACGTGATTTTGAATCGCAAGTTCATGCACTGATGACCTCGCATACCCGCGTAAGGCTGGCGACAATAGCTCGTTTGAAATATGAGAGACATTTCGACTACTGCCTTAATCAACCACCCTCAATGGCAAGGTTGATTAAGAGACTGTGTAACGCTGGGTTTCCATAATTTTGGCTGACACACTTTATCATATCTTGATTGGCGCTATACATCACTATAGCCATGATAAAAGCTGACGAATGAGTTTAGTCTGTTAAACGAAAGTTAACAGGTACCACCACACTAAAGGATTTTCTCGATAAATCACCGCGAACGGGTAAGGCTTTCACCGCTTTCTCGACCATCTCATGCGCAGCTCTATCTAAAACACTATGTCCACTACCCTGACCGACGACGGACATGCTCACCATCCTGCCTTGCTCAAAACGAACACTCACCATCACTGTGCCTTCAAGGTGACGGCGAATCGCTAATTGTGGATAGGTTTTATTCTTAGACACCATGGCATAAAGCAACTGTCCATAACCTTTCCAGGCGGTATTTCGATCCACTTCCCCAGTACCACCTTGGTTGCTACCATTACCATTATCTGCTGTACCCGTGCCTGTAGCGTCAGCTTGAGATGAGGTCGAGCTACCGGATGCCGTCGTTGAGGATGCTGCTGGTGTATCAGTCACCACGCCCTTAACCACTTCGCTTGGCGTCTCGACTTGCTCAATCTTTTCTACAACCTCAGGTTCAGCCGTCGGTTTTTGCTGCACCTGTTTCACCGTTTCAATCGGTTTCTCAGGTTTGGGCTGAGGCTTTTCAATTATTTTCGGCTCAGGTTTTGGTTTAGGCTTTTCAACCTTTTTGGGTTTGGGCTTTGGCTTAGGTTTCTCTGCCTTTTTAGGTTCTGGCTTAGGTTCAACTTTTTTAGGTTCAGGCTTGGGTGGTTCGGGTTTTATCTCTTCAACAGGTTCACTTTCAGGTGGCTGCTCTATCACCACCATTTCCTCTGGCTCAGGAGGGGTATCATCTTTAGCAACGAGCAGTTTTTTGTTTGTTTCTGGTTTTTTTATAGGAGCGACAGGTTCTGGGATTGGTTCAGGTTCAACCACCTCTTCAACGATGGGTTCAAGCTGGCTTACCTGCACCGTGATTCTTGTTGGTGCTGCCGGTGCTGCTGGCTCCAGTGTGGGCATAAATAATAAAATCAATAACAGATGAATCAGCACTGCCCATAAAAAACCAGGCAGAAAGCGTTCTGATCCAACCGAACGATTTGAAGAAAAATCAGCGACCAAAGCCGTCATATTAACGCGTCACACAGCCAATCAATAAGCAGCATTACTGACCAGACTCCGGTTGTATCACAAAGGTAAACTTACTGATGCCAGCACGTTGAATGGCCGCCATAACTTTAGCCACTGTGCCGTACTCCGCTTTTTCATCAGCAAAAATCTCAACACTGGTATCCACGTTTTGTGCCGCCTCCATCAGCGCCATATCCAGTTGTTCAGCATTCACCGTTTCATCACTGAAGTACATGGTGCCGTCAGCTGTCACACTGATGTTGATAGACTCGGGTTGAGTGAGTGTTAAGTCTGAGCTGGCTTTAGGTAAATTGACTGGTACCGAATTCATCAATAACGGGGCTGTCACGATAAAAACGGTCAGCAGCACCAACATCACATCCACTAAGGGCGTCACATTGATTTCACTCATCATATTGTTGTCACCGCCAGTATTCATCGCCATAACAAATTTCCTTTATGCATTATCGAGCAACAGGTTGATGCCTTCAGCAGGCATTATTCCTGTTGAGCCGCCTAATCGTGTTTGATACGAGATTTGAGAACTAACAGATGAAATGCCGACGAAAAATTATCCATGGTGGCCGCAGACAACCTGACTTTACGTAAAAAGTAGTTGTACGCCAGAACGGCAGGTACAGCGGTAGCAATACCAATGGCTGTGGCAATCAACGCTTCCCCTATCGGTCCCGCCACCACATCCAGACTCGCTGAACCCGATGCCGTAATGCTTTTGAGTGCATTCATAATCCCCCAGACCGTACCGAATAAACCAATAAAGGGGGCAGTTGACCCCACACTGGCCAGTATAGACAAGCCATTTTCCATGCGGGTTTGCTCAGCATGCGCTTGTTGTTTCAGCGAGTGCATCAACATTTCACGTTTATCATCTGGCGCAACAGAGTTAGCCAGATATTGCCATGAAACCAGCTCATCCAATCCTGCCTGACAAACACGAGCAAGACGGCCTTTTGTTGAAGACATCACCGCCAACAAATCCTGAATATCACGCGCTTTGGAAAAAACCGCCAGAAATTCTCTATCAAAACGGCTATTACGATAAAAGGCCAGGTATTTACTAATCCCTACTGACCAGATAAGTACCGATAAAATAACAAGAAAGATAAGTACCGCATCAACAATATCTGGAACTGCATCCATAAAAAACCACTTTCCCTAGAATCAAGATAACAAGCAATGACGAACTAAAAAGTTAAACCAACCATTGACCAAGGAGCACTGTTTCTTGTGCTCTTACTCTATATGCCAATCGAAAATGAAAAAGTGACATTTTTTTTACATTTTTTTACAAGGCATATATTTCTAAGTCTTTTTTCTCAGCGCTAAGCTTATGTTCTTACCGTCCTTGGAAACGTGATGAGACATCCTCAAGATCATCAAACACCAATGTCCCTGCTGTTTTTTTGAAATTCAGGTAGCTTTGTAAATAGTTATAACGGGCTAGCAATAAATCGGCTTTGGCTTCAAATAACTGACTCTCGGCATTAAGCACATCGACATTGGTACGGGTGCCGCCTTTGATGCTTTTTTTGGTAGCATGAACCAGTAACTCTGCCGAGTTAACGGCGGTTCTGTAGGCTTTTAGTTTTCGTTTGGCATTAGAAACCAGATTAAACTGCTGCTGTAATTCTAGTGTGACTTTGTTTGCGGTCTCATCAAACTGCTCTTTAGCCCTGTATAAATTGGCTTGTGATTGACGCACACGAGCAGAGGTCGCGCCACCTGAGAAAATCGGCACCGTCACTTGTAAACCAACAGAACGAATAGTGGCTTCTTGATTGTAGGTATTGGTGGTATCCGAGGTATTGTTATTCCAACTGGCAACAGCATCAAGCGTGGGTAAATGTCCCGCCTGGCTGCGTTTTAGCTCTTGCTGGGCCACCTCAACGGCATAGCGTTGAATGTTGAGTTCGACATTATTCTGTAACGCCACCGCTTCCCATTCGGATAAATCCTCGGTATTCAACGGCAGCAACGTAAAGTTATCGATCAAGGGATCAATATCCCGTGTAGTTCTGCCCAAAATTTGATCCAAGGCTGCCTGAGCATCGCTGACATTATCTCTGGCTTCTACAATATCCGCGTCAGCCAAATCATATCTCGCTTGTGATTCCAGGATATCGGTTTTGGTGCCTTCGCCATGTTTATACATCACCAAATTGGCCTGCATCTGTTCTTCATAAGCGGCTTTTTTACGTTCAGCCAGTGACAACATATCTTTCGCATACAAAACGGCTGCATAGCGATTAAATACCCGTAAGATCAGTTCCTGATCACGTATGGCAAACTCTTGTTCACTCATTGAGGTCTGTGCCAGTCCTTGTTTGTAACGTGCATACGCATCAAAGTTAATCAATGGCTGCCGTAACTGAACGGAGGCGGTTTCACTGTTATATTCACGTTCTTCAGTTCGGCTGAATAGACTGTTTTGATACTCGATATCCGCATCATTTCGAAACCGGGAATAACTGGCAGTTACCATCGGTAATAAATTGGCTCGTCCCAAGGTTTTGTATTCTTTACCAGCCTGATAGGCGTGATACGCCGCCTTAAAGGTGGGGTCATTCGCTCGCGCCAGCGTATAGGCTTCGACTAAATCTAGCGCCTGAGCCTGACACGTCGATAACAATCCGAGTGCAACACCACATAGCGATTTCATCCATAACTTCATACTCAGTTACTCTTCAGTCATGGATAGTTTCAGGCGGTCAATAAACGGTTTGAGCAAATAATTCATCATGGTACGCTCACCTGTTTTGACAAACATCTCGACCGGCATACCAGGCTTCACGGTCAAATCAGGCATCATCTCAATACCTTCAGGCGAGACCTTGGCGATCAACTGGTAATATGGCTCACCGGTTATCTCATCAATCAAACGATCTGCCGATATCTGAGTGACCTCTCCCGGTACATGTGGCGTCAGGTTTCGATTAAACGCGGTAAACATCAGCTCTACGGGTAAACCAGCACGCACTTTATCAATCAAATGCACCGGTAATTGCCCTTCAACCACCAGCGAATCTTCGCTAGGCACAATGTCCATCATATTAAAACCAGGCGCGACCACCGCACCTTCAGTAAAGACTTTTAAGCCTACGACAATGCCGGATGCCGGTGCCCTGACCAGTACTTTTTCAAGGTCATAATCCAGACCAGTTAACTGGCTTGCCAAGGCATCCACTTGTTTTTGTACCTCAGAAAGCTGCTCTCTGACTTGCTCTTTATATTCCTGTTGGCGTCGTAAGCGACTTAGCTTTAGTTCACTCACTTGACTTTGAGCACGGGCGATATTGCCAATATCTTCTGAAATGGTGGCATTGATTTGTGCCGCCGTTTGCTCCAGTTCCAGTAGACGGTTACGGGCCACATACCCTTCTTTTTCTAACTCACGAATCCCTTCCAGTTGTTCATTGATATAGGTCAGTTGTTCTTCTTTATTTTTACGCGAGGCTTGTAAACCCTTCGTTTGTGAGATCAAACCATTAATATTTTCACTAATGGCAGATAACTCACTATGTAAGGTATTTCGGCGTGATAAAAACACCTCTTTCTGTGTTTCCAGATAACTCATCACCCGCGGGTTATCTGACATATCCGATAACATGGCTGGAAACACAATCTGATCTTGATCGTCTCGTTCTGCAATCAGTCGTGCTTCAGTGGCTTTAGCAATGTAATACTGCACCCGGTTGGTTTCTGCATCAGCTTTAGCCTGAACATTGTTCATTCTGACCAAGACATCACCTGCTTTAACTTTCGAGCCTTCTTTTACCAGGATGGCATCGACTGTGCCCCCATTTTGATATTGCACCGCCTTTTTATTGGTGGCGACAGAGACTTTGCCATTTAACGGCACCCCTTTATCCAAAGGGGCCAATAAAGCCCAGATGAGAAATCCACCAAACCCGGCCAGTACGATTAACCACCCCATGCGGGTATATTTTTTAATGTCCGTACTGATGGTTTTGCTAACAGCATCAGGTTGCTCATATTGGGGTTCAGACTGTGTTGTGCTCATGGTTTCACTCATTGTTAGGCCGCCGATGTTGCTTTGACAGTGGGGGTTTTGCCATTCTGTTTATTGGCCAGTGCCGTCATGACCTCCTTGGTGGGGCCAAATAGCTGTGCTGTGCCCTCAACTAACAGTAATAATTTATTCGTCGCGGCTAAAGCATTAGAACGATGGGTGATCATCACGATGGTTTTGCCACGTTGTTGCAGTCGTTTTACTGCGGCAACCAGTGCCTTCTCACCCGTTTCATCAAGATTAGAATTCGGCTCATCCAATACCAACAAGGCAGGGTCGTCATAAATCGCTCGTGCTAAACCCAAACGTTGTTTCTGACCGCCTGAAAGTCCAGCGCCATCATCACCTAGGCGAGTGTCATAACCTTCAGGTAATCGTAAAATCATGTCATGCACGCCAGCCTGCTGTGCGGCTGCAATGACCTTATTTGGGTTCACTTCACCAAAGCGGGCAATGTTCTCGCTGACAGTGCCAGCAAACAGTTCAATGGTTTGCGGTAAATAACCAATATGAGGACCAAGCTCATGTTTATTCCATTGGAAAATATCAGCCGAGTCCAGACGCACATGACCAGCAGCTGTCGGTGCAATGCCGACAAGCGCGCGAGCCAGCGTGGATTTACCTGCACCGCTGGGCCCAATAATGCCAAGTACGTCACCTGGTGCAATCGAAAAACTGACATTTCTGATGGTAGGCACTGTGCCACCTGCCGGTATCACGGTAATGGCTTCTACTGTCACCAGCCCCTGAGGTTTGGGTAAAGGCATATTCACATCACGTGCCGGATTCGCTGTCAGTAGTTCATTAATGCGGCCATAGGCACTTTTTGCCCCACTCCATGTTTTCCAGACACTCATTAATTGTTCTACTGGGCTGAGTGCACGGCCCATTAAAATAGAGGCAACAATCATCATGCCGGGAGTGATTTTATCTTCAAGCACTAATAAACCGCCCAATCCTAGAATTAATGACTGTAATGACAAGCGAACAAAACGACTGATAGCCGATACCACGCCTGACTTTTCACTGGCATCACCTTGTAATAACAGGAATCGACACTGCAATTTGTACCAGCGTGACATCAGATTCGGCAGCATGCCCATCGCTTCAATCACTTCAGCATTACGTAGATTATTGGTAGCCAGATTATTTGCGGCGATAGAGGCTTCGTTCGCTTCTGCTAATGGCTTTTTAGATAACCGTTCATTGGCAATCGCCAACGCAATCAGCGTCAATGAACCAAATAAAGCAAACAAGCCCAAGGAGGTATCAAACAAAAAGATGATGAAGATGTATATCGGAAACCACGGTGCATCAAAAAAGGCGAATAAGGCATTACCACTCATAAATTGCCGAATACTGGTCAGGTCTTGCAGAAACTGACCGGCATTCACACCGGCTCTTTTTAGACTTTGCTCAAACGCCGCGGTGTAGACGCGTTTATTGAGCATCATATCCAGCTTGGCTGAGACGCGAATTAACACAAAACTACGAACAAACTCCAGGCCGCCTAACACCAGGTAGGCGCCAACCACCATCACCGTTAACATTAATAAAGTCGATTCATTACGACTGGTCAACACCCGGTCATAGACCTGCAGCATATACAATGACGGCGTCAGCATCAGAATATTCAAAATAGCACTGAACACACCGACCGTAATAAAGACAGATTTAAAGGCGAGCAATGACTCGGCGATTTCATTCCTGGTAGTTTTTAACGGCTTTTTCACCTTATTCACCTTCATTTTTCTTGCGTATAACTAGAGAAGTTCTCTCTTATGAGCGATAGTCTTCTACGTAAACAAAAAACCACTCTGCGTAATAATCCTTATCCTCAAACTCCTGATAGATAGGCCTGAAATTCTTCTGTTTGAATGGTTTTTCACCTGACAGACTATTAATCCCCATCACTCCGCCACTGGGGGCGACGACAATGCCCCAGCCTTCACGTTGCGTCATAGGATCGATATACAGTTTTCTGAGATAACGTTGTGGCGTTGGAAACCGGTCGTCATACAACAGAGCTTCCAGATTGGGCGGGTACTGTTTCACGACACCGGGTGTGGCGTTGTAATAACGGCCAATGGCTTTGCGAATAGCGTCACCCACTTTTAATAACTCCTGTTCTCGCTGCCGCTGAACCACATCACTCCAGCGCGTACTTGCCTGTGTTAATGCATAACCTGCTATCACCAGCAAACACAGCATGCCAAGCAAGATAAATCCTTGTTGCTTACCATTCGGCATACGGAGTGCCTTCTGATGACATCAATTCCGAACCGCTATAGACATTGGCAATCTCGCCTTCGTAATAACTGTCTTTAGGTGGGGTAAATACCCAGGTATCACGACGATCCGTGATGGGGTCCACCGGGACTTCTCGTAAATAGCGTCCTTCAACTAATTGTTCTAACGTATCTGGATAGGCATTTCTGTCAGCGACATACTGATCAATGGCACTACGCATGACGATCAAGTCATGACGCAGCACTTTTTCTTTTGAGCGGTCGATGGAAGCAAAATATCGGGGTGCCACCAGACTCAATAAAATCGCGATAATAGTGAGCACCACTAATATTTCAATTAAGGTAAAGCCTTTGTTCGTTTTCATTACCATTCCCTGTATGGCTGTTGATTAATACCCATTCCATTGGATAGTGAATACACGTCGTACACATCCTCGCCGGCAGACTTGTCATCAAACGAACTTTCATAACTGCGTAATCCCCAGGTTTCGGAATTGCTTAAGTCAGGGTCACTGGCAAACGGATCACGTGGAATACGTCTGAGGAAATAGATTTTTTTGTGTTCCGGATCTTGGGCATCTTCGACACCGTCAACCAAGATTTGCAGGCTTTCCGGATAACCCGATGCGTCATCCGAAAGCTTGATGCGGCCATCATCAACAGCCTGTTTGTAGTCATCAATCGCATCGCGGATTTGCCATAATGCCCGCTTCAATTCCTGCTCTTTATTTCGCTGTGCACTGAGTTGCACTAATGGGGCTGCCGAGCTGACTATCAGCGCCAATAAGGTGAGCGCTACCAAAAGTTCAATCAGTGTAAAACCATGCTGTGTACTACGCTGAGACATGGTGCTTACATGCCTCCGTAACTATCTGTTTGCAGGATTTGATCAGCAAATTCCTGTGCCGTCTTGGCATTGTCACGTTGTTTTTCGTCATCCGTTGGTACCACAGGTGGTGGTGCTGATGAATACGATGGTTGATAGGCTGGCTGAGGCTGAGCTTGTGGCATTGCGTACTGACCCTGCCTGTTTTTCGCAGAATGGTTAATACCAGATGGAAATGCGGTATAGACTGAATTGGCCGGTACGATGTTGTGCAGAATGCGTGGCGTAATCAGTAAGACAATCTCATTTTTCTGTCTGTCTTTATTCTTGTCAGTAAAGAAACGACCAATGAATGGTAAGCCCGACAAGCCCGGTACTTTGTAGTCGGTATTGGTCTCATCATCTTTGAATAGCCCTGCCAGAATCTGCGTTTCCCCATCCTTTAATGACAAGGTGGTATCAGCATTACGGCTGCCAATGGAATACGCCACTACCCCACTGCTGGAGGTGATTTGGTCGATAATATTACTGACTTCCAGTTTGACCTTAATGGAGACCTGATTCTGAATCTGAATAATCGGTTCCACTTCCAGTTTGATACCCACTTCGATGTAACTGACTGACTGAGAAACAAAGCCAGTTGAGTTCGACACACTGGTTAAGACCGGCACTTTGTCGCCAACATGGATCTTGGCTTTATCCCGGTTTTTCACTCGTATTTTCGGGTTAGCTAACAAGTTTGTATCTGTGTCTTTTTGCATCAGATTCAACGCCAACACCGGATCCGTTACCGTGAACACCCCCATTCCAGAATTGAATTCTTTCAGCTCGGCTAAGGTCAGGCGACCATCAACATCATCTTCACCACGCACACCGAGCGCGACATTGGTTGGATAACGAATGCCAATCTCTTCCAGGTTTCGCCGATTAACTTCCATCACCTCCACTTCCAGCATCACTTCCGGTTCAACCAAATCCTGTGATGCAATCAGTTTTTCAGCGGTTTTTATTGACGCCAGACTGTCTCGCATCACCAGCGTATTCAGCTTTTCATCAACGTAGACATCTTCCACTTTCAGTACAGTTTGCAGCAGTGCCAAGGCTTGTTTGGCATCCATATTGTTCAGATAAAAGCTGCGTACATATAACTCCTCATATTCCTGACTCCGGCTTAAGGGATAAATCAGAATGGTGTTTTCATTAAGGATTTTTTTACCTAATTGATTGGTGGTCAGGATGGTATCAATCGCTTCTTTAATGGGTGTATCACGCAACATAATGCTGGTTTGCATGGCATCACTGAGTTCACGATCGAAGGTGAAATTTAAATCCCCTGCCTTGCCGATATACTCAAACACCGACTTGATAGGTGCATTGTTAAATTCCAGACTGACCGACTTTTTAAATGCCGATTTGATGTGTGGCACCGTAGTGACTTTCTCAATGGCCTGTTCATCAAGTTTTTCAAATAATTGCCTGGCGGCTTCATTGGTCGAGTCTTCAGCCAGCACCAGACGAACCAGGTTACGCGCTGTATCAAAGTCGTCTTTTTTAAAAGCCTGTTCAGCACTTTGCATAATGCTTTCGTGCTTTTGTGCAATCGCCACTTTTTTCAGGCCGTTTAAAGCCCGTTGATTTTCCGGTGCCAAGGCCAGTACTTGGTTAAATATGGCTTCAGCCTCTAAAGGTTGCTGATTATCCAGCGCCGCATGAGCGGATTGAAGTAGCCCGGCTATTTTCATCTCCTGCTGGAGTTTTAAGGTATTACGATATTCGGGATTGAGTGGATATTGCGTGGTTAACTGCTTTAATTTGTTGATGCCTTCATCTACCTGACCATAGGCAATCAGACGTTTTGCATCTATAAAATCAGCATTCGTTTGTTGCTGTTGTTGCGTTGCCTGCATGCTGCTGCAGCTTTGTAAACATGCCAAAGCCACTAACAAGACCGAACGTCTAATGACTCTTGAACCCCGTTTATCCTTAACTACTCTCAAAGTACTGCTCCAATTGCCACAAGAATCTGTGTCTGTGTTGGTAAGTTGAGTAAAATCATTTCTGTTGAATGAATTGCTTTTACCTGCCACACCTCTTCCAATGTATCGCCTGCCCGCACAACGTAGTTGTCACGTCCATTGGTCAGAAATACACGCATTTCTCCATCTTCAATCAGCTTGCCGACATAGGTATATGGGTTAACAGGCGTTACCGGTGCTCTGGGAGCTACGGCGACAGGCTGGCTTTCCTGTTTTGGTTTAGGTAATGCAAATACATTGACGGGGACATCAATGATTTTTTTCTTAACACAAATTCGCTGTTATTAGCAGGCTCAGTAATAGCTAAGGTTTGTGGTTGAATAGCTTGTGACTTAATGATTTGTGTTTGCCTATCCTGAGTTTGAACAGAATGTGTTTGCACATGATCCGGGGCCACCACAACAACATCTGTCACGCTGTTATCCGGCTCATCCTGCATTTCTACAAACACCACCAAAAGCAATGTCAGTGCTAAGCCGACCCACACAAGATTATCTTTTAGCTTCAGCATCAGCGGTGACCTTCCGCTTTTGTGTAGAGCACCAATTCGATATTGGCTTTCACCTGCTCGCTACGCATATTGTCGCGCTTAAAATTAATATGGTTTAAGGCCATGCTTTGCTGACGGTTCATGATTTCCGTCACTACATTACGAATGGCAGGATACGAGCCTTCCAACGGAAATTTGATGTGATAAAGCACCATGCTTGATTCGGGTACTTCGCGTGTTGAATAATCTGAACGGTCGAGTCTTAAGCCATGTTGTTCAATCACGTTTAATACATCAGCAATTTTCTGATTAGCGTCTTTTTGAACTGGCAATGCCTGATAAAAGCGCTGTGTTATATGTGTAGAACGTGGTTCGGGTTGAATATCAACGGGGGTATGTTGCGCCAGATCGTCAATCGTTAAGCGCAGTTGCTCAGCCTGCTGATCATTAGCCTGAGTCATCCATACCATCATCAGGCTCGCTAGTAGTAAGGCGACCGCCAGATGGCCTTGCCAGCCCCACTGCCGAAGCTGATAGAGCAGCCATTGTCCGTAATGTTGCATCATGACTTTTTGCATCAGCGTCCTACCATGTCACTAATAATTCAAACTGTGTGGCTTCTTTGCCATTCAGCCTTACCGATTCGGTGGATACCAAACTCACCGAGCTCACAATGGCCTGCTGTTTAAGGTTGCTGATATAGGCCAGAATCTCATCCACCGGTGAGGTGATAGCAATAATCTGCACAGTTTTATTTTTTACATTTGGCTCAATAGCCACCAATTGAATGCTGTCGAGCCGGGATTCTTCCAATGCATAAAACAACTGTGGCCATGGGCGGATAATCTCGTTAATGGCGACATTCACGGCATCCAGTTCAGCTTGTTCACGTTCAGTTAGTGGCTCTGTTGCAACCGTCAATTGTGTGGTTTTGGTGTAAGCCGCTTTTTCTTGATGTAATTCAGACAGCCGTGCATTACTCTGCTGTAAAAAGAACAAACTCAGCATTACCAGCAAAACAGCGACAAATAATAAAAATGACGCTACCGGCTTTTGTACGGATGGCTGCAAACTGTGATTTAGCTGTATCGTTTTCATGAGGCAATTAACCTCGTGACCTGAGTGTCAGGCTGTTCATTGGCAAACAGTTTTGACGATGGCAGACGGATAACGCGATATGTCGCTATTTTTATTGCACTGGATGATGAGATATCGGGCCAGTGTAATAACATGGGTTGCTCATAACGCTGTTGTAGCGCTTTATCGAACTCGCTATTCACCAAACGCTCACGCTCTATCAGCAGTTCAATCTGGCCAATCACATCACTTTCCTGCTGCACATTTTTAAGCCACATCCACTGACCTTCTGCCATCAAGCCCAGACATAAACGGCCATCACTGACCACGGTCAGCCAGCACAAAGTTTGTAACTGCTGATCTTTAATGACGCTGATAGCCTCATTCATCACCGACATCAGATACGGCTGAACAGAAACAAGTTTGATGGCCAATGTGGAAAACACTGCATCAATGGTTTGAATAAGTGGTGTGGGTATTGCGCTGGCAACAGCAGACTGTCCAAACCCAGCCGGGCTCGATGTTTTATTCCAGCTTTTCACCACATCGCCATACATGCTGACAAACAAATGCTGTAAATACCCCTGCTTTTCTTCCTTGGTCTTAATCGCCGGATTCCAGGGCAGCACGGCATAACGCACAAAACTATTGGCTAGGACAATACGCGCTGTTTTTGCCTGCCAGCGGTCCTGACTAAGTGTTGTCTGTAAAACCTTGGCAAGATAAGCCACGTCCACATCCATGTGGTCGATAGCCTTTTTGAACATGATTTTCTGTTGATCAACACAACGTGTTTTACCAGCCACACCTTGAAAGCTTCTGATAACAAGACTATTAGGCCGAATACACACATTCAGCTCGTCGGTCATGATGCTAAGCCAGTGTGGTAACACGATTAATCTCCTCCAGCGTCGTTTCACCATTTTTCACCAGTAATAATGCCGCTTCACGCATCGTTCTGGTGCCATTGGCATAAGCTGCTTCTTTGATTTTGCGTACCGGCTCTCGGGTCACAATCATTTCGCGAATTTCATCGTTAAAGCACAATAATTCGGCAATCGCTTTACGGCCTTTGAAACCCAAACCGTGGCACTGGCCACAGCCCTGACCTTTTTTAAACTGAAAGTCTTTTATTTGTTCAGGCGTTAGACCAGACTTTTCAACCAGTGCCGCATCGGGTTTATCCTCAGTCAGGCAATGTGGGCAATTCACCCGCACCAGTCGCTGAGCCAGAATGCCATTCATCGCTGACACAAAGTTATAAGGGTCAACGCCCATATTGGTAAAACGGCCAATCACATCAAACACATTGTTGGCATGCACGGTGGTGAGTACCAAGTGACCGGTCAATGCTGATTGCACGGCAATTTGTGCAGTTTCACCATCACGAATCTCACCGACCATGATTTTGTCGGGGTCGTGACGCAGAATAGAACGTAACCCTTTAGCAAAGGTCAGTCCTTTTTTCTCATTCACAGGGATTTGTAAGACACCGGGTAATTGGTATTCAACCGGGTCTTCAATGGTGATAATTTTGTCTGTGCCGTGGTTAATCTCAGAAATAATGCCGTACAGCGTGGTGGTTTTACCGCTACCGGTTGGGCCTGTTACCAGCAACATGCCATAAGGCTCTTCAGCTAATAAACGAAACCGGGCCATGATATCTGGGGCAAACCCCAAAATATCCAGACTCAAGCCTTGTGCTTCTTCACTTAATGCCTGTCTATCTAAAACCCGTAAAACCGCATCTTCACCCAACACACTGGGCATAATCGACACACGTAAATCAATTTCTCGCCCCAGTGCCATGACTTTAAAGCGGCCATCCTGAGGGATACGACGCTCGGCAATATCCAGATCAGACATGACTTTAACCCGGGAAATCACTTGCTCTGCCTGAGCCATTCCCTGAATGCCACCGACATGACTTAATACCCCATCAATACGGTATTTCACTTTCAGCCCGTTTTGGTCAGTTTCCAGATGCACATCACTGGCGCCGGCTTTCAGGGCATCGTATAGCGTTGAACGCACAAACTTCACTATCGGGCTGGTATCTTCGCTGATTGAGCGTAAGGAGATATCTTCTATACTCTGCTCATCATCTTGTCGTTCATGGTGGTGTGTGGAGACTTCATCTCCCAAAGCACGCATATTTGCTTCATGATGAGAGAGATACACATTTAAATCTTCGGTGTGAGCCAGTGTCCATGTCGCAGGTTCTCTCACCAGCAAATCCAGTTTGGAATACAAATTGGCTTCAAACGGATTCGCATGAACCAGATATAAGACATCTTGACTATCACGCACTGCCACGCAGCCAATTTTCTCTGCCTGAGTAAACGACACCACATCAAAATCAGGCTGTAACTGATAAAGCTGAGAAATGCTAAACACCGGATAATGCACTAATAAACCGAGTGCTTGCACAAACACATCCGGGCTTAACTCACTGACTTCTTCCAATACCTTAAGCAAAGGTTGTTTGCTTTGCTGTGCCAGTTGTTTCGCCTGATTCAGCTGTTCAACGGTCAGTGCTTCTACAACAGGCTCTGTTTGTTCTGGGGTGATATCATGATAGGCCGTATTCATTGAATACTCCCTGCCAATTCAAAAATTGGCATATACATCAACACCACCACCAAACCGACCACCAGACCAATAATGATCATCAATGCCGGTTCAAGTAATTTGGTTAACCACTCCACAGCGCGGGCAATTTCATCATCGTAGAAAACACCAATGCGTTCCATCATGTCGCCCATCTGGCCTGTGCGTTCGCCGACCCGTAACATACGAACAGAAATAGATGTGGTCATACCATGTTGTTCCATGGCGCTGGATAAGGTTTTACCCTCTTTCACATCGTTCGCTACTAAAGCTAATTTGCTGCGTAATAAAGGCTGCAATAAGGATGACACCATCTGCATAGCCGTGGTCAGCGGAATACCACCGCGAAGCAACATACTTAATGTTCGGTAAAAACGGGCAAGCTGGTAAATTCTCAGCGTTTCGCCCAGTTTAGGAATTTGCCAGACTTTCGCCATAATAAAACGGCGTACAAATGCCCGGCTAAAGACATAGCTCAACAAGGCAACACTGGCGATAAACACCATAAACGCCTCACGTCCATGACTGTGTAATAACTGTCCCCAGCTCAGTAATAGCTGAGATAACCAGGGAAGATCGGCGTTGGTGCTTTCATAAATCACGCTGAATTTCGGTACGACATAGCCCAATAAAAACAACACGACCAGGCCGCCCACGACCAGCAGTAACACGGGATAAATAGCGGCAGAGACGATTTTCTTTTTCATCGCATCAATCTGTGACTGATAGGTCACATGACGGCCTAAAGCTGTCGCCATATCACCCGTGCGTTCACTGGAACGAATCAAGGCTATATATAAAGGTGTAAATACCTCTGGCAAACTTTCCAGCGCAGAAGATAAAGGTTGGCCATCAAATAAAGCAGCCTTAATTTGATTTAATACTGCTTTAGATTCAGCCTGAGTTTCTTTTTCGGCCAGGGCTTCTATCGCCTCAACCAGACTGAGTCCTGACTCAATCAAGGCGAGTAATTCCTGGCTGAACAGCATCACATTGAATTTGGCTTTTTTAACTGTGGTAAGCCAAGATTGAATGATCCACTTTTATGTTGGTTAATTGAAAGTACGTGGTGGCCTTGCATCTCTGCCAGAGAACGCGCCTGATTTTCGTTACCGGCTTCTATCTCTATCAGTCTGACAGCCCCATCATGGATAACTTTCATGGTAAAAATCATACAGACAGCAACCTAACGCCAGCTCACAATATCAGCTGCCGTATCATTGCCACCGCTTGCACCATCACTGCCTAAAGACCATATGTCATACTCAGAATATTGACTTTGTGTGCCAGGCATCTGGTAAAAATACGGGTTATCCCACGGATCTCTTGGGACTTCTTTTTTAAGGTAAGGCCCCTGCCACTTACGTTCATTGTTCGGCGGGGTATTTAATGCCGCTAAGCCTTGCTCTGTGGTTGGATAATGGCCTACATCCAAACGATACTGATCTAAGGCTTTACCCAGTGCTTCAATCTGAGCACGAGCTGTTTTGACTTCTGATTTACCAATTTGGGCAAAATATTTCGGCCCGACATAACCGGCTAACAAACCGACAATAACCATCACCACCAATAATTCAAGCAAGGTGAACCCTGCTTGGTGGTGTTTTTCTTTTAAACGAATAAGCACTTCTGACATAACATTAATCTCAACGACTGACCGGTAAGAAAAAAGGGTGTACCCAATGGGCACACCCTCCATTCGTTTTATGCAAACACGTCAATGTCAGATGCACTTAATGAAGTGACACCTGTCAGAGTCGCAAATTGCACAGCAGCGCCAGCGCCACTACCATCAGCGTCATAGCTCAATGCACCGGTTGATGTGTCGAATAACAAGAAGTCATTCGCATCACCAGCAGCTGCACCTACACTACAAACAAGATTATCAGCAGTAAAACTACCTGCTGTCAGAGAAGTAAACTGATCAATGTTCAGGGCAATCGTATCCAGCCCACTCACAAAGTCAGTAATGGTATCGATACCAGTTAAATCAAATGCAGTGTCTACATACGTTTGCACTTCATCATCATCGCCTGTGACCACTTGCTCATGGACCTGACCAAACACGAACGTATCCGCGCCGTTACCGCCAGTCAGAGTATCGTTACCGCCGTTACCTACAAACACATCATCCTGCGTGGTACCGATAAAGGTATTGTCATTACCATTACCTTCAAAACGCAGACCATTTGCAGTGACACCAGAAGCATCCACAACGACATTATCGATGGTACCGCCATTGTTACCCAGGCTATTGCTTAGGTCATCGACAGTACCATTGGCAGCGAAATAGTAGTGGTCATTCAACATTTGCAATGCATCATTTTCCACATTCAGTTGGTCAACCGTACCACCCACCTGAACCACTTCCATGCCTTGGAAATTAGCGTCGTTTAATACAACAGTACCATTAGTTTTTGTATCTGCACCCACACCGCTGGTAATGCGTAATGTATCGACACCGTCACCACCCACGATCAGATCGTGATTAGCACCAGTAGCAATCCATTCCTGAGTACCATCATCAGCCGCAGAGGTTGTACCTGAGGTACCTGAACCAAAGCCACCAATTTCAAAGATGTCATCGCCGTCTTCACCGTACAGGCTATCTGCACCGCTTCCGCCAACTAAAACATCATTACCATCACCACCGTAGTAAGTATCATTACCACCGTTCATGACACCGTAATCGACACCAGCACTGCCATAAACGGTTTCAGTCGCTCCAGCCGATTCATTGCCGCCATAAACATGAGTAAAGCTACCTTCTTCACCTTCACTGGCATCGTAGATCATGTCAACGTTGTGGAATAAATTCGCTACTGCAAATTCCTCAACAGAGAACTCAGCGTAGTCATATTCCTCTTCCTCAGCACCGACGATATCTTCATCAGGTTCAAACTCAGCTTCTTCAAACTCCATTTCAACCGTGACTGACTCGCTCGGTCCACCGGCCGTACCATGGATTTGCAGACCAGGATTTAAGAAGCCAGTGCTTAATGACTCAGCATTGTCTTCTAACTGCTCAGAAGATAAGGTGATATTAACGCCACTATCCAGTTCAAGACGCTCAATTCCAGAGAATGATAAAGACTCATCAAAGTCACCGCTTTCTGTAAACTGCAAAGTATCAACAGCGTTATAACCTGCAAAGGTAGAGGCAGCGGTATTGATTTCAGTCGAACCAGGACGAGTAACCAGATTCAAGCGAACATCCGTTTCAGCTTGTTCTGACATTTCCTGATCTTCAATTTCAACAAACTCATTGTTAACAGTGTCGAAACCGAATAAAGGCCCTTCTTCTTCCTCGCCTTCTTCTTCCTCTTCTTCGCCTTCTTCACCTTCAGCTTCGTTCAAATCAACGTATCTTGCTGCATCGCCTGAAAGGTCTTGAGCTGAAACACCACCTTGGATGATCGTTTCTTCTTCAAACTCATCACCGACAACAAAGGTATCGTTTCCATCTCCCCCTAGCAATATATCCTGTGATGTTACGTGATAAACATTACCATCGACGCTCTCGTCTCCAGCACTACTTCCCTGACCTTCAATATAATCAGCGCCAGCACCACCTGATAAGATATCATTTCCGTCACCGGCATAAATGTCATCATCACCAGTGCCACCATCAATGATGTCATCACCATTGCCAGTTGAAATATTATCGCTGCCACTGCCACCCGAAATAATATTATTTCCGCCTTCAGCATAGATTAAGTCATTTTCACTACCACCCGATATAATGTCATCACCTGTACCAGTGTAAATAGTGTCATCACCACTGCCACCACTAACGATATTATTTCCATTATTGCTGCTGCCATCACTAGAACCTGTAACAAGAATGTCATTACCATCAGCACCAATCAGAACATCACTGCCTGTTCCACCGATAATAAAATCATCCCCGGCACCGCCGTAAATGACATCATCACCAGCAGCACCATCTATAGTATTTCCAAGATCATTACCTACAATTAAATCATCACCAGAGGTACCTGTATAACTCGTTTCCGTAGAGTTAAAAATTTTAGTAGCCATGTATAATTCCTTATTATTAAAGTCTTTTTTGATGCAGCAGGCGACAACATTAAGTTGTCACCTGTGCCCTACTTAGCCAGATTAATTTGGCAAAGTACCTTCAACTTCTATTTCAATGAAAGGATTGTCACTTGAACCATCCCCATTGAGTTCTTGGAATGTCTGACGTAGACGAATAGCATCTGTTGATGTAGTGAATGAACCACTCGAGCATGAGGTTCTCACATACTGCATACCTGAGGCTGGATTAGTACTACCATCATCATCTTTGTAATTAGCATCAGTGGTAAAATCTATCCAGTCAGTATCAATATCAGCTTGTTGCTGTGTAGCTGAAGCAGATCCCGGCCATGAATTGAGACCATTGATTGCAGGGCTAGAGCCTAGACCGGTCAGAGGTTGATCAACATCCCCTGGTCTATGCTGGACTGCAGTAAATGTCCTTCCAACACGATAGGTTGGTGATGCATTAGCAGGTACAGTTGAATACGCCACATCAACCGTTTTACCAGACCAGCCTTTTCTTGCCATATCATTAATTTCAAAATTTTGAGTGCCAGACTCATTCACGTTGTAATCGGCCTCTTTCAGTGTCACTTTCATTGCATAAATACATTCATAGCTGCCACCAACAGCTCTTCTCCATACATATTCGCGTAACGTGCCGATATCAACATCATTATTGTTGGTATAGCTGTTATTCATAATAATGGATGATGTTCTATTCACCACGGGGATTCTGCTAATTCCAGTAAAATTGGAATCGGGCACAGTTGGATCGCTTGCAGGTAGAACCGCACAAGTGTCTGAAATAGAGCTTGGCTGCACTGGTGCATTCGCCCCTGAGCCCGAACCAAAATCACCAGTGGTATTACACAAAATATACGGGCTTGTCCCACCACTCACACTTACACCTGTAGCAGGTAAATTTTCCCAATCAGCCATTGCTTGACCTGAAGCTAAGCAACTTAATGTACTTAACACTACGAGTTTTAATTTGAAGTTTTTCATCATTTTTCTCCGTCCGTGTACAATAGACGGGCATTTGTGGCTGCCCGAAGCACCTATTCACTTCAATCTTGGTGAGCGTCTTAAACTTCCGTTGATTGAAGATGAATTCCTTATATAGGGCGGTCACATTTGCCCTAATCAAATCCGTTATCGTTTGTCTAATTTGGTAAAAACCCTTCCACTTCTATTTCAATTGGTGGTTGACCATCTCTCGAAGTTTGGCGTAATCGGATAGCATCCGATGCTGTCGTCAAATCATTTGCTGAACACTCTGTTCGCACATATTGCATACCGGAGACCACATCGGCACGCGTTGTAAAAACGATCCAATCGCTATTTAGATCCGCTTTTTGAGTAGAAGTGATGGCTGGACTACTGTCTAAGCCAACAGGAGGTTGAGCGATGTAACTTACTCCGGCACTATGCTGTATAGAAGTAAAAGTTCGACCTATTCGATAGGTTGGGTCCGCAGAGGTCGGAACTGTCGAGTATGCAACATTTACCGTCTTCCCACTCCAGCCTTTTCTAGCTAAATCATTGATTTCAAAAAATTGTGAGTAGGGTTGATTGAGATCGTAATCATTAAAATTCATAGTTACTTTCATGCCATAGATACATTCATAACCATCATTAGTTGGTCTTCGCCATACATACTCTCGCATCACGCCAATATTGATATCAGTGTAATTGGTATAACTATTATTCATATATATAGAACGAGTCTTACTGCCAATTGGTATTCTATTCAAGCCAGTAAAATTAGAATCTGGAACTGCTGCATCGGTAGCTGGTAACAGAGCGCATGCTTCAGTAACTGAAGTTGGTTGCACTGGAGCACCAGACGCAGAACCAGAACCAAAATTACCCGTTGGATTACATAAAATATAAGCACTGGTATCACTGCCAACACTCACCCCCGTTGCTGGCAAGTTTTCCCAATCGGCCATTGCTTGACCTGAAGCTAAAAAAATCAATGTACTTAACACTACGAGTTTTAATTTAAGATTTTTTCATCTTTTTTCTCCTTCCATGTATATGACTTGACTATCTTTTATTTTTTAATCAAATAGCCACCTAACACTGACCCAAGCTGCTCTCGGTGCACCAGGCGCCACGAAGTTTGTGCTGTTCCATTCAAGTGAGTTGTGGTTGTAGCCATCAGGCCCTCTAGCACCATAGGTGCCAGGTGTAAATGGATTGCGTCCCAGCGTGCCAGCTGAAAAGTATTCTTTATCAAAGATATTGTTTACGAGTAAATTGACACTGAAGTTTTTGGTGAGCTGATAATTACTTTGGAAATTAAACACCATATACCCCGGCACCTTGCCTGGATTATTCGTCGCTTTTCTAGCAACGCGTGTTTGCGTTCCGGAAATTTCAGCAGTCTCGTATATCACCTGCCCTGCTCGGTGTTTATTATTTTCATTACCTCTGACATAACTTGATGAATGAGCTACAGCCGTGAGGCCAACGGTCCATTTAGGGGTAACTTGGTAGTTGACAGATGCGTTAAGGTTATGAAGTGATACGCCCGGCATGCGAGCACCGGCTTCAACATCAATTAAACGGCTATAGTTATAATTACCGGCAAAGTCCTCATAAGAACTGCTATTGTCATTGCCTGCAATAGTAAAGTTATCTTCAAATGTGGCATCAGTAAGTGAGTAGTTAACACTAAACGCCCATTTACCTTTTTGACCAGAGAATCCCGCCTCGATACCTTGACGACGTGTTGAACCAATATTGTCAAAGAAGTTACGATTATCAGGATAGGAAACCAGATAAAGATCATCTTTAATATTGGTTTGATAGGCGGATAAATTCCATTGCAAATAATCATCTATTACCCCTCTAACACCGACTTCAAATGTCTGTGCTTTTATTTGAGGCAAATATGGGTCACCGGAGAGAGTCGAAGGTAGTGAGCATGTCCTGTTTTCTATAAGACTTCTATAAATTCCTTTCGAACCAACAGGTGTTTTATCCAATGCACACCCTAGCTCAATAACGGAAGGAACGCGCACACCTTGTGAGAAATTAGCGTAGAGATTTAAATCATCTCTTGCCTGCCAAGCGACACCAAAAGAGGGGTTTAACGAATAATAGCTAAATGATTCTTTTTCTTCTTCGTTTAGTAGGCTGCTTGTGTCTGGTGTTTCATAGCCTGTTGGACAATCCTCACCCGGCGCACAGACGTCAAAATAATCTGGAAAGGCTTCTAATTGAGCAAGGCTGGGAATAAAAGCGATACCATACTCTCTAGACCTCATTCTGTTTTCTCCTTGAGTATCGTTGTAGCGCGCAGAAACATTAAAATGCCACGTTTCAACGGGACTCCAGGTTTCACTGAAATAAAGACTCTTCGTTAATTGCTCCCCTTCAAAATTATTGTTACTAATTGGTACATCAGCCGCTACATACTGATCACGAATTTCATCAGGAGCATAGTAGAACTCCCGGTTTGCAGTTAAAAGGCCTAACTGTTGTGTACTGGTATATTCCGCTGTGGGTCTATCGACTGACGCCCCAATCATGAATTTGTGTTTATCTGTATTCCAGTTGAGTTGAATGGATACACCATCAGTAACTTGATCAATTGTGTTATCAGTTAATACTGCGGTAGGTGTTCCATCTACAACACCAGGATTGGTTTGGCTATATGCAGCACCATCAACGGTCTGTACACCACCTTCAGGTCCTGCTACTTCCAATGTATCATTTGAGCCGGCATCGCCCTTACACGTATCAGCGTTAGTTGGGAGTTTGGGTAGGATCACATGTTTAACACCATCAGTGGTGTAATAATAGAAGCTCCCCTCAGCTCCTGCTGCAAATGCAAAAGGATCACTATCTTTTAGCGCTGTTAAATCAACTTTAGCGTTGTATATGTAGGAATGTTCATTATTTGAATATGATGTTTCATCCCCTTCATCAAGTAGCTGTGGCCCTGCTCCAGTATCGTTAGCAGCTTGAAAAATTTCAGTTGCTTGAAAGTTTTTCCAGAAGTTTATTGAGCTCTGCGCCAATGCCACCACTTCATCTGGGAGTGCTGTATTGAACTGACTCGCATCAAGCGTCGCAAAAGCATCTTCAATAGTAGGGCTTAACACGAAATCAATATAATCTGGTGAGCTGAAAGGGTCGCCACCGGGTAAATCTATAACGTAGTAATCTGGTAAGTTATATTCATTTGTCGTTTCATAAAGACAGGTATATTCTTCGCCAGGGGCAAGGTTTCTTTTTACTGTCTGGTTATCAAAATCTGTGTATACATCTGCACCTTGAGAATCTCTTCTACTTGTTCTACGGTAAACCTGCCCCGTAATACTAAACGTATCGTTTACCTGATAAGCACCAGCTAACTGAAACTGCTGTAATCTATTTTCTGTAGTATCTGGTGCGGTAAAGACTCCTTCCCTGTCTTGTCGATATTCTTCACTTGGAATAAGCCCATTACCGACCAAATTAGTATCAACAATCAGTGTGCTGAAATGTAAATCAAGTTTGTCACCTCGATAACTAGCTTTACCGAATAACTGATTCACTTCACTCGGAGAATTATCACGCCAACCATTTTCGTCAAATAAACTGGCCGCGCCGAAAAAGGCGATGGTGCCGTTGTTCCAGCCATTTTCCATTTGTAATTGTTTACGACCAAATGAGCCAGCAAGCACCTCAGCATCTGCAGCGGTATTGTTAAAGCCATCTTTGGTTTTTAAGGCAAATGAACCGCCTAAGGTATTCAAACCAAAGATAGGATTGGACCCAGGAAATAGCTCCACACCAGCTATGGCATTCATGGGGATCATGTCCCAGTTCACCACATCGCCAAACGGTTCATTCACCCGAATACCGTCGATAAAGACACTCAAGCCCTGTGGTGTACCTATTTGTGGTCCCGCCGTAAAACCACGATATTGGATATCCATCTGGAATGGATTACCTTGGTAATCATTAACCGTGACGCCTTGTAGTTTTGTATTAAACAAATCCGTCATGCTTAATGAATGTGCTTCTTTTATCTCTTTGGCCGAGATACTTTGCACATTGGCCGGAATTTCTTCTTTGGTAAGGCCTAGACCTGGCAATGGCCCTACTTCATAAAAACGTTGTGCTCTGACTTGGACGGTGTCCAGAATTAAGCGGTCATCACCCAAAGCAGGTAACTCTTCTTGACCAGGCACCAGAAAATAGCCGCCATCTGTATCATCAATGGCTTCGAGGCCACTGTCGTTTAATAATTTTTGAAAGCCTTCTTCAACGGAATATTCACCATGAAGACCTTTGGTTTCTTTTCCTTCTGCCAAGGCTGGGTCAAAGGTTAATCTCACACCATTTTCGGCTGCGTAATTTGAGATGGCTTTGCCCAAAGGGCCAGCAGGAATGTCATAACGTTTCACTTGTTCAGCTGCGTTATCTTCTGCCAGGGCAAGATGATTGATTGACATGGCACCGACCATGCTCATCGTGGCGATAGATAAACAGCGACAGAGTTTATTCTTAAGGCAAACTCGGCCCTTTGCTTGCAGTTCCAATATTTCTCTCCGACTAATAGTTATTATTTTTTTGTTGTTCTATTAGGTATGCCAATCGAGAATTGGAAAGTGACAATTATTTTTTAGACTTTTTTTAAAATTTTTTTATAAACGTTGATATATCTGGGTTTTCGAGGAGATATTTTTACGAAGTTTGCTCATTGATAAAGAAACAAGTATCAGTTTCAACAGTTAGTAGCAGAGATTTAGTAATGCTTTTTAAGGACGATACTTTCTTAGTGTTTTTTATAAACTGTGTGGCTGATCTTGAGTTAACTCTTAGGCAGGTTTTAGCATGGTGACATAACGTGTGTAACTTTCAACACGTACTGGCAGGGTTTTGGTGATACTTCTTAATGCACCATCAATATCTTTTACTGGAAAAGCCCCAGAGATTTCTAAATCAGCAATCGCGGGATCACAGCGCATCATGCCGGTTCGATAACGTGAGAGTTCTTCAACAAAGGTTTTGAGTGGCATGTTATCGACAACTAAGAAACCTTTTGTCCAACCCAGGATGGAGGCATCAAATAACATTTTTTGCTGAAATAAGTCGGCGGTGAATTTCACTGCTTCACCTCTATTCACGACAACTTTATCGCCATAACCATTAATGGGGCTCACTTCAACGGCATGTTCGTAGACATTGACACAGCTTCTCTCATGAATGAGGCGAGTACTAAATTTTGTGCCCAAGGCTTTGATCGTGCCGTGTTCTGTGGTCAGGATAAAGGGGCGATAAGTTGGGTTGGGGTCTTCTGCCGTTTCTACATATACTTCGCCATGTAATAACCTAACGTTACGAACTTGTTCATCATAATGAACAGATAGTTTGGTATCTGTGTTGAGGACCAGTTGCGTGCCGTCATCCAGGACGAGCTGTTTAATTTCCCCCACGGCAGTGGAATAGTCTGCTAATAAAACCTGCCATGGTTTTTGTTGATAGCCATACCAGCCTGCTGTACCGGCAGCGATAAGCAAACTCAGTGTTTTAATGACCTGGCGACGTTCTTGTGATTGGATATATCGGGTATCAATCGGACGGTTTAATACGGCAATACTGGTTTTTGAATCCAGCCCCATAAAACAGTTGGTGACGGTTTCAACTTGTTCCCATGCCTGTCTGTTTTCTGGTGAAGCATTTAACCATCTTTGCCATTCTTTACGATCTGTATCTGTCGCCTCACCGGATGTCAGTTCAACAAACCAGTTTGTCGCTTCATAGAGCGCGTCTTTCTTAGAATGAGCCATAAAAGAACATTTTAGTTATCCAGGTTTAAACAATGCAGTAGTGCTTTAGCGATGTACTGGCGAACAGAGCTGACTGAAACTGAGAGTCGTGAAGCAATTTCGGCGTGTGACAACCCTTCCAGCTGACACCATAAAAAAGCACTGCGAACTCGTTCAGGTAAGCCATCCAGCATTTCATCTATTTTAGCTAAGGTCTCTACCATGATATTGAGAGACTCAGGTGAAGGTACGTCAACTTCGGGCATATTTTCCAACGCCTCGAGATAAGCTCTTTCAATATCCTTGCGTCGAACATGGTTGACCATGAGGCCATGTGCAACTGTGGTCAGGTAGGCTCGTGGTTCTTTGATGCTGCCCAGATCCTCTTTTTGCAAAATTTTGGAAAAGGTATCTTGCATTAAGTCGGCAGCATCAAAACTACAGCCGATTTTCTTGCAGAGCCAGCCCATTAACCAGCTGTTGTGTGTACGATAAAGATCGGTGACGATAGAGTCACGTGTTGCTTCAAGATCACCCAGAATACTCACGTCTGATTCATGGTGTAAGGCTATGTCACTCAATTGCCTGCTCCCCTTGTTAGATAAGCTGCCGGATTAACTACACCTTATGTTTTGTGATGGTTTGCAGTAAGATTGCTTGTCACAAGTTCTGGGTAAACTCTGCGAGCATGTTCACAAAAATTCACACAAGGTTACGCAAATTTACTACGCATCGCACAGAGTAAATATAGGAAATATTCCTAAAATTACAGAGATTAAACCAGTTATAAAAAATGAATCGGTGCTTAGGCGCTTCGGGAGGTTTTTACCCTGACTTTTTAAATATTAACTATTTTTCACTTTTTCAATCTGAAGATATGCACTCTAATAGAAACAATAAATGATGCTAATAAATTTGCGGCTGAAGTCAGCCATGATGAAGCAGACAAGTTCTTGTACAATAGCGTGCTTTCGTTCTTCAGACATTCAAGCAATCTAGCGAGCCTACTATGAAAATTCAAAGCCACTTTGTCGATCTTGATACCCCTACTGGCGTGATGCGTACTTATATTCACCGCCCCGTGGGTGAAGGTAGTTACCCAGTCATTTTGTTCTATTCTGAAATTTTTCAACAAACCGGCCCCATCGAACGTGCTGCAAGGCTGATGGCCAGCCACGGTTATGCCGTGTTAGTGCCAGAAGTCTTTCATGAGCTGAACCCTATTGGCACGGTATTGGGCTACGACGATGCTGGTCGTGACAAAGGCAATGCCGATAAAGAAGCGAAAGATGTTCAAGGTTATGACTCTGATAATGTGGCCATGATTGAGTTCGTCAAAACGCAACCTTGGTGTAACGGTCATATTGGTGCCATGGGTTATTGCATTGGTGGTCACCTAGCTTTCCGTGCTGCTTTACAACCTGAAGTTAAAGGCACCGCGTGTTTCTACGCGACGGATTTACATATTCAGAAAATCCCCAACAAACCTGGCCAGCACAGCATGGAACGCTTGGATGACATCAAAGGTGAGTTATTAATGATTTGGGGTAAACAGGATAACCATGTGCCTGCTGATGGTTTGTTAAAAATCTACCAGGAATTAAAAGCAACGGATATCACCTTTACCTGGCATGAGTTTAATGCCGAACATGCGTTTATGCGTGATGAAGGTGATGGTGGTCGTTATGATGCACAAACGGCACAAATCGGTTATCAACTGGCGTTAAATCTGTTCAGTAGAACACTTCGCTAAATAGCCGTAGTTATTTAGTTTTAAAGGGAGTCAATGGCATCATTGGCTCCCTTTTTTATTGTCTCAAGAGATAAAACTTTTTGAGCTCTAGTCTGGCTCTACCACTCCCCTGTTATGCTAAGCTCACTTTTTCAATTGCTTGGGAATATCCGTGTTATGTCCAATTCATCAGGTTTAGCTTTTGCACATTTACTAGATGGTCAAGGTGGAAGCAGCGAACTGAATGAGACGGATCTGCCGGCATGGCAAGCTGATCATGGTGTGCTCTGGTTACATTTTGACTATACCCATCCTGATGCCGAACGCTGGTTACTTGAGCAGTCTGGGCTGGACAGCGTTATTGCCAATGCTTTATTGGAAGATGAAACACGCCCTCGCACGACGTCAATAAACAATGGTTTGCTGATGTCCTTACGTGGCATCAATCACAATCAGCACGCTCATTGTGACGATATGATTTCTATTCGTGTCTGGATTGACCCACATATTATTGTGACAACACGTCGTGAAATGTCATCTTCTGCGGCTGAGCTGGATAAATTACTTAATCAAGGTATCGGCCCAAAAGACAGTGCTGAATTTTTAATTAAGCTAATTGATCTGACCGTAGATGGCATGTCAGATACGATTGCCAGTTTCGAAGATATGATTGCAGATTATGAAGACGCTGTCTTAGCAGGCAATACAGAAAACTTACACGATAATATTGCTCAGTTGCGTCGACAAGTGATTAGCATGCACCGATATCTGGCACCAGAACGGGATGCCCTGGCTCGCCTGACATTGGAGAAGATATCCTGGTTATCTGATTATGATCGGATTCAGATTCATGAAATCAGTGACACGTTGATTCGTTACATCGAAAACCTGGACGCTGTGCGTGAACGGGCTGTATTGGTTCAGGAAGAACTGCATAGTAAAACTGCTGAACAACTCAATGCACGTATGTATGTGCTGTCTGTGATTGCGGCTGTGTTTTTACCTTTAAGCTTTGTGACTGGGTTATTGGGGATTAATGTGGGTGGTATTCCAGGCGCGAATGATAGTCATGCTTTTACTGATGTCATCATCATGCTGACTGTTGTAGCCCTGATATTATTAATTTTATTCCGTTGGAAGAAATGGTTTTAAACAGGCTTTAAACGGCTAATCAATCACTTAGTGAATCTGCTTAAAAATAATCCCTAACAAAGATAAAAATTTCTTCATTTTTTTCGAGCAAACTTCAAAAAGATGTTGTAGAATGCCTCGCTTTCTTGGGGTGCTTAGCTCAGCTGGGAGAGCATCGCCCTTACAAGGCGAGGGTCGGGGGTTCGATCCCCTCAGCACCCACCAAGAAAATCTCCTCTTCTATTCCAGCCCGCTTGTTTATCCCACCTTTTTTGTGCATTGTATGTTCTTGGAACATTAAACCCAAGGTGCTGAAATGGACTTCACTCCGATATTCGCTTCTTTATTGTCTCTCTGGTATTTCATTCCGTTATTTATCTGTCTGGTCGTTCTTCGCTCAGCCTGGTTCAAAGGCATTTTGGGTGAGTTTATGGTCAACGTGATTGCCCGATGGCAATTGGATAAACAGCATTATCATTTAATCAAAAACGTGACTCTGCCAACAGAAGATGGCACGACCCAGATTGACCACATAATCGTCTCTGTTTATGGCGTGTTTGTCGTAGAAACCAAAAATATTCGAGGCTGGATATTTGGCAGTGCTTCTCAGAAAAATTGGACTCAGCAACTATATAAGCACAAATACCGTTTTCAAAATCCACTTCATCAAAATCATAAACACCTCAAAACACTTCAAACCTTGCTCGACTTAAGCGACGAACACGTCTTTTCCGTCATTGTTTTTATTGGTGACAGCCACTTTAAAACACCGATGCCAGATAATGTGACTTATGGCTTGGGCTATGCTCGCTATATCAAATCAAAAACAAATCCTGTGCTGACACTGGCAGAAAAGGACGCCATCATTTCTCAAATTGAATCTGGTCGCCTTTCACGCAGTTTGAAAACAAACAGAGAACATGTGGCTCATGTAAAGCAATTAGTTGAGCGTCATCAAACGGACGAACCACTATGTTCTCGCTGTGGCCATAAAATGGTTAAACGCCAAAGCAAGAAAGGTGACAATGCAGGTCAGTTTTTCTGGGGCTGTAGTCAGTACCCGAAATGCCGTAATATCAGACCTGTTTAGTATCTCCCATTTACTAAAGGACACACAATGAAATGGCGTGGTAGAGAAAAAAGCAGCAATATTGAAGATCGTCGTAATCAACGCGTTTCAGGTGTTCGTGGTGGCTCTGGCGATATTATCCGTTTGCTACCAGCTATCTTTCGATTACTGGGTTTTAAAGGCACAGCCATTCTACTGATAGGTGTTGTGTTGTTGGCGACATTCACAGGTAACTTACCGGTATTATTATCTTTGTTCGGCATCCCCTCTTCCGCCCCTACCGTCACATCCTCTGAGCCCCTGCAGGAAACTGCCGAAGAAAAAAACGTGTCGATTTTGTCTCCGTCATTCTTGCTGATACTGAAGAAACCTGGTCAACCATCTTTAGGGAAAATGGCCAACGTTATAGTCCGCCTAAACTAGTTTTATTTCGTGGTGTGGTGAATTCAGCGTGTGGGACGGCTCAATCGGCCATGGGCCCCTTTTATTGTCCAGGTGATCAGCGTGTTTATATCGATCTCAGTTTTTATGATCAGTTACAGAATCAGTTAAATGCCCCGGGTGATTTTGCTCAGGCTTATGTCATCGCTCACGAAGTGGGTCATCATATTCAGACTTTATTAGGCATATCACAACAAGTGAATGCGGCCCGAAATAGCATAAGCCAGGTTGAATGGAATAAGTTATCAGTTAAGCAAGAATTACAGGCTGATTGTTTTGCTGGTGTCTGGGCTCATCACGCAAATAAAACAAGACAGTTATTAGAATTAGGCGATCTGGAAGAAGGATTAACAGCAGCCAGTGCCATTGGTGATGATACATTACAAAAACAAGCCACCGGCGTGGTGCGACCTGACTCATTCACCCATGGCAGTTCGGCTCAACGTGTGACATGGTTTAAAACCGGTTATAAGAACGGTGATGTTGAGACATGTGATACATTTAAGTAAAGATAAAGCAGATTAAGTTTTCTTGCTTAAGTGATGATTTTTATAAATTTATGAGAAATTAAACAGCTTTTTTATCGTGTTTATGTTTCAATTGAAAAAAACTTTTATAAAAGCTTTAGGGAGAAAGAGATTGAAACAACGAATGCTGTTATGGATAGTAGCAACACGTAATAGTTTTGTTTCATTACTTCCCCTGACATTTCTACGTGTCACATTGGATCTATTGGTTTATTTCCCAAACACGTTTTATCAAAACTTCATGACTGACTGGCTGGGTGATAACTGGAAAGTACCTCTAGCCCAGATAAGTGAAGCCACTTTCAGTTTTTTTGCGTTGGCGTTAACTGCGATTATTTCTGTGCAGTTGGTCTATCGACTAAATAGCAGTAACGCTACTGAGGGTGATATGCCGACCCCATTGATGGTGGCCATCAGTGCAGCTATCAACTTTATTATATTCATCTCATTACTTGGTTATTCGCCCATTGACTTCAGCATAGAAGCGATGGCACTGGCTATTATTTTAGGTGTAGCAACGGCAGAGTTAGTCTCCTGGTTAACGCACAAACGATTGCTGGACTTATTACATCTCTCTGTTGAGTCGGATACGGCATTTTATAATGCCATGCGTTTAACCCCCACTATTGTTTTGGTCGGGGTTTTCTTTTTTCTGCTGGCCGCATTTATTGCTGTGCTGCCTGATTTTCCGGATGTGTACAACACCATTACACATGGGGCACAGGAAACTGGGTTCGGTGCATGGATACTTAGCACTCTCACCGTACTGGTTAACCAGGGCTTATGGTTTGTCGGTATTCATGGTGGAATTGCTATTGAGTCATACCAGCAAGGGGCATTTTTTATTAATGATGTTGTTGCCATCAGTACTGATTGGGTAACACGGTCTGTTTACGAAAGCTTCGTTTTAATAGGTGGCTCAGGCGCAACCATGGGATTGGTTATCGCCATATTAGTTGCCACACGCACAGGTGTTCAAAATAAGGTCGCCAAAATTTCAATTATCCCGAGTCTGTTTAATATTAACGATATCTTGATCTATGGCCTCCCTCTTGTTCTCAACCCTCGCTATTTAATCCCCTTTTTCGCTGTGCCATTGTTATTGATGGCGATGTCATTGCTGGCCTTTCAATCCGGTTGGGTTGATGTGGTAAATCAATCCAAAGTGACATGGACAACACCGCCTGTGTTATCGGCCTGGCTACTGACTGAATCGTGGCGCGGCGTCGCGTTACAATTAATGAGCATTATTATCAGCACGCTGCTCTATCTACCGTTCGTTCGTAAAGCTGAAGTTTACAGGCATCAACAAGAGCAACTCGCTTTTGAGGAGGCGACCAATACGATTATTCATAACGGTCAGACCAAGCTGCAAATTATTAGCAGACAAGATAAAGTCGGCATGATTGCCAGAGATCTAGTGTATGACCTACGTCAAGCCATTTACCGTGATGAGTTGACTGTTGTTTACCAACCTAAGCATCATCGTTCTGGTCACATTGTGGGCGTTGAAGCACTGGTGCGTTGGACACATCCACGCTACGGCTTTGTATCCCCTGCCATGCTCGTCATGCTGGCTGAAGACAGTGGCGATATTAATAAATTAGGTAACTGGGTATTTGAGCAATGCTGCATCACTAAAGCCAAGTGGAATAAAGAAGGCCATCATGCTCTGACGATGGCAATAAATATTTCACCACTCCAGCTCAATGATAATGCCTTGCCTGCATTTCTCACACGTTGTATTCAACAATACGGACTCAGTACGGATGAAATTGAATTAGAAATTACTGAGTCATCTGAAATTTCTGACTCGAAGCAAGTAGAGAAAATATTACAGGAAATCAGTGATCTCGGTATTCATCTGGCCATGGATGATTTTGGTATGGGCTACTCATCGCTTTTACATATGCGTCGCTTTACTGTGAATGCGATTAAAATTGATGGGTCGATTACCCGTGATGTGCTAACGAACTCTACCAATGCCGATATTATCCGCACTATCAGTGCATTGGGTAAATCTCAGAAAGTCTCGGTTGTGGCTGAATATGTAGAAACGCTAGAACAAAGAGAGGCCCTAGTGGAAATGGGCTGTGATATATTCCAAGGCTACTATCATAGTCCCCCGTTAAAACCTGAAGATTGCTCTATGTATTTTTTATCTCACCGTATCGAAGGTGCTCACTAAATGACAAGCGCAGCCAATACGGTCATGACTTTATATAACTGGAATATACTTATTCTTCCCAGTGGTGAGGAAATTTTTGTGGGTTTGCGTCAACGGCCAGAAACCGTACCACCATTCAAGCCAGCGGATGAGGAAGATGAGTTACTGCCTTTTACATTACGCAATAGCAGTCCTATTAGAGAGTTTAATCAAGCCCAAGGCGTAGGCTATACCGATTCAGGTAAGCGTTATGTAGTATTAGGCCAAGCCAGCGATCCCACCGGGATGATTCGATTGAGTGTGGATCAGATGATGCCTGCTGAACAGATTAAATGGAAATTTCCATTTAACGACTGACTTCCCTGTCAGTCACTTCATCATTAAATGTGTTTTTCTATCGTATAAACCTGTTTTTTATTATCTGTTACTTCCGCTTTCAGCACTCCATGCCCTTCTTCGCCTGCAGGTAAAACAAAGCGCATGCTGGGATCTTCGCTGATGGAAATGCCTGTATCGATGGTCATTAACACTTTATCATCCAGTGTTATCAACATTTTCTCGACATAATGAGCGGGTATATAACCACGGGTTTTTAAATCCATCTGTAAACCACTATTGTTGGGGTGGCTAATCACGACCTGGACCGGTTTGGCTTGCTCAGTATCACCGTCACGATAACGAATTTGCATTTTGCCAAGTCTGGCCATCGCCGCTACCTGGTCTTTTGCTGCAGGTGCACTGCATCCACCAGAAGCCTTAACAAAACGTTTCACCATATGCAGGCTACCGTCATTCATCTCAGCGATAGCACGTATATAGGTATATTGGTCAACCCGCATGCGTGTGGAAATATCCACCGTTTCTAATACCGGTGATAAATGGAAGTTAGCCGAATATGGCATGGGGTTATTATCAATAAAAACGTGGAGATTTTTGATATACGAATTGGTCGTTTGTGGTTTCTTTGAAATAAGATGTATCGGCACAATCGCCGCATCTTCTGCTCTTTTCGGTGCCTCGATAATTAACCAGTCATCCGCATCTTCAAGAATAGTTTTATCTTCAAAGTAGATTTCTTTCAGGGTTTGCCATTGTTCTTCAGGTTCATCATCAGCCATGCTCATCCATGGCAATAAGACTAAGCTCAATAAAGCAGCAAAGCCGAAATGTTTTAATAATACTTTCATCGTTCTATTCCCATTCCAGTTCGGTAAAAGCAGCGGTGATATTGCGTTTATGATAATCATCAAATAACAACCACTTGCCCTTCTCACTCAGACCGACAGATTCGGTTGCTTCATTGATAGTGCCCATATCATAAATAATGGCTCTGATTTGCTCTCGAATCGTACTGAAATAATGCGCTTCGTCATCAAAGGCTTGTTGCCACTCATCATGTTGAGCAGGTCCATGCCCGGGAATCACTGCATTCAACTTCATAGATTTAAGAGCATCGATCGTGGTTAGCCAACCATTAATACTGCCATCCAGGGCTGGAATCCGTTTTACAAAGAGTAAGTCGCCGGTCCATAAGGTCTTGGTTTTTTTATCCAGCACCGTCAGATCATTATCTGTGTGTGAGGTGGGATAGCTGGTCAGAACCAGTTCACGTTCCCCCAAATCAATGGTGATGGGGTCATCCACACTCACTAATTGGGTGGGCTCAATAAACTCTGTGCCTTTAAAGTGAGGCCCCAGAATGTCACTGAAACGGGTTTCATAAAACGATTTTCGGGCTTCGATTGCAGCTGGCATTTTATCATTGCCAATAAAGGTTGCTTCAGTCTCTTTGAATGCTGCATTGCCTAAAAAATGATCCGGATGAGCATGGGTATTGATAACATAACAAATCGGTAAATCACTTTTATCGCGTATCACTTCCAAAAGCGATTTACCTTCAAGATAACTCCCACCGGTATCAACTACGGCGATACACTTTTCTCCGATGATAAAACCGGTATTGGCTATTTCACCTTTATTGTCCCGATTGGCATCTTCCTGAACACCCTGGTGATAATAAATACCCTCACTCACTTGTTTTACTGGGTATTCTTCCGCATTGGCTTTCAGCATCAACAAGGTGCTGATGACTATAGTCACGGTGCTTAACGTGACTTTTGTTTTATTTTTCATTTCTCTCCCCTTTTCTATGTAGGGTGTGTTTTCTCTCAGTATTTATTTTGGTTTAATCATATTTTTGACTTCTGAGATAACGTTGGCAGGAAAACCACCTTGCTCTGCATGACGCAAGATTAAATCCTTACTTTCAGCTTTGTATACACAATAGATTTTATTATCTGTCACATAACTTTCTACCCACTCAATTTCCGGCCCCATCTCTCTTAAAATCGAACAGGATTTGTCCGTTATCTGGTCCAGATCATTATTGGTCAAATCACCTGCACCTGCAATTTCTCGCTCGATAATATATTTATTCATCTTGTATCCTCACTAAAAATGACCGGTCGTCTTTATAACCGGCTAAAAAAATCAACGTCATTTAACGTTGAAGAAAATAGTCGTCCAGTAATTGCGATAAACACCGTGATAACGGGGCTGTCGATTTTTCCACTTTCATATGCAGTAACGCACCCTGCCATTGATCGAACAGCAGCGTGGCCATGTCATCTGCAGGCAGATCATCACGAATAATACCTAATGCCTGACCATCACTGAGCCCCTGACTTATGAGCTGACAATAATTCGTGATCGCCGCGAGTAATGTCTGTCGACATAACTCACTGGAGGTACTGATTTCCCCCATCATATCGCCCAGTAAACAACCACCGCTAAAATCTGAGTGTTCAAGATCAGTTATCAAAGAGTCGAAATACGCTTTTATAGCCTGATGACCATTTAATTCCGGATTATCCAAAAAGCCTTGTAATCTGGAAATGAAAGGCGCGATGTAATGCGTAATTGCCTCGGATGTGAAATTTTCTTTACTATCAAAATAACTATAGAACGAACCTTTTGGCACCTTGACTGTGTCGAGTATCAGTTTGATACCTGTGCCGTGATAACCATGTTTCATTAGTAACTGAATGCCATGGTTAAGAATTTGTTCTTTTTTGATGTGTTTTTGTAATGTCATGAAGCCATAATATGACCGGTCGTCTTTAAGTGTCAAACTTTATATTGTTATCCCTATGCTTTATCACGACATTCCCTTGCTTGCAGGCGTGCGTAGGCTTCAGCTTCATGATGAATATCACTGATCAGGCCTCGATGAAGAGCCACTGAGATGGCATCCTGATTATGAAATCGCGCCCCTTGTTTGAAGAGTAAATCTAACAATTCACGCGCGGGCATATCGAGATATTTAGATAATTCCTGAGCTTCTTTTGATAGTTTGTCCAATACTTCAGGATGTTGCTGTTGCACATTAAGGGTGGCGAGATTATCGATGATGGCCAGCTCTCGAATGGTTTCTTCACTTAAGCCATTGTCTTGAACAAACCTGAGACTGGTTAGGCCTGTTAGTTGATGAAATGTGTTTTGAACAAGATTTAAATCTGCATTCCTGCCCGCTAAGGCGACTTTCAACCATTTCAGACGATGCCGTGCGAGAACAATCATACTTTTTTCAGTTTCTCTGCTCATGCTATTCGCTCCGCGTTAAAACACAGTACTGTGTTATCACAAAACAGTCATTTATGACAAATTGCTTACACATTTGCCATAAGCCATATTGTTCATTTTGAGATGCAATCAAGAACAGATTTACAAAGAGCACACTAGATGAATATTGTGGCTAAAAAAAACAGAGATAAGGAGATTGCTTCTACCCTATTCTTTCACCAGCACTGGCGATCAAAACGATTTTATGAGGGCAGCAGCCCTATCTATAAATTTAGCGAGGGTGTGTACGCGTTGACCAATACACCATTTTTTCCAGCAACAAGTCGAGTTTAATAGGCTTAGCCATATAGTCACTCATTCCCGCTAATAAGCATTTTTCTTCATCACCTTTCATGGCATTCGCTGTTAAGGCGATGATGGGAATATCCTGATATTGTTCACCCAACTTACCATCTCGGATATGTTGAGTGGTGGTGTAGCCATCCATGACGGGCATCTGGCAATCCATCAGAATCATTTTTATTGGCTCATAACTATCGAGCTCCGTTAACAGTTGATTGGCCTGCACGCCATTCTCAGCAGTCGTGAAATGGACATTTAAACGTGTCAGGAAAAACTCTAAAACCGAGCGGTTAGTTAGGTCATCATCCACAATTAAGACATGTATGTCAGACAGACTGGGTTGGTAGGTTGGTTGTTTATTTGCATCGGTGTGAGTTTGTTTAGACTCTGATTTGCTGATGCGTTTAAGCTTTATAGTGAAACTAAAGCAAGAACCTTTACCGACCTCACTTTCAACGGTAATACTTCCACCCATTAATTCGCATAGTTTTTTTGAAATCACTAAACCTAAACCGGTGCCACCGAAGCTTTTTGATGAGCTGTTATCTAACTGCTCAAAAGGTTCAAATAAACGGGACTGTTGTGTAGAACTGATGCCGATACCACTATCGATAACATGACATGACAAGGTGATATCGTCATCAGACTGCTCAATGAGACTGGCTTTTAGCTGAATATGGCCATGCTGAGTGAACTTATCAGCATTGCTAAGCAAGTTTAATAAGATTTGTTCTAGTCGTGTGGCATCACCATCGACGAATAAATCATCATTCCAGTCGACAGATAGATGGTAACTTTTATCGGTTTTCTTGCCCCGTAGACGAAAACTTTCAAATACGTCTTCGAATAGTTTGGTCAGGTTAAAGGCATCATGACGGATATGAACTTTATTGGCTTCCAGTTTAGAAAAGTCGAGAATGTCATTGATAATATTGAGTAGCAGTCTGGCACTTTTGCTGGCCAAATCCATATGTCGCTGTTGTTCGGTCGTTAATTCACTCCCTTGCAGAATATCCAGCATACCGATCACGCCCGCGATTGGACTACGCAGTTCATGTGTCATATTTGCCATAAATGCTGATTTTGCCTGGTTCGCCTGCTGCAGACGTTGGCCTGTTAAACGCATCTCAATTAATGATTCCACCTGATGAGCGAATAGCTGAAGTTGTTGTTTTTGCTGTTCGCTCAGTGTTCGTGGCTGACGGTCAATAATGCACAGCGTGCCTAATAGATGATGATGTTGATTATGTTTGTATCGGAGCGGAATACCTGCATAAAAGACAATATGCGGTGGTCCTGTCACTAGAGGGTTATCCTTAAAGCGGTCATCCTCATGTGCATTTTCTACAATAAACGCTTGTTGATGAAAGATAGCATGACCACAAAAAGAAATATCTCTGCCGGTTTCGCAAACGTCTAAGCCCTGGATTGACTTGAACCACTGTCGTGATTCGTCAATCAAGGAAATGGCCACAATAGGCACAGAAAAAATATCCGCGACCAGTTCTGTCAAATTATCAAAAACAGCCTCGGGCTCCGAGTCTAGAATTTCCAGATTGTACAAAGCATTGAGGCGTTCTTGCTCATCGCTTGGTATTGCAGGTGCTTCCACTATGACCACCCTTCCATGTCTATGTATCTGAAATTTACTATAACAAAATCAAATAAGTAGAAAAAATCTCTTTGCATCCTTACACATTCCATCCTGATAAAACATAGGATATGGCTGCTCCATGATGATGTGAGAGGTATATCAAGCTTACATCGTTTTATCGCCAAGAGTTCGTTACTATGGGCGCTTGTCAATCAGGTTGTGAATATGGATATCGTCTATATATTTTTGTTAATTTTGCTACACGCTGGACCCGCCGCCTATAGTGTTTTTCACATCTTACTTTACAAACGTGACAGCCGTGCAGCACTGGGCTGGATTATGTCCTGTCTGTTTATTCCTTATGGTGGCCCCATCGCTTACTTTTTCTTCGGTGTGAATCGGGTAAGAAGCCGCGCTACCAGTATTAAACGACGTTTATTCAAAATTCCTTTTGAGTCTGGTTATGCCAAACGCTCAATACAGCACATTAATAGTTATGGTCTGGACAGTATTGGAGAGCGTATTACAGGAACCAAACTCACTCCCGGTAATGACGTCAGTATTTTTCATAATGGTGATGAAGCTTACCCTGCCATGCTTGAGGCGATAAAATCAGCAAAAAAACGTATTCTATTAATCACTTATATTCTTAAAACAGACCATACTGGTAATGAATTTATTGATGCCCTGAGTGAAGCCGTCAATCGTGGCATTGAAGTCAAAGTTATCATTGATGGCATTGGTGAGTGGTACTCCTGGAAAAAACCGTCTAAACGTCTGAAAGCACTCGGTATAGAAGTGGCTAAATTTACGCCGCCCAGGATTCTGCCACCTAATATCTATATCAATATGCGTAATCACCGCAAATTGTTGATTGTAGATAACACCACAGCCTTTGCCGGAGGCATGAATATCAGTGATGACCATCGACAAATGCCTATGCAGCCGCGCCGTATTACAGATATTCACTTCAGCTTCAACGGTCCGATAGTAAAAGATTTAATCGGTATTTTTTATGATGACTGGCTCATCGCCAGTCAAAGCAAAATGGACTGCCCATTTCCAGCTGCCGAACCTCAACCGGACGGCTACCACTGCCGGGTTATTCCAGAAGATCCAGATGAAGCAATGGACGCATTATCGTTAACACTGCAAAGCGTGATTTCTGCAGCGAAAAACACCGTAGATATCATGACGCCCTACTTTATCCCGAGTCGGGAAATGATTGCCTCACTGCAGTCAGCATCTATGCGTGGAGTGCGCGTGCGGATTGTTTTACCCGCTAAAAATAATCTTATCTATATCCATTGGGCCAACCGAAACATGTTGACCGAGCTACTGTTATGGAATGTGGAAATATTTTATCAACCAGCCCCTTTTTGCCATAGCAAATTACTGTGTATTGATGATCATTACGCATTGGTAGGCTCTGCCAATATTGACCCACGAAGCCTCAGGTTGAATTATGAGTTAGGGGTTGAGATATTCTCGCATACAGTTAATAAAGAACTCACACAGCACTTTGATGAGATTATTGCTAAAAGTGAAGCCATCAGTGATAAGGATCTGGCAAACCGCAGTGTGCCTGTTAGACTACGTGACTCATTTATGAGCTTGTTATCCCCTTATTTATAAAAGATAGCCTCGTGCAACTGTCCGGAGAACCAAATGATTACCTCATTTATTTTGATTCAAACTGAACGTACAAAAATCACTGACGTGGCTGAAACCTTAGCCGATGTTGACGGTATCAGTGAAGTGTATTCTGTGAGCGGCAATTATGATCTCGTTGCGATTGCCCGCGTCAAAGACAATGATGAACTGGCTAGCCTGGTAACCAGTAAAATTGTGGATATCGAAGCGATTACAAAAACAGAAACCATGCTGGCATTTCGTGTTTATAGCAAACATGATCTCGACTCGATGTTTTCTATCGGTCTCTGAGTCAACACGCCGACATAGAGCCTGTAGCAGCAGGCTCTTTTTTAGCTTTATTATTTTTCACAATCACCGTACAAGTCATGCCGGCATCCAGCAGTGTCTGCTCGGGAACCTCATCTAAAGCAATACGCACGGGTATTCGCTGCTCCAGGCGACCCCAGTTGAACGTGGGGTTCACATTAGCCACTAAATCACGGCTTCCCGGGTTATCGCTGTCATAGATGCCTCTTGCAATACTCTCAACATGACCCGTCAGTATTTGGCATTCATCAACTCAATATCGACAGGATCGTTTACTTTTGGCAAAGCCAGCTTTGTCTCTTCAAAGTAGCCATATACCCAGAAAGAATGTTTATCGATCAAGGTCATCATCATCATTACACACCTTAAATAACCCTATAATCATAATTAACTTTAACTTTTAAATTATTGTATTAAATGGTTTATCTATTTTAGGATTAGACTTCATCTACCAATCATGAACTCAGAATCAGACCCAATCTACTTTGCCTCGGCATAATCGATTAAGCTATCACTAGACGGTGCTTCTGTACCGTATCCCCTCTTTTTACTAGGTACTATGTTGTGGATGAGCCCCATTTCTGGCTGGATTTTTTGTATCGACATTTGCCCTTCAGACTGGCTTACGATGATAAGAATTTCGGTATGTAAAAAAATAGGCCCCAAACCTGGGGCCTACTGGAAAACGATTAGGCAGCTTTTAACAAACTCGATTTGAGTTGCTCGCACCATTGTTCAAGTCTACCTTCGGTCAACTCGGGTTGGCAGTCTTCATCCAGAGCCAAACCGACAAAAAACTGCTTATCTGCGGTTAAGGCTTTTGAGGCATCAAACTCATACCCCTCAACAGGCCAATGCCCGATAACTTTGGCGCCTTTGGCCACCACTTTGTCATGCAACATGCCCATGGCATCCTGAAACCATTCGGCATAGGCAAATTGATCGCCCATCCCCAAAAACGCCACTGTTTTACTGGAAAAGTCAGTATCATCAATTTCATCCCAGACATCCTGCCAATCTGCCTGAACCTCGCCGTAATCCCAGGTTGGAATGGCAAAAATGATATGGTCAAAAAACTCCAGCGCCGCCAGCCCGACGTCTTTCACATCAAATAGCTCAACCTGATCTTCACCAAGAATTTTCGCTATTTTCACGGCTGCATCTGAGGTATTACCAGTGGTTGAACCATAAATAACTGCAATCATTACTCACCTACTTGCATTGAATTAACATATGCAAATGATATTCATTATTATTTAATAATTCAATAGGCAATCGTCCTGGGAATAAACCAGCGAGTATTGTCCTACTACAATTGCGGGCTTCTTGTACCAGCTTGTCGAGCTTCAATGGCTTCTTGTTTTAGCTCACCGACCCATTCCATAGCCGCTTCATAAGCATTGACCCAAGTGGGTACATCCACCATGGTGGCCGTGATATGGCTAGCGGGCTGTTCATCCATGCTGCCAAACTGAAAGCTCATCCAATTCGCACACTCATCCAGACTTTTCACTTCCGGGTTACGGAAATCATTGACTTGATAACGACTCCCTTCTTTGTTGAATACCAGCCCCATGATCGTATCTGCATTTAATGTGCGGGGTGGCGTAATTTGTGTACTGGACGCCCCTAAACAATTGATTTTGCCTTGTGGGAAAATCCAGTCCAGAGGTCCGGCATTATCAAAGGGTTGACCATATTGGTTTATCAAAGACTGGCGATAGACAGCCACGCTAAGCGGATCAACATCGTTTTGTCTGACGCGATGAATGGCGACTAAGCGACCCGCTTTAGGTAAGGGGGTGAATACCAGTTTAAAACTATCTGCCTTGCTCTGACCTTGCTCGGTTTCTTCAATATGGGCTGAAAGGCTATGAATAAAACTGGGGGTTTTATGGTTTTTTGCGCCATCACTGTAAGTGTAATATTGCTTTTCTTCTTCTATCGCACTGGCATTCACACCGTAATCCAGTAAAGCACCTTTAGCCTCGTCAATGCTCATGCCAAGCTGCAGGCCGGCCATATCCACATCATCTGCCAATGCAGAACAGCTAAACAATATAGCTGCAAAATAGGGGATAAACGTTTTCATATTCTGTTCCTCAATGGGATGGATAAATCTGGGCTGACGATATAAAACAATTTATCGACAATGACAATATCCCTTTTATCATAATCCTCATTGAGGCATAAAACGTTACGCGGATAAGGCAGATTGTTGTGCCTGATAGAGTCCTTCAAATTCATTCACCGTAAAAACAGCCAGGATATTTAGCTCATCATCGAGGATTTCATACATCGGTCCTTCTGTACCGCGAATACTAAATAAAACTACCGTATCTTCATCGCCACCACATTCTCTATGTGGCTCATTATCAGCTTGGCTTATGGTATATGAGCCGGTTGGACGTTTTTCTTTTAAGGTACCATCAGCATGATACAGACAGTGCTCCCCCTGAAAAACAAAGGTGTGATTAACCGCACAGTGGCGATGTAACACGATAGGATCATTGGCTGCGAATTTAAATAGCACTTCTACCACTTTATTGTCCCCGTCAACATCCAACACCGAATATTGAAAATTGTCGAACACCTCAAGTCGTTGCCAGTGGATGTGTTGATCATTAAATTGGTGTAGTTGCATTTCTCTCTCCTTTTTATTTATATGTCAGTGACATACATCAACTCTAACGATGAGAACACATGCTACGCCAGCGATATTTGCCTGCGTAAAAGCAGGACTTTTACCCATAATACAATCAGGGCTAACCATTCAGCCCTGATTGTATTTTTATCTAACGGTTACGATGATGTACTAAGTGGTATAAAGCCGGTAGTACAATAAGGGTAAGTAAGGTGGATGACACAATACCGCCGATAACCACCGTCGCTAAGGGCCGTTGTATTTCTGCACCGGTGCCTGTATTCAACGCCATTGGCACAAAACCAAGGCTGGCTACTAACGCGGTCATCATGACTGGACGCAAACGGCACATTGCCCCATCCACAATCGCTTGATAGAGATCGCCGTGTTGTTGCCAATGATCACGAATAAATGACAACATCACCAGACCATTCAATACAGCAATACCAGACAGTGCAATAAAACCAACAGCCGCTGAAATCGACAGCGGCATATCCCTGATTTGTAAAACCATCATGCCTCCCGTTAATGCCAATGGAACACCGGTAAAGATAATCGCGGCATCCTTTATTGACCCCAACATAGTCACCAGTAATAACAAAATACCGAATAACGTTACCGGGACTACAATCGCTAAGCGCTGACTGGCCGAGGCTAACTGTTCAAAGGTCCCCCCGAACTCCAGCCAGTAACCGTCAGGTAATGTCAGCTGTTGATCGAGCTTCTGCTGAGCTTCCTGCACAAAGGATCCCAGATCACGCTCTCTGACATTGGCTGTGACGACAACACGGCGTTTCGCGTTTTCACGCGAGATCTGGCTCGGCACATCGACAAGTTTAACTGTCGCTACCTCAGATAAAGGCACATAACTACTGGATGGTAATGCAATCGGTAGCTCACCTAATGACGCGATATTCTGACGCTGTTCATCATCTAGTCTGATTACTAGTTTAAAACGTCGATCACCTTCATAGATTAACCCTGCCTCCTGGCCGCCAATAGCTGTAGCTAACATTGTCTGTAAGCTATCCACACTGAGTCCATAACGAGACAGCGCTAAACGTTTGGGTTCCACTGATACCATCGGTAAACCACTGACTTGTTCCAGTCTGGCATCCGCTTGGCCGGGTATATCTCTGATAATAGTTAAAATGGATTGAGCTGATGTTTTGAGTTTATCCAGATCATCACCAAACACTTTAATGGCCACATCCGCCCTGACTCCTGAGATAAGCTCATTAAAGCGCATCTCGATCGGTTGGGTGAATTCATAGTTATTGCCAGGTAAGGCCTTTGCAGCTGCCTCGATTTGTTTGATGAGTTCAGACTTTGGCAATGCCGGGTTGGGCCAGTCTTTTCTTGGCTTTAATATCAGAAATGTATCAGCCACATTCGGCGGCATCGGATCGGTCGCCACTTCTGGCGTGCCGATTTTGGCAAAGACGCTGTCTACCTGTGGAAACTGTTTCAGCCGTTGTTCGAGCACTTCCTGCATATCTATCGATTGCTGCAGACTGGTCCCCGTAGTGCGTAAGGCATGTAAGGCAATATCCCCTTCATTGAGCTGAGGAATAAACTCTGTGCCCATTTTCGATGCTAGTGTCAGTGAAAAGAGCACCAAAACGAGCGCAGCAAACATCACCAGCCAACGTAACTTCAGACTCCATATCAATACTGGTCTATAAATCGACTTAGTGGCAGTAATAATCAGACTTTCGCTCTCCTTGACTTTGCCTTTCATGAACACAGCCACGGCTGCAGGTACGATAGTCAGTGACATTACCATTGCTGCCAGTAAGGCCAGCACCACTGTCGCCGCCATCGGTTCAAACATCCTGCCCTCCACCCCAGTCAAGGTGAATAAAGGGATGTACACCAAGGTAATAATCAATACCCCAAACAAGCTAGGTCGAATCACCTCATTGGTAGCATCAAATACCACAGCCAGCCGTTCATTCAATGGTAATGCTGTAGCGCGGCCAGACTGAGCCAGTGATAAACGCCGTACGCTGTTTTCCACAATAATCACGGCACCATCGACAATCAGGCCAAAATCCAGTGCGCCAAGACTCATTAGGTTCGCTGAGATTCCGGCCTGAACCATGCCGGTGATGGTTGCCAACATGGCAAGTGGTATCACAGCTGCAGTGATTAAGGCAGCGCGGATATTACCCAGTAATAAAAACAACACCACAACAACTAATAAAGCACCTTCCATCAAGTTTTTCTGCACTGTAGCAATGGCTTTATCAACCAGGGTGGTTCTGTCATATACCGCTTCAGCAATAACGCCGTCGGGTAGCGTCGCTTGAATCTTGCTTAACTCCGCAGCAACCCGTTTGGCGACCTCACGTGAGTTCTCCCCTATCAGCATCATTGCCGTTCCCATCACCGTTTCCTGACCATTCTGGGTGGCGGCACCAGTTCTCAGGGTTTTACCAATGGCAACATCAGCGATATCCATGATCTTGATGGGCGTGCCCGACATCTGCTTCACCACGACCTGTTGAATATCGTCGATGGTTTTTAACTGGCCCGGAGAACGCACCAGTAATTGTTGGCCATAACGTTCAATATAACCAGCACCACGATTACTATTATTTGCCTTTAATGCCTGCTGGATGTCGCCAAAGCTAATGCCGAACTCCAGCATTTTTTGTGGTTCAGGCTGGATGTGATACTGCTTGGCATAACCGCCTACTGTATTCACCTCCGTAATCCCAGGCACTCGCATTAAACGGGGCTGAATTATCCAGTCCTGTATTTCACGTAATGCAGTCATATCATAAGCTTGACCATTCGCTTGTCGGGCTTTTGGCTGAGCAGAAACGGTATAAACAAAAATCTCACCGAGTCCGGAAGCAATCGGCCCCATTTCTGGCTCCAGCCCATCAGGCAGTTCATTTTTGATACTGGCCAGGCGGTTATTCAGCAGATTTCGGGCAAAATATAAATCTGTACCCTCTTTGAATACCACGGTGACCTGCGATAAACCATAACGAGAAATCGATCGTGTATACGACAGTTGAGGAATACCTGCCAACGCACGTTCGACGGGATAAGTAATACGTTGTTCGGTTTCTAGCGGTGAATATCCCTCTGCTTTGGTATTAATCTGTACCTGTACATTGGTGATATCCGGTACCGCATCAATGGGCAAGTGTTGATAACTCCAGACACCCGCCGCCATCAGCACGATGATTAGTGACAATATAAAACCACGTCGCTCAATGGAGAAACGTAATAGTGATGTAATCATAACGTCTCCTTGAGTTTAGTGGCTGTGCTCAGCGCCGTCTTTTTCAAGATCTGCTTTTATGAGATAACTGTTTTCAGTCACTATTTGCTGACCGGCATTGAGGCCTGACAGCACTTCTGCGTACTGTGCGTCCTGAATACCCAGCGCAACTGGCTGTGGTGTATAAGCGTCACTCTCCTTGATGAAAACGACTGTTTTGTTTTCATATTGCTGCAAGGCAGATAATGGGACACGGACTTTAACTTCGCGTTTATCAATAAGGACCTGCCCCCCACCAGCAAGCCAGGAAACCAGTCATCATCAGGATTTTTGAATTTCACTCTGGCGATTCTAAATGGCTCACCATCAGTATTTGGCAGAAGCTGGGAAATAACAGAATGGGTTTGCATATCATCACTCTGTAAAACCACTATTTGCTTTGCTTTAACCTGACTCGCCTGGGAAGGAAACACCTTGAGCTCGGCCCATAAGGTCAAGGTAGCTATACAGGCCCCGTTGGTAAGCTGTTTTGGTTTGAGTTAAGGCGTCGGCCAACTGTGGGATGATGGATTGCCGCAAGGTCGTGGCCGAGGTAATGGCCTGCTCCCGTGCTGTGTATGCCTGATACAGTTGCGTATGTATGCGCAGCAGAAAGTCTTGTTGACGAAACGTTATTTCATTCCTTGCTGCCAATGCTGATTTCACCGCTGACTCAGCACGTTTTTCTGCAAATAATGGCACAGAAAACCCTGCTACCAAGGCAGATTCATCAATATCAGCATTTCGCCGAATACCCACAGACCAATCGATATCGGCCTGCTGTTGGGTTTTTGCCAGACGAATTTCAGATTCTTTTAAACGTGTTTCAGCAGCAAAAAATGCCAGCGACGGATTATTTTTGACCCGTTCGAATAGTGACTCAAACGATCTACTGCTGCCGTAATCAAACAGTGATCCAGCTACGTTATTGAATTGTGGCAGCATCTCACCCCATAAATTAGCCAAAGCCATTTTATGGGCATGCATTCACTGCTCGACGCGTGAGACATTTAATCTGGCCTGCTCAACGGCGGCCACTGCACGGGCATAATCAGCCTTAGGCGCAATCGCAGCCCTGACACGTTTATTGACTTCATCAGCCGTGGCTTGAGCAAGAGAGACTTCTTCTTCAGCAAGCTGTATTCGCTGCTTATCAATCAATAACTGAATATAGTTTTTGGTGACCGTACTGAGTAAATCAAGCGAAGCAATCTGTTTTTTTATTTGCGTCAATGCCAGCTTTTGATCAACCACATCAACCCTGGCTTGTTTTTTCCCACCTAGCTCCAGCACAGAAGATAAAGACACCGTGAGTTCAGCTGATTTCGTGCCACTTAGCTGACCTGTACCAGCCACGTTCTCCAGTTCAGCACCTACGCGATAAGACGGTGATAGCTGGGCTGTTTCACGCTCAGCTTGCAGGCCTTGTTCACGGACCGGAAAGACATTGAGTGAGGGATTCTGATTTAAGGTTTTTTTATTGCTTCAGCTAATGTCAATGTAGTGTTTGTTGCAGCATGGACCTGAAACGACACAATAAACAGACTGAAAGCAACATACAGGCACAGACGCAAAAATGGCGTTTGCCCATCTAAATAAATGAGTTTCATGATAGGAATCCTGAAATAAATACTCTTTCATCACGAATTCGTGACGAGCGAAAGTGTTAAATCAGAATCAGGCTTTCGGAGGGCGGTACATCGAGCTGACGGAACCCGATACAGGTGTGTATTGGTACGGACTGAAAAAAGTGTCTTTAAATAAAGACAGCGGTATGTTCACCACATGCGGTACAGCCACAAAATGCACACAATGACTGTGACCACACTGATGTTGGTCGGCATCCATATGGACTGAATCCGGACTATCATCGGCGATAGGATCGATGAGACTGTGATTATCCTGCTCATCAAAAATAATATGATGTACATCAGCCGCGACAATGCCTGTTTGCAGCACCATCATCAGAATCAAGCTGTATAGAAAGGATTTGATGTTCATCATGTCTGATAGCATAACGTAAACTTACGTTCAGATGAAATAGCTTAGCTGACACCTAATCATAGGATGAAAAGATGACATTCAAGATAGTACTGACTGTTTTCCTGTTTTCGTTAATAAAGCCGGTGCTGGCTGCTGAAGACGATATCAAAATGATACGTGATCTGGCCTATGGTAATTCGCCCTTACAGACCATGGATGTCTATCTACCCGCAAACGCAAAAGATACCCCTATTCTATTATTAATCCACGGTGGTGCCTGGCAATTTGGTGATAAACGCAGCACAGGATTAATCAAAAACAAAGTGAATCGCTGGGTAAAGAAAGGCTTTATTCTCGTTTCGACTAATTACCGTTTGGTCCCAGAAGTCGATCCCATCACTCAGGCTAAAGATATTGCCGCTGCCATTCACACCATACAAACCCAGGCCGAGCAGTGGCACGGTGATGCTGACAAAATGATGGTTTTAGGTCACTCAGCAGGTGCGCATTTGCTCGCTTTATTGACCAGCCATGAAACACTGATGCAAGAGGCCAATATACGGCCTTGGTTAGCCAGTTTTGTTATTGATAGCCAAGTATTGGATTTAGTCGCTTTAATGCAGCAAAAACATGTGGAATTCTATGATAAGGCCTTTGGTAAACAAGAACATTACTGGCAGCAGGCATCCCCGATTAATCATGTGGACGGTGATGAAATCCCGATGTTTGTTGTCTGTTCTCTTCAACGTGAATACGCCTGTGACAGTTCCGCCCGTTTTGTAAACACACTTCATCAGGTCGGTAGTCAAGCTGAACTGCTGCAATTAGATCTGACACATGATGAGACACTTGAAGACATTGGTTTAAATAATACCTACACTCAAACGATAGAAAACTATATGTCTGCTCTCCACCCTCAGATCAAAAATAGATTGATGCACTCAGATAAGAAAAATCCACCAACACCTTAGCCCTACTCACTGCGGTGTTGGTGGAGAAAGCTTATTTGCCTTTAATTTCCAGCTTGAGTTGCTCTTCAAGCTCATCGCTATCTTTAGCAAACGCAGCAAGTTTCTGGATATCAATTAAAGTCATAGGCTGTTTAGGCGTTATGTCTACCTTGAACTTATGAAGATCCTCCACAAAGTCTTCCATAGCCTCATAAAACATTTGCTCTGCAGGTTGACGAGAGGTCTCAGCTCTTTTCTTAAGCTGCTCGGTCAGCTGGGCTTGATACGCCTTTTCAGTGACATTCATCTGCTTGGCGGTGTTTTTCATCATCAGATCAAAGGCATTGTCTTCTTCTTTAATCTCAAGCTGGAAATGATGAATAAGTGCTCGTTGCATACCACCCAACATCAATACCACGGGATCCAGTGGCATATTCTCTATTTCGGCTTTGACTTCCAGCTTTGCCACTTTATTCAGTTCTGATTTTAACGTGATATCGATAAATGAACGCGTATTCTCTTTGGCTGGTTCATAATCATATTCCAGGTAAAAATCCGTGGTGGGTTTACCTTCAGTAACCTGGTCCACCACTTGATAAAATGCTTTTTCAACGGGTTTGTAACTTTGCTGAGCTAGCTGTTTAAAATCAACTTCTGTGGCTATGCGGTGTAAGGTAACTTCAAGATGAGGAGGTAACTGAGAATTGTTCAGCGAGCTTAACCCTGCTTTGCTATCCACCGTCACCGACTCAATACTGATCATTTTAGGTGTGGGTGTTTGAGTCATACCTGAAAGACCCGATGTATCGATACTCACATTCTTTAATGTCACCGCATTAGAGAAAAGTGATGTGTCCAGCGTGCCGTATTTAATGGTGCTTGTGCCATCAAACTGCATCAGTTCCATATCAATGCGTTCTTTGATTACTTCATGTTTTTTATAATCCGCATAAAAATAACCTGACACAACAGCCAGCCCGACCAGGCTGCCAAGGATAAGATGTTTTTGTTTCATTAAAGTCCTTAAGATGAAATGTGAATGGTGATAGCGCTAGACAGCATGACAGAGACATTGCGCCTTTTTATAGTCTATAGACACATATAGACTCATGACGAAAATCTGCGCTTAAGCACGCATAAAGTCTGCGTTTAATTTAATGGTCAATCAATGCTTTTGCAGAAGCATCGTCTTCATAGTAACAATACTGGTTCCTTCCAGCCGCTTTAGCTGCGTACATGGCCTGATCTGCTTTTTTGAGTAAGTCTGATGCAGTCAAAGCATCAGAAGGATACTGCACAATGCCAATGCTGGCAGACAACCGGCAATCAATACCATTAATAGGATAAGGCACATTGAGTTTACTGATTAACCTATCAACAAAGCGTTTTAATTCTTTTTTGGGAAACTCACCAGACAGCAGAATAATAAACTCATCGCCTGCGTAGCGAGCAATAAGATCCGCATTACGGCATGTTTTTGTCAGTACATCCGCAGCATGGCGCAACACTTCGTCACCAAAATCATGGCCATAATTATCATTGAAGTCTTTGAAATTATCCAAGTCGAGAAACAACAACACCAGGTTGTCACGTGAGATGGAGTCTTGAACCATTTCCATTTCATGTGTGAGTGATTTTAAAAATAAATCTCTGTTAGCCAGCCCCGTGAGGTTATCGTAATTAGCTTGTTTCCATATAAGCTGCTGTTCTGCAATATCATGTGTGATATTTCTGGCAATAATGGAACCGCCGATGACCTTTCCATTCTGATCTTGTAAGGGGGAAACGGTTTCCGACATATTCATGACTAAGCCATCTTTATTTTTTCTGGTCGTTATATAGTGCTCTAGGCTCTCACCGTTATTGATAGCTTTGAGAATATCATCAGATTGTGGGTTCTCTTCATCATAGAGTGCTGAGACAGACTGCCCAAGAATTTCGTCTGTACTAAAACCGAAAATATGCTCAGCGCCGGCATTCCAGCTTGTTACCGTACCATCCAGTGACAAACTGTAAATGGCATCTTCAGATGACTCAACAATCGCCTGGTATTCGTGACTTATGCGAATAGCTTTAACTTGCTCTGTAATATCGCGGGCAATTTTTGATGCTGCAACGATACGACCATCGGCATCATAAACAGGTGAGATAGTCACTGATACATCGATCAGTCGACCAGACTTATGTGTACGAACCGTCTGAAAATGGTTAACCACTTCGCCTCGACGTATTTTTTCCAGAATATCCGCCTCTTCCTGTTTTTTATTGTCTGGAAAAATTTTGAGCATACTTTCACCGACCATTTCATCAGCGCTATAACCGAAAATCTTTTCCGCTGCCGGATTCCAATTCAACACAATGCCATCTAAGGTTTTACAAACAATGGCATCAAAACTTGAATTAACAATGGATTGATAAATATTTTCTTTAAATAAACTGATATTGATATCTTGACGTTTCTGTGTCACAGGCGTAAATCCATGGTTGTCTGTGGTCTATTCTATGACTTATACGTACGCGATATCTACGCTTATTCGAATTTTTCTTGAATACGCCAATCAAGGAATGTTCACTTTATCTATTTTTTCACTTATCAAATTCAGGGGATCACGTCATGACATTATCATCAAACGTTATAAAACAGTGTGCCTTGTTATCCAGTTTGGCTTTGTTTTCTTTGTCCTCAGCGATGGCTGACGACCACACTAATAAACCTGTCGTTGAACAATTGGTCGATACCTTAAGCACCATTGCGGGACCACATCCAGGTATTCGAAAAAATCATGCGAAAGGCATTGTTGTCTCAGGTGAATTCATTCCCAGCCCCGATGCCGCAACAGTGACTAACGCAGTCCATTTTGAGTCTCCTGCCACGCCTGTGACAGTCCGTTTTTCTAATACCACTGGCATTCCCGATATTGCTGATAATAATCCCAGTTCCTTTCCAAAAGGGATCGCCATACGCTTTCATCTTCAGGAGGATACGTATACCGACATCGTCAGTATCTCTGTCAGTCGCTTCCCGGTTGCCACCCCCGAAGATTTTTTAGGTCTATTAAATGCGGTAGCCACTTCTGGGCCTGATGCCGCCACACCTAAACCCATCACACAATTTCTTGCCAGCCACCCTGCCGCTAAAACATTTGTAGAAACACCAAAACCCGCTCCAGTGAGTTTTGCTACGCAACCGTTTTATGGCGTAAACGCATTTAAATTTACCAATAAAGACGGTGAGGTTAGATATGGTCGTTATCAAATAATTCCTGTGAATGGCCAAGAGTATTTAACTGATGAACAACGCGCTGCGGCTGGCAAAGATTACCTGTTTGAAGAACTCCCCAGACGCCTACAACAAAGTCAGGTTGAATTCGCGCTGGGACTACAGATAGCGGATAAAGACGACGCATTGAATGATCCGACTGTCGTTTGGCCGGAAACTCGCCAAATTATTAAGTTAGGGACCATAAGCCTGGACACGGTTGATGACAATGGTAAGCAATTTGCTAAACAAACCATGTTTAATCCGCTCGCTCTGACTGATGGTATTGAAGCCAGCGATGACCCTATTTTGCTTGCCCGACCGTCGGCCTATGCGATTAGCTTTGGTCGTCGAATTTCTGGTCAATAAAAAGGAACGGTTTTAAAAACAAAAAAGCCAGACATAAGTCTGGCTTTCTTATTTTGCGCTCGGGTTCTTACCACTGAGACTCACCTGTTTCTGGGTCATACATCTCATGATGAATGCTGTTGCGGTTAGCAATCAATTCATCAATTGTCGGTGAACCTGACATCGCACGTTTAATCGCTAACTTCATCGCTTCATAATTGGTGCGGTATAAATCTTTACGATCCACATCTGGATTAGCTGCAGCATCGGGGGCAATCCAGATCATGGCGACAATACATAACTCGTCTGCATGCTCTTTAGGAATCACACCTTCAATCACGCTATCTAACACCGCATCGGCTACCGCTGATTGAACCGGGCCACCAAACAACTCAACATATGCACTGGATTTAATGGTGACTTTAGGCACAATCATGGTGGCTGGTTTGACTTGTTGATTGGTTGCACGAATCGCAAACATGCGCGTGTGCCCTTCTGTTTGTCCCATTAAATTTGCAAAGGCATGACCTGCTGGTCCTTTAACGCTACCAATCAAAATTTCAGGCATCGCATCGGTGCCTTGGTCTTCACTGGCAAAAACGGTGGCTTCTGCGGTTTTAAACCATACTGGTTCTGACATGTTGTTAACTCCGTTGATGATAATTTGTGCGCCATTTTAGGCTGATGCCAGAACAAGCCACAAGCGTTTTTTAAGGCTTGAGTCACATAATAGAATAAGCCTGTTCAAAAACATGCTGAACAGGCTTGTTGCAACGACGGTGAATGATTCGACTGAGTTAATATTCCAATACAATCCGATAACGCACATCGCCTTTCCGAAGCTTGTCGATGGCTTCATTAATTTGTTCAAACGGATAACGTTCAATGACCGGTTTCACACCATGACGTTGAGCAAATTCCAGCATCATATTGCTGGTTTGCATACTGCCAGTATCCGAGCCAGACACACTACGCTGCGCTTCAGTAAGATTAAACACCCTCAAATCCAATGGTTCGAGTGTGGCCCCCACAAAATGCAGTCGGCCTTTGGGTTTTAATTTACTGAGATATAAATTCCAGTCTAATTTCACATTCACTGTCGATAAAATCATATCGAATTTTCTGGGTAGTAAAGCCATTGCTGTCTCATCACGTGAATCCACACTGAAATGCGCCCCCATAGCCAGTGCTTCCTGCAATTTATTCTCGCTGGTAAATGCGGTAACTTCACAGCCCCAGGCATTGAGAAACTGCAAGGCAATATGACCCAGCCCACCGATGCCAATCACAGCGACTTTATCTGTGGGTTTAATACCAAATTGAACCAGTGGGTTAAATACAGTAACACCACCACACAATAATGGTCCGACTGATTCCAGAACCATGTTTTCAGGTAATGCAATGACACTATTCGCATTGGCTCTGACCTTATCTGCAAAGCCACCATGATGGCTGACAACCGTTCCAGTGAGGTCAGCACACAAGTTTTCATCGCCGTTATGACATTGTTCACAAGACTCACAGTAATCAGCATACCAACCTAAGCCCACGATTTGACCAACGTGAAACTGGGTAACAGCTTTACCGATTTGATTGATAACGCCCACAACTTCATGTCCCGCCACTAATGGATAAGAAGACATACCCCAATCATTATCAATCATGCTGATATCACTGTGACAAATACCACAATATTTCACTGTAATTTCGACTTCGTTCTTGCCTAATTCACCTGGATCAAATGTATATGGAGTGAGCTTCTCACCGGGGTTCATTGCAGCATAAGCATTAATCATTACTGGATCCTTTACTAAAACGTCATAATACAGCGTTATATTTTAAAAAATTATGGGGAAAAACTTATCCCAGAATGGCAATATTTAGTGGACTATTCAATTTTCGTTAACTTAGATTAAACCTACAGAAAATTGAGCCGATAGCATTGATAGCTCGGACGTAAACTTAGGTAAAAAAACAATGAATCTAAACCTGCAAAGCATCAGAACAAAAAGCTCTATACCCGTCGTGGTTATGGGGCTCACAATTATTGTCGTGATTGCCCTATTTTTATGGATGATGGCGAAACAAAACCACGCCATTGAACTACAAACTGAATTATTCATGCCTGCCAATGAAAAGATATTAAATGCAGATAGAGACTTACATCAGGCTAAAATCGCTGCGATAAATGTGATGGCCAATCGTGGTAATCGTGATGAAGAAGTCGCGGTATGGCAGGAAAATGCCAAACAGGCGTATGAACGCTATGAACAGTTTCTAGACTATGTACAGATTTATCCCGATGTGGCGGCAGGTAGAGACGCATTTGAAGCAGCCTACAATCAATGGATGATAGCCGCTGAGAAAATGGTGAATGACACCAATTCATCTAACGAGCGTCAGCTCGCTCAGCAAGAAGAAGAAACATTCCAAAGCCTACGCTCTATTTTAGATAAAAAGGGTGAGGTCTTACTCAATAAATTTGACGCTTTAGATGCTCAGCTGAAAAGCGAGTTAAAACGCAGTATGAGCATAACCATCATCGTTGTGTTAGCGATTATTATTGTCGCGCTCTACTTCAGTTACACCGTGCCGAAAAGACTCACTTCGGATATCAACGATCTTATCAAACGCATTGATATGATTGCCTCAGGTGATGGTGACCTCACAGCCAGACTTGATGTCAGTTCCAAAGATGAGTTTGGTGAGCTCGCCAAGTCATTCAACCGATTTGTTGAGAAGTTACAGGACTTAATTAAATCGACCTTAGATAATGTTCAAGGGCTCAGCTCTCTGACAGTACAATTAGCTGATTCGTCAAATAAAACAAAAAGTATCAATGAAACCTTAAATTTATCAACTGAGTCGATTGTCAGTGCCGTACATGAAATGACATTGGCGAATAAAGAAATGTCGAATGTGGCCACCAACTCAGCCTCAGAAGCCGATCAAACGTCACAACTCGCCGCAAAAGGCATACATGTTGTTGAAGAATCCAATAAATGTATCTCAGAACTGATTAAAGATATGGATACCGTTCTCAACTGTTCAGAGCAGTTGGAGCAAAACTCCACTAGTATTCTCTCGGTGCTGGAAGTCATCAGTTCAGTGGCAGAACAAACCAATCTATTGGCACTGAATGCCGCTATTGAAGCTGCTCGTGCCGGAGATCATGGTCGCGGGTTTGCCGTCGTTGCTGATGAAGTTCGTTCACTAGCTACCAGAACGCAGCAGAGCACAGACGATATCAGCCAGATTATCAGTCAACTGCAAAGCTCTGTCAGTCAATCCTCAACGGCAATTACTCAAGGGAAAACCGACGTCGATAAAACAGCCAATACGTTCCAGGAAGCCTCTTCCGTGTTTGATGAAATCAGATCATCATCACGCCGCGTAAACGACATGGCGATTCAAACAGCTGCCGCTACAGAAGAGCAAACGGCTGTAGCTGAAGATATCAGTAAAAACCTGCATGGTTTAAACCAGCAGACTGAGTCAGCTCAACAAGTGTCTAAAACAGGTGATGAGATTTCGAAAAAAATCACCAATTTCTCAGAAAACATGATGAACTTGATGGGCCGTTTCAAAGTGTAAGACCTCACAAAAAAAGAACCAGATCATCATGATCTGGTTCTTTTTTAATGCAGAAATAAGAGAATTTCCAGTGCAATCAGGATAATGATAATCCATTCCAGCGTAGAAGAATGTTTGTGGTTCTGTTCATTAGCCAGCATATCCAAAAGCTCATGAATACTTTCCAGCTTCTTATTCAACACATTAATCCGTGCCACCACATCCAGATAGCGTGAAACGATGGTATACAAAGGTTCAAGCTCAGGATAATCCCAGAAAAACTCTGGCGTATCCAGCAGACTATAGTTCAGCAAAATATCACCACGTGCACCAAACAACACACCCCGCGATTTCGCTATAGCTTTTCTGCTCATGGCCACTTTTCCTGTTTTGGCTAATGAGACAGGAATATGGGCATGAGCCTGAATCACTTCCTGTGCCAGTCGTTCAAATTCGGCCAGCTTCACGGATTGTGCTAAAGCGTGCGACACCGCTAACCTCTCCATGCTGTCCTGATTGGCAAAGCTGATTTTATCAGCATGCATTTTGATGGTGTCGGTATGGCTATCAAACGTATACTGCTCAAAATCTGGTACTATTTTGCTATCTAAAACAAATGTTTGAATTTTAGTCAGCAAGGATTGTTTGGTATTTTCAGTCACGCCCCAGAAAACGACAACGCCATAATCAAACAGAAAAGCCTCGCCGGAGTCGAGTTCCAGTTGCATGGCATCGTGCATGCGTATGAAGCGATCATTCTCTTTGAGAAAATGCTCTAAATCGGGCAACACAAATGAACGTCCAATCGCTAACGATTCAATCGATGCTGTGGCAAATTGTGTCATCTTGTACCCCTCAAAAAGTGTTGGCGTACTCTACGCCGAAACGATTGATTTGGGTAGTAAAAACTGTGTTCAAAGACATAAAAATTTACATAGTGATAGCGACCTTTAACACCCCATCACGTTGATGTGAAAATAAGTCATAAGCCTCAACGATATCATCCAGTTTATAACGGTGTGTCACCATGTCCTGCAGATTGACTCGACTGGACTCAATGACACTCATTAAGCGCCGCATACGTTCTTTGCCACCCGGACATAAACTGGTGATAATTTTGTGATCCCCAAGACCGGCACTAAAAGCATCAAGTGGAATAGTTAAGTCGCTTGAATACACACCTAAGCTAGATAGTGTGCCCCCCGGTTTTAAAACCCTTAACGCCGACTCAAAGGTTTGCTGTGTTCCCAATGCTTCAATCACCGCATCCACACCGCGACCTCCTGTGATTTTCATGATTTCCTGGATAACATCCACTTGACGGTAATCGAGTGTGATATCTGCACCTAACTGTCTAGCATAGGCCAGACGTTCATCAATGCCATCAATGGCAATAATCAGACTGGCCCCTTTTAATCTGGCGCCAGCTGTCGCACATAAGCCAATCGGCCCTTGAGCAAATATGGCCACAATATCACCAATCTTAATATTGGCTGACTCAGCACCGGCAAAACCGGTAGACATAATGTCAGGACACATTAATACCTGTTCGTCACTCAAGCCATCCGGTACGGGAGCTAGATTGGCTTGAGCATCCGGTACGACTAAAAATTCAGCCTGTGCACCATCTATCGTATTGCCAAAACGCCAGCCGCCCATGGGCTTATAACCATGATGATGACACCCACCGTCTTGTGCTGGCAGGCCATCCTGACAGGCATAGGAATAGAAGCTTGGACATATTGCGCCAGCAATCACGCGCTGTCCTTCTTCATAACCTTGTACATTTTTGCCCAGCTTTTCGATTGTGCCGACAGGTTCATGGCCAATCGTTAAGCCTTGTTCAACTGGATATTCACCTTTAAGAATATGGACGTCCGTACCACAAATTGTGGTGGTTGTTATACGTATCAAAGCATCGTTATCACCAATATCTGGTATCGGCTTTTCAACGATTTCAATTCGTCCTTTTTCAATAAAGGCGGCTGCTTTCATCTTGCCAGACATATCGACGCTCCTTACATAAGTTGTTCTAAGCTTAGCTATGAGTTATGACATTATCACTATCATCAACAACGTGTTATGACCTGGATCAAGCTAATGAATGTTCGCGTAAACCGTCTCAATAAAGCACCTGACTGACCTACATCAATGTGCATCTATATCCTGTTTTAGAATAGGTCTACATAGAAAAGCCTCAATAGTGACGCTAAGCAATAATTACGTTACTGAACCTAACATCATGAAAAAAAGGACTTAATCACATTAGCACGTGGCAAATCATTGGCTTTGTCTTCTTTAGTATTGTGCTTAATCAGCCAGCGCTAGCACAAAATAACTTATCTAAAAAACCAGTTATTCCTGACTCGATTGTCGGTAAGTACCTGATCTATAAAAGTGGCTCTGTTACCTCTTTTGCACAGAAGAAAACATGGTTAATCACCTATAAAGATGAATTTTATGTGTATAGCCGGAAAGGGACTTCAGGCACCAGTGCCAGAGAGACATACAATTGTCGTGTTATGTTGACCATGAGCGACAAACGTTAGCTAACTTGATATCGAAAAACCGTATCTATAAATGCTGTCGTGGTGACATTCTCAAACCGCCGGTAGATTATGCTATTCAAGCGATTAAAGATTCTAAAACAGGCTTGTTTTACACCGATCGTTGTACTGTCAAACAAAAATGTGTGATTTGGTGAATGTACACCACCATTCCAGTGATAATCGCTGTGCGACTGTGTGAAATATTTAAAAGGTTATGCCCCTGACTTTCTCGATATGTACTTATATTCGTCGAAGAATGCTGCATTTACTGACTCCCGTGGGAGATGATAAGCCAGTAGCATGACATATTTATTTGTCTCATTCGCACGTGAGTACACAGTAAGCGTCGCTTTTTCCCTCGCTGAAATTAGCGTTTTTAGCCTGTCTTATTTATGCATCAACACCGTGACCACTTAATGTATGCAGTTTCGACACAGCCAGTGAAGCAGCTGCGGTTCGGGTTTCAACACCAAGTTTCACAAAGACATGTTCCATATGTTTATTCACTGTACGAGGGCTGGTACCCAAGATTTCACCAATACTTTTATCGGTTTTACCCAATATGACCCAATGCAACACTTCTGCTTCACGTTTAGTCAGATTAAACACCGCTTTTAGAGCTTCAACCTGCGCTGCTTCAGACTCTTCACGTAACAAAATAAGCCATTGTTCCTCATTACGGATATCTGCCGGCGTAAAAATTAAGCGTCCAGTAGGATGATTAATCATCAGTGGTCTTAAACGCTTTTTGCCGCCCTCACTTAGTTGCTGAATCCATTGTTGCAGTTGTTCAGCATGTTTACCTTCATCACTTTTATCATTGAGGTATTTATCGACCAAATCACGAGCGAGCGGGGTTTGCCAGATGATTTTATCGGTGCCGGGCAGTACCGCAATCGCCGCCTGACCAAAAGCATCCAGCGCACCTTGGGTATGACTCATCATTCTTGAGTTTTTGAGATGGGTATTTAAGCGAGCAATGACTTCTATCGGGCTTAAAGGTTTGGTGACGTAATCAATACCGCCGGCAGAAAATCCGGCAACCACATCTTCTGACTCCGTTAATCCGGTCATGAAGATCACCGGTATATGACGTGTATTAATATCCTGTTTCAATCGACGACACACATCAAAGCCACCCAGCTCAGGCATCACCGCATCCAGTAACACAATATCCGGGTAGGCTTCATTACAAATACGAATCGCATCATTGCCATTATTTGCCACCAGTACGGTGTAACCCGACTCGACAAGAGAAGCATGTAAAAGTGCTAATGTTTCAGGCGCATCATCGACCACTAGTACCACAGCATTTTGATTCGCTTCAGTCATTTTGCAGTTTCTCTTTAATAAATTGTTTCATATTCTCCAATTGAAATGTTTCTGCCATTTGACGCATTTCATTAATAAATGATTGACTCGCCATCCCTTGTGATTCGAGCTCATCAATGATTTCTCTCACCCCCATAATGTAGCCCAAATCCAGCATTTCAAGCAGTGATTCTAATACATGTGTTTCAGGGATTATCTTCTCACTATCAATAGACTCATCTGTTTCAGGCACTGTCTCGTCGGCCTGAATCCATTCTAAATGGAGCCTCTCACCAATCCAATTAATCAGCTCCATCAAATTGACAGGTTTAAGGACAAAATCACTCGGTAAGATACCCGATGAATTTTCCAAGTTCCGGTCAAACGCATTGGCAGAAATAATACAGATATGCACATCAGACTGATGCACATTTCGAATCAGATGACAGGTTTCCCAACCATCCATTTCAGGCATCGCCAGATCCATGAAAATGATATCGGGTTTAAAATCAGGGTAGATACGTAAACACTCGGGGCCTGACGCTGCCTCTTTGACTTCAAAGCCTAATGGCGTCAATACATTCATCAACAACTCTCTGTCGATGGGTTCATTATCAACAACCAGTAATTTACGACGTGGCCCTTTGTAACCGACAGGCATACGCATTGCCAGCGAAGGTAATGCTTCATCAAGACGCACAGTTGGTAAAAATAAGCGAATGTAAAAGGTGGTCCCCTCACCCACTTTGCTTTCCAAATCCAATACACCGCCCATCAATTGAGTCAGTAATTTACAAATGGTCAAGCCCAGTCCCGTGCCACCAACCCCCGTTGCGGTATTGCCTCTGACAAAAGGCTGAAAAATATTTTCAATATCTTTTTCATCAATGCCGGGCCCCGTATCTGCCACCTCAATGGATAAGAATTCACGTGCATAACTAAAGTGAATATCGATACCGCCTTCGCGAGTATATTTGACGGCATTACCGATAATATTAATCAGAATCTGGCTGAGGCGTTTATGGTCGGCTCGCACAACCGGAGGTAAGTCATCAGGTATGGTGTAATGAAATCGTAAGCCTTTATTCTTAGCCTGAATTTCAAACATACTGACGATTTGCTGAATATATTCGGGAAAGCGTAAGGATTTAATATCAAACTGCAACTTACCACTTTCAATTCGGGCAATATCCAAGGTGCCCTCAATTAATGACAATAAGTGTTCACCACTGCGTAAAATCACTTTAGTGGCATGTTTATTATTGCCAACGATATCGTCATTATTATCCAGTAACTGTGCATAACCAAGAATGCTATTGAGTGGTGTGCGTAACTCATGACTAATGCCGGTAATATAACGGCTCTTCGCCTGATTCGCCTGCTCTGCTACGACTCGTGCTTGTTGTAATTCAGCATCGGTTTGTTTATGCAGAATGATTTCACGCTGTAATAAATTATTTTGGTTGTTCGATTCCTGCTGAGCCACATTCCGGCTTTGTGAGGTCAATACCAGCCACCACACAATAATGCCGCTCACTAAGACCAGTGTCGAAAATGCTTTGATAAAGCCAAGCTGTATCGCTGGCATGATATGCGCTGAGTATTCTGTGACGGTCAGGGAAATATGGACATAGATAAGACCGAAAATAGACGCCAGAATCAATACCGTCAAAGACATCAATAATAAATAGTGCCCAACACCGCTATGAATATTGCCTGACCAGGCTTTCGGTAATACTTTGCAGATGATGTTTTCCCACTGTGAGGTCAAGCGCCCATGTGGTTTACAAGCATCATTACATCGGGCATCCAAACAGCAGCATAAAGAACAGATTGGCCCCTGATAGGCTGGGCAATAAGCCACATCTTGTATTTCATAGTCACGCCCACAAATACTGCATGTTTCCTTGGTTTTACTCGGGTGAAAGGTAAAAGGTTGGCGGGCAAGATAGTATTTACCCTTGGTATACCAAGCAATTAAAGGTGAAGCGACTAAAGCCGTGAACATAGCAATAAAGGATGAAAATGCCTGCGCCTCTAAACCAAACACACCCAAAAAGGCAGTGACGGAGATCAGTGATGCTATACCCATCGCCCCTACACCAACAGGATTGATGTCGTATAAATAGGCTCGACGGAATTCGACGCCCTTGGGACTCAATCCTAAAGGTTTATTAATCACCAGATCGGCTACCACTGCTGTAATCCAGGAAATTGCTATATTGGAATACAACCCCAGAATTTGCTCGAGCGCCTGAAACACATCAAGTAACATGAGCATAGTAGCTATCAGTACATTGAATAATAGCCAGACAACCCGTCCAGGGTGACTATGCGTCAGGCGGGCAAAAAAGTTAGACCAAGCCAAAGAGCCGGCATAGGCATTGGTAATATTAATTTTAATTTGTGACAGCACCACAAAAAAGACGGTGACCGCCAATAACACATCGGTATTAGCAAACACATAGCTAAACCCCACGTAGTACATATGGGTAGGATTAATGGCTTCTTCGATACTCATCCCTGCCATCAGGGCGAGATAGGCCAATAAGGCGCCAATAAACATTTTGGCCATGCCCATTGAAATCCAGCCTGGGCCTGCCATTAACACACCCAGATGCCATTGGAAGGAGTTCTTTTTTGTCCGTTCCGGCATAAACCGCAAGAAGTCGACCTGCTCCCCGACTTGTGGAATTAATGCCATACCGATAGCGACAGCGGTACCAAACATATAAATATTAAAGTCACTGTCATATCCGGATTCACCGGCAAAGTTCATCAAACCAGAAAAGGCATCAGGTTGCTTTATAAAGATAAATACCAACGGCAAAATCATCATAAACAGCCATAAAGGCTGAGTGAGCATTTGGATACGACTGATTAAAGTGACGCCATGTGTGACGAGGGGGATCACAACCACAGCACAGATGAGATAACTGACATAGAGCGGGATGGTGAAATACAAACTCAAGGCATAGGCCATGATCACCGCTTCGAGAGCAAATAATATGAAGGTGAAGGTGGCATAGACAAAAGATGAAATCGTCGAACCGATATACCCAAAACCAGCGCCACGCGTCAGCAAGTCCATATCCAGACCATATTTAGCGGCGTAATGACTGATCGGTAAGCTGGTTAAGAAAATAATTAAACTAACGGTTAATATTGCCCAAAAAGCATTGGTAAAGCCATAGTTGACGGCAATAGTACCGCCGATAGCTTCTAGAACCAGAAACGATATCGCCCCCAACGCAGTATTTGAGACACGAAAAATGGGCCATTTTCGGAACGAATTTGGCGTAAACCTTAAGGCATAATCTTCCAGAGTCTCGTTAGCTACCCAGGTATTGTAATCACGCCGTATTTTAACAATACGTTGTGGTGCTTCATTCTCAGCAGAAGGAGTGATGGCATCATTCGGTGTCAAATTCATATCCTGACGTTGGGAAGATGCTTTTGCCTGTCCGTTAAACAAACAGCAACTTGGTACAACAAACGATTCAACATCTTAACTGATGCTCATAGTCATTTTATCTACGTAATTCTACGTAGGTAAAAAAACGTCCTGACAATGTCAGGACATTTTTATGGTCAATATAAACAGGCGTGTTTTAAGCTATTAGGAAAAAGGCGCCTGCCACGGCTAATACAGATATTAGCAGGCTTTGTAGATACTGGCCTATACGATCTTTCTGACGGCCCAACAAGAAACCTGTAGCTAACAAACCGGCTGTTGTCAGTGTTAACCCCAGAATAGCCATAAAGCCATGCTCGGCCAGGACTAATTCTTGTCCATGCACAAAACCATGCATCAAACCAAACATACTTGTCAGCATCAGTTGCCATAACGCACTGATTCTGGCACTCAAGAAGAGAATGAGCCCCATTGCCAGCACACTCACAGCTATACCTAGCTCAACCATACTAGACGTAGTCATGAAGGCCCCCATCGTCAGGCCGATCAATAGAAAGATGATAAATAAGGTCGGTATTTGAAAGCGATTTTCAGTGGGTGCACGTGCTGCCCAGAACCCGATTGCTAACATCACTAATAAATGATCTAAACCGGTTAACGGATGCAAAAACCCACTCATAAACCCGACTGCGTCATGGCCTGGGTGTGCCATCGCCGTCAACGGAAATCCGACTAATGCCATTAAAATTAAAAGGCTTTTTTTCATTATCAATTCCTCATCTAAAAATTAGTGCAGCATTAAGCCTTGTTTTTCAATAAACAGGATAATGTCATCCAGACCTTGCTCATCTTTCAGGTTGGTAAAAAAGAACGGACGTTCCCCACGCATACGTTTGGCATCTTCATCCATCACGTCTAAGGAAGCGCCTACCAGTGGCGCTAAGTCTGTTTTATTAATAATCAGCAAATCAGATTTGGTAATTCCCGGCCCACCTTTACGCGGTATTTTTTCACCGGCTGATACGTCAATGACATATAAGGTCAAGTCGGAAAGCTCTGGACTAAAGGTGGCGGCTAAATTATCACCACCGCTTTCAATAAAGACAATATCCAATGGCTCGAAACGTTTACTCAACTGTGCCACGGCTTCCAGATTCATCGACGCATCTTCACGGATCGCTGTATGCGGACAACCACCGGTTTCCACACCAATAATCCGGTCTGCTGACAGGGCTTCATTTCGGGTTAGGAACTGTGCATCTTCTTTGGTATAAATATCATTAGTGACAACGGCTATGTTATAGGTATCACGCAGACGTTTACATAAAGCTAATGTTAATGCCGTTTTACCTGAGCCGACTGGCCCGCCGATCCCCACCCGTAATGGTTCTTTCATTTATACCTCACTTTAAGAACGGAATAATCTCGAATATTGTGTTTCATGCCGACAGCTGGCTATGCTCAATGCGGGACAGAAATTACTCATTTCATCATCAGCACATTGCATAGCCTGTTCAATGACGACCGTAATATTTTCACTAACGGCAACCAGAATTTGTTGACCTGCCACTTGTCCTAATGGAATCGCTTTCATTGCCGCACTGACCTGATTTTCAATCCATGACCAAGCATATACATGCAACGTTTCCGCCAATGATATTTGCCAGTTCACCGCCGTACCCGCATATACAGTAGGAAAACTGGGCTCATCAATGGCAGTGATCACATCTAATTTTGCTTGCGGCCAGGCATCTAAATCCTGTTGCAGACGTAATAAGGAATAGCCCATTTGTCTGGATTCAAGCCAGGTTTCAGCACTGTCTCTACCAGCCTTATAGAAGCTATCCCAATGTTGGATGGCTGATTCATCCATGTTTTGCCATGCCTCAAACAAACGTTTCATCACTGGCAATTCAAATTGCGCATAATAGGTCAGCAATACATCAGATATCCAACGCTGTGCGGTTGGTTTATCCGTCACATCGCCCGATTCAATGGCCCATTCAAAGCCTTGAGAATAACTGTAGGCACCAATAGGTAAAGCTGGGCTGGCCAGTTGTAATAAGCGTGAAAATGCGGCTGTGGTTTTCATGTTAATGATGGTGATGATGTGAATGATGATCATGGTCGTGATCATCGTCATGATGATGGTGATGTCCACCGCCATAAGCGCCGGCCTCGGGTTCAAACGGCGCGTCGGTCTCTTCCACAGTCACACGTAAACCTAACAACATGTCTTTTAACACATAATCGCTTTCCAGCTTCAGCCAGCCATCACCAATTTCTAATGGCACATGGCGATTACCTAAATGGTAGGCTGCCCGCATCAAATCATGTGCAGAATGGGTGGTGACAATCATGACTTTTTGATCAGCCGCTTGTACCTGAATAATAGAGCCATCATCCGCTTGCAAAATATCACCGCCGCGTAAGATTTCTCCACGTGGCATAAATATCGCCGCCTCACGACCTGAAGCCAGATTGACCCGGATACGACTTTTTTGACGTAAATCAAAACTCATCGATACCATGTCATCAAACTCGCTGATGCCGTTATTGCTTAATTTTGTGTGTATTTCAAGCATAGTCTTACTCTAAAAAAGGAAATAGCGTTGTGCCATAGGGAGTTCCGTAGCCGGATCACAAATCAGTAATTCACCATCAGCCAGCACTTGATACGTTTCAGGATCGACACTGATTTCCGGTGTGGCATCGTTTAGCACCATATTTTTTTTGGTCACTTGACGGCAGTTCTTCACGGCAACAAGTGGTTTGGATAAATTCAGTTTTTTCACCTCAGGATTATCCATCGCGGCCTGAGAGACAAAGGTCAATGAGCTTTTCAGGCCCTTACCAAAACTGGCAAACATGGGGCGATAATGAACAGGTTGCGGTGTCGGAATAGAGGCATTGGGATCGCCCATAACGGCTGAGGCAATACTGCCACCTTTTAAGATCAAAGTCGGTTTTACCCCAAAAAAGCAGGTCGCCATAAAACGAGATCAGCAAACTTGCCCGGTTCTATTGAGCCAACAATATGGGAAATACCGTGAGTAATGGCCGGATTGATGGTGTACTTAGCGATATAACGTTTGACGCGAAAGTTATCGGTATTCTCAGCGCCATCTTTGGTATCTTCAGGCAAGGTGCCACGCTGGACTTTCATTTTATGTGCTGTTTGCCAGGTACGCATGATTACCTCACCAACCCGCCCCATCGCCTGTGAATCAGATGACATCATCGCAAAGGCGCCGGTGTCATGGAGAATATCTTCAGCAGCAATGGTTTCACGGCGAATTCTCGACTCAGCAAACGCCACATCCTCAGCAATCGCAGGATCAAGATGATGACATACCATCAACATATCCAAATGCTCATCCAACGTATTCACCGTGAAAGGTCGGGTGGGATTCGTTGATGACGGTAAGACATTTTGTGAACTGATGGCTTTAATGATATCCGGAGCATGACCACCACCTGCACCCTCAGTATGAAACGTATGGATAGTGCGATCTTTAAATGCCGCTAAGGTCGTTTCAACAAAACCTGACTCGTTCAAAGTGTCACTATGAATCGCCACCTGGACATCCATTTCTTCTGCCACACTTAAACAGTTATCAATGGCGGCTGGCGTCGTACCCCAGTCCTCATGCAACTTCAGACCAATCACGCCAGCTTCGACTTGTTCACGCGCTGGTTCAGGTAAAGAGACATTACCTTTACCGAAAAAGCCCATATTCATTGGAAACGCTTCGGCCGCTTCCAGCATTCGATGAATATGCCAAGGTCCTGGCGTGCAGGTTGTGGCAAACGTGCCTGTGGCTGGTCCGGTGCCACCGCCTAACATCGTGGTGACACCTGAGGTGAGTGCTTCTTCAATTTGTTGTGGACAGATCCAATGAATATGACTGTCAATGCCACCTGCCGTGAGAATCATACCTTCACCGGCAATAACCTCAGTACCGGCACCGATAGGAATAGTCACGTTCGGCTGAATATCTGGGTTACCCGCTTTACCGATTTGCCAGATATGGCCATCTTTTAACCCTACATCTGCTTTGATAATGCCAGTCACAGCATCAATAATCAGTGCATTAGTAATGACCGTGTCAGCCACTTCGGCTGCAGACAGTTGTGATTGCCCCATGCCATCACGAATCACTTTACCACCACCGAATTTGACTTCTTCGCCATAGGTAGTGAGATCTTTTTCAACCTCGATCCATAGCTCGGTATCGGCAAGACGAATTTTATCACCCACCGTTGGACCGAACATTTCAGCATAGGCCTGACGAGAAATTTTAACGCTCATGACAAGGCTCCCATGACTTTACCCGCAAACCCGTATACTGTTTGGGCACCTGCCAGTTTAACCAGCTCAATACTACGCATTTGACCTGGTTCAAACCGAACAGCCGTGCCAGCTGTTATATTCAGACGGAAGCCATAGGCCTGATCGCGGTCAAACAACAAGGCATCATTGACTTCATAAAAATGATAGTGCGAACCGACCTGGACTGGACGATCACCTGAATTGGAAACATCAATGAGTTTGGTCTCACGCTGAACATTCAGCTCAATATCACCATTTGCAAAACGCATTTCACCTGGAATCATCTTTGTCACCTCACACTATGGGGTCGTGTACAGTAATTAATTTGGTGCCATCAGGGAACGTGGCTTCCACTTGTATTTCGGTGACCATTTCCGCAATGCCATCCATCACATCTTCACGTGTCAGTAAGGTCGTGCCATAACTCATCAGGTCACTGACACTTCGCCCGTCCCTGGCCCCTTCCATAATCGCTGCGGTGATATAAGCCACCGCTTCCGGATAATTTAATTTCACACCACGGTCTTTACGACGTTCTGCTAATAATGCAGCTGTAAAAATCAGTAACTTATCTTTTTCTCTTGGCGTTAAATCCATTGTCACATCCTATAATTAATCAGGTTGCCCAAATACGTGGGCGTACAGCGCGTGAGTTTGCATACCATGGCCGCAGACAAGACCATAATTGTTCAAAATACTGTCGTGCTTCTTGTGCACAATTGCCGATATAGCGTGCTGTAAAGACTTCAGGGAGTGCGGAAACCCCATACTGCGCTACAGAGTTGAGTGTGACGTGTCGGCATTGCTCCATCACACTATCCGGGATATGACCGGCGGTGACCACAAAACTACCAAACACGGGAAAACCGCGTAATCCAGCTATCGATGTCAGCATAAGACTGTCCGGCTTAAATACCGCGTTCTCTTGCCATATCAAACGATCGTCACGCTTTATCTGCAACACTTGTTGGTAACGCCCATGTTGCCAGTGTTCGCCACTGGCCTGTCGTCCAAGACAACTGATATCCCATCCCGCAAAATGCGCATTTTGGCTCAATTCGACCTGTGTTTTCAGCGTGACATCAGCACCATCAAACACAATATTTTCCTGGGGAAACCACTCGAGAAGACTGTCATCGTGCTGCTCAATAGTCACGGTTTGACTGGCTTGTCGTCCAGCCGACTTATACCACTTGGTCGCACCAGGCGTCGTGATCAAACTCTTTGCAGAAGTTGCCAGCTCAAACAGAAGCTGCAGACGGTCGCCACCCGCAACACCACCTGGAGGATGAATAACTAATGCATGTGCCGGATTAGGCCCTTCGGGATAGAGACATTTTTGAATAGTTAAAGGACCAGAGTGGGCCTTTTTTGCCAGAATCGTCTTACCATTTCGTTCGATAAAACTTAATTGAAGACGAGCATCCCAGCCTGTCATTGCAGTATTTACTTGGGTTCTGTCTATCAATTGCGTCACGCATTCTGTCCTGGTTTCATGCGATAAAAGATAACATGACACCCCCACTCCCTATGCAAAAAAACATTTGGGAATGGGGGCTGCCGATTACACTGTCAGGTATTGTTTAATCTTAGCTGCATCCACATTTTCACGCAGATCTTCATGAATTAAATTACCTTTTTCGATCACCATGATGCGATCAGCGATATCCATAGTAAAGCTTAAAACCTGTTCTGATACGACAATGGTTATCTCACGCATTTGACGAATTTCATTTAAAACGCGGGCGATATCCTTAATGATAGACGGCTGAATACCTTCCGTCGGTTCATCCAATAACAATACTTTAGGATTAGTCACCAACGCACGTGCTATCGCTAATTGCTGCTGCTGACCACCCGATAGATTACCGCCTTTACGATGACGCATTTCATGCAGCACAGGAAACAATGAAAAAATATCTTCCGGTATCGACTTCTGCTTTGATACCTGTAGACCTGTTTCAATATTTTCCTGAACGGTCAGATTAGGGAAAATCATTCGACCTTGGGGCACATAGGCAAGACCATTCGCCACACGTTTGTAGCTTTCCATGCCACTGAGATCTTGCCCTTCCAAATTCACTTTTGTCGACTGACTAGGCAAAATCCCCATTAAAGATTTAAATAAGGTGGTTTTACCCATGCCATTTCGGCCCATAATCGCCAATGTTTCATTTTTTTCAGCTTTAAAACTGATTTCATGAATGACTTCACTCTGGCCATAACTGACTTGCAGGTTTTCAACTTCGAACATGTTTTTATCTCCTCAATACCTGATTAATGGCCCAGATAGACTTCAATGACTTTTTCGTCATTTTGTACATTATCCATCGCACCTTCAGCCAGAATTTTCCCTTGATGTAATACCGTGACCTTACGAGCAATTTTTTTCACAAATTCCATATCATGTTCAATCACAATCACTGAACGGTTTTGACAAATTCGGTTAAGTAACTCGGCTGTTTCGTCACGTTCCTTCGCACTCATGCCTGCCACTGGCTCATCCAGCATCAGTAGTTCAGGGTCCTGCATCAATAGCATGCCAATCTCTAACCATTGTTTTTGGCCGTGACTGAGCACGGCCGCTTCTGTATCGAGCTCGTCCAGTAGTTGGATTTCTTCTGCTATTTGTAAAACAGTGTCACGAACTTTATCGGTCGATTTGAAAAATAAACTGCCAAATACGCCACGGCCTTCTGGATAAGAGACTTCCAGATTTTCATACACACTCAGGTTTTCGTAGATAGAGGGAGTTTGGAATTTTCGTCCGACTCCTGTTCTGACGATTTCGTGTTCAGCTTGTTTAGTGAGTTCATGATTTTTGAATTTAATCGAGCCTGAACTCGCTTTTGTCTTGCCACAAATTAAGTCCAGCAAAGTGGTTTTACCGGCCCCATTAGGACCGATAATCACACGAAGTTCATTTTTGTCGATATACATATTCAATGTATCAACCGCTTTGAAGCCATCAAATGAGACTGTCAGGTCTTCAATCGCTAACAGAAAATCAGTAGAGGTACTCATTATTTAGCTCCTTCCAATTCAGCTTTTTGTTCAAGTGCATCTTTTCCTGCTGCTTTGTCACCATTGCTTTGCAGACGTTTAAGGAAACCAATTTTGCTGGCGTATTTTTCATAAATACCGGCCAGACCATTCGGGAAGAACATCACCACAGCGATAAACAATCCGCCCATCAGGAATAACCAAAGCTCAGGGAAGGTTTCAGAAAATGTCGTTTTACCCACATTGACCAATAATGTCCCGTAAACCACACCAATCAATGACATACGTCCACCCACGGCAGCAAAGATCACCATTTCAATGGAAGGCACAATGCCGACAAACGAAGGTGACATAAAGCCAACTTGCAGGGTAAACATCGCACCACCGATGGCTGCAATCACTGCTGACACACAGAAAATAAAGATTTTGAAGTTAGACACGTCATAACCAGAGAAGCGAACGCGGTCTTCTTTATCTTTCATGGCTAATAACAGACGACCAAATTTACTGGTCAAAATAAAACGACTGATGCAAATGACCGCCAATAATAAAAAGGCATTAATAAAGTAGAGAATATATTTAGAGGAATCTAAACGGATATCCCAACCATTCAGTGTTTTCAAGTCAGTAATACCATTGATACCACCGGTATACCCCTGTTGACCGACGATAAGCACTGTCAGGATAACCGCGATAACCTGAGTGATGATAGCGAAGTAAACCCCACCCACACGGCGTTTGAACATGGAGTAACCAATAATGAATGCAAACACCGATGGCACAATCAAGATAGCCAGTAAGGCAACCCAGAAATGCTCAAATGGCACCCAGAACCAAGGCAGTTCCGTTAACTGGTTCCAGTCCATAAAATCAGGAATACCCGGTGTAGACTGGATAGCTGTACTTTCAGGATCTGAAGCCTCAAGCTTCAGGAACATGGCCATGGCATAACCACCTAGTCCAAAAAACACGCCCTGGCCTAAACTCAAAATACCACCATAGCCCCAAAGTAATACCAGACTAACAGCAGCAAAAGCATACGTTAGATATTTGCCTACCAGATTAAGACGGAATAAATCCAATGATAAAGGCAGGATAATCAAAATTAAGGCTGCGAGAATGGCTAAACCAATAGCGCCATTCTTACCACCCAGAAAACGTTCTACAAAGAAATTCATTATGACCCCCTCGCCTTATTTACGAACTTTACTAGAGAACAAACCTTCTGGACGCATCATCAGAATGATGACCAGTGTCAGCAAGGTCAGTACTTTTGCCATGGAACCGCTGATAAAGAACTCAAGAATAGATTGAGCCTGAGCGATACTGAAGGCTGAAGCGATCGTGCCGAATAAGCTGGCAGCACCACCAAAGACAACGACCATGAAGGTATCTACGATGTACAAAGAACCTGACGTTGGGCCTGTTGAGGCGATGGTTGTGAAAGCCGCGCCTGCCACACCGGCAATGCCGCAACCTAAAGCAAAGGTCATGCGATCAACGCGTGTTGTATTAATACCGACGGCACCACTCATCACACGATTTTGTGTAGTGGCTCGTACATTTAAGCCCCAAGAAGAACGGTACATGAGGATAAAGACACCAATGGTGACCAGGGTGGTTAATCCCAAAACGAACATACCGTTGATGGGTATAAAAATCGTATCTGTTGGCATGTAAGAGCCCATTAACCAATCTGGTAATGTTGGGCTGACTTCACGTGCGCCAAACAGAGAACGGAAAATCTGTTGCATGATCAAACTCAATCCCCACGTCGCTAAAAGTGTATCCAGAGGACGTTTATAGAGATGCCTGATCAGCAGCCATTCGATGAAATAGCCCACTACACCGGCAACGATGAATGAGGCAATGATGGCAAAGAAAAAGTAATAACTCAGAAACTCAGGAAAATAGGTTTCTGTCATGACTGACAACATATAGGTGGTATACGCACCAATTGCCATAAACTCGCCATGGGCCATGTTAATGACGCCCATCTGTCCGAAAATAATTGCAAGGCCCAGTGCCATTAACAGCAGCACACTGAATAAACTCAAACCTGCAAACCCTTGCATGGCCAGAATTGATGTCAATTCTTGTATTGAATAATCGCCCATAACGCTACTCCGAAGGTGATCTAAAAAGAGTGATTGAAACGTGGTTGAAAGAGGGCAAGCTGCTTATGCAGCCTGCCCATCTTGATACTGCGGTCTATTGATAACCTTCTGGGAATGGATTTGGTTCGATCAATTCAGGTGATTGATAAATCACTTTCGCTTGACCGTCTTTTTGCCATTCAGCTACGCGAGTGTAGCTCCACAGATGGTGATTAGGATGAAGCTTTACATAACCTTCAGGTGCAGTTGTTAACTCAATGTCACCTTCTTCTGAAGCGGCAACCACTTTATCAACATCAAAGCTGCCTGCTTTTTCGACGGCGGCTTTCCATAACCAAGGGCCAAGGTAAGCGGCTTGAGTTACGTCACCAATAACACTGTCATCACCATGCATTTCTTTAAATGCTTTGACGAATTCTTTGTTATTGTCGTTATCCAGACTTTGGAAATACTTCATGACTGAATAGAAACCGACCAGGTTTTCACCACCGATACCTAAGACTTCGTCTTCAGTAACAGAGATAGTGACCAGTGTTTGTTTCGCACCATTAATACCAGCCGCGTTTAACTGCTTGAACCATGCAACGTTAGAACCACCGACAACAGCGGCGAAAATAACGTCAGGTTTTTTCAGACGGATTTTATTGATAACCGAACCGAACTGAGTGTCACCTAATGGTTTGTATTCTTCACCGACGACTTTGCCACCTAAAACATTTTCGATATGTTTACGGGCAATTTTCATTGATGTACGTGGCCATATATAGTCAGAGCCAATCAAATAATACGTTTTTGCACCTTTTTCTTTAGCCACCCAATCCAAACCAGCCAGGATTTGTTGAGTCGCTTCTTGACCGGTGTAAATCACATTATGTGATTGTTCCAAACCTTCATAGAACGTTGGGTAGTAAAGCAAACCATTTTGCTGTTCGAATACAGGCAGTGCCGCTTTACGTGATGCAGAAGTCCAGCAACCGAAAACAGCAGCTACATTATCGTTCACCAATAATTTACGTGACTTTTCAGCAAAGGTTGGCCAGTCACTCGCGCCATCTTCCTGAATAATTTCGATTTGACGACCTAAGATACCGCCAGACTCATTGATTTGTTTGATAGCCAGTTTTTCTGCTTCCTGAGCACCGGTCTCACTGATGGCCATGGTGCCAGTCAATGAATGCAGGATACCCACTTTAACGGTGTCATCCGTTACAGCCAAACCTGTGGTATTCACTTCAGCTGTTGGGTAGTCTTCCGCCATTGCTGATGTACTAATGAAGCCAGCGGCTATCATTGCGCCAAGCAAAGCGCCTGTTTTACCTAAGAATTTTCTTCGACTAAAATGTTTCATTGATTAATCTCCAGTTTTAAAACAATGTTTGGTTACTCAGTGACCGAGCATCCAAGGTCTTGCAGTTTTCTTCGTTTGCATCAATAGGCCGTTTCCTTGTTTATTTTCGTTAGAAGATGACGTGTCTTTGTTTGATGTCGAGCAAGTGTGCGTGCCTGAACAACCACAGCTGGAACGTCGAGCCTGTCTGGGGTCGTGTGCCGATTTTTCGTTACGCTCAAACGCTTTCTTTCTGCCACCATCCATCAGGGCCAGATTTGGGGCCGTGATGATACGTGGCGCTAACTCACCACAGTTTTCACAAGTGCAGGGCAAGCTGGATTCGCTCATTTTGCGTAGTGCTGAAAATTCGCCACATTGCGCACATCGGTAGTCATAAACAGGCATCGCACTCTTCCTCTAGTCAATTAAGATGTTTTTGCAGTATCAATGCCTGGGGTCACCAGCTCTAACGGGCCGTCTGGATTAGGCATGATGTCGAAATCAAAGATCTCTGTTGGCAACCACAAGGTCGCACAAGCATTTGGTACATCAACAATACCGCTGATATGACCTTCAACCGGTGCTGTACCAAGAATGGAGACGGCCTGCTGACCGCTGTAACCAAACTTCTTCATGTACTCAATGGCGTTCAAACAAGCTTGTTTGTAGGCCACATTAACGTCCAGGTAATGTTGTTTACCTTGTTCATCAACTGAGATACCTTCGAAAATCAGGTAATCACGGTACTTAGGCTCAACCACACTTGGTTTGAACAGTGGGTTTTTGATGCCATATTTCTTAACGCCGCCTTTGATTAAGTTGACACGGATATCTAAGTAACCCGCCATCTCAATCGCACCACAGAAAGTGATTTCACCATCACCTTGAGAGAAGTGAAGGTCACCCATTGAAAGGCCACCGTCTTTCACATACACAGGAAAATAAATACGTGAACCTTTAGTCAGGTTTTTGATATCACAGTTACCACCGTGCTCACGTGGTGGTACCGTACGTGCACCTGTTTTAGCCGCAGCAGCCGCTTCATCACCTTTTAATCGCCCCATTACCGCTGATTTTTCTTCAGGCGGACATGCAAGCATAGGTACACGGTCAGGATCAGTCGCAATTAAGTCAGCTTCACGCTGATTCCATTCTTCCAGCATTTCTTTTGATGGTAAGCAACCAATCAAACCAGGATGCATAATGCCGGCAAACTGCACGTTTGGAATGTGACGTGATGTCGTGTAAATACCGTGGAAGTCCCAGATAGACTTACTGGCATCAGGGAAGTGGTCAGTTAAAAAACCACCACCGTTTTCTTTAGCGAATAAACCATTAAAACCCCATTGCTGATCTTCAAAGGTGCCGACATCCAAAATGTCTACCACCATCAAATCGCCAGGTTCGGCACCTTCAACACCAATCGGGCCACTTAAATAGTGAACCTGTGTTAAATCGACATCACGGATATCATCCGCACTGTCATTATTGCCAATCTGACCGCCAGTCCAATCCATACATTCAACACGGAATTCATCACCGGGCTTGACCATGGCGATCATGGGTATATCTGGATGCCAACGGTTATGGATTTGACCGTCCTGCTCCCATGGTTTTTTATCTAAATCGAGTTTTACTATCGTTTTCATTTAGTTCCTCCTTCTACTAGAACTGAAGTTGGGTACTGATGACAAAAGCGTCATCATCAGATTGATTCGTGACTTCAAGATTTCTGTAAATGGCTGTGATTTGAGCGTTGTAACCGTCTATGATGTAGTTCACGCCAAAATCTGTACGTTCTGTTTCAATGCCGTTGTCAGCATCAAAATTTTGATAATGAACGATTGGCATAAATTGTCCCCAGCCCACTTTCTCACTGAAGATAAATCCAGCACCTAGCGCGTAGGCTTCACCCTGTTCAGACTCAAACACATCATCAGTGTCGTAGTCGTAATAAGCGGCTTCGAATGAGATGGCACCTGCACCTAGTTTTTTCTCAATTAATAAGTCAGCACCATATTGGCTGTAATCACCGACATCAGTAGTTGACGCTGCGCCATCTTCTTTTGAACGACCAAACACACCAATCGTGAATATGTCTTTAGCCCCTAAATAGTTGCCTGTGCCGTAATAACCCGGCTCTTTATCCCAGAAGCTGTATTGCAAACGACCGGCATACATCAATTCATCGCTTTGATTAGGGTTTGAGGTAGATTCGTTACCTAAGCCACTGTAGAAAAAGATTTTGTCTGCTTCGAAAGCACCGAATGAATAAGCTAGACGTTGGTCTAAGGTTGTACCCACTACTGCTACACCTTCATCACGACCGATGGTGCCACCATTCCAGCCATAACGTGCTGCAATGTTTTGCCAATAACCATCACCTGATGTGTAGTAAGGACCAGCCATGTTGGCACGGCTACTTGGAGATAAGAAACGACCTGTCCAGATCGCAAAATCAGGAGTCAATTGGAAAATACCGGCAGCATCAATGACTTTCATTGACTCATCGCTGTTCATTTCAGTGTTAAACATACCCTTGATGTATTTGTTTAACGCACCTGAGAAATAGAGTCTGGCACTATCTAAGTTGAAGTCATTTGAGCGACCACCGTCATTTGCACCGTCTTCAGCATTGGTATAGCTACCACGCATACCAAAACCGACGCTGACATATTGATCTTCACCAAACGTGATGGTGCCAGCTGCCTGTGACACACTTGGTGCCATCAATGCAGAACTGGCAAGCGCCACTGCGTAGGTGAGAGAGTTGAGTTTCATTTTCATTCTAATTGCCCCTGTTAGCCATCCGAGAAAAGAAAAAGTCGCAAACGTGATGTTCGCGTCAGGAGCAATACTAGTGAGCTGGGTCAGAAGCTTGAATACGTGAAATTGCGTAGAAACAGATCCCACTTGTTCAGGTAACCTGTAGCCATGTTAAAGAGTCATCAAGGAAAGACGGATGTTTCAAAAACGAAAATTTAATAAGGCGCTAGCCGTCACATCACTCGGCATAATGAGTCTTACTCTCACTGCCTGTGGTGAATTCAGTTATAAACGCGGCGCATCCGCTCGTGATTTCCAACAGGAAAAAGATGTGTGTGCTGCCAGCACCAATACAGAGGCGCAGACTAAAAAGTGCTTAAAAGAACATGGCTGGATAGTGCTGGATCTCGACAACAAGGCCAATGAAGCAGCAGCCAAAACCGGCAGTCCCGCTAATAAAGCGGTGATTCATGGAAGTTATACAAAGAGTTCGCCCGATCAATTTATCGCTGAGAAAACGACTGAAACTGACATTGAACCCGCACCACTTCCAGCCGATCCACTACAGCCTGTTGGTGTTAGCTCCTGGTGGAAAGCGGGTGCAGGCCCCGAGCAATTACTTAATGATGGTCAAGCCTGTCAAGATGGCTTGAGTAAAGAGCACCCAATCAACGGTAATTTTAGCCAAGTTACCGTTGGCTTTATTGAGTGTATGGCAGAGAAAGGCTGGAAAGTCTGGCTTAAATAACTCTCTCGTCCTCGGTACCGCCAGTACCCCTTCTAGTACTGGCGGTTTTTTTTATTCTGATATCGTGGCTAACCAGTTTGTACCACCTAATTTACGTTGTTGGGCTAAGTTCCAACGGGCTCTATCAATGAGATGTTGTGCAGGTCTTGCCGGATCATATTTCAACGGACTTGGTAAGGTAGAGGCTAATAAAGCCGCCTGCATATCCGTCAGTTGCGAGGCGCGTTTGCCAAAGTGATACTGACTAGCGGCCTCAATACCAAAGACGCCGGGTCCCCACTCTGCAATATTCATATACACTTCAAGAATGCGTTGTTTGCCCCAGGTTACTTCGATCAATGACGTAAACCAGACCTCAAGGCCTTTCCTCAGCCAACTTCTGCCCGTCCATAAGAACATATTTTTAGCGACTTGCTGGCTAATGGTACTGGCTCCACGTAAGCGGCCACCCTCTTCAGCTTCATTCAAAGCATTCATAATGGCATCGACGTCAAAGCCTTGATGTATCGGGAAACGCTGATCCTCAGAGGTAATGACCGCTAAAGCAGCTTTTTTGGGCATCTCATCCCAGCTTAACCAGGTTTGTTGAATACTGTAATCATCATGCGTCAGCCAACGTTCCAGCATCACCATACTGACGGGTGGGTTCAACCAGCGAAACGGCAGGACAATAAGCAGGCTCAACACTAACCATCCCAGCATGGCATAAAGAAGCCATTTGATAAAAATGCGTTTGATTTTATTCAGCATATCTGCCTTTTTATTGTTTCTGACCCATAGTGGTTAGGCACCTAACGATCATCCTGATATCATTTAATATTGCAACAAAAACTCATCTATCTGATGCTTACTACTTTTTCAATTTTGTTACCGATTTTCGGGTTGATTGCGGCCGGTTTTATCGCTAGAAAAACCGGCGTGCTCGACCCACAGCGGCTAGCGAATTAAACCGTTACGTCGTCTGGCTAGCCCTGCCTGCCTTATTGTTCGACATTATGGCACATAGCCATTGGCAAGCTTTATTTAAGCCTGCTTTTATTTATGTTTATCTGCTTGGTACTGGGGTTATTTTTGTTTTTATTCTGTTGTGGCGGTTAAATCAGGGTAGTCATTTAGCTGACGCCAGTGTTGATGGTGTGGCAGCGGCTTACTCCAATACGGGTTACGTCGGTTTTCCATTGTTATTTTTAGTATTTGGTTCATCCAGTCAAGTGCCCACGACTATCGCATCCATTATTGTGGTGTGTATCTTATTTTCTATTGCCATCATGTTAATAGAAACGGGGTTGCAAGCTGAAAAAGCGCTCCACCATAGAATGAAACATGTTTTTTCTGCGGTCTTCCGTAATCCATTAGTTGTCTCTCCGATTGCCGGCGTGTTGGTCGCGGCTTCTGGGTTGACGCTGCCCAACAGCATTGAAACATTTCTTCATCTGCTCTCAGACTCCGCCAGCCCATGTGCATTAGTGAGTTTAGGGTTATTTTTAGCCAGTAATGTAAACCAAGCTGATAGTGTGGATATGCGAGCAAAACAGATTGCTTGGGTATTAACGTTTACCAAGCTTATCGCTCAACCACTGCTTGTCGCTGTGTTGGCTTTATGGGTGTTTGATATGAATAATACCTTAGCCATGATGGCAATATTATTGGCTGCGCTACCGACAGGTACTGGGCCTTTTATGCTGGCCGAATATTACCAGCGTGATGCATTTATTACGGCTCAGACTATTATGCTCTCTACGCTTATTTCATTAGTCACATTGACGATCTTATTAAACTTGATGTGAAAGGTAGGCGTTCAAACCGGTTTTTTGTACTATTAATGAGCTTATTCACTTTTTACTGGGACGACTTATGAAAAAAATTATCATCGCTGCACTTGTTGCCACATTACTTGGCTGCACGTCCGCATCACCTAAACAATATTATCGTCCAGCTGGCGCAGAGCAACAAGTTGAGGTGTATGGTCGTTTTGATCAAATCAGCTTTGAACACCAAGTGTTAATTAATAACAATGTCGTGATAAATGGTCAGTTATCATATAACTATGATGAAGGCCATTTCAGTGGTGAGTATGACGGTATGACCGTCACTTCAGACTGTAAATGGAAGATGAAAAAAGATTTAATTTGCCTGGTGAAAATTAATAACGAAATGGCTGCTACACTGACATTTTAAATCCAGTTAGTCGTTATAACCTGAGCGTGTTTGCTCAAGTTATAACGGCTTTTTATCATCAGATAGTGCTTTCATTACTTTTTCAAATTCTGCTTTGTTGCGCCTGACAGCAGCCACACACTCAGCATCCAGTTTATTCGCCTGTTGCATTTTTTCCAGTTCAGCAAGGGCATCATCTAAAGGCCACGGTTTTTTGTAGGGGCGTTGGCAGGTCAAAGCATCAAAGATGTCTGCTACCGTTGCAATTCTGGCCTCAAGTGGAATCTGCTTCCCTTTTAAACCTTTGGGGTAACCTGAGCCGTCAATGTATTCATGATGACAGGCTACGATATTTCGCATCATATCGGTATCACGCATATCTACCAGGTTATAGTCATTCAGCACTTGCTCGAGCATCACAATCCCCTTTTCCACATGGGTTTTCATAATGCTGCGCTCTGCATCATCCAATCGACCTGGTTTATTGAGTATGGTGTCAGAAATACCGATCTTGCCAATATCATGCAGTCGGGCAAATATGTGCACATGTTCTATAAACTCATCACTCAAGCGATGTTTTTTTGCCAAATCAGTAGCAATAATTCTGGCGTAACATGCCATACGATCAAGATGTAATCCGGTTTCAAAATCTCTGAAATCAGTGAAATCTCTAGCTGCTCTGACTGTCGCTAACAAGGTATTAACCAGTGATAATTCTTCATTAATCATCATGGATATGAATTGAGCATACAAACTTAACGTAATTTTTTCTGCGTCGCTCAAATGTTGAGGTAGATGTTCAATCTCAAAGCAAACAAACCCAATAAAGCGTTGTGCTTGTTTAATGGGAATAATAGACGCGGCTAAACTTTGTGGATCTTGTTGAAAATGTTGCCAGATGGGATCATCCGTGGCGAATGAGACAAGCTTACCTTCTTCTTGTTGGCATAAGGTAAACAAGGCTTGGTTAGATTTGAGGTAGAGACTTTCATCCATGCCGTGGCTAGCGAAATGATGACTACTCAGAAATTTTTTCAGTGAATCTGTTTTCTCATCATAAAGCAGACAGGATGACTGCGTTATCTGAGGCAAACTCTGTCGCAAACACTCATGCAACACTTCTAATCGCCCATTCAGCGTATCTGGCTTATTCGCTAGTAGTGATATCACTTTTGCATCCATTTCACGCCTCCTGAACACCGCTCTTTTCATTAAGAACAGTTGTATCAATCTATTAATGAGTGCGACAAGAATCCTTCTTGTTAGTTGCTTTCTGTTATTATTCGCCTGCCATCATGGCAATAACGGCTTACTCAATTGTGAGATTGAGCTATCTACATTGATATTTTAGAGATCACTATGCCTGAAATTATAATTGAAAAAAACCCAAGTGAAGCACGTTTGCAAGAGTTAGGTGTTGCGGGTTGGGAAATCTGGGACTGTCCTGTGACTGAATTCAGATTGGACTTCGACGAAACTGAAAAAGCCTATATCTTAGAAGGCGAAATCGTTGTAACACCAGATGGTGAAGCACCTGTTACCGTTGTTGCTGGTGATTATGTTGAATTTCCAGCGGGATTAAAAAGCTTCTGGAAAGTCACAAAAACATTGCGTAAGCATTATAGTTACGACTAGTTTTTCTGAAAAAGGCATCCATCGGGTGCCTTTTTTATTTGTTTAAGTTTAGCTGCATGGCAATATTCCGTGCGATTTGTTTTTCTTCATCCGTTTTTATCACCAAGACAGGTACATCACTCCTCAGATGATGAACGGCTGAAACAGTCTCTTTTAACTTCTGATTGTTTTCAGCATTGATAACGACGCCATATCGGCCTAATTCATCACAGGCCAAAGCACGAATCATGGCTGCATTTTCACCAATGCCGCCAGTAAATATGATGGCATCGACTCGTCCCAGACTAATCATGTAGGCGCCAATATAACGTCGAAGCTGGTGCACATACATTTGAATCGCTAAGCTCGCTTCTTTATCACCCTGCTCAGCTCGATGCTGAATTTCAGCCATATTATGTGAGCCGGTAATCGCCACCAAACCGGATTCAAAATTAAGCTGATGCTCCAGCTGTTCTGCTGAGATACCTGTCTGCTCCTGAATGTATAGAGGTACAGCCGCATCCAAGTCGCCACTGCGATTTCCCATCATAAGGCCCTGTAATGGCGTAAAGCCCATCGAAGTATCAAAACTCTGGCCATTTTTAATTGCACAAGCACTTGCACCATTGCCCAGGTGCAAGGTAATTAAATTGAGTTCATTCAGAGGTTTGTCCAGATAAACAGCGGCCTGCTGAGCTACATATTGATGAGATAAGCCATGAAACCCATAGCGACGGACATCATGATTTTTATACCAGTCATCAGGCACTGCATACCGATAGACATGCTCCGGAATGGTCTGGTGAAAATCGGTATCAAAAACGGCAAATTGTCTGACCTGAGAAAATAATTCCTGGCAGGTTTTTATACCTGCAATATTACCTGGTAAATGCTGTGGTGCCAGATGTTGGTATGACTCAATAGTCGTGAGCACATCTTTGTTCAACTCAACAGGAGCAAAGAATTGAGCACCACCATGAACAACCCTATGGCCTATCACATATAACTGTATGCCCGATGCCCCGTTAAAGAAACACTGCATATCATCTGCAATCACGTGAAAAGCTGCCTGATGATTATTTATTACAACACTAGACTCTGGCTGTTTGACGTTGTCTGAAAAACGTTTATCCACACAAACATGATGTTTTGCGGATGACTCACCAATCCCTTGGATACTGCCTTCTAATAAAACAGCCTCATCCTTGAGCTGAAGTAATTTATATTTAACAGACGAACTTCCACTATTAAGCACGAGAATGACAGATTGCGTTGTCATGGCCTTACTCTTTTATGGTTGAGATATTGCCCCATTTCCAATCACCAAACTCTGGCTTATCGATACCGTATTCATAGGCATATAAGCTACAGCTTATTTGATGATCACGTAATTGTTGTTTTGCATGAGCACCAATACCTTGTAAACGATCTACGCGGTCAATGATGTCCATAGCGATAGTAAATCGATCAATCTGATTACGGATAGCTAACTCGAGTGGCGTATTGATATTGCCCTTTTCGTTATAACCATGAACATGAAAATTGGTATGATTGGTCCGACGGTAAATCAAGCGATGAATTAACCATGGATAACCATGGAAATTAAAGATCACCGGTTTATCTTTTGTAAACAGGCTGTCAAAGTCTTTATCACTCAAACCATGAGGATGTTCACTGTCCGAGATGAGTTTGAATAAGTCGACAACATTAATAAAACGAATCTTCAAATCATCAAAATACTGATGAATAAGATCGATGGCGGCCAGTGCTTCCTGGGTGGGAATATCACCACACCCCACCACCACAGCATCTGGTTCAACACCTTCATCTGAACTTGCCCACTCCCATATTCCCACGCCTTTTGTGCAATGTTTAACAGCTTCATCCGCATCAAGATATTGGAAATGTTTTTGTTTGTCGGCCACGATCACATTCACATAATTTTTGGCCTTCAAACAATGGTCGGCAACAGATAACAAAGTATTCACATCTGGTGGCAGGTAAATACGGCAGACTTTTGGACTCTTATTGAGGACTAAATCTAAAAAGCCCGGATCCTGGTGGGTAAAACCATTGTGATCTTGACGCCAGACTGTGGATGTAATCAGTAAGTTAAGCGAGGATATCGGTGCACGCCATGCGATGTTATTACAGATATCCAACCATTTAGCATGTTGGTTAAACATGGAGTCAATCACATGAATAAACGCTTCATAACTGGCAAAAAAACCGTGTCTACCCGTTAATAAATACCCTTCCAGCCAACCTTCCAGCGTGTGTTCGGATAACATTTCCATAACGCGACCATCTCGTGCCAGTTCGCCACCATCCTGATCTTCGCGTAATAACTCACCCATCCATGTTTTTTTACTCACTTCATAGATATTATCCAGCTTATTCGAGCTGTTCTCATCTGGACCGAAAACCCGAAAATTAGACATATTTTTCTTCATGATATCGCGAAGAAACTGACCTAATGGTCGGGTATTTTCTACCAGACTCTGACCTGGCTTATCGATAGATACCGCATAATCACGAAAATCAGGCATTTTCAGTGATTTTCTAAGCAATCCACCATTGGCATGTAGGCTGGCACTCATTCTTTTGTTACCTTTTGGTGCCAGTGCTTTTAACTCTGGCAGAAGCTGACCATCTTCATTAAATAGTTGCTCTGGTCTGTAACTTTTGAGCCAGTTTTCTAATTGAGCAAGGTGTTCCGGATTGTCTTTAACCCCACCTAATGGCACTTGATGCGCGCGCCAGAAACCTTCGACCTTATGACCATCCACTTCTTTTGGCCCTGTCCAGCCTTTGGGAGTGCGCAGAATGATCATCGGCCAACGCGGTCTTTCATCGCTGCCAGACTCTCTGATACGTTGCTGTGTTTCACGAATGTCCACAATGCACTCTTCCATCACTTTTGCCATGGTTTGATGCATAAGCTCAGGATCATCACCTTCGACAAAATGTGGCGTCCAACCATAACCACGGAATAACTGCTCAATTTCCTCATGTGAAATACGAGACAAAATCGTGGGATTATTTATTTTGTATCCATTTAAATTCAGGATGGGTAAAACAGCGCCATCCGTTTTAGGATTAAGAAATTTATTTGAATGCCAAGAGGTTGCTAACGGGCCGGTTTCTGATTCGCCGTCACCGACCATAACGGCCACAACTAAATCAGGATTGTCATAAGCCGCACCAAAGGCATGTGAAACACTGTATCCCAGCTCTCCCCCTTCATGAATAGAGCCTGGCGTTTCAGGTGTGCAGTGACTTCCTATTCCACCCGGAAAAGAGAAGGATTTAAAAAAGTGTTTCAGACCGTCAATGTCTTCACTTTTATTCGGATAAATCTCTGAGTAAGTGCCTTCCAAATAAACGGGCGCTAATACACCAGGTGCCCCATGACCAGGGCCTGCTAGAAAAATCGCATCCAGATCGTACTTATTAATCAATCTGTTCAAATGGATATAAGAAAAGCTCAAAGCCGGACTGGCACCCCAGTGTCCCAATAGCCGGTTTTTAATATGTTCCGCTTTAAGTGGTTCACGCAGTAAAGGATTGTCTTGCAGATAAATCATGCCTGCGGCAAGGTAGTTACAAGCTCGCCAGTAAGCATCAATGTTTGTCAGATCGTTGGCATCAAGAGGTGTAGCAGACAAAGTGCTGTTCATAGAGTACTCCTTGCTTTATGTATCAGTGCAGACTAGCTAAGTAAGATGACAATGGTTTGACTTACTTAAGCTGACATTTGATAAAAATGATAGTTTCAATCAGCGTACTCTTATTGCTGACTACCATAAAGAGGAATAACGAATAAATTGATGAAGATCAGGAAAGCGTGATTAAGATGAGCGCCTGTTATTCTGCAGGCGCTCAGGTTAGATTCAATCAATAAAAATCAACTGTGGCACTGATTGAAACGGTTCTTGGTGCGCCGAGTGTTATCTGCCCACTGTCATTAGCTGAACTCCAGTAATCACGATCAAATAGATTATCAACACGCGCTCTCAGTGTCAGATCCTGATTACCTATATTAACTAGGTAACGAGCGCCAAGTCCTACCGTGGTCCAATCATCTAGTTTTAGGGTGTTGGCTGCATTGGCATATCGTGAACTGACGTAATGGACTTCACCATCCACTGCCAACCCCTCAATTTGAGGCACTTCCCATTCAGCTCCCATTACGGCCATCCACTCGGCTACACCGATGGCACGTTTTCCTTCAGTAGTGGCATCGCCCGTGCCTTTTTGCTTGGCATCCAGCCAAGTCACACCGCCAAGTAACTTCAAATTATCAGTGGCTTTACCATATAAGGTCAGTTCAATACCTTGATGCTCATTTTCACCAGATTCACGGAAAATATTATCGTTACCAGTTAACGTTCTTGGTTCATCTGTGGTGAAATACGCCAGCCCAGTTCCAAATGTTTCAGTTTCATATTTCAAACCGACTTCTTTTTGCTCTGACACATAAGGAGATAATGCCTCGCCAACGTTGAGTGCTGTAGATGGCGCACTATCACCAGCTACCAAACTCTCGATATAGTTTGCATAAACTGATACTTGCTCCGATAACTTGTATACGGAACCTATGGCTGGTGTTATTTCACTGTCTTCATATGACGTTCTAATACCTGTGTTATATGCATAGTTGTCCACTTTTATCGCTTGATGTCTTGCGCCTAATGTCAACTGCAGTCTTTCATCCATAAATGATAAAGTATCGCCAATGGCAAAGCTGTTGAACTTGGTACGTGTATTTAATGCTGGCGATGCTAAATTATTACCAATAAATGCTGAACCAGAAATTACTGGTTTGTTCATGTATACAGGTGCATAGAGATTAGTATTTGTAGTGTTAAAAAAGTCCATCGCATAGGCATTCTTCGTTTCTAACTGAAAATATGAATATGCTACGACCCAGTCATGGCCAACAACACCTGTATCAAGATGGCCTCTCAAGCCCAGCTCACCGGTATCTACACGATCTTCACGAGTATTATCAAATCTGTAAAAAGTACCATCTCCTGATGCGGCATCTGTGACGGTAAGGTTTGCTAGTGTGTTTGCTTCATCAGAGCGACGCATACCATAGGCAGCCCATGCAGTCACATCATCAGTGAAATCATACTCAGCTCTGAAGGTACCAAATTTATCTTCCTCATTAGAATAGGACCAAGGTTGAGCCCAGTTATCACTGGCATCAGGAGCAGAAGGCACTCTGGATAGCCCTGTAATAGACACATTGGTTCTAGTATGATCCAACTGATTATTTTGATACCCGATATCCGCAGAGAGTCTTAAACGCTCACCTTGGTAATCCAAACCGATATTGAATAAGTTCAGTTCGGCTTGCTCATCATCGATAGACGTTCCACCGTTATGATGTGCGGCATTGACCCTGACACCAAATTCATCATTTTCACCAAAACGTCGCGCGATATCCGCTGCGATATTGCGTTTATCATTCATAGACGCACCAAGCGTAACGCGGTTCAGATCATAGTTAGGTGCGCGTTTAGGTAAAAGGTTAATTGAACCACCTATAGCACCACCTAAAGGATTGGCACCAGTCAGAAATGCCGATGCGCCACGAAGGACTTCTACCCGCTCAAATAGCTCAGTGGCGATGTATTGTCTTGGTAATAAGTTATACAGTCCATTGTAGGCAACCGCATCAGATGACGTTGTAAAGCCACGTATCATGTAGGCTTCCTGAAAATTACCAAAACCACGAGTCACTTGCACAGTAGGATCGTAGCGTAAAACATCCCCAACACTCTGCGCTTGCCTGTCTTGTATAAACTCATTGGTGTAACTGGTAATACTGAATGGGGTATCTAAGTTATCTTTTGTACCCAAAATGCCGGCTCGTCCTCCTTCAGCTACCTGGCCTCCAGCAAAAGCTGGTGCAAGCCCTTCGGCACTGGCATCTGCACTTGCTGTCACTGAGAGTGTATCAAGTTCAATCGGAATATCGGAATTTAGTGTTGAGTCTGCTGAATAAGCAGTATTCATAGTTCCGATCGCTATCAGCATTGATGTACAAATTAATTTACGTCTCATACCCCATCCTCATAAATAATGACGGCATATTACTCTTACGCAATCAAACTGTAAACGATATTGATTGTTATTTATATTTAAAAATATTCAAGATAAGTCATGATTTTATTTCCGAAAGGCTAAAGACTGTTGTAGTATTTATATATCAACTCAGGGACTTACCGTGACAGATAAACTAGCGCTGCACACTAGGCTTGAAAAGGACTTAACAGAAGACTGGCAAGCCATTCTCGACATTCTTGCAGAATTTATGCAGGTGCCTGTTGCACTGATCCTCCAAGCTGATAACCAGCAAGTTAATGTCTATGCGAGAAATCAAAGTAAACGTAACCCATTCAGACTAAAGCAAAATCTACCTTCGGGCTCGAGTCTATTTCATAAAAAAGTCATTGAAACAAATCAGCAACTTAGCGTGCTGGATGCCAGCCAAAGTAAAGAATGGGCCAAATCTAAAGAACTTCAGTACGGTCTCATCAACTATCTGGGTTTCCCACTACACTGGCCTGATGGTGCCAAATTCGGAATCATCTGCGTAATGAAAACAGATGCTGAAGCCTATACAACAAAGCAAAAGCAAGTCATATTACAAATCAAAAAAATTGTTGAGTCCCACCTTGAACTGGTTTGGCAAAATCAACAATTACAAGCCCAATCAAATAACCTTCAATATCTCGCCTATACTGACGATTTAACAGAGAGCTGGAATCGTCGCGCCTTCATCAATGAGAGTAATAAAGAACTGAAACGCAGTCACAGAAGCGGTCACATTGTTTGTCTGCTTATGATGGACATTGATGATTTTAAAGACATCAATGATGCTTTCGGTCATGAAGTGGGCGATGAGGTACTCAAACTATTCAGCCATTGCATTCAGGCAACGAAACGCCCCTATGACATTTTTGGTCGTATTGGTGGAGAAGAATTTGCCATATTGCTTCCTGAAACGGGCTTAAAACAGGCGACTCATCTAGCAGAACGCATTCGCAAAAAAGTGTCAGAGATTTTTTATTTCACCCAAGGCCAGTCCATAAAGATCACTGTCAGTATTGGTGTTCATCAAGTTGATGATAAAGAAACAAATATTCTGGTGGCATTGAATCAAGCGGATAAACTACTCTACGCCGCTAAACATTCAGGAAAAAATACTGTGATAGCAACGTCACTTTGACTCAACCCCAGGTCGCATTCCACATTGCTCTAACAAACGTTGCCAAGACTGAGTGTGACGCTCTACGGCTTGATGTAACTGCTGCCAGACACCGGTAGTTGTGTCAGGATCTAAATTTTCCTGCCGGTAGGCATTAAACTCATCCGATACTGTGTTGTGCCCTTTTACATGTGCAAGTCTGTTCAATAGCGGAAAAATCTCATCGCTCTGCTGAGTGACTGCCGCCAAATAAGGTTGCACTTTCCCAATATAAATATTGAAGAAAAAGTGACGCACGATTTCAGCTTGAGGTGTCACGCGCTGTTGATAGCACAGCGCTTTCCCGGCAAGTCTTGCTTCTATGATCTGAGTTGCATCATTTAATCTCGCTGTTAACAACTGAGCACTTTTTAACAATTTGCCAGCATGATGGCTGTATAGCCATTGTTGCTGTATTTTGCCTAATTGTTGTAAATCTGTATCGAGATGCTGATTATCTATCTGTTGTTTTATCTTCAGAAGTTTTTGTAACCCTGTTGTCGTTGAGTGGTTTGAGCTAGTGTCAGTCGGTAAATATCCTTTTGAATATGTCATCAATTCCGTTATTTCTTCTGTCGACCAAACTGCGTTCCAAAAAACCAGAGGAAGCGTTACACTTTTCTGTGCTATGGCCTGTTTGAGAATATCTCGAGTTTGCTCATCATCAAGTGTATTTAAACAAAGCTTGGCCGAATGAATAAACTTCATTTCATAGCGAAGTCGATTTATGGGTAGCATGACACGCCCCAAAATAGAATTTCGCTCAGCAACCACAACCTGTAATTCACAACCATATAAAGATAAAAACTCCAGCATATTCACGTCTATCTGGGGCACGTCGAGCATTCGTTGCTTTTTATCAGGCAGTTTTGTTAAGGCAGGTAACTTAGAAGTTGAGACAGGTTGATCTAACACTCTGGCCAGACGGACTAAGTATTCATCCATCATAGAATCTGGCTCGTTGAACTTATCACATGCCGTCATCAACAAAACCAGACTAAGAAGAGAAATGACCTTTTTATTCAATAGGTTCACTATGACAAAGTTGGGCTTAAGCAGGTTAGATATAGCTTGTAATGAACTAAAATCATGTTATCGGACAGGTCAGGAAATTTGCTGATGTATGCCAAACATCAGCAATGGCTGCCCTGCTTGGGTGTGGGAGATGACCCGACCTTTAGTCAGCACATGTACTACTTTTCCGTTTCGATGCAACATCCTTATCGTACATTCAAAAAAGTCTGTCTCACCTTTCAAATGCCTTTCTAATTGCTTTCCGACGTTGAGTACATCATCAGGGTGACAATGCTCCTTCCAGGTGTCCATTGTCATCGGCAATAGCTCAGTTAAATCATAGCCTATCATTTCTGCCCAATTCTGGTTATAGACAGCCTCTCCCGTTTCGATATTCCACTGCCAGCTCCCCAATTTCGCACTCGATAGCACTGTTTCCAATCGTTCGGCTTCTTGACGTAACTGTGTATGTGCCTCTTGTCCAACGGTCTTATCGACTATAAAACCAATGATTTTTGATGGATTATCAATCGCGTCACGCTCCACATAAAAACTGCCGTGCAGATAACGTATGCCATGTTGAGTAAAAATGCGAAATGTCAGCTCAAAACGCTCCTCAAATTGGGATGCTTGTTCCAAGTCCATAGATATGCGGTCACGATCCAATTCATGAACCATTAGCAACCATTGCTTGTATGAGCCATCAAATGTGTTGTTTTTGATTTCATAAATGGAGAGTAGCTGCTGATCCATATAAACTTTGTCTGAATAAAGGTCCCACTCCATGACGCCTATCTTGGCGATATGTGTGGCCATGAGTAGCCGCTGTTCTGATAGGTTACGGCTGGCATGAGCTTCTGAGGCTTGTTTTGTCGCCCCAGCCCCTTGCCTTGCCAAAAATGAAATGAAACTAAATATAGCTACACCAACAAGCGTACAGATGATGGCTATCAACACAGGTTGATAGCGTTCTGATAAGGTCGTGAAATCATCATGACTATAAACAAACAAGCGCCAGTTTCTCTCTCCAATATTCAGCTCAAACATGTGTGAGAACGCTTTTTCATTTTCTTTTTCATGATAAAAAGCGTGTTCAGTGTCAGCATTTTTGTATAACAACGTGTATGCGTCATCACTGAAATCATAAATCTCAAAATTTAACGTTTGTTGTCCTCGGCCTAAAATACCCTGCATGAAATCCTTCATCCTGAACGCGGCATAAACAAAGCCCTGGATTGCATCTCTACGTTCAACAACAGAACCGGTGGCCTTATTATGTTGATACACAGGCACATACATTAAGAACCCATGCTGCTTTTCTTCATTTGTCTCCTGTTCAAGGATAACCGGGCCAGTCGCTACTGCTTGTTTAGTATCTCTGGCTAAAATCATCGCCTGCCTTCGAACAGGCTCTGAAAACATATCAAACCCAAAAGCACGTTGGTTACGCCAATCAAAAGGTTCTATGAACACAATCGAACTATACTGTTCGCGTTTACCTGTGGGCTCGAGAGTGTAATCAGGAAACCCTTCTTCCCGGATGGATTGGATATGTTTAGTAAGGGATTGAGAAGGAATCATCTCGGCGTAACCAATCGCCTGTATGCCAGGAAAGTCTCTCTGCAATTGAATCGTATCGACAAAATGACGCCAATCTGTGCGGGTCACTTGAGTACTGGCATCAAATAATCCTTTGCCACTACGAAGTGCCAACTCATAATCACGCATCCGTTCCGATATGGCCTGAGCAACGTAACTAGCTTCATAATTAAACCGCTGATTCACCTTGTTATGAACAGTAGTGAATAACAGATAACACAGCCATGTACTGATCAACAGCCATAGTGATAGTGCCAGCCATGCTGATGGTGGATGCTTTTTGATGTGCCTGGAAAAAAACGTTTCCATTACTTTTAAGTTACCACCCAATAAAGAGATAAGTCATATCTACAAATAGCCGTTTTACTCAGTATGACGATGAGTTGATGATGAAGCTAGCTACCCAAACTAAGAGCACTTTTTTTTACAGAAAAATCCTTCTGCAAAAATGACATCGATCATTTCATCATTTTGTCACAATAAAACGGCATAAACTATCAGTGACCAGCAGGGATTCGTGTTTTCTGAGATAGGTCGAGATCAGTTGTTGAGGCTTCTTATCTTGACAGGCAAAAATATTTTTGACACGGCTCTGTATTGTCTATACATTGAACATAGCTTGAAAGTTGATCTGAATATTTATTTTTCATTTCGAAGCATTACCATCAGTAGCTCGTCCTGTTTGTTAATAAGTACTCTGCACACTTCCAGCTATACCAAAAAGTCTCAATTTGGGACTTCAATTATTTATTAAGAAATTAGGATTATTTATGTCTACAACTACTGGTACTGTTAAATGGTTTAACGAAGCTAAAGGTTTTGGTTTTATTGAACAAGAGTCTGGCCCAGACGTTTTTGCTCACTTCAGCCAAATCAAAGGTGACGGTTTCAGAACCCTGAATGAAGGTCAACGTGTTGAGTTCACAGTAACTCAAGGTGCTAAAGGCCCTCAAGCAGAAAACATTACTGCTCTGTAAGACATTATTTTTACAGAAAAGAAAAAAAGCCCCGTTATTCGGGGCTTTTTTTTGCCTGCTGTTCTACTCCACAACCTGTTTGGCAAAATGTTTATATTCACGACCAATCTGTTGGGCTCGGCTATCAGGAAATACATGGGGCTCGCCCAGCTCTAACGCCTTAATAATGGCCTGTGCGACAACACTGGGGGTTCTGCGTCACTCACCCCTATCGATTTCGCCATATCCGTATCGACAGGTCCCGGATGAACACTCAAAACAACCGTTCCTTGCTGACCCAGCTCGTGCCTGATGGCTTGAGTTAGAGAGTATGCGGCGGCTTTAGATGCCGCGTATGTCGCAAAAGCTGGCACACATCTTAGTGATGCAATTGAGTTCAGTTGAACAAATGCACCACCACCGTTGTTCTTTAATAACGGAGCAAATGCTTGTGCCATTCTCAACAAGCCAAATACATTGATATCAAATTCATTCTGTAAGGACTCAATGGCGGCCGAGTCTAAAATAGCGGCTTTATTTAAAATACCTGCATTATTGATAACAACATCCACATCCTGTGCGTTTGCCGCTGCAGCATAAATGGAGTTAGGTTGATTAAGATCGAGAAATATAGGTGTGACGCGATCAGCATAACGCATTTCAAAATCATCTACCGAACTCAAATCTCTTACCGCAAGGTAGACTTTTTCAACACCATAATCGAGTAGTGTCTCTGCGATAACTCTACCTATCCCTCTATTAGCGCCAGTGATAAACACAACACGATGTTTTAAACCAAATCCTGCGTTCATTTTTTATCCCTGTTAATGGTTTCCACTTGCTGACTGACGGAATCCAATAAAGTTCAGGGTTTAAATAGTTGCCATATGAAAATCAGTCAAATACATTGTGTCCGAGATAAATAGAAAGGTACCCCATGGATATCGAACACTACCAAAGTCTGATCGAACAATTTCTGAGTCAATTAATGCATTGGTTAAGTAGTCCAAAATTTTATTCACAAATTGGATTAATCATACTGGCTCTGCTCATTGGCTTGTCAGTGAATCGTTTCCTTCGCAATCTGTCCCCTCTTCTCAGAGAAAGACCAACGGAAGGGCCTATTCTTCAAATTCGTCAAGGTATATTCAGACTGAGAGAACTTATTCTGCCACTTATGCTGGTGTTATCTATGTCTGTAGCCGCTGACATCAGCCAAGCTGTGATTGGTCAAGCCTGGCTGGTTAAACTCAGCTTAAGCCTTGCCGTCATTTTTATGCTTTACACCATTATCACCCGGTTCGTTGAGAAACAGCTTTTTAGAAAACTCGCTTTATGGTTCATTTTGCCTATTGCTGTTTTGCACGTATTTGGCTGGCTAGATGAAGTTGTCGCTTACCTTGAAACAATCTCACTGCAGATCGGCAACTTTAAAATCTCTGCTTATGGAGTAGCCAGAGTTCTCATCTTTGGTTCGGTTTTATTTTGGTTAGGTCGACTTTCCAACAGTGCCGGTCAGCAAATCATTCGGAATCAGCATGATCTGGATATTGGTACAAGGGAGGTGTTTGCGAAGTTATTTCAAGTAGGACTCTTCTTTGTCGTCTTTCTACTGTTACTTCAAATCATGGGCATTAATTTGACCGCATTGGCCGTGTTCGGCGGTGCGCTTGGTGTTGGTCTAGGGTTTGGACTTCAGGCCATCGCATCCAATTTTATCTCCGGTATCATTCTTCTATTGGACCGCTCTCTGAGCGTGGGTGACTTTGTTGAGATGGAAGATGGTCGCTGTGGCACCATACGTGAACTCAATATGCGTTCAACGACCTTAGAAACCTATGACGGCAAAGACATCATGGTGCCCAACGAACAATTTATTACGACCAGCTTCACCAATTGGACACACAAAAATACCAAACAACGCTACTCATTGGAGTTTCAGGTTGCCTATAAAACAGATTTACACCAGCTCTTTGAACTGGTTCGAGAAACAGTGGGAAGTCATCCACAAGTGATGAGTGGTGAGGATATACCTATTGAAGAAAGACCAGATGCCGAAATAAAAGGCTTTGCTGACTCTGGCATAGATATTCTGGTCGAATTCTGGATGCAAGGCATTGATGATGGTCCCAACAGGGTTGGTGCTGACCTACTGTTGATGATTTGGGATATTCTGAAACAAAACGATATCGAAATTCCCTTCCCACAACGAGAAGTTAAAATTATTAATCAATAATTGCCAGGATATCCTTAACATTAAAATGCTTGTGCGCAAGCATTTTAATGTTATTATTTAGTCACTTGGTCAATACCAGTCTCACTTTATTATTGGGAGTTTTTTATGAAATATACACCGTTCATTGCTCCCATTCTTGTCACCGCCGTTATCGCTCTAAATCAGACTTTTGCTTGTGATAGCCAGTCATCCTGTAAAAGTAATGCAAAAACATCGTCCCCTGCTCAAAGACTGGCAGAAAGTTGCTATCGACAATGGTTAACTCTCGACTGGACACTGGCAAATGCAGAAATGCTAGCAAGGGACAATCTCGCTTTTAATGAGGGTGTGAGAAATATCTGTCAGGCTAGGGCTGAACTCTTCTTTGAAGGGTATGAAATAAAGCCCTTTATCGCAGATGATTCACAGCAAGAAGTCTTTCCACTGGTTTTTCGTCCAAATGTCGATACAATAAAATCACAAATTCGTCTCAATTTACCGAAACTCAGACTGATATAATGAGTCTGAGATATGGTATATCTTTTTTTATCCAAAAAATTGTCATTTCATATAAACAACTGAGAATAAATCCGATTTGCGTTGCTTTGATTACTCTCTATAATGAGCAATCTTGAGTTGTTATAGACTTAAGCGAATCAATCAACGGCTACTAAGCCTTATTGCATCGTGGCAATGTTAATAAGCAAATTTTTTAAGGAATCAACGCATGTCAAACTTTGATAACTTGAGACTCGATAATCAACTGTGCTTTGCTTTATATAGTGCTACGAACAGCATCACACGATTTTATCGCAGTCTGTTAAATGAATATGATCTCACCTACCCCCAATATCTGGTTTTAGTTGTTTTGTGGGAAAAAGATGGTGTCGCCATTAAAGATGTGATGAAACAACTGAAGTTAGACTCAGGTACATTATCTCCCATCATTAAACGGCTTCAGGCTGCTGAGCTGGTTGAGAAAGTTCGCACAGATGAAGATGAAAGGGTTGTTCGACTTTTCTTAACGAACAAAGCGAGACAATTGGAGCCCCATATCGCTGAAGTTCAAAATAAAGTGGCATGTAAAACTAATTTGTCATCAACAGAGTTTTTTGACTTATTAAGCACCCTGAATCAACTCACCAATGATCTCAATCAACGTGAAGAAACTACTGAGAAAATGACCTAAAACTTTATTTGATATACATGGACAGTGAATTTGAATAAAAGCCACAGCGTTAATAAAGGAATAAATAACATTAATAAAACAAACTCAGCAAGCAGATAGACAGCTGCTTTAACTGCACGATCTGCCTGCTCCCTGACTTGCTGAAGTTTTGCTTCTATATCTAACTGGCCTTTCAGACTGTTAAACCAGCCTTTTGATTTTTTCTGTTGTTGCTCACTCAATGTTTCCACTTCATTCTGGGTCTGTTCCAAGACAATAACAGCTTCTTCCCTCTGAGATGCCAATAACTCATGCACCGTTGCACTAGCCATCACTGATACAGGTATCAATAACCTGAGAATAGATAAAAACAATACTGTTTTAAGAAAAACAGGTGTGTGTTGCTGTGATGTTTTAGCTAAAAAATAACTCGCCGCCGCTATCAGTGCTAATGTTGCAATCGCTATTCTCAAAAATGCTTGATCAGATAAAAATAAGATAATTTGCTGAATGCCGAGTGAAGCTGAGGCAGCTAATAACACACTTGAGAATTGTTCTATTAGGTCATTTAAAGGATCGAGTATTTGTCCCGGTGCTAATGTCAGCCCGACGCCCATGGGTTCTATAGAAACTTCAGTTCCCTGAGCAACAGAGATGACACCATTTAAGCCTCTTGCCAAAGCATAGACTGACAAGGTGACCGTCATCATTTTTTTAAGCTGATGATCAGTCGACGTTGCAACAGGAAAGCAAGCCAAAATTAAACAAACACAAAGCAGTGATAATGACAATCGATGTTTGTTTAACATATTCAACTCATCTCTCAGCGAACACAATTTCGACCATTATTTTTCGCTTGGTAAAGTGAAACATCTGCCCGGGCAATTAACTGACTCATTGTTTCCTGCTGTTGATACTCTGCTACCCCAGCACTCACTGTAATTTGACGTTTTTTACCATTGTATTCAAATACATGCTGGGCAATCGCTTCGCGAATGTTGTTTGCGAGTTTAATGGCTTGATTTTGATTACAATCTTGCAACATTAAAACGAATTCTTCGCCACCCCAACGACATACCACATCTTCTTCACGAACCTGTTGGCGCATAATGCCAGCCACTGCGGTAAGTACATAGTCACCATACTGGTGACCATGATTGTCATTAACTTGTTTGAAGTGGTCAATGTCAATCAGTACGAGTGATAAAGCTTCCTGGTGTCTTTTACCCCTGGCAACAGCCTGTGTAAAGAATGAATCAAATACTTGCCTATTGATTGCACCTGTAAGCTTATCCTTGGTGGCCATGGTTTCAAGACGACCCTGATATCCTCTTGACGCTAAATGCAAAATAAAAAGCACAATAAGACTTATGGCAAATGACACCATAAGGTTTAGAATCAACGCGTTTTCGACTTTTTCTGTACTCGGGTCGTTAACCTGCTCGACAATCAGATACCAGTCAAATTCGGGCACTAAACGGCTATTGAGATAAATGGTACTGCCATTCACCGTGTTAAAAGAAAATGATGAACTGGGCGTCGTGAGAATACGTGTAAATACCTTATCCAGACCTTCTTTATTCTGAATATGAAGTTCCTTACTGTACTTGCTGCTTTGCAGCATAACTTGACCTTGTCGGTCTATAAAATAGATTTCTCGACCGTAGCGCTGTTGATAATTTTCAATAAGCTCTTCTACAACCAGTAGAGATAATCCAACACCTATCACCCCAATAAACTCCCCCTTCTTATCGAGGACACGATAATTGACAAAGATACTCAGTCGGTTCGGTTCAGCTGTATCTCGATCAATATTGATGAGATAAGGTTGATTGGCGTTTTTTGCTTTGTAATACCAGGCATCAGCCTCAACGTCTTCTGATACTTTCTTCAAGATGCCTGTTGGGTGGTAATAATTCTGCGTTTTACTAGACACAAAAAATGCCGTGATGGTGTTGTACTTCTCTTGAATCTGGCTAAGGTAACTTTGCATTTTTTCTGGTTCAAGCTCACCTTCATTGACCCAATCGAATACAAAAACATCATTGGCCATCAAAGAAGAAATCACCAGTGGATGGAGCAGGTCTCGCTGAATTTCTGAATAGATATTATCACTGGTCAGCGGAAGCATCTCTTGTTGCAGACGTTGTGAGATCGAACTTCTGGCAACAAAGTAACCAATTAAACTTGTTGCTAAAAAGCCCATTAAAACGATGATGCTAATAATGAGTGTGTAAAGACGCTTACGATTTTTCAAAGAGAAGACACCAAAAATAAATGGTCAATAGTATTCAAGCTTTCACATTATTTCCAATTTTTTAGTCTAGGTCGAAAGGATAATCACGTTCATCCTTGTCATTCACAGTACTCATTTTTCTATGATGTCTGACACCCAGAGCAAAACTGATTAGCAAAAGAATATAAAAGACGTCTAGGTCATCTTGTTTGAATAAACTGATGATGGCCCAGAAAACAGGAATATAAAAAACAACGCTGGAGAGAACAGCAGTCCACATAGGTAAATCCCTACGTGCAGCAAGGTATACATAACGGCTGAAAAGCCCGGATAAAAAACCGCCAAAAATTGCCAAGCAAAGATAAAGCACCATACCAATAGTATTCACATGGGACATACACTACCTGCTGACTATTGAAACGACAAAGGAACAGAGTACACCACTCCCTATGACTCTCTCACTATATATGCATTAGTGGTGCGTTTACACTGCCGTCGGCAATGATAGGCTTTGTTGGAGTTTATGTTTATTTTTTACGACATCGGCCAGTGTATACTCATCCAAGACTGCAAAAAATGCTTTTTGCGCTTTTCTTAGCGCACTAAAAAGTACACAAACCGGCTCAATTGGACACTGACAGTTGGTACCAAAGCATTCCAATAATTCCGGATTTTCAATCTTTCGCAGAAGCAATCCAATATTTATTTCTTCTGCTGGCAAAGCTAATTTCAGACCACCGCCCCTGCCACGCTGGCTGATAATAAGTTTTTCTTGCACCAATCGTTGCGCCACTTTTGCCAGATGATTTGTAGAAATACCATACCGTTCAGATGCATCTTTGACCGTAGCCGGTTTTTCCTGACTGTGAATCGCTAAATACATCAAAAGTCTCAGCGCATAATCTGAATGAGAAGTTAGCTGCACAGCACTGTACCTTGAGTTATTTTATGTGTCATTCCGTTCTTCCTTCTGTAGAAGTCATCAGTAAATCACAGACATAAGCAATTTTTCAGCCATCGGTGTGTTAATCATAAAACATTGCAAGTTATCTTCTCATGTTACTCCATTATACCGAGCTTAGCAGGCTAACTAGTCAGTGTTTGTGCCAGCATCTGTTTGCCATTCACCAAACTTTTGGTTCACAAATACGCACTTAAAAAGTGCATTTGAATCAAATACGTGCTTCACGGCAAATTCACGATACACAATCAATGATGTTCGCTAAAAAAGGTGAAAATATGCGTCTAAGTATTACAGGAATTATTGTCATGATGATGTTATTGAGCGGTTGCCAAAAAAGTCATCCACCTATCGAACCCGTCTCTTATGTCGACATAGACCGGTTTATGGGTGATTGGTACGTAATCGCCAATATCCCCACCTTTATTGAAAAAGGGGCACATAATGCCATCGAATCTTATGAGTTGAATGATGACGGCACAATTCAGACCACATTCACGTTTCACGAAGGCAGTTTTGACGGTGAATTAAAAACCTATCACCCCAAAGGATTCATCACGGATGAACAAACTAACGCTATCTGGGGAATGCAGTTTATCTGGCCTATAAAAGCAGATTACCGAATCATGTACCTGACAGAGGATTACTCTCAGACTATCGTCGCACGTAATAAGCGGGATTATGTCTGGATTATGGCCAGAACGCCGACCATTCCAGAAGCGGATTATCAGCACATGCTAAAACTGATCGAGAACGTCGGTTACGATATTAGTCAAATCCAACGCGTTCCACAGCAGTGGCCAGAGAAACAGGCTGACAAGTAAACCCTAGTCGGGCCGAGCTTCAATGGCCAAATCGTCAACCGTATCGACAATTGCTGCATATAAGTCACGAGTAGCTGCAATGGTGACTTCTTGGACCTGCTCAGCAGAAAGCTGCTTTCCATTGTTCAAACATAGAGGACGCGTGGCTGTGGCATCTGCCACAATGGTCACATTGTAACCACGATTAAAACCGCCATGAGCAGTCGAGTTCACACACATATGTGTCATGAAGCCAGCTAGGATAATATTTTCTATGCTTCGTTTTCTGAGTGCTTCATCCAATGATGTCTGAATAAATGCATTGGGAAAACTTTTTTCAATGACATATTCACCATCAATCGGCGCCACCTCATCGGCAATAGCACCCAAGCGGCTATTCAGATCATACGGTGAACCTTTTCCACCATCATGCTGGATATGAAAAACAGGAACGCCATGTTCACGTGCAAGCTCGAGTAATTTTTTTACTTGCTGAAGCGCTGGTTCAACATTATCCAACTTCAATACCCCTTCCCTGTAGGTATTCTGACAATCAATCAGTATGAGCGCAGACTCACTTAATGCTGAAGGTTCATGGCTTATCCCAATGATATCTCGTAAAGTCTTCATATGCATTCTCCATGGATAGCGTCAACTGAACATAGCATATCTACCGCACACATAACATGCTAACTTGCATAAATTTTTCCAATCGCTATTATTCCGCAGCTAGCCAAGATTTATATTTAAACAGGAGTAAAAATGGCCTCAGCCCTTACCCAAAGAACCCATCGTTTTGCGGCTATTTTTCTTAACATTAAACAGAACAAGATCTTTGAAACGATTGTTGTTGCTGTCATTCTTTTTTCAGCATTAATGATAGGGGCAAAAACTTACAATATCCCCAGTCAACTGCTCACCGTCATTGTCTGGCTGGATTATGGCATTACCATCTTCTTTCTTATCGAAATCAGCATTCGCTTTTTTGCTGAAACCAACAAGCTGAATTTTTTCAAAAGTGGTTGGAATATATTCGACACCATTATTGTTGTGATCAGCTTGATTCCCATAGAGGATAGTGAACTGGCTCTGGTAGGCCGTTTGGTAAGGATCTTTCGTGTTTTGAGGATGGTATCGGTCATTCCAGAGTTGCGAACACTCTTAAACTCATTGCTAAGGGCCTTGCCACAACTTGGTTATGTGGCGCTGCTGATGTTTATTATCGTATATATCTACGCTGCAGTTGGCACTACTTTCTTTGCCAGTGTGAATGAAACTTTATGGGGTGATATCGCAGTTTCGATGCTGACATTATTTCGAGTGATGACCTTTGAAGACTGGACAGATGTCATGTATGAAACAATGGAGTTCTATCCATTTAGCTGGGCCTTCTACATCAGCTTTATCTTTTTAAATGCTTTTGCTTTTTTGAATATGTTGATTGGTATTGTTGTGAATGTGATGGAGAAAGAAAATGCTGAACAATGGCAACAAGAGCATGCTGGTGAACCCACTATTCAGGATTTATCTAGACAGTTAGATGAGTTGAAACAACTTATCGAAAGTAAACGATGAAAAAAGGGAGCCTAGGCTCCCTTTTCTTCATCTTGAGGCTATTTATTGACCTAACGCACGTAACATCCAAGCCGTTTTTTCATGGACTCGCATACGATCAGAGACTAATGCTGCAGAGGACTCGTCATCCGCTTCTTGCGCAAGTTTAAGTGCTTTACGACAAGTTTTAACCACTTGTTCATGACCATGGGTCAGTATATTAACCATTTCTTTTGCTTCTGGTACACCTTCAACTTCTTTGATCGAGCTTAGTTCAGCAAATGATTTGTATGTACCAGGCGCTGCCACATCTAATGTACGAATGCGTTCAGCAATGTCATCCACCGCGGCCGCCAGTTCGATGTAGTGTTCTTCAAACATCAAATGTAATTCCCGGAATTGAGGACCGGTGACATTCCAATGAAAGTTGTGGGTTTGTAAATAAAGAGTGTAAGAGTCTGCCAGTAAGCTTTTTAAGCCATCCGCAATATCTTGTCTATCCTGCTTATTGATACCGATATCAATTTTACTCATTAATGAGCCTCCTTATTATTAAATGGACATATATAGTCACTACGAACGCTGATTCGTTCATATGAATTACATATAACTACATCATAATGACTGTACAGGAAATGTGAAACAGTTTATTTCCATATACATAATCGGAAATACCGATGAGTTAATCATCGATTTTATCTATTCACTTGATTGATTTAAATCATTGTACATTCGTCAAAACGTAAATAATAATTATTCTCAACAAAGGAGAGTAGTGATGAAAAAAACAATGAGTTTTGCTGTTGTACATTTCACTGTGGCATTTACTGTTGGTTACGTGATGACAGGTAGTGTCTTGGTCGGAGGCACGATGGCCTTAATTGAACCGGCTATCAATACGTTTGCCTTCTACGCCCATGAGAAAGTATGGACTAAAATGACACACTCACACTCTGATAACAAATCATCAGCGGATTTTAGTACAAAAAATTTGGTAAAGTCTGGCCCAATGGAAGTATGAGATAACAGTAGTGCAGCTAGCCAACCAGTTAACTATTTTTAAGGCTTTTTTTATATTGGGTTTGACTGCATTTGGCGGTCCTGTTGCTCATATTGCCTATTTCAGAACACAGTTTGTCGAGAAAAGACAGTGGTTATCTGACCCAGAGTTCTCACAGTTGCTCGCCATAAGCCAGGCTTTGCCTGGCCCGGCAAGTAGCCAGCTGGGATTTGCTATTGGTTTATATCGTGGTGGTATGTTGGGCGCGGTGATTGCATTTATTGCTTTCACTTTGCCATCAGCCCTGCTTCTTGTGCTGTTTGCTTTGTCGATATCATCAGCATCATTTCCGTATAGAGAAGCGGCACTACATGGCTTGCAGCTCGTTGCATTGCCGGTTGTGGCTGATGCGGTATGGAAAATGACTCGCCAGCTCTGCCCTGACCTTAACACCAAACTCATCGCCCTACTCAGTCTGATCTTTTTATTGACCCTACCCTCTAGCTACAGTCAGTTTTTTGTGATGCTAATTGGTGGCATAGCTGGTATTTTTCTCCTTTCTTCGACTGAACATAAGCAGACATTTTCATTCAATTTGTCTTATGGCAAAACAACGTCTGTCGTAATGTTAGTCGTTTTTGCTCTACTCTTTTTAGCGCCCGTTCTTGCTATCGATAATCCCTTGTTTCACGTCATGACGATTTTTTACCAGACGGGTGCCACTGTTTTTGGTGGAGGACATGTTGTGCTTCCGCTACTGGAAAACAGAATTGTAGATACAAACTTAATAACTTCTGAACAATTTTTATCTGGATACGGTGCTGCTCAGGCTATACCGGGCCCATTATTCACACTTTCCGCTTACTTAGGGGCGTTATTACCAGGTGAGAATGGTGGTGTACTTGGCGCGCTACTCTCCTTATGCGCCTTATTTCTGCCAGGCTTTTTATTGCTGTTAGCACTTCTACCCTTATGGCAGTCATTGCAAAATAATAGCGTGATACAAAAAGCACTGGCCGGGATAAACGCGGCGATGGTCGGGTTATTAGCGGCGGCGCTCTACCAGCCAATCTGGCAACATGTTGTTCTGTCTTTTGCAGACATCATGATTGCGACAACTGGCTTTATCTTGTTACATATTTATCGTTTATCGCCTGTTGTTATTGTTGTATGGTGTCTCGCTGGCAGCATTCTCAAGAGTTTTTTATGAATTCCACGCGTATCAGGCAAGCACAACAAGCGGACATCATTAGCATCACCGATTTATTAAATCGCTGTGCTGAACATATGCATCAACAAGGTATGGCACACTGGCTTGGTGTCTACGATGCAGATTCAGTCAAAGAGAATATGATGACCAAGCAGGTCTATGTATTGGAAAAAGATGAACAGATTCTTGGTTGTATCGCGATGGGCACAGAAAAAGCCAGTTACTATCATGAGTGTTGGCCTGAAGCGCCTTTGGCAGATATTTATATCACACAATTAGCTGTTTCTCCTTTGGTTCAAGGCTCTGGATATGGCAAACAACTCATGCAATTTTGTCTCGATAAAGCCGGTGATACATCGGTGCAATTAGATGCCGTCGATCATTACCCAGCTTTACTTAAGTTTTATAAGGATCTGGGGTTTCGTATTATCGCAACAGGAATAGGTTTAGGTGATAAACGTCACTTGTTTGCCTACCCCAATTAACGCATTTCCTGATTAGGAACTCCCAGTCGAAATCTCAGTCATTCATTTAAATGATGATGGAGATAAATATGGTTTACGCGTTACAAGAACACACTGTGTCATGCCCTTACTGTGGTGAAATGATTTCAGTCATCATCGATGGCTCTGTCGACTCACAGGAATATATCGAAGACTGTGAGGTATGTTGTCGCCCTATCACTTTTAGCGTGGAAGTTGATCATGAAGGCATTCATGTCCAGACATCACATGAAAATGACTAAGAAGTGACTTTAGTCCACAATAGACAATAATAAATCCTATTTGATATTCAATATCAATTACACTAACATGCTGATTCGCTCTTGATGGCAATCACGCATCCATTCTTTTTATACCTAGCCGATAACAAACCAAAGACCTCAACCTCTCCATGCGAAAATTCTGGATCGAGTTTCACCGAATCAGTGGTTTAATTCTTATTATTCCACTTTTACTACAGAGTATTAGTGGGTCTATCATTGTTTTCGATCATGCTATTGATGAATGGTTAAATCCGCAACTCGTCCTTTCCGGCCAGCTCAATGCTCCTCCTGCACCACTCTCAGACATTTTGTATGCAGCCCTCCATGCCGTGCCCGATATCGCGCATATCAACTCACTGCGAGCACCACGTAACGATAAGGCCATGTATACCGCCTTTGTGGAAATGAAATCGCAGTCACCACTGCATGGCAAAACTATCGAAGTGATGATTCATCCCTACACAGCAGATGTGGTATCAGTGCGTGAATGGGGCAGTTATTTCACATCAATGATTTACCTTTTCCACTTCACCTTTTTATTGGGTGAATCGATGGAGCTGGTGCTGGGCTTTTTAGCCATATTGATGTTAATCAACGTCATTGTTGGTGTTTATTATGGCTGGCCTCGTAGTAAAAAAGCCTGGAACTGGTTGCTGGCACGCACCCAAAAGGCCACCTCAACTGTTGGGCGCTTTCGACGAACTCATATTGCGCTAGGGCTAATGTCTCTACCGATTTTTATTACCCTCATCGTGAGCGGTATCAGCCTGATATTTCCTGATCAAACAAAGTGGCTTTTAAACCGTCCTGACAAAGCATCGCCAAATGTTAAGTGGCTCGCAGATGAACCTGTCCAAGCTGACAAGTGGCTGGTCAGTGCAAAACAGCACTGGCCTGATAAACAATGGCAACGGATTATTCCGCCAACGGAGCAGAATCCAAGCGTTGAAATCCGCTTAAACGCAGAGAATGACCCTCGCCAAACATCTGGTAGTTTTGTGTTATGGCTGAATCCACAAACCAATGAGGTGTTAGCAGAACAAAACTATAATGACATGACGGTCAGACAGAAAAGCGCTTTTTGGTTATTCCCTTTACATAGTGGTGAGGCCTTCGGGCTCACTGGACGAATTTTAGTGTTTGCTAGTGGCTTATTTACGGCTATTTTGAGTATTGCAGGAGGGTGGTTATGGTACCGACGCAAATTCAAGCGTCAGCACCAAAAACGAACTACTTAATCCACACTTGTTTGGCATTCACAAACTCTTTTATGCCATGCGGTCCTAACTCGCGGCCATAACCTGACTTTTTAATACCACCACTAGGTAAGCGAGGATCTGTCTTCACAATCCCATTGATAGCCACTTGACCGGCATTAATTTTCATCGCAAAGTCTTTCGCCATTTCAGCATTATTGGTCCAGACACCCGCCCCCAGTCCAAACTCAGTATCATTTGCTAAGACAAGCGCTTGTTCAGCTGATTCAGCCTTAATGGCACACATCACGGGGCCAAATGTCTCCTCCTTAAATGCGGTCATATCTGCCGTGACATCAGCTAAAAAAGTCACCGGATATGCGAAACCTTTGCCTTCGGGCAGCTCACCTCCTAATAGACAACGCGCCCCCGCCTGAATAGTCTCAGTGACCTGGCGATGCAGGTTATCCCTTAAATCAGCACGTGCTATCGGCCCAATATCGGTAGTTTCTTCCAATGGGTCGCCCATACTTAATTTTTCCAGACGTGTTTTTAATTTATCAATAAAGTCGTCGTAAACAGGGGCTTCAATAATAATGCGCTTTGCTGCAATACATGACTGCCCAGCGTTAATAATACGAGAAAGCGTTGCCACGTCGGCAGCCTCATCCAGGTTCGCATCCGCCAGCACGATCAGCGGATCGCTCCCCCCAACTCGAGCACTGAAGGTTTGATTTCTGATGCTGCCATGGAGGCGACCTTGGCACCAGCTCCAGCTGATCCGGTAAACGAAACCGCCGCAATATCTGGGTGACGAATCGCTTTTTCGACCAATGCTGTCTCCACCGGTAAGTTGACCATAATCCCTACAGGCGCACCGGCTTCTTTAAATACCTGCTCGATCGCCTGAGCACAGCCAGGTACATTCGGGTCATGTTTCATGACACAGGTATTACCCGCCATTAAAGCCGGGGCGAGATAACGAAAGGCCAACCAAAGTGGTGCGTTCCACGGCAGGATACCCAGCAAGGTACCTAGCGGCTGGTAACAGACATAACTCTCAGTCGCATCAGAGGGTAACACTTCATCACTCAGGTAGGCTTCTGCATGCTCTGCATAAAATTCTGCACACCATGCGGCTTTTTCTACTTCAGGCCCACCTTCTTTGACAGGCTTACCCATTTCTTCCGCCATGAGTTTACTGAGTAACGGCTTATTTTGTCTCAGTGATGCGGCGACCGATCTCAATACTTCTGCTCGTTGTTTGATAGGCATGGTTCGCCACGAATCAAATGCATTGACGGCTTTAGCAATGGTGATATTGACGCCTTCTTCATTCAGCGAATCGTAGTTATGAATGTCTTGTCCAGTGTATGGATTCGTTGCAGTTAACATCTCCACCTCATTTCGATTGTTTAGCTTTCGGTTTTGACTTGTCATCAGACTCAGTCTGACGGGCCTCATTGATATCCACTAACTTTTTATCTGCTTGATCAGGCTTTACCGTGAAATCACGATCCATGGTAAAAAAGGATTTACAGCCATCTTCAGTCACATAAATGGTGTCTGAAATACCGCAGGTTTTATCGCCATCCACACCCCACATCCAGGGGATGATGTGGAAAGTCATTCCTTCTTCCAAAATTGCTGACTCACCTTGTTTCAGACTACAGATATAGCCTTCATCCCAGCTAGGAGGAAAAGCAATACCAATCGAATAACCTGAACGTGTCACCAGACGAGCACCAATATCATTATCAGAAATAATATTACGGACCATATTGTCGACATCTGACACGGTCATACCCGGCTGAACCGTTTCATGTACTGCACTCAAGGCTTTTTTCATGGTTTCCTGAGCTTTGTACATTGAGTCAGATAACTCGCCCAATACCGCGGTGCGCATCATGGCCGTATGATAACGACGGTAACAGCCACCGACTTCCAGAAACACATGCTCTCCAGGTTTGACCGTTCTCCCCTCCCAGGTGGCATGTCCGATCATGGTCCGAGGCCCTGATGTGACATAGGGCATGACTGCCGGTGGTTCCCCACCTGCTTTGAACATGGCAGAACTAATGGCAGCGCCAATGTCATTTTCAGTGACACCAGCCCGGGCAGCTTCAAGACCGGCCTTCATACCTGCTTCTGTCGCTTTGGCGGCACGATGCATTAATTCAATTTCAGCGGCTGATTTTCGAATGCGACCTTGCTCGACAATGCCAAAACAATCCAGTAGTTTGCCTTCGGTCAGCGTGGTGTGAATAAAGTCTTGTTGATAAGCGGGGAAAAAGTAACTATTCCGCTCATATCCAATGCGTTTATCTGATAGCCCAAATTCGCGTAAGGCATCCACCAGCATTTGAATAGCATCACCTGTATCAGGGTAAGGCCGAGTTCGCTCTACCCAAGTTCTGGCAATAATATTGGACTCCTCCATCGCCCGGGTGATCATGAAGGGCTCCTGCTCTAGCGGCACGACCAGAGCTTGAAAGAAAGAGTACCCAGTAGTCTGATAATCCGTCATATACATAATATTTTCCGGATCGGTAATCACCACAGCATCTAAATGACGTTGAGCAATTCTGACCCGTAACTCACTCAGACGGCGTTCATATTCCTCGAAGGGAAAGGTCATATCATCGCGTTGTCTCATGCTGCCTCCTCCATGACTTTTTGTGTCGTATTCACCAGCACTTCTAATCCAGCTTGAAGATCATCTTCTGGAATCGTCAAAGGTGGAATCAGCTTGACCACACGTCCACCTGTACCACAACTGGCAATCAGCAAACCAGCTTTAAAGCATTCATCTACAATCGCTTTTGCACGCTCACCAGTTGTCACATCCAAACCTATAATCATGCCCTTACCGCGAACCTGTATTTGCTGAAACTGTTCTTCTAAGGGTGCCAGTGCCTGATACATTATTTCGGCTTTTTGCCTGACTTCCTGCATCAGATCATCATTGTCAAAATAGGTCAGGGCTTCTTTACCAGCTACAAATGACAAGCTCTGTCCACGGAATGTCCCAGTATGCTCACCCGGCGCCCAGTACTCATCGACTTCTGGTTTAATCAGGTTCATCGCCATCGGTGTTCCCATTCCGCCAATACCTTTGGCAAGACATATAATGTCAGGATCAATCTCGATATCATCAAAGCTGAAGAATGAACCTGTTCTTCCCATGCCGACCTGAATATCGTCAACTATTAATAAAGCACCAACATCTCTTGCTAGCTTGGCAAGCACTTGCAACCATTCCTTTGTGGCGACGTTAACGCCACCCTCAGCTTGAACTGTTTCTAAGAGAAAAGCTGCGGGTGGCGTAATGCCGCTGGAGGTATCAAGGTATAGATTACGCATTCGATCCAATTCAGCCAAGCCGCCACCCGACTCTTCATCTTTATCAAAGGGATAGTGCGTAACATGATTAAGAGGCACGCCAGCGGCTCCTCTAAAATATCTGTTAGCTGTAGCTGCAAGTGACCCAAGAGTCATACCATGGAAACCGTGAGTAAACGCGACGATTTCCTGTCGTGAAGTCACGCGTCTTGCCAGCTTCATCGCAGCTTCAACTGCATTTGTTCCCGTGGGACCGACAAACTGCATCTTATGGGTCATACCTCTCGGTTTCAGAATGGTATCTTCAAATTTTTCCATAAATTCACGTTTGGCTGTCGTTTGCATATCTAAAGCGTGAGTCACACCACCGGACTGAATATAGTCCACCACGGCCGAAGTCATACGCTCATTGTTATGGCCAAAATTCAGTACACCGGCACCAGCAAAAAAATCAATGTATTCCTTACCCTCTTCATCGGTTTGCCTTGCATTACTGGCTTTATCAAAAACAACAGGATAGACACGACAATATGCACGGATATTGGACTCACGTTGTTCAAATATACTCATTTACTACCTCCTGGTTTGTGATATCCACTGATAATCAGCGAACGATGTAGTCAGTTATTCTGGCAAGGGCGCACCGACCAAACGCGCATAGAGACGAGTGACCAAAGGAATGAGCTGGTCATTGAAATCATAAAAAGGGCTATGACAGACTGATTGATGTGCTGGACCATCATCCGCCCCCACCAGAGCAAAGGCACCGGGGATTTCGTTTAAATAATAACTGAAGTCTTCAGACGCCATGATGGGCACAAGTGTCTCCGTTTCCATTCCGGCCTGGCCGTATTCAGCCAACCAGTGCTCTCGCACATTCTGAGCTTGCAAGCCATGATTGATAGTCGCTTCATAACGGGGATAAATATTCACCTCACAACACACACCATAACTGGCAGCAGTTTGTTGACTTATCTCGACAATTAAACGATTTATTACATCGCGAGTTTTTTGATCAGGTACACGGATACTTCCACCTAACACAGCTTTATCGGGTATCACCGTCGCTGCACTGGGTGCTTCTATAGATGAAACGTTCACCACAGCAGCTTGTTGTGGAGATAAATGACGGCTAACAATTTGTTGTAACGCCATGGTAACGGCACTGGCGGCCAGCACCGGATCACGACATAATTCTGGCTGACTCGCATGTCCTCCCTGACCAGTCAGAGTAATATCAAACGTGCCATTACCACACATCACGATACCGTCTGGACAAATGAGCTTACCAAAAGGCATTGCTGGCCAATTATGCCAGCCATATATTTCATCTATGCCATTCAAGGCGCCATCTTCAATCATCTTCTTGGCACCATGCCCACCCTCTTCCGCAGGTTGAAACAAAAGGGTGACTGGAGCTGGAAGTTGATCTTCAACCGACTTTAACCAGGCCGCACTCGCTAATAACGTTGCGGTATGACCATCATGCCCACATGCATGCATACAACCTTCATGTTGGGAAACCCAGTCATGTTGCGTTCTCTCAACAATGGGAAGTGCATCCATGTCCGCGCGAAGAACGATATGTGGTTTATTTTTGCTATGCGGGTTCAGTCTGGCCAAGGTGCCAAATTCTGCACAAGGTTCCCAGGGTATACGAAGCAAATCCAGCTGCTCCCTAATTAAGCGTGCTGTTTCTACTTCATGCCAACCTAGCTCAGGTTGGCTGTGTATTTGTCGGCGCAATTGCTGCGCATGATTGATCGCTTGTTGCCAGATGGACACCATCTTGCTCCTTTGCGTTTTGTTGACTCAAAACAGTGCATGTTTTGATGAAACGAGAGTGGTTAAGCACCTGATTAGGTAATTTACGTGTTAAACATGACCACTTTCAACTCTGACAAAGCTAAAGCAAGGCTTGTTCCATTATTTATTTTCCAGTCCATGTAGCAGACAAAACAAAAACTAGACGACTGGTCTAATATATGAAATGATAACAACATGACACAAACAAACAAACCACGCTCAACGGATACCAGACATCAGATCCTCAGTACTGCTCAGCAAATCATTCTTGGTAAAGGGTTCGCTGCTGTAGGCTTGAATGAAATATTAAAAGCAGCCAATGTGCCCAAGGGGTCTTTTTATCACTACTTTGAGTCAAAGGAACACTTTGGAACGGCCTTACTTGAGCATTATTTTGAACAATACATCGCTGGACTGGATACCCAATTAAAGGCTGATAAACGCCCTGCTGTTGAACGTCTCATTGCCTACTTCGAGCAGTGGAAATCCAATCAATGTAATGACACCAGCATGGACAGATGTCTGGTAGTGAAATTAAGTGGAGAGGTAACTGACTTATCTGAGAGTATGCGACTCACATTAAAAAAAGGTACTCAACAAGTCATTGAGCACCTTGCCATGTGTGTACAAGCAGCCAAAGATAATGATGAAATTAAATTAACTGCAGATGCTCAAACAGTCACAGAAGAACTCTATTATTTATGGATAGGTGCCACCCTGATGACAAAAGTTAATCACACCCCGGCTGCGCTTGAGTTAGCAATGAGTGCCACGCTGAGTAAGCTCGGACTCCCAAATCACAACTGATCATCATAATTATATTTATCCAATTCATAGACGACTGGTCTATTAAAGATACTCAGAGGTATGACAGATGAATAATTTCAACTTTTATAATCCAACACGCATTGTTTTCGGACAGGGCCAGATCGCTGAACTGACCAATCTAGTTCCCGAAGATGCAAGAGTTTTAGTTTTATTTGGCGGGCAAAGTGCACGTAAAAATGGCACATTAGATGAGGTTCTAATGGCACTGAATGGACGCCATGTGGAGGAGTTTGGCGGCATTGAAGCCAATCCCAGTTACAGCACGCTAATGCGTGCAGTTGAGCAAATTCGTCAGCATGAATTGAACTATTTATTAGCTGTGGGTGGTGGCTCAGTCATAGATGGAACCAAGTTTGTCGCTGCTGCGGTTCAGTGCGAAGGCGATGCATGGCAGGAAATACTAGTGAATCATGCCACAAATATTGATAAAGCCTTACCATTTGGCTCCGTACTGACCTTACCTGCTACGGGTTCAGAAATGAATGCCAACTCTGTGATTACACGTTATGAAACTCACGAGAAACTGGCCTTTAGCAGCCCGCTGGTGTATCCGACATTTTCAATACTGGATCCTACTAAGGCCTATACCCTCCCCCCAGACAACTCGCCAATGGTGTAGTGGATGCCTTTACGCACATTATGGAGCAATATCTGACGTATCCAGTAAATGCGGCGGTACAGGATCGTTTCGCTGAAGGTTTATTGCAAACACTGATTGAGATTGGACCTAGTTTGCTTGAAACACCCGATGACTATGACCTTCAAGCTAATTTTATGTGGACTGCTACCTTAGCTTTAAACGGCTTGATTGGAGCTGGTGTGCCGCAGGATTGGGCAACGCATATGATCGGTCATGAAATTACCGCTCTGCATGGCTTGGACCATGCTCAGACATTGGCGATTTTATTACCTAGTGTGCTTCACGAACAGCGTACAAAAAAATCCGACAAATTACTGCAATATGCACAGCGGGTATGGGGCTTGGAAGATGGTAGCGATGATGACCGAATTAACCTTGCCATCACAAAAACCCGCGATTTTTTTGAACGAATGGGGGTAAAAACGCATCTGACTGATTATCAGATCAGTGCCGATGCGATTCCAGCGATGGTCCAACAGCTTGAGCAGCATGGTCTTACACAGCTTGGTGAACACAACGATATCGATCTGGAAAAAAGCCAACACATTATACAAGCAAGCCTATAAATACAAGGAGCGCTTTATGACAAAGACTATTCAATTTTCTGAGGCCGGTGAGCCATCTGTTTTATCTATTATTGATGAATCTGTGCCTGCTCCCGCGGCAGACGAAGTGCAGATTAAAGTCCATGCTATTGGTCTTAACCGTGCTGAAGCTATGTTCCGCCGTGGCCAATATCTCGAAGCACCGACATTCCCTGCACGCATAGGCTATGAATGTGCTGGCACAGTCAAAGCGGTTGGCGAAAATATTAAACACATCAAAGTGGGCGATGCGGTCAGTACTATTCCCAATTTCTCTATGAATCAATATGGAAGCTATGCAGAGCTGACAAATATGCCGATCACGGCTGTCACCCCACATCCTGAAAATTTAAGTTGGGAACAAGCGACATCAGTATGGATGCAGTATCTAACAGCATATGGTGCCCTGATTGATATTGCCAAAATGAAAGCCGATGATTTTGTCTTAATCCCTGCTGCATCCAGCAGTGTCGGACTCGCAGCGATACAGTTATGTAACTTGATGGGTGCCACGCCAATCGCCATGACTCGAACGGCTGATAAAGTCGAACAACTTCACCAGCTTGGTGCCGAGCACGTGATTATCAGTGAACAGGATGATGTGGTTGATGCCGTCATGGCCATCACTGAAGGTCGTGGTGTGAATATCGTATTCGATCCGGTAGCTGGCCCTATGCTAAGTACGTTAGCTGAAGCTTGCGCCCCACTAGCCATGATTTTTCAATATGGTGCACTGAGCGCAGACCCCACGCCTTATCCATTATTCACTGCATTACAGAAAGGCCTCACGATTCGTGGCTACACCTTATTTGAGTTTACCAGTGCACCAGAGCGTTTAGCTAAAGCCAAAGAAAAAATCTTTGACTGGTTAAAACATTCCCAGCTGAGCCCAGTCATAGCAAAGACATTTGATTTTGACGATATCGTGGCAGCACACAGCTATCTGGAAGCCAATAATCAATTAGGCAAAATTGTTATTACACTCTAACTCTAAGGATTCACTATGACATCAATGAATCAGCAAACAGAATCACTTTTATCGCCTATCGAACTGGGTTCTATCAGCTTGAAAAATCGCGTCATCATGGCGCCTTTAACTCGTAATCGGGCTGGTGAAGGCTTGGCTCCGACGGAAATGAATGTGGAGTATTACCGTCAACGTGCATCAGCCGGCCTCATTATTAGCGAAGCAACATTGATTTCAGCAAAAGGGATTGGCTATCCGAACACGCCCGGAATCTACAGCGATGCTCAGATAGAAGGCTGGAAAAAAGTGACTGAAGCTGTCCACGCTGAAGGTGGCAAAATTGTATTGCAAATATGGCACTGTGGCCGGGTCTCACACTCTTCCATGTTACCCGACGGTATGAAGCCACTCGCCCCTTCAGCCATCAAACCTGCCGGTGAGGTATATACCTATGAGGGAATGAAGCCCTATGAAACACCCGAGGCAATGACTGCAGATGATATCAAACAGACAATTGATGACTTCCGAACTGCCGCTTACAACGCGCTCACAGCAGGTTTTGATGGTGTAGAAGTACATTCTGCCAATGGTTATCTGCTTGACCAATTTTTGCGTGATGGCAGCAATCAGCGTACAGATGGCTATGGCGGCAGCATTGAGAACCGTGCCAGACTGACATTGGAAGTCGTTGATGAAGTTTGCAAAATCTGGGGTTCGGACCGAGTTGGGGTTCGTCTGTCACCTCTTCAACCCTTCAATGATATGAAAGATAGTCAGCCTCAGCAGACTTTTGAGTACGTTATTAAAGCGTTAAATGCTTTCAATTTAGCGTATTTACATATCACAGAAATGGGATCAGAAAATCCGGGCATGGCAGGTCCGGCATTTGATCTGAGTTTATGTCGTGAATGGTACCAAGGTCATTACATGACCAACAGTGAATATACGTTTGATACCGCCAATGTTGCTATCAAGAGTGGTGACGCTGACTGTATTTCATTTGGCAAACTATTTATAGCGAACCCGGATTTAGTGGAAAGATTTGCCACGCAATCGCCGCTCAATACTCCGGACAGTGACTCATTCTATGGTGGTGATGCCCATGGTTACATCGACTACCCTTTTCTTACTGAACAATAACTGTCGGTAAAAAGTAATCCATTTTTAGACAATAAGTACTCCAGGTATCAGAAAAAAGCACCCTGATACCCGCATAAAAACAGTGCAGTGATGATAACAATACAGGTGTCGCTGTTCTGATCATTAAGAAATACAGACTAAAGGAGGATGTATGACATTAAAGACTATCTCTAAGCTAGTATTAGCCAGCACAGTAGGACTAATGAGTCAGGCTGTATTGGCAGATCGGGCAGATGCAGAAGCAAATCTGCACAAACTCAACTTGCCAGAAGGATTCCATATTGATGTATATGCTGAAGTCGAGGGTGCTCGTCAAATGGCATTGGGTCAATCAACAGGAACAGTCTTTGTCGGCACACGCGGTAATAATGTTTTTGCTGTTGTTGATAAAAACAAAGATCGCAAAGCGGAAAAAGTCGTCAATATTCTTGATGATTTAAAAGTAGGTAATGGCGTCGCCATGCACCAGGGTAATCTCTACGTCGCTGAGCAAAACCGTATTGCACGCTACGCTGCACCAGGTTTTGACCTGACGCTCCCATTCAAACAAATGCGTGAAGTCATTTACGACAAACTCCCGGATAAAGCCCATCATGGCTGGCGTTATATTGCTTTTGGCCCCGATAACAAACTGTATGTGACGGTCGGCGCCCCTTGTAATATCTGTAACCCTGAAGGTATCGAGGCCAGCATTATTCGTATGAATGCTGATGGCAGTGAGGCTGAGATTTATGCCAAAGGGATCAGGAATTCAGTCGGTATGGATTTCCAGCCCGACACTGGTGACTTGTATTTCACTGATAATAATGTCGATATGATGGGTGATGACACCCCACCAGGTGAGCTCAATGCGGCTCCTGAAGCGGGTATGCATTTCGGTTTCCCATTTTATGCTGGTGGCAAGGCACAACATCCAGATTGGAAAGACAAAAAAGTCCCACAAAAAGTCACCTTCCCAGTGCAAGAGTTTCAGGCACATACAGCGAGTCTGGGCCTTAAATTCTATACAGGAGACATGTTTCCAGCCGATTATAAAGGCGATGCTATTATTGCTCAGCATGGTTCCTGGAATAGAACCAGCCCTGTTGGTTACCAGTTAATGCGCGTCACTTTTGATGATAATCATCAGGTAACGGGTCAAGAAGTCTTTATTGATGGTTGGTTACAAAATGGAGAAGCCTGGGGACGACCAACCGATGTATTACAACTTTCTGATGGTTCATTGTTGATTTCAGATGACTACAATGATGTGATTTATCGTGTCAGCTATGGCGATGACAAAGCAGCAAAAGTCGCTACGTCTCGCTCAAATAGTCAAACGATCAGCGGCTTGGTGATGCCTGAATCAGCAATTGCTGCACCAGATGGACGTGTGTTTATTACTGAAATTGGTGAGTTTGGCAAAGCGGGTGATGGTAAGGTTACCGTTATTGATAAAGACGGTCAAAAGTCAACTTTAGCCACAGGCTTAAATGATCCAAAAGGCATCGATTTATGGAATAACGAACTGTATATTGCTGACGTCGATCATGTCGTGAAAGTCGACATGGATGGCAAGGTCAACGTTATCGCTGATAAGAAAGCACTTCCAGGAAAACCCGTATTCCTGAATGATGTGGAAATTGATGGTAATGGCACCATTTATGTTTCAGACAGTGGCACGGATGAAGGTGAAAACGCTGGTATCTATCAAATCACACAAGCAGGAAAAATAAGTGAAATTTTAAATACCAACTCGGCGATTAAACGCCCAAATGGCCTATTGATGGATGGTAATGACACACTATTAGTCGCCGACTTTGGTACTGGGGATCTGTACCGCACATCTATCAGTTCAGGCAAAACCGAGGCCTTAAACAAGGGCTTTGGTGGCGCAGATGGTCTGGTCAGAGACAGCAAAGGTTATCTTTACGTGAGTGATTGGCAGAATGGTAAAGTCTGGCAATTAGTTGAGCCTAAAGCGACACCTCAGCTCATCAGTGAAGACTTTGTCTCTGCAGCTGACATTGCACTATCTGCAGATGGTCAGTCAATACTGGTACCTGACATGAAAGCCGGCAAATTAATCTCTTTGCCAATTCAGTAAATCATTCTATCTATGCCCGGTGTTCACACCGGGCATTTTAAAATCCAGTGATCACATTATCAGTATCAGCGGTCTTCAAACTGGGTTGTTTAAAATAGTTATAACCATTTTTGTGCTGTGACTTCACTTCATACATAGCCAGGTCAGCATATTTAAGCAGTGATTCCAAGTTGTCGGCATTGAATGGATAAAGCGCGATACCGATACTCGCACTAATATTGACCGTGTTATAGAGCTCACATTCAATTGGTTCACGTAAAATACTCAGCAGTTTTTCTGCGATACGACTCGCTTCCAATAGGTCTGTGGTTAATCTGGCAAAAATAACAAATTCATCGCCCCCCAACGTATCGCCACATCGTCAGCACGCACAGAACTCAATAATCGATTTGCGACTTCAATCAACACTTTGTCACCTGCTTCATGGCCAAACTGGTCATTAACGGGTTTAAAGCCATCCAAATCGATCATAAACAGGCCATAAGCAAAACGCTTAGTCTCAGCTAATGTAATGAGCTGTTCTATCTTATTTTCTCCAGCACCACGATTATAAAGATTGGTTAAAGCATCAACTTCAGCCTGCCCTTTGAGTTTTTCTTCACGATTCCGACGTTCAGAGATATCTTGTAAAACAATCTCAAATGACGACGCTTTATCATCATCAGTCATAAGTGAAATAAGACAATATAGCCATCGAGTCTCACCACTGTCCTCAATTTTTATATCAACGGCACGTGACTCACCTGTTAATAAAACCTCAGCAGCAGCCGACTCTAAACGACTTTTTTCCTCGTCAAAGACGGTGAAGAATGAAACGGGGTCTTGCTGAGAAATTTTTTCAAAACTTGGCTTACCAATAATATTTCTGAATGATGGGTTATGCAGTTTCATTTTGCCATCAATATCCACAATTGCGATGCCATGACTGGATTGCTCAAAGATATCTCTGAAACGGTTTTCGAGCTCTTCTACTTCCTGTCGTAGCGCTCTTTCAAGGTTGATATTATCTTCAACCGAGCTCAATAAGTGGTTGATATCATGAGTTAATAAACCAATTTCATCATATTTGTGTGATGGCGTAGGAACCAGGCGTTGGTCACTACCAATACGAATACTATGCAAACGCTTGGCTAGGCGTTTAATTTCTGTAATGAGCTGTCTGTTAAGTAAAAAAATGATTAAGGTAATTAAAATAAATGTCTGCACAGCGATGAGAGTCACATGATTCATAGCCGTTTTTTTAGCATCGAATTGAATTAAGTCAATATTTGGGGCAACCAATAACTTTCCGACCATTTCACCCGTAACAAAGGGTGAATCTAAATTAAACCGCAGAGTCTCAACGGACTCATCAGGCATAATGCCACGCGTTGATAATGTTTCCTGGGTGGATTTTAGTACCACGGCTTTCACTAAATCACTGGCAGCAATGCCGTCAACTACTTCTTTAGCCAATGTCAGATCATCCAGATAGGCAGCAATGGCAGCAGTTTGGGACACGGCATGAACCAGTTGCCTCAGTTGTTTTTGACTCTGGGCAAACTCTTTTGAATAGGTATAACTATAAAATACATAGCCAGTACATAAGGCCGACACCAGGCCAGCAAGCAACAGTATTAGGGCTAAACGTGTTGCGATACTGGTACGAAGCTTAGTCAACATAACCAAGAATTTTTAATTTATCGTTCACTTTATCTGCTTCAACATAGCCAATAGCATCCGTATCTGTCTCTAAGTAGTTAATCAACTCTTTATCACTGACTTCTCTGGGCAAGGTCGCTCGTCCAGAAAAAAGTAATCGGGCTCGGTATGAATTGATTTCGTTAAGTGTTTTATTAACAAGATTGAGATAAAACTGTTTTCTCGTAGACGAGTTAAGTTTCTGGTCAAGTAAAATAATGCGCTGTCCCGATGCATAGAATGTGGTTCTTCCCATGAAAATATCAATGATTTGTTGTTTTGATAATTCATTTAAAGGATTATTTTTATTGGCCACAACAACAAGATCATCGGCAGAAACCATGCTAGGCATCAATGATAAAAGCAGTATGAATGATACGAATAACGTCTTCATCAGAATATAAAATCCATGGTCAGACTAAACGTATTAAAACTGTGTTGCTTATCTATAGGGTTTTTCTGCTCGAAAATAAAATCGCCATATTTTTCAATCCAGGTTCTATCCCACTGCGCTTTTAATGACACTCTCTGTGACACATCCCAACGCGCACCAATACCAATACTTCCCTGATCGGTATACATAGCATTGCTCGCAGCCTGCGTAATAGCTTGTAGTTGCTGATAAGCGGGAATAAAGGCCGGCGCTGATGTTATCTTCTCTCTACTGCCAAGCGTTTTAAATTTACTGACGATAATATACGGTGTGATTGAACCGAAACGATGACCCACGCTGAGGTATCCGGAAGCATATTTATCTTGAACGCTGGTTTCCGCTTTCACTAAGCTGAGTTCACTTTGAATCAACCAGTTATCTTTGTCATAGCTAACGCCAGCGGCTAAATATTTAAGCCAGGTATCATTGATAGAAAATCCAGCCAGTGAAGCCGCTTCAGGCCAGCCAAATTCTGATGCTTGTATTAAAGCCTCATCAAGTGCCGCTACAGGATCTGCCTTATCATTAATCTTCGCTTGAGAATACAAAACACGAAATTGCCATGTCTGATTTTCCCAACCCAGGCTTACACCATAATTGGGCTCAAAGATAACCTCTTCTGAACCATCGCTAATGGCATAAGGGAAATGACTACGTCCTCCCCAGATAGAGGTGGTCAGCATTCCATCTGCTAGCCTTGAGTTATGTTTTAACTCAACACCATCATATTTATCACTGGCGATCTGGCCATAGAATTCAACTGGATGATGAGCCCATAAATTAGCAAACCCCACGTTCTTATATTCAGATGACATAAAAACGCCATTCGGCATGCGGCCAATATTCAGCTCAAAAGCATCATTGATATGGTAGGAAAAAAAGCTGACTCAATACTTCGGTTCAGGGAGTTTTCTGGTCGTTTTTCTAATAAGAACTGCGTCGTGAATGTCAGTTTATGGTTAAACGCATAGTCCAGCTGCATTCCCAAATTAGAAGCAGTCGTCCAATCAAACCCTTTATCGAAGCCTTCTTGTTCAATCGAATGTCGATAATAAATATCATCACTATCGTTATAGACAAGACCAAGTGAACCATAGCCGTTGATGTGAAAATTATCGATACCGGTATCAAATGCTGCTGCTTGAAATGGATATGTGATTATCCACAACAACAATAGATGTAAACGGTATCTGAGCTTGAACAACTTAATACTCTCACTTTCACGACTTAATTAACGAATTCCCATAAGAATTATATAGATATTTTCCTCAAATTTGTTATGCAAAACTCAATTTCAAGGTATAGCTGGTCATTACGCTAGTTACTCACAATTTCTGTGGAAAATAATGTGGATAACTTTCTAGTAAATCTGTAAGTGTTTCTTTTATGGCAACCTTTATGATGTGGTTAAATTTTAACCAACGAGAAAATCAGCCGAAAAATGTTGATATATCTAGGTTTATGAAACAGACATGATCAGTATTCCAGAAATAATCGTATTCTTTTTACTAACAATTTCAGTGGATAAGCATGTGCATAACTTTCTGGTAAATCTGTAAGTGACTCTTTTATGACAAGCTTTATGACTTGGTTATTTTTTAACCAATCCCATTTTCGCATAGCAAAGTCATCGTTGAAGATGGAAGATCAAAAAGAAGTAAACTCGATAAAAGAATCACTTATTCACCTTACTCACAATTCCAGTGGATAAGCATGTGGATAACTTTCTGGTAAATCTGTAAGTGTTTCTTTTATGACAAGCTTTAAGGAATGGTTAAAATTTAACCAGCACCTATTAAAAAGCTATCCTAAGAAACGCATTATTGAAGATGTTCAAACACTTAATAATGCTCTCTCACGCCCTAATAAAATCTGTTTACGTTCAATGCCCCAGCGATAGCCTGAAAGGTTTCCGTTTTTATTCACAATACGATGACAAGGAACCAGTAATGCCAGTGAATTCGCGGCACAAGCATTGGCAACGGCTCGCACTGACGAAGGCCGACCAAGCATCATTGCGAGCTCAGTATACGTTCTGGTTTGTCCAGCAGGTATTTGCAATAAGGTATTCCATACTGACTTTTGAAACGATGTACCTTCCATCTGAATGGGCAAATCTAGCTCGCCTGTTGGCGCTTCAATATAGTTTAAAATCTGGATTAAATAATCCGTTAATAAGGTATCGTTTTCCTGCTGTTTTGCATGTGGATATTTTTCCAGCAGGTGCTCAACTAACCTGTCTGGATCGTCAGCCAGTGCCACAAAACAGATACCATTGTCATTGCCAGCCACCAGAAGACAGCCGAGGCTGGAAATACCTAACTCATAAAACACCATGAACTTGTCCTCCCTATTGAATGTATTTTTCATATAACATATGAAGCTCTGAACTAAATCGTATTCATCATTGCCAGAGACATGATTGAATACTGAGGAGTGAACCATTGAAAATTTCTAGCTTATTGCTTTTTTTATGCATGTGCCCTGCTGTATTCGCTGGTAATTTGAACTATCAGTTTAGCGGAGATAGTTTACAAAAATTATATGCTGAGCTTCATTATTTACGTGAAGTAGGTATCGAAATTCATCAAAAATACGATGTGAAAAAAAACCCAGATCAGCTTCGCTTTTGTAAGGGTGAGTACGGATTTATTTCTACACGTGCAAAATCCACCATTGGTATTGCAAACCGTTTGACCAGTCCACACAAAGATGAATATATCGCCGCTGGCTGGAAAGCCTATGAATGCAGTCAGTGTAGTGGTAGTATCGAAGCATGTGATGCAGTGCCTCCAGTACTTGAAACCATAAAAGCAGAATTCAAAGAAAAACAAAACGCGACTGAATAAACTAGTGAAAACATTAACGACACATTTGCTACTGCTGTGCATGACACTGATGATGACTTTGTCATCATGGTCAGCGCACGCAGAAAAAGCAGAAATGCGTTCAGCTATGGCTCACTCTTCATCGCACTCTATTCAATCTTCTGATTCTGACCAACACTGCGCAGAAACGATATCCAAAGATTGCAAGCACTGTATGGATATGGATCACTGCCAATCCAATCATCATAGCTGTTTCAACACGGTAACTCTGCCATCAAAGAGCACTTTCTCCACTAATCAGCCTCTGTTAACTCTACTCACCTTGAGTCAGATTGAAGCGAAGCCGACAGATCAACACAACTCCCTGTTCAGGCCCCCTATAAGTTCATAACTCCCATCCCCTCATTTCCATGAGGCCTTAGCACATCTGTGCTTATATCATTATTAATGATTGGTGAAGCTTATGAACCGATGGAATAGTTCCATTACTGCGTGGCTGATTTTACTGCCACTGATTTCCCTTATACCAGCGGCTTATGCGGCTGAAGATACTTCATATAGTATCGAACAGACACAGGCTGTTTTGCCCTTAGATATCGCCATCACTGTGGCAGAGCAGTCCAACCCGGGGCTTGCCCAGCGTCAGGCCCGAGCTGAGGCGATGTCTGCTCTCCCCTCACAACTTGGCAGCCTGCCAGACCCAATGATCAGCATGGGCCTGGTTAACTTACCAACCGATAGCCTCAGTACCTCACAAGAAGCTATGACTCAGTGGCAATTAGGCATTAGTCAGGAGATTCCATTTCCCGGCAAGTTAGCACTGAAACAACAAGCGGCCACTGAACGAGCCAGTGCCAGCGCGTTTATGACGACAGAGTATAAACAGCAGCTAATTAAATCTATAACGAGCTACTGGTGGCAACTGTTTTATCTGGAAAAGACGTTGACGGTAATTTCCAGCAATAAAACGTTGCTTAAACAATTTATCGATATTGCTGAAACAAAATATCGTGTCGGACATGGTCTGCAGCAGGATGTGCTGCTGGCTCAACTGGAATTATCCAAACTCCTAAACCGTGAGATTGAGTTAAACAGTCAACGTGAACAGTTGGTTATCACACTCAATACCTTACTTAGCCGACCTACGCATACGCCCATTCAGCTTCCGGACTTTCAAGATATTGATACCACTCTCCCTGATATTAAATCTGCTGCAGAAATTCTCCATCTCGCGAAACAAAATAGGCCGTTTCTACAACAGCAAAAACACCTGATTGCTGCAGCAGCAGAAGATAAAGCCTTAGCTGAAAAAAACGTGCTACCTGATTTTAAAGTTTCGGCAGCTTATGGTCTCAGACAAGGCAATAATCTGGATGGCTCTGATCGTAGTGACATGCTGTCATTGCAAGTCGGAATTAACGTGCCGTTATTTGCCTACAAAAAACAAAAAATGGCCATTTCACAAAAAAACAGTGAATTAAAACAACAACAGTTCGCCTATCAGGATAGCTGGAATCAGGTTCAAGCAGAGATTGCTAATTACATGACGCAATATGAGCAGGCACGTCAGCAATATAGTTTATTAAATACAGGCATCTTGCCTCAGGCCCGACAAACTATAGCGTCAATGCTATCGGGTTATCAGGTGAATAAAGTCGACTTTCTTAACCTGGTAAGAGCACAAATCACACTTTATGACTATGAAACCCAGTTATGGCTTAGCGTAAAAACAGCAAAAACGGCATTAGCAAATCTGAAGGCCAGTGTAGGTAAGGACACTTTTTATGAATAAAACAACGTATATTTTTATCAGTTTAATCAGCGGCTTATTGATTGGTACTGGCGGTTTAATGACATATCAGCACTTGACCAGCCCACCAGCAGTGACAGCAGAAACCACGCAGAAACCGGCCAAACCGTTGTATTACCGTAATCCAATGAATCCGGAAGTCACGTCGCCAGTTCCTGCTAAAGACCATATGGGCATGGACTATATACCGGTTTACGAAGACGAGGCCTCTACACCAGAAAAAGCTGGTACGGTTAAAATTGATCCGGTCACCGAACAGAATATCGGTGTTCGTACCGCAACTGCCAAACTTTCCAGCTTATCGCACCTTATTCGTACAGTCGGTAAGGTGACCTATGATGAAGAGCGCATATCTAAACTTCACCCCAAAACAGAAGGCTGGGTTGAAAAGCTTTTTGTCGATAAAACAGGTACCAAGGTTGATAAAAACACGATGTTATTAAGTGTGTATTCGCCACAACTGGTCACCAGTTCACAGGAATACTTATTAGCGATTAGCAGTGCAAAAACCCTGGAAAACAGCCCCTTTGACGATATTCGCCACAGTGCAGAACAAATGGTTGTTTCAGCGCGGCAACGTCTGGCATTACTTGATGTGCCTGAGCATCAAATTCACGATATGGTGAAAACAGGCAATATCCCTAAAGCGCTGCATATCCATTCTCCGTTTAATGGCACAGTGATTAATATCGGCGCCCGTGAAGGCCAGTATGTCACACCCCAAACGGAGTTATATATGCTGGCCGATCTCAATAAAGTCTGGGTGATCGCACAGGTCTATGAGTCGGATCTGCCTTGGGTCAGTGAGAACGATACGGTTGACATGCAATTAACTGCCATTCCAGGAAAAACCTTTAAAGGCACGCTTTCTTATATCTACCCCTATGCTGAAGCTGCAACCAGAACCATTAAAGTGCGTATGGCATTTGATAATCCGGATTTGCTATTAAAACCGGACATGTTTGCAAATGTCACCATTCATACCAAAAATCAGCCTGAAGCCATTACGGTGCCGACTGAGGCCATAATTCGTTCAGGTGATAAAGAGCAGGTGTTTATTATGAGAGCAGCGGGTCAGTTTGAGCCGCGTAAGGTCACTACCGGATTAAGTGCCGATGGCAGGACGCAAATCCTAAACGGCGTGAATGTGGGTGATGAAGTGGTAACGTCTAGTCAGTTCTTGATTGATTCTGAGTCTAAACTTAATGAAACGACTGAGAAAATGCGTGCAATTGGCGCCCCTGCTTCTGAAGAAATGCACGATCATCAACAGAACATGATCGAACAGGAAATGTCAGCACCCGTGTCGTCTTCGTCAATGAACATGCCAGAGATGGAGCATCATCACCATGATTAAGTCCATTATTGATCTGGCATTACGTGAAAAGCTACTGGTTTTACTGGCAGCAAGTTTTCTAATCGTCGCCGGTGTCTGGAGTCTGAAAAATGTATCACTGGATGCCATTCCGGACCTATCTGATGTTCAGGTGATTGTATTCACACAGTATCCGGGCCAAGCACCACAAGTGGTTGAAGATCAAGTGACCTATCCCTTAACGACAGCTATGTTAGCTGTACCAAAAGCCAAGTCTGTACGGGGCTATTCCTTTTTTGGCCTATCGTTCGTTTACATTATTTTTGAAGACAATACCGATATGTATTGGGCACGGTCACGTGTGCTGGAATACCTGAATTATGTCAGTAACCGTCTCCCAGAAAATGTATCTCCAAGTCTCGGACCTGACGCTACCGGTGTTGGCTGGGTGTATGAATATGCCTTAGTTGATAAAAGCGGTCGTCATGATTTAGCACAATTGCGTTCCATACAAGACTGGTATTTACGTTATCCGCTGCAAACCGTGGATGGCGTGGCAGAAGTGGCTTCGATTGGCGGTTATGTCAAACAATATCAAATCGAAGTCGATCCCAATGCCCTGCTGAATTACCACATTCCATTATCCAAAGTGAAAACAGCCATTCAGCGTTCGAATAGTGATGTTGGCGGTAAATTAATTGAAATGGCAGAAACCGAATACATGGTGCGTGGATTGGGTTATATCCAATCACTTGATGATATTCGCTCAATTTCCGTCAGTGTGACTGAAGATGGCACGCCAATTCGTCTGGCAGATATCGCTAATATTCACTACGGCCCTGATTTACGCCGGGGACTCGCTGAGCTGAATGGCGAAGGTGAAGTCGCAGGCGGTATCGTCGTTATGCGTTATGGTGAAAATGCACTGAGTACCATTAATAACGTAAAAGAAAAACTTAAAGAACTGGAAAAAAGCCTGCCAGCAGGTGTGGAAATACTGCCCGTCTATGATCGCAGTGATCTGATTCATCGTGGTGTGAATAATCTTAAACACAAGCTGCTGGAAGAGTCGCTTATTGTCAGCTTGATTTGTATTATTTTCTTATTTCATGCACGTTCTGCACTGGTAGCAATTGCTACTTTACCCATTGGTATATTGATGGCATTTATCGTAATGCACTGGCAAGGGATTAATGCCAATATTATGTCGCTTGGCGGCATAGCTATTGCGATAGGTGCGATGATTGATGGTGCCATTGTGATGATTGAAAATGCACATAAACACCTGGAAAAAGCCGCAACTGAATTAGGCAGAAAGCTCTCTTCATCTGAACGCTGGCAAGCGATAGCGACTGCCTCTAAAGAAGTGGGACCGGCATTATTTTTCTCGCTTATGATTATCACCGTGTCCTTTCTGCCGGTGTTCACGCTGCAGGCGCAGGAAGGCCGTTTATTCAGTCCCTTAGCATTCACCAAAACGTATGCCATGGCAGCGGCAGCTATTCTGGCAATAAGTTTAGTACCTGTTTTAATGGGATTACTGATTCGCGGCAATATTCTTGCTGAAGCCAAAAACCCGTTGAATCGTTTATTACACGGTATTCATCGGCCTATTCTAAAATTTTGTATTCATTATCGTTTTCCCGTATTGCTTATCACCGTATTGCTGTTAGCTGTTAGTATCATTCCCATACAACGAACAGGTAGCGAGTTTATGCCACCACTCGATGAGGGTGACATTTTGTATATGCCAACCACCTATCCCGGACTCTCTATCTCTAAAGCACGGGAGTTAGTGCAGCAAACAGATAAGATTCTCCATACCTTTCCCGAAGTGGCTTCGGTGTTTGGTAAAGCTGGTCGCGCTGAAACAGCCACAGATCCGGCTCCGTTATCCATGTTCGAAACAACTATTCGTTTAAAACCGCGAGAGCAATGGCCAGACCCTAGTAAAACCACACGGCAACTGATGAATGAAATGGATGAAGCCATTCAGTTTCCAGGTCTGACCAATAGCTGGACAATGCCCATTAAAACAAGGCTGGATATGTTATCGACAGGCATCAAAACACCGGTCGGTGTAAAAATCAGTGGTCCCAGCTTAACCGAACTCAATACGTTAACGGCGCAAGTTGAACAACTGCTCAACACACTCCCTGAAACCTTGTCTGCATTTGGTGACAAAGCGACAGGTGGGTATTTTGTTGATATCAATATCAACAGAGATGAAATTGCGCGTTATGGCTTACATATTGGCGATGTACAAGATGTCATTCAGACAGCCATTGGTGGTATGAATGTCACCTATACGGTTGAAGGCCTGGAGCGATATCCCGTCAATTTGCGTTATCCACGGGATATGCGTGATAACTTAAATGAGCTTAAACGCACCCTGATATCCGCGCCAACGGGGGCTCAGATACCCTTATCGCAGCTGGCAGATTTGAGTCTCAAACGCGGTGCCCCAGTCATCAAGACAGAAAACTCACGGCCCAATGCCTGGGTCTATATTGATATAAAATCCGATGATATCGGCGGCTATGTAGAGAAAGCACGTCAATTGATTGATGAAAAGGTATCGCTGCCACCGGGTTATACCCTCAGTTGGTCAGGGCAGTTTGAGTATATGCAACGGGCAGCAGAGCGACTTAAATTAGTGATTCCTCTGACACTGTTACTTATCTTTTTATTGTTATACCTCAACTTCCGTAATATTCGGTCACCGCTTATCGTGATGCTGTCGATTCCGTTTGCCAGCATTGGCGGTTTATGGTTGCTCTATTGGCTTGGATTTAACTTCTCTGTTGCCGTTGCTGTCGGTTTTATTGCACTAGCTGGCGTTGCTGCTGAGATTGGTGTGTTAGTTCTAACCTTTATCGATCAGAAGATAGATGAAGTCAGGAAACAGAACCCACAACAACAACTCACCAAAGAGGCTATCTGGCAAGCTGTGTTTTCAGGCAGTGCAGAAAGAGTCCGTCCAGTTGCCATGACCGCTATCGCCATTACCGCTGGCCTGCTACCAATTTTGTGGAGTCATGGTACCGGCAGTGATGTGATGCAGCGCATTGCTGCGCCTATGGTAGGCGGGATGATTTCCGTTACCGTATTAGCCTTGTTTGTTTTACCGTTAATTTATGGTTTGGTTTTACAGTTTATTGAGCGTCGAAAATAGATGTGTAATGCAAATTTAAATCAGACATTAAATGCCGCCAGTATTGCACAGGGTTTGCTTTCCCCGCCTGCAGCGCAGTTACCCGCCAAGCGTTTTAAACTGTCACGTGCTTGCTGCATTTCAGCTATTTTGGCGTCCAGCTCTTGTAAACGTCGCATGGCTAGTTGATATGCGCGGTGATGATCTTGTGTCGAATCAAGCCCTATGAGCTCTTTAATCTCACGTAAAGTAAAGCCTGCTTCCTGTGCTTTACGTATAAATTTGAGACGACGCAAATCATGCTGCCCATATCGACGAATACCGCCAGTGCTATCAGGCGTATCAAGTAAGCCTTTGCGTTGATAATAACGGACGGTTTCCACCGTCACATCGACTTGTTTAGCGAACTGCCCGATGGTCCAACTGTCTTTTTTCATAAGGATATTGACTCTGTACTATGGTACGTACTCTATAGTCTAACCAAGCTCATAAGTTTAATCATCACCATTACTGTCAATTGGGTAGAAAACAGCAATACCCTATTGATAAAACAATTATTTCAGGAGAAGACAATGGCGACTGATCCCGTATGTGGTATGCAGGTTGATGAAACCTCTGCAAAATACCAAACCAGCTATAAGCATAAAAATTATGCGTTTTGCTCTCAACACTGCTTAAATAATTTTAAGGCGGATCCCGAGTTTTATCTTAATAAGCCTGAAACAGAGTCGGCGAAAAGTTGTTGCAGCGGCAAACATGATCATCAGCCTAGTTCAGATAAACACCAGCATACTCATGCCGATGCCAAAGGCGACTATATTTGCCCCATGTGTGAGGGTGTTCGAAACGATGGGCCTGGCAGTTGCCCGAAATGTGGTATGGCATTAGAACCTGAAACCCCCGTTTCAACTAACCAGAAAACCGAGTACACCTGCCCAATGCACCCGGAAGTCATACAGGATGAACCTGGTGACTGTCCGATTTGCGGTATGGCCTTGGAAGCTACCACCGTTGAAGTCGAGCCGGATAACAGCGAATACAAAGACATGTTAAAACGCTTCATTATTGGGGGTATTAACATTACCTGTGTTTTTAATTGCCATGTTACTGGAAATGGCCCCATCACTGTTTCCAGCAGAGAGCAGTATCCAACAATGGTATTGGGCTGAGTTTTTACTCGCCACACCTGTTGTATTCTGGGCTGGCTGGCCATTTCTGGTGCGTGCTGTGCAATCAGTGAAAACTGGCCACTTAAATATGTTCACCCTGATCGGACTTGGCGTGAGTGTCGCCTGGACATACAGCATCATTGCATTGCTCTTTCCTGGCGTATTTCCAGTCAGCATGCAACACGACGGTGTGGTAGCCGTTTACTTTGAAGCTGCCGCCGTCATTACGGTGTTAGTACTGTTGGGTCAAGTATTAGAATTGAGGGCTCGCAGCCAAACCAATACTGCCATCAAACTATTAATGGATTTGGCGCCAAAAACAGCACGAAAAGTCACCGACTGTGGCCATGAAAAAGATATCCCACTGGATCAAGTCAAAGTGGGTGACAAATTACGGATTCGTCCTGGTGAGAAAATTCCTGTTGATGGCTTGGTCATCGAAGGCGAAAGTCACATTGATGAATCCATGGTCACAGGCGAAGCCATGCCGGTGAATAAAAAAGTCGATGACAAACTGGTCGGTGGCACAGTCAACGGCACTGGTAGTTTGTTAATGCAGGCTGAAAAAGTGGGTAGTGACACCCTGCTCTCACAAATCGTGAAAATGGTCGCTGAAGCACAGCGTTCCCGGGCACCAATACAAAAACTGGTAGATAAAGTCGCAGGCTATTTTGTACCGACTGTGATTGCAGTGGCCATTATTACCTTTATTGTCTGGTTTGTAGTTGGGCCTGACCCAAAACTGGCACATGCTTTAATCAATGCTGTGGCAGTATTAATCATTGCCTGCCCTTGTGCTCTGGGTTTGGCGACGCCGATGTCAATTATGGTGGGCACCGGCCGTGGTGCAGCTCATGGTGTGTTGATTAAAAATGCAGAAGCCTTAGAGAGTATGGAAAAAATCGACACGCTGGTTGTCGATAAAACCGGCACCTTAACTCAAGGTAAACCTGAGCTTTCTGTTATCGAAGCCGTTGTTGGCTTTGAAAAAAATGCTTTATTGCAGTGGGCTGCCAGCCTGGAGCAACATAGCGAACATCCGCTGGCAACCGCATTAATTGCGGCAGCAAAAAACAAAATCTATCACTTGCTGAAGCCAAACAGTTTCAGTCACATACCGGTCAGGGAATCAGCGGCAGCGTTGATGGTAAATCTATTTTGTTTGGCAATAAAGCCTTGATGCAAGCCAATAAGGTTGATGTCAGTGGGCTTGAATCACGAGCAGAAGCATTACGTCAGCAAGGTGACAGCGTGATGTTACTGGCTGTAGACGGTCAAGCAGCTGGACTAGTTGCCGTCGCAGATCCGATTAAAGACACCACCAAAGCCGCTATTGATGCCTTGCATAAAGAAGGTATCCGTATTGTGATGCTGACCGGTGACAATCATGTCACAGCCAATGCTGTGGCAAAACAGCTGAACATTGATGAAGTGCATGCTGATGTGCAACCGGAACAGAAAAATCAGCATATTAAAGATTTGCAAAGTCAGGGACGTATTGTCGCAATGGCTGGTGATGGTATCAACGATGCGCCAGCACTGGCTCAGGCAAACATTGGTATAGCGATGGGCACAGGCACCGATGTCGCTGTTGAAAGTGCTGGTATGACCTTAGTAAAAGGTGATTTAACCGGTATTCATCAAGCGCTAAAACTCAGTCGGGCCACCATGAAAAATATCCGACAAAACCTATTCTTTGCTTTTGTCTATAACTCGCTGGGTGTGCCTGTGGCCGCCGGGATTTTATATCCATTTTTTGGATTATTGCTTTCGCCTATGGTGGCAGCCGCCGCGATGAGTCTCAGCTCAGTATCCGTTATTGGCAATGCTTTACGGTTACGCCGGTTAAAGTTATAAGCTTTTCAGAAGCTTAAACTTGTTCTTCTCTAAAGCAGAGTCATGGTCTTGTGGCTCTGCTTTTTATATCTCATGTGACCAATTACCCTCTCATCATGCGTACTCATGTTAATCTCTGCCATGTAGACAAGCTTAACCACAATAAAATGATATAACTCAGCGCTTATGGAGAGAATTATGCGATTAGAATCACTCGCCTTACATCACGGTTATGAATCTGAACCGACGACTAAATCAGCTGCCGTTCCTATCTACCAAACGACCTCATATACGTTTGACGATACTCAGCACGGCGCTGATTTATTTGACCTGAAAGTTCCGGGCAATATTTACACACGAATTATGAACCCAACCAATGACGTGCTGGAAAAACGTCTTGCCGAGATGGAAGGCGGTATTGCTGGTCTGGCCGTGGCATCCGGCATGTCAGCGATTACCTATGCTATCCAGGCGATTGCTGAAGCAGGTGACAATATTGTCAGTAGTACCCAGCTTTACGGTGGCAGCTACAATCTGTTTGCCCATACCTTCCCGCGACAAGGGATTACGGTGCGTATGGCCTCTTTTGACGATTACGACAAAATCGAAAGCCTGATTGACGAGAAAACCAAAGCCTTATTCTGTGAATCAATTGGTAACCCTGCCGGTAATATCGTTGATATACAGCGTTGGGCTGAGATTGCTCATCGTCATGGTGTACCGTTAATTGTCGATAATACAGTAGCCACACCTTATCTTTGCCGTGTTTTTGATCATGGTGCAGATATCGTCGTGCATTCATTAACGAAATACATCGGCGGTCATGGCACAACAGTTGGCGGCATGATTGTCGACTCAGGTCGTTTTGACTGGGTGGCGAATAAAGATCGTTTCCCGATGCTTAACGAACCTGATCCTTCTTACCATGGCGTGGTCTATACAGAAGCATTAGGGCCTGCCGCCTATATTGGTCGTTGTCGTGTCATTCCGCTGCGTAATACGGGTTCAGCCTTGTCTCCTCACAGTGCCTTTTTATTAATGCAGGGTCTTGAAACCTTGGGTTTAAGAATGGAACGTCACTGTGAGAATGCACTGAAAGTCGCTAATTATTTGCAACAACACCCTAAAGTGGAATGGGTCAATTACGCGGCTTTAGAAAACAGCCCCTATCATGCGGTCTGCCAGAAAATTACCAAAGGTCAGGCTTCCGGTATTCTCAGCTTTGGCATCACCGGAGGCAAAGAAGCAGGTGCCCGCTTTATTGATGCTTTGCAGATGATTTTACGTCTGGTCAATATTGGTGATGCAAAATCACTGGCCTGCCACCCTGCTACCACCACTCATCGTCAGTTAAACCCGGAAGAGCTGGCCACCGCAGGCGTATCAGAAGATTTAGTGCGGATTTCGGTCGGGATTGAACATATTGACGACATTATTGCTGATATCGCTCAGGCACTGGAAAAAGCATAAAAACAGCTTTATTTATCTCAACCTGATCTCACGGTCAGGTTGAGCATATTATTTTTTTATTGCCACTCGCCACACTTATAATGGCATCTCATTAAGTTGAGAGCGCTCTTCGTGCCATAACCAACGCCCATCAAAAAAATGACTAAACGCTCACCTAACAAAGGTTTACATCCTAGAAACCTTCATAATCACGGTTATGACTTTCTTGAATTGATAGCCAGCCATCCCCCTTAGACGCTTTTGTATTCACCAATGATTTTGATCATTTATCTATCGACTACAGTGATGCTGAGGCCGTCAAACAACTAAATGCCGCTCTGCTGGCACATCATTATCAAATCAAGGACTGGGCTATCCCCGATGGTGCCTTGTGCCCGCCGATTCCTGGACGCGTCGACTATATCCACTACATAGCTGATTTATTAGGTGTTACAGATCGCACTAGCGATATCCGAATGCTCGATATAGGTATTGGCGCCAATGGCATTTATTCTCTGTTAGCCAGTCGGTGTTATGGCTGGCAATGTGTGGGCAGTGATATCAATGAAACGTCACTCAACAATGTCGCCACCATACTCGATAACAACAAAACATTAGAAACACAGGTGACACTGCGTCATCAGCCAAATCCACATCACATATTTGAAGGCATCATTAAGCAAGGTGAGCGATTTGATGTGAGCGTGTGTAATCCGCCTTTTCATGCTTCTGCTGAAGCAGCATTAAAAACGCATCAACAAAAACAACATAATTTAAAGCTAAAAACCAATAAGCCTACATTGAATTTTGGCGGTTCAGCAGCCGAATTATGGTGCAATGGTGGTGAGAAATTGTTTCTCAAAAAGATGATTCGTGAGAGTCAGGCGTTTGCCGAGCAATGTCGTTGGTTTACCAGTCTGGTGTCAAAAATTGAGAACGTAAAACCCGCAACCAAGTTAATTCAAAAACTGGGCGCTACTGAGGTAAAACAAATTGATATGTATCAAGGTAACAAAATCACACGCATCCTCGCCTGGACGTTTCAGTAAAACGACCAACTGTAGCTAACGAACCTTCACTAAGTTGCCGCCAGCCGCTTTCGCCTCGTACATGGCTTCATCCACCTTGTTTATAGCATCGTCAACACTATAGGCGGGATCAAGGGATGTCACACCAATCGAGGCCGTGACTTGTAATGTATTACCTTCTTTATCGTAAATAATCTGCTGTTCTGCAACCATGCTGCGAATACGCTCTGCCACATGTTCGGCTTGTTCTAATGTGGTATTGGGCATGCAAATCAGGAATTCTTCGCCACCGTAGCGATAAAGCTGATCATAAGGTCTCAATACGTGCTGTAAACATGCGACCGTTTTAATCAATACCTCATCGCCGACTGAGTGCCCGTAGTTATCATTCACCTGTTTAAAGTGGTCAAGATCGAGCATAGCCAATGCGCTGGATTGTTGGCTTCGTTTTGCCAGAGCATGCTCTTTATTCAGTTCAGCCTGCATACCGGCTCGCGTCTGAGCCCCAGTTAAGGGATCCAGGTTCTGGTCCAAATCGGCGAACTCGTGACGTAATGCCTGGAACTGTGTCCGCATCTTTTCAAGCTCATCGTTAAACTCATCAAACAAGCTCACTGGAATCCCTTGATCAGACACGACAAGCTCAATCAGTTGCTTCGCTTTTCTGTGCATCTTTTCATGGGATATTTCCAGAGACACAAAGGTGGGATGTTCCTGAATCAGCTCGATATGTGAGGTGTACAACCACTCACCAAATTCACATGACTTATGTGCATCATTTTTGAGATCTTTTTCATCAGGTGCCACGCGGGACACTAACACTCGCAAAAGCCGTTGATACCATTGTTGATGACTGTCTATCGCTTTATCTATTTCATCAATAACAAAGCGTAATTGTTGGTGAATCACCGTTGTCATGCCTGCCCATCCGATTGGTAATGAATATAGAGCCGACGATGTCAGACTCTCATTTGACTATTCCATATTAGCGTTTGCTAAACAAGCCTTATTTGATTTATCCAGTCATGACACGTTTGATACGCTCAGCAGCTTCTACCAGCAATAACTCATCTCTTGTATAGGCAAAACGACAATGTGACACAGCTTGGTGATGGCCAAAATCCAAACCTGGTGTGATAGCGACACCGGCTTGACTTAGCAGGAACCGGGATAAAGCCATACTATCGGGTATCTGCTCATTCAGCAGTGTTGAACAATCTGCATAAAGATAAAAAGCACCTTGTGGCGTGACGGGTATGGAAAAGCCGATATCTTTCAATAATGGCAGCAAGGTATTTCGGCGGCGCTCAAAGGCTTGGCGACGTTGTTCTAATATCGCTAAGGTATTGGACTGAAACGCCGCCAGTGCGGCATATTGCGACATGGTCGTTGGTGCAAGAAACAGATTCTGGGCTAATTTGTCCATCACTTCGGTATAGCCTTCCGGCACCATTAACCAGCCCAAACGCCATCCCGTCATACCAAAGAATTTAGAAAAGCTGTTGACGACAAACACCTGATCACTCACCGATAAGGCCGTGGGCGCGTGAAAGCCATCATAGGTAAGGCCATGATAAATCTCATCAACGACTAGATGGCCTGATTTTCTCGCGACAGCAGCAGCTAACTCCTTGAGGTCTGGTTGGGTTAACACCGTGCCTGTTGGATTAGATGGTGAAGCGACTAAAGCCATCGCGGTATTATCATCCCAATATTGCTCAATATGCTGAGCGGTGAGTTGGTATTGGTTATTCGCATTAACCGGAATACTATTGACGCGTCCTTCAACAAATCTGGCAAAGTGTTTATTGCAGGGATAACCGGGATCCGCCAACAACACCTGCTTCTGTTTCTCGAGTAACGCTCCCATTACCAAAAGTAATGCGCCTGATGCGCCTGGTGTGACAATAATTCGCTCAGCATTGACCTTTACCTGATACTGCTGTTCATACCAGCCAGCAATTGCTTCTCTTAATTCAGGCAAACCACACGCTGGGGTGTAATGCGTCTTACCTTGCTTTAATGCATGCATGCCGGCTTCGATAATCGGTTGAGGTGTGTCAAAGTCGGGCTCACCCACTTCCATATGAATGATGTTCTGTCCTGCCGCTTCCAGCTGTTTAGCCTGAGACAAAATATCCATAACGTGGAAGGGAGAAATTGCGTTTGCGCGACTGGCGACTTTTTTGGTCATGCCGTATCCGTTTGAGTTTTAAGGTGAAATAATTGGCGGCTAGTTTAGCAAATTCAGCTGGTTTAACAGCAGCTATTGAAAAGGCTTGCCAATGCCCATACATAGGCGTACTAATCTACTGTTGAAAAAGATAGACAGGTGCGCGTTTCGGTGCCATGCTCTCTGGTTTTTAATCAGACTGATGTCGAGACGAAGAGAAAAAGTGATGGTTTTTTATTGTTAAATAATCAATTATCACCACACCCGTTCATCGACGTTAATTTTAATTTTGCACAAGCTGGGCGCTTCTGGTATAGATTCGCCCTTGGTTTTAGAAAGTATGAGGTTTCAAGATGGAAAACACTCAAGTCGACACTAAGATTACTCCTTACCAGGAGCAAGCAGGCGAAGAGTATATGAACGATGCTCAAGTTGAGCACTTTCGTCAGATTTTAGAAAACTGGAGAGCACAGCTTCGTGCTGAGGTCGACCGCACCGTTCATCACATGCAAGATGAAGCGGCCAACTTCCCCGATCCAAATGATCGCGCCACACAGGAAGAAGAATTCACACTTGAGTTACGCACACGTGACCGTGAACGTAAATTAATCAAGAAGATTGATGAGTCACTGGTGGACTTAGAAAAAGGTGACTACGGTTTCTGTGAGTCATGTGGTACTGAAATCGGTATTCGTCGTTTAGAAGCTCGACCAACAGCAACGCTATGCATCGATTGTAAAACTCTGGACGAAATCAGAGAAAAGAACCGCATCTGATTCGTCTGTTATAAGGCGTTGTTTCAAAGCATCAGGATTGATGCTTTAAGACCTCATACGCATAAAAAAGCCCCGATACCGGGGCTTTTTTGTATCGTCTGTTTCAACCTCTAATCATTAGATGGTTCATAGGTATAAAGTAAATCTACACCACTTTCAGTGCCCGATTCAGCTTTTAACGCCCAGATTTTACTTAGCTGATATCGAAGCTCCACACTACTGACTGAATCAAACACGCCAATCCCGTAGCTTAGATAGAGTTTTGGTGATAAGTATTTACCAATCGTCAGCGCTGCATTTTCTTTACTATCACCGGTAATAGCAAACTCATCCAGACCAAACGTGTTAGCAATATCGTCACCAATCATCGCCCCATTTTGTAGGCCAATACCTGTCGCCGCTGAGGCCAATAGCGCCGCATCGGTGGCGCTGGCTTGCTCAATCGGTTTGCCTAAAATCAAATAAGATAAAATATCATCCTGACTCATATCAGGATCAGAAAATAACGTTGCCTGAGGTGCACTCACATTACCTTCAATATACAGGCCTGCAGTCACCTCTTTTGTTTCTCGTACTGCTTTAATATCCAGCTCAGGATTATCAATAGGACCAGAAAAACGAATTTTGCCATTGTCGACTTTCAACAACTGTCCATAGGCAATATAGCTTCCGTCTTTAATCGTTATCTGGCCATTACCTAGCAAGACATCATTAGGGTTACCTGACACCTGCAAATTACCAGTCAAGCGTCCCTGAAATCCCATAGCTTTGATCTGAACTTTGTCACCAAGACTGACCGTGATATCCAACTGAGTTTGTGAGGAACTCGCCTGTTCCGTTTGGGTATCTGAAATGACCTTCACATCAGTACTGGGGCTCACTGATGAGTTAAACCGAGTCGGTTCAATCTGGGCGCGTGGAATCGATACTTTCCCTGTGACTTTGGTGGCTTCCGGAGTCACTGTAATCGTCATATCGGGCTCAGCAATAACCAGTGCTTCAGGTGTGTTCATCACTTCAAGCTGTGACCCTGATACATTTGCAGTCAGCGCCCAGCCCGAGTTCTGTAGCACATATTCACCTGTGACATTGAGCTGCCCTTCACCGGATTCAGCCATTAAGGTCATCTGAACCTTGTCAAGGTTACCGTTAATATCCGCTTGGATATTTTTCACAATAATTCCGGCATCCACCACGCTAACCTGTCCATTAGCCAACTTCGCTTTACCATCAATCTCTGGTTGCTCTATGGTTCCGCTAATACCGATATTGACATCCAGCTCGCCTTGCAAGCCTTCAATGGCCGGATGTGAAAATTGTAATGCTGACATATCCGCGATATGGGTAGTGATCTTACCTTTTAGTGCTGCCTGGTTTGGGTCGGCCATTAAAGCCTCTGCACTGGCTGTTGCTATGTCTGCATTGATGGCTGATACACCCTCTATTTGAGGTTCAATGTGCAGCTGTGCTGTGGTCTGAGTCTCATCTAACTGATACTCAATAAAGGTATTTTTCAGCGTAACGGCTTGCTTTTGTTGAAGGTCTGACTGATTAAGCTTAACAGAACCATTTTCTAGAGAAATTTTGCCTGCCCCCGTCATATTATTGTGCTTATCTGCTGCCAGGTTAAAGCGGCCTTTTAACTGTCCTTGCAGCTGCTCAAGTTCCACGGCTAGTGGCTCAAACAAAGTCAAAGGTAAATCCGCAAACTCGCCTGATACTTGCCACTGTTCTTGAGAATGTATTGCAGCCAAACAGAGATTTCCTTTTTCAGACTGCCAGCAGTGACGGGGAATATCTTGCTGTTGCGCACTGAGTTGAAGCTCACCTTTTTCTCTCAGTTGCCAAACACCCGCCTGTTCATTACCAAAACTGAATTGACTGAACTGTCCTGTCCATATTTCCTTGTTCAGCTGTCCGTCTACTGCTAAATCGAGATTGATCATGTTTGAGTCAACATTAAGCTGTATTTGGTGAGACTGTTGTTTTCCTTGCACAGCAAGCTCAATACGATTTATGAGTTGATCGGATAGCGTCAGTCCAGTAACAAGAATGCTGCTATTGGTATTGCCATTAGTTTGCAGACTGACATCAATATTGCCTGAGAGTGTCTCTATTTTTGTTGTTTCAAAAGCAAGGGCTTGGCCATCAATGTCAGCCAAAATACGTGGCTGTTCGACACTACCTGTTAACTCGCCTTCACCGCTCAGTTGTCCTTGCAAGCCAGGATACAGATCTTGTAGGTCAGGTGAGCTTAATGTCCAGTCAATATCTAGGATGCCATTTTGAAGCTGTCCATTTAAACTCAACTGTGAATCACCGGAGTTTGCTTTGAGAGTATCAATCCAGACATCTTCAGCTTGGGTGCGTAGTTTGGCTTCAATCGCCAGCGGTTTCTGTCTCAGTGTGCCAGATAATCTCAGCGACTCTAATTCGACGGCTAGTTGCTTATTTTTCTGGCTGACTTTTAACGGTACCTGACCGGATAAGTTACCTGGCCATTCTGGCACAATAATCCCAGGGTTGAGCTGTGTTAATGTCAGCTCACCATTCACTAAGGATTCACCCACCCAGGCTAACCGGCCTTGATATTCAACTTTACCCTGCCCCAACTCAACATATAATTGGCTTTGCTCAAACCCTATATCGGTTTGTCCATCACCTGAGGCTTTTACCTTCATGGCGACCTCATTTACCGATAAATCAGTTTCTGAGCGTAATGTCATGCTGCTGGTATTGCCTGCTAAACTTAATCGACCTTCCCTTATATCAATAGCTAATTCACTAAGCGAGTCAGGTATGGTGATATCACGCCAATGGGCCTCAAGATCATAAGTGATTGGGGTTGATGACCAGTCAATATGACCTGCCGTATCGATATTTCCCCCAGACCTTGCATCTCGAGTTGTTCGATTTCAAGCGATGAATCATTGCCTTCCAGCTTTGCCGTGATCGCGATGGGCTCATTCTGGTAACTTGTTACCGTATCCATTGTAGCTTGGTAATGCTTTAATGAACCGGTTAGCATGACTTCGCCTTGCTCACTTTTTATCAACATATCGTCGCCTTGTAATGGCCACTGAAGTTGTTGCCATACCGCCTTAAGATCAAAGGCTATATCAGGTGTATTAGTATTGACCTTGCCTGCGACGGTAATGATTTTGTCGTTATCAGGGGTCGCTGTAAGCTCGATATTCCAGTCAGCCATATCGTCAGTGTTAGCTTGAATAGCCAGATCAATAGCTGGCAATTCCGGCTGTTTCGCCGTCAATTGCAGCGAGCTCGTCATGCTAGACAGCGTGCCTTTAGCTTGAAGATTGACCTTGTTTAGTTCTAATGGCTGCTCAGGCACAAGTTGACTGACATCAACTACATCGGCAGAGACTGTTAATATCCAGTCCAACGAAGAGGTCAGGTCATTAACAACCAGTTTCTGCTCAGATTTAACGGGCTGCTGAACATGCTGAGTGAGTACCAGTTGTTGTTGATTGCCGCTTATATTGCCATCGATGATGACAGTTTCAGCTAAGACATCCGAGATTTGTGCCTGATACGCCAAATCGACCGCATGTTCTGCTGTTAAGCCTATACGCCCTTTCAACTCTAGCTGCCCATCTTCGCGTTCGATGTATAGTTTTTTGATAATGACATCATCTGCTATGGTTTCAAGCTCAAGCTGGACATCTTCCAACAACGTATTGCTTGCTTCAGTTTGAGCAACAGTGACATTTTTAACACTAAGCGTTTCCAGCTTAATGCTCAAAGGTAAATGGATATCCGGCAGTGTGAAGTCAGAACTAGACTGTTCCGTCTCCTGGCTTTGTTCTGATGTGCTCAAGATCAGACCATCCACAGCCACTTGTTGAATGAATAACTGGCGTTTTAATAAAGCTGATGGCTGCCATTGCAATACCACACTCTTAATCTGAACGGCGGTTCCCTGCTCTGGTTGATAACGAACATCAGATAAAGACAACTTGCCGAATAATTGGCCATTAGCTTCTTTTACATTCAGCGCCGGCACAAATGTTTGAACGATATTGAGTGATGCTTTCAGACCTGACTGAGTCGTCAAAAGCCACCCCATACTAAGAATGATGGCCACAAAAACAACAATAACACTGATAAGAATGGGCTTACGCATGTTTATAAATCCGGGCCAATAACGATGTGTAATGCAATGGGCTCATCCTTATCTGAGAGTCCCTTTGCTAAATCAACACGAATTAAACCGACAGGTGAACGCCAGCGAACACCAATACCAACGCTGTATTCAATTGGATCACTAAAACTATTAAAAGCGTTACCAAAATCAGAAAAGACAGCCCCGCCCCAGTCTTTAAGAAACATATGTTCGAGCTCCACACTACCTACCGCGAGATAACGTCCACCCACGACGTCACCATCAGAGTTTTCAGGCCCAAGAGATTGGTAGTCAAAACCGCGAATACTGTTATCTCCACCAGTAAAAAAGCGCAGCGAACTCGGCAGCCTGTCAAAGTCGCTGACCTCAGTCGCACCGACCGATCCTCGTGTAATAAAACGGCTATTCTCACCAAACGACTGAATGAACTTACCTCTGACGACGATCTGACCGAATGTAATATCTGATAATACGGCTTCTGATGCGCCAGACAGACTCAAAGATAAACGAGCCCCGTGTTTTGTGTAGATAGTATTGTCAGCCCAGGTTCTACTCCAAGACATGCCTGGAATAAGTAGTAGTGTCGATTCACTCTCATCAGAAATATCAAAATTTTCCTGTAATACTTTGAGAGAGCCTGTCTCGTCCCAACCCCACCTATCACGTTTGTAATAGCCACCAACAGCGAAGGATTCACTTTCACTAGTATCTGTATCTTGCTGTTTAAATTCAGTATTCACACCCACCGTATTAATGGTTTCACTCCAGAAAGGCATGACATAATCAGCACTGACTGTGTTGGTGACTTGTGATAATCGGGCATTCGCTTCGAGCCGGTGTCCTCGCTTGTTCACGTAACGGTTTTCCCAGCCAAGACTTAATCTTGCACCGGTGTCAGTACCGTATCCCAACCCCGCGGTATAAAGTTGTCGAGGTTTTTCTTCCAGGCTGATATCCATAGGCACTGAACCATCATCACGCTCAGCACGATTGGTTTTTACTGAAACAGAATCAAAATAACCACTGTCACTAAGATTCTTTCTTAGCGTTAATGCTTTTGTATTCAGATAGGGTTCACCTTCGGTATATGGGAGTAACTTTTCCAGTAATGGCTCACCAACTACCGTGTCTGGAAACAATGTTTGACCAAACCGGTATCGAACACCTGAATCATAATGAAGATACACATTTGCGATGTTTTTTGGCACATCGACCTCAACCTCTGATTGAGTCAATTTGCCTTCAAAATAACCTCGACTCATACCCAGCGTTAATATCGATTTTTTTGCAGCTTCGTATTTTTGGTGATTAAGCTGCTGGCCTGGCTCTATGGCAAACGACTTTTTGAGTTTTATAAATTCTGGATCCTCAGCAGCCTCTCCTATAAAAGATAGATCAACCAGAGATAGCTTAACTGGCTCACCAAGAGCAATGGTATAAATGGCTTGCCAGTTGTCTTTGTCATGATGTAATTCAGCGTTGATGTCTGGCTGGTAATAACCAAATACCGTAAGCATTGTGCGCAACTCTTCAATTGCTGAGGTATGCAGTTTTTCCAGATAACGTTGATTTAAACGATCACTGTCTTTTTGTTTTTCAATTGAAAGGCCATTGAGTAAGGTCTTACTCAAGGCTTCATCTACACCGTTGATTTTTACAGTTAATTTAATAGGATCAGAGAGCGATACTGAACTAAAAAATATCAGTATAAATATGAATAATAGTCTGTAAAGAGAGGCTATTGCAGGCAAAATAATCTCGGGTTGAAAGTAAGATAGACAGCTATTATGACAGCAGAATAATGACTTGCCGATGATAAATTGAGATAGGCGTTTTACTTTTTATTGATGAACTTCTGACGATAAACGCTTGGCGCACAGCCAAAAAAACCGGTAAAGCGACGACTAAAGTGACTTAAATCACTAAAACCAAAACTGTAACAAGCATCCGTCACACTTTTACCAGCCTGCATGGCTTCTGCTGCTGCTTTTAAACGAATTTGCTGCTGAAACTCACCCGGCGTACAACCCAATTGCTTTTTAAACTCTACATACAGTCTGCTTCGACTCATACAGGCCTTACGACATAACTGATCCACATCCAGAGGATGAGCAATATTCTGCTCCAAATAATGAATCGCTGCTGTCACACCTGTCGCATCGGGAGATTGCTGGCAATAACTTAATAGGACATCACGCCCTTGTTCCCTGAGTAGTCTAATCACCAGCTCAGTAACACTGAGATCCAACATAATCTCTTTATCTGGATCATTGCGAGTGTACAAAGCCACCATTTTTTCCAGCAAATGCTGAGTATCACCCGTGTGATGTTTATGAATGATTTTGGGCTGATATTCCCACTCGTGATTAGGGGCATCAAGCACAATGAGATCTCGCATACGCTCTGACAGTTTTTCAATTCTGTCTTTTGATATCTCTATGGTCAGACAGGTTGTGGGATCGGTTTCATTGGCATCCGGAAAATCAATTTCCACAAGTTCGCCTGGAGGAACAACATAAGACTCATGCGGCAAAAACAGTTCACCGTCATTCTTATGCGGGCTATGCATGACTTTTCGACCACTTACCATGCCACAGTAGAGCAATTGCTGCGCTTCCAGCCCAACTCGGCTTACGGCACGATAGGTATCGTAAATGCTCAGTTCTGACTCAGGGCCAGCAAACTGAACTTTATTTTCAGTCAAGAATTGTCGTTTTTCACGCCGTTTTACCAGCGAGAGTTTCTCAATTTTCATCCAGACATCTTATACCAAATTCGAAAATAATTTTGGAATGCTTCTGGACTCTCAGTCAAGTGATTGAGATTTTCAGTCAAGCGCACTTGCCAGTGATGGAATTATCCTGCATCTTTATGTTCAGACTATAACCATAAGCAAAGAGAGAAAGACTATGATCTATGCAAAACCCGGTACTGAAGGCGCTGTCGTCAGTTTTGAATCGCGTTATGAAAACTTCATTGGTGGCAAATGGGTTGCGCCAGTGAAAGGTCAATATTTCACGAATACCACGCCTGTAACAGGTGAAGTGATTTGTGAAATTCCAGAATCAACTGCAGAAGATATTGACTTGGCATTAGATGCTGCTCATGCGGCGAAAGATGCTTGGGGTAAAACGTCTGTTCAACAACGTTCTAATATTCTGTTAAAAATTGCCGACCGCATTGAAGAAAATCTTGAAATGCTTGCCGTGGCTGAAACCTGGGATAACGGTAAAGCCGTTCGTGAAACATTAAATGCCGATATCCCACTCGCTGCAGACCACTTCCGATATTTTGCTGGCTGCATCCGTGCACAGGAAGGCACCATGGGTGAAATCGATGAAACGACTGTCGCATACCACTTCCATGAGCCTCTCGGTGTCGTAGGTCAAATTATTCCATGGAACTTCCCGCTTCTGATGGCAGCATGGAAACTGGCACCAGCATTGGCTGCTGGTAACTGCATTGTGATGAAACCGGCAGAATCAACACCTGTTTCCATTCTCAAACTGATGGAAGTCATTGGTGACTTGTTACCTGCTGGTGTTTTAAACATTGTTAATGGCATGGGTCGCGTTGCTGGTGAAGCATTAGCCTCAAGTACACGTATTGCCAAAATTGCCTTCACTGGTTCAACACCTGTCGGCTCGCACATCATGAAACGTGCTGCTGAAAACATTATTCCTTCAACTACTGAATTAGGTGGTAAATCGCCTAACGTGTTCTTCGAAGATATCATGCAACAAGAAGAAGACTATATTAATAAGTGTGCTGAAGGTTTGGTTCTGGCCTTCTTCAACCAGGGTGAAGTCTGCACATGTCCATCTCGAGCGGTTATTCAAGAAAGCATCTATGATGACTTCATTAAAATTGTTATTGAACGCGCTAAGAACATCAAACGTGGTAACCCTCTGGATACTGAAGTACAGGTGGGTGCGCAAGCTTCACAAATGCAATTTGAAAAGATCCTCAGCTATGTTGATATCGGTCGTCAGGAAGGTGCAGAAGTACTTATGGGCGGTCAGGTTGAGCAACTCGGTGCTGAATTCGACAATGGCTACTACATCCAGCCAACATTGATGAAAGGCCATAACAAAATGCGTATATTCCAGGAAGAAATCTTTGGACCCGTTGTCTCTGTAACTACATTCAAAGATGAAGCAGAAGCTTTAGAAATTGCCAATGACACCGAGTTTGGTCTGGGTGCCGGCTTGTGGACGCGTGATATGAACCTGGCTTATCGTATGGGCCGCAGCATTCAGGCCGGTCGTGTGTGGACTAACTGCTACCATATGTATCCTGCTCATGCCGCATTCGGTGGCTATAAAAAATCCGGTGTTGGACGTGAAACCCACAAAATGGTGCTGGAACATTATCAACAAACTAAAAACTTGTTGGTTAGCTATAGCACTAGCCCACTCGGTTTCTTCTAGAAGCCTGTTCACTCCCAAAACTCTCCCTCAATACAAATTGAGGGAGAGTTTTTTATGTCTGCTTAACACACATTGATAATCATTGTATTGTGTTAATTTAGCTAAAGAATAATTATAAAGGTGTCGCATATGGCTCAAGATAATATCGAATCAACCTTACACGAAGATCGTCAATTTCCACCTAGTGAAGCCTTTCTGAAAACGGCATCATTACTCTCAGACCAACTTGATGTCTTATACAAAAAAGCGGAACAAGATCACGAAGCATTTTGGGCTGAGATAGCGCGCCAGGAAATCGATTGGAAACAGCCTTTCACCCAAACTCTAGACGATACTAATGCCCCGCATTACCGTTGGTTTCCGGATGGCAAGCTCAACGTCTCTTATAACTGTCTGGATCGTCAGCTTGAAAAAAATGCGGATAAAACAGCCGTCATTTTTGAAGGTGAAAAAGGCGATGTAGAACATATCAGTTATCGAGAGCTTCATCGTCGTGTCAGCATCTTTGCCAATGCTTTGAAAGCACAAGGTATTGGTAAAGGTGATCGCGTCATTATTTACATGCCCATGATTACTGAAGCTGTCGTTGCTATGCAGGCTTGTGCACGGATTGGCGCGATTCATTCGGTGGTATTCGGCGGGTTTTCAGCGTCATCCTTAAAAGACCGTATCGAAGACACTCAGGCCAAATTGATCATCACCGCCGATGGCGGCTTTCGTGGCGGCAAAACCGTTGAATTGAAAAAAACGACCGATCAAGCATTAGATGCTGGCTGCGAAAGCGTCGAAAAAGTCATTGTTTATCAAAGAACAAAACATGAAGTGCCTATGCAAGCTGGAAGAGATATCTGGTGGTCTGATGTGACAGCAGATCAGCCTGAAGAATGTGAACCAGAATGGATGGACGCAGCAGACCCGTTATTCCTTCTTTATACTTCAGGTTCTACTGGCAAGCCTAAAGGCATTCAGCATAGTTGTGGTGGTTATCTGTTAAATGCCATCACCACCATGCGTTGGGTTTTTGATATTCAGGACTCCGATGTTTTCTGGTGTACAGCTGATGTCGGCTGGATTACCGGTCATACTTATGTGGCCTATGGTCCGCTTGCCACTGGTGCGACACAAGTTATCTATGAAGGCGTGCCAACCGTTCCTGATGCCGGCCGTTTCTGGGATATCTGTCAGCGTCATGGCGTCACCATTTTCTATACAGCTCCCACGGCTATTCGTGCATTAATGAAAGTCGGTGATGAAATCCCAAACAGTTATGACTTATCTAAGTTACGGCTATTAGGCACCGTCGGCGAGCCGATTAATCCTGAAGCCTGGATGTGGTATCACAATGTCATTGGTCAGGAGGTTGCCCAATTGTTGATACCTGGTGGCAAACTGAGACGGGCGCTCATATGATTGCCCCCGTACCAGGCGTTACTCATGCTAAACCTGGCTCTTGTACTCGTCCACTTCCGGGGATTGATGCCGCTATCGTCAATGATGAGGGCGAAGAAATTACCACAGCCAATCAAGGTGGTTATCTGGTCATTCGTAAGCCTTGGCCTTCGATGATTCAAACTATCTGGGGTGATGATCAACGATATAAAGACACTTATTGGCCTTATTTCGGTGGTAAATATTATTTAGCCGGTGATAGCGCCAGACGTGATGATAATGGCTTTTTCTGGATTATGGGCCGTATTGATGACGTGTTGAATGTGTCTGGTCATCGCCTGGGTACCATGGAAATTGAGTCCGCTTTGGTGGCTCATCCACTCGTAGCAGAAGCCGCTGTCGTTGGTCGGCCACATGATGTGAAAGGTGAAGCGGTATTTGCCTATGTTGTACTAAAAGGCGATCGCCCTGAAGGCGGCGAAGATGAAGAGCTAACGAAAGAACTGCGTAACTGGGTGGGTGAACAAATTGGACCTATCGCTAAACCTGATGATATCCGTTACTCAGATAATTTACCTAAGACTCGCTCCGGTAAAATCATGCGTCGTTTACTAAGAACCATTGCCAAAGGTGAAGAAATCACCCAAGACACATCCACGTTGGAAAATGAGTCTATCTTGTTGCAACTGCAAGGTAAGGCTTAATGGCACAACAGGACGCTCGTTCTGAATCTCAACGATTAGATAAATGGTTATGGGCCGCGCGTTTTTATAAAACGCGTGGTCTCGCTGTTGAAGCCATTTCAGGCGGTAAAGTACATGTTAATGGACAACGTGTTAAACCCAGCCGCACAGTCCGTATTGATGATATGCTAACCATCTCAAAGCCACCCTATGAGTTTGAAGTGATTATTCAGGGTTTAAATCTTCAACGCCGCCCTGCTTCTGAAGCTGAACAGCTTTACCAGGAAACTGAGCAAAGCCGTGAAAAGCGCGAACTCTTGCGTGAGCAGATAAAGAATGAGCCACTGGGCTTTAGGCAACAGAAAGGTCGTCCTAGTAAGCGGGATCGACGAAATATCATCAAATTTACCCGTGACACCTGAGTTATGTCAGACAAAGATTTCCTTCTCACGCCGATTAAGCAGACTGAGACCGACGCCTTTAAACTAGCCATTGCTATGCAGAAACGTGCTTCCCAGGCGGGTTTTGACTGGCCTGATTCTGTTGGTGTGTTGGATAAAATTCATGAAGAACTTGAAGAGCTAGGCCAGGAAATAAAACAACAATCTGACAAATCTCACTTGCAGGCCGAACTCGGTGATATCTTATTCGCCTGTTGCAATCTGGCAAGGCATTTGGAGATTGATCCTGAAGAAGCATTGAACAGTAGCAATGATAAGTTCTATCGTCGCTTTAATTATGTTGAAACAGCAGTGACAGCTCAGGGAAAGCAGTTTGCCGATTTTTCACTAGAAGAGCTGGATGCTTTCTGGAATTCAGCCAAGCAACTTGAAAAAGCTGAAGATAAGGATTAGCCGCCAGTCACGCTCATATGACGGAAAATAATCGGCTGCGCCTTGATATCAAAGTCGTGGCCTTTAGGTTTAATGTCCATTGAACCAACAATCGCTTGTTTTAAGGCTTGCATATCACCAGGCTGCTGCCGAATAACCTCACGTAAATCCATAGAGTGTTCCTGCCCTAAACACAGTAACAAACGCCCTTCTGTCGTCACTCTGACGCGATTACAGCTATCGCAAAAATTATGACTATGTGGTGAGATAAACCCAACCTTGCTTGTGGTACCAGCGACTTGATAATAACGTGATGGTCCGCCTGTTGTTTCGATACTGGGCTGCAGGTCAAATGCCGAGTTTAAAGTGGTTAAGACTTCATCGCTGGAGCAATAACTCTCTTCACGTGCATGCGAGACATGACCTAATGGCATTTCTTCAATATAGGAAATATCCAGATCGTTATCTATAGCAAACTGGGCTAAATCAATGATTTCATCTTCATTGCGCCCTTTCATGATGACAGCGTTTAATTTAATACGCTTAAAGTTAGCTTTTTTTGCTGCTGCAATGCCGGCAAGAACTGTGTCTAAATCACCTGTTCTTGTCAGTGCTTTAAATTTTTCCTCGTTGAGAGAGTCCAGACTGATATTAATACGATCTAAGCCTGAATCAGCTAGGGTCTGTGCATATTTTTCCAGCTTGGAGCCATTGGTAGTTAATGTCAGCTCTTTCAGTGAAGTAGAGGACTTAAGCTGGCCTAGTTCATTAAAAAGCCAATCTACATCTCGTCTGACTAGTGGCTCACCACCAGTGATACGCACTTTTTCTACACCGAGTTCGCAAAATGCGCGTAATAGAAAAACAATTTCTTCTAACGTGAGTAATTGCTGGCGAGGCATGAAGGTCATTTCTTCATCCATGCAATACACACAACGAAAATCACATCTGTCCGTAATAGACATACGAACGTAGGTCACTTTACGACCAAAACGATCAATCAGTTGTGTGGGTAATTCAGCCATTGTGTTTATTTAACTCTTTTTGCTTTCTGTATCGACCCGACAAGATGTTTGGCATGTAGACAACCCCAACACTCGATAAGCAAGACATCGACCAGTAAAAGCATTGAATAACAAAGCGACACCTAGTAGCCACCACCAATTATTATCATAGATGGCATAGGCTATTATAACGATGCCGATAATAATACGACACCAACGATCCCAAGTAGCCAGATTTTTTTTCACCGTTCCACCATAAAAATAAACCCCGCAGTGCGGGGTTTATTAGAAAGCAAATGAACCAGATAGTTCAATTAGTCATCGCCAGAGAAGGCACCAATTAATTGCAGCAGGCTAACAAACAAGTTGTAGATACTGACATACAGTGTGATGGTTGCCATGATGTAGTTAGTTTCACCACCGTTGACGATTTGGCTTGTTTCAAAAAGAATCAGACCAGCCATTAATAGAACAAACATGGCTGAGACAGCTAATGACAGACCTGGCATTTCAAAGAAAAATGCAGCTAGACCAGCTAAGAAGGCAACCAAGATACCAACAAACAGGAAGCCACCCATGAAGCTGAAGTCTTTTTCACTTTTTACAGCATATGCTGATAAAGCCACAAAGATGATACCTGTGCCACCCAGGGCCTGCATGACGATTTGTGGGCCATTAGGCAAACCTAAGTAGGCGTTTACAATCGGACCTAAGGTCAAGCCCATAAAACCAGTTAATGCAAAAACAGACACAATGCCCCAGGCACTGTTACGAAGTTTAGATGTTAAGAAAAGTAAGCCAAAATACCCAACCAAGGTGATAATAATGCCAGGGTGAGGCAGGTTGAGTGCCATAGATAATCCAGCAGTCATAGCACTAAATAATAGTGTCATGGCTAATAAACTATAGGTGTTACGCAATAGTTTATTGGTTTGAACCGCAGACTGCTGTGAACGAACAACAGTTGATTCAGCGTTATAATTCATCAGTGATTCTCCGTGTTTTTTCCAGTTGATGAAAAGCTTATAGTAATGACATCTATCCTACCCGATAAGTTCTAAATGGCAATAGATATTATCTATCTACAAATAAATTTATTTTTACGGTTGTGTTACCGGGCCATTATCTGTATTATTTCGCCTCTCTGGAGAGTTGACAGAGCGGTTGAATGTACCGGTCTTGAAAACCGGCGTGGTTTAACGACCACCCAGGGTTCGAATCCCTGACTCTCCGCCATACATTAAAAGCCCCTTCTCGAAGGGGCTTTTTTGTTTCTGGCATAACTAGGCTTCACCCCGCCGTCTTTTAGATATATTCTTCCTCTGAAAATTTCTTCCCTACCTACCTTTAAGCACTATATTTAAAGATAAAAAGTGTGTTCACTTTTCAGTCATTCAAGCCTGCCCATTATCAAAAATAATCCTATACTTCCTACTTACTGATACAGATCATTTTTGCTGATAAATCAGATTGACCAATTGAGTAAGCAGCCATTAAGCTTTAATCAGTTATTCTCACAGAGACGAAGATGATTGATACGTCGGAATTACCTGCTGCCATCCCTTCCCTGAAGTTAAAGTGTGTCGCCATCGATACTTATAAAGAAAACGTGGCCTACTTGCACCGTAGTTGTGGCCTTTATCGTAGTGAGGGCTTTCAAGCACTGAGTAAAATAGAGATTCACACAGCTGATAGTGAGCAACCTGTGATTGCCGTTTTAAATGTTGTCGATGACACTTCCATTACAGATGTCGATGAGCTGGGGTTGAGTGAACAGGTTTATGAACAACTTGGCATTCCTGAAGGTTCTGAGGTGTTTATCAATCATGCCAGTCCTCCAGATTCGCTCAAATCCGTACATAAGAAGATCGCAGGCGAAAAGCTTAATTACGAACAATATCTGCACATCATTCAGGACATCGTTAATAACCGTTATTCAAAAATAGAAACTGCCGCATTTATTGTGGGTTGTGCTGAAACAGGCATGGAGCGTGATGAAATATTACATCTGACGCATGCGATGGTTGATACAGGAGAGCGGATTGATTGGGGGAAAGTTTGGTCTGCGATAAACATTGCATCGGTGGCATCCCCGGCAATCGCACCACCATGCTACTTGTGCCTATCATTGCTGCTCATGGCATGCTGATGCCTAAAACATCGAGCCGGGCAATTACGTCACCTGCTGGTACCGCAGATACCATGGAAGTCTTAGCTAACGTCGATTTGTCACTGCGTCGCCTTCATGAAATTGTCAGTGAACAACGTGCTTTTCTGGCTTGGGGGGCACTGCAAAGCTGGCCCCGGCTGATGATGTGCTGATTTCTGTAGAACGCCCTCTATCCATGGATTCGACTGGTCAGATGATCGCCTCAATACTTTCAAAAAAATGGCCGCTGGAGCGACACATTTAATTATTGATATTCCCATAGGGCCTTCAGCAAAAGTACATACACACATGGAAGCACTGAAGCTGCGTAAGCTTTTTGAGTATGTTGGCGACAATATGGGATTACACTTAGAAGTGGTCATTACTGATGGCAGCCAACCTATCGGTAGAGGCATAGGTCCAGTTCTGGAAACCCAGGATGTTATGAAGATCCTGACAAATGAACCTGATGCGCCCATCGATTTGAAAGAAAAAGCATTGCAACTCGCTGGCAGGATTATCGAATTTGATCCCGATGTCCGAGGCGGCCAAGGTTATACCATCGCCAGAGACATTCTTGAATCAGGCCGAGCCCTCACTAAAATGAATGCCATTATTGATGCTCAGGGTCGTAACAACACTCCGATGCGTGTTGGGAAGCTGCATTATGATATTTGTGCTCAAACAACGGGTAGCATCAGTGCAATAGATAATCTCAAAATCGCCTCCATTGCACGGCTGGCAGGTGCTCCTATGGATAAAGGTGCGGGCGTGTATCTACATAAAAAGGTCGGTGATAAAGTGAAACAAGGCGAGCCTTTGTTTACTATTTATGCTGAGTTTAATGCCGATTTTACCTTTGCAAAAAATGCCGCAATGACCGATAACAGTTATCAGATCGAGCACTTATGAGCATGCCCCCCACCCTATTATTAAGCTTCTCTGACTACGAGCAACAAGCCAAAGCGCTTGCTGTTGTCTGTGGCATTCCTTATGAAACTGTCCTGTTGCACCGCTTTCCAGATGGCGAAAGTCAACTGACCTTGCCAGTCAATTTAGCGGAAACAGTTATCCTATGCCGCAGTCTCGATGATCCTAACCACAAATTAGTCGAATTGATGCTCACTGCACAATCATTACGTCAGCATGGTGTAAAACGGATTATTCTGGTGGCACCCTATCTTTGTTATATGCGACAAGATAAAGCTTTTCACCCAGGGGAAGTCGTTAGTCAGACCATTGTGGGTCATTTCCTGGCTGATTTGTTTGATGCTGTCATTACAGTCGATAGCCATCTGCACCGTATCTCCCAGTTGAGTGAAGCTATTCCGCTGGAACAGGCTATTAATCTCACCGCCACACAACCCATGGCAGAATTTATAGAAGCGCATTTCACTACCCCACTCCTTTTAGGACCGGACGGTGAATCAGAGCAATGGGTAAAAGAGATTGCCACACATTTTGGCTTTGACTATGCCGTGGCACACAAACAACGTTTAGGTGATCATAATGTTGTCGTCACATTGCCAGAGAATGACTATGCCAGACGCAATATTATTATTGTGGATGATGTTGCCAGTACGGGTAAAACCCTACTGGAAGCAGCCAAAAAACTAATGCCATATCAACCAGCATCCGTCAGTGTGTTAGTCAGTCATGCTTTGTTTATTGAAGATGCCATAGCGCAACTCAATGCGGCAGGTGTCAAACAGATATATAGCTGCGATAGCATTCCTCATCAAACAAATAGCGTGAGTTTGGCCAATATTCTCGCTAAGGCTTTACAGGGCGTTTTACAACAATAGATTTAGTTCAAAAGGGGTAAGATTTGACATCATTATTTCAGAAAGCCACTGACGATTTTGCCCATCAACCGATTGCTAAGACTTTTAACTCACTGAATGTCGACGCAAGCCTCGGCTTGTCGGATGCAGAAGTACATCAACGCCAGCTTGATTACGGTCTGAATCAAATCATCAATCAAGAAGAATCCACCTTGCAGCGGATTTTAAAACGTTTCTGGGGCCCGATTCCCTGGATGATTGAAATTGCCGCCATCTTATCTGCCGCGGTGGGTAAGTGGGAAGATTTCATCATTATCAGCGTCTTACTCCTTATTAATGCCGGACTCGACTTTTTCCAGGAGCACCGCGCACTTAATGCCCTAAGTGCCTTAAAAAGCCAGTTAGATACGCAGGTACGCGTGTTACGCGATGGCAAGAGTCAATTGGTTCGCTCACAAGAACTCGTGCCTGGCGATATCATTCGATTACGAATGGGTGATTTGGTCCCCGCTGATGTACAGTTGCTGACTGGTGATTATTTGTCCATTGACGAGTCTTCACTGACTGGTGAGTCTTTGCCAGTCAGCAAAAGAAGTACTGACGTTGCCTATGCCAACACCATTATCCGTCAAGGTGAGATGGATGCGATTGTGATCAATACCGGTCAGCAGACACGGTTTAATAATGTGGTCAGCCTGGTTGCATCAGCTTCGGTTAATGAGCATAGCCACTTTCAAAAGATGGTATTACAGATTGGGCACTTCCTGATTCTCTTATCGCTGGCGATGGTGGCATTGATTGTTATCACAGGCTTATCTCGCCATGAAGATCTGCTGGAATTGGCCCGCTTTGCATTAGTGTTATTAGTGGCAGCAATACCTGTTGCCTTACCAGCAGTGCTATCAGTCACTATGGCTGTAGGCGCTTATAAACTGGCAAAACACAAAGCCATCGTCACTAAGTTAACAGCAATAGAAGAACTGGCTGGCGTCGATATTTTTTGTTCAGATAAAACGGGCACGTTGACCAAAAATGAAATGCAGGTCATGGAGATACTGCCATTCAATGGAACCAGTGAGGCAGCACTTATGCGAGCTGCCGTTTTAGCATCGCGCTCAGAAAATACAGATCCAATTGAAATCCCGTTATTTCGTCATATTAAAGATAACTATCCTGAAAGTGACTGGTCAACATGGCAACAAACGCACTTCACGGCTTTTGATCCCAGCAAAAAATACACAGCAGCTCAGTTACAAAAAGCTGACCAGAAGATGGCCGTATTTAAAGGCGCTCCACAAGTCATTATGGCGATGGTAACGAATCTAACCGATAACGACATCAACACACTCAATCAGCAGATTAATCTTCTGGCAAGTAAAGGCTACAGAACACTGGCAGTAGCGCAGCAATATGAAAGTCAAGAACATGAATTCCTGGGACTGATTCCACTTATCGATCCGCCTCGGGATGACTCTAAACAAGTGATTGATGAGATGCGTCAGCGTGGTGTCGAAGTGAAAATGATCACCGGAGATAATATTGCTATTGCCCGTGAAATTGGGCATATGCTCGGACTAAACAAACGAGCTGTTCAATCTAAACAGATTACCGGTAAATCCGGGCAGGAAATTAAAGAGCTAGCATCCAGTCTGGCTCAGGCTATCTATAAACGATTAAATCCGGATGTGTCTTTCAAACAGGCAAAACAGTTTGCCGATGAGGTAATGACCGATCTGGAAAATATTTACGACACCAGCTTATTAGAAACGGAATTTATTCATACACATGAGTCTGCTTTGCTGGACATGCTGGAGTCTATAGAAATATTTGCCGAAGTCTTACCAGAAGATAAATACATGATTGTCGACGCCCTACAAAAGTCCGATCACATTGTGGGCATGACAGGCGATGGTGTGAATGACGCGCCCGCTCTTCGCAAAGCCGATTGTGGTTTTGCGGTTTCCAATGCGACCGATGCGGCAAGAGCGGCAGCAGATATTATTCTCACCGCACCAGGTTTATCTGTCATCAATCATGCCATAGAGCAAGCGCGTTTTACGTTTGAACGCATGAAAAGCTATGCGACATTTCGTATTGCTGAAACCATTCGCATTATTTTGTTCATGACATTAAGCATCCTGATATTCGAGTTTTATCCCATAACGGCGCTGATGATTATTCTACTGGCGCTGCTCAATGACTTACCGATTCTGACTATCGCTTATGACAACACTTACCAGTCTCCAACCCCAGTCAGGTGGAATATGCATGAATTGTTTATTTTGTCGTCAGCGTTGGGGCTTGCTGGGGTATGCGCATCATTTTTATTATATTTGTTCTTACGCGAGCAGAATTTAGATACTGATACGATACAAACCCTCATATTCCTGAAACTTCTGATTGCCGGCCACAGTACTATTTTTGTGACACGAAATAATGGCTGGTTCTGGCAAAAGCCCTGGCCATCTCCACTGTTATTAGCTGCGACATTGGGTACAGAAATTATTGGTACATTGATGGCTGTGAACGGACTATTTATTACAGCAGTGAGTTGGGAATATGCCGGGTTGATGTGGCTATATGCATTGGTTTGGTTTGTTATCGATAATGCGATAAAAATGGGCATTCAACATTTTATTTTCAATCAACCCAGGACCAAAAAAACGCTCTCTGCATGAATATCATCCGTAAATGGCACACACTCAGAGTCCTTAAACAGTATCCGATACCCTTTGGCTTATGGCATGAGGTGACCCGTCACTTACCTCTTATTGAGGCCAGATCTATTTCTGAACGAGCACGTATTCGACTATTGGCAACACTGTTTATTCATAAAAAAACATTCAGTGGCGCGGCTGGCGTAACGGTGACACCAGAAATGGCTGTTACTGTTGCGGCTCAGGCATGTGTTGCTATCTTGCATTTGGGACTCAACACATATGATGGCTGGCGAGAAATTATTCTCTATCCGGGTGCCTTTCAGATTAAACGTGATATCACTGATGAAAATGGCGTAGTTCATAAGCAAACACAAGGCTTGAGTGGCGAGTCATGGTCACGGGGACCCGTTATCTTTTCCTGGCAGGATATTAAACATGACAGCCAGCAGCCTTACCGAGGTCATCATGTTGTCATTCATGAGTTTGCTCATAAATTAGATATGTTATCAGGCCGTGCCAATGGCATGCCGCCATTACATCCGGATATGTCGTTACAGGAATGGACTGAAACTTTGACGGCAGCCTGGCAAGGTTTATTACATGACTTGGCCACACATAAACATACCTACATGGATCCTTATGCCGCCACCAATCCGGCTGAGTTTTTTGCTGTAATAACTGAGTATTTCTTCACCACACCGGTAGCATTAAAACGACATAACACGCATTTATATGAGCTATTAAAGGCTTATTACCGGCAATCGCCACCCGATTTAGAAAAATTTCATACTAAACATCACGTTTAAGCCGCCGTTTAATACGTAACAGAAACTGTTTCTGAAAAATCCAGTCGAATCATTATCATGCTGACAAGGAGATGTTATGCAAGAGATTCTTGGCACACTTTTATTGATGGCGGTCAACTTCAGTCAGTACGATATGCCAGAAAAAAACCTGTTATCGAACCGGTCAATCATCAGCAACTGATCGATATTCTATGTGATGGTAAAGAATGTAATGCCTTGGCATATTATGACGATAAAAAAGATATCATCTTTTATGACAAGAAACTGACCAAAGATAGCATCATCTCTCAGGGGTATATTGTTCATGAGTTAGTGCATTTTCTTCAGGATCAACATGGAGCGATGATTGAAAAGCCTGACTGCACACAGCGCATGATTCTGGAACGAGAGGCCTATCAAGTTCAACAACGTTTTTTGCGTGATAATCATGTCATGACTTACGATGTTGACATGGCAATCCGTTTATTAAGTGGTGTATGTCGGCGCTGAGGTCTATTTGATAGTTGTTATAATCAAATCGATAGGGATATACTCGACCTTTTACGAAATGAATGATGTTACTTAACCATGTCTCTGGTGGTGCGAAATGAAATTAGAGCACATCCTTAAGTAACGTTTCTACTCCAGTTACGGAAGTCTATGTTTTCAAGCAAAAGGCTCTATATATTAAGTTTAATCAGTGTCAGCCTGATAACTACGGTAACCAGCACGAAAGCTTCTCTGGATTTATTAGCAGGCGTTGAGGCTGGAATTGATACTGATACCGCCATGACCACGCATGACTTACAACAAACCCAAAAATCCTGTCAACAGAAACCATTGGCAAAAGTCATTTCTGGAAGAATGAGGTCACTGGCACCGCTTACGAAATTGTGATTGACCACCATTATTCTTATGGTCACTATCCTTGTCTCGCCTATGACCTTATTATTACAAAAGAGGATAATACCCAGACAAAATCTCTCGATGCCTGCAAAAACAGTAACGATCAATGGATTTCAATTACTTCTGGAGCGACAGCACTCTAGGGCGCTTTAGCGATAAACACACCGCGTTTCGGTGCAGGGTATCCTTCAATCGTTTTTGTGACGTCATTCGGATCAAGGAAATCTTTTAAAGACTCAAATGTCATCCACTCTGTACTTCTTTGCTCATCGAGTGACGTAATAGATTCATCTACACAACGCACTTCTTTGAATCCACACTTCTTGAGCCAAACCAGCATAGTCTCAGTGCTTGGTATAAACCACACATTGCGCATCTTCGCATAACGCCCTTCAGGTATCAGACTCATACCTTCTGGTCCATCAATAATCAATGTTTCCAGCACTAACTCACCGCCCGACTTCAGGCAATGTCTTAATTCCATAAGGTGAGTTAACGGTGAGCGACGATGATATAAGACCCCCATGGAAAACACTGTATCAAACCAGGCCAGTTTCTCAGGCATGTGCTCAATACCTATTGGCACCACAAAATGTCTAGCGCTGGCAATATAACGTTGCATCACATGATATTGCATGGTGAAAACAAGGGTAGGATCTATGCCCATAACAAATTCAGCACCCTCACCCAGCATTCTCCAACCATGGTAGCCATTGCCTCCGCCCACATCTAATACTCGCCGACCAAGAAGCGGACTGATATGGGGTAAGACCCTGTCCCATTTCCAATCCGATCGCCACTCGGTATTGATCTCAATATCAAAAAAACGATAAGGCCCTTTGCGCCAAGGATGAAAAGTCTGAAGACAGGTTTTCAATGCATCAATATCATGACCATTCAAGTCTTGTTGCTGACCTATTCTGACCTCACTTTGTAACTCGATTTGACTTGGAGTAATGTCAGGTAAAGCAGAAAGAGCCTCCTGCCATAAAGGCATTTTGCCATGCGTTTCTTCGGCGAGTTTTTGGTTAATTTGTTGTTCTAATGTCTGCCGCCAGCTATCTAACCCAGCAGACTCAAGATATTGATATAAACCTTGGTAAATCACTTTATGGCAACCATCGAAACAAAGTTAAAACATTGATACCATTTTTCGGTAAAACCAAAGCCAGCAGCACGTAAGCGCTGTTGATGCTGCTCTAAAGATTCAGGGATCAAGACGTTTTCGAGCGCCGTTCTTTTCTGACTGATTTCCATATCACTGTAGCCATTTGCTCGCTTGAAGTCGTGGTGAACATCAATATGAAATTGGTTGATACTGTTATCAGGAAATGCCAGTTTCTCTGACAGAATTAATATTCCCCCCGGCTTTAAACCATTATAAATTTGATTAATTAAAGCCTGACGGTGCGCCAACGGAATAAACTGCAAGGTGAAGTTCATCACAACCACAGAGGCATTTTCAATTACCGTGTCAGCGATATCCTCGCAGACGAGTTGAACCTCAATATCAGAGGCCTTATCAGCCAGTAATATGTGCTGGGCTTTTTCAATCATCGCAGGCGAGTTATCCACGGCAATAATCTGGCAATTCTGCTTTTTTATGCGCTGACGTATCGATAAGGTCACAGCACCAAGCGAACAACCTAAATCATAACAACGGCTATTATCCAAAGCATACTTAGCCGCGAGGATACCGATATTAGATATCAATGTGGCGTAGCCTGGCACTGAACGCTGAATCATATCCGGGAAGACATCGACGACTCTTTCATCAAAGCTGAAATCCACCATTTGTTCTAATGGCGCAGCGTAGATAGTGTCCTGTTTCTTCACCATTATTGCTCACCTTTTTTCTTAGCAACATTATCACGAAGGTAAACAGGCATCGCTTGTTCAGCTGGCAAGGTGTGTCCCTTTTCGGCTTGTTTTTCAGCCAATTTTGCAATGGCAGCAGCCGTAGGTAAGAGCTCATTATCCAGCGTACTTACTTGTTTGGAGAACTTCGCCATCATGGCTGTCTCATACTCTTTCCAACCCGTACCAGCAGCAAAAAATGATTGCTCTGAACTCAACTCGATTTGTTCAGGTAGACACACTCGTTCTTCGCCGACTAATACAGCTAAGCCATCCACGGACTGATAAAGTGCACTATAAACTTCCTGCATACGGGCATCCATGGCCACTGCAATACATTCAGCATGGTGCTCATCAATAGCACGCTGTGCCACCGCTGCTAATGTCGATACGGGCACGACTGGAAGACTGGCAGCATAGGCAATGCCTTGAGTGACACTCACCCCTACCCTAACGCCAGTGAAAGAACCTGGACCGCGACCAAACGCAATACAATCCATATCAGATAGCCGACATCCTGCCTCAACGAAAAGCGCATCCAACATTCCCAGAATTTTTTCTGAGTGCCCTCGTTGAGTCAGCAGTGATTGTTCAAACAGTTCGCCATTTTTAAGGATGGCCACTGAGCACATTTCTGTACAGGTATCGAGAGCAAGAATATTCATAGAGTGCTTATATGTTGGTCATTTGGATGTCACAAACGCGCATTATAATGCAAACAGTCAGATTCAACGGAGGAAATCATGGCTTTATTAATAGATGTACTTTATGTACTACGTGAACTGGGTAAGTTGTTATTTGTGATCGTAACATCACCGTTTGCCTTTGCAGCTGGGCTGTTAACGATGCTGGGAAGCAATTAGAATTTTCATTCAATTCAATCTGTTATAGCATAGTCATGTCAAACTTTTTTGGAGGTTTGCAATGGCTATACAACATCTACAAGCGCTTGAATTAGCCGCACAAGGCGACTGGGACGGGGCTCACAAACTGATTCAAAGTTATGAAGACAGTTTTGCCTGCATGATTCATGGCTATCTTCATTATGTAGAAGGCGACAAAGGCAATGCTGCTTACTGGTATCAACGTGCGGGACGTTCAATACCAGCAAACAGCTTATCTGAAGAATTTGACAGACTCTACGACCTCGCCAAACAAATCTGAATTATTGCTTAATCCCTTCAATGGATAAGGTCAGATACACAACTTGTGATGAAGGGCCTAACATATCAACGTTAATACCGTAGTCGGAAATAGTAAATTCTGTTTCACCAACAAAACCTGCACGGTAACCGCCCCATGGGTCTTCGCCTTCCCCGACTTTTTCAACCGGGAAGCTTAGTTCATGGGTTACCCCGTGTAGTGTGAAGTCTCCTGTAACAACTAAGCTACCGTCGTCCTGTTGTTTGAACGAGGTCGACTTAAAGCTGGCATCTGGAAACTTATCTGTTTCCAAGAATTTTTCACGTAAGTGTTTATCACGTTCAGCAAAGTTGGTATCAACACTGGCGACATCAATATCTACATTCACTTGTGACGCTTCTGGTTGCTCAGCATCATAAGAAAATGTGCCAGAGAAGTCGTTAAAACGTCCACTCATCCAACTATAGCCCAGATGCTGAATGCGAAAATCAATAAAAGCGTGGGCTTTTTCAGTATCGATTACATAATCAGCGGCATAAGCCGGCATGAAAGCCGATAAACCTAATAACGATGTGGCAAGAATAGTTTGTCTCATTTTTTTCTCCTTGTTTATTTTCTACCAAGCATTTGCTTGAGCGTTGCGTCTTTATCAATGAAGTGATGTTTTATGGCGGCTAGAGCATGTACTGATGCCATAGCGATAAGAAAATATGCCGCCCATAAGTGAATAGCGCCTGCCGGATCGACCCAGTCAGGTTTATTTGAAATGATGGCGGGAATGGTGAACCAGTCGAAGACGGATAGACCATCACCTTTGGCTGTGACCATAATATAGCCACTTATCGCAATGATGATAGCGACTACGTTCATGGACTGATGTGTGACTTTTGCAGCCAGGTGCTGCCAATGAGGAATAGAGTTAATGCCAGGCGGCGTTTGCCGGAAAAGACTCCAGCCCCACCGAACAATAATCAATAAGGCTGTGACAATGCCAATCCCTTTGTGCCACCACGGTGCTTGATAATACCAATCGTCGTAGTAGCCCAAATCAACCATCCATAGGCCTGAAGCAAAGAGAGCGATAATAAAAACAGCAATCAACCAATGCAGTAAAACCGAAAAAGCATCATAACTTGAGCGAGCGGTAGATTTCGATTTCATCAATGTCCCTATTCAGAAAATGCGTGATATAGGCAGATTGACCATGGTCAATTAAAAATGTTTCTCAAATAATAATTTTTTTTATTAACGCTGGCGTCTTTTTGCTTTCACTTTGGTTTTACCGGGTCTCGTGTGCTGTGTACGGAAACTTTTGACATTTTTTGCCTTGCGAGTAATACGACGACCTTCACCATTTTCGCCGGTGCCCGCAGGTTGCCAGTTTGGAATTAAATGTTTTTTGCCATTTCCAATTAGATCCGCCCGGCCCATACTTTTGAGAGCTTCGCGTAACATCGGCCAATTTTCAGGATCGTGATAACGTAAGAATGCCTTATGCAGGCGACGTACCTTCAAGCCTTTTGGCACTTCGATATCGCCACTATTTCGTCTGACTTTATGTAAGGTGTTTTTGCCAGAGTGGTACATGGCCGCTGCGGCTGACATTGGTGAAGGGAGATAAGCTTGAACCTGATCGGCTCTGAAACCATTACGTTTTAACCAGAGCGCCAGATTCATCATGTCCTTATCCGTCGTACCAGGGTGTGCGGCAATAAAATAAGGAATCAAATACTGCTCTTTACCCGCCTCTTTTGAGTATTTATCAAACATTTGTTTGAACTTGTCATAAGTGCCAATACCCGGCTTCATCATTTGTTGCAGCGGGCCTTCTTCTGTATGTTCAGGCGCAATTTTTAAGTAACCACCGACATGGTGGGTGACGAGTTCTTTGACATACTCCGGTGATAACACAGCTAAGTCATATCTCAGTCCTGAAGCAATCAGAATTTTTTTAATGCCGGGTAATGAACGAGCGCGTTTATAAAGATTGATAAGAGGGGTGTGATCCGTGTTTAAATTTTTACAAACACCAGGAAACACACAAGATAAACGGCGACAACTGGCTTCGATTTTAGGATCGTTACAAGCCAGACGATACATATTAGCAGTGGGGCCACCCAAATCAGAAATGACGCCAGTAAAGCCCGGCGTAGTGTCTCGTATCGCTTCTACTTCTTTGATGATCGAATCTTCAGAACGACTCTGAATAATACGACCTTCATGTTCTGTAATAGAACAGAACGTACAGCCACCAAAACAACCACGCATGATATTGACCGAAAAACGAATCATATCGTAGGCCGGAATCGTCATCTTTCCGTAACCCGTATGCGGTAAGCGGCTGTAGGGTAAATCAAACACAGCGTCCATCTCCGCTGTAGTCAACGGTATGGGGGCGGGTTCAACCAGACATCCTGATTGCCATGCTGCTGAACTAATGCCAGCGCATTACCCGGATTCGTTTCTAAATGCAGAATACGTGACGTATGTGCATAGGTGACGGGGTCATCTTTTACGGCATTATAGGCAGGCAGCCGTATGACGGTACGGTCAGCATTTCTCGGGGAAACCCGATGAATTTTGATAACGTTCGTATTTTCAGCGGGTTTACTTTGTTCTGTTTTTGCCTTCTCTTCTGCACAACTTTCTTCAGTTTGCATCTGATAGGGATCAATGGGCGGGTTAAGTTTTCCGGGCGTATCCACCAGAGTCGAGTCTTTTTCCCACCAGCCAGCACGCTGTTCATGCTTTTTGGTGTAGGCCGTGCCACGAATATCAGTTAAATCACTGACAGGTTCACCAGCGGCAAGACGATGTGCAATTTCCACCACCTGTCTTTCACCATTACCATAGACTAGAAGATCGGCTTTTGAGTCCATGATGACACTGCGACGGACTTTTTCAGACCAGTAATCATAATGGGCAATACGGCGAAGGCTGGCTTCAATGCCACCGATAATGACTGGCACGCCTTTGTAAGCTTCCTGACAACGCTGACTATAAACCACCACACTTCTGTCAGGGCGTTTACCGCCTGATCCACCTGCGGTATAGGCATCATTGCTACGGATTTTACGATCGGATGTATAGCGGTTGACCATAGAATCCATATTGCCGCCAGTGACACCAAAGAACAGATTAGGCTTACCCAGTTTGGTGAAATCATCTGTGCTGGTCCAGTCGGGCTGAGAAATAATGCCGACCCGAAAACCATGCGATTCTAATAAACGTCCAATCAGCGCCATACCGAAACTAGGGTGATCGACATACGCATCACCAGTGACAATGATGATGTCACATGAATCCCAGCCCAGCGCATCCATTTCCTCGCGGGTCATGGGTAATTCAGGTGCGATACCAAAACGATGTGCCCAGAATTTACGGTAGGAAAACAGATCAGGCGCGGATTGCATGAGGACCCCAGCAGAGTAAAAGCGATAAACGTGGATATTCTAGCAAATTCAGCTGCATATCCGACAATTTTAATCAGGCTTTATTCCATGATTTTGACTTCAGTCCCCACCCTGACAAATGTCAATAACTCATCGATTTCTTTATTTCTCAACGCTATGCAACCTTGCGTCCAATTAGCTATACGATGAATTTCAAGTTTATCTTTGGTTTCAACACCAATTCCATGAATACCAATGACACCACCTAGCGCTGTATTTTGAGGTGGAATGCCGCCAAAAATGTGCGCATCAAGAATTCTTCGATATTGTGACTTTTTGATATGCCCGGCTTTTAAACCATTAATCGCATCTCTGACACTCGGATAATCGAGTTGTAAAAACAAGTGAAACCGTTCACTGTCCTTGATTTTAACGATGTGATAGCTACCCAATGGCGTTAGTCTATCCCCTTCCTTTTGTTTTGCTTTTCTGCCGCCACTGCCAATGGCAGCATGATAAGAGCGTATGACCTTATCGTTTTTCTGCACCAATAATTTATTTTCAGATCGTTTAATAACAATCTTATATGCGTTTTCAGCCCAGCTTACCTGTTGATGTGAAAACAAACTCAACAATAACAGCAAAACCCACTTCTTCATGAAACCCCTACAAACTAAAGACTGACCAATAAGTACACCCACACAAAGCCAATCTTAAATCGCAAATAAACGATGAATGAAATTTCGGTTTTGTCTGATGAGATTTTGTAATGAACGTGGCAAGTTAACTTGATACATCATTTCTAAATTATTGACCTGTTGACGTAATTTCTTCAGATACGCATTTTCCACATTAAACTTGGTGGCTAAAGCGATGACGTTACCTTTATTCTCGACCGGCAGAATCATAGCACGCTGTTGAAAGCTGTCATTAATTCTTTCCATGGTGGAGTTAAACAAAGCACGCTCACTTCCCCATAAGTTGATGCTCAACACACCATTGTCAGTCAGAATCCCAGAACAGGCATCAAAAAAAGCCTGAACCCCCACACTGGCCGCCATCCCATTTTGGTCATAAGCATCAACCAAAATCAGATCATAACTAAAGTCTGTTTGGTAAAAGCACTGATTCACATAGAGATAACCATCACCCAAATTGATGTTTAAATTCGGGTTATCAATCGGAACCTGGAAAAAAGACTGTGCCACATCCACAACGTCGCGACGATATTCCACGACATCGACATAACAATCAGGGAAATGGTGCAATAGAAACTTGACCAATGAACCGCCACCCAGCCCGATAACTAAGACTCGTTGAGGATTGGGATTCAGTAACAAACACCCCATCATTGCTTGTGTGTAACTCAGCTCCAGATAGTGCGGCTGATTAAGCCGCATTGAACTCTGTCTGGGAAAAGTCCCAAAATGCAAGGAGCGGATATTGCCACTGTCTACCACCTCAATTAAACCATCATCAGATACGGCTTGATGGATGAGACTGCCATCACCATAAATGCGCATTAAGCATCATCCTCGGCGATAAAGTGTTTGTGTAGCCAACCACGAACGATGCCAAGAACATTGGCTTCAGCGCCATAGAAGCTGGGACTGATCGTGATGATTTTTCGTTGTTCATAATTGTTCACATTGGCTTTTCTCATATTCGCTTTGCGTTGAACCGCTTTTATATCTGTTTGTAATGGTCTCTCAGCTATCAGATCGAGTATTACTTTTACTTTAGGTGGTTCAGTCAACTCAATATCCGTATTAATCCACACGATGCCTACCTCACCGCTTGCCATTGAAAAACTCTCATTTGCCAGATTGGCTGCTTCACCAAACCCAATAATGGCCGTCGGTCCATCCTGTTTTTCTGCCAGATAACTCATAGCTGCAGCAATGCGTGCTTCATTACTGACTATATAAGGTGTGTTCTCAGTGTCTGATTGTTCACCATCACCTTCAGCAGTTTGGTTCTCTGCGTCGTCTGCTGCTGCCTCTGTCGGCTCCTCACTCTGTTCTGTTGCTGTTTCAGTTTCTGCCGCTGCTGGCTGCTCTGCATCATCGCTATCGTCAGAACTCGTATTAGCAGCATCAGTGTCAGTTGTTTTTTCTGAATTCGATGGTGCGAGGTACAGATTAGGAGTGAGTTCATAGTGTAAAGCGACTGTCATGGTTGACCAGCCAGCTTTGCTTAAGCCCGTTCTGAGGGTGCGAACAATGCCATCGCTATCGATATCCTGACCACGTCCATGCAGAATCAATACTTTCCCTGCTGATTTACCCAGACTATCCGGCATGTATGTGGCATCTATCGATTGCTCACTGACGGTCAGTGCAACATAGCCTTCCACATTACCCTGCTCACGTAACATAATCGGTGAATTTTCTTCGGCAACTGTCTCATTATCATCAGCCCCAGCAGGGGTTTCTGTTTCATCAGCAGCTTGGGCCTGAGCCAGATAAACTGTCATTAACAACAAAGCGATAAATTTCAACCGTTTTCGCAAGTCTAACTCCATCTCATTATTTTCAGGTCCAGTATAATCTCAGCCTATTGATTTCAAAAGCTGAAAAAAGAAAGCCGATACGGTAAAGTATCAGGTTTACATCACGTTTTTATTATTCGATTTAAGAGAGACAATCATGGCTGAATTCAAAATTGCCCCTTCAATCCTGTCTGCAGACTTTGCTCGTTTGGGTGAAGAAGTAGATAACGTTCTTGCTTCAGGTGCGGATATTGTGCACTTTGACGTAATGGATAACCACTATGTACCGAACCTGACAATTGGTCCATTGGTATGTGATGCACTGCGCAAACATGGTGTCACCCATGAAATTGACGTGCATTTAATGGTCAAACCCGTTGATCGCATCATCCCTGACTTTGCTCAAGCTGGCGCAACATTTATTACTTTCCATCCAGAAGCCTCAGAACATATTGACCGTAGTCTGCAATTAGTGAAAGCCGAAGGTTGTAAAACCGGTTTAGTATTTAATCCAGCCACACCACTTTCTCTAGCTGAACACGTTTTAGATAAAGTAGATCGTATTCTGCTGATGTCAGTTAACCCTGGTTTTGGCGGTCAAAAATTCATTCCTCATACGCTGGAAAAACTACGTCAAGCACGCAAAATGATTGATGAAAGTGGTTATGACATTGATTTAGAAATCGATGGGGGCGTTAACGTCAATAACATCCGTGAAATCGCTGAAGCCGGTGCGCGTACCTTTGTGGCTGGTTCTGCTGTATTTGGTGCAGCGAAAGATAGTGATCCTAACCGCTATGAAACAGTGATTGCTGCGCTGCGTGAGGAATTATCTAAAGCAAACGTTTAATCGCTCAATGAAGTTAGATTTACCTGAGGTTGTTTTTATTGACCTTGATGGCACGCTGGTTGACAGCGTGCCAGATCTAACTTGTGCAACCAATCACATGCTCAGCAGTCTAGGATTGGCAAAAGCAAGCGAAACTGACGTCAGAAGTTGGATAGGTAATGGCATTCCCCGACTTATTGAACGAGCACTAACAGGCGAAATGCAACAAAAAGCAGAAACAGCATTACTGCAAAAAGCATTGCCTCTATTCTTAGATTATTATCAGCAGTTCCCCTGTGAAAGCAGTCAGGTTTACCCAGATGTGTTCACAGGACTGTCCTGGCTTAAAAAGAAGCAGATTAAACTAGCTTGTGTCACTAACAAGGATGAAACGTTTACTCTGCCTTTGCTTGAAAAGCTTGGTCTGAAAGATTATTTTGACCTTGTGGTGAGTGGTGATACAACGCCACATAAAAAACCACATCCGGCACCATTACTGTATGGTGTTGATTACTTTCGGATTACCTCCGAAAAGGCATTAATGATCGGCGATTCCGTCAATGACGTAAAAGCAGCTAGAGCTGCTGGACTTGCCATTATATGCGTGAGCTACGGTTACAATCACGGTCAGCCAATTTCTGCAGCTGCCCCCAATACCGTAATAGATACTTTTGCAGAGCTGGAAAGCTTATTTTAGAAAGAAGCAATGAAACAGTCAGAATTTGATCAACTTGCCACAGAAGGCTACAACCGCATCCCCTTATCAAGGGAAGTTTTAGCAGACTTAGATACACCATTAAGTGCTTATCTCAAATTGGCTGATGCGCCCTATTCCTACCTGTTTGAATCTGTTCAGGGTGGTGAAAAATGGGGTCGTTACTCGATGATTGGCTTACCTTGCCACACAATTGTTCGCGTTCATAATAAAGACATTGTGGTGGAACTGGATGGACAAGTTGTTGAAACAGCACAAGCCGACGATCCTCTGGCATGGATAGAACAATTCCAGACACGCTATCGTGTTGCAGAAATCGATTCATTACCAAAATTTAATGGTGGTCTTGTCGGTTATTTTGGCTATGACACTGTACGTTATGTTGAATCACGACTGGGTAATGCACCGGACTCTGACCCGCTCGAATGTCCTGATATCCTCTTAATGGTGTCAGACGAGTTAGTCGTGTTTGACAATCTAAGTGGTCGATTACATTTGATTGTTCACGCAGACCCAAATACAGAAAATGCCTACCGTCAGGCACAACAACGTCTGGACGAGTTAACACAAACGTTGCGTCAGACAGCGATGGACTTCCATCAGAATAAAGCCCATAAACAAGTCAATGAAGAAGACTTTCAGTCTGGCTTTACTGAGAAAGGCTTTACTGATGCTGTCGAAAAGGCAAAACAATACATTAATGACGGCGATATCATGCAAGTGGTGTTGTCTCAGCGCCTGACCATTCCTTACAGTGCGCCTCCGATTGATTTGTACCGAGCCTTAAGAACCCTTAACCCTTCACCTTATATGTACTACCTGAATCTTGGTGAGTTTTTTGTGGTGGGTTCATCACCTGAGATTTTGGTTCGCATGGAAGATCAGGAAGTCACTGTTCGTCCGATTGCCGGCACCCGTCCTCGTGGTAAAAACGAAGAAGAAGACATTGCCTTAGAGCAGGATTTATTATCAGATCCTAAAGAGCTTGCTGAGCACTTGATGTTGATTGACCTCGGTCGTAATGATGTTGGCCGAGTCAGTAAAACCGGTACCGTTGAACTCACCGATAAAATGGTCATTGAGCGCTATTCTCATGTCATGCACATTGTGTCTAATGTTACCGGTCAAGTGGTAGACAATATGTCAGCCATTGACGCTTTAAGAGCGACCTTCCCCGCTGGCACAGTGAGTGGTGCTCCTAAAGTGCGTGCCATGGAAATTATTGACGAATTAGAACCGGTCAAACGCGGCGTTTATGCTGGTGCAGTTGGCTATTTATCTTGGTCTGGCAATATGGATACGGCCATAGCCATACGCACAGCAGTTATAAAAAATGATCTGCTGCATATCCAGGCGGGTGCCGGTATTGTTTATGACTCCGTGCCGGAAATGGAATGGAAAGAAACGATGAATAAGGCCCGCGCGATCTTTCGTGCTGTTGCCATGGCGGAAGCAGGATTGGAAGCCAATCCTCATGCAGAAAGCTAACCTAGGACTAGATACATGCTGTTAATGATTGATAATTATGACTCTTTTACCTATAACCTGGTGCAATATTTTGCTGAGCTCGGGGAAGACGTCGCCGTTCATCGTAACGATAAAATTACCATTGCAGACATTGAAGCAATGAACCCTGACAAAATTGTTCTATCACCCGGTCCATGTACACCAAATGAAGCTGGTATATCCATGGAAGTTATCAAGCATTTCGCCGGAAAAAAACCGATGCTAGGTGTCTGCTTGGGTCATCAAGCCATTGGACAGGTGTTTGGTGGTGAAGTGATTCATGCCAGCCAAATAATGCATGGGAAAACGTCTAAGGTGTATCACAACAATACGAGTGTATTTAGAGGCCTGAATAACCCTTTAGAAGCCACACGTTATCACTCCTTGGTTGTGAGCAAATATAACTTGCCGGATTGTTTCAATATTACCGCCTGGACCCAAACGGAAGATGGTGAGCTGGATGAAATCATGGGCATTGAACATAAAACACTGCCAATAGAAGGTGTGCAATTTCATCCAGAATCCATTCTGACCGAACAAGGTCACGAATTACTGAATAACTTTCTGCAAAGATAAGGGCCTTTCATGGATATACAGGCAGCGATCAAGCAGCTCATCCTGCGCCAAGATTTTAGCCACGACCAAATGACTGACGTCATGAATCAAATCATGACCGGTAATGCCACACCAGCACAAATTGGTGGTTTTTTAATTGGTCTGCAAATGAAAGGTGAAACGGTCACAGAAATTGCAGCAGCGGCCGAAGTGATGCGAAGTCTGGCGACCCCTGTTCACATCAAGGGCAAACATGTTGTTGATACCTGCGGTACCGGTGGTGACGGTGCCAGTACCTTTAATGTTTCTACAGCCAGTGCCTTTGTTGCCGCAGCAGCGGGTTGTCAGGTGGCCAAACATGGAAACCGTTCCATCAGTAGTAGTTCGGGTAGTGCCGATGTGCTTGAAGCCGCTGGCGTTAACTTAGAGCTTAGTCCGGAACAGGTAAAACACTGTATCGAAACAGTAGGTGTCGGTTTTATGTTTGCTCAAAAACATCATGGCGCCATGAAACATGCGATTGGACCGCGTCGTGAGATGGGTGTCAGAACTATCTTTAACCTACTTGGCCCGCTCACCAACCCTGCTCAAGCCGCTCATCAGGTCTTAGGTGTATTTGATAAAAAATGGGTAAAACCGATGGCTGAAGTGTTACAAAAACTCGGCAGCCAACATGTTTTAGTGGTTCATGCTGAAGATGGTCTCGATGAAATCAGTATCGGTGCAGAAACTCATGTCGCTGAGCTCAAAGAGGGTAAAGTGACTACCTACACGATTAAACCGGAAGATTTTGGTCTTCAGCAGAATACGATTGAAACCTTAACGGTCAGCAATGCACAGGATAGCCTATCGCTGATCAAAGAAGTCTTCGACGGCAAACCTGGTCCTGCGCGTGATATTGTTGTGTTAAATGCTGGTGCAGCAATTTATGCAGCTGATATCACTGTTTCACTCGCAGAAGGTATTGCTATGGCGGCAGAGCTTATCGACTCAGGTGCCGCTACTCAAAAATTAAATGCCCTTATTGTTACAAGCCGAACTTAATACTATGTCTGAAAATACACCTGATATTTTACTCAATATCCTACAACGCAAACAGCAGGAAGTCGCTGAACGCTCAGCTAAAATTCCGTTAGCTATCATGCAGCAATTAGCTGAACAAGCTAATCCTGTTCGCGGTTTTGTTGAGTCTATCAGCAAAAAAATGCTTAATAACGAACCCGCTGTGATTGCAGAAATCAAAAAAGCCTCGCCCAGCAAAGGTTTAATCAGAGAAAACTTTATTCCCAAAGACATTGCTGTTAGTTATGAAAAAGGCGGTGCGGCTTGTTTATCTGTTTTAACTGATCGTGATTTTTTTCAGGGGCATGAAGTTTTTTTACAAGAAGCCCGTAATGCTTGCTCTCTGCCAGTGATTCGAAAAGACTTTATCATTGATCCTTATCAGGTATTTGAAGCAAGAGCGATAAGTGCTGACTGTATTCTGTTAATTGTCGCGGCTTTGGATGATAACCAATTAGAAAACTTAAGTCAGCTGGCGATTCAGTTGGGTATGGATGTGTTGGTCGAGGTTCATGATCTAGAAGAGCTGGAACGCGCTTTGGTATTAAACTTACCTTTAATTGGTATCAACAACCGCGATCTTCGAAGCTTTGACACGTCACTCGACACCACCCTGTCATTATTGCAACGCATTCCTCAAGGTCATATCGTGATTACCGAAAGCGGCATTCATACTCGTGATGACGTCAAATTAATGCGTGACAATAAGGTCAATGGTTTCTTGGTAGGTGAAGCCTTTATGCGGGCAGATGATCCCGGTACGGAATTAGCCAAGCTTTTTTACTAAAGGTTTTTTATGACGATGTTCTTCATCATAGATGATCATCGTCTTTCCTTTTGCCCATAACAGGCCATTGTCTTGTAACTCTTTTAGTACACGGCCAACCATTTCTCGAGAACACCCGACCATACGGCTAATTTCCTGGCGTGTGACCTTGATTTGCATGCCATCAGGATGACGCATTGCATCTGGTTGTGCCGCTAATTCATGTAAAGCCGCCTCGACTCTACCTGCCACATCAAGAAATGCCATATCGGTGGCTTTACGAGTCGTTGATAACAAACGTTTCGCTAATTGTTCTGCAATGGTAAATAACAGTGTTGGGTAACACTCTTTTAACTGAGTCTTTGAGAGATTCATGATTTGTTGATACGAAATCTCTTCGGTTCGGACATCCGTTCTGGCACGGACAGTGACCATACGCTCACCGACATCGGAAAACATACCAATTTCACCAATAAAATCACCCTGGTTCAGATAAGCGACGATGAGCTCCTCGCCTTCTTCGTTCTCCATACAAACACTGACAGAGCCTTCACGGATGTAATAAAGCGTGTGAGGAGGATCACCAGGACGAACAATGATATTTTTCGCCGGATAGGTTTTTGTGTGACAGCAGCGAAAAAACTCTGCTAATCCTTGCTCAATGGCCTTGTGTCTATGATAGTCCATCTATTTATCCAAAATGGGTGAGCGGGCAATAATACAGCATAAACGGGTATAATCCCTTAGCGATTTGATAAATATGTCAAATTTAAAGTGACTTATCAACTTTAGGAAACATTTAAATGAAAGCACGAGTGAAATGGGTCGAAGATGTTTTATTCCTCGGCGAGTCAGGAACAGGTCATACCGTAGTGATGGATGGCCCGGAAGAAGCAGGCGGACATGGCACCGGCATGCGTCCGATGGAGTTATTACTGATGGGTATGGCTGGGTGTACAGCCTTTGATGTCATCGAAATATTGAAGAAGTCTCAACAAGATATTCGCGACTGTGTTATTGAGGCGAATGGCGAAAGAAGCGAAGAAGCGCCAAAGGTTTACACTAATATTCATATTCACTACAAAATCACCGGTAAAAACGTAAAGGCGAATTTTGTTGAGCGTGCCATCAAAATGTCGACAGAGAAATATTGCTCAGCCACCATTATGTTGGCAAAGACAGCAACGGTGACGCATGATTACGAAATCATTGAAGTCGAGTAATAAAGAAAAGAGTAACAGATGTCTGAAAAAAACGAGTACGGCCAGGCAAAACCGGTGGCATGCGACATGTCGCCCTCTTTGTTGATGATTTGGCTGCATGTGAACATTTCTATACGGAATTACTTGGGATGGAAGTCGAGTGGCGGCCGGATGAACAGAATGTCTATCTGACTTCAGGTAATGACAACCTTGCCCTACATCAGGCAGCTGAACCTGCTGCACCAGCCCATCAACAAAAATTGGATCATATTGGTTTTATTATTCCAGCCATAGAAGAAGTTGACGACTGGTTCGAGTTCTTAACAGCACATGATGTGAGCATTCGAAACCCACCGCGTACTCACAGAGATGGTGCCAGAAGTTTTTACTGTTACGACCCTAGTGGTACTGTAGTCCAAATTATTTATCATCCACCTATCTCATAGATAATGAAAACGTATATTTATAAAAGTCTAAAAAAAGAAGAGTTATATCTTTACATCAGCAAGAAAGATGATTTTTCAGAAGTCCCACAGGCGCTCTATGACTCAATGGGAAAAGAGCCACAGTTCGTTATGGAGCTTGAGTTGTCACCCGAAAAACCACTCGCCCGTGAAGATGTCATCACCGTGATGAAGAATCTGGAAACGCAGGGATATCATGTTCAAATGCCTCCCCGTCCAGAAAAACTCGGCGACTTTATGAATCAGAAAAAACAGCACCTTCACTAGTGCCTGAGTAATTGGCTAAGCTCATACAAGATATCTAATGCTTGTTTTGGGCTTAGTTCATCGGGGTTTATTTGCTCTAGTCGTTTCTCAAGCGGCGAAGATTCTGCTTCTTGGGTAAATAAGTCTTGTTGTGGCTGCGCGTTTGTCGTGTCGACTGAGTAGTGGGTCTGTTCCAGTTGCTTTAATTTGGTTTTGGCGGCTTTAATTACATCAGCAGGCACACCAGCAAGCTGAGCTACCTGAAGACCATAGCTTTGACTGGCGGCCCCTTCTTTCAACTGATGAAGAAAGACAATCTTGTCACCATGTTCGATAGCATCCAGATGCACATTCCTGGCTTGCTCAAATAACTCGGGTAGTTGTGTCATCTCGAAGTAATGTGTCGCAAATAAGGTATAAGCGCCGATATCACGAATCAGTTTTTCAGCACATGACCACGCTAAAGCTAGACCATCAAAGGTACTGGTTCCACGGCCAATTTCATCCATTAAAACCAGGCTATGGCGTGTAGCGTTGTTCAGGATAGTCGCCGCTTCATTCATTTCCACCATGAAGGTCGAACGACCTGAAGCTAGGTCATCTGATGCCCCGATACGGGTAAAGACTTGATCCACGGGCCCGATAATCGCTTTACTCGCCGGCACATAACTGCCCATATGTGCCATTAGGACGATCAATGCTGTCTGACGCATATAGGTCGACTTACCCCCCATATTGGGACCGGTAATAATTAATGTGGACTGCTCAGCGGTTAATTTCAGATCATTAGCGCAAAAAGCTTGGTTTTGACACACTTCCACAACCGGGTGTCGACCTGCTTCAATATGGATTCCAGCATCATTCACAAACTCAGGGGCGACATAATCCAATGTCTCGGCCCGCTCAGCAAGATTGGCAAGCACATCCAGCTCAGCTAATGACATAGAACATTCTGATAAGGCCATTAATTCTGGGGCCACTTTATCGAACAATTCATCGTAAAGCGCCTTTTCTAAAGCTAATGCTTTTTCGTTCGCACTGAGAACCTGTTCTTCGAAGCGTTTCAGTTCAGGTGTGATGTACCGCTCAGCGTTTTTTAATGTCTGACGCCGAACATATTCATCAGGCAATGTAATATCGTGAGCACGACTAAGTTCGATAAAATAGCCATGCACTTTGTTATAGCCTACTTTGAGCGTATTAACGCCTGTTCTATGGCGTTCTTGTTGTTCAAGTTGATCTAAAAAGCCACTGGCATTTTTATGCAGATCGCGTAAACGATCCAGCTCCTCGTTATAACCTGCTTTAATAACCCCACCATCTCTGATGAGAACCGGCGGTTCATCGATAATCGCTTGTTGTAATAGCAGAAGTAATTCACTGAACGTGCCTAACTGTCGATCCAGTTGTCGCAGATGGGTACTTTGCTTCGATTTTAATAACTGATGTAATTCAGGCAGCGTTTCTAAAAGACGTCGAATATGCATAAAATCACGAGGTCTGGCTGTGCGAAGCGCCATCCGTGACAAAATACGTTCAATATCTCCCAACGACTTCATCAAATCATGACAGTCGTTGAAACTGTTGTGTTCCAAAAACTCCTGAATCACACCTTGTCTATCGACTAATGTTTTGTGATCACGTATTGGACGCATTAACCAGCGTCTCAACATACGTGCGCCCATCGGTGTCGCGGTCCTGTCAAGTACCGAAATAAGGCTATTTTCAATGCCTCCTGCCAGGTTACGTTCAAGTTCAAGATTTTTTCGTGATTGTGGATCCAGTCGAATGCTGTCTTTCGAATACTCAACACTAAGTTGGCGCAAATGAGGCAACGCTGTTCTATGTGTTTCTTGTGCGTAGTTCACTAAACATCCGGCAGCGCGAATAGCAATATCCAGTCCCTCACAGCCAAAACCTTTTAGATCAGTTGTATTGAATTGTTCACATAATCGAGTTTTGGCTGCCTTTAATTCAAAATGCCACTCCGGTAGCTTGCGCAGTTGTTTTTCAAACGCCTCAAACCCCGCCAGTAATGTTTCACTTAATAAAATTTCTGCGGGTTGTAACCTGGCTAATTCCGCTTTTAACAATTCAGCATTATCTAGTTCACTGATAATAAACCGCCCGCTGCTAATCTCAGCATAAGCTAATCCATATCGCCCTTTTTCTTCACAAATAGCGAGCAGGAGATTTTCATTGCGGCTATCCAGCAGTGCTTCTTCCGTCAATGTACCTGGCGTCAGAACTCTGACAACTTGTCGCTCAACAGGACCTTTACTCGTTGCCGGATCACCTATTTGCTCACAAATAGCAACAGACTCACCCAGCTTAATAAGCCTTGATAAATAATTATCTGCCGCATGGTAAGGCACCCCCGCCATAGGAATCGATGCACCGTTACTGCTGCCACGGGCCGTTAATGTGATATCAAGCAGTTCGGCGGCTTTATGAGCATCGTCAAAAAAGAGCTCATAAAAATCGCCCATACGATAAAACAGCAAAAATTCCGGATGTTCGGCTTTGATGCGCAGATACTGCTGCATCATTGGAGTATGATTTTGAATTTGAGTCATTTTTATAGTTTATATCATGCAAAATATTTCTGACGCATCACTGCAAGCAAAAATCATTCAAGTCGCTGAAACTTTAAATAAAAAGCATTTAATGTTGGCGACAGCAGAATCATGTACTGGTGGCTGGGTGGCGAAATGTTGCACTGATCTTGCCGGTAGTTCGAGCTGGTTTGAACGAGGTTTCGTCACCTACAGTAACCAGGCTAAACACGAGCAACTCGGCGTCAAGTTAGCTTCACTCGATCAATATGGCGCTGTCAGTCAGTTAGTAGCCGAGGAAATGGCGATAGGTACACTTCGCCATTCGAAAGCCGATATTAGCGTGTCATTAACCGGTATTGCCGGCCCCGGTGGCGGTACAGAAAACAAACCTGTTGGTACAGTATGGATAGCGTGGGCATCTCAAAGAGATAAAGTCAGCAGTCAGCTTTTTCAATTCGATGGGGATAGAGAAAGTGTCAGACGACAAGCCGTGTTAGCGGCCTTATCCGGAATCATTAAAAACGCTAGAGACTGACTGCTATCTATGGGATAATCGAAGGATTTATTAAAAACAGCTTCAGAGGTAGTGCAATGGATGACGATAAGAAAAAAGCGCTAGGCGCCGCGCTTGGTCAAATTGAGAAGCAATTTGGTAAAGGCTCTGTTATGCGTCTGGGTGATAATGTCGCAGCTCGTGACGTGTCAGCCGTATCTTCTGGCTCAATTGGGCTAGACGTTGCACTTGGTATAGGTGGTCTTCCTCGTGGTCGTGTTATTGAAATTTACGGACCAGAATCTTCAGGTAAAACTACATTGACGTTGCATGCTATCGCTGAGATGCAAAAAACAGGTGGTACAGCCGCGTTTGTGGATGCTGAACATGCTCTTGATCCTGTTTACGCTGAAAAATTAGGTGTCAATATTGATGACCTGCTGGTTTCTCAGCCTGACACAGGTGAACAAGCCTTAGAAATCACCGATATGCTGGTTCGTTCCGGTGCTGTGGATATCGTAGTGGTAGACTCCGTTGCCGCATTGACGCCAAAAGCGGAAATCGAAGGTGATATGGGTGACAGTCACATGGGGCTTCAGGCTCGTTTAATGTCACAAGCATTACGTAAGCTGACCGCTAACATTAAACGCTCCAATACGCTGGTTATCTTCATCAACCAGATTCGTATGAAAATTGGTGTCATGTTTGGTAACCCTGAAACCACAACAGGTGGTAACGCGCTTAAATTCTATGCCTCTGTACGTTTGGATATCAGACGTATTGGTGCAATCAAAAAAGGTGATGAGATTCTGGGTAACGAAACCCGTGTCAAAGTCGTCAAAAATAAAGTCGCTCCGCCCTTCAAACAGGTTGAATTCGACATCATGTATGGTGAAGGTATTTCACGTGAAGGTGAATTGATTGATTTAGGCGTTCAACAGAATATTGTCGAAAAATCAGGCGCTTGGTATAGCTACAACGGAACACGTATCGGTCAGGGTAAAGATAATGTGCGTGGCTATCTTAAAGAAAACCCAGAAATGTCGGCTGAAATTGAAAGCAAAATACGTGAAACCATGTTGCCTAAAAAGACAGCCAAAAAAGATGATAGCGCTGTTGAGGACGACGTCGAGGCGTGAAGCAATCAGCCAGTGCACGAGCCGTAAGCTATTTAGCCAACCGCGAACATAGTGCTCATGAATTGGCACAAAAGCTCAACAAAGCAGGTTTTGATGCAGAAGAAGTTGAGAAAGTTATTCAACAACTAAAAGAAACAAATCTGCAAAGTGATGTTCGATTTGCTGAAAGCTTTATCCGTTCGAGAGCAAATCGAGGTTATGGTGCGGTTCGCATCAACATGGAATTAAAAGATCGGGGTGTGGCTGCCGACATCATCACCGAATGCATGACCGCGGCAGAAATAGATTGGTTTACGCTTGCCTCAGAAGTACGTTGTAAGCGTTTTGGCGAGGAAATACCTGATGATTATAAAAGCCGAGCAAAACAGCAAAGGTTTTTACAGTATCGGGGATTTACTCATGAACAGATAACGGAAAGTTTTAATTTAACCGACGATGAAAAGTAGCGCAGATATTCGCAAGTTGTTTCTCGACTTTTTCGCAAGTAAAGGTCATGAAGTCGTAGCAAGTAGTCCTCTTGTCCCTGCTAATGACCCCACTCTTCTATTCACCAATGCAGGTATGGTGCAATTTAAGGAAACCTTCTTAGGTCAAGAGACGCGTAAGTACACGCGTGCTGTCACGTCACAGCGATGTGTGCGTGCCGGCGGTAAACACAATGACTTGGAAAATGTCGGTTACACCGCTCGCCACCATACGTTCTTTGAAATGCTGGGTAACTTCAGCTTTGGTGATTACTTCAAGCGTGAAGCTATTCAATATGCATGGGAGTTTCTAACAGAAACACTTGGGCTGCCTGCTGAAAAATTGTGGATCACCGTTTTCGAGGAAGATGATGAAGCGGCTGATATCTGGTTAAAAGAAATTGGTGTTTCAGCAGAACGTTTTTCCCGTATTGGCGCAAAAGATAATTTCTGGTCAATGGGTGATACAGGTCCATGTGGCCCATGCTCGGAAATATTCTATGACCACGGTGAAGATGTTGCCGGTGGTCCGCCTGGCACACCAGAAGAAGATGGCGATCGTTATATCGAAATCTGGAATCTGGTCTTCATGCAGTTCAACCGTTCAGCTGATGGTACCTTGACACCGTTGCCAAAACCTTCTGTTGATACGGGCATGGGGCTTGAACGTCTGGCAGCCGTGCTACAACACGTTCATAACAACTACGAAATTGATCTATTCCAACATCTGATCCAAGCGATTCAAAAACTGTCTGGTACAGAAGATCACACTAACTTCTCACTACGCGTTATCGCCGATCATATTCGCTCATGTTCATTCATGGTCACCGATGGTGTTTATCCATCGAATGAAGGCCGTGGTTATGTCTTGCGTCGTATTATCCGTCGCGCGATTCGTCATGGTCATAAGCTCGGACTCAAAGACAACTTTTTCTACAAGCTGGTGCAACCTCTTGTTGATGAAATGGGCGAAGCATTTCCTGAACTTGCCCAATCGCAGGAGCTTGTTGAAAAAGCACTTCAACAAGAAGAAACACGCTTTGCTGACACGCTGGATAATGGGTTAAAAATTCTGGACCAAGCCATTGAAGACATGGGTGATAAAGAGATTCCAGGTGAAACTGTTTTCTTACTCTATGATACATACGGCTTCCCTATCGATCTGACTGCAGATATTGCTCGCGAACGCGGCCTGACAATTGATATCGCTGGTTTTGAACGTGCCATGGAAGCACAACGTAGTCGTGCCCGTAGTGCGAGCCAGTTCTCAGGTGGTTTATCAGACCAAATTACTATTGATAGTAGTACAGAATTTTGTGGTTATGACCTCACTCAACATGACAGCACCATCCTGGCAATCATCGTCAATGGCGAACATGTTGATAGCATTTCTGAAGGTCAAGAAGGGTTAATCGTATTAGACAAGACCCCTTTTTATGCTGAGTCTGGTGGTCAGGTAGGCGATCACGGTGACATCAACGCAGATAACGCGAGCTTCACGGTTACCGATACGCGTAAACAATCTCAAGCATTCACACATATCGGTCGATGTGAACATGGCCGTTTCCAAGTTGGTCAACATGTCACCGCACAGATTGATGAAAATAACCGTCTGGCGACAGCATTAAATCACTCAGCGACGCATTTATTACATGCGGCTTTACGTAAAGTTCTTGGCGAGCATGTGATGCAGAAAGGTTCATTAGTCAATCCACAACGTTTGCGCTTTGACTTTTCACACTTTGAGCCTGTGACACGAGCTCAGCTACGTGAAATCGAACATTTAGTAAACCAACAAATTCGCCTCAACCACCCTGTTGAAACTCGTTTAATGGCCATAGAAGAAGCGAAGAAAAGCGGCGCAATGGCTTTGTTTGGCGAGAAATACGATGACGAAGTCCGCGTATTGAGCATGAGCGATTTCTCAATCGAACTCTGTGGTGGTACCCACGTTAAACAAACCGGTGACATCGGTATGCTCAAAATTATTTCTGAAGCGGGTATTGCATCGGGTGTGCGTCGTATTGAAGCCGTCACCGGTGAAAAAGCGATTGATTACATAGAGCAAATGGAATCAACCCTCACTGATGTATCTGAGTTACTAAAAGCTAAACCTGCCAATGTACAAGACAAAGCCTCACAGCTGGTACAAAGACAACGTGAGTTAGAAAAAGAACTGGACGTATTAAAAGCCAAATTAGCCAGCAGTGCAGGCAATGATTTAGCAGATTCTGCTACCGACATTAACGGTATCAAAGTATTGGCTTCCACGTTGGAAGGCGCTGATGGTAAATCACTTCGAGACACCGTCGATCAGCTCAAAAATAAGCTTGGCACGGCTGCTATTGTACTCACCGCTGTTCAGGATGAAAAAATTACAATTATTGCTGGCGTTACTAAGGATATTACCGATAAAATCCGCGCCGGAGATCTGGTTGGTCATATAGCTAGTCAGGTTGGTGGTAAAGGTGGCGGTCGTCCTGATATGGCTCAAGGCGGCGGTAATGAACCTCAGAACCTGGCAGCAGCTCTAGCTTCTGTACCAGACTGGGTGACTTCGAAGTTGGAAAACTAAGCATGTCTTTAATTGTTCAAAAATATGGTGGCACATCTGTTGGCTCCGCTGAACGTATCCGCGAAGTAGCCAAAAAGATCATTGATTATCGTAATCAAGGTCATGATTTAGTCGTTGTGGTTTCAGCGATGAGTGGCGAAACAAATCGTTTAATCGATTTAGCCAAACAACTAAGCGATAACCCGCGTGGCCGTGAGTTAGATGTGCTTTTATCAACAGGTGAGCAAGTTACCATTGCACTGCTCAGTTTGACACTTGCTCAAATGGGTATGCCCGCTGTTTCTTATACAGGCAGTCAAGTCCGCATCCTGACTGATAATGCACATAACAAAGCACGGATTATGGAGATTGACGACAAGAATATTCGTCAGGATCTCAATCAGGGCAAAGTGGTGGTGGTTGCAGGATTTCAAGGGTGTGATGAGAATGGTAACATCACCACTCTTGGTCGCGGTGGTAGTGACACAACGGCTGTTGCATTAGCAGCTGCACTAAAAGCGGATGAATGCCAGATATACACCGATGTCGATGGCGTCTATACCACTGATCCCAGAGTTGTTTCTGAAGCACGTCGCCTAGACTCTATTACTTTCGAAGAAATGCTGGAAATGGCCAGCTTAGGTGCAAAAGTTTTGCAAATACGCTCTGTCGAATTTGCGAGTAAATATAACGTCCCATTACGTGTCCTTTCCTCATTTACTGAAGGTGGTGGCACATTAATCGCGGCTGAGGACCCATCAATGGAACAAGCTTTAATTTCAGGTATTGCATTTAATCGTGATGAAGCCAAACTGACTATTCTTGGTGTACCTGATCACCCTGGCATTGCTTCACAAATTCTCGGCCCTATCGCAGCTGAGAACATTGAAGTCGATATGATCATTCAAAATACCGGTCATGACTCGACAACAGACTTTACATTTACTGTTCATCGCAATGACTATCAAGCAGCATTAACTATCTTACAAAGAACGGCTGAGGAGCTGGGTGCTAGAGAAGTTAATGGTAACGAAAAAATTGCCAAAATCTCTGTTGTCGGTGTAGGCATGCGCTCGCACGCAGGTATTGCCAGCACAATGTTCGGTTCACTAGCAAAAGAAAACATCAATATCAGTATGATATCCACTTCAGAAATCAAAATCTCTGTAGTTATTGATGAGAAATACCTGGAGCTGGGTGTCAGAACATTACACAAGGCATTTAATCTAGAACAAGCACCTGCTTAAAAGCTAAATGCTTGAGTCTCGTCATGTTTTTGAGATGATTTTATCGCTTAGATGTTCTGTTCCTGATAAAATATTATCTGAACAATGGATAAAAAAGTTTTTTTTATAGTCCATGAATAAAGAGGCGAGAAGACCTCTACATAAATGAATAGGACAAAGGCACGAGGCCTGATCAATCGAAAGGAGTCATCATAATTCTCCTGATACCTCGGCCTAATTTTTGAGAGTAAGGGGAAAAAAACATGTTAATACTCACACGTCGTGTTGGCGAATCACTCATCATCGGTGACGATGTTGTTGTAAACGTACTTGGTGTTAAAGGTAATCAGGTAAGAATTGGTGTAGACGCTCCTAAAGACGTCACCGTACACCGTGAAGAAATCTACGATCGCATTCAGGCTGAAAAAGATCAGCCAAATGTGAGTTAAATTTACAATTATCACTAGCCAAATCGTTATCATCTGATATACTAGGCGGCTTTGATGGAGAGCTGGCCGAGTGGCTGAAGGCGCGCCCCTGCTAAGGGCGTATAGGTTTACCCCTATCGAGGGTTCGAATCCCTCGCTCTCCGCCATAAATTTATTGAAGGCATCTTTGTATGCTTGTATAATAAGCGGCTTTAGCGCCCGTAGCTCAGCTGGATAGAGTACCTGGCTACGAACCAGGCGGTCGCACGTTCGAATCGTGCCGGGCGCGCCATTTAAGTACATAATCAAGCAGTCACCGAGAAATCGGGACTGCTTTTTTATTTCAATAAACGATCACAGATAGATAGCGCCCGTAGCTCAGCTGGATAGAGTACCTGGCTACGAACCAGGCGGTCGCACGTTCGAATCGTGCCGGGCGCGCCATCTGTCTTTGTCGTTAAACCTCTACCCCTTCTCCCTGCCTCTCCTAATATAAGCTAGTTAAAAATAGACTCACTAAGCTGATTAACGCGACTTTTATTTTCCAGTTAAGCAATCAACGTCTGCCATATTTCTCAATTGATACTTTCTTACAGCATCCGTTTTGTCATCCAATTAAGAAGATACGGAAAAATTGTTGGCTGCTCTCATTCTTATATAAATAAGAGCCTATTTATACTGATATGACGCGTTCAGTAAATCGTTGCAGATATTAGGGGCCGAAAGGATGCTTCCTAATATGTACTCATCTTAAAAGCTACTGTCAGCTGTTTACATAAATACTTGAACTAACATACGTAGCCCGGTTATCAACAATATAACTGCAAACACTTTCTTGAGATTTCGAGCATTTAATTTGACTGCCAGGGTAGCGCCAACCGGAGCAAATAATACCGTCAGCGGCACAATACATACAAAGCCGATGATATTCACCAGACCAAATGTACCTGCAGGGGCATCTAATGGTGTGCTCCCGATAAACAACATGGTAAGAGCGCCAGGTAAGGAGATAATTAAACCTATGGCTGCCGCAGTACCAACGGCCTTGTGTGCGGGATAGTTATATAAAGTCAGTAATGGCACGGAGAGTGTGCCTCCGCCGATACCCACCATAGAGCTAAAAAAGCCAATAGCCGAGCCCATCACTGATTGCCCCAGCTTGGCGGGTAATTGCTGAAATAAGGCAGATTTATTTGTCCTTATCAACATATTCAATGCTGATAAGGTCGCAATAATGCCGAATAATGCTGTCAGCCACACTCCATCAACACGTGTCACCAACCAACTTCCTATTAAAACACCAACAAGAATAAACACGGCCCAGCGCTTTAAAAGAGCGAAATCGACATTACCTTTCTTACTGTGTGAATAAATCGAGCTGAGTGATGTTGGCACAATTGTGGCCAAGGATGTGGCTGTTGCAATGACCATGGCAGAATCTGGCGAGACGCCAAAGCCTTGAAACAGAAAAAACAGCACGGGCACAATGACAATGCCGCCCCCTACTCCCAGTAATCCTGCCAGCACGCCAGCAAATATGCCAGTCGCCATCAGGGCCAAAAATGTGGTGATATTTGTTGTTATGAATTCAAGCACACTCGTTTACTTCTCTATGCGATAAAACACTCGTAATCACACCACGAGACTGGTATGGCCTCATGGGTTTTACATTTACGTTTAAGGCGACAGTTCATTTCTGATGATGTCTGCTCCAGCACTCAATGCCTTCAGCTTGCCAAGCGCCAAGTCACGTGGCAAAGGAGCCATACCACAGTTCGTACAAGGGTAAAGGTTTTCGGCATCCACAAATTGAAGTGCTTGTCGCAGGGTATTCGCCACCTCATCTGCCGTCTCTATGCTGCTGCTCGCCACATCGATGGCACCCACCATAATCTTCTTACCTCGAATCAGTTCGATGAGCTCCATCGGCACATGTGAGTTGTGACATTCCAGAGAAATCATATCAAGACTGGACTGTTGTAGCTTGGGAAAGATGGATTCATATTGTCGCCATTCTGAACCTAATGTTTTTTTCCAATCAGTGTTGGCTTTGATGCCGTAGCCATAACAAATATGAACAGCTGTTTCACAAGTGAGTCCTTCTACAGCTCTTTCCAGGGTTGCCATTCCCCAATCATTCACCTCATCAAAAAACACGTTAAAAGCCGGCTCATCAAACTGAATAATATCGACTCCGGCCGCTTCGAGTTCTTTTGCTTCTTGATTCAAAATTTTGGCAAATTCCCAGGCCAGCTTTTCACGACTTTTGTAATGACCATCGTATAAAGTATCAATCATGGTCATAGGACCAGGCAGCGCCCATTTAATTGGCTGATCTGTTTGTTCACGCAGAAATCTGGCATCTTCGACAAAAACAGGTTTTTGTCGGCTTACCGCTCCCACAACCGTTGGAACACTGGCATCATAACGATCACGGATCTTGACTGTTTCACGCTTATCGAAGTCGACCCCATCAAGATGTTCAATAAATGTGGTCACAAAGTGTTGGCGTGATTGTTCACCATCACTGACGATATCAATACCAGCACGTTGTTGTTCGTGTAGTGACAGTTTTAAAGCATCGTGTTTACCATGGGCTAATGCATCACCTTCTAATTTCCAAGGAGACCAGAGCTTTTCAGGTTCTGCCAGCCAAGATGGTTTCGGCAAACTACCAGCTGTTGATGTGGGTAATAGTTTTTTCATAATCATAATTTCTATATTGTAAGTAGACTAGGAAGCGTAATTCTCAAACCATTTCTGCAGCACGGCCTGATATGGTTTGATGAAATGCTCTTCTGCAAATTTGCCTTGTTTAACAGCTAACTGACTGCGTTCTTCTCGGTCATACACAATTTGTGTAATTGAGTGATCAGCATGTCTCAGATTAGGCTTGTAGAGATTACCCGCCACGGCATTGGCGTTATAAATCTCTGGTCGGTAGATTTTCTGAAATGTTTCCATGGTGCTGATCGTGCCGATAAGCTCAAGGTTGGTGTAATCCGTGAGTAAGTCGCCAAAAAAGTAGAATGCCAATGGCGCCACACTATTTGGAGGCATAAAGTAGCGAACTTTAAAGCCCATTTTTTCGAAATATTGTTCTGTGAGAGACGGTTCATTAGCGTTGTACTCGACTCCTAGGATGGGGTGCTGATTTTCAGTGCGCTCGTAGGTTTTATTATCAGACACGCTCAGGCAAATCACTGGCGGTTTATTAAAATTCGCTTTGTAAGTATCTGAGCACACAAAATCTTTAAACAACTTGCCATGAAGCTCACCAAATCTATCCGGAATGGTGAATTGAGACCGTCCTTTATTATGTTCCAGCAGTAACACACTAAAATCATAATCTCGTACATAGGATGAAAAATTATTACCGATGATGCCATCGATAAGCTTGTTTGTTTTTTTATCAACGATATAGGTCTTCAACATTTCAATAGATGGAAAGTGTTGACCATTGCCTTCAATATCAATGTCGACCGAAATGATTTCAAGCTCGACAGCATAACGTTCCCCTTTAGGGTTATCCCAATTCGCTAAGGCATTGAAACGACTGTCTACCATTCTTAAAGCATTACGCAAATTCTCCCGGCGTCTCTCTCCTCTCGCTAAATTAGCGAAGTTGGTCGTGATCCGTGTGTTATCAGAAGGCTGATAATTCTCGTCGAAACGAATGCGCTTAATCGTATACTCAAAGTCTGTATTCATCGTGATTCGTGTCCTGTTAAATGCAATATCATCTTGATTCATTTCACTCGCTGCTCACTGTTTATGCCTAATAGTTGCTTCCAGCTTCAATTAGGTCTTACAAAATCACTTGTGCTTTCAGCGGTGAGAGAAGTTATACAGGGACTTACACATGAATAAAATTGATATTATTTCATATATCGATTAATTAAATTCATGACTTAGATAAACAGAACTGATTATCGAGGGTTTATGGATAAAACACAGACCGCAAATGTTGCCGACCAGACATGACATTTATTCTCTCAATTCCATCCATCTGAGTGGAAAACGAATCTAAAGCGCACGTATGAAAGGACAATGTTGTGGACAGTCAGATGGTGGAGACACTAAATAGCGTGCTGAGATAATAAGCCTGCGGCTGTCACGAGGAAGAAAAATCACTATTACAGCCAATAGAGAAGCCAGACTTTTCGATGAGGCTATGACGTTTATTTACCCGTGCTGTTGAGCGTGACAATTTGTGTCTCAATGACAGTCAACCCTGATAGTCTCTCTGTCACCATCAACTTCATAGCATCTATATCAGCAATACAATAAAAGCTGATTATCAACCGGTTTTGACTGGACGCTGTGTCAACCTCAGTGGTTTATCGAGCCCATAGGATGATTATAACTACGCGCTAGCTCTATAAACGCTTTGAGGTAGGCAATATCCTCATCACTATCACGCGTGCCCAAATAGATTTGCTTAGCTATACCAACTTTACTCAAACGCACCACAGCAAGCGGCAGTTTAAGACAGTATTCTTCTGCTAACCAGCGAGGCAAGGCAGCCACACCGCGTCCAGATGCCACCATTTGCAGCATAATTTCAGTTGTCTCACTGGTTTTATGCTGTTTAGGAACGACCTCTGCCGGGTTAAGAAAATGTGTATAAATATCGAGTCTATTCGTGGCTACCGGATAGGTCAGTAATACCTCATCAGATAAATCTTCTGCCCGAGCATAATCGCGCTCTGCTAATGCATGCTGCCGAGGTACAACAAGCACTTGCTCATAATCAAAAACAGGAGTGAAACTCAGCCCTTTTTTATATAAGGGATCGGGCGTGACTAATAGATCGATTTCATAATCAAGCAGCGCCCCCACTCCACCAAATTGAAATTTCTGTTTCACATCCACATCAACATCTGGCCAGGAATCTAAAAATGGAGAAACCACTTTTAACAACCATTGATAACATGGATGGCACTCCATCCCAATTCTTAAGGTTCCACGCTCGCCATGAGCAATCTGCTTAAGCTTATCTTCTGCGTAATTAAGTAAAGGCAGCACTCTGTTAGCAATATGGAGTAAATAACGACCTGCTTGTGTTAAACGCAGGCTTCGTCCTTCTCGTAACCAGATTTCAGTACCCAGGTTATCTTCCAGTTTTCGCATGGTATGACTGAGCGCTGATTGTGTGACACATAAAGCTTTAGCGGCTGATGTAAGCGAGCCATGTTCTTCAACAGCATGCACAATTTTTAGATGGGTACGTTCGATCATAAGCTTCATGAGTAAAATTAATTGGTATGTGAAAATATACCATTTTTATTCATTGTTTAAGTCATTTAGACTATGGATATGATTAAACATGTACTGATGGATTTATTGAATGAATGATGCTGCCAATACTCGGACCTATCCGGTCGTTGAGTACTTTTGCCAAGTTAAAAAGCTAAATGCATTAACGGCAACAACCTTTGAGATAGAATTAGAAGCGCCTGAAGGGGCTGAGTTAGAGTACGCAGCAGGTCAGCACTTAGCATTGGAATTAGACGTGAATGATGACGGTACACCACAATCACTGTCTTACACGATTGCAAACAATATTGATTCCTCTCGTCCACGCCGCTTACAACTTTTTATTCAGAATGGCAGTGAGTTCGCCAATAAGATCTTAAAAACACTGTCATCCTTGTATGAGAATAATGAGAGATTGAAGGTCACTTTAGCAATGGGAAACGCATACCTGCAAACAGATCTAGCATTACCTCATCTATTAATTGCAGCAGGCTCAGGCATTGCTAAAGTTAAATCAATTACCGAAGAAATCATTAAACAACAGCCTGATGCAAACGTGCATATCTATTGGTCCAATAGACAAGCGAATGAATTTTACCTGCTGGATACGTTTGAGCATTGGTCCAATCAGTATAGAAACCTAAGCTTCACACCAGTATTAGAGGTGACTGATCCAGACTGGCCGGTTCGCTTTGGTTATCTTTATCAAGTGATTCAGGAAGACTTTGACAAGCTGAATGATGTTCAAGCTTATCTCTGTGGTTCGCCGCAAATGGTCTATGGCACAATCGATAGACTTGAACCGAAAGGATTGAAAGAAACAAATTGTTATTCCGACGTTTTTGAATATATGCCAAGAGATAAGTTTACGTCGGCTAAAGGTTAAGATTAACAAGCCATGAGGGCTTGTTTTGCGTGAATTATTGACGATTAGCCGTTTGCCCTTTGGCTAAAGAAAATCCTGTTTAGCCACTTAACGAACATCGGGATGAAATTAGTTATCAGGGTTGATAAGAATTTTTATATCATCAGCTTTGATGGCAGATGACTCATGGATAGCAAACTCGGGATGAATGGCTTTTTTGACTTTGTCTGCAATCAGTTGTGGCTCAGCATTTTCTTCAGGAGAAAAGTGTAATAAAGGTATTTTGGCTGCCCTCAAGGCATTATCGATAAAGGCATTGTACTGCTTATCAGGCTGAGCATCAGAGCTATTATTCAGTTTAATTGCACATAAAATCTCTGACGTCTCTGCATCACTGAGAACAAAATCCACATACATCAACTGAATATATTGGCTTGCTTTTTGGCTGGCTGACTTAGATTTGGTGTGTTTCAACGTCAATAAATCAGAGAGACGGACTTTAGAAGCAATGTCATATTGCTCATTTACAGCAAGCTGAAGTTTGTGTTTAAACGCTCTCTCTGTGGGCGTATACAAAGATGGGCGCTTCAGATAGGGATAAACCTTCATTTTTTCTATCTGTTTATTATCCTTCTTCATCAGCGAAAGAAGCAAAACGGCAACTAATATAACAACAAACAGTGAAATGAAAACAAATGACATTGAGATATCCCAGTTGAAAATCAGATCTTAGAATATGTTGTCATCGCTCAGCAATAGATAAAAGCCTCAACACAGAATGAGCCAGTAAGAATTCGTTTTATAACAAGATAAAACATCGCTACCGACTATGAGTACTTAAACGAATAGAAGATAGAAACACGTTAGCGAAACAGTCACTCCAATCAGAGATAAGCCAGACTCATCTATCTGATCATCAGCTTAAGACACTTTAAATTGTCTCACCATATTAGTGAGTCTTTCACTTAGCTGAGCAATTTCCTGACTAGCTTGTGATACCTGCTCTGAACCTTCGGCCGTATTTTCTGATACCTGTTGAATGTTGAGAACATTGTTATTAATTTCATTCACAACATGACTTTGTTGCTCGGCGGCCGTGGCGATCAGTGTATTCATCTCAGTTATCGAACTGACAGAATTTGTTATTTCCTTCAGTGAGTTAGTTGCATTCACAGCCTTAGCGACTAAGCCCTCAATACTGGTCTTATTCAACTCCATTGAGCTCACAGCATTATCCGAACCTTGTTGGAGAGTGAGAATCAGATCTTCAATTTCTTTTGTTGAGTCCTGGGTTTTTTGGGCTAATGAGCGCACTTCATCAGCCACAACAGCAAACCCCCGTCCCTGATCACCGGCCCGGGCTGCTTCGATGGCCGCATTTAACGCCAGTAAATTGGTTTGTTCAGCAATATTTTTGATTACATCCAGTACAGTCCCAATGTTTTCACTATCAGACTTTAATGTTCTGATGACCGATGTAGATGAGTTAATTTCGTCCGCAAGATTGTTAATCGAAGCGACGATTTCTTCGACAACTTGTCTTCCAGACTCTGAGTCTTTATCGCCTTTGATTGCGGCCGCTGAGGCTTTTTCAGCACTATTCGCCACTTCCTGAACGGTCGCTGTCATTTGTGTAATCGCTGATGCGACATGCGTTGTTTCATTTTTCTGTTGTGCAATATTCTGATTAGTTGAACGACTGACTACCGACGTTTCTTCGGCTGCTGTCGATAATTGTTCAGAAGCGTCAGTGATGCCCATGACCAGTTTTTGTAATTTTTCGACAAAGCTATTGAAGGCATTGCCCATCGCACCGACTTCATCTTTACTGGCAAAATTCATGCGTTTTGTTAAATCATTATCCTGAGCCATCGTCGTCAGCACGCTCATGACACCTTTAATGGGGGTAACGATATTGCTGATAATAATTTTGGAAATGAAGATACCAACAACCAAAGATACCACCGCCATCGCAATCAGGCTGAGTAAACTCGAACTTTGCAGATCCTTGACATTAGTGACCGAACGATTGGTAATGTTATCAATACTGGCTTGCATGGCTTGTAAGCTTTCAAACAGCTTCGCTTCAATAGCCACTAACTGAGCTTGTTCGTCTTTTGAGAGATAACCACCACCTGACATACTGCCACCGCGCTTGATGATTTGAATCGCACTATCGACATACTTCTGGTAATTGGCTTGCTGTTCAACAACTTTAGCCGTATTTTCTTCCAAACTCGCCACATCAGCCTGAAGATCAGCATCTAACGCTTTGTCTTTGGATGCATTAAGAATGGCCACAATATCCTGCATAGCCTGATTAGTTTGCAGCGTGATAGCTTCGATCTTGGCAAAATGCTCTTTGATAACTTTTCTTCTGGCACCAGATTTGGCATCAATCATTAGTGTTTGTAGTTCAGAGGCCTTCTTTAGCTGGAGCTGGCGGGCTTCAGCCACATTCTTCTCAAGCGGTAACGACATTTGATAGATGACAGAAAATTCGCTTGAAATGTCATTCATTTTAAAAATAGCAAAGGCTGAAATCAGCAGCTGCGTTAGCCCAAGAATAACCACCACACTGAAAATCTTTTTCCCAATAGGAAGATTCTTAATAAACTGCATTTCAACCTCATGTATCTACAAATCGTCTGAATTTAGCCTGATATGAAAATTTCATAGCATTACCAGGAATTATATCGGCCTGATTTCCAAATAATGAAGCACTTTTAGCTCATCGTGTCTTAGTTTCTGCCTAATGAGCAATATCACTCATCATGTATCTGTCTTAAGCATCTGTTAATAAGAACAATTCAGACTGACGTCCTACTTTATATGACTAATCCACTCTCAAGTGAGGCTGGAGCAATCAATAACGCTCGGATGTTCCATGTCAAAATATAAAAACAACTTATTCTTTGATCTTTATTTTATTTTTAGTTCGGCATTCATTTTAATGCTGTTACAGACGCTACTAAGAGGCGTTCTCTTATGGCGAAACAATGATCTGACAGCCAGCATTCCCAGTCATGATCTTATTCATGCTTTTCTTACCGGGCTTCGCTTTGATTTGATTGTCACTGTTTATGCGCTGCTGCCATTAATAATTGGCTTACTGTTTAGAAAAGGTTTAAGCAACCGTAAAGCCTATACAGTCTGGCTTACCTTCGTTTCCAGCGTGATGATCTTTCTCGCTATCGTTGAGCTCGACTTTTATCATGAGTTTCATACACGGCTGAACAGCCTGGTTTTTGAATATATGAAGGAAGATCCGGCAACAGTATTAAGCATGATTTGGTATGGGTTTCCTGTCGTCACTTACCTCATCATTATCGGTCTAATGATCACGGCATTATTTTGTATCTTTACTGTAAACAGCCGGATTAACCAAGCCAAGTCCACTGATAAAACTCGATACAGCCTCAGAATGACGGCATTTCTCGTCGTATTGTTAATATCAGTCGTGGCCGCACGAGGCACATTACGTCAGGGACCACCACTGCGTTGGGGTGATGCCTTCCAGAGTAATTATCTTTTTGCCAATCATTTGGGCTTAAACGGGGTTTATACATTAGCTAAAGCCGTTATCGGTACCAAAAAAGGTGATAATAAATGGCTCAAGAAAATGCCATTAGCTGATGCCGACAGTACTGTCGAGGAAATGATTCTAACGCCATCTGATCAACTTATAGACCCCGAGTACTCACCAGTATTACGTAGTTATCATGCACGTGTGGGTTTAACCCAAAAACCATTAAATGTTGTGTTCATTCTGATGGAAAGCTTCAGCGGTGAATATGTCGGTGCTTTAGGTCATGATGAAGGCATCACACCAGAATTCGACAAACTCGCCAAACAAGGCCTGTTATTCAATCGCTTTTTCTCAAACGGCACACACACTCACCAAGGTATGTTTACTTCATTAGCGTGCTTTCCTAACTTGCCTCACTATGAGTATTTAATGCAACAGCCTGAAGGCAGTAACCATTTTTCCGGTTTGATACAAATGACAGCCGACAGGGGTTATCAAAGTATGTACATCTATAACGGTGACTTTGCCTGGGATAATCAAAAAGGCTTTTTTGGTGCCCAGGGTATGCAGCATTTTATTGGCAGACATGATTTTGTGAATCCTGTTTTCTCAGATCCTACCTGGGGCGTATCTGATCAGGATATGTTCGACCGGGCTACCGAAGAGTTACAAAAAATGCCTAAAGACAAGCCATTTTTTGCCTTTTTACAGACTTTATCCAATCATACCCCATATGCCTTACCTACCCAGCTGCCTATTGCAAAAGTGACAGGTCACGGTGAGTTGAATGAACATTTAACGGCAATGCGATATGCCGACTGGGCATTAGGTCAGTTTTTCAAAAAAGTAGCCAAATCAAATTATTTCGATAACACACTCTTTGTTTTAGTGGGTGATCATGGTTTTAGCACGCCCAATCAAGTCACTGATATTGATATGCTTAAATTTCATGTGCCGCTGTTAGTGATTGGTCCAGATGTTGTCAGAAAATATGGTCACACTAACTCAACGGTCGGCGCTCAAGTCGATATTGCACCGACAGTCGCGGGTTTAATGGGTGGAGATACCACTTATAACTGCTGGGGCCGTGATTTATTAAATATTAATGACGCCGGATTTGCTGTCATTAAACCATCAGGCTCAGATCCAACCACAGCTATCATTGATGATAATAAAGTGCTGGTTAAATCAACAGACAACAATGCAACGTTATATAACTATGAGTTATTACCAAAAGCTTCTGCAAACACGCTTCATGACGCTGTTGACACAGAGAAACTGGAGCATCGTTTAGATGCCTATATTGTATCTGCCACATCGACTTTATTACGAGGTAAAGCCGGTATAAAAACACCAGATAACCGCGTTGCTGTAAATTGATCAGCCTAGCGAATAATTGCCATCCTTTTTATATTTAGTTATGTTGTGCACTAGTTATTTGTAAAGAGGATGAATAACAATATGAAAATAAAATTCCTGATCATTCCATTGTTGATGACAGCATTTGCTGCTCATGCTGATAGCTCCACAGTCGATGCAGCAGTAGGTGGTGGCATCGGTGGTGCTATAGGCGCTGCTGTGGGTAATGAGGTGGGTGGTCGCGAAGGCGCAATGATTGGTGGTGCTGTAGGTGCAGCCACTGGTGTCGCCGTTAACACTGATGAAGAAGGTCACAGCGAACATCATGACAAACGTCATCATGAAAACCATCAGGGGCATTTCTGCCCGCCTGGCCAAGCAAAAAAGGCAACTGTTAGTTATCTGAAAAAGCCGTCATCAATGACGGCTTTTTTATATCGCTTATTTATTCAGCAAATACTTACGCCAAGATCTGAAAGATGTAATGTCGGTCGCCTGCTCAAGGCCATAAGACTCACAGATAAACCCTGTAACCCAGCGTCCATCTTTTACTTCAAGCTTGCCCAAACCTAATGGGGCTGCAATGCCTGCCAGAAAAGAGCCTAACGTTGCTGTGGGTAAAGACCAAAGTTCCATTTCAATCTCTGACCCGCTTTCATCACGAACTAATCCAGGTCTTTTGGGCGGACCACCCGCTAAGGCATAAAGCTTATAGGTGTTAGCTGTTACCGTTTTCTCTAAAAATACGCCGCCCCGCTCTGTCAATTGATAATTGAGTGGTTGTCCTTGTAAATGCGCTCCACACACAGCGACAGTGATACGATCACCACAGCTTGAGATAGCCGCTGATGAATCTGGGCAGGCAACATCCATCGCACCTAAAGGCAATCGTAATGTCTGCTGCATCAAATTGGCATAACTTAATAATCGGGCATCACTAAAAGCACGTGAAAATAAGGTCACACCAAACGGTAAACCCGATGAAATAAATCCTGTCGGTACCGCTATCGCACTGCAATCGAGCAGGTTCATAAAGTTAGTGTAATGCCCCAGATTACTATTAAGTTTTATCGGGTCAGCCTGTACCTGTTCAATGGTATAGGTGGTGCCAGCTGTTGGCGTCAGAATAAAATCATAGCTTTGCAACACGTCTCTTACCTGCTGTCGGCAAGCCTGTAACTTATATTCCGCTTTAAATAAGTCATCTGCTCGGGCATCTTCCTGTGTCGCCAGAATATCCTGAATGACTTGCAGCATAGCTTGTCTGTTGACGCCTTCTGTTGCCACACGACGCTCCGCCACCCAAGGGCCTTCATAAAGCAGTCTGGCCGCAGTAAAGAATGGTTCGAAATCGATAAAGTGTTTCTCACCACCCAGGCTTTCCAGATGTTTTACCGCTTGTTCAAACTGCTCAGCATATTCTGCATCACCAAAAAATTCAGCTGATCAGGTTTTGGCACAGCAAAACTAAACGTACTCTCGGCTAACTGACCGTAGTTACCTTTATTGGTATCCAGATTGGGTCTGGCAAACGCATCATTGGCATCAAACTCAGCGGCGACATTAAATACGGTATTGGCATCATCCGTCGTCAAGCTGAAAATAGATACACAATCCAAGCTACGACAGGCTGGCACGACACCATCGGTACTCAATAAACCACGAGTTGGTTTTAAACCAATCAGATTATTAAAGGCGGCTGGCACACGTCCTGACCCAGCTGTATCTGTACCTAGTGAAAAGCTGACTAATCCTAATGCCACAGCCACTGCTGAGCCTGAACTTGAGCCACCAGAAATATAGTCTTTATCAAAACTGTTATGGCATGGTCCCCATTTTTCAGGCGAACGCACGCCCACAAGCCCGGTAGCAAACTGGTCAAGATTGGTTTTACCTAGCGGAATCGCTCCGGCATCAATCAATTGCTGTACAACAAAGGCTGATTTATCGGGCGTGTAAGTATAAGCCTCACAGCCCGCCGTGACAGGGAACCCAGCCAACTCAATATTATCTTTGATGGCAAAGGGAATCCCAAATAACGGTTTTTCTTCAATACTGCTGTTTTCCAAAGCATCCAGATAAGGCTGAAGTTGTTCCATACTGAATAACTCGATCCAGATATTGTGATCAAGGTATTGCTGACAACGCTCTAAGGCATTCTCAATAACTTGTTTTGGCGATAAATCACCAGTTTGATACGCCTGCTGCAATGCCGCAATGGTCATATTTTGTTGTGACATTATTCAACCTCCAACACTAATAAACGGTCACCCATACCTACTTGTGATCCTGCTTTTCTGGAAAGTGAAGTCACTTTACCTGCCTGCGGTGCTGTCACCAGAATTTCCATTTTCATCGCTTCTAAAATCATCAAGGTGTCGCCTTCTTTCACGTCTTGCCCCTCTTCCACTTCGATTTTCCAGATACTGCAATTCAATGGGCTATCCACTGATATCGCATTGTCTGCCAGAGGCAATAAAGCTTCATTCACTTCGGCTTGTTGATCACCACTATCAAAATGCAATAAACCATCACGTTTCCAACGTTCTAATTCTTCATTAAAGGCTTTCTGACGCATGCTGGTGAACGTATCAATTTCAGCTTGATGTTGTTCAATAAAGGCGTTGTAGTCTTTTAAATTGAAGCGTGTTTCTTCAATCTTGAGTTCATAGTTACCATGAATAAAGTCACGACGAATCTGCATTAACTCATCATGGCTGACTTCATAAAACTGAATTTGATCAAAGAAACGTAATAACCAGGGCTTGGTAAATTCTTTGGTTGTTTCGTAACGATTCCACATTTGCAGAGTACGTCCGATAAACTGATAACCACCCGGCCCTTCCATGCCATACACACAAAGATACGAGCCACCAATTCCCACTGAGTTTTCTGCGGTCCAGGTTCTGGCTGGATTGTATTTTGTCGTTACCAGACGGTGTCTTGGATCCATTGGCGTCGCCACCGGCGCACCGAGATACACATCACCCAGTCCCATCACTAGATAACTGGCATCAAACACGATCTTCTTCACATCATCTACTGAGTCAAGACCATTGATACGGCGAATAAACTCAATGTTGTCAGGACACCACGGTGCATTTTCTCTGACTGATTGCATATATTTTTCGCTGGCTAAACGACAAGCTTCGTCATCCCAGGAAATCGGGATATGCACAATACGCGTGGGTAAATCTAAGTCATCCACATGCTGGATATCTTTCTCTGCCTGTTTTAATACAGTCATTAAGTCATCAAGCGATAACACCATACTGTCATAGTGCACCTGCAGCGAACGGATACCTGGCGTCAGCTCTAAAATGCCCGTCACCGCCTGTTCCTGTAACCACAACATTAAGGCATGTACTTTAAACCGCAGATTGATATCTAAGGTTTGCTCACCAAATTCGACTAAGAGATAGTGATCCCCTGCCAGTCTGTAGGTGATATCCATCCCTGATGAAGCATCTTTGCTAATGGCATGAACAGGCGTATCTATAACGGCAGGCTCTACGGATACTGATTGTTGACTTAAACCATCAATCGCCTGATTTTGTGCACGCTCTAAGGCATTGGCTGTTTCAATCGATACAGGTATAAAGCGAACGGTATCTCCTGCTTTTAACTGGCCCACTTTCCATAAATCAGCGGTAATTACGGTTGCCGGACAAACAAAACCACCCAAAGAGGGTCCATCTGGCCCAAGAATAATCGGCATATCCCCAGTAAAGTCGATAGACCCAACAGCGTAGGCATTATCGTGAATATTAGAAGGATGCAGACCAGCTTCGCCGCCATCGGTTCTTGCCCATTCTGGTCTTGGCCCAATCAAACGCACGCCGGTACGACTGGAGTTGTAATGAATTTTCCAGTCTGTGGAAAAGAACATCTCGATATCATTATCAGTGAAAAAGTCGGGTGCACCATGTGGCCCGTACACCACATGAATATCCCAATGATGCTCAATTTCAGGCTGTAAAGCAGCTGCCATCACCGCATTATCAGAGACTTGCTGTTCAGGCAGAATATGTAATACATCCCCTGTTTTTAAGGTACGTCCCACATGTCCACCAAACTGACCTAAAGTGAACGTAGAACGTGAACCTAAATATTCCGGACATTGAATACCACCAGCCACTGATAGATACGCTCTGGCGCCCGTGCCTTTTACCTGACCTAATTTCAGCTTATCACCGGCTTGTACTGAAATAACTTGCCATGGTGATTGCGCTTCACCATTTAACTCAATACTCAGTTCAGCGCCAGTCACCACAATACTGGTCGCTACGTTAAAGCTTAGTTCAGGCCCAGACAAAGTGATTTCCAGACCCGCACAGGACTCATCATTACCTAATAAACGATTACCTAAACGGAATGACAGACTGTCAAATGGCCCAGACGGCGGTACACCGATATCCCAATAACCAACACGTGCAGGATAATCCTGAATCGTTGTCATAGTGCCTGGTGACAGGACATTGATCGTCGAAGGCTGATAGACAAAACTATCTAAATAACGCGTGGTGACCGCCGCGTTTAAGAATGCATCATCTTGTAAAATCTGACCGACATAATCGGCATTGGTCTCAATACCGTAAACCTGTAACTCATCCAGGGCTGCCAGTAGTTTTGTATGAGCTGACTCACGGTTATCAGCATGGCTGATAATTTTGGCTAACATCGGGTCATAAAAAGGAGAGACTTCGATACCGGCTTTCACCCAATAATCAACACGAATGGCCTCACTCTTTGGCCAGATGACTTCTGTCAGTAAACCTGAAGACGGCTGAAACTGTTTATGCGGATCTTCAGCATACAATCTCACCTGAATCGCATGGCCTTTAGGTTGAGGTGCTGTAGCAGGTAATTGAGACTCTTTCGCACCGACCTCGACCATCCAGCGAACCAGATCGACGCCGTAGACTTCTTCCGTGACCCCATGCTCAACTTGCAACCGGGTGTTTACTTCCAGGAAGTAAAACTGTTGATTATCGGCGTCGTAGACAAATTCCACGGTACCGGCACTGCGATAATGAATGGCAGACATCAGTCTGACGGCGACTTCCTGCATCTCAGCACGCACATCATCAGGAATATTAGGTGCTGGCGCTTCTTCAATGACTTTCTGATTACGGCGTTGGCTGGAACAATCTCTATCACCTAAGGCGAGAACATGCCCTTCCCCGTCACCAATCACCTGCACTTCGATATGACGGGCACGAGTAATAAATTTCTCAAGAAATACCCCATCATTGGAAAAGTTATTAGCACTGAGGTTTTTAACTGAGTTAAACGCCTGACGTAATGAAGCTTCATCATCACAACGGTTCATACCGATACCACCGCCACCAGCAGTAGATTTGAGCATGACGGGATAGCCGACATCATTGGCTTGGGTTACGGCATCTTCTAAAGAGGTTAATAAGCCTGTGCCTGGTAATAAAGGCACATCGTTCTCTTCTGCCAATGCCCGGGCACTGTGCTTCAGGCCAAACGACTCCATCTGTTCTGCAGTGGGGCCGAGAAAAACAATATTGTTTTGTTCACATAAACGAGCGAATCCGGGGTTTTCACTCAGAAAACCATAACCGGGGTGAATCGCTTCAGCACCAGACTGTTTGGCAATCTCAATAATGCGTTGTTGATTAAGATAAGTCTCACTGGCACGGCCTTCGCCAAGTGAGTAGCTTTCATCTGCAGCACTGACATGCAATGAGTCTCGATCAGCTTCGGCATATATAGCGACTGCCTGAACATTCATCTCATGCAAAGTGCGAGTAATCCGTGTCGCGATGGCACCACGGTTAGCAATTAGAACTTTCTTAAACATGATGGGTATTCCTAATCTGGGTCGTCCCAGCAAATAATGCGTTGTTTCAGGTCGTCCCGAAACATAATCCGTCTTAGCTCCAGATAACCACTTCTACAGGGGTTGGGTTATAAGCGTTACAAGGGTTGTTCAACTGTGGACAGTTAGATATCAGCACAATCACATCCATCTTCGCTGTCATTTCTACATATTTACCGGCTTCGGAAATACCATCAGCAAAGGTCAGTTGACCGTCTTCTGTTACAGGAACATTCATGAAGAAATTAATGTTATGAGTGATATCACGTTTGCTGACACCAAAATGTTCATTTTCAGCGACCGCCAGCATCCAGCTATCACGGCAGGCATGCATGGTCTTTTTCTCCAGTGAATAACGCACGGTGTTAGATTCTGTGGCACAGGCACCGCCCAGCGTGTCATGTCGGCCACAGGTGTCTGCTGTAATTTCTAACATAGGATTGCCAAGATTTGACAACAGGGTTGTTCCTGCAGTGAGATAAACATTACCTTGTTCACGTAACGTATCAATTGCACTGTATCTTTCACTGGGATCAGCCGCACTGTAAAACAGGGTATCAGCGGCCTGATTACCATGTGAATCAACAATTCGCAGCGTTTCGCCGGCTTTGAGCTCATGCATCCAATAATCGCCTGCTAACACTTCTTCACGATAGCTGGCTTTTTCAGGGTTTAAATTACTTTCTTTAATCACAACAATATTCTTCCCTAATTAATGATGATGACCGCATTGATGGTAGATACGGTTATTCTCAAAACCACGCTGATTCTCTGCACAGTGATTCACGCATTCGTCATCTTCAGTCACCGGTGCAGATTCTCTTAACTGATAGATAACGGGATGTTTGGGGTAGGTTTCAGCGGTATTCATCGGGTGTGGGCAGGTATGGAAGATAACCAGCGTATCCATCTCAAAACGTAAATCGATGAAGTCACCGGCTTTACTATTGTTTTCAACAAACTGCATATTGCCATCAGCATCGGTTTTGACCTGACTGAACAAATTCAGATTGGCCGCCATATCACGACGGTTCATGCCGTATTTGGCTAACTCCACCAAAAATGCATGTTCGCCACTTAAGGTCCAGTCATTGCCCGCTTCCTGATAACTTCTATCAGCCCAACGGTTTTTCATTTTCTCAGTGGAAAGGTTTCCGCCTACAGTATCGTGCCAACCAACGCTGTCATCGATGATAGAGCAAAATACATGTCCCATATCTGAGTACAAACAATGGCCTTTCGTCAGCTTGAATGTATGTTGACATTTCAAGGTGTCTGGCGCGTTGTAACGCTCCAGCTTATTCATCGGGTTGTAGAAGAGCATACCGACATTCGCACCGCCCTCTTTATCAATCAGACGCAGTGTTGTGCCCTTTCTGACTAACATTGACCAATGCGTGCCACCAGGCAATGTATCCTCATAAATCAGATCGTTTTGTTTCTCGCTCATACTGTTTCCTGCTTTTGTTTCATTGTGTTTGAGATGTCATCCAAAGTGGATTTCCTTGTGTCACCGACGGGAATATCAAAAGTAATGGATGCCCCGTATCGATTTGGGTTATCTGGGTCTTGACGGTATTTATCGAACACCAATAAGCGAGTGCCCAAATAAAACCCTTCGGTTAAATCATGGGTAATCATGAAAATGGTGATACCAGTTTTTTGCCAGATATCTAAAATCAAGGCATGCATGTCTGAACGAATACCAGGGTCAAGCGCCCCAAATGGCTCATCCAGCAATAACACTTTGGGTTGTTTGATTAAGGCCTGGGCAATCGCTAAGCGTTGCTGCATACCGCCAGATAAAGAAGTGGGATATTGATTGGCGACATGACCAAGCCCGACAAGTTCTAACATTTCCTGAGCTTGGGCACGGACCTGTCGACGCTTGCTGCCAAAACATCTACCCAATAATTTTGATTGACCAAATTCCACACCCAACATGACATTTTCAATTACATTCAAGTGTGGAAAAACAGAGTAACGCTGGAAGACGATGCCACGGTTAGCATCGGGCTCATCACGAATGGGATCACCATCCAGTAATAGTTCTCCCCGAGAGGGTTTCTCTGTGCCCAGCAGCATTTTCAGAAAGGTGGTTTTACCACAGCCTGAAGCGCCCACCAGCGTTATAAACTCCCCTGCTTTCACTGTCAGGTTGATATTTTCGAGCACGACATTATCGCCGTACTCTTTCCATAACTTTTTCAGTTCAATATTGTTCATTTAGCCCCTCCCTCAGTTTGTTGCCAGGGGAAGGCATATAAAGACAAACGACGTAACAGATAGTCAGTCAGAAAGGCTAATAAGGTAATCCACAACACATAAGGCAAAATGACATCCATCGCCAGATAACGTCTGACCAAAAAGATACGATAGCCAAGTCCTTCTGTAGCCGAGATAGCTTCTGCGGCAATGAGAAACAGCCAAGCCGCACCCAGACTCAAACGCACGGCATCAATCAACTTTGGTAAGACCTGAGGCAGCACTACCCGCACAATCAATTGCCAGGTTGAGGCGCCTAGGGTTTGTGCCTTGATGATGAGTTCTTCAGGTAAGGCCATGACACGTAGCTGCACATCACGAATCAGAAAAGGCGTGATACCCAGTACGATTAAAGTAATTTTAGCGACTTCACCTAAACCAAAGATAATAAACAGGATAGGTAGAATGGCTAATGGCGGTACCAGTGATATAACGGTGACAACCGGTGCAAAACTGGCACGAAGTAAAGGGATAATGCCAATTAAAATGCCAACGACCAGACTGATAAGTGCACTGATGCCCACACCAATCCCCAGCCGTTGCAAACTTGCCAGCGTATCAGCCCACAGAAGATAATCACCGGTACGCTTACTCGGCTCAAACGCCATGGTGTGAATCGCATGACCGAATGCTTCAAATGAAGGCATTAGTTTATCGTTTGGATTCACCGCCAGGCGTTCATTCGATGCGACCAGATAAACCAGTAAAATCAGGATGAAAGGTAAAGCACCTAATAACCATTTACCGGCTTTACTGGGCTGCTGATTGATAAGTCGTTTCATAATGATTCTCGGACTGATGACGGTTACAGAGAACCGTCAGCTGCCATGGACATGAAAGACGAATCAAAACGCAGTTTTACATTAGCCGAATTACCAACCACGGTGCCATCTGGGTAAGCGATACCAATAAAACCAGCATCCATCGCACCTTCACCTAACAGCCCATGTTCAAATGAAAACTCACTGACATATTTCATGGTTTCAGGTAATTGCTTGCTTTCAGCAAAAGCGACTGCCTCTTTTGCTTCATAAAACATATTGGTCGCCGCCAGCTGTGCTTTATATCCTTCCAGATCTGTACCCGATGCTTTTGCCATAAAACTTAAGGCATCAGTATCTTCAGCCGCCATACGCGCCATGATTTCATACCAAGCGCCGGTTAATGCTTTACCGAAAGCGGGGTTATCTTTCAGCGTTTCTGTATTGACCAGCAACATATCAATGATTTCGCCAGGAATTTGCGAGGAATCAAACACTTTACTGGTATTTGGCATAGATGCCACTTCAGATAATAGCGGGTTCCAGGTAACGGTTGACGTCACATCATCCGCGTTAAACACACCGACTAAGTCAGCATCTGATGTGTTCACGACTCTGACGTCACGCTCACTCAGACCAATGGTATCCAGTGCACGTGCTAATAAATAATGTGAAACAGAGAGCTCAACGAGATTAACATTTTGACCTTCAATGTCTTTTAAGCTTTTATCATTGCCTTTAAGAACAATGCCATCATTACCGTTAGAAAAGTCACCCAGGATTAACGCTGTAGAATCAACACCGCCCGCAGCAGGAATAGTCAGGGCATCCATATTCGTCATAGTGCAGCCATCAAACTGACCTGCAGTGTATTGGTTGATGGATTCTACGTAGTCATTGATTTGTACCACGTCAATTTCAATGCCGTATTTATCGGCCCATTTTTTGACGATACCGGCATTTGCCGCATAGTCCCATGGCATCCAGCCTGCATAAATTGTCCAGGCAATACTGAATTTATCTTTTTGTTCAGCATTCGCTGAAAAGGGAACAATCAGAAGAGAAAAAGAAAGCAGCAAGAAGCTGATAATACGAAGATTGGAGAACTTCATGAAGTTACCTCACAGTTAAGTTAGAAACACGGTGCAAGAGATGTTTTACAAAAAACAATCTCCCGGGCTTTTATCCCTCCGTGTAACCTTCACTGTGAAGGTCGGTTACTCTCGGTCCAGACATCATCATTGATCGGAACCCTAGAAACCTTATTTCGTCGACAGTAGTTGGTAAACCACCTCAGCACTTAGCACTGATAACGCAGATACCATGCCAGTTTTATGACTATCAGAATAATTAATGTGTGATCATCAACTTAGCTATTTATGCTAAATCTATCTTGACCTCTCAAGTTGCACCATAATGGCACACCCATGATTTCATGCTCACCGTAATGGTGCAATCAAGACTCACCTGAACTTTTTAGCGAGATGAAAACCGGGTAATCATATTCAGTAGATTTTGTGACTCCTGAGCCAGATTTTCAGCATGCACATTCACCTTGTTGGCATTATTCACCACCATTTCAGCATCTGAACTGATTCTGACCACATTCTGATTAATGTCTTCACTCACCGCGCTCTGCTCTTCAACCGCAGTCGCAATCAAGGTGTTGAGTTCATTAAGTTTCTCCACACTTTCTTTAATAGAGCTCACAGAGTCAATAGAACCCTGAATATCCTGACGGCTTGAGGAGGCAGTATCTTTAGTCGTTTCCATACCCTTCACCACTTTGACGACAGAGCCATCCAGTTTTGAAATCAGGTTCGAAATTTCTTGGGTCGATTCCTGGGTTCGGGTCGCCAATGAACGTACCTCATCAGCAACAACAGCAAAGCCTCTACCATGGTCACCGGCTCTGGCGGCCTCAATCGCGGCGTTTAACGCCAGCAGATTCGTTTGTTCAGCAATGTTACTAATCACATCTACAATAGGATTAATTGCACTGGAGTCAGATTCCAGTGTTTTAATATAGTCACTGATAGTATCAAAGGCTTTATCTAGGCTGGTTAAGCCTTTTACTGCTGTTTCAGATTTAGCCATACTTTGTTGCGTTAACTCATCAACATGATTCGCAGACTGGGAAGCCAAGCTAGCATTGCGTGCCACCTCTTGAATCGTGGAAGACATTTCTGTCATAGCGGTCGCCACCTGCTCAGTTTGTGAGGCCTGAGAATTAATTGATTCCATAATGGACTGTTGAGACTGATAGGTATCGCCAGCCGACTTATCAATATTCCCAGCCGAATCTTTCATTCTGACTAATATAGTATTCAATCTGGCATGAAGTAGTTTATTGACCAGAACAAGTTGAGCCACCTCATCATCCGCACCAGTGTAGACCATGCCCATTAATGGGTTATTAACCTCATCATTGGCTTCTTTAATCGCTCTATCGAGTGATGCAAAAATCCAGTTCTTGAGCAGAAGATACGTCGCCAGTCCACCCAACACAGCGATAAGCACTGGCATGTAATAGGGCAATTGCTGAATGACACTGACTTGATTCAGTACACTGGCGACAAAGGCACTCAGCACTACTGATAAGGTCGTTTTACTTTTTAAAGAAAGTCGGGTGAAGATATTACCGAGTTTAGGTTTTTTACCTTCGTTGATTTGTTTATAAAGCTGTTCTGCCCGCTTCACTTCCTGTTTTTTGGGCTTACTACGAACGGACTCATAACCTATCACTTTATCGCCATCAAAAATCGGCGTGACATAAGCATCCACCCAGTAATAATCGCCCGTCTTTGTGCGGTTTTTAACCATGCCCATCCAGTGTTTACCCGATTTTACAGTAGACCAGAGATCAGCAAACGCGGCTGGAGGCATATCAGGATGACGGATGACGTTATGATTCACATGCATTAATTCATCTGTCTCAAACCCACTGACATATTTAAATTCGCTATTAAAGCTGGTTATGATGCCTTTGAGATCGGTTGTAGAAATCAATGGGTTGTCGAAGGTAATTTCTTTATCCGTTACCGGCAGATTTTTTTCATTGTACTTCACCCTGATGAAAGTGAATGGTAAATACGTATTGCATTTACTGTTATCGGCAGCTCACGGTTCTAACTTAAATGTTAACAACAAATTAATGCATAAGCTTTTTAGTTCGCAAGGTATTGTTGTTTTTAGACCGTAAAAATATTTAATAGGACACAAGCCATATCAACAAGTTTTATTTAAAATATAGGCTTTATGATAATTGGTAAGTCATATGAAAGCACCTCAAGTTGGTATTGTCAGTCTTGGTTGTCCAAAAGCCCTCGTTGATAGTGAACGTATCATTACCAAGTTACGTTCAGAGGGTTATAACATTACCCCAAGTTATGATGATGCTGACTTAGTGGTGGTAAATACATGTGGTTTTATAGATTCGGCTGTTGAATAATCTCTCGGTAGTATTGGTGAAGCCATCGCTAAAAATGGCAAAGTCATTGTAACAGGTTGTCTTGGCAGCCGTGATAACACCATTCGCAAACAACACCCTCAAGTTCTGGAAATTACCGGGGCTCACGCGCTCGAAGAAGTCGTCAGTGCCGTCCACAAACACTTGCCTCCACAACATGATCCTTTCCTTAGCCTGGTTCCACCAGAAGGCATCAAACTCACACCCCGCCATTACGCTTATCTAAAAATATCTGAAGGCTGTAATCACCGTTGTACCTTCTGCATTATCCCTTCTATGCGTGGGGATCTGGTCAGTCGTCCAATTCATCATGTGATGACTGAAGCAAAACGACTCGTTGATGCGGGCGTTAAAGAGCTTCTCGTTATATCTCAAGATACCAGTGCCTATGGTGTGGACGTGAAATATGAAGCACACGACTGGAACGGTAGTGAACGTGCAACACGTTTTTACGACCTTGCCGAAGCCCTGGGTGAGCTGGGAATTTGGGTAAGAATGCATTATATCTACCCCTATCCGCATGTCGATGACGTTGTGCCTTTAATGGCGGAAGGAAAAATTCTGCCTTATCTGGATATCCCATTTCAGCATGCCAGCCCACGTATTCTCAAGCTGATGAAACGACCAGCTTCTTCACAAAATAACTTGGAACGTATTCGTGCCTGGCGAGCAGTTTGTCCCGATATCACCTTACGCAGCACATTTATCGTTGGTTTTCCTGGCGAAACCGAAGAAGAATTCCAAGAATTGCTCGATTTTCTTACTGAGGCACAACTTGATCGTGTGGGCGCTTTTGCCTACTCCCCGGTAGAGGGTGCCACAGCCAATGACTTACCAGATCAAATTCCTGAAGCGGTTAAACAAGAACGTCTTGACCGCTTTATGGTGCACCAAGCAGAAATCAGTGCAGCGAGATTACAATTGAAAGTGGGACGCAAAGGGCGTGTCATCATTGATGAAGTTGTTGAAGAAGGCGCGGTGGGCCGTAGTGAAGCAGATGCGCCTGAAATTGATGGTCAGGTATTCATTGATGGCGCCACTCATCTTAAGGTTGGAGATATCGTCGACGTCGAATTTGAAGAAGCCGATGAATATGATCTTTGGGCGAAACTCATCTAAAAATCCAAATCAAATGCCTGATTGACTGCCTCCACTACCGAGTCAGCAATCATGGCGTTGGCGGCGCTAGCCTCAGCTTCGTCTTCCGGTAGAAACTTACCTGTACGCACCAGACACGCTTGAAGCCCGGCATCAACAGCACCAATCACATCTGAGGCCACATCATCACCTATCATCAGAACATCAGTGGCGGCCATGCCTAATGATGTGAGAGCCTCATGAAAAAAACTGGATGCCGGTTTGCCAATAATCTGAGCTTCCACATGGCTGGCGTATTCCAGAGCTTGAATGAATGGCCCTGCATCTAGTTGCAATTGACCTTCACTTTTAAAAAATCGGTTGCGTCCAATCCCCAGTAGCGGTGCGCCATTCATAATTAATGAAAAGGCTTTGTTTAGATTGTCATAACTAAATAAATACGCTGCATCAGTGACAATCACCGCATTAGGTTGAGACTGTTCTAAGTCACTGAACTCTGGTGTTAAGTCGGGATGAATAAGACAAAATGGTCGATACCCCTTCGTCTGGCACAGGCGCTTAATAGCTAGGGGCGCTGTAAAGACTTCATCAGACTTGATATCAAATCCCATCTGTTTGAGTTCGTTCAAGACTGACTGGCAGGTAGCACGTGAGGTATTGGTCACAAAACGCATCGGAATGCTCTGACGCCTCAGTCGCTTAATGAGATCAACCGCGCCACTGATAGGCTGATTGTCTGTATGTAATACCCCACTGATATCAAACAAAATTGCTTTAGTCATAACAATGGCCTCCACTGTATGAGAGCAATGATTTGAGTATGCAATGCTTTTTAGCGGATCTCAATACTCAGACACGATCACTTATTCATCTTTATTTGGCATGATGGGCCAGTCTGCAGCATCAACTGAATCGAGTGGGTACTGATTCGCCTCGCCATGCCATTGTCGAATGAAGTGATGCTCAGGATCGTAGGTCGCCGTTTGTTTTTCCAGATTAAAATGACGTCCCCCACGCGGATCAGCGCCTACTCCAGCAATATATTGCCAATTGCCCCAGTTAGAGGCGACATCATAATCAACTAACTGTTGCTCAAAATAGGCCGCACCAAACCGCCAGTCCAGTTGTAGTTCATTGACCAAACAGCTGGCGACAATCTGACGACCGCGATTAGACATATACCCTGTTTGATTGAGTTGTTTCATGCAGGCATTAACGATGGGATAAGGGGTATTACCATGACACCATTTCTGATAACGCTCAGGATAAAAACAACACGATACGCGTTGTTTATTTATGCCTTCCGGTCTAAACAGTTTGTGCTGATAACGCTGTGCATACCACTGGAAATATTCACGCCATAACAGCTCATAATAAATCCAATAGGTAGATTCATTGGCGACATTGTCTTTTTCATAACGCTGTAATCTGTCTATCAGCTTGCGAGGTGATAATGCACCACTGGCCAGCCAGGCAGACATTTTCGTGGAATTATCCCATCCATCTAATTCATTTCGAACCGTTTTATAGTGTTGAGGTAACTCAGAGGAAAAGTAGTCGTCTAAATGCTGAAGCGCTGCTTTTTCTCCACCATTGAAACCTTTATGTGAATCCAGCACATTCTCTGCTGTTCGTTTCAACCCTGTCACGGTATCAACAGGGGGTGCTAATTGCTGGGGCATCGCTACCGGTTTATCAATAGCAATGGTTTCACAAGCTTGTTTGAATTCTGTAAATGTCGTCGGCAAATGGTTTAAGCCAAAAGGCAACTGTTCAGGCCGAAATAAGGTATGAGTCCAGATAGAATGAAACGCGATGCGTGGGAAATCAGCTCGAAGGTGATGCCACTGTCTTGTTTCAAATACCCCAACATGATGACTACGATAGACGACATCAATCTCATGATTTTTTATCAAAACAGAGATGGCTGAGACCGGATCGGTTGTCATCACAATCAACCGTTGCTCCCTGTTTTTGAGCTCTTTAGCTAAGTCATGCAAACATTGTTCGATAAATTGTCGGCGTATTAAGCCCATGGGCTTTGCATTAAGCCCCGTTTGTTTGAACCAGGCTGAGTCAAAACAAAATAAACAGATCAGTTGTTCACAGTTCAAACTGGCTTCAAGAAGTGCCGTGTTGTCATGAACACGAAGATCATGATTAAACCAATACAAACCTGTTTTATACATGTCTTCTCCTAGAAACAGTTTCCATTCTGAAACTAGAGGGTTGAATGTCGATATTATGTGAAGTTAGTAGAACAAAAATGGACAATCAGCTTTCTTGCAACCAATAAAAACTAAAGGCCGGTATGACTAAGGCATTTTTGAATAAATCTGGACGCTGACCACTGAATAAGTCATAAAGTTGGCCATTTTGCGGATTTCCCCAGCTACCCAATTCGCTTAAATTTAAATGCTGAGGCTTATCGTTGAAGTTGGCAACCACCAGAACACGTTGATGTTGCTGCTGAATGCAATAACGCTCGAAGACAAATAGATGCTCATTACCTACATCAATGAGTTCACGATTATTGAAATCGGCGAACACATCAATTTCTTTACGTACTGAGATCATCCGTTTTAAGGCGGTAAATATTTCATATTGAGGATGGCCAGGCTGATTACGTAAATCTGCTTTATTCCAGTCAATAACAGGCCGATGTACCCAGCGTGAATCCCCTTTCTTGTATGGATCCTCAAGGTAAGAAACATCGTTAGTGGTACCCACTTCATCACCGTAATATAGAAGAGGAATCCCACCAAAGGACATAATCAAACTGTGCAAGAGTAAGATGATTTTGATTGAATCTTCGATTGCCTCAGGATCGCCAATTTCCAAGGCGTATTCCAAGCCGACCAGAGAGGCTAAAGAACCAGAAATACGAGCATCACCTGTTTTTTCATTTTCACCAAACGGCAAACCTCTGGCGTGAGAATGGTCAAAACGCCCCATGTAATAATCAATCAGAAACTTCCGATGTTGTGCTGGTTGGTATCCAACCAGTTCAATATCACGATCATCAAAGCCCAAACCGATATCATCATGGCAGCGGATATAATTCAGCCAGGTTGCTCGCTCTAATTTCACAGGCAAGCTCTTGATGCCTTGATTGAGTAGCTTGGTATTTTTTGTGGCTACGGCATCCCACATCAAAGCCATATAAGTGGCGTTGTAGGCGATTTCACACTCTTTAGCAATTACCGCATCTTCACCAAAGTACTTGGTGACTTCAACCGGTGCGACAATCGCTTCAGCAATATATAAAACGCCAGGCGCGACCACTTGGCAGCAATCTTTCAGCAATTGCAAAATCAAGTGAGCTTCACGTTCATTTTGGCAGGTACTGCCAATTTTCTTCCATAAAAAAGCAACCGCATCCAAACGCAGAATATCGGCTCCCTGATTGGCCCAAAACAGGATCACATCAAGCATTTCGATAAAAACAGTAGGATTAGAATAGTTGAGATCCCACTGATAACTATTAAACACCGTCATGACCCAACGCTGCATATCCTCATCCCAGGTAAAATTGCCGGGTGACGTTTCTGGAAACACTTCAGGCATGCTCTGCTCGAACATATCTGGGACATTACGATTTTCAAACGTGTAGTAATAATCCTGAAACTTAGGATCACCCTCACGTGCTTTTTGCGCCCACTCATGCTCATCGGAAGTATGATTCAGCACCACATCCATGGTCAGTAAGATATCTCTGTCATGCATGCTGCGTGCGAGTTGATTCAAGTCTTGCAGACTACCGGCACGCTCATCTATTTTTCGAAAGTCGCTCACGGCATAGCCACCATCACTGCTACCTTTTGGGCACTGCATGATTGGCATGATGTGTACTAAATTGACGCCAAGATCCTGAAAGTAATTCAGATGGTCTTTCATGCCTTGCAGGTTGCCAGCAAAGCCCTGACTGTATAACGCCATACCTACCCAGTTCTGACTGAGAAACCAGTTATGGTCTGCTTCACGCTCAATATCTTTCTGACGAAGATCTTCTGGACGGCGAATATACTGCCACGCCATTGTTTCAACCAGTTTCTGAGACCGCTCCTTGAAGTCATCTCGATGACCGTATAAGCGCTCAAATAAGGAGTGTATAGCATAAAAATTTGCGCCCAACCGTGTGTAGAAATAGCGTAAATCCTGCTTTGAAATGCCCGCTTCAATTTCATTGAGGATATCGTTTAACAATGTATGGGCTTGCTGTTCGTACATGCTTAACCTTGTTTGAATTATTCTGAATAAGCGTTATTTGTAAAAATCTGGATTTTTACTGATGGCACCGCGTTGCGTCACCACCCGACAAGCGAAAGCTTGTGCTTTTTCTAATGTCGTTTCAATTGACCAGTCCGCTAAAAGACCGTGAATATACATGGCAGTAAATGCATCGCCAGCACCGACGGTATCGATAACCTGTTCATGTTGAGTAGGTGCGACTTCATGAAACTCACCCTCTGTATCTCTCACGATAGCGCCTTTTTCTCCACGTGTCACAATCAACTGATCAAGGTGAAAGTGCGTATGCATTCGTGTCATGTCCTGATACAAATCAGCAGATTGAAAACCGAGCTCATATAACTCACTCTCGTTGAGTTTTACCCAGCGAGCCTGCTCCAGCCAATGATAGACCACCACTTTCTGCCACCAGGGAGACCGTAAATTCACATCAACAAAAATATCCAGTGATGGGTTTTCCGTCAGTTTTTCCAATGTTTTATACGAGGTCTCATGTCGAGCGACTAATGTGCCATGGTAAAAAAATCCGGATAAAACCTGACTGGCTGACTCACCTAACTCAATAAAGTCCCAGGCACTATCTTCAGCAAATGTGTAGCTTGGCTCATCATCTTTTATGGTGATATCAACGCGCCCTGTCTGGTGCTGGTCGTCAATTTGTATAGCTTGCGTATTCATGCCCCAGCTATCCATCTCCGATAAGATGGTTTTGCCTAAGTCATCATTACCTACCCGGCTGATAAAAACAGGAGAATCACCTAAGGCGTGCAGATGCCAGGCCACATTAAAGGGAGCACCACCAAGAACATTTTCTCCGGTAGGAAAACAATCAAATAAGGCTTCACCAAAAAGCGTTAGATTTGATGATGAAGTCATGATGATGCCTCTTTATTGGTTTGCATAACAAAATGCGGTGCAAAGTGTGCCACGCCCTGTAATACGCCCGCAGCATAATTACCTTCATTATCTCGATGACTTTTCGCCAGGAATAAGGCTTCAGCATGACCATTATGTTTGGATAACTCTACTGCAGTCTGTTTTATTTCCGCGCTGGCGTTATCGACCAGAACCGAGGGGATTTGACTGGTTAGAACAGGCAGGTCATTACCACTATCACCAGCAAAAATCACTTCATCCAGCTGATAGGCTAGTTTGCGTTGTAAAAACTCAATGGCATGGAGCTTAGTTGCATGCTCAGGTAAGACATCCAACAGGCCGATATTTTTAGGTTCATCGACGCTCCAGAGAATACTGGCAGCGACATTAGCATCTTTCAAAAAGGCTTCAACACGGGCAATAATTGTATCTTTATCTAAATACAGTGGCAGGTAGTAACTCAGTTTATGGGTGTTTTGCTTGCTGCTTTCCTGTAAACGCAATTCTTTAATGGATCGTAAAATGTGTTTCAGCTGAGCATGGGTTTTGCCATTCCAGTCTTTATCAATCTCAGCTTCCCAGTCCGCCATTTGTTGCCAACTGCCTTTACCTATCTGGTATATCTTGGTACCAACATCGGTAATCGCAAAATCAGGAACGGGTAAGGCATAGTTTTTAATCGCCCGTTTCACCAGTGATACATGACGACCTGTGACATATGCTAGCTTGACCTCATCACGTTCACAAAAGTCGGAAAACTGTTTACGTGCATCAGCTGGCTCTGGCTGAAAGCCATTAGGAATGATGGTTCTATCCATATCCGTGCAGAGTAAAACTTTAGCTTGGCTCATGATGATGCTTTCTTCGTTTTGACATGATCAAAGAACTGGTAATGTTCGAGTGATTCCAAAATGCCTGCAGCAAATGGTTTGTCTGCGAAATAAATACGGTCAGTATCAATCAATTGTGATAACTCCTCATTATGTCTGTTTGCCACTACCGCAGCGAGCGTGTTGCCTCGCATCATATCTTCATCCGCTCCGGAACCGCCGGCAACAAAAATATGTTCAAGTGGTATTTGCCAATGGTCGGCAACATAGCGCAGAGCCATCCCCTTTGATGCTCTAATCGGTAATATGTCTAAATATTGTCCAAAAGCTAGCTGAACATGAACCGATTGTTCCTCCTGATGTAACAGTCGTTTTATATCTTCAACATCTACCTGTTCAGGATCGATGTAATAACTCAGTTTAAATCGACTCTGTTCTGACTTTGGCTGCTTTTCTAATCCAGGATACCCATCGAGCAACAGTCGTACTTTATGGGGCGTCCAGTGATAATCAATATGTTGAGCCCAGGACGTATCTGGCGTTAGCTTAGGTGCATAGTAGATCTCGGTGCCAGAACTGGTGATTAAAATATCAGGTTCAGGAATCTGATGTTTTTTCATCATTCTAAGGGCAACGTCCAAACGCCGGCCAGTCGCAATGGCAAATTTTGTGGTCTTGCGGTTTTCCCGAATCAGGTTAATCAATTTATGTAACGACACATCGTCGCCGATAAGGTTCAAATCCAAATCGGTGAAAATAGCCTGTTCAGCATAGACATGACTGGTTCGCTCAAGCGGCTTACGTTGAAGTAACTCAGCACGTTGAGCAAGTGGTGTCACCAAATCGATATAACGTTTAGCGTGTGCTTGCCATGAATAACACTTCGCTACCCCTTCCAGACCTTTGCTTGAATAGTCATCCCACACATCATTGTCTGTTAATAATTTCAATAGTGCGTCTGTGATAGTCGATGATTCGAGTGGATCAATTAAAATCCCATTATGACAGTTACCAATAATATCTCTTGGCCCACCATCTTCCGTCGCCACAATTGGTACGCCCGAGGCTGCGGCCTCGATCAGAGTCAGACCAAAAGGCTCTGTCAGCGCCGGGTTTACAAACACCCCACCTGATGCCGCAGCAATACGATACATCAGAGGGACTTGCTCACGCTTGTGGTGCTTAGGCATGACCACTTTGCCATATAAATCGTATCGATCAATGGCCACAAAAAGCTCATGAAACACTTCCTGAGCCCCTGCTTCCAGATCATCAATATCATCACGGTTACCAGCAATAATCACTAAGTTTGCCAGTTGTTGCAGCCTTTCTGACTCACCATACGCTTCAATCAGCACGGTGATATTTTTGCGTTTATCAGGGCGGGATAAGGCCAGAATAATCGGTTTATGCGGGTCTGTGAGTTGGTGCGTCAGCTTTTTAAACAACTCACTTTCCAGTTCATTTCCTTCTGGCGGCTTGAACTGTTTAATGTTGGTACCAGGAGGAATGACACGCATTTGATCAGGCTGATAATGATCATAAATTTCGTATTGTTCTTCGATTTCCTGATGGGTACTGGTAATGACACGTTCGGCGGTGGCTAAAGTAATTTCTTCTGCCTCTATACGCCGAGTCATATTGTAAAGTGACTCAATTTGTTCAGTAGTTAAACCACTGGCCAATAACCTTCTTCGTTTAACCCGTCCTAAAGAATGGCCTGTATGGACAAGTGGAATGCCTAGCAGATTAGCCACATGAGATCCCACCAGGCCCGCGTCAGCATAATGGCTATGAATCAGATCAGGAACATGATCTTGTTGTCTGAAAAAATCCGCCAGGTTGTCTGCAAACCCGTCCAGATGGTCCCATAAATGTTCTTTATAGATGTATTCATCAGGACCGGCTTCTATACGTACGATCCTGAATTTATCATTTACCTTCTCAATGGGTTCGGCATATTCAGCATCAACATGGCTGTCTATCACACGGCGTGTAACCAGATCTACCTGACAGACATTGGGAAGTTCAGACAGTGCTTGAGCGAGTTCCAGAACATAGAGAGTTTGTCCTCCTGTATCGGCATCTCTGCCCAGTTCAAGATTATCAGCCCGTATGAGCCCATGCACACTAATTAGTGCGATATAAATCTGCTCAACCCCGTCAGCCATAAAACCTGCTTCTCCCTTTGTTGTGTATGTAAATGCAGATATCGTCTTACCATTGATACTATAGCATCACACTGTGTCAATAAAGATTAGCTTGGGTTAATTGCAGATTCTCTGTGTATTCGACTAAGACAAAACCAATCAAACTTAAATGGATTTTCGACCTGAAATGAGTCGTTTAAGCTTGGCACTTAAACGATGAAAGAAGCGATGTTTATTTCCAGCGGCTGCACTAGTCAGGAAGTTAATCTGTATGGACTGACGCTTGCCATCAAAGGCCGGATAGCCATGCCAGCAATTATCGGTCACTTTGAAAGCGACAAGACTGCCAGGGCCAGGCGTGACTTCATCCACATAGTCATTCATATCGTGACCATTTCGTAAGATTCTCAGTTTACCTGTATCGGCTTGCCAAGCTTCGTTAAGGTAGATAAGGATGGTAGCTACTTTGGTTTTAGAATCGGTATGGATGCGTCCATCTTTTTGTCTGGAATACCCTCTGAGGGTAATCATCATCGGCAAATCCATGACCTGCACATCAAATTTTTCACAAATGATTCGCCGAAATTCCGGGGTATCAATAGAGGTAATTAACGATTTAAAAGGTTCTTGTAAATCAACATCATCGATATTGTAGCTACCGCCATCTGAGATATCAGGAAAGCTCTTGATGATGGCTTGCACCTGCTCAGGATAAATAGATTGTTCTACCTTGAAATAGGGAAATGGAACCGTTTGTACGGGGGCTTTATCAAGAGATTCCAGTTGAATTACATTCGTCATTGTTTTGTCATCAAATCGTCACAAACTGCAAGATTATCACTCTCACCCAATAACATAAACTCCTAAAAATACAGCCTTCAGCGGTTAATCATCTAAAAGTTAGCTGGGTCGAGAACTTCTCCGAGAGACCTGTATCTAAAAAAATCATTTACTCGCTAATCAGCACTAAGGTTTATACTGCGTACGATTCTCATTTAGAACTGCACTCAAGATAAATGATTGATACAACCACCCTCGCTGGAGCCAATAAAAACGTGTTTAGATTTGACCGTCGTATAACCACAGGTCTCATTATCAGTTTGATGATGATGTTGTCATTTATTCATGCCGCACATGCAAACGATGCACAGAGTGAAACGCGACAACTCATGCAGATAGCTGAGTATGTCGGAGCAGATTATAGTGCTGCTGTGGCCAATGGTGAGGTGATCAACGAAGCTGAGTACAGCGAGATGACAGAATTTTCTGCGCTTGCAGTGGAAAAAACCCGACAACTCGAGAACGGCCAACACGCGCTTGAAGCGGCACTTAAATTACAACAAGCCGTTACTAACAAACAAAACCCTGATGTCATTCATGCCATCACAGTGGATCTTCGGAATATCTTGATTAAGCTCTCACCGGACGTCTCTTTGCCCAGCGAATTACTGCCCATTCAACAAGTAAAACAGCTTTATCAGCAAAACTGCAGTGCCTGTCATGGTGCAATGGGTCAGGGAGATGGCACATTAGCCGCCTCTTTGGACCCCACACCGACAAACTTCACTGATAAAGATCGTGCCATGAACCGTTCAGTTATCGGTTTGTATGATGCCATCACCAATGGTATTGAGGGCACGGCTATGGTGGCGCTGTCTCACCTTGATGAGAAACAGCGTTGGTCACTGGCCTTTTATGCAGGTAGCTTGGCCTTTCAGGATCACACTGGTATGGCAACAGTCCCCACTGCCATGACTATTCAGGATTTTGTCAGTAATAGTCCCCAGACATTACTCAATAAATACCCCACGCTTGACGATGACACAGTAGCTCAGCTTCGCTCACATCCTGAGCCGTTATTTGCATCAAATGATCCACTTGCCATGGCCAAACAACAACTGAAAGCGGCACATACAAGTTATCTATCAGGGGACTATAAAGCGGCACAAGCGCTAGCTGTCAGTGCCTACCTTGATGGCTTTGAGCTCGCTGAAAATGCCTTGGATGCCTACGATCCACAGCTACGCAAAGACATCGAAAAATCAATGATGGCATTCAGACAATTAACGGCTCAGTCTGAAAAACAAGACGACATTACCGCACTGCTTGAACAAACCAATCATCAGCTTAGTCAGGCACAAGATTTGTTGTCTGCCGATACCTTATCGGACTCGACATTGTTTACCGCCAGTTTAGTGATTTTATTGCGTGAAGGCCTGGAAGCTATGCTGGTTGTGTTGGCACTGGTCACTGTTCTAGTCAAAACGGAGCGTCGTGACGCGGTGAAATATGTGCATGCTGGCTGGGTTTTTGCCCTGATTGCGGGTGTCGCCACGTGGTGGGCAGCCCAAAATCTGATTAGCATCAGTGGTGCAAGCCGTGAAATCATGGAAGGTGTGGGCGCCTTGATGGCCGCTGTGATTCTATTCTATGTCGGTTTCTGGATGCATAGTAAAACAAACGCGGCGGCTTGGCAGGCTTATATTAATCAACACGTTCATCGACACTTGAGTAAAGGCACGCTGTGGGGATTAGCAGGCCTGTCGTTCATTGCGGTGTATCGTGAAGTGTTCGAAACAGTCCTCTTTTATCAAGCACTACTTACCCAATCGGCGGCATCACAATCCATGTCTATCGCCACAGGTTTTGTTACGGCTGTAGTGATTTTAGGCCTGTTATTCTGGGTGTTTGTTAAATACTCATTACGCTTACCTATCAGAACATTCTTCACTTTCAGTACCTATCTGATGCTGGCTTTATCATTTGTATTAATAGGTAAGGCGGTGGCCGCCCTACAGGAAGCTGATTTGATCAGCATTTCTTCATTACCCGTTGATTTTGCCTTGTCCTGGCTTGGTATTTATTCAACATGGGAGGGATTGTCAGCCCAGCTGGTAATCGTGATGTTGTCTTTGCTTATTCTGATGGGCATCAGACCTTTCGGTAACAAAGAAACCGCTTAAACATCAACATAAAAAAAGCCCGCGAAAGCGGGCTTTTTTTGCACGCTGTCGAGATTAACTCAATCTGACTTCAACCAAATTGTCAGTAAATGTTGGGGCATGGCCCATATCCACAAACTCAGCTGAACTGACACAGTTCACCGTGCCTTTGTTCAACTGTCGCCAATATCCAAGTGTCGCCACGACGATACCGGGACTGACATCATCTGTAATTTGAGCAAGTGCTTCAAATTTACCCCGGTCATTAAATACGGATACCACATCACCACTTTGAATATTTCGGAGGTCGGCATCCACTGGACTTATCATGACAAACTGTTCACCTTGGCCTTTTATTTTGTTGTCCATATTGGCGTAACAAGAATTCAGAAAGCCGTGGCTTTTGGGCGAAATGATATTCAATGGGTACTTTTCAGCTAATGCCGGATTGCTCTCGTGCGTCTCTCTTGATGGCATATAATCTGGCAAGCTATCTAATGACTCACCAGGCTGGAAGCCTTCATACATCTGCCGGAACGGACCAGCCACAAAGTTGGTAGCCCCTTTCACTTCCAGTTCACACTTTCCACTCGGTGTTGGGAAATTCCCATGGCGATGTGGGGCACGATCATCTTTGGTACCTACTTTTAATTTAGCAAAGCCATGTTGGCGTAAATAAGCTAAATCAATGCCTTCACATGCCGGAGAGTCCCAATCAACATAGTTCTCAAGACACTCACTATCCGACCAGCTAAAGTTATCTTCTTGATAGCCCATTCTGGCTGCCAAGCGTCTGAAAATCTCATTATTTGGTATCGCTTCACCCGGCGAGTCCACACACTTTTCATTATAGGTTAGATATAAGTGGCCCCATGACAGCACCATATCTTCCATCTCTGCGCCCATAGAGGCAGGTAGCACGATATCAGCATAAGATGCGGTATCAGAAAGGAAGTGCTCAGCCGAAACAACAAAGAGATCTTCTCGCATCAAACCTTCAACAATCTTGTCAGTTTCGGCGGCTTGCGTGACGGGATTGGCATTCCAGCACATCATCGATTTAATCGGTGTATCGAGCCCCAATTCTCCTGTTAGTGCCCGACCCAGTTGTATTGCATTCACGACCGGCGTGCCTTCCGGAATCAGATCCGGACGCGAAATAACATCAAACTTATAAGGATGCTCCCAGACAGGAAACTGTAATGCACCACCACCAACATGACGCCACGCGCCGGTTAATGCAGGTAAACAGGTGATGGCACGAATTGCTTGACCACCACCATAGTTACGTTCTACAGCCACACCCAAGCGAATAGCTGCTGGTTGGGTAGAGGCAAACTCGCGCGCCAACTGACGAATATCTTCCGCAGCCACACCCGTTATCGAGGCAGCCCATTCTGGTGTTCTGGTTTTGGCTCTTTCAGATAAGGCCTCAAACCCCACTGTGTAGTTGTCGATATAGTCATGATCCTGAAGTCCTTCTTCAATAATCACATGCATTATGGCCATGGCTAAAGCACCATCAGTGCCGGGTTTAGGCGCAATGTGCCAATCCGCTTCTTTCGCTGTTTTGGATTTATAGGGATCGATAACGACGACTTTGGCGCCCTGCTTCTGGGCATCTTTTACAATGTGCCAATGGTGGACATTGGTACTCACCGAATTACATCCCCAAAGGATGATGTATTTAGAATGGATAAAACTCTCAGGGTCGACCCCAGCTGTTGGCCCCACTGTCAGCAACCAGGCTGTACAAGAACCTTCGCCGCAAAAAGTCCGCTCACAAACGGTTGCGCCCATTTTGTTAAAAAAGCATCGCCACCATTTAAGCCATGCACCAGCCCCTGATTACCCAGATAGCTATAAGGCAAAATGGCATGAGGACCATACTCGTCAATAATGGCTTTCCAGCGGCTGGTGATCTCATCAAGTGCTTCATCCCAACTAATGCGTTCAAACTGCCCACTTCCCTTGGGTCCGGTACGTCGCATCGGATGAAGCAAACGATCCTGATGATAGTGACGCTTTTCATAATCTTTGAGTTTGACGCACAAACCACCTCGCGTCATTGGATGTTCTTTATTGCCTTTAACTGAGGTCAGTTGACCATTTTCAACCTCATACACCATGGAACAGGTATCAGGACAATCATGTGGACAGCCACCATGATGCGTCGTTTTTAATACGCTTGCCATATTGCTCTCTCCTTCTCAGATGTGTTTTTATTTTTTTATTATTCATCTGACTATACACCAGTTGAGAACGGGAAATATGCCCGCCGTATCATCAAGTTAGCTAATGATTTTTATATTCATCTGTTTTCGATTCTGACATTTTCCTGTAACAGTGCTTATCTACACTATAGCTGGATGAACAATTCACCATTTAGCGGGTCCTTACTGTGTTGGATTTTTTTCATCAGTTGTAAATCAAAGCCAAACTCGTCGTGAGGCGGGGTCGGAAAGCCACAGGTCTTCCAAGTGAAGATGGCTGGGTTGCATTGCTTGTTTTTTCAATCTAAACATAAGGGAATTTTTATGAAAAAAGCGATGCTATTTGTCGTAGCTTTATTTTTCTCAATCAGTGTGAATGCCGCAACGTTGTCACTCAGTGCAGCCGGTTCAGCCGGTGCTAGTCAAAGCGTTGATTTATCAGACAACGCTGTTGTGCTTGCTGGCGGTACTGTTTCAAAAGCGGGTGATTGGAATTCAGCATTCACTCTTTCTACTGATGTAGATACACCTGTTGTCATTGAGTGGTCTTTCAACCCTGCTATCACAGCAGCAACATTAGTGTTTGGTGCTGTCGGCAGCACTGTCTCATATGCCATCACTGAAGACTTCAGTTTTACTGCTGTTTTACTAACAGGTGTTGATTACGTATTAAGTATTGTTGATGCCACTTCAGGTGCTGTTAAGTATGACGTGTCTGTTTCAGCCGTCCCACTGCCAGCCGCTTTATTTTTATTTGCACCAGCATTATTAGGTTTCTTAAGCCTACGCAAAAAAGTTTAGCCACTGCCTAAGGTATCTCATACAGTCGTTCAATTAGGGAGCTTCGGCTCCCTTTTTTTATGGTAAATGATGTTGATTAACTCATGCAGTATCACGGCAACATAATGAAAGCTATAGTTTTACAAGCTCGTGCCGGTACATAATTATGTGAACTATTTATCGTTGGAAATGACGAAGGTCATGTAAGATGGCACAAAAAGTAGGAGGTAAGAAATGAGTATTTCACCAACACAAGGCAGCCCAAAGATCAGTATTGATGACTATCTTATGGTGAAGAGTGCTCAAATGAGTAACAACAAAGCCAAACTCGATGGTGCCAATGCACTCAAACTTATCGATTCGGCACTACCCGCACCTACTGCCACTCAAGGTAACAACCTAAACGTAAAAGCCTGATTTTCTCAGGCTTTTTTTTGCCTGTTATCTCAGACTGGCAACTCAATCTCAGAATAAAAATCTTTATAGACCAGTTCCGCTCTTAATCGACTTCCCGCCTTAAGCAAGGCTTGCGGTTGGCTTACCTCTTTCATCCACTGCTCTGCCTGTTCCTGTTTCACCAGGTTACACACATCTCCTATTGGCCAATGAAAATACACCTCATGTTGTTTCTTTAAGGCCAAAATGTCTTTATCTGTTGTCTCAGGTATCGGTAGATAAGAGCTGAATAGTTCTAGTCCACCCTGTTGTTCAGGATCATCAGCAAAGTACTCCACGCTAACATCCCATCCTCGAACCAATCCTTGTTCTTCATCACCCGTTTCAATACTCACACCCAACATCGCTAGCGTGCCATCATTGATTTTCGGTAATTTTTTCAGAACATCCTGTATAGCTATCACTGCTTGTTTATCATCTGCAGATAACACATCAAAATTTAATAACCAATTGCCCAAACCAATGGCTGATTGAATCAGTTGTTTATGTGTTTTATCGAGAAGAATATTTGCCATTATTCACTTTTACCTTGCTGAGCTTTTTCATAATTTTTTATCCAGTCGTACACTTCTTCTGCAGGCATAGGTTTAGCGATAGCGTAGCCTTGGGCCATGTCACACCCCATATCCAGCAGGTACTGAAAATGCTCCGTTGATTCCACACCTTCAGCAATGATGTCACGTTTAAAGACCTGTGCGAGTTCAATAATGCCTTTAACGATAGCCATATCTTCATCATTTCTCAGCATATCTCGAACAAAGCTCTGATCGATTTTTAATGTCTTCACCGGTAACTTTCTTAGGTAAGTCAATGAAGAGTAGCCAGTTCCAAAGTCATCTAATGCAAACGGCACGCCGAGATAATTACTCGCAGCGGCCACGACCTGAGATGTCTGCACGGTTTCCAATGCCGATGTTTCCAATATCTCCAGATCAATCGACTCGGGGGATATGCTTTCATACTGATTCAGTGATGCTTCCAGCTTCTTCAGAAAATCAGTGTGTTGAATTTGCTTGGCAGACACATTAATACTGACCTGAATATTGAGCCCTTGCTCTTGCCACGCATGCAGCTGTTTTAACGCCGTTTTTAATACCCAATCACCCATTTCAACGCTGAACTCATGCCCTTCGACGATAGGCAAAAACTCCATGGCACCTAATAAACCTTTTTCAGGGTGTTGCCAACGTATCAGTGCTTCTACCCCGATCACTCGACCATGTCGAAGATCGACTTTGGGCTGATAATAGAGGCGGAATTCTTCGCCAATTAAAGCCAGGTGCAAGCGCTCCAATTGTGTATGGTATTCGTGCATTTGCTGATCGAGCTTGGCATCAAATATATGGTAGCCATCTCGACCCGCTTGTTTGGCTTCATACATAGCCAAATCGGCATGGCGGATCAGTGTGTCGCCATCGACATTATCAATAGGGTAAATCGCGACACCAATACTGGCCGTCACATGATGTTTTCGGCGATTAAGTTTGATGGGTTCTGCTATTTTCTGGCTCAACCTGGTCAAGATGGGGTCAAGCTCATCAATACTATTGATATTGCTGATGAGTACGACAAATTCATCACCGCCCATCCTGGCAGCAGTATCACCAGAGCGCGCCACTTGCCTTAGCCTTTCTGCCACAGCAACTAAAAGCTTATCGCCCGTTTCATGACCAAACTCATCATTAACCGGTTTAAAGCCATCTAAATCGAGGAAACACACCGCCAAAATTTTCTCGTTGCGTTTAGCAACGGAAAGAGCCTGCTCCAACCGATCTGAGAGTAATGTACGATTTGCTAGCTGGGTCAACGCATCGTAATGCGCCATATTCACTAATAAATGTTCTGTTTTTTTAATTTCGGTAATATCGACAAATAACCCAAGGTAACTGATAATTTCACCTTGAGAATTTTTGATCGCACTAACCGTCAGGATTTCAGCGAAAAATTCCCCATTCTTTTTACGATTCCATATTTCTCCACGCCAGCGCCCTTCTGTTTCGATGCAATCCCACATTTCCTTGTAAAATTCTGAGCTCTGCCTCCCCGAAGCCAGGATTTTTGGATCCTTTCCGATTAACTCGTCCTTTGTATACCCCGTAATTTCTGTAAAGGCCTTATTGACACTGATAATCCGGTTTTCTTTGTCCGTAATAAGAATTCCTTCCCAGGCATCGTTGAACACGCTGGCATGTAATCGAAGCGCTTCTTCGTTTTTCAAGCGATCAGTAATATCGTAAAACCAACCAATATTGCAGTCTTCGCCACCATATTGAATGGGTAAGTATGAAGCCAATGTCCACTTTATTCCCTGGCCTGTTATTTTCAGCTCAGTCAGCTGGTTATAGATTGTCTTACCTTCAATGATTTGGTTTAAGTAGCTTTTTACTACAGAGGGATCAACATAAAATGCAAATGGATTGAGATGGTGTAACTTATCTCTACTTTCATTAACCAGTTCTGCATAACGTCTATTAGCAAAAACAATTTTCTTACGGTGATTGGTGACAATACGAACAGCAATGGGGCTATATTCAAGTAATTCTCTGAGTTTGGCTGTATTGCCTCGCAGCTCATCCTGAATTTTCTTGAAGTACGAAATATCAGTACTCGTACCTATCATGCGTTGTGGTTTTAAGTTTTTATCACGCTTGATAATCATGCCCCGCGCCATGATCCATTTCCACGAACCATCACCACAGAGCATACGAAACTCATCTTGATAATTAGCATATTCGCCTGAAATATACCCTCTGAAACGCAGTCTGGCTTGCTCTCTATCCTCTGGGTGAATGTATTCTGATGTCTCGGTTAGTGTGTCTGGGAAAGTATCATCCATATAGCCCAACATCTTCTTCCAACGCTCAGAATATGTGGCTGTGCCGGCTTCAAGATCGATATCCCATACACCATCCCCGGTTGATTCCAATGCCAGTTTCCAGCGACTTTCACTTTCAGCTAATGACTTTTTACTTTCTGAAAGACGACTTAAATACGAATCGATTCGCTCAGCCATCGAATCAAACGCGCTTGCAGCAAGTGTGATTTCGTCGTTGCCTTTCAACTCACTAGCCAAGGCAACCTTCTGCCCCGACTCAAACCGCGTCATTTCTTTAGTCAAACGCGTGATACGTGAAATCACATTCTTATTTACAGCCATGGTAATTAACCAGCCAGAGATAATCGTCACGGCAAACAACACGACCATTAAAATCGCTAACAACTGATTAACCGGCTCTACTAAATCATCGACAGGGATGAGCTTAAAGTAATGCCAGTCAACGGGCTTTACTAACATAGAGATAGCAATGTAGTTTTTACCATCAACAATAATATCTCTGGCAGCAAGTGTCGGCGTATAGTCAGTAGGCTGTGTGAGTAGCTTTTTCAGCTGACTTTCTGTTTCAAGAAACGCGGTTACCTGAGTTTGGTCAGCTGATTCAAGCTGTTTTTGCCACTGGCCAGCGAGAATGAAATGTCCTTGCTCATCAAGCAGAAAATGCTGTGTGTCAGGATAAAATTGCTGTGAGTTAAAGGTAAAACCAAGCACATTACTCAACTGCATATCCTCACCCAGTGACCCAATCCATTGACCATTGACATAGAGCGGATATAAAGCACTCACCATCCATTTTTGATTAACCGGATCAAATAATGGCGGTGTAAAGGTGTGCTGCTTTTCTGGATTTTGTGACGGTGACGTCAACCCTACCCAAGGAGTTTGCGTGTAATCATTGGCAGCATCTTGATCAAACACGAATTGAGGATAGTGGAAATCAAAAATAACCTCGCTGCGTAAATCAGGAGATAAGTACCACACATTTTCGTATGAACGATTAGCCGATGAGCCAAATACTTCCATCACTTGCTTGATACGAAGATGCTGTACTTTTTGCTCATCTGTTAAGGTTGTTGAGTCGGGTAAGAAAATACCGGCGTGAACCTGACCGTCATATTGGTCTTCTTTATTTCGCCAAATACCATCATCGTTGAGCTGCATCGTTTCAGAAAAGGTGTCGATTTCCTCATCCGTGACAGGTTTGCTCAGTTCTTGCTGTAATAAACGAGCTAAGCCCTTTAACTTAGGCTCTGCATAACTCAATTTCTGAGTGGTAATATCAACCTGATTTTGAGTAACGGCTAATAAGTTGTTTATTTCACGATTAAGAAGTTTTTCTTTGGAGTAGGCGCTGACCCATATAGCAGCGGGTATGGATGTCAGCAGAATACTGACAATCACGATTAAACTGAGTTTTTCTCTAATCTGCATCGAGCATTATCTTTTTGAATCCCCTTTTGTGTTCACTCTGGGGTGTGAATTTTTATAAAGTCAGTCTACACAACCTTATAAAAGATGTTTAGTTTTGCTTATTCATAACTGTGATTGACATCCAGATAAAATACCAAAGAACAAAGACCATATCTTTTGTGCAAGTATTTACACTTACAAATAATATGTTTTCTATAGTAAATACAACTTATAAGTCAATGAAAATAAAAAAGTAGTTATCTATAGAACAATCGCTTGCATGAATAAGCGACATCCCATGCTATCAAATACAATCCAGTGAAAAGACCGACATGCATCGACGCAAATCAATCCGTGGTTCGTCCAGAAAAACCATCAGATGCGCAGCAAATACAGACAGAGTGTGATTATTCTGGCTCGTTTAAACACTCATTTTCAATCATCTCGGCAAAATGCTCGATAACCCTCTGCTTTTCAGCCTCTTCTGCCAAGGCTTCGTTATAAGCTCGCAACATCAAGCCACGAGAAAAATTGCCCACCGTCATCTTCATCGCCTCATGAATAGGCGTGTTGTTTTGCCGAACCTCCATAAACTGCTTGGCCTTATTTCCCCAGCCATGACACTTATCATCCTTACTGACAGTATCAGCATCAACCATCACGCTAAATAACATAAAGCAAACTATCGAGATTTTTTTCATGGTTATCACCTCATACAGATATGGAGATAAACAAACTATAAATGCTTGAAGGGAATATCACAGAGAAAGTTGGAAGGAATTTTGTCGATAGGTTGGGTAGATCCATAGCGAAACCCAGTATTGTTAAATGTTGAATTATCTGGTTCTGCGGGGGGCATGCTTCAATTCAACCTACTGGTTATTTTTACACTGCCCTGAAATATCGCATCAAAAAATTACCCGTGGTGAAATCCTTTCCGTATCCGGGTTTATCAGGGGTGATTCCAGAGAGTAATAGTGGCTTTGGGGATATGGAAAAAATTATGCGTGTGTATCACCAGCTGGAAGTCGGAGCGATTCAGCAGCCGTTTTTAGAATTGAATGAATTATTGGGTAAGCAGGTGGTGGATTTTAGAGAGCCGGATTGGTAGTTTGAAAATAGTAATCAGTAGCTACCAAGCATCAATCATTAAAACATAGACTTTCCACATGAAAAATGTATTAAACTGAACTCAAGTTAGTGAAAAACATACAAAATATATTAACAAGGAAGTAACAGAATTTAGATGGCCAGAAGAAAGAGAAGACAAAGAAAAACTCAACCTGAGCCAACTATACCTTGGTATAAAAAAGTTTGGTTCGTCATTTCTGCTACAGCTGTAGTTGTATCAACAGTTATTATCAATGGACCTTCACTTCTTGAAAACGCTAGAAAACTTCCAAGTGAATACAGCGAAACAAGCAATCAATTCAAATCTTGGATTTATGATGATTCTGGCTGGACGGGTAACTGGAGTGGACATCCCGAAATGTATGCCGACATTGCTGATATGAATCTTTCAGATGTGGATATGAAAATCACACTTAGTTCAAAGGGAGGTTTTATTGATGGCACGATTGCGACAAAAGAAATCTGCAAACGCGTGACAATTTATAATTACGTTATTTTAACTGGTGAGGTAGACATAACGGGTAAAAGTGCAGTGGTTATAGCATGGGATATTTTTCAAGGACAAAAAGTCAACTTCGCAAAACTCAGACTAAATCGAGATGGTGAAATTATGACTGTGATACCTGAAGAAGGTATGAAGGATTTATTTCCACAAGAAGCGAGGATTGCATGGGATGGTCCTATAGAATATGACCATAGTTTCTGTTTAGAAGAAAGAAAAGAAATTTTTAAAAGTTTAAGAAATCCCCATTCACCTAAAGAATAGCGATACTTGGAGCAAACAGTTTTCTATGCGAATTGAATGCCCTCACTGCCATCGAAAAGCCATTATTAGTTCGACTAATGCGCTGTCTCATACGGTGAAAGATTTGTATTGCCAATGCACGAACCTTGAGGGTGGGTTGCGGTGCTTCATTTGTGATGAAACTAGGCTATTCTCACAACTTAAACCCGCCGATTAATAACACACGTCAGATGACGATCAGTTTGTTAAAAAGCCTGACTCTAAGTGAGAGACAAGCTTTGCTTCAAGGTGATTTATTTCAAACATAAGGATATGAATTATGAACTTGTTTTACCGTATTGGTGCTGTACTTGAATATCGTTATCGGTCATTGGTTTTTTTAGCTGTCGGAATAATTGCCGCTACCTTATTTGGCCAGTTTCTTGGGAACATTCTGTCTAATATTCAACATGGGGATAATGCCATGTTGATTTCTATGTATCCTGCCCTTAGGCTTCTTTATATTGCTCTTTATCTCTTTGTCTTTTTTATGGCTTTTTATGTGAGCTTTAAAGTGTTTAAAAAAGACTGGGACACTTTTCATCGAATCTATTAAAAGACAGCCTGCCATTCTTATGAATGGCAGGCTTCTTCGCTTTATATTCGAACTAAACAGCTATTCTTCTTCCGAAAAATTGAATTTTTCTATTAGTTCAATTCGTGAAACTAAATGCTTTAAGTCAACAAAGCCTAATCTTCCTTCATGCGAGTTTTCCACAAGCCAAACAATATCTGCTGAGTATTTTCTTGCTGGATCATCAGTGCTTTTATTTCTTACATTTGCAATATGTTGTTCATATATATTGCCAGTGTTTTCTTCCTTAGGTCCTAAAATCTGTGCTTCAATTAAAGCACAAGAAAACGAGCCCAGACGTTCTTGTTCAGGTACAAGATGATGGAAATGGTTTATCATCTTATTTGGCATAGACTTTGGGTTGATATAATCTTGATAGACTTCTGGGTCTGACTCTTTAGTGGCAAGTAGAAGCGTAAGAAGCGCTGGGTAAAGATAGACATTTTCTTTTGTGGTTAAAATTACAAGATTAATGCGAGCCATTAATTGCTCTATATCTCGTAAGCTATAGTTTTTTGCATTTGCTATAACTTTAAACACACTTTTGAGATGACTAGCATCATGTTCGAATTCTTTGAATTTACTTCTTGCTTCAAAAAATGCATTAAAACCAAACGTGTCATAGAGCTGGTCAATAAATTTATCAAGTTCAGGCTTTATAAGAATATATTCAATATCTATAAACCTTTTCAGGTAGCCAATAGATTCGAAGTCATCCCCATAAATGGCTTTTACACTATGAGATAACTGCTCTTTATCCATGGCTAATACAAACACTACTCCCTCAATATCGAGTATATGTTTTATTCGCTCAAAAAACTCAATGGCATAGGTTGGTCTGCAGCGGTCTAACTCATCGATAAATACATATAATTTTTGGTGTTTACCTTTTTTATCAGTGAGTAAACTTTTAATATTCGTTTTAAACCTTTCTATCTCGGATTTGTTTTTAACATATCTATCAATGATATCACCTGCCATTTCTCCAGCCAGGTCCCCAACTACAGGCAATGCTTCAAGTGCAGTAGGTACTTTATTTACAATGTATGAACCAGCTTGTTTAGCCCTATTCCATGCATCCTGTTTACGGCTATTACCATTGATAATTTTTGAGACTTCTTCATTCATTTCCCCCAAAAATGCCAGCAATGGGTCATTGGCAAAATCGGTTTCCCATGCACTGAAATAAATGGCAGAGCTTCCAGTACTCTCAATATGAGCATGAAGCATTTTTAAAAATGCTGTCTTGCCTGTTCCCCATGGTGCGTTTACTGAGAGTACGATCGGCGCAGTGATATTTGTTAACAACAGAGATAAATTTTTAACTTCTTCTATTCTTGATAAACGATCATTTTTAAAAATATCCTCTTGGTCAATAACAAATTCTCTAGCCTTAAAAGCCATTACAAATCTCCCTATAAATTCATAGTGGATATTAAGGCTAGAGTTTAGCTGATATCAAATTTTCTTTTTATTTAATCGGTTAGGCCGATTGTGCGGACGAAATCAAGGGGTCAGCAAACTTGATTTTCTTAGACCAACTTGTCGGTTATGTTGAAGCATGAAACCCAACAAAACAACGTCGCTTAAAGTCTTAAATGTTGGGTTTCGCTATGGCTCAACCCAACCTACTTCTCAGATCGTCAGGCACAAAAAAACCACCCGAAGGTGGTTGTTTTGTATTTGGTGGAGGCGGCGGGACAGTGATTCCTGAATTTTCATTCAGGCCTGGACTATTCCTTCATCTGATAAATCAGATGGAGAGCGTTTGTGAGTATCTGTTTTACCTTCAACCCACCCTAGTATTCCATGGAGATAAGTCTCGTTAGGAACCTATGAGTCTCTAGCCGGCTTACTGGTTTCCCATTCACCGGACGGCGTTGGCATAGGACCCTTGTCCCGTAGCGTTCACCGTATGAGCTCTCTTTTTCCAATAGGGATCACTCCCTATGGCGACCATTTTACTAATCGAACCCGCGTCCGCAGATCCTCCGCCTTCGGATCTACATGCTTATTTCATCTATTAATTTAACTACCTGCTACCCGATGAACAGGGAAAACAAGTAGCGATCTTGTAAAGTTTTAATCTCTTAGTACCAAGCATACCTTGAGACGATCTTGTGAGAGTCGACGCCCGATACCAGACGCACAAGCACGGATCTGGTCGGACGGCATTCACTGGTTATTAAGCAGCTAGTGCGTAGTTGTTATCGTTAGCAACTAATTTAATTCCAGTCTTTTTTACGAGAGAACTGAAGTACTCGGCATGCACCTTAGGTTTTGTAATCCCCGTCGAAGCCAGGTCGCCCCCAAAGTGTTGAACTCTTATATTGTAACGGATGTGACGTTTTTCAACCAGTGAAAACTTATCTTGCTTTCAGAATTCTGGCTTTATCACGATTCCAGTCGCGATCTTTTTCAGTTGCGCGTTTATCGTGTAGTTGTTTACCTTTAGCCAGCGCAATTTCAATCTTGGCCATGCCCTTTTTCCAATACATATTTAAAGGAATAAGTGTGTAACCTTTGCGCTCTACCGCACCAATCAGTTTGTGTAACTCAGCACGATGCAGCAGTAATTTACGGTCACGTTGCGGCTCTGGTTTGATATGCGTTGATGCTGTTTTTAACGCGGTAATGAGTGCGTTAGCTAACCAGGCTTCACCATTGCGAACGTGCACATAGCTCTCGTTGAGCTGAGCTTTTCCATCACGCAGGCTTTTCACTTCCCATCCTTCGAGAACGAGTCCTGCTTCAAATCTATCTTCGATGAAAAATTCATGCCGTGCCTTGCGGTTCACTGCGATGGTATTTTCGCCTACTTTCTTTTTATTCTTTTTCGCTGCCATGTGGATATTATAGAGTGTTTAAACGGCGGCTTCATTATTTATCATTCATAACAACAAAATGAGTGCAGTTTGTTGAAAGCCAAATATTTTGGGTACAATCGAATGAATTTACTATTTTGAGGCGACCGAATGGCTAGACCAACCAAGTCGATTCATGGCGAGTGGACATCTCGCTGGGCATTTATTCTTGCAGCAACAGGATCGGCTGTTGGCCTGGGAAACATATGGAAATTTCCTTACATCGCTGGTGAAAACGGTGGCGGTGCCTTTGTTTTAGTTTATCTCTTATGTATTGCTATTATCGGTGTGCCACTGATGATGGCTGAAATTCTGATTGGTCGACGTGGTCGACAAAACCCCATGAATACCCTGAAATCCATTGCCGAAGAAGAAGGCAAGAGCAAACACTGGCAGTGGCTTGGTGGCATGGGGGTATTAACCGGCTTTTTTATTCTTTCGTATTACAGTGTGATTGCTGGACAGGCGATGGCCTATATTCCCCGCGCATGTGCGGGGGTATTTGAAGGGGTCACTGCTGACGGTGCCATTAGTATCCATAAAGCCTTAGTCAATGATCCAGAACGCTTATTGGCCTGGCACACCATCTTTATGCTGATGACGGTAGCTATCGTTATTCGTGGTGTTCAGCATGGCTTAGAAAAGTCTGTTCGCATTATCATGCCCGCCCTATTTATTATCATTTTGATGTTAGTGGGATATGGCTATAACACTGGCGAATACTTTCATCAAAGTGTGGACTTTTTATTCGCGACTGATTTTTCTAAGCTGACACATACAGGCGTGCTGACCGCAATGGGGCACGCCTTTTTTACATTGAGCTTGGGGATGGGGGCGATAATGGTTTATGGGTCATACCTGCCTCAAAAAGCCTCTATATTCAAAGTCTCTCTGACTATTTCTGTGATGGATACAGGCGTGGCATTACTTGCTGGCTTGGCGATCTTCCCTCTCGTATTTGCCAATGGTTTAGAACCAGGACAAGGACCCAGTTTAATTTTTGATACGCTACCAATTGCCTTTGGTCATATGCCGGGCGGTGAGTTCTTTGGCGGTATCTTTTTTGTCTTATTATTATTTGCTGCCTGGAGTTCTGGCATTTCACTGGTTGAGCCAATTGTTGTATGGTTAGTAGAAAATAAGAATATGACAAGACTCCGAGCCAGCGTGTACTCAGGTGCCATAATCTGGTTATTAGGTCTGCTGACAATCTTCTCATTTAACATCGGCCGGGAATGGACATTATTCGGATTAACGATGTTTGAGTTGCTTGACTATCTTACAGCGAATATTATGTTGCCTTTGGGCGGATTACTGATAGCCTTCTTTGCAGGCTGGGTAATGAAGCGACAGAGCTCGATGGATGAGCTGGGATTGGGCAATGGAGTGCTGTATTCGACTTGGCGAGTACTTGTACGTTTTATTACACCGATTGCAATTATGATTGTCTTTGCCAATCTTATCGGTCTTCTGAATTAATTAATGACGTAACCGGATTTCAATGACTACCATCACACGAAGCTCTCTGGTCATGTACACACCTGATCAAATGTTTGATTTGGTTAATGATGTTGAAGCCTATCCACGGTTTTTGCCTTGGTGTCGCGACAGCAGAATTATCAGTAAAAATGAAGATGTTATCTGCGCCTCACTGGATATAGCCAAAGGCGGCATTCATCATGAATTTTCCACCAGGAACGTGCTCGATCATGGCAATGCCATTCGGATCGAGTTAATTGACGGCCCCTTTCGCCACTTAGAAGGCCATTGGCAATTTAAACCTATTGGCGATAACCAGGGGTGTCGTGTCCAGCTTGATATGGACTTCGAATTTTCTACCCGCTTATTAGATTTAGCATTAGGCCCTGTTTTCACTCAAATCTCAGGCTCATTGGTAGAAGCTTTTTGTAAACGTGCACAGGAAATCTATGGAAAACGCTGATTTAATGCTAATTGAGGTAGCTTACGCGCTACCGAATGAACAAGTCATTATTCCTATCGAAGTCCCTAAAGATTGCGTCGTAGAAGAAGCAATCAAACGCTCTGGCATCTTAGAGCGTTTCCCACAAATCGATTTAAAAACAGATAAAGTCGGTATCTTTGGCAAAATGTGTAAATTGAATGCCGAGTTGAATGATAAAGACCGTATCGAGATCTATCGTCCATTGATTGCTGATCCGAAAGAATCCCGTCGGCAGAAAGCAGAAATGGAGAAAAAGAAAAAAGCAGCGGCTGAATAATCAGCCCTGCTTTTTGTACACGGCCTGTGATTCGAGCAAATCCATTTCCTGCTGTGTAAATCCTGCATCCAATCTGGCCTCTGTATGAAACGGGCCACGAATCTCACCATTAAAGTAGGTATGAAGTAAGGTTTTAAACGTCTCGAAAGGGTCCACGCCCCGTTGCTCGCACAGAAAATTAAACCAGCGAGTACCAATGGTCACGTGACCAATCTCTTCTTCCAAAATCAATGTCAAAATATCAAACGCTTTATGATCACCAGAGTTTTTTAACTTCTTCATCATCGAAGGAGTGACGTCTAATCCCCTCGCCTCTAAAACGCGAGGTACTAATGCCATCCTTGTCAGTGGATCATGGTGTGTCTTCTGCGCCATTTCCCACATACCGTCATGGGCAGTAAAATCACCATAATGAAACCCCATGCTTTGCAAATGTTCGTCTAATAATAAGAAATGATGTGCTTCTTCATAGGCGACTTGCATCCAGTCCAGATAAAAAGCCTCTGGCATATCAGCAAACCGGGCTGTTGCGTCTAATGCCAGATTAATCGCGTTAAACTCAATATGACATATGGCGTGAATCAGTGTGGCATGACCCGTTTGTTGATTATTACGTCGACGAGGTAACGCTTTGGGCGGGACTAAGTCTGGCTTGTCTGGTCGTCCTGGTATCGTCGGTACATCAAGTGATTGTCGATTTAAATAAAAACCTTCTTTACTTACTTTCTCGTAGAGCGTTCTTGTGTGCTGTGCTTTCTGCCATGGGTCATTCATCAATAAGCAGCTTAAAGCTTGTTGACGCACATCAATCTTATCAACCATCTAATCTTACTCTTGGGTCAACTAAGGTATAGGAAATATCTGTCAGTACCAGCCCCACAATATACAAAACCGATCCCAGAAAGACCATCGAACGTACGATAGCAAAGTCCTGGGCCTGGATAGCATCAATGGTGTAACTGCCTAAGCCGGGAATACCAAAGAAGGATTCAAGGATTAAACTTCCCATAAACAAGGTAGGTAAAACCACGACCGCCCCAGTTAAGATGGGTATCATGGCGTTTTTCAGAACATGTACAAATAACACTCTGATTTCAGACAAGCCTTTCGCTCTGGCAGTGCGAACATAATCCTTTGAGACTTCCTCCAGAAATAGAGTGCGGTACCAGCGTGAGCCTGAGCCAATGCCAGAAACGATACCTATAAAGACAGGCAAAATAACAAATTTAAAGGCATCTAACCCTTGTGCGTAGCCTGATAACGGGACAAGCTGCATGATCTTTCCCACCAAAAACTGGCCACCTATGATGTAAAACAGCCCAGAAATAGACATCAGCACAACACAGAGAATAACCCCACTGAGGTCGAGATAACTGGCTCTAAAAAAACCATCAGCATGGCAAAGGTGATATTGGCCAGCATACCAATAATGAAAACGGGAACCGCTATCGCCAGGCTGGGCCACATACGTGTTTGAATATCTTCGCCAATATCGCGGCCATCATCTGCCTGACCAAACTCAAAGGCGAACAGACTCAACGATTTATCAAAGAATATCGTATCGGTGAGTTTATCCATGCCCTGCTGCTCATGATTCCAGAGCAACGCCTTGTTATATCCTCTCTCTTCTTTCCAGACATTTACCGCTTCTTGAGTAACGTGCTTTTCACCCAGATGCATTCGCGCCATATCATCCGGCGTATTGACCATAAAAAACAAAGCAAAGGTGAGCGCGTTGACCCCGATTAAAATCGGAAACGCATAGAGAATCCTTCGGACAATATAAGCAAACATAGATTAACCAGGTTATTTCATCAATTTTGGCTGATGCATCTTAAGCATCAATATGTATCTGTTTCACATTATGACGCTATGAAACGTAATGAGAAAGGACTATTACATATTTGCAGACCCACTGTTATGCGTTTTATTAATTCTGTCCTTAGTTTCCCTGATTTAATGCATGTCAATTATTTAGAAAATTAGCATTTACTAATACACAAAATTTGTTATCGTGTGTTTTATCATCTGTAAACAATAACGAGGTTGTTATGAGCCTAACTGCAATGGATTTGGTCAAACGAGCCAAAAGTGAAATTAATGAAATCAGCTGTGAAGAAGCGACGTCCATGTTGGATGGTGCCACGGTCATTGATGTCAGAGAACCAGCAGAATATGAGGCAGGCCACATAGACAATGCATTGCCTATTCCCAGAGGTATGCTTGAGTTTTCACTGAATTCTCACCAATCACTGACTAACCTTGAGCAAGCCATTATTGTTTACTGCAAATCAGGTGGACGATCCGCATTGGCTGCCCAAACGTTACAAACGATGGGTTATCAACATGTTTACTCTATCGCCGGTGGATTTGATGCTTGGCTACAGACGAATAACTAAGGGGTATATCATGCGTAGATTTTCTTACATCTCATTCTTGCTGCTGACACTCTCATTTTTACCCTTGGTTGCACAGGCAGAACCCACGCAAGTAATGATTAGAGCAATGGCTGTTGATGCTAAATTTATCGGCACGAGTGTGGGCGGCGTTCGGGTAACTATCAAAGATGCCGAGACAGATGAATTACTCGACGAAGGTTGGATTCATGGTGGCACCGGTGATACTGATCGTTTAATCAAAAATCCAGTTCAACGTGGCGATATGCTTGCAGATAATAATACTGCTGGCTATCTGGCAACGGTAGATATCGATACGCCACGTCTGGTTAAAATTACCTTGTTCGGCCCCTATGCATACCGCCAGTCTCTACAAGAGGCCAGTGTCACTACTTGGTTGATCCCCGGCAAAGATTTATTAGGTGACGGCATCACCATTAAAATGCCTGGCTTTATTGCTGACGGATGGACACAGGTGTTACAGGACGGTGTTGTTGAGTTCTATCTGAATGCTTCATTAATGTGTGGCTGTCCTATTAAGAAAAATGGTCTGTGGAATCCAGATGATTATGAAGCTAAAGCCATTGTGATGCAGGATGAGAAAAAGATAGATGAAATTCCATTAAGCTTTACAGGGCCCATCGGCATCTTTTCAGCAAAAACCCAATTGAAAAAGAATGGTCACTACAAAGCTATTCTTTATGTTGTAGATACAAAAACAGGCAATGTCGGTGTTGACAGGACCATGTTTGAAATTAATTTAGATTGATAGTTGTAACAATCGCAGTATGAATTCGTCTTATCAAGACAGCATTCTGCAGGAGAAGAAAATGGCGCACCCATCATGTCCGGTCTCAGGAACAGGCCTTGGACTACGCCGACAATTTATTGAAGAACTCTTAGAATTGGGCAATCCTGATATCGACTTTATGGAAGTCGCGCCAGAGAACTGGATGGGACTCGGTGGCAAATATGCCAAGCAATTCACGGCTGCTTGTGAACGCTTTCCGATGATGTGTCATGGTTTATCACTGTCTATAGGTAGCCCTGCACCACTCGATGTCGCTTTTCTCAAACAGTTGAAACAGTTTTTCGACAAGCATCAAATCGTTAGTTATAGCGAGCATTTAAGCTTTTGCAGTGATGATGGCCACCTTTATGACTTAATGCCAATTCCGTTTACTGCTGAGTCTGTTCGTTATGTGTCAGCGCGTATTAAGCAGGTTCAGGATATTCTGGAAAGACAACTTATTATAGAAAATGTGTCGTATTACGCCGCCCCAGGCCAAGAAATGACTGAAGTGGATTTCACACGAGAGGTACTAGAAGAAGCAAATTGTGGTCTGTTATTAGATGTAAATAATGTTTATGTGAACAGTATCAATCATGGCTATGACGCCAAGCACTTTATCGATGCGATGCCGACGGATCGAATTGCGTATCTCCATATTGCCGGACATTACAATGAAGCAGAGGATTTGATTGTCGATACTCATGGTGCTGATATTGTCGACCCTGTCTGGCAGCTCCTCAGTCATACTTACGACCGGCATGGCATTATCCCTACCCTGCTCGAGCGTGACTTTAATATTCCTTCTCTGTCACATTTGTTTGATGAGATGACGATCATCAGACAATATCAACAACAGCTATATGATATGCAGGCTCGACATGGCTAATCAGTTTCAAGAAACACAATATCAGTTTGTCGCCTATATCCGAGATCCTGAACATCAGCCTATTCCAGACCAGCTGGAAAGCCGTCGAATGGCGATTTACCGCGATTTATTTTTTAATAATATTGACAGCACCTTATCCAGTGCTTTTCCCGTTATACGGCAACTGATGAACGAAAATGACTGGCTGGCACTGGTCAGATCCTTTATGAAAAATCATTTTTGCCAATCACCTCGGTTTGTTGATGTCTCAAAAGAGTTTATTGAATATTTGAATCAACAGCATGACGTAAATGAAACCATGCCTTTTTTGCATGAGCTGGCTCATTATGAGTGGGTTGAATTGGCATTAAGTATTGCCGAGGAAGAATGGCAATGTAGTGAGATTGATGAAAAAACCAATATGTTGGCCATGTCTTATCAAGGCTCTCCCCTGGCCTGGCTATTAAGTTTCCATTTTCCTGTACATCAGATTTGTGATGATTTTCAGCCGACCACGCCATCTGAACAGCCTCATTATCTGCTGGTATATCGCAATAAAACGGATGACGTAAAGTTCATCGAACTCAATGGTTTAAGCGCACATCTCTTCGAGCAAATCAGCCAGGGAGAAGACGTTGAGTCGGTTATTGATGTTATTGCCAAAGCCATGCCACAACTTGATTATCAGCTGATAAAAAATGGCGCCAAAGAGTTAATAACAGACTGGTTATCAAAAGGCATTTTGCTGGTGAGACAGGCATAAAAAAGGCCGGGATAATCCCAGCCTTTTTATTCTTATTGGATTCGCGCTTAGGCAGTCGCTAATTCAATCGCTTCAGCAGAAAGGCGAGTAATTTCATCCCAGTTTTCCGCATCAACTAAGCTTGCAGCACACATCCATGAGCCACCAACACAACCTACATTAGGAAGACTGTAATAGTCCTTCACATTTTTCTGGTTAACACCACCCGTTGGGCAGAAGGTGATTTGTGGAATCGGCGCACCGATTGATTTCAACATTGGCACACCACCCGCTGCTTCTGCAGGGAAGAATTTCATTGCTGTGATGCCTTTTTCAAGCAGCGCCATTGCCTGGCTTGGATCGGCCACACCAGGTAATAAAGGCACGCCGGTTTTTAATGCTGCATCAATCAATTTTTCTGTGGTACCAGGGCTGACGATAAACTCAGCGCCTGCATCAATCGCTGCATTGAGTGTTTCGATGTTGATGATAGTACCAGCACCAACGATAGCATCAGGCACTTCAGCTTTGATGCGACGGATAGATTCAAGTGCTGCATCTGTTCTTAGAGTAATTTCCAGAACCTTCAAACCACCTTTAACCAAAGCTTTAGCTAAGGGCACAGCATGTTCAACATTATTGATAACCATCACCGGTACAATCGGCGATACTTTCATGATCTCTTGAATTGTTTTAGACATTGATTAACTTATTCCAAATAATTATTCGACATTAAACATGTTGATGGCACCTGTTTCAGCTGATGAAACGCCTTGGCGGAAACTATCAAACAGTTCACGGCCCATGCCATAGTGATGTTCAGTATTAGCCAGTACACAAGCCATACGTGAGTTCAGTTCTTCTTCGTCGACCAACACATTCAACTCACCACGTTGTGTATCAAGACGGATCATATCGCCATCACGTACTTTGGTGAGGATGCTACCATCAGCACATTCAGGACATAAGTGAATAGCAGAAGGCACTTTACCCGATGCACCAGACATACGGCCATCAGTCACAAGCGCGACTTTAAAGCCTTTATCCTGTAATACACCTAATGGTGGTGTCAGTTTATGCAGCTCAGGCATACCGTTTGATTTTGGTCCTTGGAAACGCAGGACAACAATCACGTCTTTATTCATTTCACCACGTTTGAATGCTTCAACGACATGGTCTTGATTATCAAAGACCATCGCAGGTGCTTCAACAACCTGATGTTTAGGATCAACGGCAGATATCTTAGACATACCACGACCAAGATTACCTTTGATAAGGTGTAAACCACCACTTGTAGCAAACGGTGCAGGAACACTACCGATAACATCAGTATCAAGTGAGGCTTCAGGACCTTCTTCCCATGTCAAAGTACCGTCTTTCAGTGTCGGTTCTTTAGTGTATTGCTCCATGCCTTTCTCATCACCGATGGTGATGATGTCAGTATGCATTAAGCCGTGTTTAGATAATTCACGAATCAATACACCCATACCACCAGCAGCCTGGAAGTGATTCACATCGGCAGTACCGTTCGGGTAAATACGTGTCACTAATGGGATGATTTTTGACAGACGGTCAAAATCGTCCCAGTTAATGATGATGCCAGCTGCACGTGCAATCGCGATTAAGTGAATAGTGTGATTCGTTGAACCACCTGTGGCTAACAGACCAACCAAGGCATTCAATATCGCTTTCTCATCGATCATGTGACCAATCGGACGATAATCATCACCCAATGCTGTAAATTTGAGTGCTTGTTCGGTTGCGCGTTTGGTTAATGCATCACGCAGTGGCGTGTTTGGATTAATGAATGAGCTACCAGGAAGGTGAAGCCCCATCATTTCAACCATCATCTGGTTACTATTCGCTGTGCCGTAGAATGTACATGTACCCGGGCTGTGGTATGACTCTGACTCAGCTTTCAATAATTCATCACGACCTACTTTGCCTTCAGCGTAAAGCTGGCGAATACGTACTTTTTCTTTATTGGGTAAGCCGCTCGGCATAGGGCCGGCTGGAACGAAAACGGCTGGTAGATGCCCGAAACTCAATGCACCAATCAACAGACCTGGAACAATCTTGTCACAAACACCGAGGTACATTGCCGCATCAAACATGTTATGGCTTAGGCCAACAGCCGTCGCCATAGCGATAACGTCACGACTGAAAAGTGAGAGTTCCATGCCGGGTTGACCCTGTGTAATACCATCACACATGGCTGGAACACCACCAGCAAACTGGGCTACCCCACCTGCTTCAGTGGCTGCTTTCTTGATGATTGCTGGGAAATCTTTGAACGGCTCATGCGCTGATAGCATGTCGTTGTAGGAAGAGATAATCGCAATATTGGCTTTTTGATCAGCAGCTAAGTCTGCTTTCTCTGACATCGAGCAGGCAGCAAATCCATGAGCTAAATTACCGCAGCCCAATACAGCACGATGAGGGCCTTTTTGAATTGCCTCATCAATACGGGCCAGGTAAATATCCCGTGTTTTTTTGCTTCTCTCGATGACGTCATTGGTGACGGCTTCTAAAACTGGATGAACCATACTTTCCTTCTCTCTTAAATGCTTTGCCTGAATATATGCAAAGATAATTGCGGGTTCGGGGTACCCTTAAGAATCTACGTAAAGACCCGATATTATAACGCTAATACTCATTTTTAGCACGCTGTTATCAAAAACTTACCCCGCAAATGCGCTATGAAAAAGTATCAAATTCTCATTATTATTATTTCAAACACGACGCAATATGGCAGAAATGCTGGCTGTGATGAACTTCACATTCTGCCTTTCAGCTGATGAGAAAGAGACAAAAAAGTTTTGCTCCTCGTGTTATCTAATAGCGCTTCAGGTATCATATCCGGCTTTAATTTTTTACCGAAAATACTATGACAACTGAAACAAAAGCGATGCGACAAATACGTAGTTTTGTTCGCCGTGAAGGCCGTCTGACACCCGGACAACAGCGCGCTCTGGATAATCACTGGCCCATTTTCGGTATTGAAGACGACACAGATTTATCTGATCTCAATGCCCTTTTTGGTCGCACCGCACCTAAAGTTATCGAAATAGGTTTCGGTAATGGTGCCTCATTGATTGAGATGGCTAAGAATCATCCAGATCATGACTATATAGGTATAGAGGTTCATCGTCCTGGTGTCGGTCAGTTACTCAAAGGTATCGACGATGAGCAGCTGAGCAATGTCCGGGTTGCTTGCACCGATGCTGTTCAACTTCTTAAACAGCGCATCAAAAATCAGGCTCTCGCCCGTGTTCAAATTTACTTTCCTGATCCGTGGCATAAAAAGCGCCACAACAAACGGCGAATTATCCAGCCTGAGTTTGTCAATGTCCTGGCAGACAAATTAGAACATGGTGGCCATTTACATCTGGCAACAGACTGGCAAGATTATGCGGAACAAATGCTTGCAGATGTCTCCTCCAATACTCGTTTTCAAAATACAAGCCACGACAATACTTACATCGAACGTCCTGATTACCGTCCCCTGACCAAATTTGAGCAACGTGGTCATCGCTTGGGACATGGTGTCTGGGATTTGGTTTTTAAGCGGATATAAGCTGAGATTGATAAAAGCTTGCACCTGTCAGGTGCTTGAGATACTTTATCAACTTGTTCAAAAACCAGCTGCAAGTAATTGACTATGAAATTAAATATCCTAAAAGCACCCAGTTTCCTTTTACTCAGTACCATGAGCAGTGCTAGTTTTGGTGCAGGCTTCGCCATTATCGAGCAAAGTGTGACAGGCTTAGGAAGAGCTTTCGCCGGCAGTGCTGCAGCAGCTGAAGATGGCAGTACCGTATTTTTTAATCCTGCCGGTCTGGTATATCTAAAACAAGCCGAGATGGACTTCGCACTTAACTACATAGCACCCAATACCGAATTCAATAACGACGGTACAAGCTCTCCTGCAAATGGAGGTGACTATGGCGATGCAGGTAACAATGCAGTTGTACCTAACTTTTACTTTGCGAAACCACTTAATGACAAAGTCGCAATCGGCTTTGGTGTGACTGCTCCTTTTGGCTTAGTCACTGAGTATAACGAAAATTGGGTGGGTCGTTATTTTGCTGTGAAATCGGATCTCAAAACCATCAATTTCAATCCAAGCATTGCTTTCAAAGCGACAGATAAACTCTCTATTGGGTTTGGTGTGAGTGCAGAATACATTGATCTCACACTGTCACAGATGACAGATCGATTTGGCGCGCCTGATCGAAAAGTAAAATTGGAAGCGGATGACTGGGGCTATGGTTATAACTTAGGCATTATGTATCAGATGACGCCAGAAACACGTCTGGCGCTAGCTTATCGCTCTAAAATTTCGCATACGCTTAAGGGTGAGGGAAAAGTGACAATACCAACAGGTGAGATCGAACAAAATATTCAGGGCGATGTAGATTTACCCGAAACGCTCTCACTTGCTATCCATCATCAGCTTAATGATAAATGGTCCGTTATGGCAGATGCCACGATGACCCGTTGGAGCCGTTTTGAAGAGCTTGCCATTGAATCGGATGGCGGCGCCTTCACCGATACCAAAGCTGAAGACTGGGATAACAGCATGCGATATGGGATTGGTTTGAATTATCAATACAGTGATAAATGGCAATTTCGTACAGGGATTGCCTACGATGAAACACCCGTTCCCAATGCCGAACGACGCACTGCGCGAATACCTGACAATGACAGAAAATGGTTAGCGATTGGCGCGACCTATAACTATTCTGACAATCTGGTTATTGATGCAGGCTATGCCCATTTATTTGCAAGCAATCCTTCGATAAGAGAGTCCGACGGAAGTCATAGTCTTAATGGTGATTATGATGTCAGTGTTGATTTGTTAGGAGTTCAACTTCGTTGGTTAATGTAAATGTCATTGGATACAACAGATTATATTTCTATAGCTTCTGCTCAGACTTTATACGGCCTATTCAGAGAGCGGCATAGAAAAACCCCCAACAGCACAGCCTATTCACATTTTTGTGCAGATACTCAACAGTGGCAAACCACCACCTGGTCAGAGGCTGCACAACAAATAGCTATCTGGCAACATGCGCTGAAATCAGAAGGTCTGAGCTCAGGCGACCGGGTCGCGTTGAATTTGAAAAATTGTCAGGAATGGGTGTTTTTTGATCAGGCAGCCTTAAGTCTTGGTCTCATTACAGTCCCACTCTACCCAGATGATCGGCCTGATAGCCTTGCTTTTATCTTGCAAGATGCTGATGTCAGATGTTTATTTCTACAAAACCAGCATCAATGGCAACGTCTGAAACCTTCGTTATCAGACGAACATCAGCTCAAACGTGTGATTATCAAAACTACTGGTGAAAATATACTTGATGCACCAGCTGTATACATGAACGAATGGTTGAGAACGGATACTAACCCGGGCTTGATTGATTGGCAGGCAGATCCTCATCAATTAGCCACGATCATCTACACTTCAGGCACCACAGGTAAACCCAAGGGCGTTATGCTCAGTCATTATAATATTTTGTCTGTTGCCAGCGCTTCACTTGAGTGCTTTCAAGTTCGGTCAGATGATCTTTTTCTATCCTTTCTCCCCCTATCGCACACACTGGAGAGAACGGCCGGTTACTATTTACCCATGATGACGGGGGCTAGAGTGGCTTTTTCCAGAGGCATTCCACAATTAGCCAATGATATTCAAGAGCTGAAACCCTCTGTATTAATTGCTGTACCACGTATTTTTGAACGCATCTATCAACGTATACAGTCTTCTGTGTCATCACAGCCCTGGTACAAACGCTTATTGCTCAAATTGACATCTCATATAGGCTGGACATCTTTTCTCCACGCTCAACGTCGTCACCGCTGGTCTCCTAGTTTCCTAGTCATGCCTGTATTAGAGAAAATAGTAGCCAAAAATATACAAGCCCTTTTCGGTGGGCAATTAAGAATAGCCGTGACTGGTGGGGCCGCTATTCCACATCATGTTGCTGAATTTTTCATCGGCATAGGGATCAATCTTTTACAAGGCTATGGTTTAACGGAAACAAGTCCCGTCATTAGCGTGAATAGAACTTCAGAAAATGAACCGTTTAGTGTGGGTCAACCTATCCCTTCTGTGGAAGCAAAAATAGGTGACAATGCCGAGCTTTTAGTCAAAAGCCCTGGCAATATGTTGGGTTACTGGAATAACCATAAAGCAACAGCGAATACCATTGATGCTGAAGGCTGGTTACATACAGGGGATCAAGCGCGTATAGCTGAGAGTGGACATATCTTCATTACCGGCCGAATTAAAGACATTCTGGTATTGAGTAATGGTGAGAAGGTCTCGCCAGTGGATATGGAAATGGCTATCACTCGTGATGAATTGTTTGAACAGGCCCTGGTATTGGGTGAAGGCAAGCCTTTTCTCTCTGCACTTGTTGTCTTGAATGCAGAACAGTGGCTTCAACTTGCACAAAGGTTGAAGCTAGATGCAATGAATAAAAATAACCTTACTGATAAAAGCCTGCAACAACATATCATTCAGAGGTTCAGAGGCTTGTTACATGACTTTCCTGCCTATGCCAAGATTCGCCGGGTGCATCTCACTCTCTCACCTTGGACAATAGAAAATGGCATGCTAACACCAACCCTGAAAATAAAACGTGCAAAACTTGTTGAGGCCAACCAACAACTTATTGATGAGTTTTATCAGAACTAAGCTTATTTATTTTTAAGGTGGAACTCAGGAAGAATTCGCATGATAGCCTCTACAGTATGAAATGATCCGAATATCAAAATCCGATCATCTGTTTCTGCCTTCTGTAAGGCATGTTGGTAGGCATCATTCACGGTGGTGTAACAGTTATAATTATCAAGCTCGGATGAAGATATTGCTTTTGCTGCCAGAGACTCAGCATCCATACCACGGTCACCATCCAATCCTGCAAAAAACCAATGTGTAATATCCTTTTGCAAGATCTGGATAACCGACTGACAATCCTTATCTTTCAGCATGGCTAACACTGCATATGTTTTACCTTTACAGTTTCGCTGTGAAAGTAATTTGTGAAGGTTTTCAGCCCCTTGCTGATTATGTGTGACATCAAGGATAAGCGTCACATTGTCACGTTTTATCTCTTGAAATCTGCCAGCCAGATTGACATGCTTCAGTCCATTTAAAATAGCCGTATCGGTGATGGTTAATCCCTGCTCTTTCAACAACTCACAAACCTGCACGACGGCTGCAGCATTTTGTATCTGGTAATCACCCACTAAGGCAGGATAAGGTAATACTCTGGCTTCATTTCCAGTAGCTTGCCAGCTCCAGCTATCCTCATTCAATTGTGAATACTGATACGCCTCACCTGCTTTGTATAAAGGCGCATTTTGTTTCCGGGCATGTTCGAGCAGACTACTGGGAGGCACTGTCTCTGAACAGACAACGGGCGTCATAGGGCGAATAATGCCCGCCTTTTCATAAGCGATTTTCTCACGCGTATCGCCTAACCAGGCGGTATGATCGAGCCCAATTGGGGTAATAAGCGCGATATCTGTATCAAACAAATTGACAGCATCCAAACGCCCTCCCATACCGACTTCAAGGACGGCAATATCCACTTTTTCAAGCCTGAAGATTTCCGCCGCGGCCAGTGTGGCAAACTCAAAATAAGTGAGTGAAATGTCACCACGTGCTTCATCGATACGAGCAAAGGCATCACAAATCTGTTGGTCTGAGCAGGGTTGACCGTTGATAGCTATACGTTCGTTATACGCTAGCAGATGTGGCGAAGTATAGGTCCCAGTTTTATAACCGGCCGCCATCAGAATGCTACTGGTCATAGCAACTGAGGAACCTTTACCGTTAGTACCAGCAATCGTCACCAATTTGAATGGTAACTTTGTCTGCCCTTGCATGTTTTGCCATACAAGAGCGATACGATCTAAGCCTGGATCAATTTCAGTGAAGTGTAATTTTTCCTGCCACGCCAACCATTGTGGCAATGTGCTGAACCGCATACAGTTCTATGCTGCACGATGCTGAAGCATGCTGAGGATATTGGATAATCTATCTCGCATTTGACGACGATCAATAATCATATCAATCGCACCATGTTCCAACAGAAACTCTGCTCTTTGAAAGCCTTCCGGGAGTGTTTCACGGACGGTTTGCTCAATAACACGTGGACCAGCAAAACCAATAAGCGCATTAGGTTCAGCCACATTGATATCACCGAGCATCGCTAAACTCGCAGATACACCACCCATTGTCGGATCAGTCATGACTGATACAAATGGAATGCCTGCATTACTTAACTGAGTCAGGATCGCACTGGTTTTAGCCATTTGCATTAAAGACAATAAGCCTTCTTGCATGCGCGCACCACCACTCGCAGAAAAACAGACCAACGGAATATTATTTTTCAGCGCGACTTTGGCTGCTCGAACAAATTTTTCACCTACGACAGATCCCATCGATCCAGCCATAAAGTTAAAATCAAAACTGACTGCAACTAATGGTAAACCATTGACTCTACCTTGCATTGCCAACAAAGCATCGTTTTCGCCTGTTGTTCGTTGTGCTTGGGTAAGACGATCTTTATAGCGTTTACTGTCTTTGAACTTCAGTGTGTCGACAGGTTTAACTTCAGCGGCGATTTCTTTACGGTCTTCTTCATCCAGAAAGCTTTCCAGCCGTGTTCTGGCATTAATGCGCTGGTGATGATCACACTTAGGACATACCATCAAATTACGTTCAAGTTCTGCACGGTAAAGTACATTGTCACAGCTTGGACATTTACACCAGACACCTTCTGGCACTGAACGACTTCGCACAGTTGTACGAATTTTGGATGGGAGTAATCTTTCAAACCAACTCATTTTGTCACCTTCGTTATTTTTATGCTTTTGCTAAATCACGCGCATTGATGGCATGGCGCATTTCAGCTAACAGACCTGCAACTGCAACTGGCAGCTCTTCAAGTCGTTGTGCATGTTCTTCGATGCACTTAACCAGAGTACTACCTACTACCACCGCATCGGCAATCTCGGCAACTGCTGCTGCAGACTTACCATCACGGATACCAAAACCAACACCTAGCGGTAAATCCGTTCTTTCACGCAGCATACTGAGTTTATCATTGACTTCTGTCACGTCTAGCGAAGCCGAGCCGGTCACCCCTTTAATGGAAACATAATAAATGAATCCACGCGCAAAAGAAGCAATCATTGACATACGTTCTGCCGATGTCGTTGGTGCCACCAAGTAGATGGTATCAATATCATGCTGATCCATGATCTCACGAAACTCAACTGATTCTTCGGGAGGTACGTCAACAGTTAATACCCCATCAACACCTGCTTCTTGAGCAAGTTTAGCAAACTCTGCATATCCCACAGCTTCAATAGGATTCGCATAGCCCATTAAGACGATGGGTGTTTCTGTGTTTTTCTCACGAAACTTTTTCACCATTGTCAGCACAGATTTGATGCTGACATCGTTCTTAAGCGCTCTTTCACATGCTTTTTGGATGACAGGACCATCACTCATCGGGTCAGAAAAAGGGATACCAAGTTCAATAATATCGGCACCTGCATCGACCAGCGCATGGAGCAATGGCACGGTTACCCAAGGTTCAGGATCGCCGGCAGTAATATAGGGAATAAGTGCTGTTTGACCATCTGTCTTCAGTTTCTCAAAGCACTGACTTATACGACTCATTATGACTTCCTTAGAATTTTAATCCAGCCATGGCGGCAACGGTATGCATATCTTTGTCACCACGCCCTGACAGGTTAACTACTATTGTTTGCTCTGGAGACATGGTCGGTGCCAATTTTTTCACATAGGCCAACGCATGGCTTGACTCAAGTGCAGGAATAATACCTTCGGTGCGTGTAAGCTCATGGAAAGCAGTTAACGCCTCTTCATCAGTTACCGACACATAATTTGCTCGACCAATATCTTTCAACCAAGCATGCTCAGGGCCCACACCTGGATAGTCCAGTCCAGCTGAAATTGAATGCGTTTCTACGATTTCACCATTGTCATCTTGCATCAGATAAGTACGGTTTCCATGTAAAACACCTGGTCTTCCCGCAGAAAGTGGTGCTGAATGCTGACCTGTTTCAATCCCATGTCCAGCGCCTTCCACACCATGCATTTCAACAGACTCATCTTCGATGAATGGATGAAACAGACCAATCGCATTAGAACCGCCACCAATACAAGCAACCAATGCATCTGGTAGTTTGCCATTGATATCCAGCATTTGCTGCTTGGCTTCACGTCCAATAATAGATTGAAAATCTCTTACCATAGCAGGATAAGGATGGGGACCGGCAACAGTACCTATGATGTAAAACGTATCATCAACATTGGTTACCCAATCACGTAGCGCTTCATTAAGCGCATCTTTTAATGTGCGTGAGCCTGATTCCACCGGCACCACTTGTGCACCGAGCAGTTTCATTCTGTATACATTCTGAGCCTGACGTTCAACATCTTCTACGCCCATGTAAACAATACATTCCAAGCCCATTCTGGCAGCGACCGTTGCTGTCGCCACACCGTGTTGACCAGCGCCTGTTTCAGCGATGATGCGGTTCTTACCCATACGCTTGGCTAATAAGGCCTGACCGATAGTATTGTTAACTTTGTGCGCGCCAGTATGATTGAGATCTTCACGTTTCAAATAAATTTGAGCGCCGCCTAACTTCTGTGTCCAATTCTCGGCGAGATAGAGAGGTGATGGACGCCCTACAAAGGTGCTCAGGTCTTTGTCCATTTCTGCCAGAAAATTGGGATCGTTACGATATTGCTCATAAGCTTGTTGAAGCTCATATATCGCACCCATAAGCGTCTCACCAACAAACCGACCTCCATAAGGTCCGAAATGTCCACGCTCATCAGGGAATGTTTTGTAATAATCGTGAATATGCTCTTTAAGCATTTGCCACCTCTCTCATAAAAGTGCTGATCTTTTCATGACTTTTTATCCCCTTATCACTTTCAACGCCACCACTGACGTCGACTGCATAGGGCTGCACTTGATGGATAGCCTGCAACACATTAGATGCATGTAGACCACCCGCTAAAATAATGGGTTTATCAATACGACTGATCTGAGACCAGTCAAATGTTTTGCCTGTTCCACCAGGTAAGCCTGGTTGATAGGTATCAAGAAGTAACGCCGAAGCTGTTGAATAGTCGTCAGCTACTTCTTGAAGATTTACACCATCTCGCATTCTTACCGCTTTGAGATATGGCATCTCAAATTGGTGACAAAAATCAGGGCTTTCATCACCATGGAACTGAAGTATATCAACCGATAACTCGTCAAGACAGCGTGAAACCAGGTCTTTATCAGGGTCAACAAAGAGTGCCACTTTTGAAACAAATGGCGCCAAATTAGCTGTAATCGTGTTTGCCTGCGCAAAAGATATGGCTCTTGGGCTTGGAGGATAAAATACTAAGCCAATCGCATCAGCTCCAGATTCCGCTGCAAAATCAGCATCTTGCTGACGAGTTATGCCGCATATTTTTACTCGGGTTCTCATCTGTTTCTATGGTTACTCTTAAATAGAGCTGTTACTTTACCAGAGCACCGGAAAAGCTGACACTGCCGGGATTGAATATTGCTCTGGATAACGAACATCCACCAGATATAACCCCTCTGCTGGCGCAGTTATGCCACCTTGACTTCTATCGGTACTGCGCAAGACCTCACCAGCCCATTCAACAGGTTTACTACCATCGCCAATAGCTGTCATGACACCAACAAGGTTTCTTACCATGTGATGTAGAAATGATAGTGCTTCGACATCAATCGCAATACAGTCTTGTTGCTGACTGATGCTAATTTTATCTAAGGTCTTGATTGGGCTTTTTGCCTGGCACTCACTCGCTCTAAATGCTGAGAAATCATGTTGTCCAACTAATTGATCCGCAGCGGCCTGCATCCTTTCAATATCTAATGGCGGATAGTGCCACCACATTCTATGCTGATGAATTGATGACCGGCTCAGACGGTTTAAGATCAGATACCGGTAGCTTCGTTTGATAGCGGAAAATCTGGCATGGAAATCATCATCTACAAACTCTACCCAAGTGACATTCACATCTTTAGGTAAGTTTGCATTGATACCTAAAAGCCAGCCTCGCTTTTCTCTGATTGAGTCTGTATCAAAGTGCACCACTTGATTTAGGCCATGGACACCTGTGTCGGTGCGTCCAGCGGCATACACTTCAACCGGATGGTTAGCTACAACAGAAACCGCCTTTTGCAGTTCACCTTGTACGGTTCTGGAATGGGACTGAATTTGCCAACCACAAAAATACGTGCCGGCATACTCTATGCCGAGTGCTATTCTCACTAATTCCTCTCTCTTTTAGTCTGATAATGAGTCGAGAATAGTCTGGGCACGCACTTTCTGTTCGTCATTTCCTTCGGCAATGACTTCCTTGAGAATACTGGTCGCGCCTTCAGGATCGTCCATATCGATGTAAGCTGAAGCCAGATCCAATTTGGTTTCTGCCTCATCAATTTCATCAATATCGCCAATATCAAATTCGATATCAGCCTCATCATTAAGATCACTGTCAAATGGTGCGATATCAACACGCTCTGGATCCAATGAAGATGATGCACCAGGCTCAAACGGAAGAAGCGAATCATGCTCGACTATGTTCTCTTCTTCATTATTATCATCTTCTTCTTGATGTGTACCAAATGTTGTACCAGTATCAAACGAGAGCAAATCATCCTCAATATGATCTTCTGACTCATTATCAATTTCTTCAGTCAACGTGTCTTCAAGCTGAGTGTCTTCAGCGTTGATGTCGTTTTGCTCATCTATATCAGAAGCCATATTGACCGTTGAAAACTCTAATGGTGTGTCATCACTGTCTTCTTCTGATAGATCCACATCGATAGACACATTATCCACTTCGTCTTGACGTTTAAAATCTAGTTGCTCATCTGTTGCAACATCATCAATAGTCTTTTCTGGTTCTGTTGACTCGTCTGAGACAAATTCCGTATCCGCTGTCTCTTCAGCCTGAAATAAAGGATGCTCTGGGGCCAGTTGTGCTCCCCATTGTTTTATTTCATCCCATTCAATACTTTCTTCATCAAAGTCTGTGTTTTCAGCAAGAGCAATAAAGTCGTCAACTTGTTTTTGTTTGTACAACACAAACAATAATTTGTATGCCACTAAAGTATTATCAGGCTCTCTGGCTTTTGCTTGATCGAGCGCAATTTTTGCTTGAGCATAATCCGCATAACCAACAAACATATCAGCTTGTTCAACGAGCTCCATCACACTTTTCTGTGGTAAGGATTCCTGATTTAGCGTTTCATCTTTAGGCTCATGCTCCGTCACTGGCTCTTCAACTGACGCCTCATTAGCGTAATCAGAGAGCGATGTTTGTGTATCATCAGTAACGGGCATTCCCCCAACAGGTATGGTCTCTTCTGTAAACGATTCGTCTTCCTTGTTTTTTCTTCTAGCCAGTAATAGCAACAAGAGAAGGAAAACAAGTAATGCGCCACCAACCTGCAATTTATACTCAGCTAAAAACCGTTTGATATTATCGACTAAATTAGCGGGTACCAGCTCCTCACTGGATTCTTCACTCAATTCAGCTTGAGCTTGTTCTGTACTAAGCGGAGCATCGGCTGTTTCATTGTTCTTTGTATCAGTATTAGCGTCAGCAGCAGTGTCATCAGGAGCAGCTAACGGCTCTAAATCAGGCTCAGCTTCGGTATTGTCCCCGGCAGCGTTGTTCTGTTCATTCTCTTCCAGCATATCCTGTAATCTAGCGAGATCAGCATCTTTAAGAGAAATGAGTCTACGCATGGTCTCCAACTGCTCTTCCATGGCATCCATACGCGCTTTGAAGTCTATGTTTTCCTGCGCTTGTGCCTCTATCGTTTCCTGAGCAAGCGTCAACTGTTCAGTCAATGCATTAATTTTTTCGTTGCCAGCCAGGTTCGGTGACGCATCATCTTCCGTCGTTTTACTTTGTTCAGGTGCAACGAGCTTCAGACGCGCTTGTTCAGCAGCATCGTCTTCGATTTGTTCACTACTTTCACTATTATCTGCATTCGTGTTATCGATAGTGTTGGCGTCTATTGTATCCTCAGCCGCTGGCTCAGATTCATCAGTGGATGGTTGAATCACCGCTGGTGTTGGCGCGGGTTTGTTCGTAACAGTATTTCGCTGGCGCCATGCTTCATTCTGTGCTTTGAAGGCTTGATATGCCTGTGCCTGTGATTTGGCTAATATCGCAGATTTGTCAGGAATAGACAGCGTATAACCTGCTTTAAGTCCATTTATATTGTTATCAACAAACGCTTCTGGATTAGCATTCACCAGCGCCAACATCATCTGTTGAACGGAGACAGACTCATCAGGACGAGTGTTTAGAGCGATATTCCATAAGGTATCGGCTTTGGCAACAGGACCATATGTACCACCATTAGCCCAAACAGTATTAACATTATTCACTTCTGTAGATGTGTCAGCCTTATTCACAGAAGGTGTAGATGCAGCTTGTTGAGTAGTGCGTTGAGATGACATCAACACTTCAGGTGGATCAAGAAGTACCGTGTACTCTCTGATGAGTTTTCCACCTCCAGCAGAGGCTGTTAGCAAAAAGTCCAAGAAAGGTTCTTTTACAGGTAGTTGCGAAGTGATTAAAACGCGAGGCTTTCCTGATTGCTCAACAACATCAAACTTTAACTGGCTCAGGATATAACTTCGGTCTAATCCTGCTTTTTCAAACTCGTCATTTGAGGCGATTCTGATTTCAAAACTCTCTTTTTCTTCTGTAGAGAGTGAGTTGATATCAATCGTTGCTTTGAAGGGCTCATTAAGTGCTGACATGACTTTAATTTCGCCCAAACCAAACGCATAACTCGTTAAGGGGTGAAAAAGCCTATCGTTGATGCGACAGCGATACTGGCAAAAAGCTGTTTCTTCATTTTCATCCCCTTAACTTCCTTATCTAGCTTATTTTAAAGGTACTTTTCTACTAACACTTCTGCAATTTGAACACTGTTAAGTGCCGCACCTTTACGTACGTTATCAGCAACAACCCATAAATCCAGTCCTTTATCATGGGAAATGTCTTCACGAATACGTCCGACAAATACAGGATCCTGACCTGAAGACTCTGTCACTGCTGTTGGATAACCACCATCTTTACGTTCATCAAGCAGGACAATACCGTTTGCTTTTTCATAAAGTGCTTTACATTGTTCAGCAGTGATCTTGTCACGCGTTTCAATATGAATGGCTTCTGAGTGGCCGAAGAAAACAGGAACACGAACAGCGGTTGGGTTAACCTGGATAGACTCATCGCCCATAATTTTGCGTGTTTCCCAGACCATTTTCATTTCTTCTTTGGTGTAGCCATTGTCCATGAATACATCAATCTGAGGCAGAACATTAAAAGCGATCTGTTTAGGATAAACCTCTGCCTTAACAGGGCGACCATTCAATAAATCTGCAGTCTGTTTCGCCAGTTCATCCATCGCTGGTTTGCCAGAGCCAGAAACGGCTTGATATGTACAGACATTAATGCGTGTAATACCGACGGCATCATAGATAGGCTTTAATGCGACCATCATTTGGATGGTTGAACAGTTCGGATTGGCAATGATGCCACGATTTTTGTAATCAGCAACGGCTTCCGGGTTTACTTCTGGCACGACAAGCGGAATATCATCATCGTAACGAAACTGTGATGTGTTATCGATGACTACACAGCCAGCCGCAGCGGCTTTAGGGGCATACTCAGCAGAGACACTCGCACCTGGAGAGAACAAGCCAACTTGTACTTTAGAAAAATCAAACTCAGCCAGATCTTCGACAATAATGGATTTGTTACCAAAGCTTACTGTAGAACCTGCACTTCGTTCGCTTGCCAGTGCATATACTTTACCTACTGGAAACTGACGTTGGTGCAAAATTTCTAACATGGCTTCTCCTACAGCCCCTGTAGCACCTACTACTGCAACATCTACTTTTTTATTCACAATACACCTTTTGTTTTAATTTATAACGCTGCTAGTACCGCATCACCCATTTCAGAGGTGGACACTTTTGTCATCCCTGCAGAATAGATATCCGCAGTACGAAGTCCATCATCCAGTACTTTACTCACAGCTTTTTCAATTCGATCAGCCATTGCAGCTTCATCGAGTGTGTAACGTAACATCATAGCAGCTGACAAAATTGTCGCCAGTGGGTTGGCAATATTCTGTCCAGCAATATCGGGGGCAGAACCATGAATCGGTTCATACATACCCTTGCTGTTTTCATCAAGCGAGGCGGAAGGCAGCATGCCAATCGAGCCAGTCAACATTGATGCACAATCAGACAAAATGTCACCAAACATATTAGTCGTCACCATCACATCAAACTGTTTGGGTGCTCGTACTAATTGCATGGCTGCGTTGTCTACATACATATGACTCAACTCAATGTCTGGATAAGATTCAGACAATGTTGTCATAGTTTCACGCCACAATTCTGTGCTTTCCAGCACATTTGCTTTATCTACAGAACAAACTCGACCTTGTCTTTTGCTCGCAATATCAAAAGCGACCTTGCCGATTCGGTTAATCTCAGTCTCACGATAGACAAGTGTATTGAAACCCTGCTTTTCGCCATTCTCCAACGTTCTGATACCACGTGGTTGACCGAAATAAATGCCACCCGTCAATTCACGCACAATCATCAAATCCAGACCAGCCACCACATCAGCTTTTAGTGTAGAAGCTTCTGCCAACTGCGGATATAAAATTGCCGGACGTAAATTGGCAAATAAATTCAATTCGGAGCGGATACCTAATAAGCCTTTTTCTGGTCTTACACTGATATCAAGTGACTCCCATTTGTAGCCCCCGACAGCACCTAATAAAATTGCATCGGCCTGCTTTGACATCTGCAGCGTTTCATCAGGTAACGGTGTACCAGTTTCATCATATGCTGCTCCACCAATGAGGCCATATTCCAAAGAGACATCTAGCCCCTCTTGACGAAATGCTTCTAAAATTTTGACTGCTTCAGCTACGATTTCAGGACCAATACCATCACCAGGCAAAACTACAATCTTTTTTGTCATTTTTTATATCTTTAAATAATTTACTGAATTAGAGATTTATCTTACGAGAATAACCAGGGCGCTTCTTGCTTGCGCTTTTCTTCATAAGCCTTGATATCATCTTGATGCTGTAAGGTGAGACCAATATCATCAAGCCCTTCGATTAGACAGTGCTTTTTGAATGCATCAACCTCAAAGTCAATCGACTCACCATCAGGTAACGTGATTTTTTGTTCTGGTAAATCGACTTTCAGTTGGTAGCCATGCATCGCCTCTACTTGCTCAAACAGTTTGTCAATTAGCGACTCTTCCAGAGTGATAGCCAAAATACCATTTTTACTAGTGTTGCTGAAAAAGATATCTGCAAAACTGGGGGCAATAATAACGCGAATGCCAAAATCATCCAGTGCCCAGACAGCATGTTCACGACTTGAACCACAACCAAAGTTCTCACGCGCTAGCAGGATAGTCCCGTTTTTATAGCGTGGTTGGTTAAGCTCAAAATCAGGGTTTAAAGGCCGTCCACTGTTATCTTGTCCTGGTTCACCATGGTCAAGATAACGCCACTCATCAAACAAGTTCGGACCAAAGCCAGTGCGCTTGATAGACTTCAAAAACTGTTTGGGGATAATGGCATCGGTATCGACATTGGGGCGATCCAATGGAATAACGATGCCAGTCTCAACTGAAAATTTTTGCATTGCGAGGAATACCTCTTAGTTCGTCGCGTTTAACGTTAAATAAAAACTTACCGGCACAGCATGGCTTATGTTTGGTAATCCAGCCAGCTCACGTAATTTTTCTACACCCTGTGCCAACTTATAATCATCAACACTCAAAATAACAGGATGAGAAGAGACCACTAGCAACTCATTTTCGGTTACTTTGGTCACAAGCACATCAAATGTCATTTCTTGTTTTTGCCCATGCAGTTCAAAAAAACCATCAATAGATAATGGTTTTGTCTGCCCAACGGTAATCTGTGCTATTTGTTCTGGTGACAGCTGAGCTGTAATCGTCGCTTTAGGAAAGTCAGCGACATTGAAAAGAAACTCCTTCATGCGACTGTCGCGAATTTCTATGCCTGTATTTACCGATGCCAAATCAATGGCAAGAGAAAACTCACCTGTTTCAGCTAAGTTACCAGCAATTTTGTCAAACTGATGAACCTCAGCAATGTTCACCTTTTTTGTTGAAATAAAATTCACTTGAGACTCGTTGTTGTTTATCTGCCATTGTGTTGCAGAAGCTACCGAGCTTGCCAGGAGTATACTGAGTGTCGACACCCAAATATGCATTTTTCTCATTCTTCTTCCTCATCGTTCGATAATAGTAGACACTGAACCATCAACAGCATCATGCTCGTTGATCAGTTCGTCAATTGATCGGGTTAAACTTTCTTCAACCGGCGATTTCAGCACAATAATCTCAACACGTCTGTTAATCGCACGGTTCTCAGGTGAATTATTAGGCACCAATGGTTTGGTATCCGCATACCCTTCTAAAACAAAACGTTCTGGTTTCATATCCCCAGGTTCTAACAATTCATGTACTACAGAGGTGGCTCTTGAGGTAGATAGTTCCCAATTTGATCGATATCTTGGCGTATTAATCGGTACATCATCTGTGTGGCCAGCGACAGCAATTTGACCTCCCGTACTCACTAAAACGTCGTGTATTTTTCTAAGAATAGGTTTAAAGCCAGGGTTCAATCTCGCGTCACCAGATGGAAACGAACCATTTTCTCGAATTCGGATCACAATACGACTGAACTGACTTTCTACTTCAATTAGACCTTCTTTAATTTCTTCATCTAATGCTTCACGAAATTTCTGGGTTTCTTCCGCTATTTCCTGGGCCTGTTGTCGAGCGACCTCTTCTTCATCCATTGTTACCTTGATTTTTTCACGGGTATCATCGATGGTTTCTTGTCTCACTACCTTAAGCGGCGTCGGTTTAGGCTCACCTGGACTATACTCTTGAGCAATAATACTGGTACCAACGGGCACAGCATCAGCGATGACTTCTCGCTGAACGCCAAAAGCATTATCAAGAGATTTCACCACCATCTTGTATTTCAAGGCATCCATTTCAGCAAAGGATAATAACAAAACAAAAAAGCACATCAGCAATGACATTAAGTCTGCGAATGTGCCCATGTAGGCGGGTAAGCCTTCGTCTTGCTTTTTAGGTCTTGGGCTATCTTCACTCATTTCTATGTAACCGAGACCAACTAGGCAGCTGGTTCGTCAGTATCACGCTTAGACGCTGGTAAGAAGTTTTGTAACAGCTCACCTAATACTTTCGGGTTTTGACCTTCCTGAATCCCCATTACACTCTCAATGATAATACTCTTATTCATCAACTCTTCACTGCTACGTAAAGCGAGCTTATCAGACACAGGCAGAGCGAACATATTGGCTAACATTGCACCATAGAGTGTGGTTAATAATGCCACAGCCATGGCAGGGCCAATGGATTTCGGATCGGACATATTTGACAACATTTGTACCAAACCGACTAATGTACCAATCATTCCCATAGCTGGACCAGCATCCCCCATCGTTTTGAAGATTTGCTGGCCTATAGAGTGACGGTTAACGGTTTCATTCATTTCCGTAACCAGTGCTTTTTGACTACCGCTGGTTCATGTCCATCAACCAGCATGCGTATACCTTTTGCCAAAACGGGATTAGCCACCTCCTGTCTTTCCAGAGCAAGTAAGCCCTCTTTTCTTGCAATGGTGGCTAGTTCAACAACAGATTGAATGATTTCTTGAGGTGACTCTGATTTGTATAAGAACGCTTTCATTGCTGTCTTAAACGAGCCAAGAAATTGTCCTAGAGTGAAGCGCATCAATACCACCGCAAAGGTGCCGCCTATGACAATCGCTAATGAAGGCATGTTGATGAATACACCGGCTGCTGCACCAAGAGCAATCGTTGCAATAATCAGACTCCAAGCCGCAATAAAACCTAGCAGTGTAGCTAAATCCACTCAATTACTCCCTAAGACTAGAAACTCATCAATGAAATGCCGTAGCACTGGCAGTGCATTCTACCTAATCGCATAGTAAAAATCTCCTCTATGACGAAGGAAAACGATGCTTTTTATGCTTCTTAGCTCTGTAAATTAAAAACGCAGGCAGAACCATCAGCATAATGACAATAAGTACGACGCCTAATGGCCAGAGTATCGGCTGATTCCACTCAGACTGAAGTTTTTCACGTAATGACGCATCAATACGGCGATATTTCAATGTGTTATTCGCCATTAAGTTAGGCTTAACATTATGATTCCATTGATGATAAAGCGAAAACTGTTTTGGATGAAAGCCCCAGATCCATGGCGCGTCTTTTCTAGCAATCTCAACCATACGGTTTATGATAGATCGGCGCTCGGGACTGTTCGACATCGTTCGCATCTGCTCAAAAAGCATATCAAACTCTTTGTTGTGATAATTGGCGGTATTTTCACCACCAAATTCTGCTCGGCCATTGGGTCCATAAAGTAAAAATAAGAAATTCTCCGGATCAGGATAATCTGCGTTCCAGCCCCATTGGAATAACTGGGTTCGTCCACGACGAATTTTATCTTGAAAACGATTGTAGTCACTGCTTCTGATGACGAGTTGTATTTTGAGTTTTTTGAATTGCTTACGTATCCAATCTAAATCGGCTTTACTATCAGGCCCACTCGCCGTGGTATCCAGGTAAATAACGAGCGGCTCGCCAGTTTTCTCGTTCCTGCCATTGGGGTAACCCGCTTCTGCTAAAAGTTGCTTAGCAGCGTCAAGCGATTTACGAACAGCTTGTCCCTTCTCCCATTTGTATATGTGTGTGTTAATACCTGATTTTCCCTCACTGTAACCAAAAATACCGGGAGGAATGGGCCCTTGGGCGGGGATGCCTCGCCCATTCGCAAAGATAGAAATATATTCCTCTTGATCAATAGCGATTGAAATAGCTTGCCGAAGTTTCCTTGCTCGCTCTGTGTAGCCACCGACAACGGGGTCCAGCATATTAAATCCAGTATAGAAACTTGTCGCCGCAATGGCTGTTTCAAGCTTTATTCCTTTCTCTTTCATGACATCACTTAAACCAAACTCACCTGATGCTGACACATTCACGGCTTGCTCGAAACTGTCTGAACTAATGCCACTTACATCGTAATAGCCTTGCATAAATTTCCCCCAATAAGAGGTACTTTCTTTTTCAAGGGTAAACACAATTTTGTCTGTTAAAGGCAGCGATTTTCCTGCATCGTTCAGCAGACCATTTTGCCGATCCGTTTCCTCCCCTTCTGTTGGATAACGCTCGCCATGAAAATGAGGGTTTTTAGTCAGTACCATGCGTCGGTTTGGATCATTTTCAGTCATATAAAAAGGACCCGTTCCGACTGGGTACCAATCAAGGGTTATGTTCTTATTTATCAAGCCTGGTTGTGAGTAAAACTGTTCTGCTTCCCAAGGGATTGGGGCAAAAAAAGGCATGGCTAACCAATAATCGAGTTGTGGATATTTGCCATAGACCTTGATTTGATAATGGTAGTTATCAACGATGTTGACGCCACTGATGTCATGCTGACGAAGATCGACTACGTCGCCTTTTTTACGAAGATCTCTTAACTTCTGAGCATAGTCTTTTAGTCCAACAATATGCTCTGACATCACACCAAGTATCGGTGAGTGAATTTCGGGATGAGCCAATCTCTTTATCTGATATACAAAATCATCTGCCACCAGTTTACGGGTATCTGTTTGCTCAAAATCTGCTAAATCTTCTATATCAGAGAGTTCTTCATCGGTTAAGTTATGGTACAGCCAGACACCGTTTTCATCTCTGGCAAATGCAGGGTGTGGCTGGTAATAAATATTCTGTTTGATGGGAATCGTATAAATTGAGTATGCAATATCATCATCAGTCTCCTTAACAGGATGATTATCCTTGTCCAGGTAGACTACATCAGGCATTGATTCAGCTGCCAGGGGCTCTAGTTGATAAGGTCTTTTCAGGTAGTGGTATTGATATGGCGGTTCGTAAACCTGGCCAGTAATGATGACCTCGTTTGCGCTGTAGGATCTGGCAGGATCCAAGTGTTTGGGTCGTAGAGAAAAAGCAGCGTATAGGATCTCTTCATCGCTGGACGCTTCAGGATAAGGTGAATTTATCGCCCCCTTATCACAGGCTGTTGTGAAAAACAGCACGATAGCGAGCAAGCAATATATCAATCTCATACAACCTCATTGCGGAACATTAGATAGTGTCTGCATCATACCAGTAGAAGATTACTGCATGCTTGCCCTTTCCGTCATCCCCAAAATCAGGTAAGTTATCCCGCTTTATATGTAGTTTAGGAGAGACACATGGGTTTTCTGCAAGGCAAACGTGCGTTAATCGTGGGCGTAGCCAGCCCCCGCTCTATTGCATCTGGTATTGCTCATGCTATGGCACGAGAAGGTGCTGAATTGGCTTTCACTTATCAAAATGAGAAATTAAAATCACGCGTTGAAAAAATCGCTGAAGAGTGTGGCGCCGATCCTGCACTGGTCTTTCCTTGTGATGTGAGCAGTGATGATGAAATTAATGGTGTATTCAAGTCGTTATCTGAGCATTGGGATGGCCTAGATACGATTGTTCATTCTGTTGCCTTTGCCCCACGTGAGCAGCTACAGGGTGGGTTCGTTGATAGCGTTACACGTGAAGGTTTCGCTATGGCGAACGATATTAGTGCCTATAGTTTTGCTGCATTAGCTAAAGCAGGCAAAGACATGATGGCAGGTCGCAATGGCTCATTATTAACATTAAGCTATCTGGGTGCAGAAAAAGCCATTGATAACTACAATGTCATGGGCGTAGCTAAAGCGGCTTTAGAAGCCACTGTTCGTTACATGGCATACTCAATGGGTGAACAAGGTATCCGTGTCAATGCAGTGTCCGCTGGCCCAATCAAAACACTGGCTGCTGCTGGTATTGGTGATTTTGGAAAAATGCTCGCCTACGGTGAGAGAAACTCACCACTTAGAAGAAATGTAACGATTGAAGAAGTCGGTAATGTAGCTGCTTTTCTCTGCTCTGATTTAGCTTCAGGTGTGACGGGGGAAATTACCTATGTTGACGCTGGCTACAATATTGTCGGTATTGGTGATAAGTAATTCCATTGTATTGCTAGAACTCATAAGGGCATTCATTAATGCCCTTTTTTTGATCCCTATTTGGAGGCCATATGTCTCATAAACATGCCATGATTTTATTGGCCTTCATTGTCCTTGGCGCAGTGAGTGGTGTTTTCTTAGGGTGGTATAAACCTGACACAGCCACACAGATAAGTTGGCTTGGAACACTGTTTCTCAATGCATTGAAAATGACCATCATTCCATTGGTTATTGCATCCATTGTCAGTGGTATCGGGTCATTAGGGAATCTGAAAAAGCTAGGCAGGCTGGGTGGACTGACCTTACTTTATTACAGCTTATCAACCGCTGTCGCCGTTTTTATCGGTCTGGTCGTTGTGAATTGGATTCAACCAGGTGCAGGTATGCAATGGAGTCAGTCAGAGGTGCCTGAATATATTCTGGAGAAACAGGACACCGGTGCCAGTGATATCATCTTATCCTTGGTCTCACCTAATCTGATTGCTTCAGCAGCAGAAACACAACTCCTTCCTTTGATTGTCTTTGCCATTTTGTTTTCAATGGCCTTAAGTACGTTAGGTGAAACAGGCAGACCGGTCTTTCAGCTGTTTGATGGCATCAATGAAGCCATGATGAAACTCGTTATCTGGGTAATGCATCTCGCTCCACTAGGCATATTTGCTTTAATTGCTGCTAGGCTGGGTAATGCTGGAGGTGGTGAACATTTTTTAAGTGAAATGAAAGCGGTTGGCTGGCATGTAGTGACTGTACTGACGGGACTTCTTGCACACGGCATATTGTTATTTATCATTCTGCTATTAATGACACGCCGTGGCATAAGCTATCTGCTTGGAATGGGCCGAGCCTTGGTAACGGCATTTGGTACAGCGAGTTCTTCTGCAACCCTACCATTGTCGATGGAATGCGTCAGAGAGAATGGTATTAGCCATAAAACCAGTAAGTTTGTTCTGCCACTAGGGGCAACAATTAATATGGACGGTACTGCACTTTATGAAGCGGCGGCTGTTATGTTTATTGCCCAGGCTTATGGCATTGACCTTAGCTTGACCCAACAAGCTATTGTTTTTATTACGGCTACCTTAGCTGCTATTGGTGCCGCTGGCATTCCAGAGGCAGGTCTAGTGACGATGGTGATTGTTTTAAGCGCTGTGGGCTTACCACTAGATGGTATTGCATTGCTGCTTTCAGTAGATTGGTTTCTCGACAGATTCAGGACATCAATCAATGTATGGAGCGATAGCGTAGGCAGTGCAATTGTTGATCGACTGACATAAAAAAAGGCGCATGGCGCGCCTTTTTTCTGCTCATGAAGATTGTTTATTTTAATGCATCTTGATGAATATCTATTTCAGCATCATGACGTAATTGAGCGATGAAAGCTTCAACTTCAGCGGCCGCATAAATACCTGTAAGCTGTTGTTGAAGTGCTTTTCTCTGCTCTTCATTCACATCATCAATATTACCGTTTCTGACTGAAGTTAATTTAATAACCACATAATTACCATTATCAGCAGAAAATCCTTCATAGTTAGCTGATGATAATGGTTTAGCCATGGTAAATGCTCTCTGAAGAATCTGACCACTCACTTGTTCAGCATCGCGTCCATAAAACTCAGGCGCTTGCCAATTTGTCAGTAAAGAGTCTGGAGCTTCACCAGATTTCACTTTTTCCAAGATTGACTCACCCTCATCCTGGGCTAGTTTTCTGGCTTTATCAAAAATCAACTGCTGTTTGATAGCAGGAGACACAGACTCAAAAGGTAAAACCGTCTCCGGAATATGCTTGTTCTTATGAATGACCAGCAAATCATTATCTGACAATTCAATCACTGCACTATTCAGATCATTTTTCAATACATCTTCACTGAATGCCGCATCAATTACCTTCTTATTACTGGTAATACCCTCTTCAGTGCCTGTACGGGTAAAACTTGGCGTAGTTTTAATTTCAAGACCCAGAGCTTCTGCTGTCACATCAAGGCTATCCGGATTTTCGAAACTTAGATTGGCTAACTGTTCTGCTTCATCATAAAAAACAGATTCAGCTTGCTGACGGCGATATAAATTTTCAACCTCGTCCCGCGCCTGAGCAAAGCTTTTACCTTCAGGTTTTTGAATCCCAGTAAGTTTAATTAAATGATAACCAAACTCAGTCTTAATGGGCTCACTGACATCGCCAACGTTTTCTAATGCAAATGCCGCTTCTTCAAACGCCGGGTCCATAACATCTCTGCCAAAGAATCCAAGATCGCCACCATTACTGGCCGATCCGGTATCTTGCGAGGCATCTTTAGCTAATTCAGCAAAGTCTTCCCCCTCATTGATACGGGTTTGGATAGCTTTAATTTTTTCTAATGCGCTCTCGTCATCACCTTCAACTAAGATATGACTTGCACGGCGTTGCTCAGGGCCAACAAACTGATTTTGATTATCTGCATAGAATTTTTTCAAATCATCTTCATTGATTTGAATATCTTTTGCTAACTCATCAACAGATAATTCAATATAGTTGAGTTTGACTTGTTCAGGCGCTGTGTATGCGGCTAGATTATCGTCATAATATTGTCGAATTTCTGCATCATCCACATTCACTTCTTCAACAAATTGTTGGATGGGCACAATACCGTAAGCAATCTCACGTTGCTGTCTTTCTAATCTCAATGCTTCATTCAGTAATTTCACACTGGCAATTGATGAGCTTTGAATATTTGTTGTCAATTCTTGTGATAGTAGATCAGCTCTCAATTGGGCTTCGTATTGAGTGGGTGTGTAACCGACTCTTGCCAGAACCATCCCATAATAGTCTGAGTCAAATTGCCCATCACGTTGAAAGGCTGGGGTAGAACGAATGAACTGAGAGACAGCAGCATCACTAATATGCTGTTTTAAGGTGATATTCGCGTCACGCAATAATCGTTGTTCAATAAGACCATCTAAAACATCTTTTTTTACAGTAGCACTGTCGAACATAGCCGGATCGAACTGATCGCCCATCATACTTCTCATGCGGTCACGGTATTGCTGAAGTGACGACTGTAATTCTGTTTGAGTGATGGGAGAACCATTAACTTCGGCCACAACCACTGCCGAAGCACCAGATAAATATGAATTGATGCCCCACAGAGCGAATGGAATACTGATTAAACCAACGATGAACCAGGCAATCCATCCCTGGGCGTGATTACGTATGAAATGCAACATATGAAGAGAACCTTCCCGAAATGTTGTTAAAAACGGCTATTCTAATACAATAGGCAAAAAAAAGGCGCATATGATGCGCCTTTCCTCTTTTTTGGCGGAGCGGACGGGACTCGAACCCGCGACCCCCGGCGTGACAGGCCGGTATTCTAACCAACTGAACTACCGCTCCGTATATTCTTGGTGGGTGCTGAGGGGATCGAACCCCCGACCCTCGCCTTGTAAGGGCGATGCTCTCCCAGCTGAGCTAAGCACCCCAAGAAAAAAACTAGTTTACAGCATCTTTTAATGCTTTGCCAGCTTTAAATGCAGGAATTTTTGCAGCGGCAATTTTGATTTCTTCACCTGTGCGTGGGTTACGGCCAGTACGTGCTGCACGCTCACGAACAGAGAATGTACCAAAGCCAACTAATGTGACTTGATCGCCACTGCTTAGTGCTTTAGTTACGGCAGATGTCATGCCATCAACAGCTTGGGCCGCTTTTGCTTTTGAAATGTCAGCAGCTGCAGCAACTGCATCGATGAGTTCAGATTTATTCACAGCTTAATTCCTCATATCATTATTTATTTATGTCGTCCAAGTCCCAATAGCGACGTTAAGTTATGCTTCTGAGTCCCATTGGTTCTGAGTATCTAACTACAGCAAAATCAGCGTGTCAAGACAGTTAATTTCAGTTGTTAGCAAGATGTTATCTCTATCACACTCATACTTTATCCAGCTGAATTAGATTTGGCTAATCTGGCATGATTATTGAGATTCAGCTGATGCGGCCAGATAACAGCGTGTCAATCTGACAAAAGCATCGACAGAAATGGTTTCAGGGCGTTGTGTTGGATCGATGTCAGCAGCAAGAAAAATTTCTGGAGAAATCAACTTTTTCAATGTGTTAGCTATGGTTTTTCGGCGTTGACTGAAGGCTTGAGTCACAATCTGACTTAACACACGTATATCGACATCCCCACCAAGAGGTTGTTTGCGTGGTTGCAGATAAATAATGGCAGATTCCACTTTGGGTACTGGATCAAACGCCTCTGGTGGCACCACAAATAACATGTCTGTATGACATTGATACTGAATCATGATGCTCAATCGACCATACTGCTTTGTCCCAGGCTGCGCACAGATGCGCTCAACAACCTCTTTCTGCAGCATAAAACACATATCACTAATAGCGTCTGCAAAGCTGAGTAAATGAAACAATAAAGGTGTGGTGATGTTGTAAGGTAAATTGCCAATGATTCTAAGTGGTTTTTGCTCAGTGATTAATTGAGAGTAGTCATATCTCAACGCATCCGCCTCGTGAATCTGTAATTGCTTATAGTCACTAAACTGACGTCTCAATAGCGGCACCAAGTCCCGATCAAGCTCAATCACATCTAGTTTCGAGCAACGTTGTAGTAGTGGCTCTGTCAACGCACCACGTCCAGGTCCGATTTCAACCAGATGTTGCCCTTCTTCAGGGCTGATTGCTTCTAATATTGAATTAATAATACTTTCATCGTGTAGAAAGTTTTGTCCAAAGCGTTTTCTTGCTCGTGGAAAAGATGATTGGCTCATAAGTTACTCATTGTGTATTCGCCATGGCTATTGCCATTTTTAGAGCGGCATACAAACTACTCGGATTCGCACGTCCTGTGCCTGCTAAATCAAGAGCTGTTCCGTGATCTACCGATGTTCTGATGAATGGTAAACCCAATGTGACATTAACGGCCTTACCAAATCCGTGATGTTTTAACACAGGCAAGCCCTGATCGTGATACATCGCTAAGACTACATCATAGTTTTGTAATTTATCTTGATTAAAAATAGTATCGGCTGGCCAGGCACCCGATACGGCATAGCCATCTTGAATAAAGCGATTAATAACAGGCTGGATAATGTCAACTTCTTCGCGACCAAGATGACCATCTTCGCCAGCATGAGGGTTTAATCCACATACCGCTACCCTTGGTAAAGCGAGACCGAAGTGCTGCTGCATGGCATGATGAATGATGGCAATCACCTCACTTAGTTCGTCAGACGTAATGGCATCCGCCACGTCTCGAAGTGGTAAGTGCGTAGTAGCCAAAGCCACTTTCAGTGAATCCGTCGCTAACATCATGACGACTTTTTTACGCCAGCCCCATCTGCAAAAAACTCTGTATGGCCAGTAAACACCTCACCAGAGTCGTTAATGATACCTTTGTGCACAGGGGCCGTGACGATGGCATCAAATTGTTTAGATAAGCAGCCATCCAATGCCGTTTGCAAAGTATCCAAGACATAACGGCTATTCAGGTGATTCAATTCTCCAGCTTTCACATGGGCTTTGAGTCGATGCGGTAAAACAAAAAGCTCGCCAGCCTCGGCTAATTGTCGAGGCTCGGATAGCTCGATTTCAATTAAACTTATCGACAAGCCAAGCAGTTCTGCTCTTTGTTTAAGCAGTTCAGGATCCGCTAAAGCGATAAGCTGAGCTTCATGTTTTTGCTGCGCTAATGACAGAATAAGATCAGGTCCAATACCTGAAGGTTCTCCTGGAGTTAGTGCTATACGTTTGATGACACTCAAGGATTACGATACTCGACGTAAGCTTCATCACGCATTGAACGTAACCATGTTTCCATTTCTTCATCAATTTTACGCTGGCGAATTTGTTCTCGCGCTTTTCCACGTTGATATTCTTCCGCCATATTTTCTTCTCGACGATCGAACACTTTGATTAAATGCCAACCAAATCGACTTTGAAAAACATCGCTCATTTCCCCGACGGCTAAGGCATTCATTTTTTCTTCAAATTCAGGAACCATCACGCCAGGACTTACCCAACCTAAGCTTCCGCCATCAATGGCAGAGCCCGTATCGTCAGAATTCGCTCTGGCTAGCTCGGCAAAGTCTTCACCATTAACAATACGTTCTCTCAGTGTTTCCAGCCGTTTTTGGGCTTCTTCATCTGTTGTGAGTTCGTTGGTTTTAATCAGGATATGACTGGCTAATGTTTGTTTGACAAGATGCACATCTTCACTTTTTTTGTCTTTCACTCTAACCAAGTGATAACCACTACCACTACGCAAAGGTTGGCTGACTTCACCGATACTTAATGTGGGTACCACATCAGCAAACAGTGATGGAAGCTCACCCTGTTTACGCCAGCCTAACTCACCGCCTTCCAAAGCATTTTGACCATCAGAATATCCCGCAGCGACTTGAGCAAAATCGCCGCCTTCGTTCAATAATGCTTGAACTTTCTCTAACTTCTCCTGGGCTGACTGAACTTCTTCAGGTGAAGCGGCTTCGGGCATACTGATGAGAATATGTTGCAGCTCATACTGAACTTGGCCACCCTCTTGCACTTTTTGTGTAGCAAGGAAATTATCGACTTCACGATCGGAAACCACAACGCGGTCTTCGACCTGAGCCTTACGTAATCTTGAAATGATCATTTCATCGCGGATCGTTTCTCTGAATACGCTAAAGTCATAACCATCTTCTTCTAACACATCTCTGAACTGTCTCAATGTCAGTTGATTGTTATCCGCGATCTGCTTGAGGGCAGCATTAAGAGCATCATCCCCTACTCGAATCCCCACTTTATCTGCTTCTTGTATTTGCAGACGTTGCATGATTAATCTTTCAAGCACTTGCTTACGTAGAACATCACTGGGTGGCATTGCAGCATCACGCTGACGGATCTGTTGACGAACCGTTTGCTCCATATCCTGCAAGTCACTTTCAAGAATGACTTCATCATTGACAACTGCAACAATCCTATCCAGAGATTGAGCCCAAACATTGGTTGCCAGCAATAAACCGACAATCAGATACTTAATCATTAAACTCTATTACTCCAAAATTTATTTTTTAATTGGTTTCGTATAAGTCAGAAATGAATCGACTTGCGAATGGCTCAAGGAGTTCATTCCGCTTCGAAACCACGAATACTGCGTTCAAGTAAGCTATCAGATTTTTGACCGAAACTACCTAAGCCTTTTAATTCTATTTGTAGGTAAATCGCTGTATTGCGCTCTTGATCGGAAACATCGTTCACATAATCACGCATAACTAGGCGTGTTGCCCAGCAGCAACTGTCATATTGTAAGCCAGCAATTTTTTCCAACGTTTCACCTTGATCGATAGCATGATACCAACGACCAAAGAATTTCCAACGTTCTGATAATGGAATCTGCGTGGAAATATCAATTTGTTCCAATGACTCTTCAATACCATTATTCGGTGTTGGGTCATCACGACGGTAACGATGAGAAATATTGAAAATACCACCGCTATCATTTTTATAACGCAATCCTACTGATGACATATTCGACTTCAAGCCGCTTGGGTCCCATTGAAATTCACTATTAAATGACCACTCATCGCCAATGTAGGCCACAGCCTCTGCCACCATATCTGAGGTAGAATCTCGTTCAGCAATTGTGCCATCTAACATGACACGCTGATCAGTGAAATATCGAATCTGACCAACCGTTAATCTCAAGTTCTCTTTACCTGACTCTTCATCAATAATTCGACTGGTGACAGCCAGAGTTAACTGATTGGCATCACCAATTCTATCTCGACCAATAAAACGGTTGTGAGAAAATAGGCGTAGTGAGTTGAACGTGGTCAAACTGGTATCAAAGTCGGGAATATCAGTTTGATCCCGCTCAGGTACATACAAATAAAATGCGCGAGGTTCCAATGTTTGGATGTAATTATCACCCCACGCTGTCATTTCACGGTCAAAAAACAAGCCAGTATCAAAGCTGGCAATCGGTAAAGTTCTTGTCGCACTATCATCGTAGGTATTGCTATCGTCGTTTTTCAAACTGTATTGGGTATGGTTTAAGGCTAACCTTGGCGTAGCAAAGAATGCGGCCGTACCCATAGGCATGCTGATTGCTGGTTCGATGTTAATGCGTTGACCATCCACTTTTTCGTTGTGATCAAATTCAACGTATTCACTATCTAATTCATATGTCAGACCTAATGCCTGATCGGGTAAATAACCTTTTAAAACCAGCTGTGGTAAGCGTTTGTACTGCTCTTCCACATCATCTCCTAAGGTCTGGTAACCCTGCGCTCTGGCGGTAAAGCTCCATATATCACCGCTATAGCCTGTTTCCACATTTCTATTTAAATAAGTGCGACTGGAGAGGCTCAGCCCTGATCCAAAGTCTTCAAAATATTCGTCATCAGAGACATAGTTGTAATCAACGATTGCTCTCCAACGGTTATCGAAATAACTTCTGTGCTGCCATGAAAATAGTTTTCTATCTTCCTGGTAGTGCGGGTTGATATCTTCACCATTGGTTTGCAAATCATCTGAATTCAGATAGGTTGCTTCAACTTCACCCTCTCCTGACTCAAATAAGTATCGGAACTGTCCACCCAGCATCAAGCCTCGATCCGACATATAACGTGGTGTCAGCGTGGCATCCATATTCGGTGCTATATTCCAGTAATATGGTGTAAGAACATCAAAGCCGGTTTTATCACTACTACCAACAGAAGGAATCAAAAAGCCTGATTTTCGTTGATCATTTAAAGGAAAGTTGATGTAAGGGGTATAAAAAACAGGCCATCCGCCCATCCTGACCACAACATTTTTTGCTTCACCCACAGCCGTTTCATGATCTAAATGGACTGTATCTGCTTTCAATTGCCAAGCATCACTGTCTTCAGGACATGTTGTATAAGTGGCATCATCAAGATCTGTGGTTTTCTGACCCTTTCTTAATATATGTGCTGCTTCACCTCGAGCATGCATTTGACGGATATGGTATTGCGCATTCAGCATCTGCCCTTGATCATTTGCTACAGACCACTCGGCCTGCTCTGACTCAATCACCATTTCACTATCACGAACACTGACATTGCCACTCGCTCTTACATCGCCACTGTTGCGGTTGTAGGTCGCTCTTTCAGCACTCAGTAATTGGTTATCACGAAGAATATCAACGTTACCAGAAAATACAGAGGTGCCATTCTGTAACAGTTGTACTCTGTTAGCTTTTACGTCGACGGGCGATTCATTCTCGGAAGCTGTTTCTGTAGGAATGGGTAAAAATTGATCTTCATAACCAAAGTGACAAGTTAACCCTTGCTCTTGTTGCGCAGATGCGACGCCAGCTGATAAGGATAGTAACAAGGTTGATAATAGCTTCTTTTTGCGCATGTTCATCCTCAAGCTGCAGCTTTAGCCATGATCGACATCCTGACCTAGTGATAAATAACCCACAATTTATCGCATATTAATGATGAATCGGCAAATTGTAGCGTGATATGGATTAAGCAAAAGTGACTTTATCTAAACAAGCTCAAGTACTTAGTCTAATACTGAGCTTGTTGCCTTAAACACGGTTCATGATAGATTCCGTTTATATCGCAGTAAGATTGAAATTAATTTGTCATGAAATGTTGACAGCATCCAACTCAGTCCCTATGATATGCGCTTCCTTTCGGGGCTATAGCTCAGCTGGGAGAGCGCTTGCATGGCATGCAAGAGGTCGGCGGTTCGATCCCGCCTAGCTCCACCAAAAACCGAAAGAAAAAGTTTTAGGTCCCCTTCGTCTAGAGGCCTAGGACACCGCCCTTTCACGGCGGTAACAGGGGTTCGAACCCCCTAGGGGACGCCAATATCAAAACGGGTTTACAATAAACCCGTTTTTATTTTTAAGAAGTAGAAAAAAGTTTTAAAGTTACTGGGTCCCCTTCGTCTAGAGGCCTAGGACACCGCCCTTTCACGGCGGTAACAGGGGTTCGAACCCCTAGGGGACGCCATCTTTAATCTGTCAGTTCATGACAGATTCTTCTGGCATTATTTCATTCATTTTTATCAACAAGCTATTTTCCACTATCTCATCAACAGCCTATTTTACTCGCTTGTTCATCCACCATGCTAAACCGGCAAATAATAATGTTGGAAACGAGGCGGCCAGCCAAGGCAATAACCCAAAAACCAAACCGATATGCTGAAAACTTTGATTAAACAGGTAAAAACCTAAGCCAATCAAAACGCCAGCCAGAATTCTGCCGCCAATGGGTGATGAGCGTAATGGTCCAAAGATAAATGGCACAGCCAACAAGACCATCACTGCCGTACTGAGCGGCATCATTACTTTACTCCAGAAAGCCAATTCGTACTGAGCGACTGACTGATGGTTTGTCTCAAGGAAAGAGATATAATCCAATAAATTCCATACCGCCAAAAACTCAGGCGGCACCACCACCACATTTAACATGCCTGGGTTCAATTGTGACTTCCAGCGAGCATGTGTTGTCGAACTGACTTTTACACCATTCTCATCAATAGTACTTTGCACGACATCGTTTAATATCCACCCATCATCTTCGTACTTGGCACTACTGGCTTTAGTCAGTGCCCGTAATCTATTGGCCCCGTCAAACTCATAAATGGCAATATTGGTAAATGTTCCATCACTATTAATACGTTCTATATGATTAAAATGATTACCATCTCTTGTCCAGAAGCCATGCTCAGAACGCGTACCGACGGTGCCAGTCTGTGCCACAGACTGTAATTCTCTGGCATGTTCTTCTGTTACTGGTCTGATGACCTCACCAACGACAATCGCTATTAATACGAGAATAGCCGCTACGATCATCACAGACTTATTGATATCTTTGATTGATATACCCGCAGCTCGCATAGCCACCAGTTCACTCTGACTTGCCAAATTTCCTAAGCCAATCACACTACCCAATAACGCAACCACAGGTAGTAATTCATAGATACGTTTTGGCATGGTTAAGGCTAGATAGCTAAGAATATCGAGAAGTTGATATTGTCCTTTGCCAAGATCATCTAGCTCAGTCACGAAATCCATAAAGGTATAAAGCCCAAGAAGCACCAATAACACAACAAAAGTGCTGGACAGAATATGAGATGCGATATATCTGGAAAGAATTTTCATTATTGCTGACGTCTTCGTTTTTGTTGTGTGAGCAGTCGTTGGATTTTTTGTCTATACATCAAAAACAGCATGATCATCGCCATTAGTAGGTGAACCCAAACCATCCCTACACCGACACTAATACTGCCTTTTTCAATCCATGCCTGATTCACACCAAGCAAATTGCTATAGATAATGTAAAGCAATACGGCGGGGACAAAACCCGCATAGCGACCTTGTCTGGGGCCGGCATTAGATAATGGAATAGCTGATATACACAACACAAGCGTCATGATGGCAGCAGAAATTCGCCATTGAATTTCAGCAATATCTTCCAAACCGCCGCGTTGCCATAACACACTGGTCGGGAGCGCTTTATGGCGTTCTCTGACTTGTCCATCATCGCCTTTTTCTACCAACAAACTGTGTGACTCAAATTCTGCAATTGTGAAATCTTGTTGGCCTGCTTTTCCTTCGTAGCGATAACCCTCATTCAGTACCAGAAATTTATCGCCGGTATCGACATCTACTTCAAAATGGCCTGTATCAGAACGAAAAATCAGCGGCTTGTTCTTGCGGTGAATTTCGATAAATACGTTTTCCATTAACTGTTTATCGCTACTAAGTTTTTCAGAATAAAATGTCCAATCGCCATTTCGACTTTCTTTAAAACTCCCCGCAACCAAACCGGTCGTATTCGCTGACATCTTAGCTTTTTGCTCAAGTTCGTAGCGTTCAGCCAAGACACTAGGCACAATAGTTAGCGACAGATACGCAACTATGCCTGCCACAACACCGGAAAATATCAACACATTTCTAATGATTCGTTTACGCGAAATGCCACAGGCGGCCATCACTGTCAGCTCATTATCGGAACTCATTCTCCCGAGTGTGAGCATCACTCCCAGAAAGGCTGCTATGGGTAGCAAGATAGATAGAGCGCCAAGCGAACTGAAACCGAGCAGACTAAAAATAACATCGGCAGGCATATTGCCGACGGCTGCCTCAGCCAGGTAGCGCGCAAATCGTGTAGAGATATAAATTAACCAAAGAACTCCTGTAATTGCCGTCAGGTTAATCACAAATTCCTTGAGCATGTAGCGGTCTATGACCCATAGCCAGGAAAAAATCTGTTGTGGAACGTTGCGCATGAATTAAGAGTCTTGGTTAGAATAGATTGGTATTATCTGACACACTAAAATAACGAAGTCTAAACCAAATTGTCCTTACAGGAGAAATCCATGCAGTATTTTGTCACTAGTGATGCCCTTGCATCTCAGAAAACCGATTGTATTGCCGTTGGTATATACAACGAGGGTGAACTCAGCCCTTCCGCCCAGCAACTTGATAAAGCTTCACAAGGCCAAATCAAGCGTATCGTTGATAATGGTGACTTTAGCGGAAAACCAGGACAAACCTTATTCCTTCACAATCTAGCTGAGATAAACAGCCCTCGAGTATTACTAGTCGGCTTCGGCAAAAAAACAAAAACAACAGAAAATGATTTTAACACCGCCACATCTGCAGCGATTGTAGCGCTGAATGAAAGTGGCGCTGAGAAAGCCGTTTGTAGTTTTACTGATATCGAAGTGAACGATCGCAGTACTGCATGGAAAGCTCGTCAAATTGCCTGCAATGCAGAAACAGCATTGTATAAATATTCACAAACGAAATCTGAAACGAAAGCGGTCGAAAAACCGCTGCTAGCCTGCACTATTTCTGTTGAACAAGATGCTGCTGACATTCAAAAAGCAGCTGAACAAGGTGCAGCTATCGGTGCAGGGATGAATCTGGCTCGTGAACTGGGGAATCTTCCAGGCAACGTATGTACCCCAACTTACCTGGCAGAACAAGCTGTTGCCTTGGGAGAAAAATATGCTTCGATCAATACCACCGTATTAGAAGAGGCAGATATGGAAGCGCTAGGCATGGGCTCTCTACTCTCCGTATCGCGCGGCAGCCGCCAGCCTGCCAAATTAATCACCATGGAATACAAAGGCGCGGGCGACAGCAAGCCAGTCGTATTAGTGGGTAAAGGACTCACCTTTGATGCCGGTGGTATTTCACTCAAACCATCTCAAGGCATGGATGAGATGAAATATGATATGTGTGGCTCAGCGAGCGTGCTTGGCACGCTGCAAGCAGTGGCAGAATTAAATCTACCGATCAACGTAGTGGGCGTGGTGCCAAGTTCTGAAAACATGCCTGATGGTGATGCCAACAAACCTGGTGATATCGTCACTAGCATGGCCGGTAAAACCATCGAAATTCTTAATACTGATGCTGAAGGCCGTTTAATTTTGTGTGATGCACTCACCTACAGCGAGCGCTTCGATCCTGAAATCGTCATTGATATTGCCACACTGACTGGCGCTATCATTGTGGCTTTGGGCAGTACAACGACAGGTTTAATGGCTAATAATCAACAACTGGCTGATGACTTGTTAAAAGCCGGTAATGATAGCTTTGATCGTGCATGGCAATTGCCTTTGTGGGATGACTATCAACCCTTGCTGGACAGCAATTTTGCCGACATCGCCAATGTCGGTGGTAAAGAAGCTGGTAGTGTGACAGCGGCCTGTTTCCTTTCTCGGTTTACAGAGAAATTTACCTGGGCGCATCTTGATATTGCCGGTACGGCATGGAATAGCGGTAAAAACAAAGGCGCTACTGGTCGTCCCGTGCCAATGTTAGTTCAATATTTGCTGAATCGTATCGAGTCTAATCAATAACCATGACTCGAATCAGCTTTTATATTCTAAAATCAAGCGAGCTAGACAAGCGGCAGGCATTTGCCTGCCGTCTTGCTGAAAAGGCCTATCATCAAGGTCATCAAATCTATATCCACACCGCATCAGAGCAGGAAAGTCAGTCAATGGACACGGCCCTCTGGGGAATTCGACCTGACAGTTTTGTCCCTCATGAAGTGACCGATCAATCCGATAATCAAAGCCCGGTTCTCATCGGCTATCAGGACAAAAAGCCTCCAAGACTAATGGATGTGATGATTAACCTGACAGAAGAACAACCTCTATTTTTTAGTCAGTTTGAGCGTGTGGCAGAAATTATTGACGATAATGAATCCAGCAAACAGGCTGGTCGTCAACGGTTTCAGTTTTACAAACAACGTGGCTATGAAATCGAAACTTTCCACGTATAAACCACGCCACTACCGCTAGAAAAACTCAAAACCAACATTCCCTCTGAACAGATGTCCTCACAGCAGGTATAATGCGTCGTTTATTTTGTATCGTATACAAACGACGTTCGTATATTCCGTACACCGACCAGACAGACAAGACATCACATGGACAAAACATACAACCCTGACGCAATTGAGCAACGCTGGTACCAAAAATGGGAACAGGCTGGCGAGTTTAAGCCGACAGGTGAAGGTTCACCCTACGCCATTATGCTACCCCCACCCAATGTGACCGGTAGCCTGCATATGGGGCATGGTTTTAATAACACCATCATGGATACCTTGACTCGTTATCACCGAATGAAAGGTGACAATACCTTATGGCAACCCGGAACCGATCATGCCGGTATTGCCACGCAGATGGTGGTAGAGCGCCAACTTAACGCCGAAGGAAAAACACGTCACGATCTTGGTCGTGATGACTTCACCAAACGTATCTGGGAATGGAAAGAAGAATCCGGCGGTAACATCACGCGTCAATTACGTCGTCTTGGTTCCTCACTGGATTGGTCCCGTAACCGTTTCACCATGGATGACGATTTGTCTGAAGCGGTTAAACACGTCTTCGTGAAATTATACAAAGAAGGCCTGATCTATCGTGGAAAACGATTAGTTAACTGGGATCCCAAACTCCACACCGCCATCTCTGATCTGGAAGTAGAAAACCGCGAACAAAAAGGTCATATGTGGCATCTGCGCTACCCGCTTGCTGATGGATTGACCACCAGTGAAGGCAAGGACTACATCGTTGTCGCCACTACCCGTCCAGAAACCATGCTGGGTGATACAGGTGTCGCTGTGAATCCTGAAGATCCACGTTACAAGGATCTGATTGGCAAAGAGATTCTATTGCCGTTAGTTAATCGACGCATTCCGATTGTGGGTGATGAACATGCCGATATGGAAAAAGGCACGGGCGCGGTAAAAGTAACACCAGCCCATGACTTCAATGACTATGAAGTTGGCAAGCGTTGTGGTCTGCCCATGATCAATATCTTCACACTCAACGCTGATGTACGTGATGTTCCACAGATATTCCATACAGATGGCAGTGCCAATACTGACATTGAAGCCAGTATTCCGGAAGCCTATCGTGGATTAGAGCGCTTTGCCGCACGTAAAGCGATTGTCGCCGACTTTGATACAGCAGGTCTGCTGGAAGAAATCAAAGATCATGATCTGACGGTACCTTATGGAGATCGTGGTGGCGTCGTCATTGAACCGATGCTGACAGATCAATGGTATGTCGATGCAAAAACACTGGCCAAACCAGCTATTGAAGCAGTCGAAACAGGCAAAGTGAAGTTTGTACCCAAGTCTTATGAAAACATGTATTTCAGCTGGATGCGTGATATCCAGGACTGGTGCATCTCGCGCCAACTCTGGTGGGGTCATCGCATTCCTGCCTGGTACGATCAGCAAGGCAATGTTTATGTAGGTCATAATGAAGAGGCTGTTCGAGCTGAGAATAACCTCGCTGCAGACATTCAATTAACTCAGGATGAAGACGTACTTGATACCTGGTTCTCCTCAGCACTTTGGCCCTTCTCAACTCTGGGTTGGCCTAAAGAGGATGACGCAGTAAAAACCTGGTATCCGGGTAATGTGTTGGTTACCGGTTTTGACATCATATTCTTCTGGGTAGCCAGAATGATGATGATGGGCATTCATTTCATGGATGATGTGCCGTTCAAAGAAGTATACATTCACGGTCTGGTTCGTGATTCGCACGGCCATAAAATGTCAAAATCCAAAGGTAATGTGCTAGATCCAATCGATATCATCGACGGTATTGATTTAGAAACACTGGTACAAAAACGTACGTCGGGCATGATGCAGCCACAACTGGCTGAGAAAATTGAAAAAGCGACACGCAAAGAATTTCCGGAGGGTATCGAGCCTCATGGTACGGATGCCTTACGCTTTACCTTTGCTTCGCTCGCTTCTACCGGCCGTGATATCAACTTTGATATGAATCGTATCGCTGGCTACCGTAATTTCTGTAATAAATTATGGAATGCAGCGCGTTATGTTTTGATGAACACCGAAGGACAAGACACCGGTGTTGACAATGATGAAGTGGAACTCAGTCTGGCGGATCGCTGGATTATTTCGCAATTGCAAATTGCCGAAAAAGAGGTCGGTGCAGCCATTGAAGCTTATCGATTTGATCACGCTGCTCAAGGTATTTATGAATTTATCTGGAACAGCTACTGTGACTGGTACTTAGAACTATCCAAACCAGTATTAAATAACGAATCCGCTTCTGATGCAGCCAAACGAGGTACACGTCGTACACTGGTGCGTGTGCTGGAAGCCACATTAAGAATGGCACATCCGTTTATGCCGTTTATTACAGAAGAAATCTGGCAGACCATTGCCCCGCTCGCTGGAGTAAACGGTAAGACCATTATGCGTCAGCCTTATCCTATAGCCGATGAGAATAAGGTTGATCATGCGGCAGTCACCGAGATGGAATGGGTCATGCAGTTCATTACGGGTATCCGTTCTATACGCTCGCAAATGAATATTGCACCGAAGAAAACATTGCCGGTCTTGCTCAAAGATGCTTCTGAATCAGATAGAGCCATTCTGAGCAGTAATCAGCAGTTCCTGAGCCGTCTGGCGAACCTTGAATCAATTGAAATTCTGGAAGGTGCTGCACCCGCAGCTGCAACAGCATTAGTGGGTAAAATGGAAATTCTGATTCCGCTGGAAGGTTTGATTGATAAAGAGGCTGAAATCAATCGCCTGAATAAAGAAATGGCGAAGCTGGATAAAGTCATCAAACAATCTTCAGGCAAGCTGTCGAATGAAAATTACGTCGCCAAAGCACCTCCAGAGGTCGTGGCAAAAGAAAAAGAGAAATTAGCAGGGCTCAAACAATCCTATGCCTTACTTGAACAACAACTTAAGGCTCTGAGCTAACCCACTCTCTGAATTGTAAGCAAAAAAAGCCGCTGATGAACAGCGGCTTTTTTATTTCAGAATAAACTAACTTATTCTTTTTCCATACCAATTTCATACAGTTCGATATTGGCTTCTTCAATTTCACCAGTGGTTGCATCCACATCGACTTTGACTTCATAGCCATGAATGCTTTGAATATCAAATTCGTAGGTCGCATCACCGTCAAAACCCACTTCGTATTCAGAAGCAACGACTTCACCCGGGTGAACAGAAAGAGCGAACTCTTTCGCTTCCGCTTGTGAGATTTTAGCTAATTTTTTGAAAACAGGATCATTAGCATCCACTTCACGCTCAATCTCTGTAATGAAACCTTCTTCAGCGTTACATTCCACATTGTAAGTGTTGCCATCAGCTTTCGCTTCAATGTCGAATTCGTAGATAGGATCATCACCTTCCATTTTCATTTCGACTTTACGAGCATGACCAGGAATAGTGTCTAATGCCGCATCTAAACATGTTTCAATTTTCACGATATCCCAACTGCGAATATCATCTAAATCATAGTTATCCGTATCAGCGAAAGCGGTTGAACTGAGAGTTAAAGCGATGGCAGCGGGAATGGTCTTCAAGAACATTGAAGTCATAGTGTTGAGCTCCTTATTAGATTAGATCAAAAAGATCAGTCTCTACCCACAAGAGCAATGATCAAACTTGTGGGTAAATTATAACATCCACTGAACAGAACAGGAAAAATTCCTATTTCGTAAAATTTTACCAAATGGTAGGCAGGAAGTTTTTCCTAAATACTCACTCGCTTATATTCGCGGTAATCGGGACACCAAAAGATTTTCTCAATTTTTTGCTCTAGTTCTTGATCAGAAATAAAGGGAGCTAATTCTTGTTGTTGAGCCACTTTCACAATTTGTGATGCCATTTTCTTACTCAACTCAGCAATATTGTCTAATGCTGGCAATAAATCACTGCCCTTGCCATTCACAAACGGTGACGCTGAAGCAAGCACCTCACTGGCCACCATCATCATTTCGGGCGTAATGTGTTTTATCTGCCCAGCAATAACAGCTAAACCAATGCCTGGGAAAATATAACTGTTATTACATTGTGCTACAGGGTAAGTTTTATCCTGGTAGTGAACCGGCTCAAATGGACTGCCTGTCGCTATAATCGCTTGACCATCGGTCCAGCGAATCAATGATTCAGGTATGGCTTCAATTTGTTTAGAGGGATTACTCAAAGGAAAGATAATCGGTCTTTCACTGTGCGATAATAGATTTTTTATCAAACTCTCATTAAACAATCCAGCCTGTCCAGAAACACCAATCAACACGGTAGGTTGTACATGCTGAATGACATCATCCAATGCTAATGTGCTGTTATCAACACCCCACTGCTCTCGAATACGAGATTTCTGGCTTAGCCTACGTTGAAAATCAAACAGCCCAGCCATATCGTCAACAAGCAAACCAGCTTTATCAATCATAAACACGCGTTCACGTGCCTGTGCTTCATCCAATCCTTCCGCCATCATTTGACGAATGATTTGTTCAGCAATGCCGCAGCCGGCAGATCCAGCGCCAGCAAATACGATTTTTTGTTGTGACAATGTTTGATTTTTTACCTGACACGCCGCTAATAAGGTGCCAACCGTGACAGCAGCCGTACCCTGAATATCATCATTAAAACAACATAGTTGATGCTGATAATGCTCAAGAATTGGTAAAGCCTTGCTTTGCTCAAAATCTTCAAATTGCAGCAACACATCAGGCCAGCGTTTCTTTACAGCTTTGATAAATAACTCAATGAACTCATCATATTCTATGTCATTAATACGCTTGTGTTTCCAACCGATATAAAGCGGATTATTCAGCAAGGTCTGATTATTTGTGCCGATATCCAACATGATGGGTAGCGTATATGCCGGACTAATGCCAGCGCAGGCCGTATAGAGCGATAACTTACCTATGGGAATACCCATTCCCCCTACGCCCTGATCGCCTAAACCCAGAATTCGACTGCCATCGGTGACCACAATGACCTTAATTTTATCCTTGGTCACGTTATGCAAAATTTCATCAATACGATCTTTATCTGGATAAGAAATAAACACACCACGTGCTCGTCGATATATCTCAGAAAAGCGTTCACATGCTTCACCGACTGTTGGGGTATAAATAATCGGCATCATCTCTACCAGATGCGCCTTTAATAAATAGTAAAACAAGGTTTCATTGTTATCTTGAAGATAACGCAAGTAGATATGTTGGTTGATAGGCGTCTTGAATGTTTTGTATTGAAGATAAGCTCTCTCTGCCTGCTCTTCGATCGTTTCAAACCGATTTGGAATAAGTCCAGTCAGGTTAAAGTCATGACGCTCCTGCTCACTAAATGCCGTGCCTTTATTCAACAATGGGATGGCAAGTAAAGCAGGTCCTGCATGAGGGATATAGATTGGGTCTTTAGGCTTGCTCGCAGTCATCAACATACCTCATTGAGATTTAGGTATGTCCAGTAAAACAGCAAAGCAACAACTGGTTCAAGTTGTTGCTGTATCTTAGCTGATTTTATAACGGTATGTTTGGCACGGGTTTGCTGTGATTAAGGTTTGATAATGCCTAAAACGACAGCAATATTCGCCAGATCGGCTGCGGTATTGACTCGCAACTTATTCTTAATCTGCGTGTTGTAGTTCGCTATGGTTTTATAGCCCAAATGCATATCAGCGGCGACTTCGTGGGCATTCATGCCTTTCGCTAAGCGACAAAACACATCAAACTCTCGTGGTGAAAGTAAGTCCAGCACTTGCCTGTAATGCTCAATATCGTTGTGACGCACATCATCAATTTCAGGCATGAGTTGTTCTTCGATATAGCGCTTGCCATCCGCCACGGTTTTCACCGCTTCCGCCAGCACTTCTGCCGCACTATTTTTACTTACATACCCCATGGCACCGGCTTCGAGCGCGCGCTCTACATAGATCGCTTCATCATGAATGCTATAAACCAGCACGACTGCCTTGGGATCTTGCTTATGCAGACGACGAATCGCTTCCAGCCCCCTATCCCAGGCATAGATAGATCCATCACCACCACATCAGGTTGAAGCCGCTCATATTCCTGAGAGACAAGCTCGCCTTGATTCAAATCGGTGATATCGCCGATAAAGGGCTGAGAAGCCAGTAACATGCGAAACCCTGCCCGGACTACCGCATGGTCATCAACGAGTAGAACGCTGATTTTATGTTCATTTGTCATGTTTTTTCTCTATGAAGGGCATCCACACACGAATTCTGACGCCGCGTCCTCTTGTCGATTCAAAAATAAATTCGCCACCCATGCTCTGCACTCTTTCACGCATGGCTAATAATCCAAAACCATCACTTGTTGAACCACCTCCCACGCCATTATCTTCAACCAGAATAGTAATGCGATGTTCATCTTTAATACTGGTCGGCTTAACAGTCACATTCACTCTGTCGGCTTTGGCATGGCGAACCACATTGGTCAGACATTCTTGTACTATTCGATACACATGAATGGATACTTCTTCGTCCAATTCGTCTACAGAAGGTTCACAGTTAAGGTCAATTTTTAAGATTGGCTGTCGACGTTTCCATTCATTCACTAAATCAGTCAATGTCGCGTATAGACCCAAGTCACTTAAACTTAAAGGGTGCAGTGTGCGCATCATGGATCTGACCACACCGGATAAGTGATTACATATTTCGATAATGGAATCCGCGACTTTATTCACCTCAGCATCAGGCTGTTTTGTCGCCACAGCCATCGCTTTGACCGCGGTTAATGATTGCCCCATTTCATCGTGTAATTCACGTGATAAATGACGACGTTCCGTTTCCTGAATTTGCATGGTGTGGCGAGCCAATGCCTGATTATTCCGACGTGCAACGCTGAGCGCATCTGTTAAGTTATTCACCTCTGTGGCTATCGCATCAAACTCACTGATTCTGAAGCTCGGCAGGTGCTCTTCGTAATTACCACTTTCTACATTTTTTAAGCCAGACAAAATAGTCTGAACGGCCTTCAGCATGGAATGAAACACCACATTTATCGCCAGGAAAATAATGCCAAGCATTAGGACAATCGACCAGAAATAGACCAGTGATTCTCCCCAGGCTTCGTTGATTTCATCCAGTGGATCCGCGGTAATGACAATGCGCTGTATCGCATCATTAGGCAGTTTAATCTCATAGGTTGAGCTAATGGTATCTGTCATCACCGCCGAAACGAACCATTCTGGTGGACGCACTCTCTGCACACCATCACCACGGCGAGAAAGGGTTGTTTCACGACCATTTTCGTCATAAACACTGATTTGCAAGTGGCGTGTCTCACGCAAGCGACTGATATGTTCTATCCACTCCCCCTCTGTATGCATGTTGCGAGTAAATTGGTTAAGTCCAAACTCCACCATTTGCAAGGCCAAATTGTAAGAAGAACTGACCTCTTCCCTCACGGATTCGCGTGCTTGCCAGATAGTCATGCTTGCGCCGAGCAAGATGATGACAAACACGGACATCACAATGCGCAGATTAATTAGTCCTCTCAAACTCATTGGCCAAAACTCCGCTCTAAATAATTTTTCATAATCAATCACACAGTTATTCCTTCCATCATCCTTGATATCCACTAAAGCTATAACATGAACTACGTCACAAAAGCATTTCACAGCGACAAATATAGACCATGGCAAACGCCATTTTTAACAAAAGGAATTTTTCCTATCACGCAAGGATAAATTGCCTGTTTATTATTCGTTCCCGTCCCGACCAACAGAAATTGAATATCGCATGACTGAAAAAACAGACACCAACATTGACACGGTAAAAACCAAGCTACTGGAATTATTTGACGACATGCTTGGGCATGATGGTTTTGGTGATATCAAGGTCGAGATGAAAATTCTAAAACGCCAGCAGAAGGAAGTCATCCTTCACTGCGGGAAGCAGTATCGATTCGTTATCGACAATCCAAACCTGTCAGCGTAAGTGAATCGAGAGCGAAGTGGGTTCGCCTCTAAAAATTAAATAAAAAAGTCATACCAACAGACTGCTTGGGGCAGCTGCGGAGACTAACCCTGAAGAGAGCAATATATGAACATCAAACAAATGAAAAGCATGATCAGCAAATTCCGTTCTGCTGATGTGTCAATGATCAAAGATGCTGATATGCGTGCAAAAGCACAGAAACTGCAAAACAAACAAGGCGGTTTCACCCTGCTGGAATTATTAGTCGTTGTTGCCATTCTGGCCATCATCGCCGGTGCCGTTATTTCATCTCTGGATGGCCAGGAAGAGTTAGCCGCACAGAAAACTACCGTTCATACTATGGCGGCTATGGAAGAAGCAGCTCGTGTTTATGCAGTAACAGAAAACCGTAAATACCCAGGTGGTGTTGAATCGTTACTTTGTGCCCCACTTACTGATGGTACTGATGAATTCACATTAACAGCCGCAGCAGCAATGACAGCCTTAGGTGCCGGCACAGTATTCCCTGTAGGAGCAGGAGCAAATGATGCTAGCTCTGCTAACTCTAACGTACCTAGAACACAGGGCGGCTTAACAGGTGACCTTGCAGGAAGTTTATTAGCAGGTGCATTACCTGACGGGGTTGTTGAAGACATGGCCGAGGATGGCCTAACAAGCGTCAGATATGCCCACACTGATTTGTGTGCAGGAACACTTACATTCGCACAGACAACTTTTAGTGAGTTAGATGAAGATGTCGACTCCGGTGCGCTAGTTGAAGTAGTCAAACCATCATTGATTTTCAGAACTCCCGTTGTCGAAGGCGATGAATGGGAGTATGGCGCGGGTGCAGGAATCAACCTTGTCAGCTTAGATGAGTCTGCAGACAACTCTATTCCTGTTGCTTTTTATGCTGAACCAGCTGAATTGACTGGTAACGCAAATGATATTTTAGTTGCATTTGGTGTAGGCCCTGACTCTGATCTGGTTGGCAGTGTATTAGGTAAAGCACCATCAGACGGTAATGTTGGCCCAGACAAATACGGTCACTTTTCACTCATTTACAAAATTGGTGAATGTCCTGCTGGTGAGGAAGTTGACGAGTATGTTGAGGGTACAGGTTGTGCGGTAGCTGACTGGGACAATGAAGAAATTAAACTGGTCGGCATCATCGATGCAGGTGGCGATGGCTATGATGATGAAATCGCCGAAGCACGTGGTAACCAAGAAGAGTAATTCATCCTTACTCCAATGACCTGATTAGCAGGTCTCCTGAGTTGCTGTGGGTGGGAGGTTGCCCACCCACAGCCTTTTAAGTTGTAGTTCATGTGGATTGAATACTCAAATGTCGTTAACCGTTTTTCTTATCGAAAAGTCTTTTTTACAAAACTGTTTTTTGTTCTCTAAAAACGTTTTTGTAAAACAGTAAAGTCTGTTGTGATGCCTGACTTAAGCCTGTCTCCATCTACCACTCTATCCAAGCAATCCGGGTTTACTATGCTGGAACTGGTGATTGTGGTCGCAATTATGGCGATTGTGGCCGGTAGTGCCATTATGAGTTTTGGTAATACCGAATCAGATGCTGAATACCAAACCACCAATTACACCCTTCGCCAGCTAGCAAGTGCGGTCGATCGCTATCTATCAGATGGTAATACCCTTCCTGAACTTGGTGATGAAATAGAGTCACCAGCCGATATTAATTTTCTGATCACCAAGCCATCAACAAGTGATGATTGGAAACCTGATTATCGTCTTGGCTGGCGTGGTCCCTACATTAAAGGCTACAAACTGTTTTACGTAGATGTGGGAACAGATTTAGAAGCTGATGGTAGCAGCTCCCCCACATCGGGCAGTGTGACCACTGTTCCCACCTTAGCACTGCCAGATGCGTTTTCTCATCAACCTGTCTCGCCCTATTATCTTTGGTACAAAGATGCGGCTGGCAATATTGGTATCGATTCTAAAATTGGGCGCCCCTTCCTTATCCTAAGCCAAGACCTGTCGGGTGATAAAGAAAGCCTAATACGGATTGTGAGTCTCGGTGAGAACGGCACCTATGAACACGCTTGTGATTATTCACAGTCAAATACCCTCCATGAAAACTACTGTTCTCGAGAAACGCTTTGTAGTTCTGGTGAAACTGATTTCAACTCTCAACGCGATGATTTGGTGTTATGTTTCCGTTAAAGAGTTTCCCTCAGACCTCTAACCAAAGTGGCTTTACGCTACTTGAGCTGGTGCTCGTTATGTTCATTATTGCTTTGGTTGCCAGCACGCCATTGCTATTTATAGATGAACAAGATCAACAGTTACGGTATGAAGACACTATTCAAAAGATAGCTTTGATTAAAGATGCCATTATTAAACGTGAAAGCTATCGCGGTCAGCCAATTCTATCGGGCTTTATTGTAGACAATGGTGTTTTACCCAGTGAGAATGCCATTAGAGAATTACTCGAGAAACCTACCCAATGGTTTCAACTTGAGCAAGCCACACCCTATTTCAACTTTGGTAGTGATAGTAGTGATGCCGTTGCAGTTACATTAATAACACAGCGTAAGGGTCATACTGGTCAATATATACTCAGCGGTGTCGACAGCAATAATGACTTACTTGATGGCTGGGGACAGCCTTTTATTGTTGATAGCAGTCAAGCATCTGAGTCAGACGCAGATAATATTGAAAAAGGGGCTGATGTTGGATTTTTACTATCTACTTCTGAAGCAGTAGAGGCATACAGTGGTCGTAAACCAGAGATAACGGTTGATGCCAGTAATTGGCAGATACCTTTGACTGGAATCAATATTCAACTATTCAATTACGATAGCTCTAACGCAATTCCGATAACGGATGACCAGCATCTAGCCATTCTTGTATTTCGTAACTCCACTGATGGTGGAACTCCTGCAAAGCTTTGGACAACCTATCACTTTGCTGTTGATGTATCCAAAGCTTCATCAACAGGTATACCAGCAGTGCAAACTTCACCCAGCATCATCAGTGGCTGGCATCGCAATGACTCTTCTGCTGACGCTAGCGATTACATCCCTGTTGGTGAACACCCAGTATTACTATTGAATGATGATGACAATGACCCACAAGAAGAAGATATCTATCAAATCAGTAAGTTACTTGTGATTCCTAATGGCACTCAACCCACCCTCACACTAACGGTAAGCCCCTGATGTTTGAATCATTACTCAAAAAACCCAGTGGTAAAGGATTACTCGTTCTTAAAACGGATTGTTTAGGTCTGCACGCCAGTATTGTGACGGGCAATAAACAGGAATTAAGCGTGACACATAGCGCTACGTCACGCGAGGTTGAGCCGTTGGCAGCCATGATGGATGTGATCACCCAGTTAAAAAATGCCTCTGGCAAAAATTTACCGCGAGATGCTGTTTTATTACATATCAATACCATTCCCAGCCGTGTGGAGATGACACAAAGTGCAGATGTGTCAGGTGATATGAATCTGGCTGAAATGATGCGATGGGAAATGGACAGTGTTGTCGCGGATCAATCCCCTTTATGGGATCTGGGCTGGATTTTATATCAGCGTCACTACATTAATCTCGCTCAGTACGAGCAGCTTCTATCTTTAGTCATCACCGAAAAAAGACTCTCTGTTAAACATGGCGGTCGGAGTGCCATGCGCGTTGGCGAGATAGCGGTAAGAGAGCATTTTGCTACACAAGATCAGATTGCTGAATGTTTGGCTATTCAGGAAAAACTGCAATTACCTGATCAGCGTTTATTGACACAATGGCGTCCCTTACCCGATGGCGGATTAGATAACGAGATGTTAGGGGAACCAGCCTCACAGGCTGCGTACCTGTGCTCTGCTATGCCTATCACTCAGCATTTACAGTGGGTCAATGCGTTTAAGAAACTCAGTCATCAGAAAGGGTTTGCCAAACTCGAACTGAAACATGTCTACAGCATGGCAGGTAGTACTTTACCTTTAATTGATGCAGATGATGAACGTGTATTAATCACTGAGTTTCACCCCGCTTATGCATTTTGTGCGGTGGTTGAGCATGGAGTTTTGCAAGATATCATGATGTTTAAGGCCTCCAGCCAACCACTGGATGCTGAAGTTATTATCGAGTCACTCAATGAGCATCAATTTACTCAAGTCGATAATTGGATTGTCGCCAATATTGATGGGGTGGATGTCGAGTTTATTGAAGTAGTGGAATCAGGTATCAACTTGCGTCCACAATTTTTACCCAAAGCCAGCCCAATCAAATTGTCGGCCCAACAAAACAGCAAATTCAGTCACCTTGCTGAACTGGGCTGTGCCGCACATATGCTTGGCTTAGCGCCATTGATGGTATCGCCTCTTCCAGGTATGCCACCACCTGAACCGATTTATAAACGTAAAGCGTTTCGTATATCTATGGCTGCTGCCATGGTGCCTGTCATTGTTCTGGGTTACGAAGGTGTGCGTCAGTGGCAGATACAACAGTTGCAATCCACCCTTGCCGCCAAAGAAAAACAACTCGACGCCTATGGGGATGATAAGGGTGTTCAAGCGAGTGATGTCAAAAAAGCGGAAAAAAATATCGCACAGTACAAATCACTGGAACAAGAACTCAAAAGCCTGAATTACAAAAAAGAGCTGGTGCAGTCAGTGATGATAAAACGTCAGAATGTGATTGAGAAGTTACTGCCAACTCTGGCCCACAGCGTGAATGATGGCGTGATCATCGATTCATTGAATGAAACGAATTGGTATCAGTTCACTTTAACCGGTCGTGCCGTTGATCAAAACAGTGTGGATGAATTCAATCGCGTTTTATCAATCAATCTTCAACCTCTGAATTTATACATTCTTAATAGCCCAAGCCGACTCGATGGTCAGGATAGCTATAACTACAGTGGTGTTTATATCTTTGAGTTCACCATTCAACAGCGAGCATCGTTATGAGTGAATCCTTAAAAAATACCAGTCAGCGTGAAAAAGTATTGATTGCGGTGCTCAGTGCCGTGCTGATTGTGTTTGCCTATTTTTTCTTTCGTGGCGCGTCTCTGGATAGACAGGTGCTGATTATTGAAGACCAACTCAGTTCTATCGATAAAAAACTAGATCGGCAAATTAAACGTGCTCAAAAACCCATCAAACTACCCGAGTACAACGGCAAAAAAATTGAGACTTCTGATATTAAAAAGCTTGAAAAGACCATTGAAGTTGAGCAAACCAGCCTGGAAGGTTCGGGGCATGTGTTTGTGGATCTGACCAATGCCAGTGCCCTACCTCAATTGCAGTCGGATATTACTCGCACGGCTGAACGTAACGGGCTATTGGTGATATCCAAACGACCACATCAAGGTGATTTGATTCAGATGGTGACAGGCAAAATGGCTAAACAAAATACCTTGAGCCAAGCCCCCAGCGGAGAGCTAAAACGTCCTTTGTACGACCTATATGTGTCGGGCAATTTTTATGCATTACAAAGCTTTTTACAAGAAATCGGACAACTAAATTATTCCGTCGTTTTAACTCGTCTTCGTATTAATACGACTGATCGGACTGCCCTATCAGGCAACCGTATGCTCGATATTGAAATGACCTTGGCCTTGTAATGAAACATCTTTCTCATCTTGCCCAATTCGAAAGCTATCTGGCCTACATGATTCAACATCATGCCTCAGATATGCATTTATCGATGAACACCTCACCCGTGATGCGTATTCATGGTTTGACCGAAGAGCAGACCCAGTTTGAACGTCTGGAACAGTTTGATTTACAAGCCATCTCTGAAGCCATCATGTCGTCAGAACAGTTGAGTACGCTGCATAATAAACGTAGTTGTGATTTTGGTTACAGTAGCGAGCAACATGAACGTTTCCGTATCAATGCTTATTTTGAGCGCGGTAACTTAGCCTTTGCTGTGCGTTGGTTGGATGGTCAGTTTCACTCCCTGGAAAAGCTGCATCTGCCACCACAAATTGCAGAATTGGTGAAATTGAAAGATGGCTTAGTGTTGGTCACCGGTGCAACGGGTAGTGGTAAGTCCACAACATTGGCCAGTTTGATTAATGAAATCAATAAAGATCGCCCCTGCCATATTCTTACCATCGAAGATCCCATTGAGTTTATTCATCACAACCAAAAAGCCGTCATTCACCAACGTGAAGTTGGTGTTGATGTGCCCTCTTTTGCCGAGGCGATTCGTAACGCCATGCGTGAAGATCCGGATGTTATCTTGCTGGGGGAAATGCGTGATCTCGATACTATGCATGCGGCGATTACCGCTGCGGAAACAGGCCATTTGGTCTTTGCGACATTACATACTAACGATGCAGTTGGGGTCATCGATCGTTTAATTGGTATGTTCCCGGGCGATGAGCAAAACACCATTCGTCAACAGCTATCGATGTGTTTACGTGCCGTAGTGACACAAACATTAGCAAGACGATCCGACCAACAAGGCCGTATTCCTATCAATGAAATTTTGATGGTTAATGGCGCGGTATCGCATCTTATCCGCGAGCATAATCCTTCACAGATCCGATCCATTATGGAAACAGGTCGTTCTCGCGGGAATCAGACCTTTGAATATGCTCTAGCAAAACGGGTGCATGAACGTGCTATCTCGCATGATTTTGCCAGCAGACTGACATCACGCAAAGATCAGTTTGAAGCAGCCTTAAGAACATTAAAGGCACGTTAATATGGCGATTAGAGATAAAGCATTGATCAGTGCCGCTTTAGAACAAGGCCTTATCACCAGTGAGCAATATGAAACGGCACGCAAGGAAGCACGCCGCTTGCAGCGTGAAGAACTCTCGACCTTGTGTTATCAGCTGCGTATTCCTCTAAACCGTTTTATCCATGCCTTTGCAGCATTAAATGACTACCCGTTTATCCGTCCCGCACAATGCCTGCTCGATGAAAAACGTTTACAACGCCTGTCACCAACACTATGCAGACAACTGCGTATTCTACCTATTCATCCCACTAACGATGACAAATCAGTACTCTCTGTTGTCACCGATAGCCCAGATAATCCGGTTTTAAAAAATCAGTTAGGCAGGATAGTAAAAGCGGACTATCAGCTGTGCGTCACAGATAAAGCCACCATGGATTATCAACTGCAGCAGTTATCCCACTCGCAAAACCTGCTGAGTTTTGATGCGGTATCAGAAGTATCTGAGCTACTGAATGAAGCCTATCTCAATCGTGCCTCAGATATTCATATCGAAGCGCTGGAAAACTACTACTTGGTCAGGCTTCGTATTGATGGCAGTTTACAAGAATATGGCCGCCGCTATTTACCTGAAGAAGGTGTGTCCCTGATTAGCCGTATCAAGGTCATGTCCAACCTCGATATTGCTGAAAACCGGATGCCACAAGATGGCGGCGCTAATCACCGAACACCTATGGGCAATGACTTTGATCTCCGTATCGCGACTGCCCCGACTAAGTTTGGCGAACGCGTCACGATTCGATTACTCGGTACCGATAATCAATTATTTACCTTGCAACAGCTTGGTATGTCTGACAGTGCCTTGGAACAATTCAGTGAGATTATCCAACAGCCACACGGCATTATTTTAATTACCGGTCCAACCGGTAGCGGTAAGTCCACCACCTTGTATGCCGCCCTTTCCCAACTTCAATGTGAGGAAATTAATATCCTCACCGCTGAAGATCCGGTAGAGATGGTGATTGATGGTATTTCTCAGGTACAGATGAACGCTAAGGTCAATTTTGCCTCTGCCCTGCGTAGTTTTCTGCGTCATGATCCGGATGTGATTATGGTGGGTGAAATTCGTGATACCGAAACCGGTGAAGTGGCTCTTAAAGCCGCAACGACAGGCCATCTGGTGTTATCCACCTTGCATACCAACTCTGCGATATCGAGTGTGACTCGACTAAAAGATATTGGGCTAGAACCCTTTCTAATTGGTTCAAGCTTACTCGGCGTTATCGCTCAACGTCTGGCGCGTCGCTTGTGTCAGCATTGCAAAAAACCGGCCATGGCTGATGCAGATCAATTAAAAGCGCTCAGTCTGCCTGAAGACAGTGAGGTCGAGCTATGGTCTCCAGTGGGCTGCCCGATATGTGGTGGCAGTGGTTACCAAGGACGAATTGCTCTGTTTGAGACATTCTGGGTCGATGATGAAGTCGAAGCGTTAATTACAGAAAATGTAGACGAACTCACTTTACGTAAACGGGCTAAGCACTTCACTAGCCTTGCCGAAGATGGCAAAGAAAAAGTATTGGCAGGCCTAACCACATTTGATGAAATGCGTCGTCTGGGCTTGCTTACCCTCTTTTCTGAAGAGGATGCCGCATGAGAATAGGAGTCAAACCTCATGCGTTATGAATATCATGGCTTGACCAGTTCGGGTGATAGCAAGCATGGCTTTATTCAGGCGGCAGACCAAAACGCTGTCGTCAGTAAGCTCCAGAAGAAAGGCATTTTTGCCACGCAAATTCGGGTGGCTGCCGATGATAGTCAGGCTGTTTCTATTCAAGGCCTTAATCAAGTCTGGGATCAGGTACTCACCTATATTCCGGTAAAAACCTCTCAGAAGGTTTTTTCTTCAGACAAATGGCATTAATGTTTCGCTCAGGACTCTCTGTGACGGAAGCATTAACTATTCTCAGCCATATCCAACGTGGCAAATTACGTCAGATTGTGAATGCGCTTAATGACGATATCAGTTCGGGTAAATCATTTTCACAGGCACTGGAACAATTTGAATCTATTTTTGGGCCAATGGCTTTGCATATGATTCGTAGTGCTGAAAATAGTGGTGAGCTGGAACCCGCCCTACTACGTATTGCAGATTTTATGGAGCGCAAACACGAAATTAAAACACAGTTAATTTCTACCATGACCTACCCGATTGTGGTCTTGTTGATGACTATCGGTGTGTTCATTTTCATGATGATGACGGTTATTCCTAAGTTTGCTGGTTTTTTTGAACGCAGTGGCAGAACCCCGCCTCCGGAAATGCTTCAGTTGATGGGCATTGCCAACTTTCTCACCACACAATGGTATGTGTTACTGGTTGTTTTTATTGTGGTTATTGGCGGCAGTATTTATACCTACTCCACTCGTGAAGGTCGCCTTTACATTGATATCTTTTTATTAAAAATCCCCTTGATTGGCTCAATGATATCGGCCAGTGCCATGTCGCAGATTACGTGGGGCTTATCCACCTTATTACAAAGTGGTGTGTCAGTGGTGAAGTCGTTGGAAATCATCGGTGACCTCATCCGTAACACAGCCATCTCTGGGAATATCATCGCGGCATCTGAAAGTATTTTGCGTGGCGATGATATGGGGAAAAGCTTTCATAAACCTTATATCGAAGAACTGATCCAGCAAATGGTCTTGGTGGGTGAGCGTAGTGGCAGCATGATTCCCATCATGCGTGATGCTGGTCAGTTTTACGAAGAAAAGATTCGCAACATCACTAAAGCGATTGCTGCAGCAACAGAACCTGCCGCGATTCTGTTAATCGGTGGCATCGTGGGTTACGTCTATTACGCCTTTTTCAAATCTATGTTCTCCATGTCTGGATAAACGAATGAAAAGTTACTGTTTTATTTTTAGCTTGTTTTTGCTCAGCCACAGTGCTTCGGCGAACCCCAATTCGAGACCTGCGATGTCGGACTGGCAAAGTTTGACGGCGGTCGACACACAAGCAGCAATCTCTCGCCCATTGTTGAGAGACCCATTTAGCGATCCACAGACAAGTTATAGCGAACATGGCTCAGCCTTTCAGCAAAACAATGGCGCGTTTGGTTCTGGTTTTCAGCGTGGTCGAGGTGAGTTCACCGTCCCTGAATTAATCTTCAAAGGTTATATCGAGAGTGATGAAGGTGATAAACCCATGGCCTTGATTCAGATTGGTAAAGACAAAGTGCATATGGTGAAAGAAGGCGATGAAATCAATGTTGATCCGTCGCAACCACGCAATGCAATTCGTATTACAAATATTAACCGACTCAGCATCACTGTTGAGACAGGTATATTAGGCACAGTAAGAGTACTTAGATAATGATTAGGCTTAGATTTTGGGCAAGATTAACAACAGCCATTTTATTTTATTTTCTGTACATGAGTTTTGGACATGCAGCAGCCAAAATCAGTGAGATCGAATACAGTGATACGCAGTTAATTGATGTCATTCGTACCCTGTCTGAGCTGAGTGATAGCAATATCATTGCGACACCTGATGCGACTGAAAAACGGGTTACGATTCATCTTAAAAATACAACCGTTCTCGATGCGGTCAAGTCCATATGCCGTATCAGTGATCTGTGGTATCGCTACGATGACGATACCAATACGTATCGGATTATGACGCGAGAAGAGTACAGTCAGGATCTGATCGTCAGAGAAAGCGATCATATTGAAGTTTTCACCTTGCTTAATGCCAACGTGCAAATCGTTGCAGAAGCCATTGAAGACTTATATGGCCAACGGGTTCTGCTCTCCTTGGGGCGTGAGCCTGGTGAACGCACGATCAGTGGTGGTGGCAGTCGAAGCGGTCGCAGTGGCAGTAATAGCGTTCGAAATAGTCGAAGTCTGAGCGGTGGCGGCGGTCGCAATAACAACCTAATTGCTGCTGGTAGTCAGATTGGTCAGTCAGACTTAACGGTCGATCAACTCGCTCAATTGACGCAGCCCAATGCACAAGGCGTCATGTCAAATGTTCTGGATAACGAAACACTTCAACAAGTGACCGTTCAAGCTCAGCCTATCTATGTGACGGTCAATAATGAGCACAATATGATCATCGTCCGAACCGATGATAAAAGAGTGATTCAGTCCATCACCAGTCTTGTTAAACGTATGGATATCCCCGTACCACAGGTCATGTTGGAAATGAAAATCCTCAATGTTCTGCTGGGTGAGGACTTTAACTCTATTTTCAATTTTGAATTGCAACCTTCTGGCAGTAATCAATCTCAACAACCGGTGTTAATTGGTAACAATGCGCTGCCAAACACGGGCACCTTTGTTTACGAGTTTTTAAACAGTCGTTTGCGTGCCAATATCGAATTTCTGGAACGTAATAACCGTTTAAAGGTACTGTCCAATCCGATGGTGGTCGCTTCTAACCATCGTGAGGCAGAACTCTTTATTGGCCAAGAAGCCGTTTTAACAAGAGGATTTACCTTTCAGTCAGCCACCATTGCCAATGGCATTGTGGTTTCTCCAGCTTATGTTGAAACAGAGACTGAGCTCGAAGAGATTGGTATTACTCTCAGAATTACCCCTCGTATTAATTCTGATAAAACCGTTGAGTTGGAGATTGAGCAAGAAAGCTCATCAATTGTGAATGGAGGTGGGTCGATTCCTATTGTTGATGATAGCGGTAATGCCCTTGAATTACCCATCGATACCATTGATACATCACGCCTGACAGGCACGGTCATGGCCAAAGATAACTTAACCGTAGCCATCGGAGGGCTTATTCGCACTTCAAAAAATAACCAACAACGGCAAGTACCTGTGCTGGGTGAAATTCCAGTTCTCGGTCGACTGTTCCGAAGCACAACTGAAAGTGAGGAAGAAAGTGAAACCGTTCTACTGATCACGCCTCGTATTATCAATACACCAGAACAAAGTGAAAATATTCGTCAGACCGATAATGCCTTCTACAAAGGTTACAACCGTGAATTCCCTGAACCCCCTCCACTACCAAATCAATTCATCGGTGATGGTCTGTTTATAGACACCCGTCACATTAGTCCTGAACCATCACAAACCCAATTGTTTCAAGAAATGCAAGCTTACGCATCTAAAACCATAGCTTTGCCTATGATTGAGCGTGTTGAAAATAACCTATACGAGCCAATCAGTATTATTAGCATAGCGGCAGGACTTTTTAATGACCCTGCCATTAAAACTGTTCCAAAAGCTAGCTGGAAACGCGGCAACTATTACATAACTGTTATAAGTCTTTTTAACCGATCCAATAAAGTCGTGGAATTAAATGGGCAGAAGGTAAATGGGCAGTGGTTAAAATCTTGGATCGACACTGATGCACTAAGTCCTGCATCTCAGAAAGGTTCGTCCACATATTTGTATTTGCTATCCGAAAAACCGTTCAATGAAATGCTGACGCCCCTTCTGAATTAATAACTATGACTTCTATAAGAGCAAACCATAAAACAAGTTCATTTTTCATATTATTCGTTCTATTGCTTATGAGCTCACTCTACTTTCATGCCAATATTGGTGGCAGTGGTATGCGAATCCCGAACAATATTCTGGTTTGGCTATTGGGTAGTGTGATTGGCTTTTATGGTTTATATCGATTTAGTCGATCTGACCACATTATTTTGCCACGCTTTACATGGCTTTTATTGGCATTCCCTGTAATGGCGCTATTCTCTGGTGTGGCCGCAGGCGTAGTTAACTCGACAGAGTGGTTTCTGAGGTTATTTTATATCTGGGGTGGCGTGTTATTTTTCTTTGCACTATTCCAGTTTAATTTCACACCTAAAAAAATCGATCAGATACTTTTGTGGATCATTCTTGCCAGCGTATTGCACGCCATTATTGGCATTGCTCAGATACTGTATGTGAATGACTTACCAGGCTGGCTTCCGGTGAATCAACAGGGTGAACCCACCGGTACTTTTCAACAGATAAATAATCACGCGAGCTTTCAGGTCACCAGTCTGATGCTGGTATTTTGGCTACTGACCCGTCCAATTGTCAAATCTGCACACTGGTCAATGATGACCTTATTATTCATCGCCATTTTCAGTTCAACCTTCATTATTAGCTTCAGTGGCTCGAGAGTCGCTATTTTAGGTTTTTTACTGGCATTCCCTTTGTTTGTGCTAAGTCGTTGGAAATACATCCAGACCAATAAAAAACGTTGGGGAGCAGTGATTTTAGTTATGAGTCTGGCTATCATTGCTACTCATCAAATTGACACAGATAAAGGGCTAAGCTCAATAGGCAAAAAAACCGCTGCTATGAACTCTGGTTATTCGGGTGATGCGAGGTTAGGTACTTATACAATCAGTTTTGACCTTGTCAAAGAGAGCCCGATTTATGGTCATGGTATCGGCAATTTCGCTCGTGTATGGCAATTAGCAAAACCTGATTTTTATGAGCATCATCCTGATGCCACACTACCCTCACAACGTGTTTCACATCCACATAATGAAATCATCTATTGGCTGGTAGAAGGCGGACTGTTAGCTGGTATCGGGTTGATACTTTTTGGCGTGGCATTATTAAAAATGCTGTGGCATTTACCCATGAGTCGACGTTACGCATATGCCGCTTTGTTATTGCCAATCATACTCCACACACAGGTTGAGTTACCTTTTTATATTTCTTCCCTGCATTGGTTCATTATGCTTGTCTTATTATTTGTGGTGTTTTATCCATCACGCATGAAACATGAAAAACAGTTATCAATAGCTGCGAATACCAGTCTCAAAGGCTTGTCAGTCATTAGTGGGGTTGTAGCAGTCGCATTCTTTACTCACAGTATGATGGCGAACCTGGAATTTCGTGATTATTTATTAAAGCGTTCTGATCCAGAACAAGTGTTCGATATGGCTATGGAGAATCCGTATTTCCGAGACTTAGCGACACAAGTGACGATGTCGTTACTTTATGAACAAAGCCGACAGATCGGTATTCGCGACAATATTGAGATTTTCGCTGACTGGGTAGAAAATGAACTAAATCGAAACCCACACATTAACCTGTTTAGGTTAGCCATTCGATCGCGTCTTGATTTGAAAGATGAAAAAAAGCTTGTGCTCTTAATAAGAGAGCACAAGCCATTTATCCTAGAGATAAGGGATTTAATACCATCAAAGATGAGTGTAGTGCGTTAGAACATGCCTAACTGTAACTGTGCCGCTTCGGTCATCATATCTTTAGTCCATTGTGGTTCCCAGACTAGCTCGACATGCGCTTTTTTGACACCCGGAACAGACATGACGCGAGATTCAACATCCCCTGGAAATGTTTGAGCAACTGGACAACCTGGTGCTGTTAGCGTCATATCGATACTGACATTACCTGAGGTGCTGATTTGGATATCGTAAATAAGGCCCAGTTCGTAAATATTGATTGGGATTTCCGGATCATAGATAGTTTTTAATACTTCTATGACGTCTTCTTTTAACTGTTCCGGGCTGATTTGATATTGATCGTTCATAAACCTGCCCTTTTATTCTGTTGAAACTGAAATATCATGATCATTGTCTACGGCAGCGTGAACAGTATGCCATGACAATGTTGCACATTTAACGCGTGCAGGAAACTCTTTAACGCCAGCCAGTACTTGGAGTTTGCCGCTGAGTTCAGCCGCATCATCTTCTCCTGTTAATGCTTTGTGCACGTTGTCATACAATGCTTCTGCTTCAGCTAACGTTTTACCTTTCAGGCTCTCCGTCATTAGTGAAGCAGAGGCAACAGAGATAGCACAACCACTGCCCTGGAAGCTGACATCTTCAATCACGTCGCCATTCATTTTCACGTAAACAACCAAGGCATCACCACATAATGGGTTATTACCATGTGCCATGTGATTCGCGTCTGCAATTTCTCTGAAATTACGAGGCTTTTTTGTGATCCATGATCACTTGTTGATAAAGATCGCGTAAATCACTCATCAGGCAAATAACTCCTGTGTGGTATGGATAGCTTTAACCAGTGCATCAACTTCTTGCTCTGTATTGTAAAAAGCAAATGAAGCACGAGCAGTTGCTGCAATACCGTAATACTGCATAACAGGCTGAGCACAGTGATGACCTGCACGAATCGCCACCCCTTCCTGATCAAAGATAGTACCGACATCATGAGGATGAACATCTTCAATCATAAAGGACAAAACACTGGCTTTGTGTTCTGCGGTACCGATTATGCGGATACCTTCTATTGCAGATAATTTATCGGTCGCTAATTCAAGCAGAGCATGCTCATAAGCGGCGAGTTTATCCACACCGATTGACTGCATATAATCAATTGCTGCACCTAACCCCACAGCTCCAGCAATGTGAGGTGTACCCGCTTCGAATTTATAAGGCAATGAATTATATTCTGTATGCTCAAAACTGACCGACAGAATCATATCGCCACCACCCTGCCATGGTGGCATAGCTTCTAATAGAGCCTGTTTTCCATAGAGTGCACCAATACCTGTCGGTGCATACATTTTATGGCCTGAGAACACATAAAAATCACAATCCAGTTCCTGCACGTCCACCTGCATATGTGGCACGGCTTGGGCGCCGTCAATTAATACAGGAATACCTTTGGCTTTCGCTTTTTGTGTCATTTGCTTAACGGGATTCACCGTACCCAGCGCATTAGACACCTGACCTACCGCCATGATTTTTGTTTTATTCGTCAACAAAGCATCAAACTCTGATAAATCCAACTCACCAGACTCTGTCATGGGGATGACTTTTAGCTTAGCACCGGTTTGTTCACACACCATTTGCCAGGGCACGATATTAGCGTGATGCTCCAAATAGCTGATGAGAATTTCATCACCTGCTTGCAATTGTGGTCTGACAAAACTTTGAGCCACTAAATTGATCGCTTCGGTAGCACCTCTGACAAAGATAATTTCTTTATCTGATGACGCGTTCAAAAAGCCCCTAACTTTACTTCTAGCGCCTTCATAGGCATCTGTCGCACGTTGGCTCAATCGATGAACGCCACGATGGACATTCGCATTATCAAGACGGTAATACTGATCAACGGCTTCAATAACCTGAACGGGTTTTTGACTACTGGCCGCATTATCTAAATAAACAAGAGAATGACCATTGACCTGTTGATTCAAAATAGGAAAATCACGGCGAATAGCGGCAATATCGAAATCAGTCAGCATCGACTCAGCCAGATTGTATGTTGATTGTGTCATGAACTACACACCTCGCGGTAATCGGGTTTCAATGACATTGGATAAAGCTTGGCGAATGGGTAAATCAGCAATTCGCTGAAGCACTTCTACTGCAAATGCATAAGTGAGTAGACTTCTCGCACTCGTTTCATCAAGCCCACGTGAACGTAGGAAAAAGATTTGCTGTTCATCTAACTGCCCCACCGTACTTCCATGGCCACACTTCACATCATCAGCGTAGATTTCCATTTCTGGCTTGGTATCGATTTCACAGGTACGTGACAGTAATAAATTACGGTTGCTTTGATTGGCATCCGTTTTTTGTGCATCTTTATGCACGATAACCTTACCGTTAAATACCGCATGGCTGTCGCCATCCAGCACACCTTTATAGATTTCTTCACTGGTCGTGTTGGGTACCGCGTGATCGATACGCGTGTGGTTATCGACATGTTGTTTACCGGTAACCAGATACATGCCATCCATAGTCACATGTGCCTGTTCTCCTAAGAGCTGACTATGAATGTCATTTCTCGCCAGTTTGGCACCGAGTGAAATGTTGTTGGTATGCCAGGTGCTCGTGCTCGCTTGCTTACCCGCCAAGGTGGCAATGTGATAATGAGATAAAGATTCATGCTGCAATTTGAAATGATTCAAACGCGCATTCTCTGCCAGATTCACTTCTGAGATGACATCTGTCAGTCCGACAGACTCATCATTCAGACTGGCATAATGCTCAACGATCGTTAAGTCTGCATCTTTAGCCAAATCAATAACATGACGAAGGTGTGTGGCCAACTTTTCAGTTTCACCTGTGTTAATCACTAACAGTTCAATGGGTTTAGTGATGTTACTGCCAGCTTTAACTTGAATATAAGCGCCTTCATTCATCAGCATCGTATTCAGTGCATTCAAACCTGGCTTTTCAATATCAATCTGCTGGTTCAGTACGGCTTCTGACATTGATAGGGCTTGTGACAGAGGAAGTAGCGTTAAGCCTGCCTCAAGGTCATCAATACGAGATAACTCGGCATTGAATTGACCATCAACAATGACCAATCTATATGCTGATTCCAGCAAGGCAACTTCTGAGCATCGCGTTTCGTTTAACTGAGAGGCTTGAGCTTCGTGAGTAAACGTCTCTTGTGACAGCGCCCATAAAGAAGTGTACTTCCAGTCTTCAACCTTTTTAGAAGGTAAACCATGGCGTTGAAACTGAGCACGCGCCTGTTCACGCAACGTCTTTAACCAATCGAGTTCTTGACCCGGTATTGTGTTATTGACTGCGATATCGCTAAATGGCGTGGTGATATCAGTTAACTGTTTCATGCAGTCTCACCTTCCGGTGCGTCGTGAATCCAGCTATAACCTGATTTCTCCAGTTCTTTTGCCAATTCTTTATCGCCTGATTTGACGATACGGCCTTCAGATAAGACATGTACAAAATCTGGAACGATATGATCCAATAAACGCTGATAGTGAGTAATCATCACGATAGAACGATCTTCAGCACGGAGTGCATTCACACCTTCTGACACAATGCGTAAGGCATCGATATCCAGTCCTGAGTCCGTTTCATCAAGAATCGCTAAAGCAGGTTCAAGTATGGCCATCTGGAGAATTTCATTACGCTTTTTCTCACCGCCAGAAAAACCTTCGTTGACATTACGATGAAGAAATTCTTCATTCATTTTGACCAGTTTCATTTTCTCGCGTACCAGTGTCAGAAAATCCATCGCATCGACTTCTTCCAGACCTTGATACTTACGTACTGCGTTCAATGCAGATTTAAGTAAATACACATTGCTGACGCCAGGAATTTCAACCGGATATTGGAACGCCAAAAATACGCCTCGTTGAGCACGCTCTTCAGGTTCAAGTTCTAATAGGTTTTCACCTTTGTAAATGACTTCACCTTGAGTAATTTCATAGCCATCACGTCCGGCCAAAACATTGGACAGCGTACTTTTACCAGCACCATTAGGCCCCATGATGGCATGGACCTCACCTGGGTTCACTGTCATGTCTATACCGCGAAGAATTTCTTTGCCATCAACGCTGGCGTGTAAATTTTTAATTGTTAACATCTTCACTCTCTAAAATTTCTGAATATTGTTTCGCAGTTCTCTTATGGGTCTTAGCCCACGGAACCTTCTAATGACAAACCAAGTAAGTTTTGTGCTTCTACAGCGAATTCCATCGGTAATTCACGAATCACTTGTTTGCAAAAGCCATTCACAATCATTGACACCGCGTCCTCAGCGTCCAGACCACGCTGTTTACAATAAAACAACTGGTCTTCACTGATTTTTGAGGTAGACGCTTCATGCTCTACTTTTGCTGTCGGATTTTTCACTTCGATGTAAGGGAAAGTGTGGGCACCACAGGTGTCACTCATCAATAAAGAGTCACACTCGGTGTAATTACGCGCATTTTCCGCATTAGGCCCGACTCTTACCAATCCACGATAGGCGTTCTGCGAACGACCGGCAGAAATACCTTTTGAAATAATCGTTGAGCTGGTGTTCTTACCCAGGTGGATCATTTTGGTACCGGTATCGGCTTGCTGCATGTTGTTCGTCACAGCTACAGAATAAAATTCACCGACCGAATTATCCCCTTGTAAAACTACACTTGGATATTTCCAGGTAATAGCGGAACCCGTTTCTACTTGTGTCCAGGAAACTTTCGACGATTCACCACGACAGGCAGCACGCTTAGTGACAAAGTTGTAAATGCCGCCTTTGCCATTTTCATCGCCCGGATACCAGTTTTGAACCGTAGAATATTTGATCTCAGCCCGGTCCATCGCCACCAATTCAACCACCGCGGCATGAAGCTGATTTTCATCACGCATTGGCGCGGTACAGCCTTCCAGATAACTGACATAAGCGTCATCATCGGCAATGATTAATGTACGTTCAAACTGACCCGTATTGGCGGCATTGATACGAAAATAAGTAGATAGCTCCATTGGGCAACGTACGCCTTTAGGAATATAAACAAACGAGCCATCGGTAAAAACGGCTGAGTTCAGTGCCGCATAAAAGTTGTCTTTGTGTGGAACCACACTGCCAATATATTTTTTTACCAATTCAGGATGCTCTTGGATAGCTTCTGAAATTGGCATAAATAGAATGCCTTGCTCAGCTAATTTATCTTTAAACGTGTTTGAAACAGAGACACTGTCAAAGACTGCGTCGACAGCGACACCTGCCAGACGTGCTCGCTCATCCAGAGGCACACCCAGTTTTTCGTAAGTTTTTAATAACTCGGGATCAACTTCATCCAGACTTTTTGGACCGTCTGTTTTTTTCTTGGGCGCTGAGTAATAACTAATGTCTTGATAGTCAATCTCAGGATAATGAACGTGTGCCCATTCCGGCGTATCCATGGTTAGCCAATGACGATAGGCTTTCAATCGCCACTCTAGCATCCATTCAGGTTCATTCTTGATAAAAGAGATTTGTCTGATGACATCTTCATTTAAGCCTGGTGGCAGACTATCTACTTCGATATCAGTAACAAATCCTGCTTTGTATTCTTTCTGCGTAATCGCTTCAAGTTGTTGACTTTGTTCAGTCATGGAACTCACCATCCTGTAAAGTTGTTTTATTCATCCCGTTATAAGATGAATAGAATCTAATCGGGCTGCCCACCAAAGAAGACTGCGGGGCCAGCATGTCCGATAGTTTTACTTCGTCTAACGCATGGAAAACAGCGTCGTTAATTTTGGTCCAATTGGTTTGCACGGCACAGTGTGTTTCCTGATCACAGTGACTGTCTGTGCTTACGCATTCCGTCAACGCAATTGGCCCTTCTATCGCTGTTATGATTTCTGCAACGGTGATGTCATCGGGGTGACGACTTAGACTGTAGCCCCCCATAACGCCTCTTTCTGACTTTAATAAGCCTGAGTGAGACAATAACTTTAAAACTTTTCTAACCGTTGGCAGTGGTACTTTCACTGCTTCAGCAATAGCATGTGCACTATGTTGAACTTGCAGATTAGACGCAAAGTGACTCATCAGCACGATGCCATAATCTGTTAATTTTCCCATTCGCAACATTGGTGCACCTCCTAATTGGTACTATTATAGTATCAATTAGATTAATAACCAAGTGTTTTTCTCAGTTATTACCTCATTGGGGTCGTGAAAATATTGTAGATTTAGCGTATGGTTATGAACTTTCGTTCACAAACAGTGTACTAAAATCGGCACGCACCTTATAAATACATTGAGAGCATTATATGAAATTAAAAACACTCGCTATTTTACCTTTACTATTTGGAGCAAACGTAATGGCTGCTGACAACGCCACAACATTAGAAACAGATAAACAAAAAATTAGTTACATCTTTGGTATTCAAGTTGGTCAAAATATGATGCAAGAAGGTGTGGAACTGGATATCGAAGCTTTCAAAGCAGGTGTTGCCGATATGATGGCTGGCCAGCAACCCCAACTTGACCAAGCCACTGCAGAACAAGTTGTTCAAGCTTACCAAGCCCAAAAAGCGCAAGAGCTAGCTAAAGTCATGAATGAGAAACAAGCTCAAGCTAAAGCATTTATGGAAGAGAACGCTAAGAAAGATGGCGTTGTCACAACAGATAGCGGTCTACAATACGAAGTCCTGAAAGAAGGTGATGGCGCGACGCCAACAGAAAATGACAAAGTCATTGCTAACTATAAAGGTACATTAATCGACGGTACCGTTTTCGATAGCTCATATGACCGTGGCGAGCCAGCTACATTCCCAGTCAATGGTGTTATTCAAGGCTGGCAAGAAGCATTGAAAATGATGAAAGAAGGGTCTAAATGGCGCATCGTTGTTCCAGCTAATCTGGCTTACGGTCCACGTGGTGCAGGAAACTTAATCGGTCCTAACGAAACCTTGATTTTTGAAATTGAGTTGATTGCTATCACAAAATAATTGATGATTAATTATAAAAAGAGCCGCCTAAAGGCGGCTTTTTTTATGTCTGTCATTCCAACATTTTTGTAAGCTTTTGCCAGTCAAAATAAGGACCTGGATCAGTTTTCCGCCCTGGGGCAATATGCTCATGTCCCGTTATTTTTTCATGAGTAAGCGTAGGGTAGGTCTTGCATAATGTCATTATTACTTCAGCAAGCACCTCATATTGCACGTGTTCAAATGGCATATCGTCACACCCCTCCAGTTCAATCCCTATTGTAAAGTCATTGCACCTCTCTCTGCCTTGCCAGTGAGAGACTCCCGCATGCCAAGCTCGCGCATGAAAAGGCACAAACTGGACAATATCCCCTGTCCTTCTAATCAGGAGATGGGATGAGACTTTTAAACCTTCTAGCTGCTGAAAATATGGGTGAGCCGAGCAATCAAGCTTGTTAAGAAAAAGATCATCAATAAATGTGTCGCCAAACTCACCAGGCGGCAGGCTGATGTTATGTATGACGATACCTGAAATATCGTTCTTATCCGGTCGCTCGTCATAATTTGGCGATGATGTCATTATTGCGCTATCAAGCAGCCCTGATTCTCTATTTATTTTCACTGATGTCACTCATGGCATGGATACGATAATTGGATTAATCAGGCAACACACGTTACCCTATCCTATTTAGCCTTTACCATATCGATATGACAATAGAAAATCCATTGCCCGCTGCATTTATCGCCTCTCAAGTTAAACTATCTTTACTTGAAGATATCGGACAAGAGGATTTAACGGCAAATCTTATTCCTGCTGACGCAGTCGCTTCTGCGACATTAATCACTCGGGAAGATGCCACACTTTGCGGAATGCAATGGTTCAACAGTGTGTTTGAACAGCTGGATGCGTCAATTTCAGTAAATTGGAAGGCACAGGATGGCGACAGAGTGAAAGCAAACTCAATCTTGTGTGAACTTCATGGACCAGCCAGAAGCCTACTAACTGGTGAACGCACTGCAATGAATTTTCTACAGACTTTATCAGCTACAGCAACGCTATCATCTGTCTATGCAGATGCTGTTTCCGGGTTGCCCGTAAAAATATTGGATACGCGTAAAACCATTCCGGGCTGGCGTGTCGCTCAAAAATATGCCGTCAAATGTGGCGGCTGCTTTAATCATAGAGTGGGCCTCTATGATGGTATTCTCATCAAAGAAAATCATATTATGGCCGCAGGCTCAATAGAGCGTGCCGTTCATCAGGCAAAAGCTTTATCTGCTAATGTACCTATTGAAGTCGAAGTAGAAAGTCTAGCAGAACTAAAGCAAGCGCTAGTGGCTGGCGCAGATATCATCTTATTAGATAACTTCACAATCGATGATTTAAAACAAGCTGTTACACTGAATAAAGGCCAATCAGAACTCGAGGCTTCTGGAGGTATCACATTGGGTAATATCAGAAGCATCGCTGAAACAGGCGTAGATAGGATATCAGTAGGTGCGTTAACTAAAGATATAAAGGCCGTTGATCTTTCTATGCGTTTTTCTTGAATAAAAAAACCGCAGTACCATTAAAGTGAATGGTGACTGCGGTTGAGAGTAAACCTTTATTCTAAGCCGACTTGCCAAAGCTCCAGATTTTGTTCAATAACTTTCCCTGAAGTAGCGTCAATCTCAATTTTCATTTCTTTACCATCACGAGTGGCAATATCGAATTCGTAGGTGGCTTTTCCGTCTTCTTCTATTTCATATTCCACTTCGACGATTTCACCCGGATACATATCTAAAGCAATGTCTCGTGCTTCCGCCTCACTCATTTTAGCGTGGGCTTTAAACTTAGGGTGGTTAGGATGATCAACCTCTTGCTCTACCTCTATCACCTCACCTGTTCTTACTGAGCATTCCACATCCCAGTCAGCACCATCAATGCCACGAATATCAAACTCGTATACATCTCTTTCATTTTCGACTTTTCTTTCCACTTTAATGACATGACCTGGCTTGAGGTCAGTCACGACAGTTAGACACCGTTCAAAGAATTGAGGTGAATCTTCAGCCAGGAGCGCACCAGAAAACAAAGACAAAATGAAGAACCCTAAAAATTTCATTCAATAATCCTAGATAAAAAAAGGGGCTGATTCTCAGCCCCTTTTACGTTACTACTACATGGTTAACTTAAAGCCAATCCATCCAGCTCTTGGAGAACTTGTTCCAACGAAACGTTCGTCACCTTCATAAGCATCCATTCCTGGAGCTTCATCAGGTTCACCATACAAACCAAAGGTGTTGTACTCACTGTCGAACAAGTTATCGACTTTAGCAAAGAACTGTAGATGCTCGTTCACTTTATAACGGCTATGCAGATTCACTATGCGATATCCAGCGATTTTCTTGTCCACGTTCGCTTCATCACCACGATAACGTTGGCTAGAATGATATGATGCAGTTAGACCTGCAGAAAACTGTTGGGTAAAGGCATAGTCAAGCCCTACTTTCAAGTTATGGGCAGGTATACTAGGTAGACGATCACCTTTAGAGACGTTATACAAATCCCCATCTCTCGAGTAGGTGAAGTTATCTTCAAACGTTGCACGAACATAACCATAGTTTGCTGACCAGCTTAACTTCTCGTATTGACCTGCCATACCCAGCTCAAGACCTGCTCGCGCTGTTTTATCAATATTTCTGAAGTTGCCTAAACCTAAACGTCCACTTACATCTTCTGACTGACTTTCATCTTCTGAAAAGAACAACAAGTCGTCTTTCAACTCTGTGTAATAGACGTTGGCATACCAATCAAACAGCTCTTGTTGACCACGCAGGCCTGTTTCGATCGTTCTTGCGACAACATCATCTAACGGAGGATCTGCTAGGAACGCATTAGGATAAGCACATGGTGACTCAGGTTCAGCACAAGTCAATTCGGTAGCTGTAGGCGCACGATTAGACTCGTTATAGCTGACATATGATGTCATGTTATCAGTCAGTTTATAGGTTAATCCCAATGAAGGATTTAAGCGCTTGAATGTATGAGAGTTACCTGATTCATTCAAATCTTGTTCACCACCTTCGCTGTAACCAGAAATATCAACTTCAATCCAGTTATAACGAGCACCTACAGTCATTGCTAAGCGATCTGTAAATGAATGTGTATTGGTGAAAAAGATGCTGTAAGTATCAGTTTTAATCTTACCATCAACTAACGTATCTTCGATCACGTAGCCAGTGCCTGAAGTACCTCGTGTGTTAGTGAACTGTGCAATTTCAGACTGCGAACTGTAATCCACATCAGAGCGATCGTAACCAACGCCCACGATTAACTGATTGTCACGACCAAAAAGATCTTGCAAAAACGTAGACTGGAATGCAAAGCCATAACTGTCTTGCTCTGTCTTACTTGTGTTGTTTAAAGCAACAAAATCACCATCAGCAAAGCCTAATGCAGCAGCACTTACTGGTAATACTTCATCATCACCGTCAAAAACTCCTTCTACACCATCTTCGTCTTCACCTATCTGACCACCAATCACTGAAAACTCAGAACCATCTCCATTAAATGATGTACGGTCACTCTTGCGATAGTATGTGTTTGCAGCAAGCATGGTGTTGTCATTTATCCAGTGGGTACCGTTCAATGTGAACATACGCAGTTTATTTTGCGTATTATCTGGATGTGTGAACACTGCTTCACGGTCAGCATCGACTAATAGTGTTGGTGAAGCACCATTACCATTCAAATCACTATCAACGGCGGTGATACCGAAGTCTAATGTGGAGTCTTCATCTGCATAGCTCAGGTTGGTAAAGAACTGCTCTACACGTGAAGGTGAAAAGTCACGCCAGCCATCTTCTTTGGTAATTGAGCCAGTCACAAAGTAAGCAAAATTACCATCACTGCCACCACTTTCAATAGTGCCTGAATCACGGCCAAATGAGCCTGTGTAGGCTTCTAGACTATGTCCAGGATTGGTGAAACCGGTTTTTGTTTTGAGGGATAATGCACCACCCAGCGTATTCAAACCAAACAGTGGGTTCGAACCTGGAATTAAATTAGTGCTCGCAATCGCAGACTGAGGAATTAAGTCAAAATTCACTGCATCACCAAATGGTTCATTTACACGAATACCATCTATGTAGACAGATAAACCTTGTGAGTTACCGACTAATGGTGAAGCCGTAAAACCACGAAACTGTAGATCAGGTTGGAAAGGGTTATTTTGAGCTTGGTTTAAGCTAACACTACCCAGCGTTTTGTTCATGAAATCAGAAATATCTAATGACTGAACACGTTCGATATCTTCTTCAGTCGCTGTCTGAACATTAGCAGCTACTTGATCTTTTGGTAAGCCTACGCCATGTAGAGGGGTTGTCCCTACGACTTCTATGTCGCTTAATTTCACATCATCGTCAGCGGCAAAACTCGCACTGGAAAACAGTGCAGAGGTTAGCATGACGCAAATCAGCTTTCTCTTTTGCGGAAATTGCATTACCTATACTCTCCTGAGTTATTTTTATGGTTGTAAAAACTCAATAACAAGAGCATATATAGTGCCAAGTTTATAAATGTTTTTTTAACAAACACTTACAAATCTTAATAGCAGTGAAATCACCTATAAACGGCTACAATGAACCAACCAGGGTGGCTGATATCAACCAGATTTAAACCAAGACAATTTGTCGTGCAGTTTCGTCACTTCACCTATGATAAGTAAGGTGGGTGCTATGGGTTTTTCACGTTCAGCAAGCATAGGTAGCTCAGCAATGTTGCTTAACCAGACTTTTTGGTTTTCAGTTGTACCTTGTTGGACCAGTGCTGCAGGCATATCGGCCGGCATGCCATGCTGTTGCAATTGTTGACTCAATTGAGGTAAGCCAGCAAGTCCCATGTAGACCACCACTGTTTGTCTTGGTTTCACTAAGACAGGCCAATTTAAATTTAATTCCCCTTCTTTCAATTGACCAGTCACAAAAATACAACTTTGGGCATAATCGCGATGAGTCAATGGTATACCAGCATAGGATGCGCAGCCTGATGCGGCTGTGATTCCAGGCACCACCTGAAAAGGAATATTATGTTCAGCCAAGGTATCGATTTCTTCTCCACCCCGACCAAATATAAATGGGTCGCCGCCTTTTAAACGTAAAACACGTTTGCCTTGTTGGGCATGTTTAAGTAATAAATTATTGATTTCTTCCTGTCTAACGGCATGCCATGCTCGTTGCTTACCGACATAGACGAGTTCAGCCTCCTTACGAACCAAAGCCAAAATTTCTTTACTGACCAAGCGGTCATAAAAAACAATATCGGCCTGTTGCATGAGTCTTAGTGCTTTAAATGTCAGTAATTCAGGATCGCCAGGACCAGCCCCCACCAAGAACACTTCGCCGGTGTCAATCGTTTCCGCCTCATCAGCCAGCTGTTGTTGAAGAACCTGCTCAGCCAGAGCTTCTCGACCCGCTAAAACATGGTCAGCAACAGAACCAGATAAAACGTTATCCCAAAACTGTCTGCGTTGACGAAGTTCTCCAAACTTCTGTTTCACCGCATAACGATATTTTCCCATCAATTCGCCTAGCTTACTGTAGCCTGGTGGAATTAAGGTTTCTAAACGTGCACGCAAATTCCTAGCTAAAACTGGCGATTCACCACCACTGGATACCGCCACAATAATAGGAGAGCGATCTAATACTGAAGCAAAAATAAAGTCGCTGTCATCAGGGTTATCAGTGAGGTTGGTTAAGATATTTTTCTTTTGAGCAACCTCATGTACAGACTGATTAACCTTTTCGTCATCGGTTGCTGCAATTACCAAGCGTTGGTCGCTGATATGAGCTGGAGTGAACAATGATCGAGTCCAACTTACCTCGCCTTGCTGAACAAGCGCATTTAATGCATCCGTCAGCTCAGGTGAGACTATGGTCACTTTGGCCTGTGCTTTTAAAAGTAGCTTCGTTTTTCGAGTGGCAACACTGCCTCCGCCCACAACCATGCAAGTTTGTTTTTTTAAATCTAAAAATATCGGTAAATAATCCATGAATTAATCTTTTAAAGGTAAGGCCAGCCCTTGTAAGACATAACCATTTTCCATATTTTGAACGATAGCCACCAATGACATATCAACTAATTTCCAGTCTTTGTCGATAGGAATCTGTGTTTTTAGCTCGGTTGTGCCATCTTTTTTTACCGGGTATGGCCCGAGCCAGGCTCTGACAAGATATTGATGATTAAACGTTGCACCAGCATTGTCACCACCACGGATCTCACTGAGGACATTATTTTCAGTCAGCGCCAGATACACTTGGCTGTGCTCTCTGTTTTCCTGATCTTGCACCGTCACTGTTGTATCCACTGATAAGGTAGTACCAGCAAGCTGTGCGTGTAATGCGATATCGGCTTCAGGCTCAAAGTCACTCACAAAATCAATGGCTTCAAGGCCATGTGCTCGCCAATCATGTAACACCTCTCCACTGATGAAGAATTCAGGTGTATAGACAGTTTGAAATAGATTTAATCTGGCAAGCTGTTTTTGTCTTTCTGTAAAAATCGGACTAGCAAAACGATCTACCCAGCCTTTTTTTCATCCAGATAATCGACGTGGAAATTTAATACCACGATATCTTCGTTTGTCACACCTTTATCAGGCAGCTGTTTCACCCATTTTTCCGCAGGTGGACATAAACCGCAGCCTTCAGCTGTGAACAATTCCATCACAACCAGGTGCTTATTGCTTGTTTCAGCTTGCCAGTCTGAGGCAAGCAAAACAGGAGATGTAAATAAGCTAAACAAGGTCAGGAGTCGGCAGGCTTGTTTAAACATAAAGACCTCCATTTTATTTCTGTTGTGACGGGCTAAGTGGCTGGCTAAATCTTTCACTGCCATCTTCAATAATAGCGAGCTCTCTCAACACAGACGTCGCAAAACAACCTGCTGGTAGAAAAAATGATACTTGCAGATGTGTATCAAACCATTGCCAGTTAAAGTCTGAAGGCAGTAGGCGTATAGCTCGACGTTCTTGCTTGAGCCCTTGTCGAGATAATGCCTGAAGCCAATCCTGCCAATCTGCCAAAATAGTCGTTTCTAATTGCTGGCAGTCATCCTGACTCAACAGATCGCCTTGCCCGACAAGTGGCCCAGTTGGGTGAATATCAAAATGAGCAAGGCGATCATGCAGTTGCATGTCGTCGTTATCGGATTGAAAACAACTGTGACTGCCATTTAACTGCATCACATCACCTTTTAACCATTGATTCCAGTTACTATTTTTGACACGTTCACTCACTATTAAGTTGAACAACCATGAACGCGCAGCAGAGAGGTATAGACCTTTTTTGGTACGACTTTTAGGTTTTCTGCCTTGCTGGAACCATTGTTCAACAGCCTGTAAATTATTCATCTGGTGACCAAATCGCTGTTCACCAAAGTAATTGGGTACCCCGTCTTTTTGTACCTGACTAAGCGCCGATTCCCAACTTTGTTTATCACCTTCAACAACGGTCAAGTTCAGGGTGAACCGATTACCAGATAACACACCACGTTTTAGTTTCTTATTGTGGCGTGTGATTTGATTGATGGTTATCAAGTCAGACTCGAAGGCTGACCAATCTGGTTCAGTGACACCTTCAGTATTAACACTAAGCCATTGCGTCGTGACAGCGTGTCGGTCTTTTAAACCAGCATAGCCAATAGCTACCTCTTCAACACCAGCAAACTGAGCTAACTGTTTAGCTAACCAATCAGTATTCGTATCGGTTTTGGTAATTTGTAACATCACATGAGGCCCTTGACCAGCGGGTTCAAAGGGTAATTGCTCTTCGACTCGAAAATCTTCAGGCGTCTGACGAATAAGGCAACGATGGTTTAACGCTGCTGTATTGACTCTGGCTAAGGCGGCAAAATCAAATGATGACAAGGTTAGTCGTCCATCGGCTTAATCAAGGCGACAGCATGAGTGGCTATCCCCTCTTTGCGACCCGCAAAACCTAACTTTTCAGTAGTAGTCGCTTTGATATTAATGGCAGTGATATCGGTTTGCATGTCGGCGGCTAACAATTCGCGCATTTGAGGGATAAAAGGCGCCATTTTGGGTGCTTGTGCAATAATCGTGGCATCAACATTACTCACAGACCATCCCCGTTTTACAAGATCGTCGATAACACGCCGCAATAAAATACGACTATCAATGCCTTTGAATGCCTCATCGTTATCAGGAAAGTGATGGCCGATGTCCCATAAGCCGGCAGCACCCAATAAAGCATCACAGATAGCATGAATCAGTACATCACCATCTGAATGCGCTTCAAGTCCATGCGTGTGTGGGATGGTCATACCGCCAATGATTAAAGGGGTGTCCTCAGTAAACCGATGAACGTCATAGCCATGTCCGATACGCATTAATTTTCTCCTGCCTGCTGGCGTAAATAAAGTGCTGCAAGTGCCAAGTCTTGTGGAAGTGTGATCTTTAGATTATCACTATGCCCTTCCACCATACGTGGCTGATAGCCAGCAAGTTCCACCGCGCTAGCTTCATCGGTAACGGCGAAAGACTGATCGGATGCCGACTCTAGTGCACGTGAAAGCATTGCTAAACGAAACATCTGTGGCGTCGCAGCACGCCAAAGACCTTGACGGCAAACAGTCTCTTTAATGACGTTATCTGCATCGACTCGTTTGACCGTATCTGATACGGGAATACCTAGAATGCCACCAACCGGATCTTGCGATAAGGTGGCTAACATACGATCAATATCTTCATGTCGTAAACAAGGTCTGGCCGCATCGTGAACCAATACCCAAGGATCGTCAGCTAGCCGTTGCCGTAAAACCTTTAACGCATTTGTTACCGAATCAGAACGATCTTTACCACCTGTCGCTGTCAGCAACTCACAAGGTAAGGTGAGTGATAAATCAGACCACCACGTATCATTTTCAGCTAAAGCAATCACAATGCCATCAATAGCCGGATGTGAAGCCAGACGCTCAAGTGTTAATTGCAATACTGGTTTATTATTAATCTCTAAATACTGCTTAGGAATATCAGCCTGCATACGACTGCCAATACCTGCAGCGGGCACAACGGCCCAAACAGCCTGTTTACTGCTCATCTGGTTTATCAATAATCTGGAAAAAGGTTTCGCCTGGTTTTACCATGCCCAGCTCACTACGAGCTCTTTCTTCGAGGGCATCAAGACCACTTTTTAAGTCTTGTACCTCAGCAGCAAGCACTTGATTTCGCTCTTTTAACTCAGCGTTATCAATGCGTTGCTTTTCTACAGCTTGGTGGAGGCGTAATAAGGAAGGAAGCCCGTCATGACTTAGCCATAATCGGTATTGAAGCAATACCAATATGACGGCTAACAAGATCATGACGGGTTTAGACATATCACCTAGGCTTGTTGGACGTTAAACGCCTTCATACCTGGGTAGCTGGCAGCATCACCTAATTCAGCTTCGATGCGAATCAGTTGGTTATATTTCGCAACGCGGTCTGAACGTGATAATGAACCTGTTTTGATTTGACCGGCATTGGTCGCCACAGCCAAATCAGCAATTGTCGTATCTTCTGTTTCACCACTACGGTGAGATACAACGGCGGTGTAACCATTGGCTTTCGCTAAGTTAATCGCATCCAATGTTTCAGACAAAGTACCAATTTGATTCACTTTGATAAGAATCGAGTTGGCGACGCCTTTATCGATACCTTCTTGCAGAATTTTCGGGTTAGTGACAAACAGGTCATCACCGACCAACTGTACTTTATCGCCAATTTTATCGGTCAACAATTTCCAGCCTTCCCAGTCATTTTCATCCATACCGTCTTCAATACTGATGATCGGATATTTATTCGACCAGTCTGCCAATAAATCGGCAAATTCTGCTGACGTTAATGAGCGATTTTCAGAAGCCAGCACATACATGCCATCTTTATAAAATTCTGAGCTGGCTGCATCTAAAGCCAACATAATATCTTTACCTGCTTCATAACCGGCGTTTTTAATGGCTTCCAGTATCACTTCAATCGCTGACTCGTTAGATGGCAGATCCGGTGCAAAACCACCTTCATCACCGACAGCTGTATTCAAGCCACGGCTGTTCAGCACTTTTTTCAATTCATGGAAGACTTCAGCACCATAACGCACAGCTTCAGTCAGGCTGGATGCGCCGACAGGCATGATCATAAATTCTTGTAAATCGACGCTGTTATCAGCGTGTGAACCACCGTTGATGATGTTCATCATCGGTACTGGCATCACGGCTTTTTCTTCGGTTGACAGGTATTTGTATAAGGTTTTCTTCGCATCGGCGGCAGCAGCGCGGGCAGATGCCATCGAGATAGCTAATAAGGCATTAGCACCTAAACGGCTTTTGTTTTCGGTGCCATCTGTGGCAATCAATTTATTGTCTAAAGCACGTTGGTCGTTAGCGTCCATTCCCAGTACCGCTTCACGTAACTCACCGTTGACGGCTTCAACTGCTTTTAAAACACCTTTACCTAAGTAACGGCCTTTATCGCCGTCACGTAATTCAACGGCTTCACGTTCACCTGTTGAGGCACCAGATGGCACTGCTGCACGTCCAAATGCACCACTTTCCAGAATAACGTCAGCTTCAACCGTCGGATTACCACGTGAATCGATGATTTCTCTTGCTTTTACATCAATGATTTTGCTCAATGCTCTGCTCCCGTAATGTTTTTTTTGATATAGACTTATCGACCAGCTAACAGCTCGTCTTCGATAAAGTCTTGTTGTTTTACTGTTGCATCTATTGCTTGCAGCATTTCTAACAATGCTGTCATTTTATGTAATGGCCAGGAATTAGGTCCATCACTTAAGGCTTTTTCAGGCTCGGGGTGTGTTTCCATAAACACACCGGCAATGCCGGTTGCGACCGCTGCACGTGCCAGTACAGGCACAAATTCACGTTGACCACCAGAGGCACCGCCTTGTCCACCGGGCTGCTGTACGGAGTGTGTTGCGTCATAAACTACAGGACAGTCCATATTTCGCATGGTAGGTAAACCACGCATATCGGAGATCAGGGTGTTGTAACCAAATGAGGTGCCACGTTCACACAACATAATCTGTTGGTTACCGGTTGATTTGGCTTTGTCTGCGACGTGTTGCATATCCCAAGGTGCGAGAAACTGACCTTTTTTGATATTAACTGGCAGCCCCTGACTAGCCACATTGACAATAAAATTCGTTTGGCGACATAAGAACGCTGGTGTCTGCAACACATCTACCACGCTGGCAACTTCGGCTAGTGGCGTATCTTCATGCACATCCGTCAGTACGGGCAAATTAAATTCTTTTTTAACTTTTTCCAGAATCGCTAAACCAGCTTCTAAACCTGGTCCACGATAGCTCTTTGTCGAGGTACGATTGGCTTTATCAAAAGAGGACTTGTAGATAAATGGAATACCCAACTTGTCAGTGATTTCTTTCAACTGACCGGCTACATCCATGGTCATTTGCTCACTTTCAATAACGCAGGTACCGGCAATTAAAAATAAAGGCTGTCTACCACCCACTTCATGACCACATAATTGCATGGTATTACCCTCTATTCTTTTTGTTAGCTTTGGCGGCACTGATAAATCCTTCAAATAAAGGATGACCATGACGCGGTGTCGATGTGAATTCTGGATGGAACTGACAAGCTACAAACCATTGATGTTCTGGAATTTCAATCATTTCAGCCAAGGTTTCATCTTTTGACATACCAGAGAACACTAAACCCGCTTGTTCCAGTTTCTCTTTATAGTTGCTATTGAACTCGTAACGGTGACGATGACGTTCAACAATTTCTTGCTCACCATAAATTTTTTGAGCCAGACTGCCAGGTTTCAGTACACATGGATAACCACCAAGGCGCATGGTACCGCCAAGGTCAGAATCATGATCGCGTTGCTCAACGCTGCCGTCTTCTTTTTGCCACTCGGTAATCAGCCCAATCACAGGATCAACCGTGTTTAAGTCAAACTCTGTACTGTAAGCTTCGGGCATACCGGCTTTATGACGTGCATACTCAATGACGGCAACCTGCATACCTAAACAAATACCCAGGTATGGAACATTATTTTCGCGGGCAAACTGCGCGGTTTGGATCATGCCTTCAACACCGCGCTCACCGAAGCCGCCCGGTACCAGAATCGCATCCATATCCTTGATGCAATCCGGCCCTTGCTGCTCAACCAGTTCCGAATCGACATAATGCACATGCACTTTGGTTCTGGTATGGATACCAGCATGAATTAATGATTCAGACAACGATTTATAAGCTTCGGTCAGTTCCATATACTTACCGACCATAGCGATATTCACTTCGCCTTCCGGTTTAGTCAGGTTGTTGTAGACCTGTTGCCATTGGCTTAAATCAGCCGGTTTAGCATCTAAACCTAATTGTTTCACGACAATGTCATCTAAGCCCTGACGGTGTAATTCCATTGGAATTTTATAGATGCTGTCCACATCCACACAAGACACCACATTATTCACTGCCACATTGGTGAATAACGCAATTTTCTTACGTTCAGATTCTGGCAGAGGACGATCCATCCGACATACCAACACATCCGGTTGAATACCAATGGTTCTGAGTTCTTTAACTGAGTGTTGTGTGGGTTTGGTTTTGATTTCGCCTGCTGATGCAATATATGGCACCAAAGTTAAATGCAGGAATAATGCACGTTCACGGCCCAATTCGGAGCCCATCTGACGAATGGTTTCAAGGAAAGGTAAAGATTCAATATCCCCAACTGTGCCACCAATCTCTATCAACGCCACATCGGCATCACCGGCACCTTCGAAAATACAGCGCTTGATTTCATCAGTAATGTGCGGAATAACCTGTACGGTATTGCCTAAATACTCGCCACGACGTTCTTTACGAATCACGTTCTCATAAATCTGTCCGGTCGTGTAGTTATTGCTGCGGGTCATATCCGCATCAATGAAACGCTCATAGTGACCGAGGTCAAGGTCAGTTTCTGCACCGTCTTCTGTGACAAAAACCTCACCGTGTTGAAGCGGGCTCATCGTGCCGGGATCAACGTTGATGTAAGGGTCAAGTTTTACCAACGTGACTTTCAGTCCACGTGCTTCAAGAATAGCAGCCAGTGACGCCGCGGCAATCCCCTTACCCAGGGAAGACACAACACCACCAGTGACGAAAATAAATTTAGTCATAATATGGAGAGTTCAATAAAAAACGACGCGGCCAGAATGGCTGCGCTCAAAATAGCGTATAAATTATCAGAATTGCCCTTCCCGCTCAATCTAAATCTGGTTGAAGATCACCAGCCAGATAAGGCAGCCAGCCTTTTTCACCAGTATCAGCCGCATAATGTTCAGCATAACCATATCCCACAACGCCGACTAACTCTGCTCCAACAAAAATCAGCGGAATAGTTGCGCGCTTCCAAGGCGGTACTGACCACTCCTGGAAAAGCTGTTTTAATGATTTATGTTGCGGATGTCCCCTAAGCCGGATTTTTTCCCCGCCCTGACGATAACGCATCATAAGATCACCATTGAGCACAGATGTTTTCAAACCATCACCGGAAGTCAACTGCCATTTGAGTGTGCAGTCGTCGGACAACTCAAGTTCTGCAGGGCCAGTGAAATTAATCTCTATTGGAGGGAGTTCTGAATCTGTAGAAGTCTGAACATATAAATCATCTCGATAACGCCTGACTTCAGTATCTGCCCATCTCACCAGCGGGGCTTTATCATCAGCGGCATTGATCACGTCTTCGATAATACGCTGTAAAATCGCTGTAGACGGTAATACATACCCTGCTGTTTCAATCATAAACCGCAACAGGTTTCGTTGCCGCTCCAAGGGTAGTTGTTTCACGGCTGCGATAGATAAATGTCCATCGTGTTTCAACTGACACTGTTCTCGATCCTGTTCCGCCAATTGAGCTAATAACAGACTAGTCTCTTGGCAATGCTTTGCACTTCGACTAATAGTTTTTTCAATAGTGGGCCAACGCTGTTGCAAAAGCGGCCAAATTTCTTGGCGTAGATAATTGCGATTGATATCGATGTTTTGATTACTGGGATCATCAACCCAATGAAGCTGATGAAGTTCAGCATAATCAAGAATATCCTGCTTGGGCACATCTAACAGTGGTCGGATAATACTCATACCATGTGACTGACTTTCAGGCCACATAGCAGACAACCCTAATGGCCCTGCACCACGAAATAGCTGCAGTAAAAGCGTTTCAGCCTGATCATGCTGATGTTGGGCAGTGACCAGCACTTCATCTGACAGTAATTCATCACTCAGAGCCTGATAACGGGCTTTCCTGGCTGCGGCTTCCAAACCTAATTCATCGATATCCTGAACAGTGACATCAATATGACTAAATTCAATATCAAGTTTGCTGGCAACATCGGCACAATGCTTAGCCCACTGCTCCGCTGTTTTATGTAAACCGTGGTTAATATGTACAGCACGAACTTGAGCAAGCTGTGGGTGTTGTGTGGTTGCTAAAAGATGCAATAAGACATGAGAATCGACACCACCACTGTAGGCAAGACAAACAGGTCGTCCTGCCGCCAGTGAAGTAATGTCAGTGATGATTTTTTGGGGATTTAATGACACCCCGTTTTTTATCCCTCAAAAGCGCCGTAATTCAGCAGTTTTTCCTGACGGCGTTTGATTAATTTATCAGCAGGGAGTTTTTCTAACTCTTTCATTTTATTTTCAATGGCTTGTTTGACGCGTTTTGCCATTTCAGGCACGTTACGGTGGGCACCGCCTAAAGGCTCAGCAACAACTTCGTCGATCAGTTTCAGTTCTTTCAGTCGTGAAGAGGTCACACCTAATGTGGCTGCGGCATCTGAGGCTTTTTCGGCACTCTTCCATAAAATAGAGGCACAACCTTCTGGGGAAATCACCGAGTAAATACCGTATTCAAGCATCATCAGATGATCAGCAACACCTACAGCTAATGCGCCACCAGAACCACCTTCACCAATGACTGTACTGATAATGGGCGTTTTTAATTGCGCCATTTCAAACAGATTACGGGCAATCGCTTCACTTTGACCACGTTCTTCCGCACCGATGCCAGGATAAGCGCCAGGCGTGTCAATGAAGGTAATCACAGGCATGCCAAAGCGTTCTGCCATTTTCATCACACGCAATGCTTTACGATAACCTTCTGGTCTTGGCATACCAAAGTTTCTGGCGACTTTCTCTTTGGTGTCACGCCCTTTTTGATGGCCAATCGCCACAACAGGACGACCATTTAAACGACCGATCCCGGCGACCAAAGCAGCATCATCAGCATAAGTGCGATCACCATGCAGTTCTTCGAAGTCTGTCAGAAGTAATTTAATGTAATCAAGGGTGTATGGACGTTGTGGATGACGCGCCATTTGTGTGATTTGCCAGGGCGTTAATGAGGCGAAAATCGATTTTGTCAGACTTTCACTTTTTTCCTTTAACTTTTGAATCTCTTCAGTGATATTTAAATCACTGTCATTACTCATGTAGCGCAACTCATCAATTTTCGCTTCCAGCTCAGCGATGGGTTGTTCGTAGTCAAGGAAATTTAACTGCATCAGGATTACCTTAGATATTCAAAAATGGGTGGATTATACACATTAAGCCAGTGAGACACTTAGCTGAGAATTAATTCATCTGGTGTGTCTGATCCGGCACTGTCATCACCAAGACGAATAGCCAGACTCAAATCATTACGCGAATCGGCATTCATTAATGCGTCTTCTTCTGTGATCTTACCACTGCGATACAGACCGAGCAGCGCCTGATCAAATGTAATGGTACCTTTTTCATTACTGTCACGCATGGCATCTTTGATACTGCCAATTTCTCCTTTATTGATCAAATCTGAGATATATGGAGAATTCAGCATGACCTCAACGGCAGGTACACGCCCTGCATCCTTGGTTGGCAATAATCGTTGAGAAATAATGGCTCGCAAATTAAGCGATAAATCCATTAATAGCTGTCGGTGCAAAATTTCAGGGAAAAAGTTAATAATTCTATCGAGTGCCTGATTGGCGTTATTAGCGTGCAATGTCGCCAGACAGAGATGACCCGTTTCAGCATAGTTAATCGCGTGTTTCATTGTTTCCATATCACGGATTTCACCAATAAGAATGACGTCGGGCGCTTCACGCAAGGCATTTTTTAAGGCGTTTTCATAAGATAAAGTATCAATACCAACTTCACGCTGTTGCACGATTGAACGTTCATGTTTGTGTACAAACTCAAGCGGGTCTTCAATTGTCAGAATATGTGAACTGGAATTACGATTGCGATGACCTATCATCGATGCCAGTGTGGTTGACTTACCTGAACCTGTTGCCCCCACCACTAGAATCAGTCCACGTTTTTCCATGACCACATCACCGAGCACATCAGGCAAACCAATTTGTTCAAAGGTTGGAATGGAGGTTCTGATATAACGAATCACGATAGAACACTCGCCACGCTGACGGAAAATATTGACCCGGAAACGCCCCACGCCTTTCAGAGGAACAGCAAAGTTCATCTCAAGTGTGCTTTCAAATTCCTTTGCCTGCTCATCCGTCATCATCGAATAAGCCATTTCTTTCACATCACCGGGCGCTAATTTCTGGGTGCCAACCGGTCTGATGACGCCCTGAATTTTGATATGGGGTTCAGTGCCAGTGCAGAAAAACATATCTGAGGCATCCTTGTCTGCCATCAGTCTGAAATAAGGTGTCATATCCACTTTGCGGGTCCTCTTGCAACAATGCTCAGATAGTGTGTTTATCCTACAACAATGCGAATGTGCATACTATTATGCGTTTCACGCTTTTCGAGTGCTCAATTTGTCATCGTAGCACGGTATCGAACGGTGACGTTTTGACTTTCCGGCAACATAGCTAACTGACTCATCAAAGTATCGCTGGGGGTAACCTGCCAGTCATCACCTAACATAATTACCGTGCTTGCCTGTTCGTTCTGATATAACAACTCCAGTGATAAAGCACCACCCTTGAAAGGCGTCAGCGTATTTTTCATTTGTTCTATCCACTGACTGACCTTGTCTTTATTATCAATATTAATCTGGAGAGAATGACCAAACGCTTCGCGCGCTCCAGTGATATCAAACACTTTTTCTGCTGTCGCGGCTAGGCCCCCAGTGAAGTTGTCCTGTCCGATTTTGCCTTGAATCACTACCAGCTTGTCAGGCTGAATAAAGCTCTGATATTGGTCATAAACATCGGCAAACACTCGCACTTCCAGACGACCACTCTGATCATCCAATGTGATAAAAGCCATACGGCCGCCATTTTTTGACTTCATGGTGCGAATCGCCACCACCAAGCCAGCAGTTAACACTGGTTTTTCATTACGCTGATACCCTTTGGATTCAGGCGCATCCAGTTCATTGATACGTTTGGGGATAAATTCAGCCAATTCTTTTTGATAACGATCAATCGGATGACCACTCAGGTATAAACCCAGGGTGTCTTTTTCAGCCTGTAATAAATGTTCTTCTGCCCACTCCGCGGCCTGTTCCAGAGGCTCATCCTGACCGCTATCAACTTCCGGACTGAGTCCAAACAGATCATTCTGACCACTGTCTTTATTACGCCGATGTTGATCGGCGATCTGCATCGCTTTTGTCAGGCTGGCCTCAATACTGGCGCGGTGTCCACCGAGAGAGTCCATGGCACCCGCTTTCACAAGCGACTCCATCACCCGACGGTTAATCTTACGCATATCAACCCGGCGACAAAAATCATACAAAGAACTGAAGGTTTCGCCCTGTTCACGCTCAGACACAATACCGGCCAGGGCAGACTCACCCACGCCTTTAATTGCGCCTAAGCCATAACGAATCGTTCTTTCATCTTCCACGGTGAATTTGATTTTGCTGTGATTCACATCAGGTGGTAGCACCTTCAGTTTCATATCACGACACTCATCAATCAAGCCAACGACTTTATCCGTATTATCCATATCCGCAGATAACACGGCTGCCATAAACGCGGCAGGATAATGGGCTTTTAACCAGGCGGTTTGATAAGCGACTAAGGCATAAGCCGCCGAGTGAGATTTGTTAAAACCATACTCAGCGAATTTTTCCATCAAGTCGAAAATCGGTCCGGCTTCTTTTTCCTCAATGCCCCGTTTAGCTGCCCCTTCGAGGAACAATAAACGTTGTTTGGCCATTTCTTCCGGTTTTTTCTTACCCATTGCACGGCGCAACATATCGGCGCCACCCAGGCTATAGTTCGCCAGGATCTGGGCGATTTGCATAACCTGTTCCTGATAGACAATGACTCCATAGGTTGGCTTCAATACAGGCTCAAGATCGGGATGAGGGTAATCAACTTTTGCCCGACCATGTTTACGGTTAACAAAGTCATCTACCATGCCCGATTGCAATGGACCAGGACGGAATAACGCAACCAAGGCCACGATATCCTCAAAATTATCAGGTTGTAAGCGTTTAACCAGCTCTTTCATCCCACGCGATTCAAGCTGGAATACGGCAGTTGTTTCACAACGCTTCAATAAAGCGTAGGTTGGTTTATCGTCCAATGGTAGATTGGCAATATCGATTTTATCGGCGTCTTCTTTAGGTAGCAGCGTGCGGACGTTTTTCATTGCCCAGTCAATCACTGTCAGCGTTTTTAGGCCCAGAAAGTCAAACTTCACCAGACCGACACTCTCCACATCATCTTTATCAAACTGAGAGACAAGACCAGCACCATTGTGCTCACTATAAATTGGCGTGTACTCGGTCAATACTTTTGGCGCGATAACAACACCACCGGCATGTTTACCGACGTTTCTGGTTAAGCCCTCCAGCTGTAAAGCGAGGTCAATCAGGGTTTTGACTTCTTCCTCATTGTCATAACGCTCTTTCAGCAATGGCTCTTGCTCCATCGCTTTGCTGAGTGTCATCTTTAATTCAAACGGGACTAATTTTGCGAGCTGATCAACAAAGCCATAGGGATGACCTAATACACGGCCGACATCACGCAATACCGCTTTGGCTGCCATGGTCCCGAAGGTAATAATCTGTGATACGTGATCCCGACCATAATGTTGTGACACATATTCAATAACCCGGTCACGACCATCCATACAAAAGTCGACGTCAAAGTCGGGCAAAGAAACACGCTCAGGGTTAAGAAAACGTTCAAACAGCAAGTCATATTGCAAGGGATCAAGGTCGGTGATTTTTAAGGCATAAGCCACCAGAGAACCTGCACCCGAACCCCGTCCTGGCCCAACCGGCACATCATTATTCTTCGCCCACTGGATGAAGTCAGCAACGATCAAGAAGTAGCCTGGGAAGCCCATTTGGTTGATAACATCCAGCTCAATCTGCAAACGCTCTTCATAGCGTGCTTTATTCGCTTCTCTATCAGCTTCGTCTGGGAACAACACTTCTAAGCGTTCAGCAAGGCCTTTGAAAGACTCTTCACTGAAAAACTGCTCAATGGTCATGCCCTCTGGTACTGGGAAGTCAGGCAGATAATGCTCACCCAGTGTCAGTTGCAGATTACAACGCTTGGCAATTTCAACCGTATTTTCTATCGCTTCAGGAATGTCTTCAAATAAGGCGGTCATCTCTTCAGCGCTTCGAAGATATTGATGCTCCGAGTAATTCCGTGGACGCCGTGGATCATCCAGCTGACGGCCCTCATGGATGCAGACTTTGGCTTCATGCGCTTCAAATTGATCAGGGGTTAAGAAACGCACATCGTTGGTCGCGACCACCGGTAAGTCTTTTTCTGCTGCTAAAGCTGTAGCTGCCCGGATAAACCGCTCTTCATCTTCTCGTCCGGTACGAATCAACTCCATGTATAAACGGTCAGGAAACAATGTCTGCCAGAAGTTAAGCTGCTGCTCAATTTCATCTTTCTGATGATTGAGTAAGGCTTTACCCAAAATACCTTCACGACCGCCAGATAAACAAATCAGTCCATCAGTTTGGCCTTGCAACCACTCAGCTTCCAGCATCGGTACACCGAGGTGCTGGCCTTCCATATAGGCTTTTGATAACAGGCGTGACAGATTGTGAAACCCATCCAGGTTCATACACAGCAACACAAACCGCGTGCTTTGCTTGGCGTCATTCGGATCACGCAAACGCAGATCGGCACCTAATATCGGTTTCACACCAGCCTGCATCGCCGCATTAAATAATTTCACTGCCGCGAATAAATTATGATGATCGGTGATCGCAATAGCAGGCATGCCTGCATCGGCCACTTGCTTGACCAAGGGTTTGACTCTGACTAAACCATCAACCAGAGAATAATCAGTATGCAAATGAAGATGGACAAACGATTTTGGCATTAATGTATTAAACCTATTTTCTGTGATTAATTTAGCGAGGAAACTCAACAGGGCCTGGAATTCTATCGCCCAGTGTCTGCCCTACAATCGACTCAGCTTCTGCATGGGCTTTGGCAAAGGCTTCTTCCTGACTCATCGCAGGGGAATAAGGTGACGCTTTTGGTACCCCATTCTGACCTCGTTTTAGATAAAGCGTTTGGGTTGGGAACGCAAACTCGATTTCCATTTGATGTGCCAATCTCAGAACATCCAGTAAAAAACGATGGCGTTCTCGAAGCTCGGTGTTCCAGTCCGGTGTCGCCCAAAACACATACAAGAGAATATCTAATGAAGCGGCACCATAATCGTTAAAGTAGACTTGGTAGAGGTCTTTACGCATGTAGGGATGCAACTGAATAATACGCCGAATACCCTCACAAAAACCTTCAATTTTTTCTGGTGGCGTATCGTAGGTGACCGCTAATTTTGTCAGCATACGACGATAACGACGCGCGCCCATATTATCAATTTTGGTGGTGGTTAATATGGAATTAGGCATGGTGACTAATGAGTTATAAAAAGTACGGATTCGTGTACTACGAAAACCAACTTCCTCCACCATTCCTTCGATATCACCAATGACAACCCAGTCACCGATATGAAAGGGACGATCCATCAGCACAGTTAAGGAACCAAAGAAATTACCCAATAAATCTTTAGCGGCCAATGCAAATGCTAAACCACCGAGACCGAGACCCGCTAATAAACTAGTGACATCAATATTCAGATTATCGGCGGCAAATACGATTCCCATCACGACCACAAATACTTTCATACTCTTCGTGATCATGGGCACTAATAAGTCATCGTACTTGGTCTGCGTTCTACTGACGCGAGCCGTCCAATAGGCATTAAAAATATCGACAAGTCTGAATGCACTCCAAATGCCTGAGATTGACACTAACAGTTTCACCGCCACCAGCAAAATCAACAGTGCCGTATCAGGTAAACCCAGTAAATTCAGACCTGACCACCACATCAGAGCCATGGCCATTAAACCTAGGGGACGCAGTACATCATCATCTAATTCTGTGTATAAGGCATGTTTCTGTTTACGGCGTTTGATATGCAGTTTTAATAAAAATGCCAGAGATTTGTCTGCAATAGATCCGATAACAATAATCAGAAATAAGCCAATCCATTGCCAATATTCTAATAAGAAACCAGTCCTCAGAAATTCCGGTATATCTGATCGTAATCTGACACTGACGGGTAATGACACTTTTGCTGAAGACTTTTCAACCAGCTCTTTGTTGTGACTGAGTTCGTTGAAAATATCAGGGATGGCTTCAATAGATTCTGGACTGAATAACCAATCACCTTGCTCATCAAGCTTAAGCACAATATTGCCATTATCTGTTCTTAGATAGGTATATTGCTTGCCTTTCGGATTTTCAGGAATCTCACTGACTTTTGGCGTCTTAGCGATCTGAATAATGTTATATAGCAGGCGTGCCGTTTCGCGACCACGCTCCGTTCGTATAAGCGGACTGACACTGGATAAATCAAAGGTCGAAACAGCGTGTTCTATAGCACTATTATCCCCTTCAGCCACTTTATCCATCGCTTTGATGAAGTGTTTTACCGTGATTCGGGGCTGAGTCAGATTAAGCTTCTCAACCGTAACATCAACAGATTTTTCCTGGCTCGATGAACTCTGCATGCCGACAATAGCGGCAGGATTAATTCCGCCGCCGGCATGGACTGACAAGCTCCATATCATCAAAAAGAAAAACAACGACCTCGTTATCATGTGAGATTTAACTCCATCTCAGGATCAGGTGCGTAATCCATCACGGTTTGCACAGCCTGTTTCCATTCGGCACTTTGTTGTAATTCATGACGAGGCGTCGAATGCCGACCATGCAGGCGCATCAAACGTGCGTTTCTCAACGGATCAGTCGCGACTTTCAGGCCATCAATTACCTGCTCAACACTACCGGGATTATTGCATACCAGCACCATATCACAGCCGGCAGATAACGCTGCTTCGGCTCTTTCCAGAGGGCCTCCCATAATAGCAGCCCCTTCCATGCTCAGGTCATCGCTCAAAATGGCACCCTGAAACTGTAGTTTACCGCGTAGCATGTCCTGCAACCAAAACGGTGAAAAACAGGCCGGTAGTTTGTCATTATTTTCGTAAACAATATGTGCAGGCATAATGCCTGCCAGCTCAGTTTGACATAAACGGGTAAATGGCAACATATCGGCCTGCAGCATATCTTCCAGATGACGGCTATCAACAGGCAAGCCAAGATGTGAGTCGACTTCTACTGCGCCATGACCTGGAAAATGTTTTCCTACCGCCGACATCCAGACGCGTTTCATACCCTGAATATAAGCACGAGCGATGTCCGTTACCGCTAACGGATCACGATGAAAGGCACGATCGCCAATCACCTGACTAACGCCATAATCTAAGTCCAGTACAGGTGCAAAACTGAAATCAACACCAACCGATCTTAATTCTGCAGCCATTAACCAGCCGGTTTGCTCTGCTCTTTCCAGCGTCAATTTTGGATGCTGATGATATTCCTTACCTATGGCAGCCACAGGTGGTAAACGACTAAAGCCCTTTCTGAAACGCTGGACACGACCGCCTTCGTGGTCGACAGAAATCAGCAGATGCGGTTGTCTCAGCTGATGGATGTCGTCACATAAACGGGTAATTTGCTCGACTGACTCAAAATTACGACTAAATAAAATTACCCCGCCGACCAGGGGATGTTTAAGCATTTCTTTTTCTGTTTCGCTCAGTTCAGTGCCGAGCAAATCGACCATCAAGGGGCCTAATGCCATAGTGATTTAACCTTATTCGTGGATCCAGACTTTAAGACCAGGGTGAACCTGTTCAAACAACGTCACTACGTCCTGATTACGCATACGCACACACCCATGAGAGAGCGCCTCCCCCATCGGTAACTCATCAGGACAACCATGGATATAAATATAACGGCGCATTGTATCAACATTTCCCAGTCGGTTTTTACCGACTTCCATGCCGCTGAGCCAAAGAATTCGAGTCAGGATCCAGTCACGATTGGGAAATTGCGCTTTTAAGGCTGCATTGAAAATTTCAGCCGTAGGACGACGCCCGACAAAAACACTATTGATGGGCTGATTATGGCCAATTTTTGCACGGATCAGATGCCAGCCACGCGGTGTACAACCACTGCCATTCTGCTCACCGGGACCATTTAGCGCTGTAGAAACAGGCGCATCAAACAAGACTTTATCAGCCTGACGCAGCCAGCAATGTTGCTGTGTCAGTGATATATCCAGCCAGGCTTCATTATCTTTAATCACATCAGAGTTCATCATTCTTTGGCAGAGACTGACTGTTCATTATGCGATAACAACTGGGGATCATCTTCTTCCTCTATGGCTTCAACAATCATGGTCAGCGGTTCAGTTTCGTAATCACGTTCAATCGTTTCCAATTGCGGCAATGATTTGCTGACTTTCGTTGATAACTGACCAAAGCGATCCACTTTGCCGTATAAGCCCTGCTTCCCTGCCACACCTTTGATGACCTGATTATATTGATTACTAACTGTGCCCAAAGTATTGCCCAATTTTTGTAATCGTTCAGCGACAATCGCTACCTGATTGTAAATATCGCCTGCTTTTTCGCTGATTTCCCGTGCTTCAGCATTACTACGTTCCATCATCCACAGATTAGATACCGTTCTGAGAATCGGTATTAATGTAGTGTGAGACACCAGTACAATGCTTTTTTTATAGCCATACTCAAACAAATCCTTGTTATTTTTTAATGCCTCAATATACGCAGGCTCAATTGGCATAAACATCAACACAAAGCTGGGACTTCGCATGCCGACCACATTGGTGTAATCCTTTGAAGCCAAATCATCAATATGTTTACGCACCGCTCTGACATGATCCGCCATCGCCAAGCTGTATGATTCTGGTGTATCTGATGACACCGCACGGTCATAAGCGTTAAGGGAGACCTTACTATCAATAATGATGTGTTTATTATCTGGCAGTTTAATCAAATAATCCGTTTGTTTCTGTTTGCCTTCAGCATCTTTAAATGCTGTCTGTACTTCAAAATGGGCATCTTCAATTAAGCCGCTCATTTCCAGAGTCCGTCTTAGTTGTGCTTCACCCCAGGCACCACGTTGCTGAGAGTCGCCTTTTAAAGCGGAAGTCAGGTTATGGGCGTCTTCACTCATTTTCAGGCCAATATCCAATACTTTTTTAATTTCAGCATTCAGATTAGTATTGCCCTTGATTGACGCATCATGCACTTCGTTAATCCGTTTCTGGAACCCTTCAATCTGCTCACGAAAAGGTTTCAAGAGCACATCAATGCTCGACTTACTGGTATCGGTGAATGTTTTGCCTTTTTCTTCAAAAATCTTGTTTGCCAGATTCTCAAACTCTTTAGTCATTGATTGTTTGGTATCTGCCAGCTGCGCCATTTGCTCTTTGAAATGTTCTTCCCTTCTCTCTAAAGTCGTTTTTAACTCGGTATGTTGATTGGAGAGTGACTGATAAGCTTGCTGTAAGTCCTGAAACGCCTCTATTTGCTGTTGCAGCTCAGCTTTTTTATCCGTGAATTGCTGTTGTAAAGACTGGTAATTAGCCTGTGCTGTTTCCGATTGTTTTTCAGCCTGATGTAACTGCTGTTTTGTCTGTTCCAATGTTTGATTGAGTTGAAGAATCTGTTGCTTCTGTTCATCCAAAGCAGTCGTTAATCGTGACTCAGTAGCCAATGCCGCTTGCAGTTGTTGTTCTTGTCCACTCTGACTGAGCTCTAAGGCGTGTATGTGGTTTTGTAGTTCGGCTGTTTTGCGGCTATGACGTAAAGCAAATACTAAATAAGCCAATGCAGCAGAAACCACAGCAACAATTGCCAGTAAACCAATAAGTTGATCAGGCGACAGACTTTCTAACATAGTGATTCCTGCAATATAGAGATGGTGCTATCAGCCTGATACGTGCAGGCTGAACAAGCTCTACAAGATAACAAAGCCAGATAATAATTGCGATATTCGCTAGGGTTTATGTGTCGCTTGATACACGCCCAGCACAGTTAACCATCGGCTTAGTACCAATGGTAAAAAAGCGAGTAACGCTATCGACAAAAAAAGATCATGCTGAGATTGCTTCGGTACCCGCTCTTCCACAATTAGAGGCTGTGATTGCTGTTTGTGGATTTCATCAATGGCTTTAGAAAACTCATCCAGTGAGCCTGCTTCAAAAGCCTGGTAAGGTACGCCCAGTTTTTTAAAGGCTTTGTGCAATTTCCGTTCTGGCATATCAATCCAGAGCAGACTGTCATTATCGCTGGCGTCCAACGTCATGCCTTTCATTGATCGTAGGTAAATCCAATATAAATTCAGACGCATCTTTTTAAAAACATGGTGCAGGTATGCTGTCTGCTCGGCAGAAAAAACTTGGCCACCATCGGAAATGAGTAAAATATTTCGTGATCCACGGTAAGGCTCATCTTTGTACATATTCACAGCCAAACTCAGCGCTTTGAAAATATCCGTTTGAGATAAACCTTTACCGAGTCCACCGGCATTGATCGTCGCCAGAACGACTTCTTTGTTGTAGGTAAGCTTCAATATTTCAGTTGATTTGGTGCTAAAAAAACATAACCAAAACGGTCATCTGGACGGCGCTTCACAAACTCAGCAAGATAATCCCTTGAAACTTCGCGTTTGCTTCTACTAATCACAGTGTCCCTTCGAAGGGTATTCCATGGCGGCCTAGCAAATTGATCATCCATACTGCGGCTACGGTCTAACAGAATGACAAACTCCGCTCCTTGGCGAGTGCGTTCAACCACTTGTTCAGGAATGTAAGGGTTCGCCAGAGCCAGAAGTAGAAAAATAATAGCAACGGATGCTGACAATTTGCTAAGCCATGACAGTATTAAAGACAATGAGTCTCTAGGAATAAACCCTTGCCAAACAACCGTTTTAGTCGTGTTCAGAAACAGCCAGGGTAACAAGGCCAGGGGGAGAAAGTAGAAAAAAACAGGATGAGCCCAATTGAACTCAGTCATAACATCCTGCCAGGCGCAGCCATACAAAAGATCTGAAAATCGTCAGACTAAAATGACAATCCCTGTCAAACATAACTTACTCCATGTATTAGTCGTCTGTTCGTACAAACCACCTATAGGGTAGAAACACCAACAAAATTAAAAACAAGGCTGCACCAGCAAACCAGGCATATAAATCATAATCGATGGTTTGCTCACGAGTGTTAGACTCATCTCGGATAGTATCGACTAGATCCACCGGGTCATTTGGTGATGAGACAAAGGCAAATCCTACCCGATTCGCTAAGGTAGCCAAGTGAGATTTTTTCTGTGAGGACAGGTGTTCACTTCTGGGTTTATTCACATTGACATCCCTATCAGCTCGCATTGAGGCAAACACATCTTCATGCATCACCTCATTGATTCCCCATACGCCTTCAATCACACCTTTGTCATTTGTTTTAGGCATAGGAAGAAGCTCCTCACCACCAATCCCGACTAAGATTCCGTGAATCTCACCTGGCTTACCAGCAAACTTAGGAAATAAGGTGGGATTAATCGGGGGAGATTCATGCCCGTCTGTCAACATCACAATGGTCGGTCTGGGATCAATCTCTTTAGCCTGACGAATAGCGGTATAGACCGCTTTTGATACTTCACTGGAACGGGCCCAGGCCATATAAGGATTGACCTGCTCAAGCATCTGTATCAAATCATGATAAGACCCACAGACTTCAACCGGGTTCATCAAAATTAAACTTCTGGATTCGCTGAAAATAGCCAATCCCGCATGAGCACCACATGGCATTTCTAATAACGTTCTGCGCGTAAACTCTTTGGCCCACGCTAAGCGACTGACGTTCTCCCCGTCTAATTCAGCGTCTTTCACATTCATGCTGTCGGTGATATCGATGACAAAGATGGCATCCATGATTTTGACATCTCGCTTGACCAGCGGGAACCATAAAGCAGCCACAACAAATATAAACGCCGTCAGCATCACAATGGCTGTTAGCAATATACGTTTTTGGTAACTCACTCTCATGGAAGATCTACCTTGAACGCTTTACTCTCAATTGAACGCTGGCTGCTGATCACATTCTTTTCATAGTTAGGGTTAACAGCCGGGTCTTCAGGTACCGCTCTCAATGCCACTTCCAGGTTATAGCGTGCATCCCAAAGGTTGGGATCTAACGCTAAAGCGCGTCGAAAATCCTGTTTGGCGAACTCGATTAAGGGTAACTGACGGGCATCAGCTTCCGTCATTTCCAGCGCTGCGCGTAAATTAATATTGCCGCGATTGTAAAAAACCAAAGGCATCAATTCACCCGAAGCCTTACCCAAAGCAATGGTGAGCTGATCCAAGGCCAATTCATGCTGTTCCTGCTTCTCAAAATCAGCCGCTTTAGCAAAATGTGCACGAGCATCGTCTGGTACATCATCACTCGCCGAGGGTGAAGTAATGTATTGCTCAACCTGTATTTCTTGCCACAGTTGCATGGCTAAATAGATAACCGAAGCGGTGCTGGCCAAAATCAATACAATCAACGAAAAACGTAGTGTTTGTAATTTCTTATTCATGGGCTTTTTTTACTCCCCACCATGTATATAAATGTGAACTTGCCAATAACAACATGGCTAACATCGCCAACCAGAGAAAGACATCTTCTTTAGGTTCGTGTGGCAGTGTTTCTTCCACAATCAGTGTTTGATAATGTTGGCGGTCAATTTCAGATAAGGCATCTGCAAAGCTTTCTAATGAGCCAGCTTCAAATGCACGATAAGGCACACCTATCGATTTAAAGAACGTATGTAATTTCCGTTCAGGAATGTCGACCCACAACAAATTGTCATTGTCGCTGGCTTCGAGTGTCATTTCCTGTCTGGATTTAAGATATATCCAGTAAATCGTGAGATTCATCTCACGATAAGTGCTGGCAATCTCTTCTTTAGCTTCATCTGTTAATAATTGCCCACCATCAGACACCAACAAGACAATCCGGGAACCGCGATAAGGCTGGTCTTCAAACATTTTGGCACTGCTGATTAATGCCTCAGCCATATTGGTGTCTGATAAGCCTTTACCCAGAGCATTAGCATTAATCGTTGCTAAAACAGCTTCTTTGTCATAGGTCAACGGTAAAAGATTGATAGCTTTAGTACTGAAAAAGACGAAGCCAAATCGGTCATCAGGACGATTTTTGACAAACTCCGTTAAATACTCCCGAGCCACATTACGTTTTGAATTATCGCCCCCTACACTGACTGTTGCAGCTTGTGCTTTAACAGCAAAAGGATCATCCATACTTCGGCTGCGATCTAATAACAAAACGATCTCCGCACCTTCGCCAATTCGCTCTCTTTTCTGCTCAGGTAAACTGGGTGAGGCTAATGCCAGGATAAGGCAAGCTATGACGAGAGAAGCCAAGCTTTTCAGGGTGAGATTAATCACACGTGATAAAGGATCGACGGGAACCAGATTCACCCAGGCTACGGTTTTATCCAGATTGTGGTTAAACCAGGGTAATAATGCCAGCGGCAATAAAAACAAAAGCCAGGCATGATCCCACTCCAAACCGGCTAGCATCATGCCATTTTCTCCTTAGCACGACATTTTTTTGCCAGTTCAAAAGAGGCGGAGAATGGTGCTTGTTCCACTGGCTCACGGCTAAAGAAGTGGCTGGCTGACTGCTGGTAAAAGTGTTCAATCTCGTCGGCCAGCGGTTCCAACCAAGGGCATTTCTGCCACAGTACTGACAGATCATTTTTAACAAGCACACGACCTGCGCTGCGATTAAATGCATGGTGCAATTGACGACTGGCTTCATCGGCATTTTTACGCCCCAGAAAACGCATTTTATTTAACTCAAATACGGCAGTCGCAAATGGCAAACGATGACGAGGTCGTAAACCAAAGTGCCAAGCCAGCCAAATTAAGATAGCAACTAACAATACAGCTATGGCAATCCACAACTCAGTCAGAAGCTGTTGATGACTTTGTGGCGGTAACACAGCATCGGCACGTGGCTGATATTGACTACCATCCGCATTCGATAAAAATGAACCCAGCTCCAGTGTAGTCGCAGGCACCGTTAAGAACTCTCCTGCTTCTGTGCGAAGTTCTATTTCTGGTGTTTGCACTTCCCGAGTCTGTGCTGGCACATTAATTATCTGAAACGTTAATGTCATCACCGTCCCTTCTGACTGGCGCTTTAACAACTGCAGCCAAGGGCCATAACGTTTTTCGACTTGTGGCAGTGAGTGGGCTTCTAACTGACTGCTATCTACGGGTAAATGGATGGTTGCCTGGATCTGGTCACCGACCAGTAATCCCCAGCTACGATCAAAACGAATAGTGACATCTTCCGCAAAGGCGTTTGCTGTCACCAGCGTAAATAAAAACAGAGCAAATAATCGCATTGTCTGTATTCCTATGAGTTTTTCATGGCGTAAAAATATTCGGTCAACTGTTGTGGCGTCACATCGCCCTCAACATAGAGTGGTCTTATGCGATAACGCATAAAACACGCTGAGAGTTGAGAAAAATGGTCGTCCATTTGTTGTTGCCAACGCTTTTTAATACTTGGCCGCATCCAGACGCTGTGCCGCTGACCTGTCTCAGCATCACGTGTTTCTGCCCATCCCGCATGCGAAGGAAAGTGATCGACATCGTCATGCCGCCATACAATCGGGATGACCGTATATTGCGACAATTTGCGTAAACTTTGCTCCAACAAGCTCAGATCAAAACAAAAATCGGAAGCCAAAAAGACCATGGCGCGTTTACTGTTAATCAGATCGGTGGCATGTGTTAAGCCCGCCGCGCCAGGTGCTTTCGGTTTAGCCGCATCCATCAGGCGCTCAGCCGCAAATGCCGGCATGCTACGTTGCGTGGTGGGCATAATCGTCATGTCTTGGCGCCATTCACTATCAAACGCCGTCATAGCAAACTTATCGCCAATACCAATTGCACTGTGTGCGATCATATGAGCCAGTTTTGCCAGTCGTTGATGATTCACACTGGAAACCGTCATGGATTGACTGATATCAGACATTAACCACAAAGTGATGGATGAACGTTGTTGATAACGTTTTACCAACCAGCGTTGTTGTCCTTGCTGGGTCACATCAGCGGCTTGATGACGCAAACTGGCACGTATATCCAGACGACGAGGGTCCGGATAATCAAACAAATCGGCAAAGCCCGCAAACCGATCGCCACTGCCTAACGCTGTACCGCTATGCGCGCCTGGCACATGACTGAACACCTTATCGGGAAAACGATAAACAAACTCCTGCTGAGGCAGGTTTCTGATAGCCATACAGATTAAGGTGTCGCGATATGATCGCGAAGAGCTCGAACAAATTGCGGCATAATTTGTTCGCGTCGACCTTCATACACTGGAGAAAGGAAGACACGGTGTGTCATGGAAGGTAACAACACGGTATGAATATCATCTGGTAGTACATGATCACGACCATCCAACCAGGCTGCCACTTTTGCGGCTCTTACCATGGCTGACATACCACGAACACTGGCACCGGCCACCACCAGGTCTTCCACATAGATATCAGGCATTTCGATACCTAATTCATGCGGCGTCCAGCTGGCATCCCATAAACGAACCACGTAATTTTCAATTTCAGGTGATACAAAAATACTACGTTGAATATCATGATCCAGAGCATTTAATTGCTGATAGTCCAGTAAGGGTTCACCAATCGTGTTCAGCAGCTGATCCACATCATGAAACGCAGGATCGAAAATAAGTTGGCGACGAATCGCGTCATCAGTCGGGCGGCTGATATTTATCTCAAATAAGAAACGGTCACGAGCGGCGGCACTGAGTTCAAATGTTTCTTCTTTTTCTACCGCATTGCGATCGGCAAACACCACCATATGGGGGAAACGATATTCTTTACCAAATGCTTCAACACTGCGCTCAGCCATGGCACGAAGTAATAATGACTGCACCTGAGGTCTGGCACGGTTAATTTCGTTAAAGAAGAAAACGGCTGTTTCTGCACCGTGATTAATCAATGGGCCAGGATCAATGACCGGTTTACCTTCTGCATTCACCCAAGCACTATAGAGCAGGTCATTCGGCATTAAGTCGACGCTACCCTCAATACGCCCAAAAGCACCACCCAGCGCTTTTGAAAACGTACGTAGTAAGGTGGTTTTACCTACACCTACACCACCTTCCAGCAGCACATGTCCCCGCGCGTGTAAGGCAATCAGAATCAATCTAACTGCTTCTTTTTGACCAACGACAACTTGATTGACGACATTTTCTAACGCCAGCGCTTGTTCTCTTGCTGTCTGTAAAAGCTGAGATTCAGCCATTTTCTCTCCCCTTAGTTGGTTTTTTTATTTCATCACTCTAGCCAGTCCATTGACATAAAATCATATGTATCAACAAATAATCTTATGACGCTATCATTTCAGACCGCTTTATGAATTTGCAATCCACACTGACCTACCGGATGAATAGTGCTCAGTTGATGAATCATATTAGAACTTTATCCTAATCTGCGTTCAGCCGAAATATGCCTAGTGTCATCGGGCAAATTTCCCGACACGATAAACAGCGCTTTGCAGATGTCAGGATTACTCCTAGACTAGCTTCATGTTTGTATCAGTGAAAAACGGATGAATCTACAACTCCAACTCTTCGTGCGAATTTTGATTATTGCGGTGATCTGCATCGTTAGCAGTGCATGGTATGTGTTGTATCAAACCAATCAACAAGCACTGAATGAAGCAGAGGCGACGGCGAGCAGGATTGAGCACCAAATCCGACAACAATTGCTACAAATGTTCCAACGTTATGACTTTACACAATCTTTTCCGGATATTGGGCTATGGAACAAAATTGATAGTGTTCCCGGTTCATGCACGCAATTTTTATCCCGCACACAAAGTCGGCAACGCAGTTTATGTAACGCTACTCAGGCATCAAATAAGGATTACCCGATTTGGTTCGGGCATTTTTATACACAATTTTTTAACCCGGGCGTGGAAGTAAAACGGTCAGTCAATTTCAATGCAATAAAGTACGGGACGATACTGGTTACCTTGAATGTCGATATTGAAACAGCACGCGCCTGGCATAACTTACAAGCTGCACTTGGCGTACTTGTGGTCACCATCATGGCTCTATGTTGTCTGGTTTTTATCACCATTAATCGCATGCTAAAACCCGCGAAAGATATTGTCGCGGGTCTCGAAAAAATGCGAGCCGGTGACTTAGCAATACGTCTACCCGACTTTGACATCGCAGAATGGAAACGTACCAGTCATGCCATCAATGCCTTAGTCAGTACCCAACAAAATATCATGGCGGAAAACAAACAACTCTCGATCAAGATTATGAACACCCAGGAAGAAGAGCATCGCTATATTTCCAGAGAGTTACATGATGAGTTTGGTCAATGCCTCGCCGGTATCAATGCCGTCACCACATCGGCATCACAGTCGGCTAAAAATAGCTGTCCGGAAATAGTGGAGGAGCTAAATTCCATTCGTCACATTACCGGGCATATGATGAGTGCGCTTCGCGATCTGTTGACGCGATTACGCCCCGCAGAGCTAGATGAACTCGGACTGGAAACCAGCTTGAAACAGTTGATAAAAAGCTGGAATCAACGCAGCTCAGGCAAAACGCATTACAGCTTATCTCTTGTCGGTAATATGGATGAACTCGCCGAGACCTTGGCGGTACATACCTACCGAATAGTGCAGGAATGTCTGACAAATATCGCGAAACATGCCAGTGCAGAACACGCTGAGGTCAATATCAATATTCAGGAAGAGAACGCCCTATCACTCATCATAAAAGATGATGGTGTAGCTGATTTGAGTGCATTTTCTTCCAGTAATGGCTTGGGACTACTTGGCATCCATGAACGGGTTGCAGCACTCGGCGGTGATCTCAGTCTGGACACACAAATTAATGGCGGACTGGTGGTAACCATCATTCTGCCGATGACTCAAAAAGCGGAAGCCTGACGATGAATAACTCTATACGAATCATGTTAGTGGATGACCATGCGATTGTCAGGGAAGGTTACCGGGCTTTATTGCAAAAACAAGTGAACTTTGAAGTTATTGCCGAAGCCTGTGATGGTGCAGAGGCATACACTCTCTATAAATCACATAAGCCAGATGTGGTGGTGATGGATATATCCCTTCCGGGCCAAAGTGGTCTAAAAGCCATTGATCGTATTCGCCAATTTGATAATCAGGCGAAAGTGCTTGTGTTTAGTATGCATCAAAATCCGAGTTTTGCGATTCAAGCCACACGAGCGGGAGCACTTGGCTACATTACTAAAAGCAGTGATCCTGAAGTACTGATTAGAGCGATCGCCCAGATAAGTGAGAACAAACATACCTTAAGCGCTGATATTGCACAGGCGCTGGCGATGGAGAAACTGGGCCAAGAACAGTCTGCCATTGATGAGTTGACGGTTAGAGAGTTTGAGATTTTACGCCTGTTGTTAGAAGCAAAATCGAGTCAAGATATTGCCGAACTGTTGAATATCAGCCCTAAAACTGTGGCTAATTCTCATTACATTATCAAAAAGAAACTCGGCGTGAATAGCGATATTGAGTTAACTCGATTGGCCATTAAAATGAACCTCGTCAACCTCTTGGATTTGGTTGACGAGGCCAAGTAATCAAGAACGACGTTTAGCGTTTCCGCACTAGCGTGTGTATTGATAAATAAAGGGCTCACTGCCATCAATGTAATACAGGCATTGAAAACTATCTTCTTTGATATTGATCATGTCGCAGACAAGTGTTTCTTTCTGACCATCCTGTTGCCACTCATCCTGACATGAATCACGGTATTTTGGTGCTGACGTATCAGTTAGCGTTAAGGTTCTGCCCTTCCGCTGCCATTGATACTGGGTTTGATATAAATCACAACTCGCCTTCTGGCTGGTTTCTTTATAGCTACCTGTGCCATCTTCATTCCACTGTTCAGCACCATCCTCTACCCATTGACATGTCTCATCTAGATAAGCCGTCTGCCACTGGCCGGTAATATTAAAATTGTCGTTTGTTGCTTCGGGTTTATTCAGCGTAATTAAACTATCAATGCCTACGCCTTTGTCATTCACCATACTTCGATAACTCAATTGCATTTCCATTCGACGCAGTGTGTCTAATGCAGAATAGACCTCCATACAGCTTTCCATATTTGTGCCGGGTATCGCACTAAAATCCGTATTTTCCATGAGGTCCACCAGCTTTATATAGTTGATGCTAGAGCTGAAACCTAAAGCGTTTGGCGTTAATTCTTCTGATTCAATAGCGCTTATGGCTTGTTGGCTTTTTTCTCCGCTATAGACAACGACATGCGATCCTTTGATGGCTGCAAAAGTTGGGATATCGATAGGTAAAGGAAGATTCAGCGGCACCTCGGTACCATCCGCCGGAATACGGATATTCGCTAGTTCTGGCACAAGCTGAAGCAGAGACAAAATGCCAGTTGGATTGCTTGTTTCCAAACTTAGTAAAAAGTCGATAGACAACGGCTTGGCTGCATCTGCATCAATATGCAAATCAAACAAGGAAAGTCCTAAGCCTTTTATACCTTGAGCCATTCCAGTAACTGCGCCCAGTATCATCGGGCTCATTTGTTTTGATTTGACTTGCGCTTGTTGTAAATCTGGACAACTAAACTCGGCATTGGCAAATTCAGTCCATAATTTTGTCACGCCCGGCGTCAGTTGATCCATATCCAGCGCTACTGCCATGCTTGAAATTTTATCTTCTGCATCAACAACATGATCTGGGATGTGTCCTTGCATGCTTTGCAGAACATTAAGCACTAATGGATGACGTACCTCTAATAACGCACTGACTTTAGCCATGAGCTGATTGTCTTTGACTTCGATATCGTTATATCCCATCAACAGACGAGGTACCTGACTAATCAATTTTAAAGTATCTGCCTGACAGATTTGCATATCGGGATCATTCATCATTTTTTGAGCCAGAGGCGTATCTGAAAAATAGCGTTTGAAATCGTTTGATGCTCTGGAATTATCAGCGACGAAAAGCCCATTCATTAATTTTTCAATATCCAGCATGAAAACTAAATCATTGGTGTATTGCTGTTGCTCACGAATATTGGCTAGATCTTCCTCGAAAGAGACGGGAACGGGTGTTTGTGCAAGACGCTCAGCAGTATCCGTTTCTGTATCTTTATATGTAATCAGGGTGAATACAGCAGAAGATTTTGTTGTCGCCAAAACCAATTGCAGATTTTTTTGTCCACCACCCAACTCAATACAGATTGTTTACCCAGCGTTTTTTCCTGGAAACTAATCCCAGCTTCTTCTGACAGGTTTTTAAACAATGTGACTAACTTTGCCTGATCGACGATGGGCATATTTATGACTGGCACCAGGCCATGTAAATAGGTTGCATAATCGCCTTCAGAAGCCAGACCAAAATAATCGACAAACGCTTGGTAGCTACCATCCGTTTTTTGGCTGTAGTCTGAGAATAAAGCGGATAAAAATCTTGCGGCGGGTGTATTAGACACTGACAGTTCAGATTGAATGTCGTCCAATAAACGAGTTTCTGTGGGGGAAAAACCAAAAACAGGGGAATCGGCTAAAAAAACAGCGAGGGATTTATCAAGCGTTCCCCCCATGTAAAATGCTGTATCAGCAGGTACATACTGCAAAAGCGCTGATGTTTTTGTCTCCTCTTGTTTGTATTGCCATATGAGGAGCCCAGCAATAACGATAAGGACTAGTACTAAAACAACTTTTTTCATCACACTTCCCTGTTCGGTTCAAATCAAGCTCCACATGGTGCTATAAAAAAATGACAAATAAAAATCGTTTTTGCAAAAACGTTAAGTACTTTGCAAAAAAAGACCTACTGACTTTCATCAGTAGGTCTTCATTCAGTTAATAATAAATGTGTGAGGGGTTAAGCCGCTTCACTTTTACCATCAAAATCATTACGAATCAGGTAATCAAAGGCTCCCAGTGCTGCACGAGCGCCATCTCCCATTGCCATAATAATTTGTTTATATGGGATAGTAGTGACATCACCTGCGGCAAATACACCCGGCAAAGATGTTTGGCCATGGTTATCGATTTCTATCTCACCAAATTTACTCAGTTCAATAGTGCCTTTTAACCAATCGGTGTTTGGCAACAGACCAATCTGTACAAACACAGCATTCAATTCAACCGTGTGCTGTTGTTCAGTCGCTCTGTCCATGTAAATCAGCCCATTGACTTTGCCATCGTCTCCTGTGATTTCAGTTGTTTGGGCACCCGTGATGACCTTAACATTATCCAAAGAGAACAGTTTTTTCTGTAACACCGCATCGGCACGTAATTCACCGTTAAATTCAATCAATGTCACATGACCGACAATGCCTGCCAAATCAATCGCGGCTTCAACACCCGAGTTACCGCCACCTATGACCGCAACAGGTTTACCTTTAAATAAAGGCCCATCACAGTGAGGGCAATAAGCGACGCCATGACCACGGTATTCTTTTTCACCTGGCACACCCAGCTCACGCCAGCGAGCACCAGTAGCAAGGATCACCGTTTTACTTGAAAGCGTTGCACCACTCTCCAGTTCAACATCGATCATCTTGCCATTCTTTTTCAGACTGCTTGCACGTTGAAGATTCATCACGTCTACCTCATATTGTTTGACGTGTTCTTCTAATGCAGCAACCAATTTTGGTCCTTCTGTTTCTTTGACAGAAATAAAGTTTTCAATCGCCATGGTATCCATGACCTGACCACCAAAGCGTTCAGCCACAATACCTGTACGAATACCTTTACGTGAGGCATAGATAGAGGCAGAAGCACCCGCTGGACCACCACCAATAATCAACACATCAAAATCTTCTTTTGCGCTGATTTTTTCAGCTTCACGCTTCACTGCACCTGTATCCAGTTTGGCGATGATTTCAGGCAGGCTCATACGGCCTGAGCCAAAATTCTCACCATTCAGGTAGACCGTTGGCACCGCCATAATTTTTCGCTGGTCCACCTCTTCCTGATATAACGCACCATCAATCATGGTATGCGAAATATTCGGATTATGAACGGCCATTACGTTTAATGCCTGAACGACTTCCGGGCAGTTTTGGCATGAAAGTGAAATATACGTTTCAAAGTGGTATTCCCCTTCCAGCCCTTTAATCTGGTCGATCACTTCCTGATCGAGTTTGGTTGGATGCCCACCGACATGTAGCAGAGCCAACACCAGCGATGTAAATTCGTGCCCCATGGGAATACCGGCAAAACGAATTTTTTCTTGTCCATCGGGCTGTTTGATCTGAAATGACGGCTTACGAGAATCGCTGTCAGCATCATCAGCAAAAGTGATGTCACCTGACATATCAGCGATTTCTTGCAACAAATCGCGCATTTCAGTCGCTTTAGCACTGTCATCTAGAGCCGCAATCAATTCAATTGGGCGTTTGATGTTTTGCAGATAACCTTTCAGTTGTCCGGCGATATTTGCATCCAACATAATAATTTACCTTAATCAAAAATAATTTTAGTGACACTGCCCGGGCATTTGCCCGGACAGGTCGATATAGCCTGATTAGATTTTGCCAACCAAGTCTAATGATGGAGACAGAGTCTCTTCACCTGGCTGCCAAGAAGCAGGGCAGACTTCACCATCATGTGTTGCAACATATTGTGCTGCTTGCACACGGCGAACTAAGTCTTTAGCGTTACGACCAATACCCAGATCGTTAATTTCAGCAGCTTTAATCACACCTTCTGGGTTAACGATAAATGTACCGCGAAGTGCCAGACCTTCTTCTTCAATCATCACTTCAAAGTTGCGGCTGATAACACCAGTTGGATCACCAATCATTGGAAACTTAATTTTTTGGATGGTTTCTGATGCATCGTGCCATGCTTTGTGAGTGAAGTGTGTATCAGTTGATACTGAGTAAACTTCAACACCCATTTCTTGCAGTTGAGCATAGTGGTCTGCAACATCACCTAGTTCTGTTGGACAAACGAAAGTGAAGTCAGCTGGGTAAAAAACGAAAACAGACCATTTGCCTTTCAGATCATCGCTTGAAACTTCGATGAATTCGCCATTGTGATAAGCATTCGCCTTAAACGGTTTGATTTCTGTATTAATCAGTGTAGACATTATTTGCTCCTTAAATTTTGCATTAGTGTCGTAAGTGACAGTTCGCATTGTAGTCGAGGCACATAAATAGGTACAACGACTTAATTCTATTAGTATGATTGATAAAAACGATTAAACAATCGGAAAAATAAAAAAAGCCCTTGAAGTCAAACTCCAAGGGCTTTTTTATTATTATTTATCAATCTTAACGATTGCAAATATACATGGTTACTTCGAAGCCGAAACGCATATCTGAGTATTCTGGTTTAGTCCACATAATCAATTCCTCTTAATTTAAGACGTTGTTTCTAGGGAAAACAACGTAGGTATAGACTATCTAAACTGACAAAATGTCACATCAGGGTCTTGCTTGATTCATCTCAGGATTATTCTTATTAAAATAAACGGGATTATTCAGCGATACATGAAACTAGCGCTCAGTAGAATTCAACGCGTTTAATATATGAAAAATCGCATCGCACAACAATTGAAGGTCAGCAGTATCAATAATGTAAGGTGGCATGATATAAATCATGGTTCTGAACGGTCTGATCCACACACCCTGTTCGACAATAAAGCCTGGTAACCAGTCCATCGCATCATCAAGTGGTTTCTTTAGCTCAACGACACCAATGGCCCCTTTTACCCTGACATCCTTAACTAATTCATGATCACGATATTTAGTCAGCTCGGTATTCAAACTATTTTCAATGGTGGATACCTGCGTTTGCCAGTCACTCTCCAGTAACAAATCAATACTGGCAGCTGCCACGCGACAAGCCAGTGGATTCGCCATAAAAGTGGGACCATGCATCAATACACCCGAACCATCTGCAGCAATACCGTCAGCCACCTGCTGATTACACATCACCGCTGCCAGCGTCATATACCCACCGGTAAGGGCTTTACCCATGCAAATAATATCTGGCACGATGCCAGCCTGCTCGTAAGCAAACAGTGAACCGGTTCGCCCAAAACCAGTGGCAATTTCATCAAAAATCAATAGGATATGATATTCGTCACATAAGGCGCGTATTTGACGAAGGTACTCAGCGCAATAGATGCGCATACCGCCGGCCCCTTGAACCAAAGGCTCGACGATGACAGCAGCTAATTCGTGGTGATGTTTTTCCACCAAATGTTTGAAATCTTCGATGTAGCTATCCTGCCAATCAGCATCATCTCGACACTCAGGTGCAGCAGCAAATAAATGCGTCGGCAGCACTTTTTCAAACATTTTATGCATGCCATTAACAGGATCACAGACTGACATCGCACCAAACGTATCGCCGTGATAACCATTTCTGAATGTGAGCAAGCGATGTTTTTCAGGTTTATTCTGAGCAAACCAGTATTGAATAGCCATCTTAATAGCCACTTCAACAGAGACTGAACCTGAATCGGCTAAAAATACATACTGCAAACTGTCATCGGTTATCTCTACCAGCTTTCTGGCAAGATTGACTGCTGGTTCATGCGTTAAACCGCCAAACATGACATGCGACATCGTATCAATCTGCTGATGTGCAGCCTCATTAAGCTTTGGGTGATTATAACCATGAATAGCTGACCACCAAGATGACATACCATCAACCACTTCACGACCATCAGCCAGAGTTAATCTAACGCCTTTTGCTGATGTCACCTCATGTAATAACGGTGGGTTTGACACGCTGGTATAAGGGTGCCAGATGTGGGCGGCATCAAATTCAAGATTACTTAGTTTTGTCATGTCTGTTTTACATAGTCTTAGAGCTGGCTCACCGTTTTTAATTCAGAGAGCTAAAAACAAGAATGCCCGCATTGAGCGGGCACTTTTGAGAAATAGTGTTTCGTTTATTTAGTAACACTGAAGCTCTCACCACAGCCACATTCAGAAACCACATTAGGATTTCGGAATTTAAAACTCTGATTCAAGCCTTCGCGAACAAAGTCGAGTTCCATACCATCGAGGATTGGCATAGCGTCTTCGTTAATAACCACTTTCACATCACCATGCTCAACCACCACATCGTCAGCGGCCACTTCGTCTGCATAGTCAAGCGCATAGCTATAACCTGAACAACCACTTTTGACGACGCCAATTCTTAAGCCGACACCCGATGCACGTTTTGTCATCATATCTCTGACACGATTAATGGCAGATTCAGTCAATGTAATCATATTTTCACCTGTAACATTCAGTGATTAAGACCATAAATAATTGAGAACGTTTGATTCTGATTGAAGAATATCAAAGGCTTCTTAATTAGATTCACTCATTTAGATCTGTAAAAGTGATAAGTCGAAAGTTTGGGGCAAAGAGCAAACTAGAGCATATCAAATGCGATAACTTTTTCGCCGTTTCTACTCTTTTCAAAGTTAGACACGACTTGTGCCAGAGTGATGCCATCAAGATATACACGAATCTGATCACTTAAGCTTTGCCAAAGCTCATGGCTTAAACACTGCTCATGACCGTGACAATTTTGTCGACCTTCGCATTGTGTGCTATCGACCTTCTCATCAACTGCCGATATGACATCTAACACCGTTATGGTATCTGCTGCACGACTTAAACGATATCCGCCCCCGGACCACGAGAGCTGCTCACAAGACCTTGCTTTCTCAACCTTGCGAATAACTGCTCCAGATAAGAGAGAGAAATACCTTGTCTTTCTGAAATATCTGCCAGAGTTATTGCGCCTACGCCATAGTTCAGACTGAGGTCAAGCATGGCGGTCACAGCATAGCGACCTTTAGTGGTTAAACGCATTCTTACAAATCCAGAATAAACTTAATCGTCTAAAGTTTACATGCCTGACTATTTTAGTCAACTTTTATTCTCTTCGTTGTCCTTGTAGATATCACACCCTTCTAAATCCGGCATTTCAACGTCAGGTAATTCACCACCCAGACGATGGATAGTTTTGCACATCACATCAACGCGCTTATCCATAGCGTGAACATGCTGAATCAGTCCATGAATGGCCAAAGCCACCGGATCCATAGTTTTACTTGAGGTACCGTAGGCATCAAAACCAACCGACTGTGCTAGTTTTTGACGTTGTTTTTCGTCTTCACTCAAGTTGGTTTTCACTACCCTACCCGGCACGCCCACAACGGTATCACCTGAGGCAACATCCTTAACAACTACGGCATTGGAACCTATACGGGCACCATCATTAAGCGTAATAGGACCAAGTACTTTTGCACCGGCACCAACAACAATATTATTTCCAAGCGTAGGATGGCGTTTCCCCTCTTTCCACGATGTGCCACCCAGGGTGACTCCATGATAAAGCGTCACATCATCGCCGATTTCTGCGGTCTCACCAATGACGACACCCATACCGTGATCAATAAAAAAACGGCGGCCAATCTTAGCGCCGGGGTGAATTTCAATACCGGTAAGCCAACGTGAAATGGAAGAAATAAACTTGGCGAGCCATTTCCAGTTTGAACGCCACAACCAATGACTTAGACGGTGAAACTGCAGCGCATGTACGCCGGGATAAGTGGTGACAATTTCAAATACATTCCGTGCTGCCGGATCGCGATCAAAGACACAAGAGATATCTTCTTTGATGCGTTCCCAACGGCTTATTTTTTCTGTCATTCTTTCCTCGCTTTGGTTTCTGCTGCACGCAAAATACCATGCATAATCTGTAATTCGTTTCGATCCATATCCGCTCTGTTAAATAGTCGGCGTATACGTCGTAACAGGTTACGTGGGTTTTCAGGATCCAGAAAACCGATGGTCGTCAACGAACGTTCAAAATGATCATATAAATGAGCTAAATCTTCTGAAGTTACCGCCTCACGCTCTTCACCAATACGACCAAAATCAATATTAGGCTGGAAGCTCATTCTGAGTTCATAAGCGACGACCTGGACTGCCGCAGCCAGGTTTAGAGAACTATAATCTGGATTAGCAGGAATATTGACTAAATACTGACATCGATCGATTTCATCATTGGATAAGCCAGAATGTTCACGACCAAACACAATAGCTATATGTGTATCATCATCGAACTTTTCAAGTTGCGTCACTGCTTCACGCGGATTCATTACTGGCATATGCAAGTGACGTAAACGGGCACTCATCGCAAAAGCATAGTGGCAGCCTGCCAATGCATCATCGAGACTATCATGTACCACCGCACGGTGTAAGACATCATCCGCACCGGATGCACGTGTTGTTGCTTCAGCACTTGGGTAAATTTTAGGCGAGACAAGATGTAGATTTGTGATCCCCATCGTTTTCATTGCCCTGGCTGCCGCACCGATATTACCGGGATGCGTTGTACCGACAAGCACAAAACGAACATTATCCAGCGACTTCATTAGAATTCCTTGTTATAAACATGGCATCACCATAACTAAAAAACCGGTAACGCTGTTGGATGGCATGTTGGTATGCCTCCAGAATGTGTTTTTTACCTGCAAAGGCTGAGACCAGCATTAACAGTGTGGATTCAGAAAGGTGAAAATTCGTTACCATGGCATCAACGCTTCTAAATTGATAACCCGGATAGATGAAAATATCCGTTTCTCCTTGATAAGCCGTAATCTCACCGTTAATGGATGCTGACTCTAACGCTCTGACACTGGTAGTGCCGACAGCGATAACCCGGCCACCACGTGCTCTGGTTGCTTTTACTTGTTCTGCCACTTTATCACTGACGGCAATGACTTCTTTATGCATCTGATGAGAACGCACATCATCCACTCTGACCGGCTGAAATGTACCAGCGCCAACATGTAACGTGAGCTCAGCTGTTTCAATTCCTGCTTCACGAATTTTATTCAATAAGGCTTCATCAAAATGTAGACCCGCTGTAGGTGCAGCCACGGCTCCAACATTCCTGGCATAAACCGTCTGATAACGATCTAAATCCGCTTTATCCACTTCCCTTTCAATATAAGGGGGTAATGGTAATCGTCCATACTGATCAAGCGCATCTATCACAGAATGAATATCGTGAAACTTCAACTCAAATAAAGCATCATGCCGCCCGAGAACTTCCGCATCAAGCACACCTTCAAGTTGCAAATGACGACCGGCTGCTGGCGATTTGCTACTTCTTATATGCGCCAGTACCCGAGTTTCATCAAGCACCCGCTCTATCAACACTTCAACTTTACCACCACTATCTTTGACGCCAAAAAGGCGAGCGGGAATCACTTTTGTATTGTTAAAAACCAATAAATCATCAGGCTTGAGTAGTGATAGCAGATCGGTAAATTGGAGATCCTGGCGCTGACCGCTATTCCCTTCCAGAAACAATAATCGACTGGCAGTTCGGTTCTCTGAGGGGTATTGGGCGATTAGCTCTTCGGGCAAATCAAATTGGAAGTCACTCGTTTTCATGGGCGCGATCATAGCAAAATGTCTATCAAAACAGCATTTAAATCATCCATGTCGTCCAGCTTCAGCGAGAATAACGTTCGCTTTAGCTATTACTATCAATTAGTTAGATTTTTCAGTTAAGAACAAATGAAAATCACCCTTCCAATACTCAGGGGTAGACGTTATAATTTCGCGCTTAGGTTGCCGGGGTGGCGGAACTGGTAGACGCGCCGGATTCAAAATCCGGTTTCTTCGGAAGTGCGAGTTCGATTCTCGCCCTCGGTACCAACCTAACTCTTCTCAGCATCAATCAACTATCCCTATAAATCTGTATACACCAATCCCTATAGAATGAACGTAAATTGTTGATTTATTTTCAGTGGCTCTATTAGCACAAGCCCGACTTCACTCTATATGCACTCCCAGGCTATTTGTATAAATTAATCTCCGTGTGGCTCGATGATGGGTGGCAAACACCCACTTGGATGACATCAGGGGTGTAATGTTTTTTGTAAGTGGGGATCTGCCATTGAAAAAAGCGGGTATCCAAAAGCAACAATTGAAGCCGAGGAGAGTAAGAGAGAGGTGTAACTGATACCCGCGATTCAGAAAATATAGCAATGAATTATGACTATTTTATGAATCGAAAAGAATTATTACCCAGCGATGTGTGGCCCCATACTTTTTATAGTTCGGCGATTCTCTACTTTTATCACTTAACGTTAAGTGATGTAACCACCTCTCTCCCCTTTCAAATAATTCAGCCCATTTCCATCTGAAAAACTTTGTTCTAGATCCTAGGCAGTCTGTTTTTCGAGTAATCTTTTTATCAAAGCAAAAGACACCGGTTTTTCTTCTATCATCGCGCTAGCAGGTAGCGTGACTTCTTTGCCTAATGCTGATTTATCTTGTGTTGTCACGATAATGATTTTGGCGTGCTTGGTTTCTTTATTTTTACTTATGGCATCGACAAGATGTGCCACATTCATATCATCCATTTCCCAATCGACAATGATGAGGTTGGGTTTATAGCGGCCTGTCAAAATGAGGGCATCAAATCCATTGTCTGTCACATGAATATTGGTCGGCAGCCCTTCCTGCCACTGTAGTAATTGTGATTCGTATAACCTCAATAGTTCGCTGTCTTTATCAACAAGTAACACCGTTAATTCAGCATGACTATTCAGTGTTGATTTGCTGGGTATTGCTAATTCTTGAGGGATCGGTTTGCCTAGTTTTTCTGCCAGACGAATCACTTCATCTTCAGAAATTCGTCGGTGGCCACCCAGTGTTTTTACAACATTAATCAATCCTTGATTTGCCCATAGCTGGATTGTTCTTGCTGTCACGCCGAGTAACTTAGCGAGTTGAGTAGTAGTAAACAATCTTTTTTCCATATCAGTCACACCATATTATGTTGTGTACAATAGTTTACACTAATTTATTCTTTTTTTGATTTTACGCTTAGATGACAAGGATAAGTAAAATTAGTTATGAATTTGAAAGCATTGGCTCCTCTATTGTACTAATATGAAATAAATTAGACTTTGCTGAAGAGGATTCATTATGGATACAAGTTCTCATTCCTTAGAAAACTTATTTCTCCAATTAGGGTTGGATAATAGCCCGGCCGCGATGGATGAATTTATTTTTGAGCATAAACTGCCTCCAGAAAAAACGATTGAGGCTGCGGAATTCTGGACAGCCTCACAGAGGGCGTTCATCAAAGAATGTCTCTCAGAAGATTCTGACTGGGCAGAAGTTGTCGATCAGCTCAATGTGTTACTGCATGAATAACTAACGGATTGAGCGATAGGTTCCAGTACGATCACGTTTGGTGAGTACTATTTGCCAAAGTTGGCCTTGTCGTGATTTAAAAAAGCCAGCGCAGCTCATCAAGTAATATTTCCACATACGGTAGAAACGTTGGTCATATTTTTCAGACAGCATTGACCAGGCGGCCTCAAACCTATCCCACCAGGCCAGTAATGTCAGCGCGTAGTCTTGTCCAAAATTATGCCAATCTTCTATCACCATGCGTTTATTTAATACATCAGCAATCTGCTCAGCTGATGGCAGCTTGCCATTTCTAAAAATATATTTATCAATCCAGGGGTCAACCCGATGAATGGTTTTATATATACCGATAGTATGCAAAAGGAATAAACCGTCTTTTTTTAATAAACGATTCACGGTATCGAAATAGATCGGATAATTTTTTTCGCCCACATGTTCAAACATGCCAACCGAGACTATTTTGTCGAACTCACCCTCTAGATCACGATAATCTGTCAGACGAATTTCTACAGGTAATCCTTTACAGCGTTGCTGAGCGAGTTTTTGTTGCTCTTGAGATATCGTTATCCCCAATACTTCAACGCCATAATGTTCAGCCGCATGACTTGCAAGACCACCCCAGCCACAACCAATTTCCAATAACTTTTCGCCTGGTTTGAGTTGTAGTTTTTTGCAGATCAGATCTAATTTATCCAGCTGAGCTTGCTCCAGCGTATTGGCTTTTTGCCAGAAACCACATGAGTAACTCATCGTCGAGTCGAGCATGGCCTCAAATATATCATTACCGATATCGTAGTGTTGTTCACCCACCTGATAGGCACGTTTTTCAGTTTGTAGATTAAAGAAGCGGTGTCTAAGACTTTGAAGAATCAGAGCAAACTTACCCACGCCCACAAGGTTTTCTTCAATATTAGCGCGCATGATGCGATAAAAAAGCTCATCCATTCGCTCACAGTCCCAGAGACCATCCATGTAGCTTTCCCCGAAGCCTAATGAACCTTTCGTTAAAATCTGAGAGTAAACATCACGATGGTGAACTTGAATATCCCAAGGATTGCTGCCGTTAAAACGAACATCACACTGTTTGGCTAGCTCACGTAAAACTGCAGGCGGAGACAAAGAAGCCTGACTGGATGTTGATGAATTATAGATGTCATCACGATTATCATACTGCTCGAATCTAGCCATGCTTTTCCCTACCTCCAGAGAGTGAGCCTGAATAAATTAAAGAATTTGATTAACCTGTAAATTACTTGTTTAGACAATATATTACAATCCGTGTAATTACGTACAGACATAAAAAAGCCCGAACAGACCGCGTCATGTTCGGGCTCTCAGAAGCATGATTTTTATTCTGCTTCTTTTACAATTTGTGCTTGGTGGTAGTTTTGTAAGCCCATTTTTTCTATCAAGCCAAGTTGCGTTTCTAACCAATCAACATGCTCTTCTTCAGAGTTTAAAATATCCTGAAACAAGTCACGGGTGACATAGTCCCCGACAGATTCACAATATTTAATGCCTTCTTGTAAATCGGGGATGGCATCTAATTCGAGAGCTAAATCACTTTCGAGCATTTCTTTTGTATTTTCACCAATACGCAGTGCACCTAGATCTTGTAAATTTGGCAAACCTTCTAAGAATAAAACTCGCTCTGTTAATTTGTCTGCGTGTTTCATTTCATCAATAGATTCATGATATTCATGTTCGTATAGGTTGTGCAGACCCCAGTCTTTATACATTTTGGCGTGAAGGAAATATTGATTGATAGCAATTAGCTCATTCCCTAATACTTTATTTAAGTATTCGATAACTTTTTTATCGCCTTTCATAAACAACCCCTTAATTTCATGTAAAGTTGCCATGATTATCGTTTGTCTGAGTCAAAAGTCAAAGCTAAGCGACTGTTTTAAAAATAAAATCAGAATTATTATCATCTAGATTGGGATATATACGGCAGGGTTGTTTGGACGATGAAAGATGTCTAATGACATGATAAACACAAAAAGACCTTTATGTTTATCAACTTAGCTAATTGAATAGAAACAGATACTCAGTTATTGAGCGGGAATGATGGTTACACACTGAACTGAGAGTGGTAATGAGAATGACTTATAGTTAACTAAAATACTTTTTACCGTGCGGGAAGATTAGCCCTCTCCGGAACATGCACTGGGGATAACATTCGTTTGTTCAAATTCATTTAGCAAACGATTAACTTTGAACTGACACTTCCCACAACATGCAGACGCGCCGGTTTGTTCACGAATGTGATGAAGTGTGTTTGCACCAGATTCCATGGCTTCGTTGATGGCGTCCGAGTTCACATTGTTACAGATACATACAATCATTGCAGTACTCACTTGAGGTTTGATGTTAATGATAATGATTGTTATTTAATGAGTCAATTATATTTTTAGATTATTCCTTAAAAAATAATGATTTTTTCACAAAGCCCATACAGCAATACGTTATGCTTACGTTGCAGGCAATCAAAAAGTAAGGACCGAGAGATGAAGATCAACCCAGCAACCGTTCTCATTGTCGAAGATCATCAAGATCTGGCGGCAAATGTAGGGGACTTTCTAGAAGAAGGAGGCATGACTGTCGACTTCGCTGCCGATGGATTGACAGCATTAAAGTTATGCAGTCAGAACCATTATGATGCTGTTGTGTTAGACGTCATGATGCCGGGGATTGATGGCTTTGAAGTCTGTGAACGAATTCGTGGTGAGCTACAACTTGATATGCCTATCGTAATGCTCACAGCCAGAGATACACTCAATGACAAATTGAGCGGCTTTGAGTATGGGGCAGATGACTACCTCATTAAGCCTTTTGAGATGAAAGAATTAGAGGCAAGACTGACCTCACATATACGTCGTCATAGAGGAGAAATGGATACAAAATCATTGCAAATTGCCGATATGATTTTTGATCCTAAGACCATGCGTGTGACACGAGCTGGTGAAAATGTCCGCCTTTCACCCATCATGCTACAGATTTTGAAAATTCTTATGCGTGAATCACCAAAGTTAGTGACACGGGAAAAGCTGGAAACAGAGATATGGGGTGAAGATACCCCTGACAGTGATACGCTACGTAGCCATTTATACAATCTTAGAAAACTGATTGATAAACCTTTTCAGCAACATCTGCTACACACTATCCCTGGCGTAGGATATAAGCTCTGTGAAGAGAAAGATCTATAAGAGTTAGCTTTCAATCTGTGACTTAGGAAAATGGACGCTCACCTCTGTCCCTTTTCCAATTTCACTGGTGATGCGTAAATGCCAGAAGTAGCGATTGCATAAACGTTTAACAATGGTCATTCCTAAACCATAGCCCTTTTCATTATTATCACGCTCTCCGCGATAAAAAGGTTCAAACACATTTTTCACTTGTTGCTCACTCATCCCAACACCACTATCAGCAACAGAAAAGCCCTGCTGCCAAATTTTGATAATCACATGGCCTTTGGGCGTGTAATTAAAGGCATTACGCAACAAGTTACTCATCAAAATAGACACTACCGCTTCGGGTGCCTTAACCACTAATTTAGCTTGTTCATCAATATCGACGGTTATCGACTTGTCTTGGAATAGTGTCTCCAGTGTGTCCAACTGTTTCAGGGCCATCGCATTAATATCAACATCCTGAACCGGTAGCACGGCTTTTTCTTCCCTCGCCAGTATGAGCAGTGTTTCAATCAATGCTTCCATGTCATATAAGGTGCGATAAACTCGGCGCATCGTTTTATCATTAGCCACATCGTAACGACGCTCGAGTAATTCCATGGCACTTCTTAATACAGCTATTGGGGTTCTCAGTTCGTGACTGGCATCTCGTGTGAAATGGCGCTCCCGATCAATAAAGAGCTCAAGACGCTGGGTAAACTGATCCAACGCGCCTACTAAGCTTGATACTTCATCGTCGGGGATATCACGTAGTTCTTGCAAATCCAAGTCCGGTAGACTGCCATCTTTGATTTCGGCTTGTCTCACCGACTTAGCTAACTTCACGATAGGCGATACCGCTTTATGCGATTGACGATACGCTATCCAGGCCAAGATATATAACACCACTAACACGCCAGCGAGCGGCAAAATGCCAAATAAAAGCGCCAGACGAGAGACTTTTACTTCATCAAAAATCAGATAAAGTCGGCTATTACCTTTGTCTTCTATGTAGAGAATGGGGGTTTCTTGATTTAATCCAGCTCGCTGATAACCAGGTGACAAAGGCACTAATTCTTTAGGTAAGGAAGAATAGTCTCCATCTGTGACCAGATAGGTTTTTAAATTCATTGTATCTGGTGGTGGAAAATCAGGATCTTTCTCACGCATTTCCCAAAAGTGCTGAGCTTCACCTTCTAATGCCTGTCGCACCAGCACATCTTCAACCATGATTTTTGCGGCATAAATACCACCGACAGTGACCAGACTAATTAATAGAACCTGTATAAGAAAAACTTTAACTAACTTGGCTTGAAGCGTGGATTTATTTTTCAGCATTCACTGCTCATCTTTTCTCAAATAAATAGTGTCCGACAAGCCACTGGTTTCCATTTTCATATCCAAACAACTCTGCACACGCCATAAAAAACAAACGCCAGCGCTGTAACCAGGTTTCCGCTTGGTCGCCATAAACATCTCGGAATAAACGTAGCACATTCGCTTCATTTTTATCTGTATTTTCCAGCCAGGCTTCTGCTGTTTTCTGATAGTGACTACCATTAACCAACCAGTGTTGCTGTATGGATAATTGTGATTGAAAGTACAGCAAAGTATCGGCAGAAGGCATGAGACCACCCGTAAAGAAATAGCGCCCCATCCAGTTATCTTCACCTTCAGTTTCAAATGGATAAACCACTTCCCGGTGACAGAAAATGTGCACAAATAACTTGCCTTGAGGCTTTAGCCAGTCTCCAATCTTGTCGAATAAACGCTGGTAATTACGCATATGCTCAAACATTTCAACTGACACCACACGGTCGAATTGTTGTTCCAGCTCTAAGTCATTCACATCACAAGTAATCACCTGAACATTACTCAAACCACGATCTAATAATTGCTGTTCGATATATTGGCGTTGTGAATGTGAGTTAGACACGGCTGTTATCTTGGCAAAGGGCAGTTTTTCGGCCATGTACAAGGTCAGAGAGCCCCAACCACACCCCAACTCGAGAATGTGTTGACCATTGACTAACTCTGCTCTCTCCAGATAAATGCTCAGCATGGCTTCTTCTGCATCATCGAGGGTCAAACAACTGTTTGTCCAGTAACAACCACTGTATTTAAAGTGCTTGCCTAGTACTTCTTTATAAAACTCAGCAGGCACTTCATAGTGCTGCTCATTCGCAGCATCTGTTTCTATGGCGATAGGACTTTGTTTTAGTTGCTCAATGCATTGCTGTTTACGTTGAGTTAATTTATCTGGCTCTGAAGCGTATTCCTCTTTTAGGCGTTGTTTCAGTAACTGCCTTATTCCAATTCGAATCAAGCTGTCAGGAAACCACTTCTTTTCTGCCAAATCAATCATGCCCATCTTTCTTTCTCCACGGAATAAATGCACTGGTTGTTTTTTGATATTGTCGGTACGCATCGCCACGACTTCGGATGGCTTGTTGCTCGGTGTAAGGAATCCCTGTGATGAAGTACAGAAAGGCAAACATCACAACAGGCATTATCCATAGCCACTCACCACCAGAAATGCCTATGGCCATGATGGGGTAACTAAACCAGTGACACCATTCAAAAAAGTAATTCGGGTGACGAGAATAAAACCAAAGCCCTTTCTCACATACTTTGCCTTTGTTAGCGGGATTCTTTTTAAATTCGGCAAGTTGTTTATCCGCTACGTAGACCCCGACCCAAGCGCCAAACGCGAGGGCTAATGCAACAACAAGCCATACCAGTTGAAAAGTGTCTACCTGAGCTAACCACCAAATCGGCAAGGTAAAACCCCAGGCTAAAACAGCCTGAAATTGAAAAAAGAAAAAATGATTCCGATGTGCTTTGTCTCCCCAATACTCACGCAGATAACGATAGCGCCCGTCTTCCGGTTCTGAAAAAACTCGTGTACTGAGGTGAATAAACAAACGTAGATACCAAAAGCTCATTAATGCAGCACTGGCTACTCGTAACACGACATCACCCTGCATCTGCGTGGCATACAGAATGGGTAACCCCATCATCAATCCAGACCAGAGAACATCCACCACGCCAGCATTATTGGTTCTTCCTTCATATATCCAGCCAAACAGCATGGTAATACTCGCAATCAGCAGGCCGAGTTCAAGCATGTTCAGTCTCCTCTTTATGTCGCCAATGGTTTGCAATCTGCATCAACAAAGGAATCCACAAAGCCCAGCTGATTGATACCACAGCTAGTGCCAGAAAAGGTGTATTCAGACTGACTGCACCGGCTTCGCTACCAGCATAATAGGACAGTGGAGCAGCGACTATGCACAACAATCCCAATAAAACAGGCTTCCGTTGCAGCCAGCTTAATGAGTGATTCAAGGTCAACATAAAGTTGATCCACAAACATCCTATCCACCAGGGAGCAACATGAATAAACGTTTTATCGATGTAATTCATGAGATCCAAGTTGAGCCAGACAGTATCTAAGAGCATCCCAGCGGAAAGCCCGAGCAGAATCAATTTGATATCTGTTTTTTTCCATGGACTCAGGGCTAGCTGGAAAATGATAAACAGCGCTGTCGCTAGTAATGCGTAATGACTACTGTTGGCAGCAGCTGAGAAAATACTGATAAACCAAACTAGCTGGAAAGCAATAAAGTTGAATACATTAACCACGTTGTGGAACCCACTGTGCCTGTCGCGTATCCTGTTTACTAAACAGTAAATGAACATCACTGATACTGCGTTCAATAAAGCCACCTTCGCAGTAACAAAGGTAAAACTCCCACATTCTTATAAAACGCTCGTCATACCCCATCGCTTTAACTTGCTCTTCCTTATCGAAGAACCGTTCACGCCATACCCGCAATGTTTGCGCGTAACTCGGCCCAATGTCTTCCAGATTAGTTAATCTCATCTGTGCTTTTGCAGCGGCATTGACCAAAACACTGACACAGGGAATAAAACTACCGGGAAAAATAAACCGTTTAATAAAATCGACTGATTTCAATGATTGTTGATAACGGTGATCTTCCAGCGTAATCGCCTGAATCACCGCAACGCCATTCGCTTTTAACAAGTCACTGCAACGTTGAAAGTACTCATTAATAAAATGATGCCCCACAGCCTCAACCATTTCGATGGAGACAAGCTTGTCATATTGGCCTTCCAGATCACGGTAATCTTCCAACAACACGGTGACTTTATCTTGCAGGTTGTATTCTTGAACGCGACGAACAGCATAATCATATTGCTGTTGAGAAATCGTGGTGGTTGTTACCCGACAGCCATAGTGGAGTGCTGCAAACATCGCACAACCACCCCACCCGGTACCAATCTCCAGTAAGTGGTCATCTGGTTGCAAGTCTAACTTGTCACATAAGCGGGCTAATTTGTTAGTTTGAGCCTGCTCTAAACTTTCAGCAAAGTCATAATACAGTCCAGATGAATACATCATATGTTCACGATCCAAAAACAACTCAAACAAGTCGTTACCCAGATCATAATGTGCAGCAATATTTTTACGGCTGCCGTCACGCGTATTTTTCCTTAACCAATGCACGCCTTGCATGACAACACCAGTCAGCCTGGCCAGGCCCTTTTCCATACCATCTACCAGATGGCGGTTTCTGACTAACAATCGTATTAATCGTGTTAAGTCATCCGTTTGCCATTCACCATCCATATAAGATTCTGCTGCACCAACAGAACCACCCAGAACAGCTGCTTCAAAAAAATGTGGGTGTTGAACAAAGATATGACTTTTTAATTCGGCTTTTGGATCTCCAAATTCCAGACGACTATCAGCCATTTCGATGACTAAAAAACCTTCTTTGAAGCCATCCAATTGCTTGCAGAACAGAGTCATACAAAGACGATGAAACTTACTGATTCTTAATTCACTTTGTCGAGTAGCATGAATGGGAGGTGTCATGATTTATCCTTCAAAGCTGGTTTGTCTGAGTATGTACGGTTATCAGATGAATTCTGCGGATGGCTATAGAAAGGCACTCTTCGAATCCACAACTTCAAAGCATGCCAATAGATCCGCCAGATAATCTTGAATGTTTGTAACGGGTAATCCCGTGGTAAGCGAGACATACTTTGTTGGTCAAGAGGCTGGCGCTTTAGCATCATATCTGCAGTGAATTGTTTTTCATTATTGCGAAATAAATGCATATCGATACTCAGCTCATCTTCACGCCAGAAAAATCGCCACTCATATTGAATATCCATGGGCATAAAAGGTGAAATGTGGAACTGTTTATCGAATGTCGATATCACAGATTGATCTTGACTACTCGGCTTCGCTTTTAATACATAACAATAGCGTTCATCCCAAGGTGTGTTGTTGATATCCGCCAGGACATACTCAAGTTGCCCCTGATGATTCACACAAAAATAAAAACTGACCGGATTAAACACAAACCCTAAGTAACGTGGATGGGTTAACAGATAAACTTGGCCGGAAAACTGCTCACCCGTCCGTTTAAAAATCAGCGACTCAACCGTCGTTTTTAAATCACCATTATGTCGGCCTAAATAATCCTTACGCTTAAAACTAATCAGATTAAAGCGTTCTAATGACCACCAACGGTGACGCTCAAAAACAGACGCTATTTCATCGACATCCAGCATTAACATGGCAATCGGATATTGAAACTGGTGGCGTTTAGGCTGAAAACGCGTGTGGTTCACCTCACCTTTCATCAACGCAGTAGAGAACATTTACAACACCTCGCCATTAAGCTGCTGAACCACTTTCAATGCACTTTTTACTCCATCCTCGTGAAAGCCCCAGCCCCAGTAAGCACCACAGAAATACGTATGCCGTTGGCCGGAAATATCGGCCCAGCGTTGTTGCGCGGCTAAAGTTTTTTCAGTGTAAACCGGATGTGAATAATGTCGCTCTACCAGCACTTTATCAGGAGAGATACGAGCGGCAGAGTTCAAGGAAACAATAAACTCGACCGGAGCATCTAATCTCTGCAAGGTGTTCATATGGTACGAAACGGTGCATTGCTCTTGCAGATCAGGGCTGACATGAACATTCCAGCTCGCCCATGCAGCTCTATTGCTTGGCAGTACAGATTCATCTGTATGCAACTGCATATGATTGCGCTGATAATCAATATTTCCTAAGACCGTTGCCTCATCATAGCTGGAGTCAGCAAGAAGTGATAAAGCCTGGTCAGAGTGACACGCCAAAACGACAGCATCAAACATCTGCTTTTCACCATTAACAGACAAGATAACGCCATCATCCGTGCGTTGAATATTTTCGACGGGAGAATTTTGATGAATCTTTCCACTAAAGTGATGAATAAATTGTTTTATGTACTGATTGGAGCCACCCTCGACGACACGCCACTGAGGTCTTTTCATTAACGACAGCATTTTATGATTTGCCATAAAAGACACCAGATAACGAACTGGCATATCTAACAAGCTAACGGATGGACCAGACCATAATGCACATGCCATGGGAATAAGGTGATCGTGAATGAACACATCACTATAACCATGCTTCTTAAGATACTCTCCTACAGTTTGTGTGTTACTAGGTTGCTTGAGAATATCCGGTGATGCTTTATAGAACTTGATAATGTCGGCAATCATCCGATAAAAAGCAGGATTAATCAGATTTTTTCGTTGGCAGAATAATGTATTCAGACTCGTCGCATTGTACTGCAGTCCAGTATCAGCATGATCAACACTGAAACTCATTTCAGTATCGATGGCCCTTACCTTGAGTTCGCTTAGTAGCTGGCTGAAGTTTGGATAGTTGTATTCATTAAAGACGATAAAACCGGTATCAACTGACCATGATGTGCCTTCGATATGGATCTGATGGGTATCGGTATGTCCACCAATGTAATCATTCGCCTCGAATAAGGTGACATTATGCTGCTTTGATAAATACCAAGCGGCAGTGACACCTGATATTCCGCCACCAACAATTGCAATATTCATTGGCTCACCTTGTTGAGTCGGTGGTCGCGCTTTTTGACTGGTATCGTTCTCATATCCCATATCAAGCCAAATTTATTCATCAAGCAAAGCAGGTAAAAACTGATATCCACTTCCCACCAGTAAAACCCTTGTCTTGCCGACGATGCATGATAGTGATGGTTGTTATGCCAGCCTTCGCCCAGCGTTAAAAGTGCTAATAAAAAATTATTACGGCTATCATCGCCAGTGTTGTAGCGGCGCTTTCCCCATTTGTGAGCGAGAGAGTTAATCAGTAATGTTGCATGTAGCAGGATGACCGTCGAAATAAAATATCCCCAAACCACCATTTGCCAGCCATTCGTATTCAATCCCGGATTTAGCCAACTTAACCATTCACCCAGACCAAACAAACTCAGCGCCAGCAACAATGGAATTGCTATATCAAATCTGTCCAGCCAACGTAGTTCTGGATAACGAGACAAATCCTTTACAAGCCCATAATCAGCGTGGAAGTGGCGTTTGGTCAAAAACCACCCAACATGGCTCCATAGAAAACCCTCTCGTGGTGAATGAGGATCTTGATTGGTATCCGCATGACGGTGATGGTTGCGATGATGTGCCGCCCACCAGATTGGGCCTCGTTGAGTCGAGGCAGCACCGATAACTGCAAATACAAACTGCACTGGTCTGCTTGTTTTAAACGATTTGTGAGCAAAATATCGATGATAGAAAGCGGTAATAGCAAACATTCTGACAAGATAGAGAATCACCGCTGTGTATACGGCTACAGCTGATATCCCCACCAAAAAAACAGCAAGACAGGCTAGATGTAACACGATAAACGGTATGATTCTAAACCAATCAATCCTGTCATCAGCTGCGGCATATCGGATGCTACTATCACTATCAAACCAGTATCGTAACGATTTCATATCAGTCCTTCTAAGATAGTGGATAGCGTATTGAGCAATCTGTGAATTTGATGTGAAACAAGCTGTCATGCGGCTTCACCTTAAATTCACGCTGTGAAGATTGTAATGCCGTTGTGTTTAATAATTAACCACTGAGAGAGAAATGCTGAAATTTTTAGTCGCGATGATAACGATGTCTGTCTGCACCACGCTGTTAGCCGAAGTTCGCTTCCAGGATACTGTCAAAACGACGTCATCTACATTACAAAAATGTAATGAAACATCCATCACAGTGATGGCATTTGTTGATGTAGCGGACGCTGCGTTTTACCTGCCAGATTGCAATTTTTTACCTGACATCGCAGGTGAAAAACAACTTTCTTTTTATTACCATCGCTCAATTACAGCTGATGATTTTATTGAAGCTTCAGAAACACTTCTCGAGCGTAATCTGACAAGCACTGAGTATTCCAAGATTGAGGATGAGTTAACCCGCTTTAATGCCAACTACCAGGATGTGGAAGATGGCGACGTATACGATATCAGGAAAACAAAGAGCGGTTTATATCTGCTAAAAAATGGCCAGCAAATTTCCCACAGCTCTTCAATTGAACTGGCAAACTTTTACTATCAGATCTGGTTTGGTCCCAAACCTTTTAACAAGGGCATGAAAGAAACGCTTCTCGAGCGATAGAAGCTGCATTACCCTACGTCAGAGTCAGCCACTAATCTATGTGCCGTGCCCACGGTCTTTTTCTTCCAGATGAGGCCGATTGTTAACACCAATAGACCACTCATAATACCCGGCAGTCCCTCATAGACAGCGTTATGCAGTTCAAAATAACGCCAGGACAATGCCACCATCAGACCGATTAACATGGCAACGATACTCAGGCGCTGGCTAGGCCTGAAGCCCAGACATAACGCGACAAGCAATGGGGCAAAAGCGCTAGCCAAACCAGACCAGGCAAATATCACTAAGCTGAACACACTCTCTGAACTGGTCAGCGCCCATAACAATGCGACCGTCACTATCCCAATCGTACTCAGCTTAAGGATCAAGGTATTTTCGATATTATGAGGCAGCAAATCGTGGGTGACCGCCGCTGAACAGTTCAGCACCAAGGAGTCTGCCGTTGACATGGTAGCGGCAAATACACCCGCTAACACCAAGCCCACCAAAACCGGTGGCAATAACTCCATAGCCATAGTGGGTAGCGCCAGTTCAGCATCAAACGATGCCACATCACCGAGGTAAACACGAGACAGCATCCCTACGCCAGTCGCCAGGCAATAAAATGCTGTAAACCAGAGGTAATACCAAAGGCGTGCACGCAGCATTTTATTATCATGACTTAATGCCATAAACCGAATCATGACATGTGGCTGTCCGATAACTGAGAACCCCGCAAACATCCAACTTAGCGCAAATAAGACACCACCAGTTAATCCTGGAATCACTAAATCCTGAGGGAATAAATTGAGAAAGCCGTCCACTTGATCCATTTGTTCAATTGCGGCTGATGTGCCTCCTAATGAGGATACGGCGACGATTAGCATCAGAGTCATCGCCACAATCATAACTACCGATTGCGCAGCATCCGTCCAAATAGAAGCTCGTATACCACCAGCAAAGCAATATAAGGTCACCATAATGGCACCAATAATCGCACCGGTGTATGACGGCCAGCCGAATAAAACATGTAGCGCTTTGCTACCTGCAACCAATTGAGCGCCGGCATAAGCCAGCAATAACACGAGAGAAATTAAGGCGATTAACCTTTGTAGCACGATATCATTTTGCCCATACCAGTTACTTAACACACCAGCATAACTTGGTTCAGCACTGTCACTTGTAGCACGACGCAAACGTGAATGGACAAACGTGGACGCAATTAAATCACCCAATATCCAGCCAATCATTATCCAAATAGACGCCAATCCTGTTGCATATGTGTAACCAATAACACCAATGAACATATAGCCACTGTTATTGGTTGCAACAGCAGATAAGCCGACAAGACTGGGGGGAATATCACTACTGGCAAGATAATAATCTTTTTTAGTGCCACGGCTGAAAAAAACAGAACTTACGCCAATAGCAACAAAAATGGCAAGAAATCCTAAAAAGCTCCAAATCATGGCATTCTCCTTTTGCAAAAACCACCGCGCAAGGAGGCTTAGCTTTCAACTGTGACTTTCAGTAAATTTTCCAGTTCAGGGTGGTTCTGCAGCGGCTCAAGTGCAGGATCGTCTTTACATTGTTCACGATAAGTATCGCTACACTGAATCGCTTGCTTGAGATAACGGATGGCTTCATCAAACTGATTCAATGCGGTGTTAGCACACGCCAGTTGATAGAAGGCATGACCGTTTTCCGGATCAGACTCCAGAGCTTGATGACAAAGATTGGCAGCCCATTGAGGCTCGTCCAGCTCGAGCACCGCATCTGCTTTATAGGTTAAAGCTTCTACATCGTACGGCCTTATCGCCATGATTTGATCATAAACGGCGATTTTGTTGCTTGGACTGGTTTCCTGCCCCGCACGTAACCACAAGGATTGAACTTCTTGGGTATGTTCAATTTTCTCGCGGTTCTCTTCAATTTGCTGGGTTTCTTTGCTGAGTTGCTGCTCAATAGCATGAAGTCGTTTTTCATACTCATTGATTAAGCTGTTAATTTCCTGATCGGCCAGCGTATGCACCCGCTCTTTAATTTCACGAATCGATGACCACCCCACTAATACCAGTACGGATGAAGCTGCAGCAATAAGATAGAAAAAATAAGTGACAGTATCAGTGGCATATCCGACAGCTCTGTCTGCAGCTGACAGTTCTTTATCCACTGTCATCTGGATCATTTCAGCACGCTGTGCTGCCATATCGGTACGAAGCTGCTTCAACTCATCGAGCACATAACGCTCAATAAATGGGGTATATAAAGGCTCATTAAGGGCATCAACAGACTCACGCATCTGTTGTTCTGTAGGTGCCTGCTCAGCGGCAAACAGCTGAGCAGGTATAAGTAAGACAAGAAATAAGCTTATCGTTATGAAGCGAGGCATATGGCTCTACCATGGTCATGAATCTCTACCAGCACACTGTGCAGGCTCTTAATCGCATCGTCATAATCATCTTCGTTGATAATGAACTGCATATCAACCTGACGCATGGATTGATGCATCGCTAAGACACTGATGTTTTCTTTGGCCAGTGCCCCAACTGTTTTTGCCAGAATACCAGGAATTTTCATATCACTGCCGATCGCAGAAACAATGGCCACTTGTTGCTGATTGATTTCAGCATCCTCGAACCGCTCTTGCAGTGCATTTCGAATACGTTTAATCGTCTTCAAGTTTGCTGATAAATAATGCGTGATCGTGTTGGCATTAATATCTTTAGAGATGATATGTGCATTAAAGCGATGGATAGTTGCCAATATCTCACGATCATACACATCAATATTGCCCGCCATATCCTGGTCGAATAACTCAAACGCATACACGCCTTTACAGCCAGCAATGATTTCGACACATGGGGTGGCGCTGACATAATCGCCGGTAATTAATGTACCCGCATGCTCGGGTTCAAACGTGTTACGTACACGAAGAGCAATCTCGTTTCTACGCAGGCCTTTGGCTGCTTTAGGATGAATGGCTTCCATACCTAAATTAGCTAATTGGTCTGCGACATCATAATTCGTTCTGCCGATAGGTACGGCATTGTCTTCACCCACCAGTCTCGGGTCTGCACTGCTGAGATGAAATTCTTTATGAATGATCGCTTCGTTTGCTTCAGTCAGCACCGCAATACGACTGAAGCTCATTTCACTATAACCACGGTCAAACGTCGACATCAGACCATCATCACTGTGGGCGTAACCAGTGACTATAGGTAGTTGTTTTTTCAAGTCAATATCTTGAAAGGCGACTTTAATACGTTCGTCCAGCGGTAAATGTTTGTCTGTTTGCCAACCAGTTAAATCAACAAAAATGGCATCAATGCCATCACGTTTTAGTAGCTGGGTCATATTCCATGCACTGTGTGCTTCACCAATACTGGCCAGCATTTCACGGACTGTTTCAAGATGCATATCCAGCTCAAAGTGCCCATGCTGACAGAGTCTTTGCAAATCGGCTAAGCAACGTTCAGCATCATCTAAACGTTCACCAATGAACTGATTAGCACGCTCAAGATTGTCTGGTTTTTTGTAAAACGTTTCATTGATGGCAAAGATTTTTTGCTTCAGATCTTCGAGAGCTTGTTTCCAGCTGTCATCATGTAGTCCGTTTGCAAACAAGCCGAACACACCTGGTTGTCCGGTCTTTTTATGTTCCAGTAGCAGGTCGGTAATGCCGCCGTAAGCTGAAACAACAAATATACGATTGTAGAGCGAGTCGTTATGAACCGGTTTCAGAATAATGTTATCGCGCACAGCAACGTAGTCGCTCATAGAAGTGCCGCCGATTTTTTCTACCGTATGAAAACTCATTGTAATCTCTCTATTTCATCCTTCTGGGATTGGATATTGTTTACTGCCAAGGCGGCAGTTATGTAAGTCGATTGGCTTATTCGCCAGAGAAAGGCATCGGTTATGAGAAACCGATGCCTTGGCTCAATTTAGTCACTGATGGTGTCTGCTTCTAATTCGTAAGCACCATCTTTGTTATGAACTTCTGTGCCATGAAGCGGTGGATTAAACACGCATGCCAACTTCATTTCTTTAAAAGCACGAAGCATGTGTTTGTCGTGTTTGTCGAGGTTATATAACGTACCTGGCGTGATAGCGTATTTTTTACCATCATCCAGTGTTTCAACCTCACCTTCACCACTAATGCAATACACAGACTCCAGGTGATTTTGATAATGCATTCTGAAATCAGCACCTTCGTAGATAGTGGTGATATGGAAAGAAAATCCCATATTGTCATCTTTTAACAGCAAACGAGTACTGTCCCAGTTGCCATTAGGATCAACGATTTTACGATCCGTTTTTTCTGCTTCTTGAAGTTGTCTAACAAGCATTTCATATCCTCTGGTTGATTAATATTCGGAAGTAAAACGGGTGTCTGGGCACCCGTTTTATGTTCATAAGCTTATGATTGACGAGTCATTTTCTCGACTTCTTCACTCACTGAATAATCACCTTCGAAATAATCTTTTTCTTCTGGAATATTGTCAGCCTTGGCACATACTTCTTTGATTGATTGCTCAAGGATATCAATACCCTTCTCTAAGTTTTCTTGTGTGATCGTGAGCGGACATAAAAATTTGACCACATGATCATCAGTACCACTTGTTTCGATGATCAGACCTTTCTGGAAGGCGTTGTGGGTGATTTTTCCAGCAATTTCACCGCTCACACAATTAATACCACGGAACATGCCACGACCATGTGAGTTGAAGTTACCTTCACCATACAACTCAACGATCTTATCAACACGCTTAGCGATGTAATCACCTTTCGCTTGTACTTCTTTAGCGAAAGTATCGTCTTTCCAATAGTTATCCAGTGCCGCTTTTGCTGTAATGAAGGCAGGGTTATTGCCACGGAATGTACCGTTGTGCTCACCTGGTTTCCATTGATCTAACTCAGGCTTCATCAACACAATAGCGAAAGGTAAACCATAACCACTGAGTGATTTAGAGACAGTCACGATATCAGGGTAGATACCCGCTTCCTCAAAGCTGAAGAATGTGCCTGTTCTACCACAACCGGCTTGGATGTCATCAATAATTAGAAGTACGTCATGCTTCTTACATACTTCAGAAAGACTTTTTAACCAAGTCATTGAACACGCATTGATACCACCCTCACCCTGCACAGTTTCCACAATGACAGCAGCAGGTTTATCTACACCACTGCTTGAATCAGAGAGAACTTTGTCTAAGTAGTTAGTTGTATCAACATCATCACCCATATAACCATCATATGGCATACGAGTGGCACCACTGAGGCTCACGCCTGCACCACCACGGTGATGTCCATTACCTGTGATAGCTAAAGAACCCAATGTTTGACCATGCCAACCATTAGTAAAAGAAATGACATTTTCCCGCCCTGTATATTTACGAGCTGTTTTTAACGCAGCTTCTACAGCATTGGTACCCGTTGGACCTGTGAACATAACAATATAGTCAAGGTCACGTGGCTTAAGAATATTGTTGTTGAAACTCTCTAGAAACTCACCTTTGGCACGAGTGTGAAGATCAAGACCTTGAGTGATGCCATCGTTGTTGATGTACTCAAGCAATTTTTCTTTGAATAGATCGTTATTGTGACCGTAGTTCAGTGAACCTGCACCGGCTAAGAAGTCTAGATAGGCATTGCCTTCTTCATCATAAATAAACTCGTCTTTTGCACGGTTGAACATGCGAGGGAAAGAGCGGGCATAAGAACGTACTTCTGATTCAATTTCATCAAAGATTTTCATAGGTTATTTTTCTCCTAGTAATATTTTTTTCGTATCCTGATATCTGTATCTATTCTGCTATAGCTCGAATGGACCGACTCTGACCAACATTTCTGTCTCATGTTGACCTGCAAAATGTTGTTGGCGATCAAACATCACTGATCGGTTTAGCTCTGCATCAAGCTTATTGGCCAAACTTTCAAATAATGCCCACGATGCACGATTATCCGGTGTGATAGTGGTTTCGATAAATTTCACATTCTTACATTGCTCACGGATCAGTATGTGACGAAGCATTCGGCTTGCAAGCCCTTGTCCTCTTGCTTTCTCGCCCACAGCGACTTGCCATATAAACAAAGTGTCAGGTTTCTTAGGTAAAACATAACCAGAAATAAAACCGACCAGTGTTTCATTCATTTCAGCAGCTACAGATGTTTGGGAAAAATGACTGCTCTGCAGCAGATTGCAATACATAGAATTGGTGTCCAGAGGAGGACAGGCAGCAATTAATTCGAAGACAGAAGAACCGTCTTCTGCTGTAGGTTCTCGGAGGGTAATGAAAACATTCTCATCGTTATTATTTGTCATTTATAAATAGCTCTATTATTTATATCTCTATTATTTTTAAGTCACAATAAACCTGAAATTTATCTAATAAAACTGCATATTTCTTATTAAACAGCAATTTAAATAAAGTAAGTCAGGCTGTTAATGATTTGATATATATAGTACACTAAATAAACATATTGTCCAGCCCGAGATTATCAACGTATATTCAATAGATGACATTACAGTTACAAGGCAACAAACAATGGCTCTGCTTCGCCATAGAAGATGAAACTTACGCTCATGCGGTAGATAAGGTGAGGGAAGTTCATGACTATATCACCCCCGTCCCTGTACCGGGCTCGCCGTCATATGTAGACGGGGTACTCAATATAAGAGGAGAGATTGTCACTATTGTATGCAGCAGAAAACTGCTTGGTATTGCTGATTCATATGATGCGCGCCACATCATTATTCTGGAGTCAGATAATGGCTTAGTCGGAATAAGCGTCGATGAGGTGATAAGGATTACCTTGCTGGATTTGCAAAATATGGTTCATGTTGAACAAAAAAATACATTGAGCCCTATATATGCAACCGTAAAACATAAACAACAGCTAATTATATTGGCCGACTTTGAGCGTTGTTTTAACCAATTGGAAGATTATGAGTAAAACTATCGGTTTAAATTTAGATGCAGTTTATAATCTTGATCTGACTGATAAGCAGAAGGATCACCTGTTGAACCAAATTGAAGAAGTTTTAATCGCTTTACGGCGAGTTATTCGTGCAACTGATTTGCACTCTAAATATCTGGCAAAAACCACCAGCTTAACTGCACCACAAATTCTGCTTCTGCAAAGCCTCAGAGATAAAGGTCAGATAACCATTGGCGAACTGGCCAGTGAGATGAGTCTTAGTCAGGCAACGGTCACGACAATTGTTGATCGTCTGGAGAAGCGTGAACTGGTTTATCGAATGCGTTCAGAATCAGATAAGCGCAAAGTACATGTTCATCTGACTGATAAAGCATTGGAAATCCTGAAGAACGCACCGATTCCTCTCCAAGAGCAATTTACACGTCAGTTTGGCGACCTTCAGGAGTGGGAACAAACCATGATCATTTCTGCTCTGAAACGGGTAGCCCAGATGATGGATGCTCAGCACATCGATGCCTCCCCTGTTCTAGATATTGGTCTGTTAGATCGGCATGATGCTCTACTCGATAATCATGCCGCTTTTCTAGACGAAAAAAATAAGACCTAGTGGTCCAATAATAAACGTAACTGCTGTGCAGGCATCGGGTGACTGAAAAAGAATCCCTGAAACTCTGCACAGCCTAACTTCCTTAAGACCTCCGCTTGCTCACTGGTTTCAACACCTTCAGCGATCGTACACAGTTGCAAATTATCCGCTAACTGTACAATTGTTTGTGCTATGGCACAGTCTTTTGTATTTGAGACAATTTCCTCTACAAAAGAACGATCGATTTTTAAAGTATCAATAGGAAAGTTCTTCAAATAACTCAGAGAAGAATAGCCTGTACCAAAATCATCAATTGCCAGCCGCACGCCCAACTTTTTTAACGAAAACAAAAGTGGAATAGTCTCAGCAGTATCTTTCAACATGGCTGTTTCCGTAATTTCTAATTCAAGCGTTTCTGGTGGTAGATCAGTGACATCCAAAGTATTTTTTATCGTATCTAACAGATAAGATTGCGTAAACTGAGACGCCGATAAGTTCACAGCAATACGGTAGGCACAGCCTGATGTTTTCTGCCACTCCCTCACTTGGAGGCAGGCTTGCATCAAGACCCAGTTCCCAATTGATAAAATGAGTCCCGTGCTCTCGGCCACTTCAATAAATACATCCGGTGTTAATAAACCCTTTGTAGGGTGACGCCAACGAAGTAATGCTTCAACCCCCACAATAGTGATGCTCTGAGCATCATATTGCGGCTGATAAAACACCTCAAACTGCTGTTCAGCCAACGCTATTCTGAGATCATTCTCCATCTCTAAACGTAATTTAAGATAGTTGTTCATAGTTTCAGAAAAGAACTGATAATTATTTCTTCCCTTTTCTTTAGCATGATACATAGCCACATCGGCATGTTGTAATAAGGTCTGAACATTGTGACCATCATCAGGAAACAAGGTAATGCCCATACTAATTGAGATATGTAAAAACTTATCACTAATCAGGAAAGGCTCAGAAAACGCTTGAATTAAACGCTGAGCAATTTCAGCAACCTGCTCGACCCGGCCTACATCATCCAATAAGACAGTAAATTCATCACCGGCCAAGCGAGCAACACGATTATCAGCATCATAATTTGCTTTAGCGACGACATCTGAGTCTCTGACACACTCTCGAATTCTGACGGCAGACTGACAGAGCACCTCATCCCCAATGTGATGACCATAGGTGTCATTGATATATTTGAAACGATCTAAATCAAGAAACATCAGAGCAAATTTATTCTGATGGCGTTTTGCACTGGCAATGGCCGTTTCTAACTGCTCAATGAAAAGACGTCGATTTGGTAAATCTGTCAGCGTGTCGTAGTAAGCATAATAAGTAATCTCCTGCTCTGACTGTTTTCTTGAGGTAATGTCGTGCAAGGTACCTACCATTCGCCATTGACCATATTCGAAACTAATATCGGTCCGCTCATTCACAAATAACACGCTACCATCGTTACGAATAATTCGGTATTCAATATCATATGACTGCTTTTCGTAAACGGCTTGTTTGAGCGCCATCATCAAACGTGGCCTGTCATCTGGATGCACTTTTTTTAGCGCGGTTCGAACTGTCAGATTGGTTTCTTTTGAAAAACCCAGCATGTCGAACATATCTGATGAGCATTCGAGAAACTCGGACTCAAAATCCCACTCCCAATACACCAGATTGGCGATTGACTGGGCCTTAGCCAATTTATTTTTATTCAGGCTCAGCTCTTGAAGCGTTTTGTTCGCCTTAAGAATATAACGAACCCGATGTTTAAAGAGCGGCCACTTCAATGGTTTGGTGATAAAGTCGGTGGCGCCAGATTCAAAAGCCTGTTCAATATCTTCAACATCATCCAGTGCTGTCACCATCACAATGGCACACTCAGCACCTTTCGGCAGAGCACGCAGTTGTGCACAGCACTCAAAACCATTCATGCCGGGCATCGATACATCAAGTAATGTGATATCTGGTTTATGCGTCGTAAATTGAATGATCGCTTCTTCACCCGATGCAGCTTCGACGATCTGTAACTCACTCGAGGTCAATGACTGAGTCATGAGCATACGTGTGACGGGATCATCATCCACGATCAAGACTACTTGCTTTTTGATGGTATTTGCCATCAAATCCCCCGCCACTGTTCATCTAAGAAAGAAGTCAATTCAACATAATGCGTATCTAGTTTATCTATATATCCCCCAATCTGGTCAAGATTATTTTGTCTTGCCAACATTTCTATTTGTTTTGCTAACTCGGCAACAGCCGAAGCGCCAATATTGAGTGAACTGGATTTCAAGGCATGTGCTGATTTAAATAATTGCTCTGCGTTTTGATTTTTATAGGCCTGTTTGATTGCATGGATGAGGCTTGGAGTATGCTCCATATAGACCTGAAAGATTTGCTCAACCATCTGTTGGCCACTTTCCCCTGCCATAGCGCGAATATCATCCACAACACGCATATTAAGTATAGGGGTTGAGCCCTTGGCATGATCAAAAGTAGTGGATTCTGGCAACTTTTCTTTGGTATCTCCTAAGAATCTAGTCAATAAATCCACCAGCTTATTGAAATTGACTGGTTTAATCAGAATATCGTTTGCACCAGCAGCATAGAAGTCAGATTTAACTTGTTCATCATCATCCGCAGTTAACGCAATAATGGGGACTGTCAGCTTCAACCCCTCTCTGATTTGTTGAGTCACTTCGATACCGCTCATCATCGGCATGTGATAATCCATTAAAATCATGTCGTATTCAGACACACGACATGCATCTAATGCTTCTTTTCCATCACTCACTAAATCCACATTGCAATCGAGTTTTTCTAGCATATTCAGAGCAACGGATTGATTGACTTCATTATCTTCTACGACAAGTATTGTTTTGAGTGCCTTTTCGGCAGATGTTTTTAGCGAAGATGGTTTTTCTTCTGGTAACACCGTTGACCGAAAAATGACTTCAATAGGTAGGGTGAACCAAAAACGATTACCTTTTTTAGTCGCCCCCAGGCCGTAATCACCCAACATCAAGCTGATCAATTGGCTTGAGATCGCTAAGCCCAGTCCTAAGCCTACTGTCATGGCTTGTTCATTGTTCGAAGCTTGTTGAAAAGGTTCAAAAATACGTTGTTGTTCGACCGTATCTATAATTGGTCCAGGGTCGCTGACTGAAAATGTCAGAAAAGGTTTTGTCTCGTTAGTGCTCTCAACAAGGCTTAACTCAATATTCCCAGGCGAGGAGAACCGGATGGCATTATCGATTAAGTTATTGAGGATTTGTCTTAGCTTATGAGGATCCAATATGGCTTCTCTGACATCACACTGGAAGCTTAATGTCAGTGTATGTTCATTTTGACTAGCCTTGGCTTGATTACTCTCCAGTACTGAATGAAGCAGTCGATATAAATCCGTCTGTTGTAGCTCGACTGGCAGTTGGTTGTCATTTAGTTTTGAATATATTTGTAATCGTTCAATAACATCTAATAACTCATGAACTGAATCATTCAGCTGACTGGCCTTTTCATGTACTTGTGATTCAGTGATGTGAACTTTCAGAAATTCGACATCATTAATCATTTTATGCACTAAAGCCTTTAACCCACGACCGCTGAGGTTAATAAGTGCTAATTTCGTGTTTTTTTCGTTCTCATATTGTGCTATCAAACGATTCGTTATTTCTAACGTTTCATCAGTTTGTTGCTTTAGCTTTAGCTCCAACTGTTTGCTGTGCTCAACCCAGTTCTGATTATCAGATTGTAAATCGACAATTGTGTGCTCTATATCTTGTAAACTTTGCTCACAGCTTAATAGCTGATCCTGCTTTGTTTCCAATACAGCGTCGACAAACCGTCTTACTGGAAGAATATATCGACGCATAAAAAACCAAACTGTAGCGAGGATGGTTAGAAAAAAATCACGAGTCCAGCATATCCGCCAAGCCAGATTGGATGAAAAGGCTTTTGCAATAGACGTTTATCAACCTCTAAATAAATACTCTCCACATTTTCATGCGCTCCACCAATTGGCTGAAGCGTATGGAGAACCTCTGAATCTGAATAATGATTTGTCTTAGTGAACGTTTGCCGCCATTGATTGGCATACTTATGCGTGACCTCTTGATTCGGTTTTTTATAATAAAAAAGCGTCTCCGCATTTTTACCAAAGACCACGGCCTGCTTAATATAAGGCACCGCATCTAACCAGGACAGTGCTTCCGTCTGTTCAGTAATATCATCAATACTGATATTTTTAGACTGTATTGATATCTGTTTTATGAGCGGCTCAAGCTGGTTCTGAGTGACTTTATCCACTAATAGGTTGAATACGGCCACAAAAGTTATAGTGGAAACGGTGAGAAATACCACACTTCCCACCCATACAGATCGTGAAATACTCGTTTTCGATAGCGTCATGACTCACGCAACATGTGAGTGATTAACCAATAACACCGTCGCTGAAGGAGTGAAAGAGGAAAGCCTATCAACAATTACAAGCTTGCAGCCAAAAAAAGTCATATTGCCTTTCCTCCTCTTATATTGCTCATTGATGCCATTTTTTATGTCATGCTTAGTCAGCGACTAAAATAAGGCCACTCTTATTGTTGTCGTCCCCATTTCATTTATATTTAATTTTTACAAATAAAAATTATTACTAGGGTGCAGGATTAGGAATACGTTGATGAATATTCGTTATTTCCGACAGTAATTCTTCTGACAATATCAGCTGCTCACTGGCGATATTATTTTTGAGCTGGGACATGTTAGTGGCGCCAATGATATCAGCTGTTAGGAATGGCCGTGAATTAACAAAAGCCAATGCCATCTGGGCTGGGTCAAGCTGAAAACGCTGAGCAAGCTCCACATAGGCACGTGTTGCCTCAACCGCCTGAGGGTTACTATAGCGACTATAATTCGGCCAGCGAGTTAAACGAGCATCAGTAGGTTGTGCATTAAGGTATTTTCCTGTCAGTACACCAAATCCCAACGGAGAATAGGCAAGCAGACCGATATTCTCCCGATGACTAATCTCTGCACACCCGACTTCATAGGTTCTGTTCAATAAACTATAAGGGTTTTGCACACTCACAACTAATGGCAGATTCATCGATTTAGCCACAGTGATAAATTGCATTATTCCCCATGGTGTTTCATTGGATAAACCAATATGGCGAATTTTTCCTGCCTGAACTTGTTTCTCCAAGGCTTGTAAAGTCTTAATGATCGGTGTCAAACCTTGCTCTTTCTCAGACTGTTCGTATCCTAATCGACCGAAGTAGTTTGTATTACGCTCCGGCCAATGTAATTGGTATAAATCAATATAGTCCGTTTTTAGACGTTTAAGACTGTTATTCAGTGCTGTTTCTATTGTTTTCTCATCAAAGCGGGTTTGACCATCTCTGATATGAGAAACCCAATCACCGCCTGGTCCTGCGATTTTGCTCGCTAAGACAATGTCGTCTCTACGAGCTCTTTTTTGTAGCCAGTCACCAATTATTGTTTCGGTTGCACCGTAGGTCTCAGCGCAGGGAGGGATGGCATAGAGCTCGGCAGTATCAATAAAGTTAACTCCCTCACTGAGAGCGTAGTCTAATTGCTGATGTCCCTCAGCTTGGGTGTTTTGCTCGCCAAAGGTCATCGTACCCAGACAAATTCGGCTGACTTTTAAATCTGTATTCCCAAGATACCGATAGTGCATATAAATAATTCCCTTTTAAAAATTCAAACCAATAATTCATCATACATTAGTCATGTTATATGCAGAGATAAGCATAAAAAAAGGGTGGTTACTGGAACCACCCTACTCCAAAAAAGGAGATTTACGCAGATAGGATTACTGACGTACAGGTCAGTGAACGTCAGTACGATTATTGACTATACAAACAAAAGAAATATTCATTGGAATTAACGAATGAAAATCGATTAGTTATCTACTAAGCAAGAAAAAAGGCGGTAATGTAGACATCACCGCCTTCTCAAAACAAGGAGTAGAAATTACACCCATGACGATAGTCTCAGGTAAAACTATGACACGATAAAAAAATAATGGTTGCAGTGGGAATGTAAAGTTTTGAAAAAATAAGCCAGCTTATCGGGAGTAAGCTGGCTAAGGGTGGTGAACTGCTAACAAGGATAGTTCGAGATTGATAGTATCACCTGACTGCGAAATTTCTGTGAAAATCACTCTGTACCCAATCGCCTCAATCATCATGACCAGATTATCGGTGCAGCATTTGCATCAAATGCCTTACATCGAGGTAAAGAACAGCAATGATGACTCTTAAACCTGCAGTTTATCTCTATATTGCATGCTTCTTCACTATATTCACATGGATTAAGCATGTTTTTGGTGCACGACATTCCACAATAAGGTGCAGAAATACACAGGAGAACATATGCAATCCTTTGCATTATTAAAACCAATCCAATCTATTTTATGGAGTGTTGCCCTTTTATTGTTAGGCAATGGGCTCATTAGTACCCTACTCACATTGAGAGGTACAGATGAAGGTTTTTCTAGCGCGACAATGGGCTTCATTATGTCGAGCTATTTTATTGGCTTTATTTGTGGCACCTGGGTGAGCGGTAGACTCATACGCCGAATGGGACATATCCGGACATTTGCATTTTGTGCATCGATATGTGCGTCCTCGACTTTAATACACATTATTTTTATTGATGCATGGGTCTGGATTATCTTGCGATTTTTCTATGGGCTTGCCTATATCACCCTGATGACGGTCATTGAAAGCTGGCTCAATAGTCAAGCCGCCAGTCATGAGCGAGGCCGTGTATTTGCTTTTTATATGGTAGTTAACTTAGGTGCACTCACTATCGCGCAACAAATGTTACATATCGCGACACCAGATAATTTCTTATTATTTGCTATCGTTTCTATTCTCATAAGCTGGGCGATACTGCCATTAACATTAACACGACGAAATCAACCCACCATCAATTCAGAAAAACCTAAAAGCAGTTTAAAAAATTTATTAAAAATTGCGCCACTCTCTTTTGCCGGTTCAACCCTATCGGGTTTAGCGATGGGCGCATTCTGGGCAATGACGCCAATCTATGCCACTCAACTTGGCTATGACATCAGTGGTATTGCTCTCATCATGAGTTTAACCATTTTAGGTGGTGCCGCTTTGCAGATTCCTATTGGTCGTTATTCAGATAAGCATGACAGGCCAAAAGTGATTACATGGGTAGTGACATTAGCCGGTCTCATCGCTTTATCCATGGCAATCATTCCCTCTCAAACAGCGTTACTTATTGTCTTTTTTATCTGGGGTGGTCTGTCTTTCTCTATCTATCCGCTTTCTGTTGCTCAACTTATCGACCAACTGCATCCTGACGAAATTGTTTCAGGCTCATCGGATATGTTGGTTCTTCATGGCCTAGGATGTGCCTTTGCACCTGTCGCAGCAGGCTCATTGATGACACTGATTGGAGCACAAGGTCTGCCACTTTACATTGGCGCAGTTTTATTAATATTGGCAGCTTATACAGTTTACCGTCGTCGCCGTGTAGTTGATCTTGTCAGTGGAAATAATGCTCACTTCGAACCGATGGTCCAAACCAGCTCCCAAGTACTCAGCATGATGTTCGATCAACCACAAAGAGACTTATTTGATGATCCAAGCTTTTATGGAGAAGAAGAACGAGAACGGATTATCAATGCTTTAAGACAAAGCGGCTCGTAATTGTGAGTTTATATCTTGAGAATATTAACAAGAGAAATTGGTCGGGACAGAAGGATTTGAACCTTCGACCCCTTGCACCCCATGCAAGTGCGCTACCAGGCTGCGCCATGCCCCGACGATTTTTGTGTCAACCTATAGATTGCTTGAGACAGCCAGATTGACGAGGTCGCTATATTAGCAAAGCCCGGCCTGAAAAAACAGGCCGGACACTCGCTTTTTTACTTTTAAACGTGCTTTTCAGCTAAAGCCTGCCAAGTACTAACAACAGTATCCGGATTCAGAGAGATACTGCTGATGCCACGCTCTAATAACCACTCTGCAAGATCTTCATGATCTGAAGGTCCTTGACCACAAATACCGACGTATTTATCGGCTTTCTTACACGCAGTAATAGCCATATCAAGCATCTTCAATACAGCAGGATTACGTTCATCAAATGAACCCGCCACTAATGCTGAGTCACGATCCAAGCCCAGTGTTAACTGAGTCATATCATTTGAACCGATTGAGAAACCATCGAAGAACTCAAGGAATTCATCTGCCATCACAGCATTTGAAGGTAACTCACACATCATGATTAGACGCAGACCATTTTTGCCACGCTCCAGTCCGTTTTCTTTTAGTAAGTTAACGACTGACTCAGCTTCGTCTAATGTACGAACAAATGGAATCATCAATTCAACATTAGTTAAGCCCATTTCATCACGAACGCGCTTCATTGCTTCAATTTCAAGTTTAAAGCATTCAGCAAAATCGTCTGATGAATAACGCGAAGCACCGCGGAAACCGATCATTGGATTTTCTTCTTCAGGCTCAAATAATGTGCCGCCAATTAGATTGGCGTATTCATTTGATTTGAAGTCTGACATACGTACGATGACCGTCTCAGGGTAGAATGCAGCAGCGATAGTTGATACACCTTCTGCAATACGGCTTATGTAGAATTCTACTGGGTCGCCATAAGCAGTTGTACGTTCTTTAATCGCTTGTTTAACTTCACCTTCCATCTCATCTGCATTCATCAATGCTTTTGGATGAATACCGATCATATTGTTGATGATGAATTCCAAACGAGCCAGACCGACACCTTTGTTTGGTAATTGTGCAAAGCTGAATGCACGGTCAGGGTTACCAACGTTCATCATAATCTTGACTGGCAACTCAGGCATATTATCGAGTTCTTCTACGCGATGTTCGAATTCGAGCAAGCCAGCATAGATATTACCTTCATCACCCTCAGCACAAGAGACAGTGACTTCTGTGCCTTCTTTAATGGTTTCAGTCGCATCGCCACAGCCTACAACAGCAGGAATACCTAATTCGCGAGCGATGATAGCCGCGTGGCATGTACGACCACCACGGTTAGTGATAATCGCAGAAGCACGTTTCATGATAGGTTCCCAATCTGGATCTGTCATGTCTGTTAACAGAACGTCACCTTCTTGGAATTTATTCATTTGATCAAGACTGTTTAGTAAACGCACTTTGCCTTGACCAATTTTGCTGCCAATAGCGCGGCCAACAGAAAGTAATTCACCTTCTTGTTTCAGAACGAATGTTTCACGAACGTTTTTCTTGGTACGACTTTGCACTGTTTCAGGACGTGCCTGAACAATGTAAATTCGGCCATCATTACCATCTTTAGCCCATTCCACATCCATAGGACGCTTATAATGTTTCTCAATGGTGACAACCATTTTCGCTAAAGACTCAACTTCTTTGTCAGTTAAGCAGAAATGTAAGCGTTCTTCTACATCAACATCCACCGTTTTAACTGGAGATGAAGCATCCCCAGAGTAAATCATTTTAATGGCTTTATGACCGACTGTACGGCGTAAAACTGATGGACGACCGGCTTCTAGAGTATTTTTGTGAACATAGAACTCGTCAGGGTTGACAGCACCTTGCACCACCATTTCGCCCAGGCCATAACTACCAGTGACGAAGACAACGTCACGGAAGCCACTTTCTGTATCAAGAGAAAACGCAACACCGGCACTTGCAATATCAGAACGCACCATTTTTTGGATGCCAGCAGATAAAGCGACTTCACTATGATCAAAGCCTTGGTGGTCACGATACGCAATAGCACGATCATTAAATAATGATGCAAACACTTCACGAATCGCTTTTTTGATGTTTGCTAAGCCAGAAACGTTAAGAAATGTTTCTTGTTGCCCCGCGAAAGAAGCATCAGGTAAATCTTCTGCCGTTGCTGATGAACGCACAGCAAAGCTTGCTTCAGGACCGTATTCTTTTTCCAGCGCGGCATAAGCTTCGTCTATCGCTTTTTCCATCGCTTCTGGATAAGGAATAGTCATAATCCAATCACGGATTTCCTGACCTGTTTTTTGCAAAGCAGTGACGTCATCGACATCCAGCTCACGCAAGCGTTCATTGATTTTACTCTGGAGTCCATCGTGCAGAAGAAACTCCCGGTAAGCATCCGCTGTTGTGGCAAAGCCACCTGGGACATCGACTCCTAGAGGGGCGAGATTTTGCAGCATTTCACCTAATGAGGCGTTTTTACCACCTACTCTGCCGACATCCTCCATGCATAGCTTATCCAGAGAGATAACATATTCCGACATAGTTATAACTACCTTGCTTTTATAGATTTATTAAACATTAAAACCGACTCTCTTACTCGCTCCCGGCCCAAGCCCAGTGCACGTACTACACGGCTTGAGATTTCTTCGATTGAAGTATCGGTTGTTTCGAAAACGGCAATTCCCGCTTTATCGAACATAGATTGTGCTTGTGTCAATTCTGCCTGACAAATTTCCAGAGAGGCGTATTCACTCCCGGGCCGGCGTTGGCGTCTGATACGACTTAATGGTACGGGCTTAATTGTTAGCCCGACCAGTTTATCAATATTATCCAATAAACACTGAGGTAATTCATCTGAAGACAAGTCTTCTGGCGTCAAAGGATAGTTCGCCACTTTGAGTGAAAAGTTCATTGCCAGATAAAGACTTGTAGGGGTCTTACCACAACGTGACACACCAGCAAGAATCACATCGGCATCATTATAATGATCGGGTCTGACACCATCATCATGCGTCAGAGCGAAGTCAATGGCGTCTAATCTGCGCTGGTATGTGGTATCGCTAAATGCAATTCGCGAGACACCTTGTTTATGTGATGACTCAACACCAAAGAAACTTTCCAATGAGCCAATATAACTGTGAAACAAACTAATAACACAAGCGTTGGCGCTCTCGATAATGTATTGCTCATCATCATGCACTAAAGTGCTAAAAACAACGGGTTTGAGATTAGACTCTAAGCTGGTTTCGTTTATTTTCTCTCTGGCCTGTAATGCTTTTTCTGGGGTGTCTACAAAGGCCAGTGTGATGGTTTCGAACTCGAGATCAGGAAATTGAGCCAACAAGCACTTTCCATAAGATTCGGCAGTAAGTCCGGTGCGGTCTGATACAAAGAACACTTTCCGTATTTGTTCAGAATATTGTAGTTCTGTTTCTGTCATGTGTTAATCATGTGCCGAAATACAGGAATTGATCAACAAAAATTTTGCGTTAAGACAAAACACTGTTTACTCAATTCAGACCATACCGTATTTACTCGTCATATCAAAAAGACCTGTGGGATCATTTTCAAAACGAAAATACGGCAACCAAAACCGTGAATAATCGCATCTTTTTAAACTAAAAACCAGACTTAATCGATATATTATACTTCTGACAATCAGACACTTTATGATAACAGGTCCGAGGGAAAGGGCCTATCTAGGATAGATATATAAATGAGTACCTTGATTCATCCCAATGATGCGCTTGTGAATGAAGAGCAAACACTTCCACTGATACCGGTATGTGAACACTTTGCAGGTAACCGTCACACACTACTCAAAGCCTTTGCGATTCAAGCTGAGTATGGCCCTGTTTTCGACATAACTTGTGATTGCGAAGATGGTGCAGCAACGGGGACAGAAATTTCCCACGCCAATATGATTGTTGAGCTTCTCAATAGCGAACATAACATTCATAAAATGGCAGGTGTGCGTATCCATGGTTTCAATGAGCCTGTCTGGAAACAGGAAGTCGATATTTTATTATCTGGGGCAAGAGATCTCATTCGTTACATAACACTTCCCAAGGCGCAGGATGCGACTCAAGTTGAGATGATGCTTGAATACATCCAGCTAGCCTCACAGAAATATAGCCTTCAGCATCCGCTGCCAATACATGTTTTGATTGAAACCCATGGCGCCTTAGGTGATGTCAACAAGATTGCCATGATGGAGCCAGTTGAAGTGCTCGATTTTGGCATTATGGACTACATCAGTACTCATCAGGGTGCGATAACAGATGAAGCGATGCGGAGCCCTCTACAGTTCGAGCATGCGTTAATCGTAAAAGCAAAAACTGAGATAGTCAGTGCATCGATAACCTCAGGTTGTATCGCCTCACATAATGTCACCCTAGCAATTAAAGATTCTCAACAAACCTACGATGATGCCTATCGAGCCCGCCATCAGATCGGCTTTATGAGAATGTGGAGTGTTCACCCTGCTCAGATCAAACCTATTATTGAGGCTATGAGTCCTAACCCACAGCAGCTCCAACTAGCCAGTGAGGTTTTACTATCAGCACAACAATATAACTGGGCACCTATTCAGCTGAACGGAAAACTGTATGACAAAGCTTCGTATCGTTATTACTGGCAACAAATTCAACAGGCCTATTTAGCTGGTATTCCTCTCGAAAAACCTGTGCAACAACAGTTTTTTAGTCAGAATAATTGCACACCATAAGGACTACATTACATAGGTAGATATGAAATTAACCATACATTATTCCTGTCATGCTATTAACAAGTTAAATACCCACAATACCGACTAGCCAAAAATCATTCAGTTAAAAAAAAGCCCGCACAAGAACTTTGTACGGGCTTTTTTATTTGAAAAGAATGAACGAGAAATTAGTTTAAAAACGTTCTTAAATCTTCAAGTTCTTTCAGCAACTCTTTTACGAGCTGTTTTTGATCAGTTTGATTATCAGCAGAAGCACTCGCTTTTGCATCGGTTCCCAATTGCTGTCTGGCACCACCGATGGTGAAGCCTTGCTCATATAACAAGCCACGAATCTCACGAATCAACACAACATCATGACGCTGGTAATAACGACGATTACCTCGACGTTTAACCGGTTTAAGTTGTGAAAATTCTTGTTCCCAGTACCGAAGAACGTGAGGTTTTACACCACACAACTCACTGACTTCACCAATCGTAAAATAGCGTTTCGCCGGTATTACAGGGAGTTCGTTGTTGTTACTTGCTTCCAGCATAATTGTCCACCCTTGCCTTCAGTTTTTGTCCGGGTCTGAACGTGACCACGCGACGGGCTGTTATTGGGATTTCTTCACCAGTTTTTGGGTTACGACCTGGTCTTTCACTTTTATCTCTTAATTCAAAATTACCGAACCCAGATAACTTTACTTGTTCACCTTTTTCTAATGCCGTACGAATTTCTTCAAAAAACATTTCAACTAATTCTTTTGCTTCACGTTTGTTGAAACCTAATTCATCGTACAACTGTTCTGTCATATCGGCCTTAGTCAGTGCCATGTCTACCTCAAATTAATTCTTATTGTTTATTAAGCGATGTTAAGATCTTATCGTTGCATTAAGCTTTTGCGACAGCGTTTCTGTCACAGTTTTAAGCAATGAGTCGACTTCATCGTCTGTTAATGTTCGCTCTTTGTGCTGGAGTATAAAGGCCACTGCCAAGCTTTTCTTACCAAGCTCGACGCCTTCTCCACTATACACGTCAAATAATTGAAATGACTTAAGAATATCAGAATCGATCTTACTCAAGCAATCTTCAATTTGACCCGCATTGACAGCATCATCTACCAAAAGAGCCAAATCACGACGCAATGCTGGGAATTTTGACAGTGTCTCAAACTCGGGAACGACAGAATCAACGACATCATTCAGGCTTAACTCGAAAACGTAGACCTTCCCATCAATATCCAGTGATTTGTTTAGTTTTGGATGGATAGCGCCTAGCCAACCAATAGCTTCATCGTTCTTATAGACACGTGCAGATTGGCCGGGATGTAATGCTGGGTGAGATTCTTTCTCGAACCTTACTTGACCACCACCAAGTGCAAGCAGCGCTTCTACATCGGCTTTGATGTCGAAGAAATCCACTTCACGTGGATTCTGCGACCACTGTTCGGCATAATTACTGCCGTATATTAAACCACCAATTTGACGCGGTTGTGCAATATCGTTCAAATTACCTTTGAAGACACGTCCTACCTCAAATAGACGAATCCGGTCATGCTGTCGATTTGCATTATAAACCATTGCCTGAACCAGGCCCGGCCAGAGTGATGTTCTCATCACAGAAAGATCAGACGAAATGGGATTGGCCAATTTTATCGGCGCTGAGTCGTCTTGTGCGAGTAGCTGCTGGATTTTAGGCTCAACGAAACTATAGGTCACAGCTTCATGATAACCACGGTCAACCATGAGGTTTTGCAGCCGTTCAACTGGCGTCAACGTCTCCGTAATATTGGTTGTTAGAACGGTTCCCTGCGGACGTGTATTAGGCAATTTATCGTAGCCGTACAAGCGGCCTAACTCTTCGATTAAATCCACTTCGATTGCGAGATCAAAACGAAAAGACGGGACTGATACCTGCCAGCCATCTTCAACGACATCAACAGCCAAACCCAATCTTGTTAATTGTTCAGCCACTGTTTTACCGTCCAGTTCAAGGCCAAGCACTCGTTTGATTCTGTCAGAACGAAGATGAATCGTTGCTGTTTTCGGTAAATCTTTCTCGCTACATTCTTCAACAACAGGGCCAGCTTCACCACCCACAATTTCAAGCAATAAAGATGTTGCACGATTCATAGCCTTGCTAGCTAATTCTGGATCCACCCCTCGTTCAAAGCGATGTGATGAATCTGTATGCAAACCATAGCTTCGCGCTTTACCAGCAATAGCTTCTGGTGCAAAGAATGCTGACTCTAGGAACAGAGAGGTGGTGAGTGAACTCACTGATGAGTCTTGTCCACCCATAACACCAGCTAAGGCTAGTGGCTTTTCTGCATCACAAATCAATAAGGTATCTGCTTGCGTATCGATTGTTTGGCCGTCTAACAGGGTCAGCTTTTCACCCTGTTGTGATAAACGCACATTAATTGATTGTTCAATCTTACCCAAATCAAAGGCATGCATAGGCTGCCCTAATTCGAGCATGACATAGTTAGTCACATCAACCACAGGTCCCAAACTTCTTAACCCACTGCGGCGGAGCTTCTCTTGCATCCACACAGGTGTTTCTGCTGCTGGATTAATATTTTCGATGGTGCGTCCCAGATATCGTGGGCAGGCAGTAGTTGCTTCAACTTTGACATCCAAAATCTTGGAAGAGGTTGCGCTGACAGGCTCAGATGCGACAGCGTTGATATCTTCTGAAGTCAGTACACCGACTTCACGTGCTACACCCGCGACACTTAAGCAATCACTACGATTGGGTGTGAGATCAATATCGATTGCATTATCATCTAAATCCAGATAAACACGAAAATCTTCACCAACAGGTGCATCATCAGCAAGCTCCATCAAACCGTCAGCAGATTCCGTCAGGCCTAATTCTTTTGATGAACACAACATACCAAACGATGGCACACCACGCAGTTTGGCTTGTTTAATTTTAAAGTTACCAGGTAAAACAGCACCGATGACCGCAACAGGTATTTTCAATCCTTCGCGAACATTACTTGCACCACAAACAATATCCAGTAACGCTTCGCCACCCACATTAACTTTTGTGAGACGTAACTTATCGGCATCCGGATGCGGTGTGACAGAAGTCACTTGCCCCACAACGACGCCTGAAAACTCGCCTGCCACAGCTTCTACGGCATCAACTTCGAGACCAGCACCAGTGAGTTTATCAACTAATGCATCTGTATCAAGTGCAGGGTTTACCCACTCTCTTAACCATTTTTCACTAAACTTCATTGTCTTATCTCGTCGCTTAACTGAATTGTTTCAGGAAACGTAAATCGTTTTCGAAGAACATACGTAAGTCATTGACGCCGTATCGCAGCATCGCCATACGTTCGACACCGAGACCAAACGCAAAGCCAAGATACTTTTCACTATCAATGTTGACGTGTTTGAATACATTCGGATGAACCATGCCGCAGCCAAGTATTTCAATCCAACCGGTATGACTACATACGCGACAACCTTCTCCACCGCAGATTACGCACTCGATATCTGCTTCAGCTGAAGGTTCGGTGAACGGAAAATATGAAGGACGAAAACGTACTTTTAATGGTTTTTCAAAGAATGCTTGCAGAAAGTCTGACAAGATACCTTTCAGATCAGTAAAACTGATATTTTCATCCACCATCAACCCTTCAATCTGATGAAACATCGGTGTGTGGGTTAAGTCTGAGTCGCAACGATACACTCTGCCCGGGGCAATCAGACGTAAAGGTGGCTGTTCTTCTTCCATCACACGGATTTGCACCGGTGAGGTATGTGTTCTTAATAATTTATCTGCGTCAAAATAAAATGTGTCATGCATAGCACGAGCAGGGTGATGCTCAGGAATATTAAGCGCAGTAAAGTTATGATGACCATCTTCGATTTCGGGGCCTTCCGCCACATCAAAACCAATATTCTTAAAGTAACGTTCTATACGCTGTAATGTACGAGTGACGGGATGTAAACCACCCACCTCGCTGTTGCGACCAGGTAAAGTCACATCAACAGTTTCTGCTGCTAAAGCAGCTTCCATTGCAATTTCAGCTAGTGCTTTATTTCTGGCATCGATGAGCGCTGACACATCTTGTTTAGCTATATTTACCGACTTACCAATAATAGGTCGCTCTTCAACGCCCACATTGGCTAATCCTTTCAGATAAGCCGTGATTTTGCCTTTCTTACCCAAAAACTCAACGCGAACGTTATCCAAAGCCCGATTATCATTCGCTTCTGCAATTGCTGCTTTCGCAGACTCAACAATGTCGTTTAAAGCTTCTAACTGTGTGTCCAGTTCAGCCATTATTACCCCCACCTGAGGAACAATATTCAGAAACAAAAAAGGGCCGTTTTGGCGGCCCTTTTCTACTTACATGCAAACACGTAGGTTTAATCAATAAACCGACGATATTAGTTTGCCAGTGCAGCTTTCGCTTTTTCTGCAAGTGCAGCAAATGCAGCTTCATCATGTACAGCGATATCGGCCAAAACTTTTCGATCGATTTCGATAGAGGCTTTTTTCAGACCATCGATCATTCTGCTGTAAGACAATCCACACTCACGTGCAGCAGCATTGATACGTGCAATCCATAAAGTACGGAAATTACGTTTTTTCTGACGACGGTCACGATAAGCATATTGACCTGCTTTGGTGACTGCTTGGACAGCTACGCGGTATACGTTCTTACGACGACCGTAATACCCTTTTGCTTGGTCAAGAACTTTTTTATGGCGAGCACGTGCTGTGACGCCGCGTTTTACTCTAGGCATTAGAAAACTCCCTCAATTACAGGTTTGGCAACATTTTACGAACTGACATGTGATCTGCTTTACAGATTGTCAGAGTAGAACGTAATTGACGTTTACGCTTAGTGCTTTTTTTGGTCAGGATATGACTAGTGAAAGCTTGTGAGCGCTTGAATTTTCCACTACCAGTGCGTTTAAAACGCTTAGCAGCACCACTATGGTTTTTTAATTTAGGCATTGAATTAACAACTCCGCATTGAAAGTTTATATAGTTATTTTTTACTGTTTGGAGCCAAAACCATAATCATTTGACGCCCTTCTTTCTTAGGTCGTTGTTCAACGCTAGACAGTTCTTTAAGATCTTCTGCAACTCGTTCAAGTAGCTTAAGACCCAAGTCCTGATGCGCCATTTCACGTCCACGAAATCGGAGGCTGACTTTAGTTTTGTTCCCGCTTTCTAGGAAACGTATCAGGTTGCGTAGTTTTACCTGATAATCCCCTTCTTCTGTTCCAGGCCGGAATTTAACTTCCTTCACCTGAATTTGTTTTTGTTTTTTCTTAGCTAGCGCTTTCTGCTTGCCTTCTTCAAACAAAAACTTGCCGTAATCCATGATACGGCATACTGGTGGAGTCGCTTGTGGCGCGATTTCCACCAAATCCAGATCAGCTTGTTCGGCTCGTTCTAACGCGTCTTTCAGCGTAACGATGCCCACTTGCTCACCATTAGAATCTGTTAATCGTACTTCTTTGGCTGTGATTTCTCCATTCAGCCTTTTTTGATCTGTAGCGATGTTCTAATCCTCTATAATTATTCGACCGCGACTCGCAACATCTTTCTGTAGCAAGCCAACAAAGTCCTCAAGTTGCATTGCACCTAGGTCTTCGCCTTTTCGAGTGCGTACTGCCACGGCATTATTTTCTGCTTCACGCTCACCCACCACAATCAAGTAGGGGACGCGACGTAAAGTGTGCTCGCGTATTTTAAAGCCAATCTTCTCGTTTCTCAAGTCCGAATCGACTCTAAATCCTTGTTTCTGCAAATTGTTGGTGATATTTCTGACATATTCAGATTGTTTATCACTGATTCCCATCACCACCACTTGCTTAGGTGCAAGCCATGTTGGGAATGCACCAGCATACTCTTCTATTAAGATACCGATGAATCTTTCTAAAGAACCAAGTATTGCCCTGTGCAGCATAACTGGCACTTGTTTACTGCCATCATCTGCGACATATGTCGCATCCAGACGACCAGGCATTGAGAAGTCAACCTGAATAGTACCGCACTGCCACACACGGCCAAGACAATCTTTTAATGAGAATTCAATCTTTGGTCCGTAGAATGCGCCTTCACCTGGCTGTAGGTCCCAGTCTAATTCTGCGGCATTTAATGCCTGTTCTAGGGCATGTTCAGCCTTGTCCCATACCTCATCGCTCCCTACTCTACTTTCAGGACGAGTCGATAATTTAACGATGATTTCATTGAACCCGAAGTCGGCATAAACCTCGTGTAATAAATCAATAAAAGTGGCGACCTCTGACTGAATTTGATCTTCAGTACAGAAAATATGCGCATCATCTTGGGTAAATCCGCGTAAACGCATCAGGCCATGTAAAGTACCTGACGGTTCGTTGCGATGACATGAACCAAATTCAGCCATACGTAGTGGCAAATCTCTGTAGCTTTTCAGACCTTGATTAAAAATCTGAATATGACAAGGACAGTTCATTGGTTTCACGGCATAGTCACGATTTTCTGAATGGGTACTGAAAATCATATCGCCAAATTTATCCCAGTGACCTGATTTTTCCCACAAAGTGCGATCGACAACCTGAGGTGTGCGCACTTCCTGATAACCATTATTGCGTAACACGTCACGAATATAGTTTTCGACAACACGATAAATCTGCCAACCATTATCGTGCCAGAAGATCATGCCTGTGGCTTCTTCCTGCAAATGGAATAGATCAAGATTTTTAGCGATTTTACGATGATCGCGCTTTTCAGCTTCTTCCAGACGATGTAAATAAGCCTTAAGGGCTTTTTTATCTTGCCAGGCAGTACCGTATACCCGTTGTAACATTTCGTTATCAGAGTTACCACGCCAGTATGCACCCGCCAATTTCATCAATTTGAAGGCTTTTAACTTACCTGTGCTTGGTACGTGAGGACCACGACATAAATCGACAAAATCACCTTGGCGATAGATAGATAAAGTCTCGCCTTGCGGAATATCTTCCAGGATTTCAGCTTTATAGATTTCACCCATATCACGGAATAACTCGATACCCGCATCACGAGAGATTTCTTCACGAACCACTGGAAGATCTTGCTTCACGATCTCTTCCATACGCTTCTGGATCTTAGCTAAATCATCCGGCGTAAACGCTTCTTTATATGAGAAATCATAATAGAAGCCATCTTCAATCACCGGACCGATGGTGACTTGTGCTTCAGGATAGAGCTGTTTTACAGCCTGAGCCATTAGATGTGATGTAGAGTGACGGATGACATCCAGACCATCTTCATCACGCTCAGTGATGATGGCTACCTCAGCATCCTGTTCAATGACGAATGACGTATCAACCAGCTTTCCATCAACTTTACCGGCTAATGCAGCACGGGCTAAACCAGTACCAATATCAGCGGCAACATCATGGATAGAAACGGGATGATCGAATTGGCGTTGAGAGCCGTCGGGAAGTGTTACTGAAATCATATGAAGTCCTGGTTGTGGCCGATACAAAGGGCCTTAAAAACCAAAAAAGCGCCTAAGCGCTTTTGAATATCTGGTAGGCACGAGTGGATTCGAACCACCGACCCCCACCATGTCAAGGTGGTGCTCTAACCAACTGAGCTACGTGCCTGCCGTGAAGCTGCGAAATTATACGCAGCTACTGACAGATTGCAAGCCCTTTAAACAGCGGCCGGACCCAAGGCTATCTTCCTTAGATGTTCCAAGTCATCACGTAGCTTGGCAGCCTCTTCAAATTCAAGGTTTTGCGCATGTTTGTACATGGCGTTTTCTATCTGCTGAATTCGTTTAGCCAGTTGCTGTGGCGTGAGTGAGGCATACTTGGCCTGCTCTTCAGCGACTTCTGCGGCATATTTATCATTGGCTGGTTTGGACATAGCCTCATCCATGCCCATTCGAATCGCTTTTTTATGCCCTGTGGCGTAATGCCATGTTCTTCGTTAAAGGCAATCTGTTTTTCCCGACGACGATCAGTCTCATCAATCGCGCGCTTCATAGAGCCCGTGATTTCATCGGCATATAAAATAGCTCGACCATTCAGGTTTCTTGCAGCACGACCTATTGTTTGAATAAGAGAGCGATCACTGCGAAGGAAACCTTCTTTATCAGCGTCCAGTATTGCTACTAATGAGACTTCCGGTATATCCAAACCTTCTCGTAGTAGGTTAATACCGATAAGCACATCAAATTCACCCAGTCGTAAATCACGAATAATTTCCACTCGCTCAACGGTATCGATATCAGAATGTAAGTAACGTACTTTGACATTGTGCTCACGTAGATACTCCGTGAGATCTTCTGCCATGCGTTTGGTTAACGTGGTGATTAATACACGCTCACCGATAGCTGCGCGCTTATTAATTTCAGATAAGACATCATCGACTTGTGTCCCAACAGGCCGAATTTCGACTTGTGGATCGACCAGTCCTGTTGGCCTAACCACTTGTTCGACGATGGTGCTGGAGTGTTCATTTTCATATTTGCCCGGTGTCGCCGAAACAAAAATCGTTTGTGGGGCTAACTTCTCCCATTCTTCAAACATCAAAGGCCGATTATCCAATGCAGAAGGAAGTCGAAAACCGTAGTTGACCAAGGTCTCTTTTCTAGAGCGGTCGCCTTTATACATCGCACCAATCTGCGGCACCATCACGTGACTTTCATCGATCACCAGAATGGCATCGTCAGGCAAGTAATCAAATAAGGTTGGCGGTGCTTCCCCCGGCCCACGTCCAGATAAATGGCGGGAATAGTTTTCAATGCCGTTGCAATATCCCAGCTCCAGCAACATCTCGATATCAAAGCGGGTGCGTTGTTCTAAACGTTGTGCTTCGACCAGCTTATTGTCAGCATTGAGATGTTCGAGTCGTTCTTTTAACTCTTCTTTGATGGCATCGACGGCTTTTAAGAGGTTATCGCGTGGTGTGACATAGTGCGTTTTCGGGTAAATGGTAATGCGGCTCACCCGCTGTAGAATTTCACCTGTCAGAGGATCGAAGTAGCTGATTTGTTCGACTTCATCATCGAATAACTCAACTCTTACAGCATCACGCTCAGATTCTGCCGGGAAGATATCTATCACCTCTCCTCTCACCCGATAAGTACCTCGATGCAATTCGACATCGTTACGGCTGTATTGCAACTCGGTCAAACGTCGCAGAATATCCCGCTGACTGATGACATCACCCTGAACCAGATGTAACACCATCTCCAAATAGGCATCTTTTTCACCCAAACCATATATACAGGACACACTTGATACGATAATCGCATCCCGTCTTTCCAACATGGCTTTGGTTGCCGACAAGCGCATTTGTTCGATCTGCTCGTTGACCGACGCATCCTTATCTATAAAAGTATCTGAGGATGGTACGTACGCTTCCGGTTGGTAATAATCGTAATAAGAGACAAAATATTCCACCGCATTATTGGGGAAGAAATCTTTCATCTCACTGTATAATTGCGCGGCCAGGGTCTTATTAGGGGCCAGAACCATCATTGGCCGCCCCAGAGCTTGCGCAACATTGGCAATGGTAAACGTTTTACCAGAACCTGTTACCCCAAGCAGGGTTTGCCACATTTCACCGTTTTCCAAGCCTTCAATCAAAGTCTTGATTGCAGTTGGTTGATCCCCGGCAGGAGAAAATTCGCTGACTAGCTGAAAATGTTTACTCATACGTCTTTAGCATCGATTATGTTTGGCGTATATTATTGAGATATTTATCAATTTACCGTGTTAAATGAAGGAAAGATTTTGACTATCAAGCTCTCCCAACGTGTTCAAAACATCAAACCGTCTCCGACTTTGGCAATCACAGCACGCGCTGCGGCGCTGAGAGCCGAGGGCAAAGATGTTATTGGTCTGGGTGCAGGCGAACCCGACTTCGATACTCCTGAACACATCAAACAAGCTGCCATTGAAGCTATCCACAGCGGCAAAACAAAATACACGCCCGTAGATGGCACCGCAGATTTGAAAGATGCCATCATCAAAAAGTTCTCAAGAGATAATGGGCTCGAGTATGCCGCGAATCAAGTCCTAGTTTCCGTCGGTGGTAAACAAAGCTTTTTCAACTTGGCTCAAGCCTTCATTGAAGCAGGTGATGAGGTCATCATCCCCGCACCATACTGGGTATCATACCCGGATATGACACTGCTTGCTGACGGCGTACCCGTAATTATCGAAGCCGGTCAGGAAAATCAGTTCAAAATCACACCAGAACAATTAGAAGCGGCGATCACAGATAAAACCAAACTGTTCGTTATCAATAGCCCATCTAACCCAACTGGCATGGCTTACAGTCTGAAAGAGCTGGAAGCACTAGGTGAAGTGTTACGCAAACATCCAAACATTTTTATCGCCACTGATGATATGTATGAACATATCTACTGGGCTGACGAACCGTTCTGCAATATTTTGAATGCCTGCCCGGATCTACATGATAGAACACTGGTTATGAATGGCGTTTCCAAAGCGTATTCAATGACTGGCTGGCGTATTGGTTATGCAGCTGGCCCAGCACCATTAATTGCTGCAATGAAAAAAGTACAGTCGCAAAGCACATCCAACCCAGCATCTATCTCACAAGCAGCAGCCGTAGAAGCATTGAACGGTGATCAGTCATGCATTAAAACCATGTTAGCTGAGTTCAAAAAACGTCATGACTATGTCGTTTCTGAATTAAACAAAATGCCTGGCGTGGATTCATTAGAAACAGACGGTACGTTTTATGTTTTCCCAAGCATCGCCGGTGTATTGGAAAACAAAACTGAACTGAAGGACGATATGGATTTTGCCGAAGCCCTATTAGTAGAAAAAGGCGTAGCTGTTGTGCCTGGTTCTGCGTTCGGATTGAAAAACCACATTCGTCTTTCAATCGCGACCAGCGAAGAAAACCTTCGTAACGCACTGATTCGTATTGCCGAATTTATTGCGTAAAAAATTATTCAAATTTAGGCTTGACCTACACAGGTCAAGCCACTAGAATAGCCATCTTTCTGTTCCCCGATAGCTCAGTTGGTAGAGCAAATGACTGTTAATCATTGGGTCGCTGGTTCGAGTCCAGCTCGGGGAGCCAAAGAATATATAAAGCCTCAAAGAGTCGCTCTTTGAGGTTTTTTTATTTCAGCAATATTTATGTCGACTCGTATTCTTTACCTGCTAAATTGACGAGTTTGATAGAAGGTTGCTGCTATAAACCAATTTGGTAATTTCTTTAATACTCTCCTCTGAAGCATCAATAGTTTTACACTTAGCACTTTATTTTTAAGATATAAATCTCAAAACAGGCTATTTACTGATTTTTACTTCAGTTGGCTATAGCGACCATTGATGTGAAATCAAAATCAGCTGTTACAAAACACTTCGCGACAACTTGTTTTGTGTATATGCCATCCACTGCATCAATAATCAAAGCGATGTCGGACACGTTCTTTCCTCTGACTAAATTGTATTACTACAACGGTGATTAGCCTGTTTTTGTAGAAGTTCAGGCCATGCTTCTCGCGTCGATGACGTTCAATTTCCATAGACCTAACAAATATATATACAACACCATAATTAACATCATCACTAGATATATCTTCAAACTTATTGGCCGATTATTACCGACAAATAGGGTGCTGTAGTGATTGGTGCATATGCTTTACTTATGGCAACCAGGGTGACTCAATTTTCGATGATTCAAACAGGGCATCAATTTGTACGCTATACCGTTGTTTATCTGCTTGTTTGTATAAGACATACACTGGAAAAGTAAACTCAGGATAGTGTTCATTGTGCTTTAAAAGTCCTGCTTTTATATGGTGCTCAACCACACGTGTTCGAAAATAGCCGCTTCCACCGTTTGTTAAAATGTAATGTAATGCTAATGGTCCAAGGCTAATAGTGAGTTGTGCTCGTGCATGTTCCGGTAAAGCCACATCATGTTGACGTCTAAAGTCATCTCCCCAGTCCACGTAGACATATGGGTGAGGATTATCAACGGAACTCACGTGGATGAGTTTTTCTTCTAATAGTTGCTCGACCTGAACGCCAGGCCAATATTCAGGTTGATGAACCAAAATAATATCTAGAACACCATTCTCAAGTTGCTCCATAAGCGATTGACGTTCACCAATCTCTGTTCTTATAGCCACTTCACTTTCAGTGATATTGAGTGCATTTAGCCATTGCAAGACAAGCGGACTCCATAAACTCACTTCACTGCCAATATTGAGTACATTTTGTACTCCTTGGGGTAAAGGCAGATCACGTTTCGCCAGCTCCCACGATTGCACCATTTTCGTAGCATGTTCAACAAACCTGACACCATTTGAAGTCAAACTTGCACCGGAGCGGTTTCGAACAAATAATTTACACCCAAGTTGTCCCTCAAGGTTATGAATTCGAGCCGTTACGGTCGTTTGAGTGACATGCAGCTTTTCTGCTGCTGAGATAAAACTTCCCGATCTGACAATTTCAAGAAAGGTTCTGGCTAAACTGACATCCATATGAATATTTTTGATATTAAATTAAGATAATATTCATTATATATTATTAAACATTCTCTCCATAATGTGTTTCAACATTCACAGCGATTAGAAACACACTTCATGCAAAACTTAGCTACATCATTATTCACAACATCTGAGTGGGAGGCTGTAGCAAACCTTCTAAAGCGTTTGTCTAATGAACAAACAGAATGGTTAGCGAATAACTTATTAGATATTTCTACTACAGATAAAAGCATAGCTACTGAAAAGAGAGCAGTTGTAGCCTATGGAACAGAAACAGGCAATTCCAAAGGTATTGCTCAGCAGTTTTATGAAAAAGCAGTTCATCATAATAAATCAATAGAACTCATTAACCTGGCGGATTTCAAACTCAAGCAACTAAAACAGATTAATCAGCTATATATTGTGTGTAGTACTCATGGCGATGGCGAACCACCTGAGCCCATCGCATCGTTCTATGATGAGCTAATACACCTTAATGAAGACCTTTCTCATCTATCCTATGCTGTACTCGCTTTGGGTGACAGTTCATACGATCACTTCTGTCTCACCGGCATCACAATTGATGATAGATTGCGTGAGCTCAATGCTTCACCATTTACTGAATGTGTAGAGTGTGATGTTGATTTTGAAGAAACAGCTGAAGAATGGATTACTTACTGTCTTCCAACGTTACCGAATATGACGAAAAACAGCGAAGTACTCACAAAAAGCCGTCATAAAATCCGTACATCAACCTACTCAAAAACCAGTCCACTCTCTGTAGAAGTGATCAAGAATACGCGTTTATCTGATGACTCAAGATCAAACCCGATCCATCATTTAGAGTTACAGGTACCAGACAATATTCAACTGAGTCTCACCGCGGGTGATGGAATCGGGGTTTTACCTCAAAATCCCCCTCAGCTCGTTCGCCAAATTTTATCCTTAACAACATTTTCTGGGGATGAATCTGTCGTTGTAAAACAGAGAGCTGTACCACTGGTGGAGGCTTTACGTGAATATTGTGATCTCACTTTAGTCACAGCACAATGTTTAACTAAATGGAGTGAGACTTCAAACAACCGTGACCTGATAAAACTGTGCCAAGATAAACAAACATTACGCTCATATCTCAAACGGCATCAGTTAACAGACATTCTAGTCAACCACTCTTTACAGTTAACTCCACAGCAGCTGGTCGATAGCTTAAGACCATTACAACCTCGTTTATATGACGTTGCCAACAGTACTCGCCAGATTCAAGATGAATTGCATCTTACTGTAGAAAAGTATCGGTATTCTTGGTCTGGGAAATTACAAAATGGAATTTGTTCAACATATTTAACGGGTATTGAAGAAGGTGAAAATCTTCTTGTTTTCCCCCACCACAATAAACGGTTTCATTTACCCACGAATCAAAACAGTCCCATTATCCTCATTGCTGACGGTACAGGAATAGCCCCTTTTCGCGCCTTCATACAAGAGATTCAGTCTAATCCTAACCGTGAACACAGCGTGTGGTTGATACTAAGAGAATGTACATTTTTAAATGACTTCCTCTATCAAACGGAGTGGTCCCAGTATCTAAAAGATGGCTTATTAACTCGTTTAAATACCTCTTTTTTTGACGATGTTCCCAATAAATCAATCTACGACATCATTCAAGATAATGAAGAAACGTTTAACGGTTGGTTAAGTGCTGGCGCGCACCTGTATCTATCTGGTCACAAAGAGATATTTGACCAACTTACACAAACGTTGAGCAAGACATCATCTTATAAGCAAAGCTGGCTTCAACTCACCCAACAAAAACGACTACACAAAAACGTATATTAATTTACGGAGAAATAAAGTGACTACACTCACTATTGCGCGACACTCTGATATTAGCCAACCTCTTAATGAACAGCACAGTAATGAGCAGCTTAAAGCAAAAAGTCATTTCTTGAGAGGCACGATCCGTGAAGGACTCCATGATGCTAATACGGGAGGTATTAGTCACGATGATGGATTGTTAACAAAATTCCATGGTATCTATCAGCAAGATGATCGTGATACACGACAACATCGTCTCATTCGAAAACTTGAGCCTCATTATCAATTTATGGTGAGACTACGAATTCCAGGTGGAAGATTAACCAAACAACAATGGATTGAAATAGACCGTTTATCACGAATTTACTCATCGAATGGAATTCGTATTACCACACGTCAAACGATTCAATTTCATGGTGTGGGAAAACAATGCTTACAACCACTCCTGATAAGTCTAGAAAAAATCGGAATTGATACTCTTGCTGCGTGTGGCGATGATAATCGAGGTATTGTTTGTGGAGTCAACCCTGACGCGTCAAGAGTAGCTCAACAAGTCTATGACCTAGCAAGAGAGACAAGCTCACGCCTCTTACCTAAAACAGATGCTTATCGAGAAACTTGGTATGACACCCCTCCTTCAGCCTCCCAATCTGAGGAGCCACTTTATGGCGAAACGTATTTACCCCGTAAATTTAAAATAGGATTCGTCATCCCTCCTGATAATGATATTGATATATTTGCCCAGGACGTCGGTTTTATAGCTGTTATTGAGAAATCTCGACTGGTTGGTTTCAATGTGTGTGTTGGCGGTGGTATGGGGCAACTTGATTCTAGAGAAGATAGCTATCCGAGGCTATCCACCCCCATTGGCTTTATAGAAGCATCAGACGCACCATTTATTGCTGAAGTCATCATGACTATTCAACGCGATTATGGGGATAGAAAAGATAGACATCGTGCCCGTTTCAAATACACATTAGATAGAATCGGTCTAGACAGCTTTAAAAATTTACTCGTAAACCGTTTCGGCAAAAAACTAGCCCCTTTGAAGCCATACAGATTAACAAATAATGGTGATAAGTTAGGCTGGCATCAGACTGAGGATAGTCAGTGGCTGGCAACATTGCATATTCAAAGTGGACGTATCAATCATCATTTACAAGATCAGTTACAAGCTTTCTTTCAGCAATATAGTGGTGAAATCCGGTTAACAGCGAACCAGAATATTCAGCTTATCAATATTCCACCATATGACATTTATGACGTAGCAAGGCGATTGTCTGATCTTGGTTTATACGAAAGGTTGATCCCCTCCAGTCAAGAAGCCGTTACGTTGAGCTGTGTTGCACTTCCAACGTGTGGGCTGGCTATGGCTGAAGCAGAAAGAATAACGCCAGACTTTCTTGCCCTTTTTAATGATTTGAAACGTCAGTATGACCTCCAAACAAAACCTATCACACTAAGAATTACTGGTTGTCCCAATGGGTGTGCTCGCCCCTACTTAGCTGAGATAGCCTTAACAGGACGAGCGCCAGGTTTATATAACTTATATCTTGGAGGTAGCCACCGAGGAGACCGGCTAGCCACGCTACATGAGAAAAATCTCAGTCAAACTCAGGTTCTGGATGCCTTGGCTCCTTTATTCGATTTGTATTCAACAGATCGCCTCAACAACGAGTATTTTGGGGACTTCCTTCACCGATGTCATTTCATTAAATCCTCATCCATCTCAAATCAGTCAATACAGGAAAGATAGATGTCTGAATTTCTTTTTATACAAAGCCGAGATCCCTTCACAGATGCACTGACTAAATCGCAATATGAATTAATTCACCATCTCGCCAATGCAGGCAATCGTGTGACGGTAGTACTTATCCAGAATGGGGTTATGCCTGCCACCAAAAGCAGCATTTTTACGCCCTTTACTAAATTACTTCATGAAAACATCACATTGGTTGCTGACAAATTCTCTCTCCAACAGAGAGAAATAGATGCTGAACAATTGATACCAGAAATATTAACCACTGATCTGGATATTGTTATCAAAGCATTACTGTCGGGACAAAAAGTCATTTGGAATTAGGAGATGTCAATGTCACATAATAAAACACTCACTTTCGCCTTTATGGATCCACCATTTGAGAGCGAGCGCACCGTCACTTTTTTTAGATTACTCGATGCCGCCTTAGATGCTAATTCTCATGTGAAGGTATTTGCTTATGAAGGTGCTGCTGCTTTGTCATTCGCCAAGCAACAACAACATGGCAATGCCATCCATGGACATGATACTGAACAAGAAGATCATCCACTGACCAAAACATGGATTGCGTCGCTACAGAATAAAGCACGTAAGAAAGCACTCTCTTTTGAATGGATTAATTGTGGCTTATGCGTCGATGAGCGTGGCGTCAATGACACCATCCCCGGTTGTCATCGTGGAGGACCAGCCGATTTATGGCGCTATGCCTCAGAATCATTTAACACATTAACTATTGGAACTCGCTAATCATGAAAGTCTTACAAATACTCGATCAAGCTTTCAGAACAGTTGTGGAAGAACAAGATGAAACGATTCTATGGTTAATTCAATGCATGCAAAAAAATTGAGCATACCGATATCGATCAACTCCAGTTATTACTCACAGGCCAAGCCGTCTATTACACGCAACAAAAAAAACAGCAGCCTCAACTAAAAATAGGTGATTGGCAGCAAACTCAACCAGCGAATATCAATACCGATATAGGCAACCTGATTTCATCTCATATTCCTATTTATGTTGTGTATGAAGATTTATGGGATAGAGGGTTAGAAATGGAAGCGCTTAGAGAAGGTATACAAGTCGTGAATAGACAACAGCTCGTGCCTATCTTCGAACAAGCCGACCAAATATGGCACTGGTAATGCTCACCAAAATAGCCATTCAAAATCAGGAGTTCTATCATGAACACAACACATAGTTACAATGAAGATATTACCAAGTGGTTTTCCGTCGCCGCCTGTATTTATCTTGTCATTGGTACAGGCATCGGTGTGTATATCGCCTCCGAACTCGCCTGGCCATTTCTTAATTTTGATAATCCATATATTAGCTTCGGACGACTAAGACCCGTGCATACCAATGTGGTCGTCTATGGTTTTGGTGGCTGTGTTCTAATGGCAACGGCCTATTATGTCGTACAGCGTACCTGCTATGTCAGACTATGGAGTGACAAGATGGCCTGGTTTACATTCTGGGGCTGGAATCTCTATGTGATTGGCGCTCTGGTGACGCTTCCACTGGGCTACACTCAAGGCAAGGAGTACGCAGAATTAGAATGGCCTTTTGATATTTTGTTAACCGTTGTGTGGCTCGCCTACTCAATCAACTTTATTTTCACATTGAGCATTCGCCGTGTTTCCCATATCTATGTAGCGAACTGGTTCTTTCTGTCCATGATGATTATGTTCACCTATCTCCATGTGGTGAATAGTTTATCGATTCCCGTTGAATTGATGAAATCCTACTCGATTTTTGCTGGCGTTCAGGACGCCATGATTCAATGGTGGTGGGGTCATAACGCCATTGGCTTTTATCTCACCGCGGGTTTTTTAGGCATCATGTATTATTTTGTGCCCAAACAAGCTAATCGGCCTGTTTATTCTTATCGCTTATCAGTGATTCACTTCTGGGCATTGATATTTGGCTATGTATGGTTAGGTGCGCATCACCTGCAATATACAGCTCTGCCTGATTGGACAGGCTCTCTTGGTGCAGCAATCTCTCTCGCCATGATTATTCCATCATGGGGAGGAGCAATTAACGGTATGTTCACATTAAGCGGTGCTTGGGACAAACTCAGAACCGATTATATTCTCCGTTTTCTCATCGTGGCGCTGGCTTTTTATGCCATGTCAACGTTTGAAGGCCCTGTAATGGCATCAAAAACAGTTAATGCTCTTTCACACTATACCGACTGGACGATTGGTCATGTTCACTCTGGTGCATTAGGCTGGGTGGCGATGATTTCTATTGGTGCGCTTTACCACATGGTCGAGCGTTTATGGGATACGCGTATGTTTTCTGTAAGGTTAGTGAATGTGCATTTTTGGTTAGCGACTGTGGGCACAGCCATCTATATTACTGCCATGTGGGTGGCCGGTATCATGCAAGGCCTAATGTGGCGTGCGTACGATGACTATGGCAACCTGGCCTACACCTTTGTTGAATCGGTGGCTCAAATGCATCCTTATTATGCTATCCGTATGATGGGTGGCCTCGTCTTTTTCAGCGGTGCATGTGTGATGTTATTTAATGTAGTCATGACCATTAGAAAAACAGTAAAACATCATCACAGCACGGTTTCTGTTATTACTGACAATAAAGCTGCTATTTCGGTTAAGCCGGGAGGATAAAAGGATGAGCACTTTTTTTCTACTAGAACTATTCCTGAAGTATCACGGTATGCCTCATTTATTGATGTTTATGGGTACTGACGCTTTAATCATTCTCGCTTTCTATTTCATTATCAGAAGCGTTTATTCACCTGAAAATGAACGGCACTACAGAGAAGAAAGTTTTATTCCTCTTGATGATGATAGCGATGAAGAAAAACAGTTATTTGGTACTCATCAGACCTTCTCATCCAGGAGAAACAAATGACCCTTAGCACTAAGCTCACGAGTGCGTTAGGCATTCAACACCCTATTGTACTAGCCCCCATGGGTAATGTGGCGGGAGGCCAACTTGCCGCTAGTGTGTCGAATGCAGGCGGACTTGGCATGATTGGTGTCGGCTATGGAGACCTTGATTGGCTAAAAATCGAACTTGAAAAGGTGAAGAGCTCGACGAGTCGGCCATGGGGAGTCGGTTTCATTACTTGGTCACTTACGGATGACGTGTTTGATTTTGTCATGGAGTACTCACCCAAGGTAGTGATGATGTCTTTCGGTGACATAAGCCCGTGGGTAGATAAAATTAAAGCCCACAATATTCCCTTGATTTGCCAGGTTCAATCGTTAGCTGAAGCCCTGGAAGTCAAAAATAAAGGCGCTGATTTTATCGTCACTCAAGGTAGTGAGGCAGGCGGTCACGGTAAAAGTCAGCGATCTACCCTCTCTCTAACGAAAGGCGTTATTGATCATCTACCGAACACGCCAGTGATAGCGGCTGGAGGCGTTGCCGACGGCAAAAGCCTGGCAGCGATGTTAAGTCTGGGTGCTGTCGGCGCTTCTATCGGCAGCCGTTTTTATGCATCGACAGAGTCTATGGCTGATAATACATTAAAGAACAAAATGGTAGAAAGCGGTGGTGATGATACTCAGCGAACACAGGTGTTTGATATTATTAGAGAAATACCATGGCCACCAGAGTATACTGGCAGAGCCCTTAAAAATGTGTTCACCGCTAAATGGCATGATAATGAAACAGAATTAAAACGTCAGCTACATCAGCATCAAGCGAAATTCTTTTCTGAACAACAATCAAATAATTTAGACTCAGCGATCATCTGGGCAGGAGAATGTATCGATTCAATACACGCTATTCAATCTGCTGAGACAATTATCAATGAGATGGTCACGGATGCAAAACACTCACTAGAGAACCCAACATACAGCAGATAATCCATATAAACCATTGATGACAAAACGATAACGCCATGAAGCTTAACCCTAAACCCTCCGTGACCGATGAGTCGTGATTACTGGGGTAATGACTCAAGCACGACTTACACCTAGGCAAGTCCTCGTTTATACCAAACTGAAATAAAGTTTAATAACAGCCTCACTAATGATACGATATATCATATTAACAACTTTACTATTTGCTAAATGACTTCAGATACGATTCTCGACACACAACAGCAGATTGTTAGCGATTTTGAGTTGCTTGGTGACTGGCAGCAGCGCTATGCCTATGTCATTGATTTAGGTAAAAACTTAATCAAACACAGTGACAGCGAATTACAGACTGAAGAAAACCGTTTGTACGGTTGCCAGTCGAATGTCTGGTTATCATCGGAGTACAAAGACCAAAAGCTATTTTTCACCGGCACCAGTGACTCGGTCATTGTTGCAGGTTTGATGGCGTTGTTATTTAAAGTGTATTCAGGGCAGTCTCCGAAAGCGATTCTCAGTCACTCACTGACCTTTCTTAATGATACAGGCCTAATCAATAACATCACCTCACAACGAAGCACTGGCTTGGCTTACATGGTTGAACGCATCTATGAAACGGCGCAATCTCAACAACGTAAATCGACATCCCATCATGAAAAAGCCTAGTCCTTATTTCGATGTTATTGTGGTGAGTGCCAGTGCCGCAGGCATTGGTATAGCGTTGATGTTGCAAAAAATTCCTGGGCTATCTTTCACGGTACTCAAATCAGGAAGTATTAGAGAATCATTCCGTCGCTGGCCGAAACAAACACGGTTTATTACACCCTCATTTCACAGTAACCCATACGGATTAGTCGATCTGAACGCCATAGAAGAACAAAGCTCCCCTGCTCTTTTTTGCCAATCAGAACATCCCTGCGGTGAGCATTATGCTGAGTATTTAAAAGCCGTTGTCAGTAACGAATATTTACCCGTCGTCCAACATTGTCGTGTCGACAAGGTACTTAAAGAAAACCGTGATAACTTTGTATTGGAAACGCAACAGGGCGTCTTTCGATCACAATATCTAATCTGGGCAACAGGTGAGTTTCAATTTCCAGATTTAGCCCCCTTTCCAGGTGCAGAACACGCCATACACTATGCGAATATTTCTGACTGGTCTGATTTTAATGCTGAAGCGTATACCGTCATTGGTGGCTATGAAAGTGCCATTGATGCCAGCATTAATCTGCTAGCGTCTGGTCATCATGTTCATGTATTGATGAAAGAATCGGACTGGAATAAACAAAGTAGTGATCCCAGTAAAACGCTTTCACCCTACAGTCTCGACAGATTCAATGAGGCTATCCAATCAGAGCGTCTCACCATCACATTTGACGCGAATATCCAATCCATTAAAAAGACAGCAGACGCTTATATTATATCCAGTGAGGATGGACGCCAATGGTCATCAAATACGGCTCCTATTCTTGCTACTGGTTTCTTATCCGGTGGTGGTGCAAAGCAGATTGCACATTTATGGGAATGGGATGAAGACGATCGAATTCTGCTGACAGAAGCTGATGAATCAACCTGCACGCCTGGGCTGTTTTTAGTAGGTCCACAAGTCAGACATGATGAGCAGCTTTATTGTTTCATTTATAAGTTTCGTCAGCGCTTTACTCAGCTCACTGAGCTGTTAGCGCTTTGCTTGTCTTTGGATAGCTCAGCATTAAATGCCAATAATCCCTGGGCAGGCCAATGCGATGAAGAACAGTGTGGAGATTGTGCATGTTAAACACGGCAAGCCTATCTACTCGTACAGGACTGGGGGCAACCGCACTTTTATTACTCTCCAGTCTGGTCACAGGCTCATGGGTAGGTCATCAGGCACCTGATATAGGCGCGGCCATCGGTCAATACACCGATCCTGTGCTGTTGTCTTTAATCATCTTGTTGTTTTCAAGTGTTCGATTTGATGCTTTATCCAATCTCAAACATAAACTGTCATTTCTTTCGATTAGCTTAATCGCCAACTTTGTCATCGTGCCACTGATTGGTTACGGTATTGCCTTGCTGGTATTACCTGATCATCCTTTAATCATGGTCGGGTTAATTATTTATTTTATGTCACCTTGCACAGATTGGTTTTTGGGCTTTACCCGAATTTGTCAGGGAGACACACTACTCGGCTCAGCGTTATTGCCTATCAACATGGTCGTTCAGTTGCTGTTGTACCCGATTTATCTGTCCGTGTTTACGCAAAATAATGTCAGTCTGGCATCCGATGTTATTGTGACTACATTTACCCAATGGTTTCTCACGCCATTGCTAATTGCAGTGGTCATACATCTTCTTATAAGGACTACATTACCTCAGTCTATACGTATTCAGCTGTTTGACTGGATTAATCGACTCATTCCGATTGTGATATCCATTGTCATCTTTCAAATATTTGCCAGTAATTTTGGCATCATTATTGAGAATGTGAATGTCTTCATCAGTTTATTAGCAGGTGTATTCTGCTTTTTTGTGCTGACGTTTGCTCTTAGTGAAATCCTCAGTCGTTTTTTTAAGCTGCCTTACCAGGAACATGTTCTTTTGACCATGACGATAGCGGCACGTAATGCCCCGTTAATGCTGGCAGTGACGATGGTTGCCTTACCTTCACAGCCTTTAATTTATGCCGCCATCGTTATCGGTATGCTGTTGGAGTTTCCTCACCTGACACTCATCAGTCATTTACTACTACGCTCCAAAGCGACTCATCAACATAAACATCGCTTACATGATTCTGAACAAGCTAATTAGCCATAGAGATAAGCCACAAGCTGAGCCTGCTCATCAGGCTATCAGCCACAGCTTTACCCAAAATAATCGATATGTATTCAAACACTTATTTAAACATGGTGTTCACTCTTGGTTTTCTGACCATTTTATTTCTATCTGTCTAGCCTGTTCGCCAGGTATACATCCTCAAACTGAGTTTTAACTATGTCCATAAAACAACCACACGCAACATTCACTGTAAAATTTGGTGATTCTGACTACAGCTATGATGCTGCTATCACTGGCTATGATGTGATAACGGACATTTGTCCTGCTTATCGCTCAACAACAGTGGCACTTCAGGTCAATAACGTTTTACAGGATCTCAGCGATAGGATTAGTCATGATGCCACGGTAGAGCTGATACTGAGTGATAGTAAAGCAGGGCTTGAGATTATTCGTCACTCCACCGCCCACCTATTTGGTCATGCCATCAAACAACTATTTCCTGACACAAAAATGGTCATTGGCCCTGTTATTGAGAATGGCTTCTTTTATGATGTCGACAGTGACTATCACTTCTCTCCATCTGACCTCGACCTCATTCAAGAGCGTATGGAAACATTAGCCAAGACAGGATACGAGGTCATCAAAAAAAGGTGCCCGTAGCGCAAGCGCGCGAGCTATTTATGGAGCGTGGTGAAACCTACAAAGTAAATCTCATCGATGATATGGACACAGATATCAAAGAGGTGGGGCTTTATTACCATCAAGATTATATCGATATGTGTCGTGGTCCCCATGTGCCTAATATGGCTTTTTGTGGACATTTCAAACTCACGAAATTATCAGGTGCTTACTGGCGTGGCGATGCTAAAAACAAGATGCTGCAACGTATCTACGGCACAGCATGGAATAGCGCTAAAGAGTTACGCACCTACCTGCAAGCGATGGAAGAAGCAGAAAAACGGGATCACCGTCGTATCGGTAAAGCGCTGGACTTATTTCATTTTCAAGAAGACGCACCCGGTTCTGTATTTTGGCACCCAGGTGGCTGGTTAATTCTGCAAGAATTGATTGCCTACCTGCGTAGACGACAAAATACTGAGCATTATCAGGAAATTAACTCACCCGACATTATGGACAGAAGTCTATGGGAAACATCTGGTCATTGGCAAAATTATCGAGATCATATGTTCACAACGGACACGGGGATGGTCGCTCCTTTGCGTAAAAACCAATGAACTGTCCTGGCAGTGTTTTGTTATATCAGCATGATCTAAAAAGCTACCGTGATCTGCCTATTCGTATGAGTGAATTTGGCAAAGTACATCGCTATGAACCTTCTGGTGCTTTACATGGCTTACTTCGAGTCAGGCATTTCACTCAGGATGATGCTCATATCTATTGCACTCCCGAACAAATGCTCACCGAATGTATTGAAGCCATTAAGTTAACTCTGGATGTGTATCATCAGTTCGGCTTTGAAGACATTGACGTTAAATTATCCACCCGCCCAGCTCATCGCATTGGCTCTGATGATATCTGGGATTTACTTGAAAATACCCTGATTGATGCGCTTAAAGAACTGGATATTGTGGCTCAGATAAATGAAGGTGAAGGGGCATTTTATGGCCCTAAACTCGAGTTTGTCATGCGAGATGCTATCGGACGCGAATGGCAATGTGGCACGCTTCAGGTCGATATGAACTTACCAGAACGCTTTGATTTACACTACATTTCAGAAACAGGTGAGAAAAAAGACCGGTGATGATCCACCGCGCTTTGTTCGGATCATTAGAACGCTTTATCGGCATTTTATTGGAACATTACGCAGGCAAATTGCCGGTCTGGCTGATGCCGGTTCAGCTGGTTATTTGTACCATCAGTTCTGAGCAAACAGAATACGTTTCACAAGTCGTCAATATTTTTCGACATTATGGTGTACGCGTTGAAATGGACACCCGTAGTGAAAAAATCGGCTATAAAATTCGTCAGCACACTCTCAAATACGTCCCTTTTATTGCGATTGTCGGCGACAAAGAGCAGCAATCTAAAACACTCACTTTACGCAGTCAAAACGGAAAACCATTAGGGACGTTTACCATCATCGAAGCCATGAATAAGCTGATTCAGGATTGTCAGAGGCCTGATAAGGACGCGCGCTTTCGTACCATACAAGACGCCATTGACACATTGTTGACCGATGCCGTGAGTGATACACATGCGTAATCATCAATATCATGCTGACCTATTGATAACCGATGGCAGAGTTCATACCCCCTCCGGTAAACAGGAAATGGATATTGCCTGTAAAAATGGGCAAATTGTAGCCATAGGTTCGCTGAAAAATAGCTGGTCAGCTGATGACGTTATACAAGCGTCTGGGCTGGATGTCTTACCTGGTGTCATGGATACCCAGGTTCACTTTCGCGAGCCGAGACTGATACATAAAGAAACCATTGAAGCCGGCACCAGAGGCGCCGTTTTAGGCGGGATTACCAGTGTGTTTGAAATGCCCAATACACATCCGCTGACGGTCAGCGAAACCGATCTGCAACAGAAACTGGATATCGCTAAACGCACGGCCTGGTGTGATCACGCTTTCTACATAGGTGGCTCCAACATCAATGCCAATCAGTTAGCCAACCTCGAGACGCTACCCGGCTGTTCCGGTATCAAAGTATTTATGGGCAGCTCTTTTGGCGATTTATTGGTTGATGACGAGACGATTCTCAAACACATTTTGTCCACGGGCAATCGACGCGTAGCGATTCATGCAGAAGATGAAGCCCGTCTTCGATCACGCAAACACTTGGTAGAATCCAGCCAGCAAGTGAAAGATCATCCCATATGGCGTGATGTGGAGAGTGCATTAATTGCAACAAAACGCGTGGTGACTCTGGCTCAACAATACAACCGTGAGCTACATGTATTACACATCAGCACAGCAGAAGAAATCGCTTTTCTGGCTCAATATAAAAGTCATGTCAGTGTCGAGGTCACTCCCCAGCACCTGACATTGATGGCCCCGGATTGTTACGACACCATGGGTACACTGGCACAAATGAATCCGCCTATACGAGAACAACGTCATCAACAAGCGTTATGGGAAGCTATAAATAACGGGATTGTCGATGTCATTGGCAGCGATCATGCACCCCACACCTTAGATGAAAAAGCCCAGCCCTACCCTAACTCACCGAGTGGCATGACAGGCGTTCAGACATTATTGCCGATTATGCTGGACCACGTACATAAACAGAGACTGAGTATAGAACGCTTAATCGACCTGACCAGTAGCGGGCCTGTTCGCTTATTTAATATCCGTAACAAAGGCCGTATTGCAGTGGGTTATGATGCCGATTTTTCCATTGTCGATTTCAAGGCCAAACGCACCATCCGCAATGAGTGGATTGCCAGCGTATCAGGCTGGACGCCTTACGACGGCAGAGAAGTCACAGGCTGGCCAATCCACACCATTGTCAGAGGAAACATTAAAGTCAGAGATGAAGCATTATCTTCGTTTATCGCTAATGCTCAAGCGATACAATTTTCCCTCTAAACAGTTACTTTCAGCTATCACTACGAGTTAGTTAACTTTATCGTTAACGACAACAACACGATCATCAATGATTTGATTGTAAAAACAGCTTTTCCTGCCTGTATGGCAAGCCGCTCCCTTTTGATCAACTTTCAAAAGAACGGCATCGCCATCACAGTCCAAGAAAATTGATTTCACTTCTTGGGTATGACCAGAGGTTTCGCCTTTACGCCATAAGCATTGTCTTGAACGCGACCAATAACATGCTCTTTTACTAGCGACGGTTTCAAGCAGCGCTTCTTTGTTCATCCAAGCAACCATCAATAGCTCACCTGAGTCATATTGCTGAGTAACCGCATTAATCAAGCCTTGGGTATTCCATGGCAAATTATCAATAACTTCTTGTAGAGCTAGAGAACTTCCTGTGGGTAAATTTTCTAATGTTTTTATCATTCCGAAGCTCCTGTTAACTTTCTGCTAAACGTGAGTGTAAAGCACGTGTATACGCCGATATCGCAGGAATAAGGGCAATAATAACGCCACTACCAAATACGCCCAGGCATAGATAGAGGTTAGACAGTGTAAACAGATTGCCTGACACAGCGATACCATAATTTGCCAGTAAGGCATCTCCCCACCCGTTAATTATCACCATCAGCAAAACAAAGGCAGAAACGACGGCAGCACTGGTAATTAATACGGCTTCGAGTTCAATCAATAATAGAATACGCCAAGGCCCCATGCCTAAAGCTCTCAATACGGCAATCTCTCTGAGTCTTTCTCTTATAGATGACAACAACATCGCGGCCAGCCCCAATAAAGCGGCAACCAACACCATCAATGAGATCAGTGATAAAGCCATTTCTACACTGGACAACATTTGCCATAACCGTGAGAGCGTCACGCCAGGAATGATGGCAGATAACGCTTCAGGCTGATAATTATTGATTTCTCTTTGCAGGTGAAAAGTGGTGATTTTATTTTTCAGCCCCAACATAAATGCTGTGATGGTCTTTGGCTGCAAATCTTGCTCTGTGAGTTCGTCAAGGCTGATAGTTTTGCCTGGTAATCTAATCCCATTTTTCCAATTCATATGAATGGCTTCCATGGCGCCCAAACTGATATGCAGGGAACGATCAACAGGCGTGCCGGTAGTGGCTAAAATACCCACCACGGTAAAAGGCATGTCATCGTGTAGGCTAAAACTGTTTTGAGCCGTACCATGCGCCAGGATAATCTTGGAATCAATCTTATAGCCTAACTGTCTGGCGATATCGGCACCAATAACCACATCAAATACCCCATCGAAAGCCCGACCTTGAGCAAATTCCAGAGCCTGTCTCTGGCCGTATTTGAAATAAGTAAAATAGTCCTTGTTGGTGCCTAGCACCCGATATCCCTTATGGGAATCGCCAAGCGAGATGGGCACTGACCAGGCCACACCTTTTTGCTGACTAATATTCTGATAGCTCTGCCAATCAATATTTTGCGTTGCATCCCCAATTCTGAAGACGGAATACAACAGTAAATTAATATCGCCGGTTCTCGCCCCTACAATCAAGTCCACACCTGAAATCGTACTGTTGAAGTTCTGTTTGACCTGATGCCGGATATGTTCAACAGCCAACAAAATAAATACGCTGATAGTGATAGCGAGAAAAGCGACAATAACGGAGCCTTTTCTATGCCAAAGACTCTGAGTGGCTAAGCGTAAAAACATAGAGTTCACACCTGGTTAAGTGATTCAAGAGAAACACTGTGATCGAAAAAACGTTGTAAGGACTCATCATGGCTGACAAATAACAGCGTCACCTCTCTATCCTCACAATGTCGCATCAACAGCTGCATAAAGGCATCTCGATTATTCTTATCCAGAGAAGATGTGGGCTCATCCACCAGCAAAAAATCTGGCTGCTTGATTAAAGCCCGAGCAATGGCGACCCGTTGTTGCTGACCAATACTCAATTGCGTAGCTGGATGCTGCCACACGGATTCTGGTATTTGCAGAGCAGTCAGTAACTCGGTGATGTCGTGTTGATTGACTTTTTTGTGAGCCACATCAGCAGCCAGCTTAATATTGTCAATGACATTCAGGTAATTAATCAGATTAAACTGTTGGAAAACATAGCCAATGTGACGCGCCCTGAATCTATCGCGTTGACGCGCTGACATCTTGTCTAAACGCTGACCACCAATCTCAATTTCTGCCTGTTTGCAAGGTAAGATACCGGCCAAAATATTGAGCAATGTGGACTTACCATGACCTGAGGGGCCGTACAAGAAAACAGACGCCCCTGTCTGAATCTGCCAGTCGGGTATACTCAGCGTCGGCTTTGTATTAGCCTTGTACTGAAATTGTAAATTCTTGATAGACACCGTCATATAGTCACCACAATTCGCTCTAACTGATATAGCATATCATTCATATTTTTTACGTTGGTTTCATATCAAATGCTATTTTTCAAACACATATCGACATGCCTTTTCTTTGTTATGGTTTTCTTTACTCAGACTTTAGTTGCTGATGAGTACCGTACCATCGACTGGATCGAACTAATGCCCAAAGATGACTTGGAAGCTTTATCGAACCCACCTGAATATCTCAATGAGATTGAAGATGGCAGCTTTGAAGATCAGATCAGTAGCCAATTACAACTTGCGTTGGAAACAGCTGCTGATGATAAATATCAACAAGCACTGGTTTCAACCAAAGTGGTTGATGCCTTTGATAAACAAAAAATTCGCCTACCCGGATTCATCGTACCCATTGAATTTGATAGTCAGTACCGGGTGACTGAATTTTTCCTGGTGCCCTTCTTTGGTGCCTGTATTCATGCGCCACCGCCGCCACCGAATCAGATTATTTATGCCAAATATGACAAAGGATTCTCTCAAGAAAGTCTTTACGCGGCATATTGGCTGACAGGGACAATCCATATCAGCCTGACTGAAAATGAGGTGGCGACATCGGCATACACAATTGAAATCAATAGCATTGAGCCCTACACAGAAGATAACTAATCTAAAGAAATAGACGAGTTACCCTGAGTCAGTTTGGCCACACCGGCCTTGTTATTACTGATCCACTCAGCATTGATACGTTCTATTGCTGGAAATTTTTGTAGCAGCAAGACATCAATCTCACTTAAATTCTCCGTGCTGCCACAAATAAACTGGTATTGCGCTTCCAAATCTGCATGATGATTTTCATGAACATGTTCATGTTCATGTTCATGTTCATGTTCATGTTCATCAGAGGCTATCAGCCCGGACACATCCACCGCCATATCATCCACTTCACAACCACCGCCCTTAAAGGCAAATAATTGCGGTATATCCTTTAGCGTTGCCTCCACTTCACGCACTTTGTTTACATCATGTTCTGATTCGGCTTTATGTTCAAAGCCGACCATGTTCATTGCCGGTGAATCCAGACTAATATTCACTTTATCCTGTTCAATTACCACCGTCATATCCACAAGCCCGTGAACATGAGATTCATGCTCAATACGTTCTGCAGCAAAAACAAAAACCGGGAACAGCTGAACACAGCCCAGGGCCAGGGCCAATACTTTCTTTTTCATCTTATCTCCCACTCTATAAGAATTAAGCGTTCTCTTGCTTAGCGCGATTAAACCAACCAATCACATCACGCCAATGTTTATCACCATATTTTTTCCTGAAGATACGTGTTTCTTCTAACGTATCATTAGTCAAAATAGATAACCGTTCGTTGATGTAATTTTGGTTAAGTTCAATTTTGCACTCATCAACAATGCATACGTACCACTCGTCATAGGTACTTGGAATCATAAGCTAGCCTCTTTTACTCAACTCAACTCAACTCAACTCAACTCAACATCAGCCATCAAATCGATAGCTATTATTCGGGGAAATACACCATTTTTCCATCAGGCAAGCGATAGGTTATACCTGCTTTGACACACTCGGCATCCCCATCTCTCCAGCGTCTCTGCTATGCATTTGGCATAATCTCCAGGCTCGGAGATGCTGTATGTTTCGAGAACTGGCGACAATAGGTTCAAGCCGTAATGCATCGGCTCAAAAATCATTTAATGATATATTATATCTTCAATAAAGCAATGTTACATTGCCCAGAACGTTCTTGTTCTCATGACAGTACTCGCTGTCAGGTTTTTGAATAGTTTGTCACTTCAGTATGCTGATCTATATTTATTGACTTAGAGAAACAGGCAAGCCAACTGATGATCAGTTATTGCGATCGGCTTCAATTGATTTTTTCAGGTACGGAGCTCTCAAGTTTGCATCCATCCAAAGCAGCTATACAACAACATCGATAGCCCTGATTGAAGTTGACTATGATCAATGTCTTTATTCTTCAGCTTAAGTGATATGATATATCAAAATAATCATCGATGATTATCACCACTCTATTCCAATATCATTGATTTAAAAGATTCAACTATGAAAAAAGTACATCGTAAAGGGTCTCTCTCTGCCCCAGCTTATATTGCTTTGTTTGTCATTTTAGTGGCAATGATCATTCTGACAGTCTTGCGCCTTGACTCGGACATGACCAATACATCAAACATCACCATTTCAAAGCCTGTCGTTCTTCCCGCTCTTAGCTCTACATCAGATACAAATGACACCAGTGTAGAACTCACTGAGCCGAATAAGGCAATGGCAACAGACGACCCGGCACAGTTGATACCTGTCAGTACACCTGAACCTCAAACACATACCGTCGATTACAAAGTCAAATCCGGCGATAGCCTTGAAAGCATTTTCAAACACTTTAGCCTTCCCATCCAGACACTCTTCGGCATTCTTGAAGCTGATGAGCCCTATCTGGAGATGGATGTATTACACCCAGGTCAGCAACTAGGTTTTACATTCAACAACGATGACACTCTGATGGCATTATCCGTAGTCAGTAGCACCAAGAAGACTATCGTTTATCAAAAAGAGGATGACAATCACTTCAGCCACAATGAGACCATTGCTCCCACAACATGGGAAACCGTGGTGCTTAAAGGGGAAATAAGCAATAGTTTCTACCTGGCTGCAGCCAATGCAGGGATCAGTGATCCCACTATCATGATGCTGACCAAACTCATTCGAAATAAAATTAACTTCCGCCGCGATCTTCGTAAAAACGATCAGTTTCAAGTCATCATTAAACGTGAAATGCTAGACGATACGCCGGTGGGTAATAACTATGTTGCCGCTATTCGATTAGCTGGGCAGAAAATCGACTTCAATGCCTACCTGCATACCGATGGTCAGTATTACGATAAAGATGGACACAATCTGACACCCGCTTTACTGCGTTACCCTACCCGAAACACATTCCGCATCAGCTCCCCTTTCAATCCAAAACGTCATCACCCGATCACAGGCAAAATATCACCACATAACGGCGTAGACTTTGCCATGCCAATCGGTACTCCCATTATCTCAACTGGTGATGGCCAAGTAGAACGCGTCGCCAATCATCGTTATGCCGGTAAATATCTTGTCATTAAAGAATTTGGCCCGTATTCAACTCGTTATCTCCACTTAAGCAAATTTTGGTACATAGAGGACAAAAAATCTCTCGTGGCCAAATCATTGCCTATTCAGGTAATACAGGTCGCTCTACTGGCCCGCATTTACATTATGAGCTACGCATCAATGACAAGCCTGTTAACCCTATCACGGCAGAAATCCCTACATTAAAGTCCGTCTCAGAAACTGAGTTAGCCGCATTTCATGAGCATGTCAAAACCCTTGATGGGATGATGTCAGATGAGACGACCATCGCTACCGCTAATCTGGATTGGCTAAATAACTGGTTAATTAACACGGCCTCGGCATCTACGCGTTCAATGATGTAATGCAACATTCAATCTCGTTTGCTTGGCATAAGCCAACAAAAAAGGCATGACTAAATATATATGAATAAGCACCACTTTTTTCACGGCTCAATTTTGGGTGCGCCGGCTTATCAGAGACTGATTGTCGTTCTACTTATTAATATCGCGCTGTGGTCAGCGATATTCTGGGCGGTATCACTCCCATGAGCAGTCCCATCATCTCACTGAACAATGTCAGTGTTGCTTATGAAAATCAGCCTGTTATTCAGCAGATATCTGGCAAATTTTCTCCTGGCAGTCTGACAGCTATTACTGGGCCTAATGGTGCTGGCAAATCCACGTTATTAAAAACGATTATGGGCGAACTTAGCCCTTCTCAAGGCTCACTTGAACGACACAATATCCCGGTTCGCAGCATCGGTTACTTACCACAGGCGGCGGATATTGACCGTCAATTTCCAATCACGGTTTATGAAACCGTCTTGCTAGGCTTATGGAAACAGGCAGGTCCTTTTGGTGGTATATCGACGGCTTTAGCCCATAAGGCCAAGGAGGCTTTAGTCACTGTCGGCTTGAAAGACTTTGAACGACAACCAATCAGTATGCTGTCTGCCGGACAATTTCAACGTGTCCTCTTTGCTCGACTGCTACTGCAAAATGCTGACGTGATTGTGTTAGATGAACCCTTTACTGCCATTGATGCGCAGACAACCAAAGATCTGATTGCCCTTGTTATGCGTTGGCATACAGAAGGTCGCACTGTCATTGCTGTATTGCATGACTTAAAACAAATCCGTGACTACTTTCCTAATGTCTTACTGCTGGCAAGAAAGCTTATTGCTTGGGGTACAACCAAAGAAGTGCTCACCACAGCCAATGTATTAAAAGCAGTGCAGCAGTCTGAATCCTGGTTTGGTCAGCTTGAGCCGACATTGTTTAATCAGGTTGAAACACCATGTCCAGTTACCAATTACTGATTGAACCCTTTGCAGATTACGGATTTATGCGACGAGCGCTTATCGCCTCTGTATCACTGGGTTTGAGTGCCGGGCCCGTCGGCGTGCTGTTATTGCTACGTCGAATGAGCCTAATCGGGGATGCCATGAGTCATGCGGTGTTACCTGGCGCAGCGATAGGCTTTTTGGTTGCTGGAGGCTTATCACTGATTGCCATGGGCATTGGCGGTTTGGTTGCCGGTATTAGCGTGGCATTACTATCAGGCTTTGTCAGTCGCACCACCATATTAAAAGAAGATGCCAGCTTTGCTACGTTTTATCTGACCTCACTGGCATTGGGCGTATTAATCGTCTCAATGCGTGGGTCGAATATTGATCTCTTACACGTGCTCTTCGGCACTATATTGGCGATTGATGCGCAATCATTGTATCTGGTGGGCGGCGTGACTAGCTTGAGTCTTATCGTATTAGCCATTATCTACCGGCCACTGGTAGTTGAATGCTTTGATCCCGGCTTCTTAAAAGCCGTAGGTGGTTATGGCCCTGTTCATCATTTCTTATTTTTATTTCTGGTTGTGTTGAACTTGGTCGCCGGTTTTCAGACATTGGGCACGCTTATGGCTGTAGGTATCATGATGTTACCCGCTGCTATCTCTCAGCTTTGGGTCAGAACACTACCAATGATGCTGGTCATTGCTGCATCGAGTGGTGCCTTATCTGGCTTTATCGGTCTGCTAATTTCTTACCACTTAGGTTCGGCGTCCGGACCAACTATTATTTTGACCAGCAGTTTTATCTATCTTGTCACTCTGTGCGTTGCCCCACAAGGGGTGTTAAAGCAGTGGTTCTATCGCTACAAACTCTAGTATCAAAACAAAAGGTTCACTATGTACAAACCGTTATTCACCTATCTGATTCTTATCGGCCTAACTTTTGTCATCAAATCCGCTTCCGCTAACACTATCAATGCTGTCACCAGCTTTGGCATTTTGGCTGATGTCGTCAAAAACGTAGGTGGCAAGCATGTAAAAGTGACCAGTATTGTGCCACCTAATGGTGACCCACACAGCTACGAGCCCTCCCAGGTGATGTAAAGTTAATCAAATCCGCAGACGTCATCTTTTTAAGTGGCATGGGTTTAGAGAACTGGTTTCAACGTTTAGCGAAAGCCGCCGGCACCAGCACAGCTCCGATTGCTGTTTCAAAAGGTATTGAGACCTATTCTGTAACAGCCGGCTATGGCCAGTTCAGAACGGATCCACACGTATGGAATGATGTCGATAATGTTCAGGTTTGGGTTAATAATATTGAAGCGGCCTTGATTGAAGTCAGACCAGATCTGACAAATGAAATACAACAGGCTGCTCAAGCGTACAGGGAAAAACTGACGGCACTGGATGCCAATATCCACGCAAAGCTGACAAGCCTGCCCACTGACAAACGTGACATTTTAACCAGCCATGACGCATTTAGTTATTACACAAAAGCCTATGGCGTCAGATTCTTATCTCCTCAGGGCGTTTCCACAGAAACAGAAGCCTCAGCTGCTACCATTGCTAAACTCATCGACCAGATTAAACAGCTTGGCGTGACACGTTATTTTCTTGAAAATTCTAATAACACCCGTTTGGTCAAGCAGATTGCTAATGCCACCGGGGCCAAACCAGGCGGCAGACTCTATCCCGAGTCGTTATCTGAAGAAAATGGCCCGGCTGCAACCTATATAAAACTAATGCAATACAACACACAACAAATCGTCACGGCCCTTTCCGAATAACGCCGAGATACCCAGGCTATTTATCTTCAGATAGTCTGTGTAGTGGCTCCTTAAACCGCAACACATGGTTTATATGCATAACTATTCTCAGAGAAAATCAGTCGGGACAAGGGCAAAACTGGCTCCGCTTAGTTGAGTTTCGACATCAATTCACGAACCTCATCAGCACGTAATGGCCTCACAAGACGACCCACTTCTTGACCATTGTCTAGCAGTATCAATGTCGGCCATAGCTTAACCTTAAACCCACGGCCCAATCGCTTGCCTTTGCCGTCGTAGATTTTGATATGACGTAGCTTCGTATGTTCATTAACTACTTCGTTAATAGCTGCACTTGCTGCCTGACAATGACCACACCATGGCGCGCCAAACTCAAGTAATACCTTCCCCGGCAATTCGCTGGTTTGCTCAAAGGTTAATGTTTCCTCTGCATAGGCTGAGTCGGTATCAGCTTGATCCATATTCATATACTTAACTCTATGGGTAAATGACAATCTCTTTACTCAAACGCCGAAAGACTCTTCTCTCAGCCACAAAAAAAAGGTTCATTTGCCATATCATCTTGCCATAAGTTTCTTTCAGGCAATAAAAAAGCCGTAATGAACTTAATCATTACGGCTTTAATCGGTTTAACAGTCTGGGTATTAAGCGACTGTTTTTTGAGCTCTACGACGTAAGCCCATGAAACCTAATAATGCAGGCGCAAACAAGAATGCTGCAGCAGGAATAGGCACTGCAGATACATTTAATGACATACCACCGATGTTGTCACCGTAGTTACTATCATTGATGAAGAACTGAACTGTGGCATCAGATAACAGTGTAAATGTTGCACCAAGTGCGTTCAGCAGCGCTAAATCTGCTGTCTCATATCTACCAGTATCGCTAGTGATGATATGAGTAGTGCCAGACGGTGTAGTGAATGAGTAGTTGTTGACCCAGCCTTTTGAACAACCAGTGCCATCAGCACTACAACCTTGCACTTTACCCCAAGCATTCCACGCTGTGTATGTGTCATCTTTAAATGGGCTTATTGAATAAGTACCTGCTTTCAGGTTGAGTTCAACAGCATTCGAAGAAGTGTTTGTTTTTGCATCAAGATGGACAGTTGCTGCGTTAGCAGTCAACGGCGCCATAATTAACAACCCGAGTGCGATTAATAAGTTTTTGCTAAATAACTTCATTACATAAGCCTTTGTTATTCTGCAACCCAGCCATCTTTATTCACTACTTATAAAGACCTGAAGCTTTCCGTGCTTGGCTCACACCAAGGTTGGCTTTATTAAGAAATTAATTTACTACAGCTACAGGGTAAATCGCTTTTATAGCTCAATCAATTGTACATTGGTACTAGAAGGCCTATATAAAAGTGGGTTTTGGCGATTTCTAGCATTAAGACTTCCCCACTCACATCAATCTGAACAGGCAAAGCTGGTTAGGAATACAACTATGTATCAAGTAGATAAATCAAACTCAGCGCGAAAATAACGTAACAAGCTAAAGTGAAAAATGACCAAACCAGAGAGTGAGTAGCCCTGACTTTTCCCCACCATAAGCTAGGTTCTCAATAAAGATCGCTTCTTGCATCCACTTGGCAATAAAGTGCATCGCCACCACAGCAAACAGAAACTGAATCAACGCTGGCACCCAACTCAAAACAGTCGCGCTTATCACTATTACTATTCATTATTCTCACGTGGATGTAGCTCAGACTCTATCCACTGCGCGACTTCTTGTTTGTCTTTTCGTTTTACCATCTGCCTAGTATTGATGTCTTTTGGATAAACGCAAGTGCCTGTATTGTGCTTCAACACAAATGCGCGTTTCGCCCCAACAGGGTGTTTACTTGGCGCATGAATTACTGCGGCTCTTAACTCGAGACATTCAACGTCTTCCAGTGAAGCGTTTAAACCTATTTCATTTTGAGTCTTTTCAATAATGTCTCGAAATGTTCCTAAAATCAGATAACTACCATTTAGCAACGGCCCTTGACGCAAGGTTTGCTGCACATTTTGCTCCGTAACATTAATGCGCTCAAACTCGGTCACAGCAAGCTTATGCTCCTCCCCGGACGTCATTTTTATCACGGCTTGTACACACACCACATGAACAGGCCGCTCCCCCATATTCACCAACATACACAGCGCATCGGGGTTCTCATTTTGAGCATGGTGAAAAAGAAGATAGGGCCGATTATTACGGCGATATTGACTAAGAATTAACTGTAAATAGACAAGCCAGATAATGGCCATAACAGCAGAGCTGACGGGGCCAACATACTCCATAGGTTCTCCTCCTCCGTGGGAAATTAATGTTTAGAGGGGTACTGACTAAGAACTCAGTGATGAGTTTCATTTAGTAAATTGATGAAGTGTGTGAGTGAGAAATCTATAGAAAGAAATCAAGTTTGCTGACACCTTGAACATGCATAGCCGTTGCCGTGAGCATGAACTCTCCGTCCAAAGCTCCCCATATCTTCTCCCCTTTCCAGCCTCGCCAGTTGTCTGCCATATCCCGAAACAGAAGACTTGGCGGGCCGACAAAATAGGTTGTTGTATTGACTTCACCTATAAATGGAGCGCCAGTAACAGAGGCAACAAAGTTTGAGCCCTCCTCGTTGCCACCAACGATCCTCAAGGAGAGGGTTGTGGCGTCATCACATGACTTGATTTCTATCGTTTCCATAGACCATTAACGCCAACAGCACGCGCGGCTGCGAAATGGAGGCGAAGCCGCAATGTAGTAGACGTCGCCGTGACTGTGATTGTTAGGCTCAATTACCGGTTTTGCGCCGATGATTAATCGACAAAACCGAAATAGTGGCCAACACCCAGAACGGTTTCCACAAATTTCTTGGCTGTAGCACGATCCATAATCACAGATTTGCCATCGACATTCAGATAAATACTATCCTCGTCATAGAATGAAGAGCGGCCAAACTCAATATCCATTTTTTCTTTCCCGCCCTGACATTTTACCGTTTCTTCAAAAACATGGTTGTCGCTATAACTCAAACCCTTCTTGTAAAGTGACGACTTTTGATCGTCAGATATGAACGTTGGGCTTCTGGCCTAACGCCAGCATCAGCCGGCGCGCTATTCGCGCGCGCGGCTGAATGCCATCGTTAGGCGATTGATCGTGTGTTGATTCTTTGCCTGGAAAAATAATTTCAACCAGACCCCTTTAATTCTTTAATTGCAGGGTGCGAAACGCCGCTTCGATGAATAACGCCTGGTTGAGAAACGGATTTTTACTGAATAGGTCGCCGGATGTCAATCGATCAATCAGTGACTGGCGCGGATTGCTAGTGTCTGTATTGGGTAAGTTAGCTGATGATTGGGGAATAAACTTGCCTGCATTCTCACTTGGCTCATGCACTAAATAGATTGTACCTGAAGCAATAGCGGCTTGGCGTCGTCGGTCACTGGCAAGTAACCCGGCTGCCAGTTCAACATCATCAGCATCGAGGTTGTTCTCTACAGCATAATCATACGCAGCTTCCAACGCTTCTCTGTCGCTTTCCGATAAAAAATCAAAGACATTTCCACTATCAGATGAAGGGTTAGGTCTTGGTATCGTTTCACGAATGTTGTGTTCTTGCTGCAAGGCATTTCTCAACGCTTGGCCATCTATATCAATTTCGGTATTGGCTGTTACCATGCTAACGGCTTGGTCAAGCAACGCTTGGCCTCTTGCTATGGGAAGGTAACTGGGCCCAAGTTCTTGGCGTAAAAACTCGTTCGCGCCTTGCACCAATAGGCTTATAGAATGACCTCGGGCGCTAATCTGCAGGGCTGGATTAGTAGTATTGCTGATCCGAGAGCCGGAGCTGCTTGTATTCTCTGAATTCGTTATATCCTTGGAATTAGCAACGGAGGTATCCGACTGCAATGCGCTTTGGGCTGAGCTGTTAATAAATCCAGTGATGATATTCATGCTGCATTTCCTCCTTATGACAAAGGGGGTAATCTGTCATATTGTATTACATCAGTAGCTGTAATCCACTCTTACTGTATCCGCTGTACGGATAGTTGAATACGCTCCTCCGACTAAAGTAAATCGTAAATGGAAAGTGCCACGGGCGTTAAACCCGTCAAATGCATCTGAATTGTCATTTTGCGCAGCTGATATATCGATACAAAGAAAATCAGAGGATGAGTATTGTTTTCGGTAACACAATTCGACTTCTTCAGACGTATGGCCGTTAGGAATGGTATTCCAATCCCAGGAAACGTCTGTAATTTCAGCGTCCCTTCTGGGGACAGAAGACGGCGGGTTAAATGGAGTGGTTGCATAACCTCCAGAAAAATAAATTGTGTAACCTAACCGCGTGTGCTCCCAGAAATCATCCGCCGCATGTGCTGCTGATGACAAAAAAGCGAATATGACGCCATTCCAGTAAGTATGCTCTTGATCTTCATAGCAGTTCTCCAATTGTATTGATCTATTCATTAGCTCCCCAATGCGCGGGGCGCAACCACATAAAAACAGTAACTTAAGTCAAGTTACTCGGAAGTCAACTACCGCTGTTCGTTGCGCATTAGGCCTCCAAGATATTGGATGCACAACGCCGAATAAGTGTCAAGCGAAATCAGAAACTGCCTCCTGGCGACATCCGGAATTGACCTCTCAGTTCACACGGGTTGTTTTTTTGATGTCCGCAGTGGCCACGGCCTTGATCAGCCCGGATCGCCGCTTCAAGAATAGGAAGTCCAACCGCCTATGCGAAAATATCCCCCTGATCTGGAGTGCCGTCAAGACTCGGTTTAAGCCCTTCTGACCACCGAAGAGCGATGATGGAGAAGAAATTGGCCGCTGGCAGCCGCATCTTCCCAAAGGCCGATCCCAGGCACTGATTGCCCCAGCAACCCTGCTATCCTTGCGCGTTTTGAGTGATATTGGTGCCAGGCTCGATTTATTTTACGCCTAACAGTGTCTTTTATGAAGCCTGCGGCTTCATAATAAATATTAAAGAAGTCGCTTCATAATTCAGATTTATAGATCTTAAGCAACTGATTATTAAGGGTATACGGATTTAATGGTTGATGGGGCACCTTCACCCCATCAATCTGATACCACCCTCAGATGGTTGATAGATCGACTCCGTAGTTGAGTTCCTCTGCGAAGTCCGGCAGTCCGTAACCGATGGTTTTCTTGTAGAAAGGAGAGACCTTCGCAGTCGGTGCCTTCTTCTTGTGCTTCGTGGTGTAGAGCATTCGTGCCCGCATCACCTCGAAGGAGTAACCGCGCCCTTCACGGTTCTTGTCCTTGGCCAGTCGGTTGATGGACTCCGTGTAAGCGTTGGTGACGGGCATGTCCGTCTCGAAGTAGGTCATGGTCTCTTCGCGCCAGTTTCCCACTGCCCTGACCAGATCGCTCCAGACTTCCTTTTGGCCCTTCGGGATGGTGGCTATCCACTCGTCCAGGGCGGCTTCTGCCTGGAGCCGTGTGGTGGCGTCCCAGATGCCGTAGAAGCGCTCCTTGTGCTCGTAGGCGGCCAGCAGTTGCGGGAACGCGCCTGTCCAGGTCTCCATGATGAGGCGCTCCCGGTCTGAGACTTCGTGAGCGCGTTTCAGCAGGATTTTCCGGTCTCCCTTGAGAGTCCGGCTCTGGGACGGTTTCAGCTCCTTTCTGAGGCCCTTGCGCACTCTCTCTAGGGCATCGTTGGCCATGCGCACCACATGGAACTTATCTACCACGATACGGGCCTGGGGCAGCACAGCCTTGACCGCTGCCCGGTAGGGGTTCCACATGTCCATGCTGACGATCTCGACCTTCTGCCGGTCTTTCAGCTTCATCAGGTAGTTGGTCACCACGTCCTGGCGGCGGGTGGCCAGCAGGTCGAGCAGGGTTCGCTCCTCAATGTTGGTCAGAATGCAGCGGTAGCGCTTGTTCAGGTATAGCTCGTCAATGCCCAGGATGCGGGGCGTCTCGAAGCGGTGCCAGCGCCCCAGGAACTCGGCGCGGGCGTTGAAGATGTCGCGCACCGTCTTCTCGTCCAGGCCGGTCTGTGCCGCCACAAAGGTGTAGGGGTGGTTGAAGGATTCCTTCTCCACGTACTCATGCAGCCGCAGTGTCATACGGAATCCGTCCACCATCTCCGGTAGCTGGGGCCTGAATGTTGTCTTGCAGGCCCGGCAGGTGTATCGGCGGCGGACCACCCAGAGAGTGACCCGCTTGCCGTGGATGGGCAGATCACGATAGGGAACGTCACGCTTGCCGAACCGTACGAACTCACCCTGCACGCCGCATTCCTCGCAGGCGATGGGATCGGGCACGTCCACCTGGAAGTGCATTTCGTCGTCGGTTGATTTGCAGCCCAGTACTTGGTATTGCGGCAGGTGAAGGATGTTGTCGGGAAGTTCGGTCATGGTGTTGTATAGGCGTAGGTGTCAGTCAGATCCATCCGGCTCGGCATTGGTGTTTGCTTTTTTACCCAACAAGCTGCTGGAAACGAAAAGTAAGGCACCGAGGACAATTGCAATATCAGCCAGGTTGAAGGCCGGCCAATGCCAGTCTCGCCAATAGAAATCAAAGGAATCCACAACATAGCCGCGAAAGACCCGGTCAATCAGGTTGCCCATGGCGCCACCGAGGATAAGACTGTAAGCGATGGCTTCTCCTTTATGACGATTTTCAAGGATCAGCTTGATCAGAAAAATCGAGACCACTACCGCGATCCCGATAAAAAAGTAGCGCTGCCAGCCTCCACCATTCGCAAAAAGACTGAATGCGGCACCGGTGTTCCATAGGTGCACCCAGTTAAAGAACGGGGTCACCGAAACATACTCGCCATAGGCCATTGATTGCTGCACCAGCCACTTTACAGCCTGATCAGACGCTGCCAGCAGGCCCGATATGGACAATAGGGCATACGGCGAGAGCTTTTTGCCAATAATGAGCATTATTTAACCCTTCAACGCCAAAATGCGTCTGGCACCGTTAAGTACAATGCCCCCCGCGATGGTGCCGATAATCAGATCCGGATAATTGGAACCGGTCCACGCGACCAGGACGCCGGCGGTGATGACCCCCAGGTTGATCACCACGTCGTTGGCCGAGAATATCCAGCTTGCCTTCATGTGCGCCCCGCCTTCCCGATGTTTGGATATGAGCAGCAGACAACTGGTATTGGCAATCAATGCGACGAATGCGATAGCCATCATCACCAGCGATTCAGGCTCACTACCGAATACAAAGCGTCTCACCACCTCTACGAGCACGCCCACAGCCAAGATCAGTTGCAGTACACCAGCAAGATGCGCGGCACGTACCTGCATTTTCACGCTATGTCCAACCGCATAAAGGGCAAGCCCGTACACCGCCGCATCGGCAAAATTGTCCAGGGATTCTCCAATCAGGCCGGTGGACTGGGCGATCAGACCGGCAGTCATTTCCACCACAAACAGAAGTGCATTGATGCCGAGCAACCAGCGCAGGGTCCCGGATTCTTGCTTAGCAGAAGCTGCCGAAAACTCGGCGGCCTTGATGGTCTCCGGATTTGCAGCGACGGTTTCCTGAAGCGAGGCGCCTAGCCCCAAGGTCTTCAGTTTCGAGGTGACGGGCTCGACCTCACCGTCATGCACGACCTTCAGCCGGCGGTTCGACAAGTCGAAGGACAGCGCCCGAATCTCCTCAAAGCCGTTCAGGGCTAGGCGAATCATTCGTTCTTCTGATGGACAGTCCATCTTCGGCACGGCATAAACACTGACCCATCTCCCTGGCGCCTCGGAGGAGGCCTGTATATGGGTATCCGCTGCGGACGTTGCATCACCGCCACAGGCGCCACCACAGGATTTGCTCATGATACGACTCCACTTGAACAATGTTGTGGTACCATTTAAAACTATAAAGCTACTATAAGGTCAATAGAGTAAAGAATCCGTTGGGGAGGAGGCTGATGCGCATTGGTCAGTTGGCGCAGTTGGTAGGGGTCGAAACACAGACGATCCGCTTCTATGAACAGCAGGGCTTGTTGCCGCCGCCTGATCGGCAGGACAACGGTTACCGTGTCTATACCGAGAAGCATGGTGAGGGGCTGGCCTTCATCCGTCGCTGCAGAATCCTGGGCCTGTCACTGGCTGAGATTCACGAACTACAGAGCTATCAGGACGACCCTCATCAGCCTTGTACCGCCGTCAACGCCTTGCTCGATGATCACATCTCTCATGTGCGGTCGCAGATAACCGCTCTGCAAGCGCTTGAGAAACAACTCGTTTCACTGAGAGCGAGTTGCAACGATGACCGGGAAGTTGAGGCGTGTGGGGTTCTTGCTGGAATTAGCGAAGGAAACATGCACCAGCAGTAGGTGAAGCATCAACCAGATAATCCGATGAGATGCCGGTCTGTCTCACTCTCATGCAAAGGTAAGATCAACCATTTAATCCGCTTACCCATTATTAATAAAAACGCGATTATTTTTTTTGGCAAATATAGCCAAAAAGATGAAGTGGGCTGGGAAAATAGAGCCATACCTTGATTCTCTTGGAAGTCAGAGTATTTCGGAGAATAAGCGATATTCATATTGAACAATCCATTTCTACGTCCCTTTAAATCCTTTACAAACTATTCTAGTAGCCGCAATGCAATCTATTGATATTAGGTCAATATTCCATAGTTTTAATTATTGGGCAACATTCAGATGGATCGAGTGATAAATATGTAATGTTCGCTAGTTTAGCCTCAACCAGCGACCATTTTGTTCGTAGACTTCAAATTTGGCCCATTGGCGGAAGGCTTCGCGTTCCAGCATGCCGGTGTTGTATAGGTCATTACCGGCTACATTTTTGTAAATAATCACGTCATTCTTACTACCTTCTTTGCCCTCGTCTATGACTCGGCGAACGGCCCATGTGTGACCAATTTTGCCATTGCTGTAGAACTTACCTGTGCTGATTTTTTCTGGATGCTCGATATGCAGTAAGGCATTTTGTTTGGCTTTTTCCAGGAGTTCGCTCAAGCCTTCTTCGGTTAAATCCACGAAAGAATCCAGCTCACGAATAGCAGCGTTAAAATCTTCGGTGGTCAGAGAGACGTCTTCGGATGGCACCTCTAATTGAACAGGTTCCGTAACAAGTCTGGATAAATGCACTGGATAGCGTCGCCAGTGAAATAAGGCATTAAACATAATTGCCACCAGCAGGATAGCGATGACATTGTTCAACACGGGGAAAAGCAGATAGCTGTAGCCCAATTGTGTGATACCTGCTCCGCCCAGAACGGCATTTAATGCAGTGGCGCCACCGGGTGGATGGATGCAGCGCGTGTAATACATCAGCCCCACCGCCAAACCTACGGCAATAGCGGCTGCCAGTGGTGTTGCTCCAAGAAGATATTGACAGGTCACACCCACAGCAGCAGAGATTAGATGGCCTGCAATCACTTGCCATGGTTGTGATAAGGCACCATGAGGAACAGCAAACACCAATACGGCGGTGGCGCCAAATGAGGCAATGATCAATAACTCTGAACCCGCACTTATCGAAATATGCTGTGACAGCCACTTCGTCATCAGGATGGTCACCAAAATACCGACCATTGCCCCGAATGCTGAGATCACTTTTTCGCTATGGCTGGTTCTGTTTTTCTCAATCCCCAGCCATAGCATGAGTTGTTTTAAAGCATGCGTCATAATTTAAAATCACGGGATACAAAATAGGCATAAATTATACCTATTTAAATCATCCTCATATAGCGACAGGTTTTATCAAGCTCAACCTTTTCTCTCAGATAATAAAATCGGTGTGTATTGATACAGAAAAATACTGTACGCCAATACCCATAGCAGAATACTGAGCCACAGACTGAATAAACTGGCTGAAAACACGCTAAACATCAGCGTTCTGACTAAGCCGGCTATCAGCACGCAGATAAAAGCGACTTTAATCTTTGAAGACGCGATAATCGGTCTGCCGGTATGACCGAGTGAGACACGTGAGATCATGCTTAAAATAAGCCCGCCCATGCCGCCGATGGTTAAGGCATGCAAGGCATCATTCATACTCACATTTCCCCCAGCATAATGGTAAGCCAGTAAACACAAGCCAAGAGGAATACACCAGTAACTCAGGTGTAATGACCATAATAAAGGGTGTGATAAGGTAGTAAAAAAACGCCAGCAGGCACACCTTATGGCTGTGAGACATGCTGCTACCATTAACATGACCGCCAGTAAATAATCTGATATCCATGCCTGCAATTGCAGGAAAAACACCGCCACAATTAACCAAACAGAAAACAACGCTGCCCTGTCCAGCCATAGCAAACGTGGTCTGGCTGGAATCTGTGTCGCATTAGCTGTAAACATCGGAATAATACGGCCACCGATGACTGCCATCATCAGCGTAATCAGAAATACGGCTGAATAAAGACTGTTGCTTACGGTTTCAAACTGCTGAGCCTGACTGGATAAATGAAAATGAATATTGGTAAAGATCAGTAGCAGCAACACCACCACTGCAAAATAATTACGCTTTTGTTTCTTTTGATAAATCAACTTAGCCAAGAACAGCCCGGCATATATAAAAAAACTGCTATCCAGCAATATCACTAACCATGATGGCAAGCCGACTCCTGGCCACATCGCAATACGCCCAACGAGCCAACACCCTACTAATAATGCACATTGCTTACCATGAATGGAGCGTAAACCTGTCCAGGTTTGTACGGCCGTTAATAAAAAGCCAACCAACACCGCACCGACAAAACCAAACATCATTTCATGACCGTGCCAGAGTGTGGCGGGTAAAGCTTGACTCGGATTTACCCATCCATTCCAGACACCGCCCCAATACAGCAAAGCGATGATGCCAAATAGACTAGCCAGTAAAAACAATGGCCTGAAAGCCAGATCAAACACAGGCAATGAAAAAAATGCACGACAAGATTTTATAGACATAAGCAGCTACCAGAAGATAAAAACAGCGAGCCCTTTCGGGCTCAGCTGTTGCTTTGGGTTAAATAATGTCGTCATGTGGTCCGAATGTTTCAAAATGGACGCGTTCTGATGGCACACCATTCACATGCAATTGCAAACGCACAAAGCGCATAAACTCCAGTGGCCCACATAGATATACCTCGACATTATTAAAATCGACTTTGTCTCTGAGCAGGTTGATATCCATCAAACCCGTATGAATATCTTCTGAGGCATTCGTTTCTTCGCTATACCAATAAAAATCATGCAGATTCGTGTGAGTCTGTTTCAACGCCGTTAAACGCTGCTTGAATGAATGTTGCTGAGCATTTTTGCAGGTGTGCAAAAAGAAGATATCGTGTTGGTAAGCATCATCACTGACTAAAGTCTCCAGCATAGACATCATTGGCGTTAAACCAACACCGCCAGAAATCAACATCACCGGTCGGCTAGGCTTGGTTAAAAAGAAAGCGCCCGCCGGTGGCATTAATTCGACTGTATCGCCCACTTCCACGGCATCATGCAGATGGTTAGATACCATGCCCTTTATAGGAGAACGCTCACGTTTCACACTAATACGGTAATGCTCAGGATGATATTTATCTGAAAGTGAATATTGGCGAATCTCAACATTCTCGGCATTATCAGGTTTCACTCTGACGGCAATATACTGGCCCGGCTGATACTGTCTTATCGGCTGTCCATCCACCGGTTCAAAAATAAAACTGGTCACTAACTCAGACTCTTTGATTTTGTCTTTGACCTGAAACGATCTTGGTCCAGTCCAGCCGCCCTGTTCTTCTCTGCTAGTTTGATAAAGCGCTTTTTCGCGGTCAATTAATACTGTAGCCAATAACTGATAGGCTTTTATCCAGGCTTCAGCCACATCATCGGTGAACTCGTCGGGCGCTAACTCTCGTAAGGTTTCAATCAGGTGATGACCGACAATCTGATATTGCTCAGGCTGAATATCAAAGCTGGTGTGTTTCTGTGCGATACGCTCGACCAACTCGCCCAGCTCACCCAGGTTATCAATGTATTTAGCATAAGACGCCACCGCACTGAACAATGCAAATTGCTGGCGACCGTTTTTTTGATTGCTTAAATTAAAGATATCTTTTAGTTCTGGATTGGCATTAAACATACGCTGATAAAAATGATCAGTGACCGTTGTGCCTGCCCCTTCCAGTATGGGAATCGTGCTTTTCACGATTTGGATAGTGTGTGTATCTAACATATTGTCCTCGCTATGCTGTTTTTATGTATTACTACTCACATATTGCAGAAGCTATGCCAGATAAACCTGCTTATATAATTCAATTACTTAGTCAGATATACTTCATCAACCGTGTCTTTATGACCTACGTAAAAAAGAGTCATATTGACCTATTCATGTATTTATAACCTGATTAAAAGAACAGCCTAATGTCATTAAACAGCCATCACCTTTTAGTCGAAGTCGCCCTAGACTTAGCCAATAGTTTGAATACCGGAGATCGGTTTGATCGCCTGTTAGGTTCAATACGAAAAGCCATTGCCTGTGATGCGGTGGTGTTACTTGGCTTTCGTGATGGCATGCTGACACCACTCGCTATGCAAGGCTTATCATCAGACGTATTAGGCAGACGCTTTTTACTTGCAGAGCACCCGAGGTTGCAACGCATTTGTGACTCAAACAAACCTCTGTTATTTGCTAACGACTGTGACTTACCCGATCCCTATGATGGCTTGCTGGTATCTCAACTAGGCAACTTACCGATTCATTCCTGTATGGGCTTACCACTGTATTCAGACAATCAGCTTATTGGTGTTGTCACTTTAGATAGCTTTAAACCATATGCTTTTGATGAGATTGAACTAAAAACCCTGGAATTAATCACGGCCTTATCCGCTGCTACCTTAAAAACAGCCTTGGAGTTCAAGAAGCTAGAACTCAGTGCGCATCATGCTCAGGAAGTCGTCAAAGAGTTAACCCAGGAAGCTTTATTAAAAGACGGCGGTGAGATTATTGGGCAAAGCCCAGTGATGCAAACGCTGAAAAACAATATCGAGCTGGTGTCTGGCTCCAATTTTACGGTGCTGATCACTGGTGAAACGGGTGTGGGTAAAGAGCTGGTTGCCAGGAAAATCCATCAACTTTCAGAGCGTAAAACAGCTCCACTGGTGTATTTGAACTGTGCGTCCCTGCCAGAGTCGCTGGTTGAAAGTGAGTTATTCGGCCACACCAAAGGCGCCTTTACCGGTGCAGATAAAGCACGCGCCGGTAAGTTTCAGCTGGCAAATGGTGGCACCCTGTTTCTGGATGAGGTAGGTGAGTTACCACTCAGCACACAAAGTAAATTATTACGTGTTTTGCAATCAGGTGAGATTCAACCAGTCGGTCAAGATAAAGTCGAACATGTAGATGTACGCATTATTGCTGCCACCAATAGGAATTTGGAAAAAGAAGTTGAGAATGAGCAGTTCCGTTCCGATCTTTACCATCGTCTGATGGTGTATCCCATTCATCTGCCCAGCCTGAAAGATCGTGGAGAAGACGTGTTGCTTTTGGCCGGATATTTTCTCGAACGCATCAGTCGCCAATTGAATATCCGCCAGCTTCGATTAACCTCAGAAGCCAACACCAGCCTGCTCAATTATTCCTGGCCTGGCAATGTACGTGAACTGGAACATGTAATCAGCCGAGCAGCTTTAAGAGCGAAAGCTGCTTCACCTCATCAGGCGATTGTGTCACTCACATCAGAGTTGCTTGAAATTACAGCTGATAAACCCGTAGGCAACTTACCTGAGCTGGATACTAACCCAGTTAACAGTCTGCCCCATATGAGTTTAAAAGCAGCGACGGAAGCCTTTCAGAAAAGAGTCATTGCACACACATTACAACAAGCTGATGGTAACTGGGCAATGGCCGCCAAACAGTTACAGATAGATCGCTCGAACCTTGTCCGCATGGCGAAACGACTTAACATCACCGTTCAAAAAAATACGCAGATTACTTTCAACTAAAGCACTGAAAATCAAACACTCTGACCCTATTGATTCCCGATAAGAAAGCCAATGGTTGGAATTAATACGTTCTTCATTTTGCCTTGTAACACCCGGTTCACGCGCCCGTTAGAGCGCTTAGATCAAGTTGGCTGATACCTTGGTTCTCTGATTGACTCTTTTGTAAGAAGATTTTTAAGCCCGCAGGTACTCATTAATATACTGCCTACTAATATACTTTTTGTTGACTACATAGTCTTCAAACACAGACAGAAACTGCTCTACCACTAACTGAATCTCTTGAGCTTTCTTCCGCAAAGTGTCTGATCGATGTCTTTCACCAACAGAAACGGGGGTTTCACGCCCATGTGCCACTGCATTTCTCTTGTCCACTAATTCATCGATAGTCAATCTTACTCGCGGGTCAATATTAATAGGCTCCAACCCAAAACTTCGGAGAGTGTCTTGGATTGTTTTGTACCAAACGTTCTGAAGACTCTCTGAAAAAACGGTATTACTTAACTCAAAGACTTCATCAGAAATCACTCCTTCAAAAACCTCTGTTGATTTGGAAAAGTAATTTTTGTTACTGCAGTGTTTGAAAGACTGCATTTTTGAGTTGAGTGATATGACATTAAAAGCTGCGTCGTAATGTTTATTTTTCACACTATCCTGTTTGACTAAGAGAATAGTTTGCTCAATTGTTTCATTTATAGCTTTTTCTAAAGCTGAATATAAGTGTACGTAGAATAATCCTCTAAGTATCTTAATCTCAACTGAGGACTCGCGACTTCCTTCATTTTCTTCGATAAATGCTAGGTTTATAAAGACCTCACCGAATCGTTCTCTTGAATTTGCTCGTATTATGCTAAACGGCATTTAACAGCCTGTCCTTTACTATCCTAATTCGCTTATTTAACATCTTTTTGCTGTTAGTAGCACCAGTCGTACATTTCTTAAGTTCCCCGTCATTGAGCAGATCTTGCAAATGACTCAGATCAAATTGGTTTCCACTATTAATAGCTTTTGCGCATCCAACCGAAATTGCCTCGTATAAAACAATCGGTGTCACGTTTTTTCTAGCACCTCGCACGATGCCTTCAGGGAGATTATCATTCAGCGCCTTAAATGTTTTGACAAATAATTCACGAAGTCGCTTCTTATCCTTGAAGCTGTTAGTTTTTTTCTCCATAAAATCATTTAGGAACTCTTTAACACTGTGAACAAACTGCTCCTGATCATCATGATAGGCAAAGAACCGCAAAACTAATTCCTCATAACTTCCAAGGCGTTCAGCATTTTCTGTCATTTTTACGACAGCACGAAAATCTTGGTTAACCGATAACTCTTTCAAAAAGTCATTAAACTCACCGATATAAACACAGTTTCGTATTTCTTGTTCATGTAGAGTGACACCTCCTGTATTAAGTCGTTCAAACAGGTCGTATCTAACATTGAAATCACTACGGTCATTCAATACTGTTACCCTTAGCGGTCTAGTCTGAAGCATGAACTGCATAGATTTCGGTAAATCCTCATAGTACAGACCATTCATGGATTCTAGTTTTTCAAGACCTGAGAGCTTAAGCTTTTGATGCTTGATATTTAGGTCTTGTAATTCATCCTTGGTACCAATGAAATTCAATATTGTAGAGAGCCTTTGAAGTCCATCAATAACTTCCCATGATGCATCTCGATTGGTTGCCATGAATAGGCTTGGGATTGGAATTCCAAGGAATAAAGATTCAATTAGAGCTGACTGTCTTGAGCTATCCCAGACAAAATGACGCTGATATTCGGGGGCTATATCAACCATTCCTTCCAAGACCATATCGTATAGCTGCTTCAACGTTATGTCATAGCTATCAAAAGCAACAGATCTTCTATTGTTGTCTAGCTGTTCTTGTATTTTCGAGAAGTTCAATTTTCACCTTCTTTATTCATAGTATTGACTTAAATTTGCGGGCAATAAAATCCCGCAATAAGCGGCGCGGGGAACGAGCGTCCGGCGACCGCAGGGAGCGAATTTAATTGCTTTTTTATATTTTCTTCTCAGTGGTTACACGAGAAAGCCTAGATACCATTTGGATATGGCATTTGAGCTCACTGTCGCTCGTGTGACTCTCAATTTTTGATTCCACATATGATGAAAGAAAGTTCCTCATATGAAGCTGTAATAATAGTTTGTTCTCAGACGGAGAAAATCTTCCACCGAATCCGGCAAGAATGGCTTGGTACCGGACGTTGCTTTTCTCTGCAAGATAGTTGTATAGATGAAACTCGCCGCTTTGCTTTGCAGCTGCACTCACTTCCTCACCGTCGATACATGACTTTTCTTCCTGCTTGAAGCTAGCAGTGAACAAGGCGTATGACTCTGGTTCCCCGCAAAAGAAAGCATGGCACTCCGCCACAAACCGCGCCCCGTCTCCAGCAAGCACAGGCTCAGTTACTACCAATACCGGGATGCCGTGACCAGGGAGAAAATCACTCGAATAAATTTGAAAACTCATCGTACTCTCCGAAAATATAACATCATGTTTTATGAAGCCTCTGGCTTCATAATAGATATTAAAGAAGTCGCTTCATGACTCCATTAAAAAAACGCTAAGCATTTGATTAAAAAGAAACGACTTTCATTTTTTTGGAAAATAGAGTCATACTTTGACTCTCTTGGAAAAGAATATTTCTCTGAGAAAAAGTGATATTCATTTTGAATGTTCCATTTCTATATTCCTTTAAGTCCTTTACGAACTGAGATTTAAATCGCAGTGCAATCAATTGATATTAGGTCAATATTTCATAGTTTTTATTGCTAAGCAACACTCATAAGCATTGGATGATAAAAATCTGGTGCTAACTCGCTTAAGCTAAGCAATAATCATTTTTTCAAACACTTCAAATTCCATCCATTGATGGAAGGCTTCCCACTCCAGCGTGCTGATAATGTATCAGTCATTACTTTCTGCACTATTGTAGAGAACCACATCATTTTTAGTTCTCTCTCCTGAACCTATTACAAATCACACGATGCATTAAAGCTGAGATTGTACTGTTGCTCATACCGATATATAGTTATACCTACTATCGGTATTTAGAGACAATAAAAACCAAATGACTGAGCAACATGCAGACACTAAATCGGCTTTATTCAGTCGTGGTCGTAAATACGATCATATGGCATTGCTCGAACAGATTGATGTCACAGGATCAATTCGCGCCGCGGCCACAGCCTTAGGTATGACCTATAAAACCGCCTGGGATGCTGTTGAAGCCATTAACAATATGACTGAGAGCCCTTTGGTGGAAAGACGCAAAGGGGGTCGTGATGGTGGTGGAGCCAGGTTGACCGACCATGGACGTCGTTTGGTCAGCACGTATCGTCGGCTTGATGAAGAACGTGAACGTGTTCTGCAACAATTAAATAACGTGGTAGATGACTTTGATGCTTATTATCAGCTCATCAGGAGATTTGACTTGAAAACCAGCGCCCGCAATCAGTTTCTTGGCAAAGTAAAAACGATCAAACAAGGTGAAATTTCAAACGAAGTGATTTTGGATATCGGTGGTGATGATGAAATTGTTGCCAATATCACGTCGGATAGTCTTGAGCATCTTGAGCTTAAACAAGGAACAGAAGCCTACGCGATGATTAAGGCTTCATGGGTGATTTTGACCTTAGAGCATCAGCTAAAAACCAGTGCTCGCAATAAACTCACTGGCAAAGTGGCACGTTGCCATGAAGGCGCTATCAATACAGAAGTGATTATTGAACTTAACGGTGGCAAAACACTGGCTGCCACCATCACCAATGACAGCGCTCAAGAATTGGACCTTAAACCTGACACACAAGTCACGGCGTTAATTAAAGCATCCAACGTGATCCTTGCTGTGGCGAATTAATACTGAGACTTCACAATGACGACATTACAAAAACTGTTCACCGCCCTTTTCTGTTTATTTGCTATCAGCAGCGTTCAGGCGCAAACCGTGATGGTGGCAGTCGCCGCTAATTTCACTGAACCCATGCAGGAAATTGCGGCTGCCTTTGATAAAGAGACGGGTAATAACACGGTGCTGTCTTTTGCTTCATCCGGTAAGTTCTTTGCCCAGATAAAAAATGGCGCCCCTTTTGATGTGTTTCTTTCAGCCGATACGGCTAAACCTCTCGCCCTTGAACAAGATGGGCTCAGCATTAAAGACAATCGTTTTACCTATGCTCAGGGCGCATTGATTTTATGGTCGCCCAAAGCAGATTTTGTCGATAGCCAGAGTCCAGATGTGTTGAAAACAGGTCAATTTAAACATCTGTCTTTAGCTAATCCTAAGCTTGCGCCTTATGGCTTGGCTGCTGTTGAAACATTAAATAATCTGGGTGTTTATGATGATGTCGCCAACAAAATTGTGATGGGAGAAAACATTGCCCAAGCCTATCAATTTGTCGCTACACATAATGCCCAAGTAGGTTTTGTGGCTTTATCGCAAGTGATGAAACAAGGCAAGCTAAGTTCCGGCTCGGGCTGGATTGTGCCCAAAGACCTCTACTCACCTATTCGTCAGGATGCGGTATTACTTAAAAAAGCGGAACACAATGATGCGGCAAAAGCCCTGCTCGACTATCTTAAATCTGACAAAGCCCTGGCGATTATCGAATCCTATGGTTATTCACATTGAACACGGAATAACGTAAAGCATTATGTTTAGCGACGCGAATCTAGCTGCCATCTTACTCACGGCAAAACTGGCCAGTATTGTGACCGTTTTGCTGTTGCTGATCAGCACACCTATCGCGTGGTGGCTAGCTCGCACCCGCTGTCGAGCTAAAGTCGCTATTGAAGCACTGGTAGCAATGCCGATTGTCTTACCGCCATCTGTTATTGGCTTTTATTTATTAGTGGCGATGGGGCCTGAAGGTCCGGTGGGTCAATTAACTCAAGCGCTTGGCTTGGGCACTTTGCCTTTTACCTTTAGCGGGCTGGTGATTGCGTCTATTTTTTATTCCCTGCCTTTTGTCGTGCAACCGATACAGCTAGCTTTTGAAAATATTAATGAGCATTATCTGGAAGCCGCTGCCACGCTAGGTGCCAGTCCCTTAGATCGATTTCTCACTATTGCCTTGCCTCTAGCCATGCCTGGATTCTTAACCGGTGGCATTCTGGGCTTTGCTCATACAGTCGGTGAGTTTGGTGTGGTGTTAATGATTGGTGGCAATATTCCTGATGTCACTCGTGTCGTCTCTGTGCAGATATATGATTACGTCGAAGCCTTAGAATATGACCAGGCTTGGGAGCTATCGGCGATTATGATTGCGTTTTCATTTGTCACCTTGTTATTGCTCTACCTGTTTAACCCCAATAAAAGAAAACTCGCATGAGCAAGTCTGGCATCGAAACCCGCTTTTATCTTCAACATCCGGGCTTTACGCTGGATGTTAACTTGAGCATACCCGCTCAGGGTGTCACCGCTTTGTTTGGCCCGTCTGGTTCGGGTAAATCCACCATTCTGCGTTGTATGGCGGGTTTGGAAAAAGCCAAGGGCAAGTTCGTGTTTAATGGCGATGTCTGGCAGGATGACAACACCTTTGTCCCGCCCCACCAGCGCCCAATTGCTTATGTGTTTCAGGAGTCAACGTTATTCCCTCATCTGAGTGTGATGGCCAATTTGAATTATGCTTTTAAACGCAGAAAACAAAGCAATACTGATTTTCCTCTGGATAAAACCATTGCTTTATTAGGCATTGAACATTTACTGGATCGTAAACCGGCCAAATTATCAGGCGGTGAAAAGCAACGGGTCGCCATTGCCCGAAGTCTGGCAGTGAACCCAAAACTATTATTAATGGATGAACCATTAGCCGCTCTCGATGTAGCCAGAAAACGTGAGTTTCTACCTTTTTAGAAAAGCTGCATGACACCTTAAAAATGCCGGTGATTTATGTCAGCCACTCCCCTACAGAAGTCGCACGATTAGCCGATCATATTGTATTGCTGAAAGAAGGCCAGGTTGAGGCTTCAGGTGCACTTAATCACACCCTTTCCCGACTGGATTTATCGTCACAACTGGACGAACAGGCCAGTGTGATTATTGAAGCTAAGATTGAGCAGCTCCAGAGCGAATGGCATCTTGCAGAAGCCGCGTTTGATGGCGGCAAGATGTGGGTAAGAGATATGAACTTTGTTATCGGTAGTCATGTGCGTCTGCAAGTGCTGGCACGGGATGTTAGCCTCACCCTATCGCCTGATGAAGATTCCAGTATTGCCAATACCTTACGTGCTCGTATCGAAGAAGTCAGTCAAGGCGTTCACCCAGCTATCTTATTAGTTCGACTCAAAGTTGGTACGAACTATTTACTGTGTCGTCTTACCTCGCGTTCATTTCATCACCTTGGTGTCTCTGTCGGTGATGAGGTCTGGGCACAAATTAAATCCGCTGCGATTATTGAATAAAAAATACTGTATTTCTGACTATTCAGCCCTTTCCACTTAAATAAATACCATTCGGTTTACACCATTCATGATCAGGATCAATGTGACGGTGGATGCTCAGTTTTATCATTGCCGACAGTTTTCTGGAACACATAAATGTTCAGACCTACTCGACAATGGATAATTGAGGCTCAATAGCAATGAACTCAGATACAACCATAACCGCATCTTCTCTCTACGAAAGAGCCTTAGGCGCCTATCTTGGTTTTGCCTGTGGTGATGCGCTGGGTGCCACCTTAGAATTTATGACCCCGGAACAAATTCACGAGACTTATGGCCTGCACAAAGATATTACCGGTGGTGGCTGGTTAGGTTTACCACAGGGTCATGTGACGGATGCTACCGAGATGACTCTCACACTCAGTCAGGCCATTATTGATGCTCAAGGCTGGGATATTAAAGTGGTGGCTGATTACTTTGTGGTCTGGCTGAGTAAACATCCAACTGATATCAGCGAGGCGGTACTGCGCGGTATCCGTCGTTATAAAAATACCGGTGACTTGATGGCACCTTATGATGATCACGATGCGGGTAATGGTGCCTGTAGTCGTATATTACCTCTGGCTTTGATTTGTCTATATCAGGATGAGGCGTTTGAGAGCTGGCTGTGTGAACAAAATCACTTTACTCATCACAATAGCCTTTCTGACCGAGCCAGTCAGATGCTGGGCTATTTGGTAAAACACTTAATTCGCCAAGAAACTGATTTGGCTGAAGAAAAGATTGCTGAATTCATTGAAAAAGAGCCCCAGTTTGCTTTCTCACCTTATCCTGGTCATAGCTCTGGCTATATCGTTGATACGATACAAACCGTGCTGCACTTTTTTCACACGACCGATAGTCTGGAAGACTGTATCACTAAGACGGTGAATATGGGGGAGATGCGAATACCGTCGGTGCTCTCGCCGGTATGCTGGCAGGCGCGAAATATGGTGTGGGAGCGATTCCGGAAAGATGGTTGAAACAGCTCGATCCCGATATTTCTGAACTGATTAAAAAACAGACCACGACCTTATTATCATTAGCTGAAAAACTCGCTGAACAAAATCCTTAACACCTTTCTGAGATGAAGACGAAGTGTTATGTCGCTTTGCACGGATGAGCAAGGTATAATTCTTTCCTATATTCAAAGGACTATAGCTCCCTGAGTTTATCTCTCTCCCTTTAAGAAGTTCAGTCTTGATTGCGGAACCACGCTAGGTCTTACTTTCATATCCGCTGAACAGCCATCACGCATATTCGTGATTATTAATTGAGTTCCTATGTCAGATACTGCTTTTTCATCCCTCCCCTTATCTCAGCCGCAACTGGATGCCTTAACCTCATTAGGTTATGACAGCATGACAGCCATTCAGGCAGAAACATTACCCTGGTTATTAAAAGGCCGGGATGTGGTCGCCCAGGCGAAAACTGGTAGTGGTAAAACGGCGGCGTTTGGTATCAGCGTATTAAATAGCATCAATCCGCGTTTCTTTGGGGTGCAGGCATTAATATTAAGCCCAACCCGAGAGCTGGCAGAACAAATCACTACCGAATTAAGAAAGTTAGCGCGTTTCATGCCGAATATTAAAGTCACTACCTTATGCGGTGGTAAACCTATCGGCCCACAAATTGCGTCATTAGAGCACGGCTCACATATCGTGGTCGGCACACCGGGACGAGTGAATGACTTACATACCAAAAACTGTTTAAAGTTAGATCAATTAAAAGTACTGGTTCTCGACGAGGCTGATCGTATGTTGGATATGGGCTTTGCAGAAGTCATTCACCACATCATTGATCAAACACCGTCATCACGTCAGACTGCCCTGTTCTCTGCTACCTACCCAGATACGATTCAGCAGATGAGTGAATCCATCCAAACGTCACCGGTTTCGGTCAAAGTTACCTCAGAACATAAACAAGACATCATTGAACAACTGTTTTTTGATGTTAATAAAAATGAACGCGATCAAGCATTAATCAAGCTGATTCAACACTACAAACCAAATAATGCTGTCATCTTCTGTCATACCAAAAAGCAGTGTGATGAAGTAGCCCAGTGGTTATCCAGTCAACAGATACAATCGGCAGCCATTCATGGTGATCTTGAACAACGGGATCGTGATCAGGCATTGATTCGCTTTACGAATAACAGTTGCCCGGTGTTGGTGGCGACCGATGTTGCGGCCAGAGGTCTGGATATCGCCGCTCTGGAAATGGTGATTAACTATGAATTACCACGTGATCCGGAAGTGTATGTGCATCGTATCGGACGTACGGGTCGTGCCGGTGAAAAAGGCATGGCAATGAGTATTGTCACACCCGCTGATGCGCCACGTGTTGTCGCCATCGAAAACTATAAGTCCGAACCGGTGAATTACGGCAACATATCTAAACTCAAGCCAGACTCAGGCTTCACACTACAAGGCAAGATGACCACCATCCAACTGGATAGTGGTCGTAAAAATAAAATTCGTCCGGGTGATATTTTAGGTGCGTTGACGGGTGATGCCGGTTTAAATGGTCAGCAAATAGGCAAAATTGATATTCGCGATATGTCTAGCTATGTGGCCGTTGAACAAAGTGCCCTTAGACAAGCCATGAATTACTTAGCTAAAGGCAAAGTGAAAGGCCGCTCTGTTCGCGCCAGACAAATTCGTTAAGCCAATACAGAGTCTTGCTTTTCAAGGATATAAGTACGCCACATGGCATATTTGGGTAAAAAGTCGATAGCGGCTTTTACCTTAAAACCACTCTGGTGGAATTCACCTTCAATCGTTTGCTGATTAATCACAAAACGGTTTTGGTAATCTCTTGCATGGCGTTTTTTCTCCAGCTTTTTACGACGCCAGGCTTTAAAGTTGCCATCCACCCAAAGCGAGATAATCACGGTTTTTTGCGTGACCCGGTGAAACTCTTTTAGCAATGCCAGTCGATCTTGTGCATCACCAATGTGATGAATAAGACGAATACAGAAAATATTTTCTACGAAATTATCAGGCACATCTAAACTAAATGCCGATGATTGGAAGGTTTCGACCCGATCGGTAATGGCTTTATCACGATAGCGCATGCCAGTATTGATCATATGCTGACTGTAATCACTGGCAAAAATCTGACGTTGTGGCTGTTCGCACAATAAAGACCAGAAACGTCCCGTTCCGCAAGGTACGTCTAATACAGTCTGGGGCTCACCCGCTAAGCTCAGGGCTTTTCTTGCCACTTGGTGATCACGCCAATTAGATAATTGACGCCATAAACCATCCTGATGTTTTTCAAAATACGCTCTCGCGTGTGTATCATCGTATTTACCTGAAAACTCAAGGTCTGTTTTCGACTCTGTTGTCATCTCATCACCTACGTCATGTGGAATGAGATGGAGTATGGTGAACAAGTCTTAAAAAAGACTTAACCGTTTTTTAATATTGCTGCGAGCTGTTAACTCGCTGACACACTAATCCTTTAAAGCCCATACTTTCATATAATCACCCGTTGTATATCCGAATAATTTATTGCCACCACTGGCAACGGCAATATACTGCTTGCCATCAATCTCATAACTGATAGGTGGGGCGTTCACACCGGCTTCAGAGTAACCTTGCCATAAGAATTCACCTGAGACGGCATCAAAGGCTAATAACCGACCATCGCCTTCACCAGTAAAAACGAGACCGGCAGCCGTGCTGAGCACACCACCTAATAATGGATTTGGTGTTTTGTGCTGCCACAGAATTTGGCCAGTATTGATATCCATGGCCGTTAATAGGCCATAGTGCTCAACATCATTCATAGGCGACATAGACGAATATTTCACCCCAGACTCACCATCGCTAGCATCCATTTGATGCAAGCGATAACTTATGGGCCAGTGAATACCAGCGATAAAAGCGAGTCCACGTTGTTGGTCAACCGAAACAGGTGACCAATTCGAGCCGCCAAGCACACCTGGGTAGATAACCGTACCCTCTTCACTAGGCAGTTTGAACATATTCTGCTGCGGTACATAAGCTTCGCTTCTGAATAACAGCTTGCCGGTATTGCGGTTCAACACATAAAACCAGCCAGTTTTTCCCGCCTGACCCAACGCTTTAATCTGTTTGCCACCCTTGTCTACAGTCAATAATACCGGAGGACTGGCCACATCATATCCCCATAGATCATGGGGGACTTGTTGAAAATACCATTTCACTTTACCTGTCATGGCATCTAAGGCGACGATAGAGGATGTGTAGAGATTATCTCCAGGTCGTGATGAATCTTCCATCTGTGGGGATGGATTACCGGTGCCAAAAAACAGCGTATCCGTATCGACATCTATGGCTGGCGTGCTCCAGGCAGAGCCACCACCATAACGCCACGCATCTGGATGTGCTGCCAGCATGGCTTTTTCTTTGTTGATATCTCTGGGTAAGGTTTCTCCTGCAGGCGTGGTAGTAACAAACTCCCCTTCCCAATTGCGTTCGGGAATAGTATCGAACTGCCACAAAGGACTTCCGGTATCAGCATCATAGGCAGCGAGAAATCCTCTGCGTCCATACTCACCAGCAATGCCCACCACAGCACCTAATGGTGCATTAACGTCTGGCGAGTCAATATGCAAGCCATAACCGACACCAGTTATTCCAATAATGACCTGGCCTTTGTACACCATGGGTGCCATGTTGATACCGGCACCAGACTTACCCGATACTGTGCCTTTAGTCTCATCTCCCAGCGTATTAATATCTTCCTGAATACCACTCTCGCCCATCGTGACATCTCTGTCCCAGGCAAGCTTGCCAGTTTGGCGATCTAACGCAATTAATCGACCATCTACTGTGCCCATATAAACACGAGACTCATCAACAGCAACACCACGATTAGCGGGACCACAACACATTTCCCGCGATGTGATTCGTTCATGATGGTAACGCCATATTTGTTGTCCGGTTTTGGCATCTAATGCCACCACGTCGTTAAACGGTAAGGACAAATACATGACTTTATCTTTGACAATCGGCGTTGCCTGAAAAGTGGCTTTAACACCACTTTGATATTGCCATGCTGGTTGTAAATTCTGGATCGTATCTTGATTGATTTGTGTGAGCGGTGAATGTCTTTGATGCCATTGATTACCACCAAACACTGGCCATTGATTATCTTCAGCATGAGCTTGGACAGCTACTAAACTGAAAATAACGACGATACAAAGCTGTCTTAATTTCATCATCCGCTCCATTTACTATGCTAAGTAAAAGTCACTATACATGAGAAGTCCTTGTATTTTTATTATAACAACACTCAATAAAAATCATTTTTCGTTTAAGGATTGGCAATGGAATTACCACAAGATAAACATGCAGTTTTACGGATTATGGCCAAGCCCAGTGATGTGAATATCGCTGGTGATATTTTTGGTGGTTGGTTAATGTCGCAATGTGATATCGCCGGAGGGATTTACGCTCATCGAATTGCCGGCGGCCGGGTTGTGACTGTTGCCGTCAATAATTTTCAGTTTATTGCGCCTGTGTTGGTTGCTGATATTGTCAGTATTTATGTGGATACCATGCGTATTGGCACATCTTCTATTACGGTGAAGTTGACAGTATTAAGTGAACGTCGTGATGGAAAAAAGAAACAACAATGAAGGTGGCGGAAGCTGACATTGTCTATGTGCATATTGATGAAAACCGCCAGCCAGCCGCTATTACACAGGAATAAGAGCGCTACATAAAATATAAGGCCATAACGGCCTTATATTGATGTTTAAGATATAAGTTCAATCAGACAGCTTGCTTGGTAGCAGCGGCTTGTTGCATACCACTTTTCACCTGCTCTGCCGCGTCTTTCGCGATGGGATCAAGCTCAGCGCCACCGGCATCCAGATATTCCACTAAATCTTCTTTCATTTTTCTGGCCCAAAAGCGTTTGATATGACTGGCAACACGTTCTGCTGCCTCTTTGTCTTCATAAGCGCGATTGTTTGCCGCGATTTGGTTAATCATTTTGATCAAAGTTTCAACCGGACTATGACTCATTTTGTTACTTTCCTTACATTGCCCTGCGGGCTGTTTCGTGATCATGTTGAGTAAACGGATCGTGATAAATGACATGACGACCAGAGCGAGCAAAACCAACCAGTTTCAAACCAACCTGCTGGGCTTGCTCAATTGCAAGTGACGTGGGTGCCGAGACCGCTACCAGACAACCAAAACCGGCACTGGCTGCTTTTTGTACCATCTCATAGCTGGCACGACTGGTGACCAATACAAAGCCTTCGTGTGGTGATAAGCCGGCTTTAACATGTGCACCGATTAATTTATCCAGTGCATTGTGTCGGCCGACATCTTCTCTTGTCAGTATGATAGTACCTTCAAGATCACACCAGGCAGCAGCATGAGTTGCCCCTGTCACTTGTTGCAGCTGTTGATGTTGTTTGATGTTATTCAATCCAACCTGAATCACATCATCCGTAACTTGCACCGACTGAACAGGCTGAATAGGTCGGATGGCTTGTTTGAGTGATTCAACACCACATAAACCACAGCCAGTTCGGCCGACTAAGCTGCGTCGACGTTCACGTAAGGCGTCAAACTTTTCATCATCAATCATCAAACGAACGCTGATGCCATTACTGTTTGACTGCACATGAATATGGCTCACCTGTTCGGCGTTATCCACAATATCCTCGGTCAAACTAAACCCCAGAGCAAAATCAGCTAAATCGGACGGTGTCGCCATCATCACCGCATGAGAGATCGTGTTGTAAACCAGAGCAACAGGTGTTTCAACAGCAATATCGTCATGCTGATATTGGGTAGCCGATTCATCTTTATGAACGGCTACCTCAACATCAACTGTCGTTTTATCAACGCCTGTCATTACTCAGCTTCTACCTCTGAATGAGCGGTGTCTGCCCCTTTCAGTAGTTTCATCTGCAACGCTTCAAATGATTTGAAGTTTTGCTGCCACTCTGAAGGTTGGCTGACTCTCTCAACCTGAACAGCTGTCACTTTATACTCAGGACAGTTGGTCGCCCAGTCAGAGTTGTCAGTGGTAATGACGTTGGCACCACTTCCAGGATGATGAAATGTGGTGTACACGACGCCCGGTAGGACTTTATCGGTAATACGAGCACGCAATACCGTTTGTCCGGCCCGGCTGGTGATACCTAACCAATCGTTTTCCTTAATACCACGTAACTCCGCATCAGATGGGTGAATATCTAACACATCCTCATCGTGCCATGCCTGATTCTCTGTACGACGAGTTTGAGCACCCACGTTGTATTGAGACAAGATACGGCCTGTCGTCAGTAATAATGGGAAACGACTGTTAGTACGTTCATCCGTTGCTACATACTCTGTAACACTGAAACGACCTTTACCAATCGGGAAGTCATCCACATGCATGGTTGGCATGCCAACTGGATTTTCATCATTACATGGCCATTGAATACTGCCCAACTCGTCAAGACGATCATAGTTCACACCGGTAAAGGTCGGTGTCAGCGAGGCAATTTCATCCATAATTTCTGATGGATGGTTGTAATGCATTGGATAACCGAGAGCATTCGATAAATCGACTGTGATTTCCCAGTCTTCCTTACCGGCTAATGCTGGCATCACTTTACGTACACGGTTGATACGACGCTCCGCGTTAGTGAATGTACCGTTTTTCTCCAGGAATGAAGACCCCGGCAATAACACATGAGCAAACTTGGCTGTTTCATTCAGGAACAGATCCTGAACAATCAAGCACTCTAAAGAACGTAAGGCTTTTTCAACATGTTGTGTGCCAGGGTCAGACTGAGCAATATCCTCACCCTGAACATATAAGGCTTTAAATTCGCCAGCAATGGCTGAATCAAACATGTTTGGAATACGCAGGCCTGGCTCATTATCCAGTTTCACACCCCAGACTGATTCGAAGTGTGTGCGTGCTGTGTCATCTGAAACGTGCTGATAACCTGGCAGCTCATGTGGGAACGAGCCCATATCACATGAACCTTGCACATTATTCTGACCACGTAATGGGTTTACACCCACACCTTCACGACCGATATTACCCGTTGCCATGGCGAGATTAGCAATACCCATGACCATAGTTGAACCTTGGCTATTTTCGGTGACACCAAGACCGTAGTAAATCGCACCGTTCTTCGCTGTTGCGTAAGTTCTGGCCGCTTGACGCACTTTGTCTGCCGCAACACCTGTTGTTGCTTCAACCGCTTCAGGTGAATGACGTTCATCACGAATGAATTCACGCCATTTTTCATAGCTTTCCATATCACAACGTTTTTCAACAAACGCTCTGTCTTCCAGTCCTTCGGTCACCACAACGTGGGCAATTGCATTGACCAATGCCACGTTAGAACCAGGACGTAAGGCTAAATGCTGTGCTTTTTTCAGATGTGGTGTTTTTAGCAAATCAATATGACGTGGATCGGCCACAATTAGATCAGCCCCTTCACGCAGACGACGACGCATTAATGAACCAAACACCGGATGCGCATCTGTTGGGTTAGCACCGATAACCATAATGACATCAGATTTCATCACAGAATCGAAGTTCTGCGTACCCGCAGATTCACCCATGGTGACTTTCAAACCATAACCAGTCGGTGAGTGACATACGCGTGCACAGGTATCCGTGTTGTTATTACCAAACGCCGCACGAACTAATTTTTGAACCAGATAACTTTCTTCATTAGTACAACGTGATGAGGTAATACCTCCGACACTTTCACGACCATATTTCGCTTGAATATCTTTTAAACGCGTCGCTGCAAAGTTAATCGCTTCTTCCCAGCTGACTTCCTGCCAAGGGTCTGTGATCGACTCACGAATCATTGGCGCTTTAATGCGGTCTTTATGTGTCGCATAACCAAAGGCAAAACGGCCTTTCACACAAGAGTGACCATGGTTTGCATCACCGCCTTTATAAGGCACCATGCGAACAACCTGATCGCCTTTCATTTCTGCTTTGAATGAGCAACCGACACCGCAATAGGCACATGTAGTGACAACACTGTGTTCAGGTTGCCCCATTTCGATGATACTTTTCTCCATCAGGGTGGACGTTGGGCATGCCTGTACACAGGCACCACAAGACACACACTCTGAATCCATAAAGTCTTCGTCTTGACCCGCTGCGACTTTCGAATCAAAACCACGACCATCAATGGTTAAAGCGAAGGTGCCCTGCACTTCTTCACAGGCACGTACACAACGTGAACAAACGATACATTTGCTTGGATCGAAGCTGAAATACGGATTGGAATTGTCTTTTTCACTATCCAGATGGTTTTCACCCTGATAGCCATAACGTACTTCACGCAGCCCTACATCACCGGCCATGTCCTGTAGTTCACAGTTACCGTTGGCAGGGCAAGTCAAACAATCTAGAGGATGGTCCGAGATGTACAGCTCCATCACATTTCTGCGTAATTTCGCTAACTTGCTGTTTTGCGTGGTGACTTTCATGCCTTCATCAACAGTTGTTGTACATGAAGCCGGATAGCCACGTCGTCCTTCAATCTGAACAGCACATAAACGACAGGAACCAAAGGATTCCAGATTGTCGGTGGCACATAATTTTGGAATATTGATATTCGCTAATGAGGCGGCACGCATCACTGACGTTCCTTCTGGAACCGTGATTTCCACGCCATCAATTTCTACTGTTACTAAGGTCTCCGATACACGAGCTGGTGTACCGTAGTCTTTATTTGGATTAAATGTTTCAATTCTCATGTCGTCACTCCTAGCGCGCTGCGCTGAGTTCTTCTGGGAAATATTTCATCACGCTCTGGACAGGGAATGGTGTCATTCCTCCCATAGCGCAAAGAGAGCCGTCTATCATGGTTTCGCACAGGTCTTCGAGTAAGACCCAATTCGCGTTAGCATTTTCACCACTGCGTATGCGGTCAATCACTTCTACACCACGTGTGGAGCCGATTCGACATGGCGTACATTTGCCACAAGACTCGACTTTACAAAATTCCATTGAAAAACGAGCTTGTTCTCCCATATCCACGGTTTCGTCAAACATCACGACACCACCATGTCCTAATACGGCACCAACGGCAGCGAACTCTTCATAATCAACAGGTGTATCCCATTGGCTTGCTGGTAGATAAGCGCCTAATGGCCCACCGACTTGAACCGCTTTCAATGGTTTACCGGTCAGCGTACCACCGCCAAAATCTTCCATTAATTCACGCAGACTGATACCGAAAGCCAGTTCAACCAGCCCTCCTTGTTTTACATTACCTGCCAGTTGCAAAGGTAATGTGCCGCGAGAGCGTCCCATGCCATAGTCAGCATAAGACTGACCACCTTTATCCAAAATGTAAGGCACAGCAGCAAATGAAAGTACGTTATTCACTACTGTCGGTTGTCCGAATAGACCGACAATTGCTGGCAATGGTGGCTTGGCTCTGACTAGACCACGTTTGCCTTCGAGGCTGTCTAATAAAGAAGTCTCTTCACCACAGATATAAGCGCCTGCACCCAGTCGCACCTCTAAATCAAATCGTTTGCCCGAGCCGAGAATGTCTTCACCCAGATATCCGGCTTTATAAGCACGTTCGATCGCTTCGTTCAATAATTTATGGGCTACTGGGTATTCAGAACGAAGATAGATGTAACCCTGTGTTGCGTGTACCGCCAGACCAGAAATGGTCATGCCTTCAATCAGCATGAAAGGATCGCATTCCATCACCAGACGATCGGCAAAGGTGCCCGAGTCACCTTCATCGGCGTTACAGACAATATATTTTTGTTCAGATGGGGTATCTAAAACGGTTTGCCACTTAATCCCTGTAGGGAAAGCGGCACCACCACGACCACGCAGGCCTGAGGTTTTAACTTCATCAACAATATTCTGAGGTTGCATTGCGATGGCATTTTTTAGGCCGTTAAAGCCGTCCAGCGCAATGTAGTCTTCGATGGAAATGGGATCGGTAATGCCAGAACGGGCAAAGGTTAGTCTTTGCTGTTTTTTAAGGAAGGGATGCTCTTCAACCAGACCGATGCAACTCTCGTGCTGTTGATTACCATCGAGCATGCCAGCATCAAATAACGCTGATACTTGCTGAGCACTAACTGCACCATAACCAACCCGACCTTGTGCAGTATCTACTTCAACAAGCGGTTCAAGCCAGAGCATGCCACGGCTGCCATTTCGCACAATTGTCGCGTCCAGGTCGCGTTGTTCAATTTCTTGCTGAACAGCTTCAGCTATTTGATCGGCTCCCAAGGAGAGTGCGGTTGTGTCGCAAGGGATATAAATACGCTGACTCATTAGCCGACCTCCTTCATGTCTTGCTGATGGGAAGCCACTAATTCATCAAACCGATCCAGGCTGACACGACCGTGAATATCATCATCAATTCTTATAGATGGGCCGGTAGCACAGTTACCTAAACAATAAACTGGCTCTAATGAGAACTGTCTGTTCGCCGTAGTTTGGTGGTAATCAATACCAAGGGATTGTTTGGCATGTGCTTCCAGGGACCGACACCCCATCGCCTGACAGGCCTCGGCACGACATATTTCTATTGTATGTTTGCCAGGAGGTGTCGTTCTGAAGTGGTGATAAAAACTGATCACCCCATGAACTTCTGCACGTGTTTGCAATAAGGACTCAGCAATTTGCGCAACAGCCTTTTCAGGGATATAACCAATTTCATTCTGAATGGCATGCAAGATGGGTAGCATCGCACCAGGCTTGTGCTCAAGCCCATCAATGATTCGCTGAATAGACTGCTCCGTCCATTCTTTTCCAACTGTCATTTTTTTCTCTCTCCGTTATCTGAAATATGCACAAACACGCATATTTAAATTATCTTATTTTTATTATTGACAAGACATTAGCATAGAGATTGCACGATAAAAATATGCATTTTGAGTCATATTTAAAAACTGTGAATCACCTTTTGTTTTTTATAAGAATATGACCAGAACAAAGGCATAAAATTTCCTTATTTCTTGCCAAGGCCGAATTAAGTGCAAACAGCCATTTGTTTGCACCAAGGATGTGCATAAACGACATCCACAAAACCCCAAAAATATATAAACTACTGATTATTATTAATAATAAAATCTGGCACACTTGATGCTTTATACTAATTACAAACAACATTTCAGCTGCATTTTGTTTGTATTTCTCTCTTGTCTACGTGCTGAGCCTTGGGGTGAACAAATGTTCACCCCTTTTTTTGGGCTCATTTTCTCTCATCAGTTCTGTTAGCATAGCGGACAATTCATCAAAAATTGCCCTCAGATTTCTATGCACCAGCGCACAATTGAAGAACTTCAGCAAGATCATGACTTTGTCACGATAAATCCACATGCTGAAAAACGCACACGCTATGTTCTTGCTCTCACGATCATCACCATGCTCGTGGAAATTATTGCAGGCACACTTTTTGGCTCTATGGCCTTACTAGCTGATGGCTGGCATATGGCCACACATGCCGTAGCCTTTCTCATTACCTTGTTTGCTTATTCTTACGCATCGAAAAACAAAACGAATGCTGCATTTGCTTTTGGTACAGGAAAAGTCAGTGTATTGGGCGGCTTTGCCAGCGCTATTGCTCTAGGCGTCGTCGCTTTGATGATGTTAATAGAATCAGTAGAACGATTAGTCAATCCGCATCAAATCGAATTCAGTGCAGCAATCCTTGTCGCCATCATAGGTCTTATCGTTAACCTCATCAGCGCATTAATATTAAAAGATAACCACGCGCACAGTCATAGCCACGCAAGTCATCACCATCACCACCATGATCACAATTTAAAAGCCGCTTATATGCACGTTTTAGCAGATGCGCTAACGTCCATTTTGGCCATCATCGCGCTTATTGGTGCAATGCTTCTTAATTGGATGTGGCTGGATGCCTTAATGGGCATTGTCGGTGCTGTCATCATCAGTGTCTGGGCTGTTGGTTTAATCAAAGAGACCAGTCCGATATTACTGGATGGCAGCATTGAGCAGGGCTACAGTCAGGCTATTCAGGATCGTATAGAGAATGATGCGGACAATCATATTGTCGATTTCCACATCTGGCATGTGAGTGCTGAGCATTTTGCTGCCATTATTTCTATTGCGACATCTGAGCCCAAACCCACTCAGCATTACAAATCACTACTGAATGAATTTGATCGTTTGTCACACATTACGATTGAAGTGAATCAATATCATCAAAAAAGTGATGATCACTAACCGCTGATTTGCGGTACTTTTCCACAAAAAAAGCAGTATGTTCCTCGTTTTTTGAATTGGCGGTATGAATACTGCATCAGGCTATCTATCACCCGTTAATGACAGCCGAGAGATATGGATATGCTGAACATCGACATCAGCGACTTTCTTCAAAAACATAGATTACCTGATAGTTATCAGACGCTTGCAGAACAATGGTATTTACCTGTTCTTGAAGAAATATCGATGCACCATAAAAGTGCAAAAAGGACGATCACTGTAGGTATTAATGGTGCACAAGGTTCAGGAAAAAGTACGCTGGCCCAACTTGCTGTTTATATTCTTAGAGAACACTACTCACTCAATGTAGTGTCTTTATCACTAGATGATTTTTATTTCACTCGTCAAGAAAGAATACAGCTAGGCCAGGGTATTCATCCTCTACTAACCACTCGTGGTGTACCAGGCACACATGATATTGCTCTTGCTAGAAAAACAATCAGTCAGCTCATAAACCAACAATTTCCAGTCAACATTCCTCGTTTTAATAAAGCAGAAGACGACCGGGCCCCTGCTGAGTCAGAAGAAATCATTACTCAAGCTGTTGATGTCGTCATCTTTGAAGGTTGGTGCCTGGGAGCCGAAGCACAGGATGATCGTCTACTTAAAGCGCCCATTAATGATTTGGAAGAGTTCGAAGATGACTCACAAGTCTGGCGACGTTATGTGAATGAGCAATTAGCCAGGTTTTACCCAAAACTGTTTGAACTGATTGATATCTGGATCATGCTCAAAGCGCCTTCTTTTGACTGTGTCTATCAGTGGCGGCTTGAGCAAGAAAACAAATTGAAATCAAGCTTGTCTGAGCAGCAGACAAGCACACAAATTATGGATGAGAAAGCGGTCGGACGCTTTATCAAATATTATCAACGTATTACCGAAAATACACTCAACACGTTGCCAAACAAAGTGAACTATTTATTCGAACTTGATGAAAATCGCCAAATCACCCAACTCACTCAACCGCTACCAACCAAACTAAGCAGCAATGCGCCCCATCAATGGTTGGTGTTTACCGATATGGATGGCACTCTGCTTGATCATCATAATTATCACTTTGATGAAGCCATACCGACACTCGCAGCACTTGAGCAGAATCAGATTCCCGTTATACCTGTTACCAGTAAAACAGCGGCTGAAGTGGAGCTCATAAGAGATAGTCTTGGCAACCATCACCCTTTTATTGTGGAGAATGGTGCGGCTGTCTATATTCCAGAAGGTTACTTTGACCAGCAACCAGAAGATACTGAAAAACGAGGGAAATATTGGGTTAAAAGTTTTGTTCAGCCTCGACAACATTGGCAGTCATTGATTGACCAGGTTCGTCCTGCTTATCAGCATGAATTTAAAACATTCGCTGATGCAGGTATTGATGGCATTATTGCGATGACAGGTCTGAATGTCCATGCAGCTGCTTGTGCTGCAAGACGCGAGTTTGGCGAACCTGTGTCATGGCATGGCAACGGCAATCTCAAACACCAGTTTATAACTGAGCTGACAGCACTTGGTGCCAATATTCTTGAAGGCGGACGGTTTATCCATGTTTCGGGCCAATGTGATAAAGGTCAGGCCCTCGCCTGGTTAACCGCGGTTTACCAACAAACCCAACCACAGCAAATTATTCAGACACTGGGAATAGGTGACAGTCAAAATGATAAAGCGATGCTAGAGCAAGCCGATTACGCTTTGCTTATTCGCTCACCTGTTCATGGTCTACCAGACATAGATAGAACAGATAACTTAACTGTGTCCACTTTTTTCGGCCCTAAAGGTTGGGCTGAAGGTGTCACTCAAATCATCGATGCAAAGCAGCATTCCGATTCATTTAACTTACCCCGAGGCAATCATGGCTGATTTTCACCAGAATGGGATTATTACTACTCTTCATAACTTAACAGATCGCCACTTAGCTGATCTTGAAAGCGATCTTGTTCAATTTAGCAAACAAAGGCCTATGGGATTACTGCTCCCTTCCCTTTTTTCAGAGCTCGAAGGTGAGGCGCTCCCTAATATTATTCAGCAGCTTAAAACGGTTCCTTACTTATCTGAAATTGTTATTGGTCTGGATCGCGCGGATGAAGACCAATATCGTCATGCCATTAACTTCTTTTCGGCCTTGCCACAGCACCATCGTATTTTATGGAATGATGGGCCGAGACTCACCGCGATTGACGAAGAACTGCAATCGCTGGGGCTCGCGCCAAAAGAAAAAGGTAAAGGTCGTAATGTCTGGTATTGCACGGGGTATATCATTGCCTCTGGAAAAGCGGAATCAATTGCCCTGCATGATTGCGACATAGTGACTTACACCAGTGATTTACTCGCACGCTTAATCTACCCTGTCGCTAACCCGATGTTTAATTATGAGTTTTGTAAAGGTTATTACGCTCGCGTGGCCAGTGGAAAGCTAAATGGCCGTGTGAATCGTTTACTCGTCACGCCGCTTATCCGCGCACTGAAGATGGTCGTCGGTAACCAGCCTTATCTGGAATATATGGATAGCTTCCGATACCCGCTGGCCGGTGAGTTTTCATTCAGACGCGATGTATTATCTGATATTCGTATCCCGAGTGACTGGGGTCTGGAAATAGGTGTGTTATCAGAAATGCATCGTAACTATGCCAATAATCGACTCTGTCAGGTGGATGTAGCCCAAGTTTATGATCATAAGCATCAAGAATTATCACCGGACGATCAGCAGGCCGGTTTATCCAAAATGTCGATCGACATTGCCAAATCGCTATTTAGAAAACTAGCCACGAAAGGTACGGTATTCACGCCTGAATCATTCCGAACGCTAAAAGCGACTTATTACCGTATCGCACTCGACTTTGTGGAAACCTACCACAATGATGCAGTGATGAACGGCCTGCATTTCGACATTCATCAGGAAGAAGAGTCTGTTGAAATGTTTGCTAAAAACATCATGGATGCAGGTCAAATGTTCCTGGAGAATCCGATGGAAGTCCCCTTCACGCCAAGCTGGAGCCGAGTACAGAGTGCACTGCCAGATATTTTTGAACGAATTTATGATGCTGTTGAAGCTGACTATCAGGATTTTTCTGCATAAGGGATACCAAAAATGACACCCAATGATGAGCAACTTCAACGATTGAAAGAGACAGTTCTCCATCATCTCAACGCTATTTATTCTGAGACCTCTACTGATTTTTCGCTAGGCACCTTATGCGATGACATTATCCGCATCATGCGGTTAGATCAGGATTTCAAAGAAAGCATTGCGCATAAAAATAACTGGGATCAAACGGATATTGTTCTTATTACCTACGGTAATAGTGTAAAAAAAGAAGGTGAAGCACCTTTAAAAACGCTGTATCGTTTTCTTAATAATGAAATCAGTGGTTATATAAATGGCGTGCATATCTTGCCATTTTTCCCATATTGCTCAGATGATGGCTTTGCCGTCATGGATTATTATGAAGTTAATAAAGCATTGGGAGATTGGGAGGACATTGAAGCCATTGCCAGTGATTATCGTCTGATGGCTGATCTTGTTATCAATCATGGTTCCAGCAGCGGCACTTGGTTTAAGAACTTTATTAAAGGTGATGGTCCAGGTCATGACTATTTTTTCACCACGTCACCAAGCACGCCCATCAGTCAGGTAGTCAGACCGAGAACCAGCCCCTTGCTCCGTGAAACAGAAACTCATGATGGCACTCAATATGTCTGGTGCACTTTCAGTCATACTCAGGTGGATTTTGATTTCCGTAACCCTGAAGTGTTAAAAGAATTTATTAATATCGTTCGCTTTTATCTGGATAAAGGAGTGCATATTTTCCGGCTGGATGCGGTGGCTTTCTTGTGGAAAAAAATCGGCACAAACTGCCTCAATCTTCCAGAAACACACGAAGTAGTCAGGTTGATGCGAAGTTTGATTCAACACGTGGATCCAAATGCCATCATTATCACTGAAACCAATATCCCAAACAGAGAAAACCTGAGTTATTTTGGTAATGCTAATGAAGCTCACTGTATCTACAATTTTTCGCTGCCGCCTCTTTTGGTCAATACGCTAGTCACAGGAGACTGTTTTTATTTAAAACAGTGGTTGATGAGCATGCCGCCAGCACAACATGGGACAGCATACTTTAACTTTATTGCTTCGCATGACGGCATAGGCCTGAGGCCGGCTGAAGGCTTATTAAGTGAAGCTGAGATTGCTTCTTTAATCAGTACTATGCAGCAATTTGGTGGGCGTATTTCCTGGCGGGAAGGCGAAAATGGTGTGAAAAAACCTTATGAAATCAATATCTCACTGTTTGATGCACTTCAAGGCACAACATCGGGTAAAGATGAGTGGAATATTGACCGTTTTATCTGTGCTCACGCCATCATGCTGGCTTTAGAAGGTATTCCTGGCATTTATATTCATAGCTTGCTCGCTACCAGTAATGATTTAGAAAAGCTGGAACACACGGAACAAAACCGTTCGATTAATCGTCATGAATGGGATGAAGCTTCCTTGATGAGCGAATTATCAACGCCATCATCTCAACATGCACAAGTTTCAGAATTACTTAAGAAGCTGATACATCTAAGAAAACAACAGCGGGCTTTTCATCCGAATGCCACTCAGTTTACACTGCACCTTGGTGAAAAACTGTTTGGGTTTTGGCGACAAAGTATGGACAGAAGACAAAGTATCTTCTGCATTTACAATATAAGCGATACCGAACAACCACTTCGTATTGCCAACCTCAATCTGGTTGTTACAGACCGATGGTGGGACCTGATAAGTGGTGTTATTCTAGATGGTTCATCTGACATGATTACAGTTGCGCCATACCAAGTACTATGGATTACAAATGGCTAAGGTATTGTCATCAGACTTTCATACCATTTAGCTAAGCTATATAAAAAATAAGGATTAATGAATGCAATCAGTAAAAAAATTCGTAAATGTCTTTTCCCTGTAGCTGGTTATGGCACACGATTCCTGCCAGCCACCAAAGCCATGCCTAAAGAGATGTTACCTGTCGTTAACAAGCCTCTTATTCAATATGGTGTCGAAGAAGCCATTGAGGCTGGCGTCACTGAAGTAGGTTTCATCACTGGTCGAGGTAAACGTGCAATTGCTGATCATTTCGACACCAGTTACGAATTAGAACACCAAATCCGTGGTACGAGTAAAGAGAAACACCTGGAAGATATTCGTGAAGTGATGGATACCTGTAACTTCATCTTTATGAGACAACGTGAAATGCTCGGTTTGGGTCATGCGATTCTAACTGGTCAACCTATTATCGGTGACGAACCATTTGCCGTTATCCTGGCTGACGACTTGTGCGCTCGTACAGATGAAGATGTAAGCAAACGTGCATTAGGCCAATTGGTTGAAGTCTACGAAAAATATAACTGTAGTGTTATTGCTATTGAAGAAGTACCCGGCGATAACATCAGCAGCTACGGTGTCATCTCTGGCCGTGAAATCGAAGATGGTCTATTTGAAGTCGATGACATGGTAGAAAAACCAAAACCTGAAGATGCGCCAAGTCAGCTAGGTATTATTGGTCGTTACGTATTAACGCCTGATATCTTTGAATACATTGAAAAAACAGCGCCTGGTGCCAATGGTGAAGTACAAATCACTGATGCTATCCGTACTCTGGCAAAAGAAAAACGCGTTTTGGCACTCAAATTTAAAGGTCACCGTTTTGACTGCGGTAGTATTGATGGCTTTGTTGAAGCGACCAACTACTACTACCAGCGTGATCATGCTAAAAAGTAAACACTGATTCGCTCTTCAAAAAGCCGGCTTCCCCGCCGGCTTTTTTATATGGTTTTTCGATGTCCTTTGGGTTTCCAGGCGGGTGCAATAACATTGGGCATAGTAGACTTCTGTAAAAGTCTGGCAGGCGCCAAAGTCAGCTCACCATACCGGTAATTGACTTTATCAACGGTCTGGTTGATATGTTCTCTTTGTATATCAGGTTGCTCGAATAAATCTAATTGTTTTCCTTGTTGAGGTGATAAGGCTGTCACCTGTACCTGCCAAACACCTTGTCCCGCCCAATAAAAATCAACAAACGCTTTACATAACTGATAAATGACGTGTCCATCATCGGTATAGATACCTGCATGGGCTTTGGTTTTAAGCCATCCGCGCTCTGTTTTTAAACCAATAAAAAAACACTCAGCCTGATAATGAAAACAACGCATCCTGGCTGCCACTTTCTCTGCCATATGCTGTAAATAGATCAAGACCGTATTTTTTTGATGGGTGCCAGGCGGGAGTACCTTGCCATGACCAATGGTTTTAGGTGCTTTCACATTAAACGTCAGGCGCTCCGGATCTTGTCCTTGTGCCATGAGCCATATACGCCGACCTAAATGACCAAACCGTTTTGATAACAGGCTCATCGGTATGTTTTTCATTTCACCACAGCGTTCCACTCCATAATGCGCTAAAAAACGACCAATCCCCTTATTAATCCCACTCAGCGCCGTGACAGGTTCGGGAGCCAGCACGTCAGCAGCCTCTTCCGGATGAATCACGGTCATGCCATCAGGCTTTTCCTTTTTGGCAGCGAATTTAGCTGTAGTTTTGTCTCCACTCACTCCAACAGAACAGCGTAAACCTGAAACCTGCCAGACTCTTCTCTTAATGAGATAAGCAATATTCATTGCGCCTTTGTATAAAGTCTGACAACGCGTCAAATCCAAAAAAGCTTCGTCTACGCTGAACACTTCCACATCCGGCGTAATGTCGATTAAGCCTTCCATGATGCGTGTTGATAACTCAGCATAGCGATATGGCCGTGAAGGCGCATGGATCAGGCCAGGACATAACTGTCTGGCCTGTTTCAAACGCATTCCGGTATGTACGCCAAATGCTCTGGCTTCATAGGAACAGGTAATAATCGTCGTTCCCTGAAGACCATTGGTTACGGCTACCGGCTTTTTGAACCAATCAGCATTATCCATCTGCTCTACTTGGGCAAAAAAACAATCCATATCCACTAAGGCGATCATGCGTGGCCATGGTGATAAGGCATCAATAGTCATTATTTAAGGATAGGTACGTAACTGACCGACCACTACACCTTGGACCCGTACACGACTGGCAGGCAAGGTGACAGGTTCATAATTAGCATTAGCAGGCATTAATGTCACGGTGCCATCGTTATTAATTAACAGCGTTTTCAGGGTGGCATCAAACCCATCCACCAAAGCAACAACAATATCGCCATGACGTGCTGTTGGCTGGGATTGCACCACGACATAATCGCCCGACATAATGGCCTTATCAATCATCGAGTCACCGTTTACTTTCAGTACAAACCGTCCCTTTCCAGTAAACATATCGCTCAAATCAATTTCAGACTCATCAGCAATGGCTTCCACTAAGCGGCCAGCGGCGATTTTTCCTTTTACTGGCAAAGTGACGGATGTCAGCGGAGCAGGGTCAGGCTGCTCGGTTAAGTGCAGTCCTCGTGTTCTTCCGACATGTCGCTCTAGAAGTCCGGCATCCACCAATGCCTGGATATAACGATGGGTTGTGCCTTGAGACTTTATCCCTAAGCCCTTGGCAATCTCAGAAACCAGCGGTGAACGTCCCTGTTCATCTATGTATTGACGAATAAAATTCAATGTATCTTGTTCACGTTCGGTCAGCATCATCTCTTCCTTTTAGAGAAAATATTGAGAAGAGAAAATATAGAGAATTTATTCCATTTCAGCAAGTATTATTTTTAATCATATCCACATGAACAAGGCGAGCTTATATCTTTGTTATTAAAGGAGTAAATTCAAGGGATAACTAGACTTAATGCCGTGTTTCAGCGATAATTGTCGCCTTTTCAAGCCTTTCCCATCGAAGGCTTACCTCTCATGACTCAGTCAAAATCAAAATAAATTACTGCTAGCACCTTGCTATGCATGGTGTGTATGAGTCATAGCTCGGTTTGGTTTATAAAGGGATCCTATGTTTAATCTGTTACTGAAACGCCCACAAAACATAAAGAATGATGTGTTATCTGGACTGACTGTTGCCTTAGCGCTTGTGCCAGAAGCGGTGGCTTTTGCCTTTGTGGCTGGTGTTGAGCCTTTAGTCGGTTTATATGCCGCATTTCTTGTCGGACTTATCACCGCGGCGATTGGTGGCCGGCCAGGTATGATTTCAGGTGCGACAGGCGCGTTAGCGGTTGTTATGGTGGCATTGGTGGCACAACACGGTGTGGAATATTTATTTGCCACTGTCGTGTTAATGGGCATTCTGCAAATCCTGGCTGGGGTATTCCGGTTGGGTAAATTTATTCGTATTGTCCCACTTCCGGTTATGTTGGGGTTTGTAAATGGTCTGGCCATGGTCATCTTTCTGGCCCAACTCAAAGCCTTTAAAGTCACTGGTGAAAATGGTGAGGAACAATGGCTATCAGGTGAGCCATTATGGTGGATGTTAGGTCTGGTCGCTTTAACCATGGCGATTAGCTATTTCTTGCCTAAGTTAACTAAAGCTTTCCCATCCTCTTTGGCCGCTATTATTGTCGTTACTCTAGTGGCAATTGGCCTGCATCTTGATATTCGTAATGTAGGTGATATTGCTTCTATTGCCGGCGGTCTTCCAGAGTTCAGTATTCCGATGGTTCCCTTCAATCTGGAAACATTACTGATTATCGCGCCCTACTCCTTTATCTTAGCGTTTATTGGTTTAACAGAGTCCTTACTAACCCTCACTCTCATTGATGAAATCACAGAAACAACAGGCCGCCCAAATAAAGAATGTATTGGTCAAGGTGTAGCTAACACCGTAACAGGCTTTTTTGGCGGCATGGGCGGTTGTGCCATGATTGGTCAAAGTATGATCAATATTAACTCGGGTGGACGCGGTAGATTATCTGGTATCTCGGCAGCCTTATTCTTACTTTGTTTTATTTTATTTGCATCACCACTGATTGAAATCATCCCTATTGCGGCTTTAACGGGCGTGATGTTTATGGTGGTACTGGGTACCTTCGAATGGGCGAGTTTTCGCTTACTGGGCCGTATTCCATTACCGGATGCCATTATCGGTATTTCCGTCGCCGTGATTACTGTCTTTACTGATCTGGCTATCGCCGTGATTACCGGTATCATCATGTCTGCGTTGGTTTTCGCTTGGCAACATGCCAAACATATCTATCTGAAAAGTTATAAAAATGAACAAGGCTCTATTGTTCATGAGTTAAACGGACCGTTATTCTTTAGTTCGGTGCGTAACTTTAATGATTTATTTGATCCGAAAAATGATGATGCGGATGACGTCATTCTAGATTTCAAAAACTCGCGGGTTTATGACCATTCCGCTATTGAAGCTATTGATTCGTTGGCAGATCGTTATATCAAAGCTGGGAAAACACTGCATTTAAGGCATTTAAGTGAAGAATGTAAACAATTACTGAACAATGCAGCGGATCTGATTGAAGTCAATGTGATGGAAGATCCGCATTATCATATTGCTGATGACAAGCTGGCATAAAAGCCAAATAACTGCTATCTTTAGCGCCATAATAATAAGTTTAAAATTGTATAACCTATTGAACTACGAGAAAAAAACATGTTAAAAAAATCGATAAATTGCTGATAGAAAAGTTTCCACATATTATTCTGGGCTTTACTGCATTTTGGCTGCTACTCATTGCTTACGGCCTTTATCACAACTAAGCCAATCAGCGTATTATTAAAAGGCCAGTCTTAGACTGGCTTTTTTTATGCCTATAAATTAGCATCGATTCAGCAAGTGATTGATTTTTGATCTAGGTCAATGCCCGATATCCACAGTAGATAAATAATAACCTCACGCTGTTTAGACAGCAGACTATTTTCAGAGGGGAGAACTATTATGGAAAAAATCGAACACTATATTCACGATAACTTTGCCGCATTAATCTGCGTGATGTCTGTTGCATGGCTAGCACTTGTTGCTTACGGCCTAATCATGTCCTAATCCAGTTAAGGCATCAATAACTCAAAACTTGCCCGGGCAACACACTGGCCGTTTAATAAACACTCAACCTCATGTGTGCCCGGGTAATATTGTCTTGTCGAAATCTTCTTCAAGCTATGTCGTTTTTCCAACTGAAGATATTGTCCTTCACTTAAATGAATATTTTTCCATTTAAATACTTTTTCTCTGCTTATTTTCCCTCCCGCACCAACAAAGCGAATTTTGTAATCTAATACAAGGTATTGAATCTGTTTGCTCAGCATTCCCAATTCCAGCACGAGTGTTTCTCCAAGCTGTAATACTGACTGAGAAAGCCGAAGCTGTGCTTGTTCAATGTTAACCGAGTGACTAAAACCTAAAAGCGGATAGACATCTGTTATACCTTGTTTAACGAGACTTCTCATCGCATGGCGAATCACCCAACTCGTATTATCAGAAGCATTTTTTTGCCATTGAGAACAGACATCAATAACCATTTGAGGATGATCTTTACTCATATCATTGATGTTATTAGCCACAGACCGTCTCACATATAGACTCGAATCACTTTTTAACTTCTCAAGAAGCGGCCATATAAGAGCGGGATCATGACGTAGTTCAGCGAGTTGCGGTGCCCAGGGTAAACGCGGGCGAATGCCTTCAGAAGCTAATCTTCGTACATGTTCATCATCATGTTCAGCCCATAACAGCATTTGCTGATAGGTTTCATCAAAGTGAGCCTTCAGAAAAAAACGAATAGCAAACTCAGCTGTAAATAATGAAGTGAGTTTTTCGAGTGCAGCAAAAGAAACGTTGCGATGCTCCAGACCATATAAAGCAACATAATCAATTAATGGCCAGGCTAGGTAATGTGCCCACCCAGAAAAATGTTCATCTCTAAGAGACTCAGCCGCCTCTAATAAGATATTTATTGCATCAACATAATCGTGAGGTAGATAAACATGCAAACTCTTCGCAAGATAATCTGCACGCGCCTTGAGCTCCAGCTCATCTAGTTTGAGAGATGCAGTCTCAATAAAATCCGTTACAGCAAAATCAGGCCACACTGAATGAATCAGAGAGCCGATTTCCTTCACTGCAGGAATATGAAGTTTATTTTTGAGTTGTTCAGCCATAAAAAAAGCCGCGATGGAATCGCGGCTTTTATCATACGGTATTCTGTCTTAGCTTAGGCAGTTTTTTTACGTCTGCGCATTGCTGTCATACCCATCAAACCAGAACCTAGTAACCATACAGCAGCAGGAACAGGTACTTCGCTAACAGGTGGGCAATATTCGCCATTCACTGTTAACTCAGCCCAGAAAACGTCTTCGCTCCATTTTGAAAACCAAGCCTTGAATGAGATGCCAGCAAGGATTTCGTCAAATAAGTCTGAGCTTAGGCTGAACATTTCAACACCGCCATCCAGAGAACCTAAGTAGCTCAAACCAGTACCATACCAGTTATCAGTATAAGCATATAAATCATCCCACCAACCATTTGCATTTGTCGAAATTTTTAGTGTGGCAGATGTAATGTCTAAATCTGCAGGGTCAGTGATAGCATCGAAATCCATATAACCAAACTCATAATAGTTCGATACTGAGGCAGTAAATGTTTCTGAGTATGTTTCAGGGTTATCACATAAAGATGAATCGTCCCCACAACCACCATGATGGTGGTGGTGACCATGGAAAAATGTTGCTGAAGCAACACTTGAAAAACCTAGCAACATAGCAGCTACTAAAATAGCCGATTTGTAAAATTTCATAGAATTATCCTTGTTTACTATGCAGCCCGGCCATCTTTAAAAAAAGACCCGTGGCTTTCCGTCACATGGCTCACACCAAGGTTGGCTTATCTGTTTATTATGCAATCACTATCTGCAAGATAGATATTAGTGAGTTGTAATGTGCCAAACAATTGTACTTTGGTACTAAAAAGTAAAATAAATCAGCTTATTACGACTCTACTTGTCCGATAACTTCACTGTTAACGGATAAATAAGTCCGACTCAACTTATTCCGGACGATTGCATAATATGAGGATATCTATGTCGGAACAATTGTACTTTGGTACAGTTTTTAATCTTTTTTAACGTTTTTTTACAAATACAGCAATAGACTCGACATGGGTGGTATGTGGGAACATATCCATAATGCCTGCCGATTCCATAATGTAGCCATGCTGGTTCACCAGTTCGCCAGCATCACGTGCTAGCGTTGCAGGATTACATGAGACATATACCAATCGCTCAGCACCTAACGCAGCTAATTGATGCAACACTTCAAATGCCCCACTTCTGGGAGGATCCAGTAAAATCTTATTAAACCCTTTTTGTGCCCAAGGATAATCTTTCAATTCTGTTTGGGTGAGATCCGCTTGCTCAAACTCGGCATTAGATAAGGCATTAAGTGCGGCATTATTTTTTGCGTGTTGTACCAGTGCAGCATCACCTTCAACGCCAACGACCTCTGTCACCCGTTTAGCTAAAGGCAAAGTAAAGTTGCCGAGCCCGCAGAACAAATCAAGAATACGATCTCCATCCTGAACATCCAGCAGCGTCATGGCCCTTTGAATCATTTTTTCGTTAATACCCGCATTCACCTGCGTAAAGTCACTCGGGTCAAACTGTAAGTTCAACCCCGGCTCTGGTGCGTAACTAAGCTGAGCAGACTCAGGCCATAATAAAGACACGGTATCCGGCCCACCTGGTTGCTGATAAATCCATAAATTATTGTTTTGTCCAAAGCTAATCAATGCATTTTTATCAGTCTCGGATAATTCATCCAGATTACGAAACACCAATGCGACATGTTCATCATCCATTGCCACTTCAATCTGAGCGATGCGGTTATAGGCTTCCAATCCACCAATTAATGAAGCTAAATCCGTTAAACGATGACCCACACGTGGATCTAACACTTCACATTGTTCAAGCATGGCAATGTACGGCGATGACTTTTCCCTAAAGCCCACTAAAACTTGTTCTTTTTTAGCGACGTATTTAACGCCGAGGCGTGCTTTACGACGATATCCCCATAATGGACCGGTTAAAGGTTCCAACCACTGTTCAGGGCTTAAGTTACCAAAATGAGTAAAGTGTTCAGCCAATGTGGCCTGTTTATGAGCCAACTGTGCTTCAGGTGACATATGCATCAAACTACAGCCGCCACAAATACTAAAATGCTGACATTTTGCCTCTACCCGATCATCAGCAGCAGACAAGACTTCTACCGTGCGCGCTTCATCATATTTTTTATGAACCCGACTATATTGAAAGTTCACTTTTTCTCCGGCTAATGCGCCATCTACAAAAACAGTTTTGCCTTCGATGCGAGCAATTCCCCTGCCATCATGTGATAATGACTCAATCTCTGCTGTCACAAGCTCTTGCGGTATTCTTTGTCTGCGGCTACGTCTTGCCATTGTTATCTCTTATCTCTGAAAAATAAAAATCCAGTGGTGTTTTCACACCACTGGATATCGTTATTATAATCAATCTGATGTAATTATTTTTGTTTCCAGCTGCCGCCTTGTTGATACCACCAGCCATTAGCAGCATTACTAATCCAACGTTGTGCAAATGTTTGCTGGATATCATTCTGCCATTCTGGATGACCATTGGCTCTGGCGATTTCAGCATATAACGCTTTACGATCATTATTTTCAGCGGCAATCAAGCTGTTTAACTGATTACGGTCTTTTAACGGTACCGACTTAGCATCACGCAATGTAATAAAACCATCATCAGTTAAACCTATTGCGCCACTATTATAGAAAAGCTTCAGGCTTTCATGGCGTGATTTCATATTCGACTGTAATGCATTGATAGCGGGTGAATTGATATTAATATCCGCGCCCGCCGCTTCAGCTTTCGGTACCATCCAGTTCAATATCGACATTGCCAGTGGCAACTTGGCATCTGATACTGAAGACTGCTTATCCTGATCATCAGATTTAATCGTATCAGCGGGGTTTGTATCTGGTCCCCATACATCTTCAATAATTCTATCTGCCGCTTTTTCAGCTGCCGCTGCTGGGAAGTAGATATTTATAGTCACGCACGAGACCAACATTAATCCCGACACCGTCCCCGTTAACCATTTCATGATTTGCATAACCTCTCCTTACTCAATTATCGGTCCAGAACTATTTTGTACCGCTTTGATACGCTCTAATAAATCTGCCCAGTCCACTCTTCGTGTATAACCAATCACATCAATCCATGGTGGTAAACCGCCACCACCTTTCACAATATAGTACCCCTGATCAGCATCTTCGATGCCAGCCATTTCACAGACATCATTTCGTAAATAACAAGACAGTCCTAAACGTTTGTAAGAAAAGTCATCAAAAAAACGTAAAAAACTTCTGGATATCATGCCTGTTGCACCACCGCCAACCTGCGTTAAATTATCTACGGCACGCTGACTGATAACACGTTTTCCCGGATTATCTTCAGACGTTTCTAATGTGGCATCAAACTGGACCGGTTTCCAATCAGACAATCGTAAGTTATGAACAGCTCCGGACACACGACCTGTAATTTTTCCCACATCAAACGTTTTGGTTAACAGTGCTAAATCTAACTCTGTGATATCAATATTGGCATACAGTTGTGGTAATACGCCAAGAGGATCCGTCAAACGCAAGTCGCGAATGACTGTCGTACCATCGAAGACTTTAACTTGTAATGCCCCATCGATAGTTAATTGCTGAGATTGGTATCGCACATGAGGAATAACGCCCGATAACTTACCATGCATTGTCGGCCAGTCCAGTGCCTGCGTTAAACTCTCCATGGATATCGGTAACAACAAGCCGTCAAATGACCAGGTTATCTGTTTATCTTCTTGTTGCTGCAAACTCAGCTGATTTATTTGTAGCTCTCCATCCAATACGGGAATCGTCGTTTCTTCTACTAACTTAAAGCCATTTTTCACAGTTTGCGTATGCAGACTGCCGGCACCAATATCGACAGCATACAGTTTGGCTTGCTGCCAGGATAAATAACCATTTAAAGGCTTATCACTATTGGTCCAAACCAGTTCACCATTCAGCTTATCCGCCTTGTAACGCTGCTCACTATCCACCACACTGACGTTATTCAACGTGGCACTCAGCTGATGCTGCTTGTCAGACCAACTTATTGAGGATGAAACCTGACCTGACAATTGTAAATCAGCTGCGGCAGTGCCCACCATAAAAGGCTTTAGCCATGTGGAATAAAACGGTGATAGCGTTTTTACAGTCACATTCGCTTCAACCTTAGTCGGCATATTATCTGTTATTTCAGCAGTGGCCTCTAAAGTAAATTGTTCTGGTTGCGTTAACTTGATATCCGCTAAGGTCCAGTGATTTAAGCCTGATTCATACTTGCCTTCAATGCTTAACTCAATGGCAGAAGTAGATAAATCGACAAAGACAGGATCACTATAAACCTGGCCTGCAGTGAATGAAGATGCAGCAACAATATCCCAGGTATTGTCCGTATTATTTAAGGCGACATCTCCTTGCATTGTCACATTTTCCGCCACCTGACTTGCCGTCGTATTACTAAAACCCAAATCAGTGAATTGCCACTTTGCGGTGGCTGACGATACTCCCAGCAAGTTTCCATCAAAACGTGCTTGAACAGATATCTGACCTTGAGGCTGCCAGTTGTTGACCACATCAATGTATTGTTTATCCAAAAATTGAGGTAGCCATTTCTGTAGTGCTGATAAGGGAATATTCTGAGCATCAATATTCACGTCCCAACGCTGTTCATCAAGACTAATATCAAGGCTTACCGTACCACCATCCAGTCTCAGATTTTTTAGCTGGATATGATATTGTTCACCTTCGGTACTGACATCGAGACTAAATTGGATTTGTTGCTGCCCCAGCTCAGGATGAGAAAACTGTAAACTACCTGACTGACAATGAAAGGCATCCGTTAACCAAGCTGCTTTTGTACACTCAAATGTCACATTGCGTAATTGATTCAGTGGTTCAGCTAAGGTGATTTGAGCAGCGGTCCCTGATAGCTTCAGACCATCAGAAGTAAGTTGGACATAGGTCTTCAGCTCTTTCGCATCAAATTTTTCTGCCCAGCTATGTTCACTACTAATTTGAATCGTATTAATAGCGAATACCGGGAATGACCATAAACATAGCCATAAGAAAACTGACTTTGGCGTCAGATAGCTCATTATCAGGCAGGGAAAACGCCTGTTGAGATGTAACGATCGCCACGATCACAGACGATACTGACAATCACCGCATTTTCTACCTGCTCAGAGACCTTCATAGCTGCAGCTAATGCACCACCCGATGACACTCCGGCAAAAATACCTTCTTCAGCGGCCAGTCGTCGCATCATGCTTTCAGCTTCATCTTGAGTGACATCTATTGTTATATCAATGCGCTCTGGCTCGAAAATCTCAGGTAAATAAGCCTGCGGCCAACGGCGAATACCCGGAATACTGGCGCCCTCTGCCGGCTGCACACCCACCACTTGAATCGCTGGTTTTTGTTCTTTTAAATAACGCGATGTCCCCATAATTGTGCCGGTCGTGCCCATTGAACTCACGAAGTGGGTAACTTCGCCCTCGGTATCAGCCCATATTTCAGGCCCCGTAGATTCATAATGGGCCAGAGGATTATCAAAGTTTCCAAATTGATTTAGCACCTTGCCTTTGCCCTCTTTCTGCATTTGTAAGGCCAGATCCCTTGCGGACTCCATACCATCTGTCAGAACAAGTTCGGCACCATACGCTTTCATTGAAGCACGACGTTCAGCACTACTGTTTTCCGGCATAATCAGAATCATTCGATACCCTAATATCGCCGTGACCATCGCCAAAGCAATACCCGTATTGCCACTGGTCGCTTCGATCAAGGTGTCGCCGGGCATGATATCACCCCGTAACTGCGCTTGTTGAATCATACTCACCACAGGTCGGTCTTTAACCGAGCCAGCAGGATTATTGCCTTCCAGCTTCACCAGAATGGTATTACTCGACTCGCCGGGAATACGCTGTAATCTGACAAGCGGCGTGCGGCCAATAAAGGCTTCAATCGTCGGGTAAGATTTCATCAATTTGCTTCCATTAACACAACATAAGCAATCGCATATTCATGATCGTCACTCAGGCTTAACATCGCCTTATCAATATGCATTTTTTCTTTCAGTTCCAGTCCCACTTTTTCGAACTGTAACTCAGGTTTACCCAGTGAATTATTTCTGACGCTGATATGACGCAAACTTAAACCATCCCGAAATCCTGTTCCCATGGCTTTAGCGGCGGCTTCTTTTGCTGCAAATCGTTTCGCTAAAAAATTAGCCGGTTTAAGTTGCAATTTAAACTCGCTGAACTCATGGGCACTGAGTATTCTTTCAGCAAACTTATCACCATGTTTATCGAGTAAGTCTTGCATTCTGGGAATGTGAACCAGGTCTGTGCCAATGCCAATGATCATCCCCGGCGCGCGTCCTGCATCAATTGTTTCATCTCGCGAACCGCTGCCTGAAAGCCAGTAAACACCGAACGCGCCACAATCGCGTGGCCAATATTTAACTCCACCAGTTCTGGTATCGCCGCAATTTTCTGAGTATTGTGGTAATGCAGACCATGGCCAGCATTCACCTGTAATCCCCTTTCATGAGCCTGTTTTGCTGCATCAGCAATCACGGCAAGCTCTCTTTCGGCCTCTGTATCGGTTTCGGCATCAGCATAACGGCCAGTATGAAGTTCTACCACTGGTACACCGCAAGCCACTGCCGCTTCTATTTGAGCCAAATCAGGATCGATAAATAAAGAGACACGTACATTGGCCGCCGCAAGGCGCTGACACGCTTGCTGCATTCGAGACAACTGCCCCGCCACATCCAGACCACCTTCTGTTGTCAATTCCTCACGTTTCTCAGGTACTAAACAACAGTCTGCAGGACGATATTTTTCAGCCATCGCCAACATTTCTTCAGTGACCGCCATCTCAAGATTCATTTTTGTCTGCAAGATATCGCTCAACATCGCCACATCACGTTCCTGAATATGTCGACGATCTTCGCGTAAATGTAATGTGATACTGTCCGCTCCTGCTTGCTCTGCTTCAATCGCTGCCTGAATGGGGTCAGGATAACGTGTTCCACGAGCTTGACGCAGTGTGGCGATGTGATCGATGTTGACACCTAGATAAATAGACATGAATCTCCAAACTCAGTTTGTTTTTGTTGTAAATTGATTAAGCCCAGCAAATAACTGACGACTATGTAAAGGACGGCCGCCCAAGTAATAATTTATCACTGACCGCATCATATGTTTGATTTCTTTCAGGCTCACATCATCAAATTCCGCTTCCTGATCAAGATGACGTAAGCTGCGTCCAGATACCGTATTCTCAAGCTGTTGACCAAATACACGGCGTGGACCACTATCTGGATGGTAAATATACATGCCTTCATCTTCAATATTCTGACCAGAATCGACATCCACCGTTAATGCCAGACCATAGCCTAGATGGCTGAGCAGCGCTTTTTCAAATAATCGCAGGGTAATCTGTTCATTGCTTTTTTGTTGGAGTGAAGACAGCGCCTGACGGTAAGCCAGATAAATCTCTGGTTCCGCTTCATGAAGAGGTAATAACTTGACGAGCAACTCATTCATATAAAGGCCACAGAGGCTGGCATTACCAACAAGACGATAACTGGGTTCATCCACTTCGATGTGACTCAATGTCACTAAATCACCTTGGCCATACCAGCTGAGCCAGAGCGGTTGAAATATTTGTATCGATGAGCTGCGTTTCTTTTTTTGCCGTAAACCTCGAGCGACCAGACTCACTCGCCCATAATCCTGCGTTAACACATCGACCAGTGAACTGGTTTCACGATAGGGTCTATGGTGCAGAACAAAAGCAGACGTCAGCTCCACAAGCTACCTATAGGTCGTCGTTATAACCCAGGTTCTTTAACATGCGCTCATTATCTGACCAGCCTTCACGCACTTTGACCCATATCTGTAAAAACACTTTACAACCGAATAGCTGTTCCATTTCCAGCCGAGCATCCTGACCGATAAGCTTGAGCTGTTCGCCTCTTTTACCAATCACAATCGACTTCTGACCGCTTCGCTCAACATAAACAACAGCACCAATTCGATACATGCCTTCTTCTTCCTCGAACTGTTCAATTTCTACAGTGAGTGAATAAGGTAATTCCTGACCGAGATAACGGAATAATTTTTCACGTACGATTTCACCCGCCAAAAAGCGTGAACTGCGATCGGTTAATTGATCTTCATCAAAGATCATCTCGCCTTCAGGCATTAACTTGGCAATTTCCTGCTCCAGTACATCTGTATTCATACCTTTCCGTGCAGAAATAGGCACAACAGCCGCAAAATCATATTGTGGTGCAAGTGATTGTATCTGTGGTAATAAATCTGATTTGTCTGAGAGTTTATCGGCTTTATTTAACACTAAAATGACTGGAGAGCGTGCATCTTGTTGAATACGTTTCAAGACGCGCTGATCATCTTCCGTCCATTTCAGTCCTTCCACAACAAACAGCACCACATCCACATCGTCAATTGAAGCGGCAGCAGCGCGGTTCATATAACGATTCATCGCTTTTTTACCGTCGCTGTGCATACCCGGTGTATCAACGTAGATAAACTGGCCCTGGTCTGTGGTTTTAATACCTAGAATACGGTGGCGGGTCGTTTGTGGGCGACGTGAAGTAATACATAATTTCTGACCAAGAATACGGTTGATTAATGTGGACTTACCCACATTTGGACGCCCAATAATGGCAACGTAACCGGAACGAAATGGTGTGGTATTCATTATTTACCCTCTATTAGAGTTAAGGCACGTTCAGCGGCTTTTTTCAGCTTTTCGGTGACTACTGCCTTGAGCAACGACCACTTTGTCCAGCAAGGTAACCTGGCAGGATGCTTCAAAGACAGGCTGTTTCTTGTCTGTTTTTAATTCTTTAACACTATATAGCGGTAAAGGCTGTTTACGACTTTGTAATAATTCCTGCAAACGCGTTTTAGGATCCTTGACCGTTTCTGTCACATCAATAGACGCTATTCGCTCGGCAAATAGTCTTAAGATGAGCTCTTTGACAGGTGTCAGACCGCTATCAAGATAAAGTGCACCTAAAATAGCTTCTACCGCATCAGCCAGAATTGATTCCCGACGAAAACCACCACTTTTTAGTTCACCTGGCCCGAGGATTAATACATCCCCTAACTTTAACTCGCGCCCCAGCTCAGCTAAGGTTTCACCTTTGACCAGAGAAGCCCGTAGACGGCTTAATTTTCCTTCCTTAACTTGAGGGAAACGGTTGAATAACTCTTCCGCAATCACAAAACTCAAAATAGCATCACCGAGATATTCAAGACGCTCATTATTTTTGGGATCCGCACTGCGGTGCGTTAAGGCTTGTTGTAAAAATGCGGTATCTTTAAATTCTACTTTTAACTGTTTGCACAGGGCTTTTTGCCGCTGGGTTATCATTATAGCTGTGGCTCTACATCAATTTCTTTATGAAAATGCCCGACCAGATCGATCTGAGCAAAAAACGGTTTTCGCACTTCATAGTCGATAACGATTTTCGTTACGTAGGCGGTGTTTTTACCGCGGAAAACTTCGACATCATCGCGTTCGACACTACTGATATAGCCGATATTAAAGCGCTTAGAAAGCAGTGTCTGTACTTCATTTTTCGAGAGATTGTTATTACGTAGTTCTGTCTTCATATCTTCCATGATCTGGACGACACCGTAATACTCCTGATACATCGGCACCAAACGAATCGCTAATGTCACAAAAAAAGCAATCAAGGCCAACACAATGACCCAGCCAATTAATGTCATACCTCGCTGGTGTTTCATCACAATCTCCTTATTCAATAGACTGACCTAAACGATTCCAGACAATGCCGCCCTCATTCCAGTCCCAACTCATCCAAACTAAAAAGGCCTTACCGACCAAATTTTCTTCAGGGACGGTTCCCCAGTAACGACTATCATTACTGTTATCACGGTTATCCCCCATAACAAAATAGTGTCCTTCAGGCACCACGGTTTCACCTTCCACACGTTTAACACCCGGTTCAACCACGATTAGATGATTATGTTCACCGAGCTGTTCAGAACGTAACTCAGAGCCTGGAGCTGAAATATTAATCATGCTTTCAGGTTTTTCTTGTGGCTCTTGTGCAACCGGTTCGCCGTTAATATAAATCGTTTTATTGAAATAACCGACTTTATCTCCGGGAAGGCCTACCACACGTTTGATATAGTCAATATCAGGGTCACTTTTATTCTTCTTCACCGGGTAACGAAAAACTACCACATCACCTCGTTCAGGCTCGCCTGTCTCTAATATTTTTGTGTTGAGGACCGGTAAACGGATGCCATATGAGAATTTATTCACCAGAATAAAATCACCAATGTGCAGCGTAGGTACCATTGATGACGATGGGATACGGAAAGGTTCAGCGATAAAGGAGCGAATCACTAACACCAAAAGAATGATAGGAAAAAATGAGCGTGCATATTCAACCACGACAGGTTCTTTTGCATCGTTATCACGACCTGGTGCCCAAAACAGCTTGTCGATTAACCAAATCAAGCCGGTGACGGCTACCAGTAACACCATGATTGCGGGAAAACTCACTGTATAACGCTCCTTCCTACCTTTTATGAATTCTTTGACAGTTGTAATACGGCGAGGAAGGCTTCTTGTGGCACATCCACCTTACCAACAGACTTCATCCGTTTTTTACCTGCTTTTTGTTTTTCCAGCAATTTACGTTTACGAGAAACGTCACCGCCGTAACATTTAGCTAATACATTTTTACGCATCGCTTTGACGGTAGAACGAGCAATAATATGTCCGCCAATAGCCGCTTGAATAGCAATATCAAACATTTGACGCGGTATCAGCTCTTTCATTTTTTCGACTAGCAGTCTCCCGCGACTCACACTGCTATCCTTGTGCACGATGAGCGATAAGGCATCGACTCGTTCACCATTAATCATAATATCTAATTTCACCAGATTGGCTGGCTCGAACCGAACAAAGTGATAGTCAAGCGAGGCATAGCCACGGCTGACAGACTTCACACGGTCGAAGAAATCAATGACCACTTCATTCATAGGAAGTTCATAGGTTAACGCAACCTGTTTTCCCATATACTGCATATTCTTCTGCACACCACGTTTTTCAACGCATAAGGTAATCACAGCGCCTAAATGGTCTTGTGGCACCAGAATATCCGCTCTGACGATAGGTTCACGTATTTCTTCAATGGTGCCAACATCAGGTAGCGATGATGGATTTTCAACCCGTTCGACTTCGCCATTTTTCTTGAGAACTTCAAACACAACGGTCGGCGCTGTTGTGATCAGATCAAGATCGTATTCACGTTCCAATCGTTCCTGAATGATTTCCATATGCAACAGCCCCAGGAAACCACAACGGAAACCAAATCCTAAGGCTTGTGAGCTTTCAGGTTCATAAAATAATGAAGCATCATTTAGGCGTAATTTCGACAAGGCTTCACGGAAGTTTTCGTAATCATCACTGCTGACAGGGAAAATACCGGCATAGACTTGTGGGGTTACTTCTTTGAAACCGGGCAGCATTTTATCTGCACCATGGTGTGCGTGCGTTAAGGTGTCACCTACCGGTGCCCCATCAATTTCCTTGACCCCTGAAATGACGTAACCCACGTCACCACAATCCAGCACGTTACATGGTGTGCGTTTAGGTGTGAAAGTACCTACTTGATCGACTTGATATTCCTGCCCTGTCGACATGACTTTTATTTTATCTTTGTGCTTAAGTGAGCCATCGACAATACGTACCAATGAAATAACACCCACGTAGCTGTCAAACCAGGAATCAATAATGAGGGCTTTAAGAGGTGCGTCTGGATTACCTCTTGGCGCAGGGACTTTTGCCACCAGCTCTTCCAGTACGTCTTCAATACCAATACCAGTTTTGGCACTACAACGTACAGCATCCATAGCATCGACGCCGATAATGTCTTCAATTTCTTGGGCAACACGTTCCGGTTCTGCCGAAGGTAAATCAATTTTATTCAGAACTGGCAATACTTCTAAGCCTAAATCAATGGCGGTGTAGCAGTTCGCCACACTTTGTGCTTCCACACCCTGCGCCGCATCAACGACTAATAATGCCCCTTCACAAGCAGCAAGAGAGCGGGATACTTCATAAGAAAAGTCGACGTGTCCGGGTGTATCGATGAAATTCAGCTGATAAGTTTCCCCATCGCGTGCTTTGTATTCCAGTGATACGCTTTGCGCTTTGATGGTAATACCACGTTCGCGCTCAATATCCATAGAATCTAGCACTTGCTGGGACATTTCCCGGTCAGTCAGACCACCACAAATTTGAATAAACCGATCAGCAATGGTGGATTTACCATGATCGATATGTGCGATGATAGAAAAGTTACGTATATTGTTCATTTAGTTACATTTTCATTAGTGACGTCGGTGGCCATTCCGAACAGTTAACATAGATTTTGCATGACATGCATTGTTCCCGCTGGCAGATGATATAGGCCTTTGAGTCACGCGCTCAGCAAATGATCCCACATTATACGCATTTCACTATGACAAAACGATAATCTCGACACGCCTTAGATAAAAACGTGACTTCTGAATACCAGTCTGACACTCTGTCTTCGCTCATGGCTGAGAAGACTTCTGAGTCAGATCATCTCAATAGCAATACAGTACTTTTGTGGACAATAATTACCATGGATAAATCGGTCCTGACGGGTCCCATCATAAAAACCTTCTTAAGCTATGCCATCCCCTCCATTTTGGGCTTATTAGCCATCACTACGGCCAGTATCGTAGATGGTATTTTTGTCGGCCAATTTGTCAGTGCTCAGGGGCTCGCAGCCATCAATTTACTGATTCCCTATCTGTCATTGATATTTGGACTGGCTTTAATGTTTTCCATTGGAGGAGCCGTTCGAGCGGGCTATTATATTGGTCAGAAACGTTTTCAATCAGCATCCGATGTCTTTAGCCAGTGCCTGCTTATTATTGTCGTTATTGGACTTGGTTTTCTGCTTTTTTCCTGGTTATTCACTGACGCTATATTGCTTTTTCTCGGCACGCCCACCTCCATACTAACGTTAATCAGGCCTTATTTTCTGATCATCAGTGCTGTATTGCTTATTCAGATTTCTACGATGGTGATGTATTACTTTATTCGTCAGGATAATGCTCAAACACTCGCTTCAGTTGCATTAATCAGCGGCGCCATCATTAATATTATTCTGGATGCTGTGTTTATTATCGTATTCGAATGGGGACTAAAAGGCGCTGCCGCTGCAACAGCCATTGCACAAACCATACAACTGATTATGTTAAGTCGTTATTTTTTACGATCTCAGAAAAAGTTAACTTTTTCATTCATCCAACATAATAAATCAGAAATAAAACCCGTAATGTTTAATGGCAGATCAGAGTTTATCAATGAAATCTCTGGGGGATTGGTCATCCTGGTATTGAACTGGATTTTAGTCAGTCGGCTTGATGTTGAGGGTATCGCGGCTTTTGCCGTCATTAATTACCTGATCTTTATCAGTCTGATGCTGTATTACGGCATATCTGATGCATTACATTTGGTGGTCAGTCAAAATCATGGGGCCCGAAATACCCAGCGAATCAGTCAGTTTATGCTAACAGCCATCATCGGTATTCTTTGCATCAGTATCAGTGTGACACTGTGTTTGCTCTATTTCCCAGAACACATCAGCAGCCTGTTTCTGGATAAAACAGCCGAACACACGATGCAATTATCCAAACACTTTATTTCTCTATTGTGGCCGTTATTTTTGATAAATGGTGTTAATGTGATTCTTTCTATTTATTTAACGGCCATCCAGCAACCGATTCCCTCTATGGCCATCGCGTTATCGAGAGGGTTATTCTTGCCTATTGCATTGTTACTCGTTTTGTCTTGGTTACTTCCAGAGCCTGAATTTCTTATTGCTTTACCACTCTCAGAATGGCTGACATTTTTACTCGCTATCCTCTTATTTATCCGATATCGCCCAAAAAAAATGAATTAAACATCGCTAAAGTATCTTTTTTAAAAACAGAAGAATGGCAACAAAATTCATATGTCATGAATCATCAGGCAAAAAAAGCCAGATAACATACATTATCTGGCTCATAGCAAAGTCTGAGAGTATTCAGACGGTTGGGGAAATTAGAACTGCCAAGCAACGCTCAGGCGAACATCACGACCAGGTTCTGCGAAACCACTGACGCCATCATTCACATCTGCAATATCAGCTACGCTGGCATGATCTAGATAATATTTATCAAAGACATTTCGAACAGTCAGTGTGATTGCGACATCTTCTGTACTAGAAGGACGCCACTGTGCATAAAAATCGTGTATGGCATAGCCTGGCTTATCTATTTTAGTGCCCTCTGGTAACCAGACAGGTGCATACAAATCAACATTGTCTTCTCTTTTCACAAACTGTGCATTCCAGCCGAATGTCCAGGTAGAATTCATCTGATAATCTAGGGTAGCAACCAAACTGTCACCAATGGTGTTAGCTTGTCCATTTGTTGAGTAGCCTCCCGCATCCTGGCCAGCAATTTCGATATCATTATGGTGATAACTCAAGCGACCCATCAATTTTTCCCAACGACGACCAATCTCCAGTACATAACCATCTGATTCCAGATCGCCCACATTTTCGAAGATTGTTCCAGCCGCCGCTCCTCCACCAACGCGATCAGCGATGATGTCATCAATGTTTGAACGATAAACTTTGGCAGATCCAAACCAAGTTCTTGATTCATAGGCGACACCAAATTCAGTATTGTCGGCATCTTCTGGTTTTAGGTCTGCATCATAGCTACCGAATAGCTTATAAGCATCCTGAGATGTAGGTCCTTTGAAAGCTTCCGAATAAGAGGCGAAAGCACTCCAGTTATCAGTAAAGTGATAGTTAATACCAATGTTATGACTGACTTCATCTTCCTCAAACTTTTGATTATCAGCATCATTCAGTTCATAGTCATCGTATCTCAGACCCGCACTTAAAAGTAGCGCATCGGTGATTTGAATATCATCCTGAATATAAACACCTTTAACTTTTACATTTTCCTTCAGTGCACGCTCGTCACTCGGAGGCCCTGCGTAAGTTTCATCCTCACGGTAATCAATACCGTAAGTCACTTTGTGCATCCCGAAGATCGAAGTATTTCTCAAATCGAGACCTTTGCTTTCACCTGTCCCGATGTAAGGATCTCGTTCACCAGTTCGCTTCAGTTCTGACTCGATGTTATACACAGTAAGGCCCAAATCAAGATATGGGTTATCAATAGGGTTCAATTCATAATTGAACGTGACGGTTTCGCGTTCCAGCTCTAGAGGAGCTAGTGGATTCCAGGAAAGAACAGGCCATTGCGGTCTGAATGGTCTTTCACCATCATCGGTACGTTTCTGATAACTCAGACGAACTGTCTGACTATCAGTCAGGTGACCAACAACTTTGGCAAAAAGAAAGTCCTGGTCGAATTTGCTGCCTTCAACTTCATCGCCATTACCATCCTCATAGGCATCAGCGTTGTAGTTGGTCGCAGAAACCATAGCACTCCAGTCATCAGTCAGACGACCAAACAGTGTGGTATTTGTTTTAAACGAATCTGTATTGCTGGAGAACATGCCTTTGACCAAGCCACCAAATTGCTCGCCCGGCTTCAGCATATCTTCAGGATCTTTAGTAACAAATTTGACTGAACCACCAAGTGCTCCAGCACCTGATAGCGCATTACCTGAGCCGGCATTCACTTCAACACGTTTAAGAAGTTCTGGCTCAATACTGATGCGCCCAGCATGGTGAAATAAACGTGTTGCCTGAACAGCGCCATCAATACTGATGCTCAGCAATTGGTCTTCAATACCTCGCACATAGAGTTTCTGAGCGATATCGACACCACCACCGACAGATATTTCTGGTGATTGACTGAATAAATCTTCCAAATCATTCGCCTGAACTTTTTCAATTTGTTCAGCGGTCACGCTGTTAAGTTCAGGAGTAATCGTGTTACCAGTCACCTCAACAGTGTCCAAGATTATTTCTTCAGCTATTGCAGCCTGTGAAAACATCGCGGCGAAAAGCGCGACAGAAAGTACAGTCCGATGACTAATTGGGTTTAAGCTTTTACTCACAACCACCTCGTTAATAATAATCATTATCAAATAAAACAAGATCGCATTCTAATGATTAAGCGAGATGATGAATATGAAATTTACAATTGTTACATTTCACCCCTAACTTGCAGGTAGGACCATGTTCATTCTTAAACCACCCGTCACTAAGTTCTCAGCGCTCAGTTGTCCTCCACACACTTCAATATGGCGTTTAGCCAGGCTCAAACCCACACCAAATCCACGATGAAGCTGACGCCCAGAATGAGCCAGCCTGAAAAAAGGTTTAAAGATATTGGTTAAATGGTGTGGTGCTATACCTGGGCCGAAGTCATCAATATAGATTTGGTATTGATCTGCCACTTTCTCAACGATGACTTTGACGGTTTGGCCATCGGGGGTATGTGCTAGTGCATTCCTGAGAATATTTTCAAAGGCGTGTCCTATAGCACGCGCACTGCTGTTTTCAATAATCGCGTGCTCTGGCATCGTCGCCTTGATTTCGCATTTGGGAAACTCAAACCTCGCATCCTCAATGATACTATCGATCAAATCAGTTAAGTCTAATGTTTCTTGACGTAAATCGGGACATTCGTTATCAAGCCACGCCAAAGTGAGTGTATCCTCAACCAATACACGCATTTGCTGACTTTCATATCGAATTCGTTCTATCAATTTCGGATCAAGATCCTGATTTTCAGCCCAGCTTAATGCTAATTCCACTCGTGCTAGCGGGGTTCTAAGTTCATGAGAGAGATCAGAAATGAGGTGACGCTGTGTTTGAATTAAGTGACCTATTCGCTCTGCCATCCCATCAAAGGTGTCACCCAAGGCGGTAATTTCGTCTTGACGTTTTGCCAAAGTTTTCCCGACACGCACATTGAAATTACCATCACTAAATTGCCTTGTTGCTTTTTCCAGTTGACTAAGTGGTGACATGACATGGCGATAGATAATCAAGCTAATTAAGGTCATCAACAATAAAGGCAAGGCGATCTGTAACAGCAAGCTAGTCTGAAACCAGTATGCTCCTGGCCGCATTCGATCCGGTAAGGTGATGAGAAAATGTGTTTTACCGTCAGAAAAAGGCAAATCCATTGTCGGGTTTTCTTTGAAATAGAGATGTATTTTCCAGCTGATGTCACGACCAAGAGCAAATCTCTCCTGGTATTGTTCTGATATATAGCTATTTCCTACTGGTGCAACATTGGAAGAAACAACAGCTACCCAGGTATTTTCTTTTTCTTGAAGATGCTTTACCCACTCATTTAGCGATTGAATATCACCGTTTTCATGATATTTCTCCGCCAATTTGGCATACGCTTTCAATTCAGACTGGTAACGCTGATCAATGAAACTCATATGTTGCTCTGTGTGCAGTAGCAAAATATGTATCAGCCAAAAAAGTAAAATAGTGCCAATGACTATGGTTGCGACTAACTTCCATAGTAAGCGACGCTTCATAATAAAATATATCCTGTCCCATGCACGGTTTGTAGGTGATCAGCGGGTAGTCCCGCCGAGACTAACTTCCGCCTAACCCGGCTCATATGCATATCAAGACTTCTGTCATAACGACTAAACTCTTTTTCCAATACGAGACGATATAGTTGTGGTTTGCTGAGCGTTTGTTTGGGATTCTGCATCAGTGTCCACAAAAGTTTGAACTGTATAGGGGTAAATGGAATGGTTTGGCCCGCAAACGAAACGGTTTGTTTGTGTTTATTTAACTCAATACCGTGTCTGCTGAGATAATGATGATCATCGTCATTGATTTGTGGTGCTAAACGCCTGAGAATCGCTTCTATCCTTAATATCAACTCGGTGAAATTAAATGGTTTTGACAAATAATCATCTGCACCACTTTTTAATCCAAGAATACGTTCTTCCTCTGCACCATGTGCAGTTAGCATAATCACTGGCGTAACACGTGTTTGCCTGATTGTTTTTAAAATTTGGTAGCCATCTTTTTCTGGCAAAGACACATCCAATAAAATTAAATCCAACGACAAACTAATAGATTTTGTCAGACCATCATTACCATCATGTGCTACCACCGTATCAAAACCAGCATTCACAAGAAGCTGCTGTAATTGTTGGTTTAATGTGATGTCATCCTCAACTATAAGCACTCTAGGTGGCATGATTTGACGTTACCTTTAAAATCTTAATAACAATTGTTCGTATTATGAATAATAGCAGATAAGTCGTTATTTAACTGACATCGAAGGTAAAAAAAGCCGTTGATATACATCAACGGCTTTTTTAGTTTGATTTAAAGAGAAGTTACTCTTTAATTTCTAACGCCAGGAATTGTGCTGAACCACCGCGTTGTACTAACACAGGAATCGGTTTATTAGCAGGCAGTTTTTTTGCCACCTCAATAAATTGATGAGGATCCTGGATATCAGTGTTGTTGATACTCAGAAGAATATCACCAGGTCTAATACCAGCTTTGATTGCGGGTCCTTGTTCAACCTTCATGACCATGACACCACCTTTTGCTACGTCAAACTGTTTACGTTGCTCTGGTGTGATATCAGCGACTTCCATTGATAGACGTGAATCAACAAATCGACCTGGTTTTGAGCTATTGTTGGTAAGGTCTTCATCTTTTGGTAGTTCTTCGATGGTGACTTTGAGTGTTTCGTGCTTATTATTACGCATCACCTCAACGTCTACTTCTTTACCTACTTTAGTTCTACCAACGATTGGTGGTAAATCAGAAGAGGTCTCTACTTCTTTACCATCAAAATCAAGAATCACGTCACCTGCTTTAAAGCCTGCTCGTGCTGCTGGGCTGTCGTCGACGACACGAGATATAAGTGCACCGCTTGGTTTAGATAAACCAAACGATTCGGCGAGTTCACGCGTTACATCTTGAATAACGACACCTAACCAGCCACGGCTGACATAGCCTTGTGATTTAATCTGATCCACCACATTCATGACGGTACCAATTGGGATAGCAAACGATACCCCCATAAAACCACCGGTACGGCTATAAATTTGTGAGTTGATACCAATCACTTCGCCGTCCAGATTAAATAGTGGGCCACCTGAGTTACCGGGATTAATAGCCACATCTGTTTGAATGAAGGGTACATAACTATCGCTAGGTAAACTACGGCCTAAGGCGCTGATAATGCCAGCGGTTGCAGAGTAGTCAAAGCCGAAAGGTGAGCCAATCGCTAACACCCACTCTCCCACTTTCAAATCATCTGAGTCACCGAGTTTGACGGCTTTTAAGTTTTTGGCATCGACTTTGATTAAGGCAACATCACTGCGTGCATCGCTACCTAATACTTTTGCCTCTAATTCAGTTCTATCACTGAAACGGACGATGATTTCATCAGCATCTTTGATAACATGATGATTAGTCAGAATGTAACCATCAGAAGACAAAACAAAACCAGAACCTAGAGATTCACTTTCTCTCGGCATTGGTGAGCCGCCCTGTTCACCAAAAAACTTTTTGAAGAACTCATCCATCCCTGAACCTTCAGGTAACTCCAAACCACGTGGTAGCATTGAAGTGGGAGTTTGCTCTGTTTTGTTATGAGTTCGGATGTTTACAACAGCATCACCATTGTCGGCAACGAGTTCGGTAAATTCTGGTAGTGACCGAGCCTGAACACTAACACTCAGCATTAGCCAAGTCATTAGCATTGCTAACGCCGTCCAATTTTTGTTTACTCTCATTTGAAGTCCTCATTTGGTTTGACATTGATACCGGCATCATGATGACTCATACGGTGCTTAACCCATACAAAGCCAGTAATCAGACCTAATAGACCAGACACAATTTGCAGCAGTTCCCCCCCCATTAAACGCACGGTAATTGCGATGGTAAATAGGAGAATAAGCGGCAACATGTACATCATGAAAGCCCCTGTTAACAAGGCTTCTTCAGGAATTGAAACGGTCACCTGTTGACCCACTCTCAACTCACCATCGTCCTTAACCGCTATACGAGAAAATTTTTTGCCGACATGCTTGGATAACAAGCCAGTACCACAGCCTTTACGTGCCTGGCATTGACCGCAAGTTGACTGGCGTTCGGCTTCTACCCAGACTTGTTCACCACTTCTACTGGCTACGGTCGCTTTTTGTTCAATCATTCCTGTTCGGCCTGACTGAAGGCGATAGCACTCCCGATCTTTTCAACAGTAACGGCAGGTACCTCACCCACTACGGTGACGAAATGTGCATTCATGATTGTGCCAAAAGCATTAATACCACCCACGTGCGAAGCACCATGCAGATGATTGTGTTTGGCACGAATTTTCTCAATAAAAACAGACACTGAGCTTAGGCCATCACTGTAAACACGTTGTTCAACATCGGCCCCATTACTGGATCTTAGGCGGTTCTGTAAAGCAACTAAAGCGAATCCGTCAGGCAACCAATTCACCTGCCATGCCAGTTCATGGTGGTGTTCTTCAATGTCGATAGGTTCTTGAGGTTCTGTCTTGTGCCAGACCATGTCATCTTCAGCTAGTAGTGACTCGAACTTATAATCTGGAATAGGTTCGCCTGTGCTAACTGATGAAAAAGAAAATGTTTCCAGCACATCACCATCTTGAGCTATAAGTTCTGACTTTAGAAGAAGGTATGTTTCAACATCAACCCACAAGCGATAGCCATAACGATAATTATCATTAGGCGTAATCAATAACTGATAGGCATCTTTACCAGCAACGCGTTTTTTTCCACCCATTTCAACTTCATAATACGGTGCTGCAGAGCTGAAACGTCGAGGTAAGTCACTTGGAAACCCTCCACTCAGTGGACGACGACTAACATTGATTTGTTTACCATCGGGACTGATGCACGTCACCATATCGTTACTACGAATAACTTCTCTGGCAGCACCATTCAGAGAAATCATTCTTTCGAGCTCACCATTGTCATCTGACCGATGGAAAATACGTATTGACTGTAAGTTTCTGCCAGACTGATAGTTAAATACCCCTTCGTAGGTCAATGTTTTTGCCGCGGAAGTCATTTTTTCAAGGATCTGCATTGCTCGCGGATCATCAGCATGCGCCAGAGCAGAAAATGATAAAAATGTGACAACTAACAGGTGGAGCATGACGCGCATTAGAGTTTACTCCTCACCGTACGACACAACTCTTGCGTATGAGAATAAGCCTGATGCACCGGCATATTCATTGTGATCGACCAAGTAGTCGTTCAACCTGTCTTCGACTTCGGTCTCTCCCACTGTCCACCGATTTGTTTCGGCAACAGTAGTTTGTTGTTGCAACGGTTCAGATTGAGCCATATTAGTGGTAGGCATCACGGTCTGAGGTTGTGACATTAACCCCACTACAGCTAGCGCACCGAGTGATGCAGCCGCAGCCAGGCCAGCTGTTTGTCGCCAAAACCAATCAGGAAGTGCAAACACTTTTGCTGTTTTCGTTTTTTCAGTTGCATTGATATGCAAATCAGGCTCATCTGATAATGCCTGATGTATTCTGTCTGTTAAATCAACGTGATTATGATCAGTGACATAGCCATGTAGAAGATCACTCGAGAACTGATATCTCATGTAATCCACTTTGGCACTGTCATCTGTTTTCATCAATGCCAACAACTCATCAAGCTCTTGCTCATTAAGTTCGCCATCAACAAACGCTGACAATAGTTCTTGTTGCTTGATTGTCATAGTTCCTCTCCACCCATTACTGCTTTGACCTGTTTATCTATTGCCTCTCTGGCGCGAAAAATACGCGACCGTACGGTCCCAATTGGACAATCCATTGCCTGTGCAATTTCCTCATAGCTCAGACCTTCAAACTCCCGCAGTTTGATTGCCGTTGCCGTATCTTCAGGCAATTCCTGAATCGCATCATGAATTGCTTGTTGTAAGTCATCACTCATCAGACTACTTTCAGGCGTCTCAAATTCCTTCAATTCGGGCGCATCGTAGTAAATAGTTGCATCCATAGCGTCAACATCACTAACTGGTGGCCTTCTGGAGGCAGCGGTCAGATAGTTTTTTGATGTATTGATTGCAATACGATATAACCATGTATAGAAGGCACTATCGCCTCTGAAGCCGGGTAAAGCACGGTATGCTTTAATAAAGGCTTCTTGCGCAACATCCATCGCTTCAACAGGATCATGAACAAACCCTGTAATGACGTGAATGATTCTTTGCTGATACTTCATTATCAGCAAGTCAAACGCCTTTTTATCACCTGCTTGTACGCGCCGTACTAGCTCTTGATCCACATTCATCCTATCATCCGGCTTGAGTCGACACGTTCACTGCTTCAATTAATCCAGCTTGATTGACCATGTCGATTTAACTTTGTTCCACATTCAGTGCAAAATAAACTTTCTTATTGTACCTGTATAGAGATTTATGACCACAACGCATCATTACGATATTTTAATCATTGGCAGTGGCACCGCCGGACTGACCCTTGCTTTACATATGGCAAACGATGTCAAAGTCGCTGTAATATCAAAGGGTCAACTTGAAGAAGGCGCCTCTTTGTATGCTCAGGGTGGCATCTCTGTGGTCCTTGATAAAACCGACTCTATCCAGTCACATATTGATGATACTTTGCGGGCAGGTGCGGGACTATGCAATGAAAAGTCAGTCCGCTTTACCGTCGAGCATGCCCGCGAAAATATTGAGTGGCTTATCAATCAGGGAGTGACATTTACTCGCGATGGCATCACCTCAGAAACTTATCACCTTACACAGGAAGGTGGACACAGTCATCGACGTATTATTCATTCAGCTGATGCCACTGGAAGAGAAGTTGAAACAACTTTGCTCGATAAGGCTAAAGCACATCCTAATATCGAAATGCTGCCTTACCATATCGGCATCGATCTCATCAGTAGTAGTAAACAACTTGGTGAAAAAGAAAACCGTATTCTCGGCTGTTATGTGCTTGATATCCAAAAAGATGAAGCCAAAACATTGTTGGCCCCTATTACCGTACTGGCCACAGGTGGCGCGGGAAAGGTCTATCTTTACACCAGCAACCCAGATGTCTCGACTGGTGATGGCATAGCCATGGGTTGGCGTGCGGGTTGCCGTATTGCCAATATGGAATTTATTCAGTTTCATCCAACATGCCTGTTCCACCCTCAAGCAAAATCATTTTTGATCAGTGAGGCATTACGTGGTGAAGGCGCCAAGTTGGTATTAGCGAATGGTGAACAGTTCATGGAGCGATTTCATCCTCAGGCTGAACTCGCGCCAAGGGATGTTGTTGCCCGAGCCATTGATCACGAAATGAAACGCACAGGACATGACTGTGTATATCTTGATATCTCCCATAAACCCGCTTCATTTATCAAAGAACACTTTCCTACCATTTATCAACGTTGTTTAGAATTTGGTATAGATATCACCAAACAACCCATTCCTGTGGTACCCGCGGCGCATTACACTTGTGGCGGTATTATGACTGACTTGAATGGCAGGACCGATGTACCCGGCTTGTATGCCATTGGGGAGACAGCCCATACTGGTTTACATGGTGCCAACCGAATGGCCAGTAATTCGTTATTAGAATGTCTGGTATTCGCAAAATCAGCCGCTGAAGATATAAAAAAACAGTTACCACTGGTTACCTCTGCCATCGTGCCTCAATGGGATGCCAGTCAAGTACATCCAGCCAAAGAGGCTGTTGCGATTAGTCATAACTGGGATGAGTTACGACGGTGTATGTGGAACTATGTCGGCATAGTTCGAAAGACCGATCGTTTACTAAGAGCAAAGCAGCGCTTGCAAGTCCTGCAAGCTGAAATTCGTGATTTTTATACTAAACACCATATCAGTGCAGATTTACTGGAACTGAGAAACCTCGCTGATGTAGCTGAACTCATCATTGAATCAGCTTTGCGTCGAAAAGAAAGCCGAGGCCTTCATTACATTCTCGATTATCCAGAGACCGATAACACGCATTCGGCTACTGAAACGATTATTGCTCCCAAGAATCAGGATGACGAAGCTCAGCTCTGAGTTTTCTCCAATTATTTTTTTCTACAGCATCTATCGGAATCATCAGTATCTGACCTCGTCCATGCATAGATGGGTTTAAATAGATGAATAAAACATAAGGTAATTGAGTGCTCGATTTCAGTGTATAAGGCCCTGACACAGAGCCGTCGTTATAGTTTAGAAACCATTGTCTATCTTTGCTCATGCTGATTCCAGTCACAGACGCTTTTCCAGACACTCTCTTGTAGCGGCGTAACCAGATGACAAATCCCACACAAGCAAAACTAATTAACACACCCGTCAGCAGAGGCCCCATGCTTGCTTTGTTAAGCAGCAGTAAACTGATGACAACGACATGCAGCAATATCATATATCTAAACTCATACTGTGATTGACTGATCTCAACCTTCATCCTTGAATGCCCTTTATTTTCATCCCTGTTTTAGCATCGCTTATACAGTTAGAATAAAGTCTGTTCACAATAAATCGCAATATATCTATGAATTTTCAGACTCTTTCTCAATCCACACCCAGCGTCAATTACTTGTCCGAAGTTAGTCATGACTCATCGCCCGTAGCAATGGCCTTGCCCTCGCTCTCTGTCATTCAAGTCTCGGGTGAAGAAGCAGACAGTTTTTTACAGAATCTACTGACGAATGATATCCGCACATTAACGAACAATACTGCTCAGCTAAGTGGTTTTTGTAACCCAAAAGGTCGCTTATTAAGCCTGTTCTACGTTGTTAAGCGTGAAAAAGATTTTCTGCTAATCACAGCCACAGATCTAGCTGATAGCATTGCTCAACGATTGACGATGTTTAAGCTGCGTAGCAAGGTAGATATTTCTGTGAGCGCTGAACTCAATACAATGGGATATATCAGTGAAGCTCCGCTTAAAGATCAAGCGAGTACATTCTGGTCAGCTAGTGAGCATGATGGACAGTTGAGTATATATCTGCCGGGCGATTTGCATCGATATTTAGTTATCACGCCAGTAGATAAAAGTATCATCGAAAACAGTCGTATCGGTTCAGAGAACCTATGGCAAAGTGCTGATATTACATCAGGCTTACCCAAGGTCAGTCTTTTAACTAAAGAACAATTTACTCCTCAGCAACTCAATTTGGATGTCATCGGTGGTGTCAGTTTCAAAAAAGGCTGTTATCCAGGTCAGGAAGTGGTGGCTCGACTGCACTATCTGGGAAAACCCAGTCGCCGCTTATTTTTAGCTGAAATAACAACATCACATCTTCCTGAGCCCAATACCGAAGTTATTGATGAAGCTGGCGATGTAGCTGGACATGTAGTTCAAGCCGCGATGAACCAGGCTGATAATGGCCTATGTCACCTCAGTATAAAATTATCAGCACAAGCAAAATCACTCTATATTGGTCAGGATAAAATCTCGACACTCACTGCCTTCGTTGATGATGCAGAGTGACTATTCCTCCAGAGCCAGTTTTTTGAGTTTGTAACGCAACGAGCGAAAACTGATACCAAGCTTTTTGGCGGCGGCAGTCTTATTCCACCGGGTTGATTCCAGTGCATCCACGATAAGCTGCCGCTCCTGATCTTCAAGATGCGATTCAAGATCCGTCTCTCCACTTAACTGTGGCAGATCAACATTGAACACGGCATTGTCGGCCACGGTTGTGGCAGGTAGCATTAAATCATCTTTTTGAATGAGATTTCCTTCAGACCAGGTCATCGCTCGCTCTAGGATATTTTCAAGCTCACGGACATTACCCGGGAAAGCATAGGCGCAAAGTGCTTCAATTGCAGCCGTCTCTATACCTGGTTTGTTCTCACCATTTTTGGTCGCAAGATGACTCAGAATATGATCAACCAACATGGGTATATCCGCCTGTCGCTGACGTAAGGGAGGGACAAACAGCTCAATGACATTGAGACGATAAAACAAATCCTCCCGGAAATGGCCTTGCTTAACACATTCCGCTAGGTTTTTATGTGTTGCAGATAAAATGCGTACATCAACACTCATTTCTTCGTTGCCACCGACTGGTCGTATGGCTTTTTCCTGAATCGCTCTAAGCAACTTCACCTGCATCATCAGTGGTAAGTCGGCTACTTCATCTAAAAACAAGGTGCCACCATTGGCAGCCTGAAACAGTCCTTGCTTATCTGAGACAGCACCCGTGAAAGCTCCCTTTTTATGCCCGAAGAATTCACTTTCTACTAATTCAGCTGGAATAGCACCACAATTAATGGGCACAAAACTTTGCGCCGAGCGACTGCCTAGTTCATGAATAAGACGTGCTACCAGTTCTTTGCCGGTTCCTGACTCACCGGTGATATACACCGGAGCCTGACTACGAGCCAATTTACTGATCTTACTTCTTAACGAACGTATGACATCGGTATCACCAAGTAATTTATCTCTGGAACGGCGCTCTTTATTTTCTGTTTTTAAAGGAGATAAATTTAATGCTGAATTGACGAGATCACGTAGCACTTTAAGTTTGAGAGGTTTTGAAACAAAATCAAAAGCACCCGACTTCAGTGCTTCAACAGCCAGGTCAACATTACCATGGGCGGTAATCACGGCCACTGGACAGTTAGGATAAGATTTCTGAATCAGACGAACAATATCCAAACCATTGCCGTCCGGCAAACGCATATCCGTAAAACACAAATCAAATGACTGTTGTTTTAATGCTTGTGTCGCTTGAGCTACGTTTTCTGCTGTGACGCAATCGATAGACATGCCAGACAATGTCATGGTTAATAACTCAAGAATATCGGGCTCATCATCAATAACTAATGCTTGTCTATTCATTCTTTAATCATTTCCTACCATTCTCCCGGAAGGCTAATACGAAAAAAACCTGTATTAGACGTATCGTGAAGATAGTTCAAACGTGCTCGGTTAGCCTGGCAGAGTTCTCTCGCTAAATACAACCCCAAGCCTGTTCCTCCCTGACGAGCAGAATGAAATGGCTCAAATAAATGGGCCTGAACAGCCTCTGGAACCCCTGGGCCATTATCAATAATATCCAGAAAAATCTGTTTAGCATTCTGTTCCAGTCGGATATGTATATAAGGCTTTTCTTCTCGCTTAGCATGAAACCAGGCATTATCCATTAAATTCCATACAACCTGATGTAGCTGTTCAGGATCCATTGCAATCTGAAGATTAGCCGCTTTCATATCCAGGGCAATATCATCGTCATCAAGCTGTTTTGTTTCGGTAAATTCGTGAATAAATTTTTCTAGCCAGTCATTAAGCATAAACACAGCGGGTTCAGCTGTTTTTTTACGACTCATCTGCAAGATAGTTTCGATAATATTATTCACACGCTGAGTGTGTTTCAAGATGATGGCAGTCAGTTTCGTCATCATGTGATCTGCCGCATATTGCTCAGCCAATAATTCACCAGCATGGCTGATTGCACCGAGAGGATTTCGAATTTCGTGAGCAATGCTTGCCGTTAGCCTTCCCAAAGAAGCCAGTTTTAATTGCTGTGCTTGTTGGGCAAGTGCTGACGTATTTTCAATATAAATCAGCGTTTCACCGCTATCCAGCTGAGTAGCGGAGACTTGAATTTCAGGCAAGTCAGCCCGAGCCTGAAATGGAAGAAAAGCATTCAGACTTTGCTGCTGCCACAGCCAGACCTGCTCGCCTAGTTCAGGAACATGCTCACGTAAGTTAAATCCGGGCTCAATATCTGCTATGCCAAGCAATTGTCTTGCTGACGTATTCAGCATCGTTACGTTGCCATACGTGTCCAGAGCCAGCACGCCAGTGTGCATTTGACTGATAATGTGCTGATTTAATACAGCTAGATTTTCAACATCTCTCGCCCGCTCTTCTGCCAGGACCTGCGAACTTTGTAATTTTTTAGATAACCATTGTGCCAACCATGCTGTGACAAAAAATGTGGCACCTAAGATACCTGCCTGACTATATTTAGTGACACCATCGCCAGCAATTTGTGAATAACTGACTTCGAGCAAAACGGCTAAGGTCGCTAATGCGGCTATAAATGCGGCCAAACGTCCCGGCATTAACGCACCACCCGCCACGACAACGACTAACATCAGTGATCCAAGCCCGGTATGTAATCCACCACTGGCATGAATAATAACGATCAGAGCAATGATATCTATGACAGCTTGAATTCGTATCTGTGTTTGTACATCTCGCCAATGATTCAGTGTTAATACCAATAAAAGAAAGGCACTTAACAGATACGACAGGCTCACGACACTGTATAAACGTGGATCTGCTTCTCCCAGAAACTCAGGCGGTAGTCTCAAGTAAAAAACTAAGAAAAGGACCGTAGCGAGAAATAAGCGATAGCTGGCAAAAACGGTCAGCGCACGCCATGTAGCTGGATCTTGATAATACGGTTTATATGAATCCAAAGATGAACTCATTTCGACTCGTTAAAAGCCTCTAAATGTTGTGTGGAACAAAAATAATGATGGTTTTGTTGTATCGCTTCGTGTTCAGAAATATGTAATCCACACTGCTCGCAACGTACCATTTTTTCCATCCGTGCTTGTTCATCTTCTGCTTTAGCTTTGCGTAACAACGTCGTGATGATGATATATAGCAGCAAGCCAATGGCAATTAAAATAAGAATTCGCATTTTTCACCTCAAAAAAAGGGTATCGACATAGGATACCCTTTTTCTTTTATTTTTAGTGACGTTTAGCCACGAGAAGCACGTTTCCGTTCATGTTCCAGTAATAATTTTTTACGAACACGAATGGCTTTAGGTGTGACCTCAAGTAACTCATCATCACCGATAAATTCTAGTGCCTGCTCTAGGCTCATACGAATAGGCGGTACTAAAGTCACCGCTTCATCAGATCCAGATGCACGCATATTGGTTAGCTGTTTACCTTTTAATGGGTTAACAACTAAATCATTATCACGTGAGTGGATGCCAATCACCATACCTTCATAGACTTCATCACCATGTCCGATAAACATGCGACCACGGTCTTGCAAGTTAAAGATAGCAAAAGCAACCGCTTTACCCACACCATTTGCAATCAGAACACCATTGATACGTTTACCAAAACTACCGGTTTTCATCGGTGCATAATGATCAAATACACTGTAAATCAAACCTGTACCTTGGGTAGCCGTCAGAAATTCTGTACGGAAACCAATCAGGCCACGAGACGGAATAATAAAGTCTAAACGAATACGACCTTTACCATCGGGTACCATATTTTTCAGGTCAGCGCCCCGCTCACCCATTTTTTCCATGACAGTGCCTTGATGCTCATCTTCGATATCAATAGTGACAGCCTCAAAAGGCTCTTCTTTTACACCATCGACTTCACGGATAATCACTTCCGGACGAGAGACACCCAGTTCAAAACCTTCACGGCGCATATTTTCGATAAGCACAGACAAGTGCAACTCACCGCGACCTGACACTTTGAACTTATCAGGATCTGTTGGCACTTGATCCACACGTAACGCCACGTTATGAATTAATTCACGATCCAGACGCTCTTTGATTTGACGTGTAGTAATAAATTTTCCGTCTTTACCTGCAAACGGAGAATTATTAACCTGGAAGGTCATTGTCACGGTGGGTTCATCTACTGACAATGGTGGTAATGCTTCAACAGCATTTGGGTCACACAAGGTATCAGAAATATTTAATGGATCTAGACCGGTAAACGCAATAATATCGCCCGCTTGTGCCTCAGCCACTTCTTCACGTTGCAGACCTAAAAAGCCCATTACTTGCTGTACTCGACCGTTACGTTTTTTACCTTCACGGTCAACGACAGTGACAGGTGTATTCGTTTTCACACGGCCACGTTCGATACGACCAACACCGATAACACCCACATAACTGTTGTAGTCAAGTGATGACACCTGCATGCGGAAAGGACCTTCTGAATCGACATCAGGATGATTGACTTTGTCGACGATAAGCTCAAATAACGGTGTCATATCACCTTCACGAACAGTGTCTTCCATGCCTGCAAAGCCATTTAATCCTGATGCGTAAATGACATCAAAATCAAGCTGTTCATCTGTCGCATCCAAATTAACGAATAGATCAAAAGTTTGATCTAATACCCAATCTGGACGAGCTGATGGTTTATCAATCTTGTTAATAACAACAATAGGTTTGAGTCCTAATGCCAGCGCTTTCTGAGTCACAAAACGGGTTTGTGGCATCGGACCTTCAGCTGAATCTACCAGCAACAATACTGAATCAACCATCGACAGAACACGCTCAACTTCACCACCGAAATCAGCATGGCCTGGTGTATCCACGATGTTGATGTGGTAGTCATTCCAGCGAATCGCTGTATTTTTTGACAGGATGGTAATACCACGTTCACGTTCAAGATCGTTGGAGTCCATCACCCGTTCTGTCAATTCTTCATGCTCACCAAAGGTGCCAGACTGACGAAGGAGTTGGTCAACTAAGGTCGTTTTGCCATGGTCGACGTGGGCAATAATCGCTATATTGCGTAGCTTAGAAATATCTCGTTTATTTGTCATTAGTTTGAATTCTGTAAAAGCATGCCATGCATGCGAAAAAAATATGCCCTTAGGCGCTTATTTGGCTTTTGATAAATGTGGTTGCAGCGTGGTTAACATCAGATTATGAACACCAAGACCTGCTGCAATGACATTACCTTTATTGAACAAATTATCGGTACCATCAAAGTCGGTGACAATGCCCCCAGCTTCTTCGACCAGAAGTAAGCCTGCCGCCATATCCCAATTCTCCAGCCCCATTTCCCAGTAACCATCAACACGGCCTGCGGCCACATAAGCAAGGTCCAACGCAGCTGAACCCGTACGACGGATATCTGCTACCTGAGGAAACAAGGCTTTAAAACTGTTGAAGTAAGCTTCATGAAAAGCGGGATATTTGAATGGGAAACCTGTTGCAAGTAGTGCACCTGCCAGCTCTCTGCGTTTGGTTACACGGAGTCGACGGTCATTCAGTTTGGCGCCTTCACCACGGCTTGCAGTGAACAATTCATCGCGCTGAGGGTCATAGATAACAGCATGTTCAACTCGTCCTTTCACTCTGACGGCGATGGATACACAGTAGTGCGGAAACCCATGAAGAAAATTTGTTGTGCCATCCAAGGGGTCAATAATCCAAACGGTTTCATTGTCACCTGAACGACCCGACTCTTCAGCCATAATGGCATGGTCAGGATAGGCTTTTTTGATGACGTTGATGACTTCTTGTTCCGCGAGTCGGTCAACGTCTGACACGTAATCATTACGACCTTTAGTCGTGACTTCAAGATGCTGAACGTGCTGCAGCGAGCGCATGATCAGAGAGCCAGCATTGCGGGCAGCCCTGATTGCTATATTGAGCATTGGATGCATAAACAAATTTTTCCAGAACGATAGGTACTTCAAGAGTGCATTGAAGAACAATGACTCAGATTAAAGCCGATTATTATACCAACTATTTCTTTATGTATCTGTTGTAATATTAAAACGGTCCTTTTTGATAATGTTAATGGACAGCAAAAATATTTCTTGCTAGCGTATGTTTTATGTTGCGAATAAGCAATATAATATCCACGCCAATTTAACTGGTACTTTAAGGAGATAAAAATGAAATCATTAGCAAAACTGAGTGCTGTAATCCTGCCTTTAGCTATGTTGACTGCTTGTGCGAACACAGCTGAAATGGAAGCGCTGAAAGCCTCTGTAGAATCAGCTCAATCAACAGCTGATTCAGCTCTGGTCGCAGCCCGCAATGCTCAAAGCACTGCTGACACAGCGCAACGTACTGCAACTGACGCAGAACTGGCTGCCATGAACGCCCAGAAAGCTGCTGATGAAGCTCAATCAACTGTCGAAGAATGCTGTGCAAAAATCGACCGTATGTTTGAAAAAGCGATGAGCAAATAATCTAAATTTTAGATTTACTCATACAAAAAAGCCGGAACAATTGTTCCGGCTTTTTTTATCTATAGTATTTATCTTTAGAGCGTGTCACTCGATACTTGCGCAACCCATACAGAAATACCTACTACTTCACTAATTTTGTCAGCCATCTCAGCGGCTTCTTGTTGTGAATTAAATGGGCCGATTAAGGTTTCCCCCACTGCGCCAGATTTCGCAGGCCAGAACAGATCATTCAATTGCAAAGTATTGATTGCCTGACGTGTTTTTTGTATCGCTTTCTGGCTTAGTCCGGCATGAACAAACCAAACATCTTCTACGATATCGAGTGGCTCTTCTCCTAGGCGTTTAACGATACTATCCTGGGCTTCCACTAATCTTTCTGTAAATGCCCACTCATCATCAGCAGGTAATTTATCTTGCGCCTCTAAAATGGCTGCTACCATCGGTGTCATGTTTAAACCTTGGCGTTTATCGATGTCACTGTGTGGTTTATTGACTTCCAAATAGAGTTTGCCATCACGAACACCCGCTTTATCTGGCTGATAAATAATTTCTACAGGCGTATTCACTGATGCGATATTAAATAAGTGCTGGATATCTTCTGGGAAAAGTCGAATACAACCATGGCTCACACGCATACCTACACCAAAAGGCTTATTTGTGCCATGCAATAAATAACCTGGCATCGATAACCGCATCGCATAAGCCCCTAATGGATTATCAGGCCCGGCCGCAACCACTCTTGGCAAAGGATCACCTTTTTCAAGATGCTCTTTTCTGATTGATTCTGGTGGTGTCCATGTTGGATCTTTTCTTTTCTGGGTGATCTTTGCTTTGCCCAATGGCGTGCCCCATCCTTCACGTCCGATACCGATTGGGTGGGTGATCACTTTCTGTGTTTCTCCCGCCTTTGTTTCTGGATAATAGTAAAGGCGTAATTCGGCAATGTTGATCACGATACCTTTTTGGCCAGCTTTAGGAAGAATGAAACGGCTTGGAATAATAACGCGTGTATTCTCACCCGGAAGCCATGGATCAACATCTGGATTGGCTTCGACAATGTCGCTGTACCCTAAATCAAATTGACGTCCAATATCGAGTAAGGTGTCTTTATCTGTGCTATAAACCACCATGTTGTGACCCACAACGGTTGAGCCAGCGGATTTAAGTTCAAAAGTAGTTGCCATAGAAGGTGCCGATATCGCAAGACCTACAGCAAGAGACAACAACCGTTTCAACATCGATGATTCCTGTTTATTAAAGAATAAAGCTGCATATTGTACTTGATTAAATATAATCTTCACATTCGCTAAAAGCGTGCTTTGAATCCGAAAAAGGGCTAAGATCAACCTTTACCTTAAACAGCAAGCTAGCGTACTCTACTTCAATGAAAAAATATTATTTGCCATTAATCATCGGTCTGACCTGTTTATCACTGTCTGGTTGTTCTTTTTTCAAAAAGAAGAAGTTAAAGCAGATGAAAGCTGGAGTGTAGAAAGAATCTACAGTGAAGCTAAAGCCGCGCTGGATATCGCAGATTACAGTAAAGCCATCACCTACTACGAGCAATTGGAAGCGCGTTTTCCTTTTGGTGAATATGCTCAACAAGCATTACTCGAATCTGCTTATGCTCATTACAAATCAGATGATCCTGAAACCGCCATTGCCACCATTGATCGATTCATGCGGGTATACCCACTGAATCCGAACATCGACTACGCGATATACCTTCGTGGCTTGGTTAACTTCCACCGTGACATTGGTTTATTAGAAAAATATATTCCCCGTGATGAATCTCAGCGTGACCCAGGCGCTGCGGAGGATGCATTACGTGACTTCAATACATTGATTCAGCGTTTTCCTACCAGCCGTTATGCAGAAGATGCCGCTCAACGCATCGTCTATTTACGTAACCGTCTCGCACAACATGAAGTGAACGTTGCCAATTATTACATGCGTAGAGGCTCATACTTAGCCGCGCTCAATCGCGGTAAATATGTGATAGAAAACTATGACAGAACACCTGCGATGCCAGAGGCGCTAGTAGTGATGGCAAAAGCCTACAAAGTGTTGGGCATGCTTGAGCTGTCAGAAGACTCACTTCGTGTTCTTAGAATTAACTATCCCGGCCATCCTGGAATTGCGGAAGTAGCCCAAACCGAAGTGCAGTAGTCAAAAACAAAAAAGCCCGTCGTTGAACATTCAGCGACGGGCTTTTTTTATGCATACAGCATCAACTAAATCGCGTCTTGATCCTGCTCACCTGTGCGAATTCGAATTGCTTGTTCTAATGGTGTAACAAAGATTTTGCCATCGCCTATACGACCAGTATTGGCGGCTTTAATGACGGCTTCAATCACGCCATCCACTTTATCGTCAGCCACCGCGATTTCTAATTTTACTTTGGGTAAAAAATCCACAACATATTCAGCGCCACGGTAGAACTCAGTATGTCCTTTCTGGCGACCAAAGCCTTTAACTTCGGTAACAGTCATCCCAGTCACACCGATATCAGACAGTGCCTGGCGAACATCATCCAGCTTAAAAGGTTTAATTATCGCTTCAATTTTTTTCATCGTAGTTCCTTACTCTATAGTTGAAGTGACGGTGTAGCCTGACGTGATAGGATATCGGCGATCTCGGCCAAAAGCCCGGCTACTGATACGAATACCTGGAGGCGCCTGCCGCCTTTTATATTCATTACGATCCACCATTTTGATGACTCTTGCAACTACATCCGCGTCATAGCCCCCTTCAACCAAGTCTTCAAAGCACTGTTGATCCGCTATATAACGCTGCAGAATCTGATCTAAGACAGCATAGTCAGGCAAGCTGTCTTGATCCAACTGTCCTTCTGCCAGTTCAGCTGACGGGGGACGTGTAATAATTCGCTCAGGAATAGCCGGGGACTGTTGATTTCGATAACGGCTTAACTGATATACCAGCGTTTTATATACATCTTTCAATGGCGAGTATCCACCAGCCATATCGCCGTATAATGTCGAGTAACCCACAGCCATTTCGCTTTTATTACCGGTCGATAGCACCATTGAGCCTGTTTTATTGGATAAGGCCATCAAAATAATGCCACGGCAACGTGCCTGTATATTTTCTTCCGTTGTATCGTTCGGCAGTCCTTTAAATTCATCGGCTAATGAGTCAATAAATGCATTGAAGGTGGGTTCTATCGAAATAATGCTGTACTTGACCCCAAGCCCTTCGGCCATTAATTTCGCATCATCCAGACTCATTTGAGAGGTATAACGCGACGGCATCATCACCGCATGCACTTTGTCTGCGCCAATGGCGTCAACAGCCAGTGCCATGGTTAAGGCAGAGTCAATACCGCCTGATAAGCCAAGCACGACACCGGGAAAATGATTTTTCTCGATATAGTCTTTCAGCCCAAGCGTTAGTGCTTTGTATATGGTAGACAACTCCTCTTCAGGCTCGCACAAGGCTCCAGATAAGGATAAAGCCCCTGATGCATCCCGCTTGATGCTGACAGGGAATAAACCAAACTCTAATGCTGGCGCCTGAGCAACTTTTGTTCCTGCAGCATTGATTGCAAAAGAATAACCATCAAATACCAGTTCGTCCTGACCACCATATTGGTTGACATAGATAACAGGCAGCCCCGTTTCAGAGACACGTTTATTAACTTCAGCTTCACGCAGCGGCCATTTACCAACGTGGTAAGGGGAAGCATTTAAGTTGACAATTAATTCCGCTCCGGCGGCTTTTGCTCTGGCAGCGGGGTCTTTGAACCAGATATCCTCGCATATGGTAATGCCAATAATGATGCCACGAAAATCAAAGACAACCGCCTCATCACCTTCAACGAAATAACGCTTCTCATCAAACACACCATAATTGGGTAACTGCTGCTTGTGATAAGTACAAACCACCTTGCCATCATCAATTAACGAGGCAGAGTTATATAAACCCGATTCAACATCACCTGCTAGATGACCAACTAACACCGTTATATTATCCAGCTTACTCGCCAATGTGCTTAACGCTTTACGAACCCGCTTCAACAAACCGGGGCGGAGTAATAAATCTTCTGGAGGATATCCGCTCAGTGTCAATTCAGGAAACACCACTAAATCGGCATTATGCTGTTGTTTTGCCTGATTTGCAGACTCAATAATCCTGTTAACATTTCCTCTGACATCACCTACTACGGGATTGATTTGTCCCATCACCAGCGTGAGTGTTTGCATTTATTTTTTATCCATCATTGCCAGCATTATGTCGCCAATTTCAGCAGGCGATCGTGCAATACCACAGCCAGCAGCTTCAAGCGCTTTTAATTTCGCTTCAGCCGTGCCACTGCCGCCACTGATAATGGCGCCAGCATGGCCCATACGTTTGCCAGCAGGAGCAGTCAAACCAGCGATATAGGTCACAACCGGTTTAGAAACATGCGCTTGAATAAACTCGGCGGCATCTTCTTCGGCATGGCCACCAATCTCACCAACCATCACAATACCTTCTGTTTGGGGGTCATTCTCAAACAACTCAAGACATTCGATAAAGTTCATACCATGAATAGGGTCACCACCAATACCGACGCACGTACTTTGCCCCAACCCATTCTGTGTTGTCTGATGAACCGCTTCATAGGTTAGCGTACCTGAACGTGAGACAATGCCAATTTTTCCTGGCTGGTGAATATTACCGGGCATGATGCCAATCTTACATTCACCTGGTGTAATCAAGCCCGGACAATTTGGACCGATCAAATGTGCATCGTAACTATCTAGAGCATGTTTCACGCGTAACATATCCAGAACGGGAATACCTTCAGTGATACAGGCAATCACTTTAATACCGGCATCAGCCGCTTCCAGAATCGCATCGGCAGCAAATGCAGCAGGCACATAAATCATGGTGGCATCTGCACCTGTTTGTTCGACTGCTTCATGTACCGTGTTGAAAACAGGTTTATCTAAATGTGTTTGTCCACCTTTTCCTGGCGTCACACCACCGACAAACTGGGTGCCATAAGCAATGGCCTGCTCGGAGTGAAATGTACCTTGTTTGCCAGTAAAGCCCTGACAAATCACTTTGGTTTCACGATTGATTAAAATACTCATGCCTGCGACTCCTGGGCTGCCGCTACAGCTTGACGTGCAGCATCGGTTAAATCATCGGCAGCATATATACTCATTTCACTGTTTTTCAATAATTCACGACCTCGTTGGGCATTTGTGCCCTCAAGTCTTACAACAACGGGTAATGACAGACCGACTTCTTTCGCTGCCTGAATAATACCTTCGGCAATCAGATCACAACGAACAATACCACCGAAGATATTGACCAAAATCGACTTCACTTTTTTATCAGAAAGAATCAACTTAAATGCTTCAGCGACGCGAGCAGCTGTCGTACCACCACCGACATCTAAGAAGTTAGCAGGCTGTCCACCTTCTTTTTGAATTAAATCCATGGTGGCCATTGCCAGACCGGCGCCGTTGACCATACAAGCCACATTGCCATCCAAAGAGATATAGTTAAGGCCAAATTCACGAGCGATAACTTCTGCATCATCTTCCTGACTGGGATCAAACATCTCTGCCAACTCGGCATGGCGGAATAAACCGTTATCATCCAGATTAATTTTGGCATCCACAGCAAGTAAATCACCCTCATCAGTAACAACGAGCGGGTTCACTTCCACCAGACTGGCATCATTTTCTGTAAACAATTGATACAGATTTTGCATCACGGACTGTAGCTGTTTGAAGCTATTGCCCGTCAAGCCAAGAAAAATGCTGCACGGCGACATTGATATCCCTGTAAGCCAACAACAGGATCCACATATAAATTCAGTATCGCCTCAGGTTGTTGTTCCGCCACGGCTTCGATATCCATACCGCCTTCTGCTGAGACCATAAAAACAATACGTTGTGAACTGCGGTCAACCAGTACGGCCAGATAAATTTCACGACTGATATTGGTCGGTTTTTCTACCAGTACCTGGTGCACGGGCAGGCCTTCAGCTGTAGTTTGATGGGTGACAATATGTGTACCTAACATGCCGGCTGCGGCGGATTCTACGTCATCCAGAGAATTCACCACTTTGACACCACCCGCTTTGCCGCGACCACCGGCATGAACTTGTGCCTTAACGACCCAACGCTCGCCTGCTAGTAACTCAGCGGCTTGTCGAGCTTGAGCGGGTTCAGCAACGGATTGACCTTGAGGTGTAGGCACACCGTATCGATTAAATAATTGTTTGGCCTGAAATTCATGCAGATTCATTGTATGTTCTTGCCTTACTTGGTTGTCTTTTCAACGCCAGCGACAGTTATCTTTTAATAATCTGCGATTTGTTGATAAAAACAAGATCTTAATTCAATGTCGAAAACGTTATATTTTCTCGCAATAGCGCAATAATTACCATCACTACACATGATATAGTTCACGCTGAATGCCTTAAACGAGTTTTTACATGTTAACGCTATACCCAGAAATAGAACCTTATCAAACCCATTTACTTGAGAGAGAGACCTTATCTTCTGGAAAGAAACACGAAATTTATGTCGAAGAATGCGGCAATCCTGATGGGATTCCAGTTGTTTTTCTGCATGGTGGCCCTGGCTCAGGGTGTCGTCCACAACATCGTCAATATTTCGATCCTGAAAAATATCGTATTGTGTTGTTTGATCAACGTGGCTGCGGACGTTCTAAGCCCAGCGGTGAGCTTGAAAACAATACCACCGCGCATTTAGTCAGTGATATGGAGTATATCCGCACCCAGCTCGGTATAAATACATGGGTGATTTTTGGCGGTTCCTGGGGAGCGACATTGGCGTTGTGTTATGCAAGAGATCACGCTGACAACGTCATACACATGATATTGCGTGGTACATTTCTGGGGCGCCAGCAAGATATTGATTGGGTTTATGCTGCAGGAGGCGCTTCAAAGCTATTTCCGGAAGCATGGCATCGCTTAACGCATATGCTAGATGACGCGGAACAACAAAGACCACTGAAGGCTTACTATACTCGGCTAACCGATCCTGATGAGTCACTGCAATTATCAGCGGCTGCCATTCTTAACAGTTGGGAGGCGACGATTGTGACCATGCGAGATCATGAGTACGAAGCCGATTTAACTGAAGCGCCCGGCCCATTGGCCCACTCACGTATTCAGTTACATTATGCATTGAACCAATGTTTTATCGAAAACCGGCCTATCTTGAGCGAAATTGACTCATTACGTCATATTCCCACCCATATTATTCATGGTCGTTATGATATTGTTTGCCCATTACAGCAATCCTGGGAACTACACCAGGCATGGCCTGAAACAAGCTTAACGGTGTTACCTCTTGCGGGACATGCTGCGGGCGAACCTGCAGTGATCGATGCCTTAGTCAAGGCTACCGATGCGTTCGCGGATGAACTGTAGTGATAGCCTTATTGCAGCGTGTGAAACAGGCTTCGGTTGAAGTCAATAATCAATGTATTGCTGAGATCGATCATGGCCTGCTGGTATTTGTGGGGTTTGAAAAAGACGACTCATCGGCGATGATTGAACGTCTGGTGGAGCGAGTGATCAATTACCGCCTGTTTGCTGATGTGGATGACAAGATGAATCTCTCCGTGAAAGATATTAATGGCGGATTACTGCTTGTCCCGCAATTTACCCTGGCAGCAAACACGCAAAAAGGCCTACGTCCCAGCTTTGCTTCTGCTGCATCGCCTGACATAGGATATCAACTGTTTAATGAGTTTGTTGATGCCGCTAATAAGCAGCATCCTAAAGTTTGTACCGGTCAGTTTGGTGCTGACATGCAGGTTAAACTCATTAACGACGGGCCAGTGACTTTCTGGCTTCAGAGCTAAACTACTGTTACAGGATTTTTTGAATGCGCATTATCAGAAACTTTATTGTCGGGCTGTTATTGGTATTGGTTGGCATTGCCGCCATCATGCTTATCCCATCGCCTCAACCGCCTGCCAGTAAACCATGGGAAGTGACTGTGATGCCTGACAATAATGTCCAAGTATTTGGCATTCATTTAGGTAAAACTGATTATAAAACGGCTCAACAAGCACTCCGTGTGTTTGGCAAAACAGCCATCTTTACAGATCCGGATAATAAAGCCACGGTTGAAGCCTATTTTGATAGTGTGAACTTAGGTGGTTTATCAGCCAAAATGGTGCTGAATCTCGTCGTAGATGAAGACAAAATCGCTGATATGTTGGAGCGAGCATCAGCAGGAAAACTACAACCTAGTGGCGCGCATCAGCATGAATTGGCAGAAGAAGATAAACAGTTTTTATTGTCATCACCTGTTGCAGCGATTACCTATATACCCAGTGTTCGTTTAGATGAAGAAATGATTCAAGAACGCTTTGGTGCGCCTGATAGCACTAATACAGGATTACCAGATGATGAAGGTAACGCAGACATAATTTGGCTTTATCAGAAGCTTAATCTCACGGTTATTTTTAGCAGCAATAATAAGACGCTATTAATTTATCAAACTAAATAAGCGTCTCTTTTTCTGCCAGTTCATAGAAGGCTTCTTCGCTAACAGGCTTACTGAATAAATAGCCTTGTGCACACTGGCAAGTATGCTGTCTGAGATAATTGAGTTGCTCGTTGGTTTCCACACCCTCCGCAACGACTATCAATCCCAGGCTTTCCGTCATTGCCAGAATTGCATTGACGATGGCGGCATCGTCCTTGTCGGTGGTGACATCTCGTATGAAACTGCTATCAATTTTAAGTACATTCAATGGAAACTGTTTCAAATATGACAAGGAAGAATAGCCCGTACCAAAGTCATCAATAGCTAAGCTAATACCCATTTCACTGAGCTCAGATAATGTTAAGGTTGCCAGCTCAGGATCTTCCATTAACATAGTTTCCGTAATTTCCAGCTCTAAATTTTTAGTCGGCATACCTGTCTCCGCAAGAATATAGCGGATACGACTGGCAAGATTGCCGCCTTTAAATTGTCGACCAGATAAGTTAACGGCTAATTTGAAGTCTTCAGCTAGCTTATGCTTAATATTTAAAAAGCACTGACACGCCTGTTTCAGCACCCACTCACCGACAGATTCAATCATGCCAGTATCTTCAAGAATGGGTATAAAATCTGCGGGTGAGACTAAGCCCCACTGTGTACTATTCCAGCGCAATAGCACTTCTGCACCGTTCATTTTTCCAGTATCGAGATCAATTTGTGGCTGTAAATGAATGAAGAATTCTTCTTGCTCGACGGCTCGTCTTAAAGCCGTTTCCATAGCGAGTCTTAATGAGGCTTGTGCGTTCATATCGGCAGAATAGAACTGGAAATTATTTCGCCCCGTTTTTTTTGCGTGATACATGGCGGCATCCGCATTTCTGATCAGCATGTCAACATCACGACCATCGGCTGGATAGAGGCTCACACCAATACTTGGGCTAATATTGATTTCAACACCATCAATAAAATAAGGTTGTGACATGGCATGAATTATTTTTTCAGCCACTTTCCCTACATATTGTGCAGATCGAATATTTTCCAAAATAACAGTAAATTCATCACCGCCTAATCTGGCGACCGTATCACCTTCACGAATCGTCTCTTTAATTCGTTTCGCTACGTCTTTTAAAAGACTGTCACCTGCTTTGTGCCCTAAAGAGTCGTTAATATGTTTAAAGTGATCCAGATCGAGGAAGCAGACAGCAAGTCGGCCAGAGTCACGGTGTGCTTTGTGGATTGCATGCTCAAGCCGATCATTAAAGACATTTCTATTGGGTAAGCCTGTGAGACTATCTATACTCGCCAGATTGGTTAACCTTTCCTCATTTTGGCGCTGTGTTGTTACATCTTCAAATAACCATATCGATCCATTTTGCGGGGCATCAGCTTCAATCGATTTGCCAGCCATAGCGCACCAGAACCTATCTCCATTTTTGCGAACTAATTCCAGCTGAGCTTCATAACTTTCTCCTACTGAGAGATATTGAGACACATGTTCGCCAAATTGTTCGTAGGCGATTTGGCTTGGATAGATAAATCGTGTTTTTTGTCCTTCAATCTCTTCACGACTGTATTGGAATAGTTCTTCAAACTTCTGATTAACTCGTATCACTCTTCTGTCACGAATAAAAGCGATCCCCACCATCGCATTTTCTAAAATGGTGTTCAATTCTGATGTCATCTGATGCAATTGCTGATTCGTTTTCTTCCATTTCGTGATATCCGCTATGACACAGACCCAGACAAAGTCATCACTACCACTGATTATCCTGCTAACGGAAATCCATAATGAGAAAGCCGTACCGTCCATGCGAAGACCTTCATACTCACCACTCGACTCATCATCCAGCTCTAAATCATCAATTGATTCAGGTTTATTTGCTTCAGCAAAAAACTGTAATAAGTGCTGACCAAGAAGATCCTCAATAGCACCACCGAACATGCTGGCACCAGCAGGGTTTATATCAATGATATAGCCTTCTTCATTAAGAGATAGAATGGCTTCTGGGACACTATTTAATACTGCTCTGAGTTGCTGCTTTTTATGCTGCATGGTGACTTTAGCTTTGCTGTAATCAGCAATAAGATTCTGGGTCACCTCAGCAAAGTGATTAAAATCTCTAGCCAGCATAGAGACTTCATTTTGAGTGGATGTCACTGATATTCTTGTCTCAAACCGCCCCTCAGAAAGCGACCGGATAGAGTCTTTGATGAGCACTAAAGGCTGGTTGATCCTATTGAATAAAATATACGCAAATATCATGACAGCACTCATGATAAAGACACTTACGACGATAATTTGCCACCATGAGTAATTGGCCGAAGTAACGTCATCACTGATCTCAGCATAATTTTGTAAATTGATATGTTTTATTAACTGATTGAGTTGCGTTGTTAAGCTCGACATCAGCTTGATAGAAATACTTTGCTCTCTGGCTAACGCTGACTGTGTGGCTGTGCTCTCTTCTTCTATCGCTACCAACCCAGTTTCACCACCCATCAATACCCTGAGTGCTTCCACTTGCCTTTCTATTGCTTGTAACGTTTCAGAGACATACATCAACTCAAAAGTCTGACTTGAGAAAGCATCAATATCCTGTTCGATCTGAGCAAAAACACGATTAAACTGTTTCTTTGATTGAGAAAAATCAGATATATCGCCTGTTCGCAGAAACAACTTATAGTTGAGTAAACGAAGCTCATTGATATGACTTTTAAGAGGATGGGCTAAGTTTAGAAGCGAGACGAGGTTATCATTGCGCAGGCGTTTTTCGAGATCATCCATCAAATTTAGCAATGAGGCAGAAACACGCTCATTGCCAGCCTGCTTGGCTTTGATGTCACTGGTTAATTCAAGATGACGTTTTTTTAACTGGAAAAGCTTGCTATCAAGCACTAGATAATCTTGATATGTTGCTGATAAAGACTCTAATAAGCGGTGAGCCTCCTGCTGCTCATCCAAAGCCTCAGATAACAGCTGCGCATTTTCCTGGAACATGAGTTCAATTGCTGTTCTATCAGCAAATTCAGGTAATGCAGACACATCAGAAACACTAAGAAACTGTTGCTGTCGTTGTGCAAACAGTAAAGCAGCTTGACTAAGCTCACGGCTGTTAGCTTCTATCGGCAGTAGATGCTCAATGAAAATAGACTGTGTCTCGGACATCAAATTATTGGCATAATTCGCCATAATGCCCATAACAATAACAGCCACTAAGGTGATGGCTGCCCACAGTTGGAGCATGTGTTTAATACTCCAGTTTTTAAACATTGAATGAATAACCGTATTGATTGAACATTTAGCCTTCCATAGCCTCAATCTTTACTCTCATCGTTATTTTCGGCTTCAGTCTGTTTTTGTTTTTCTTTGGGTGCTGAAGAAGATGACATATCATCGTCATCCATCAGTACCCGATTGGCAGCACCATCCATATCATCATATTGACCATTTCTGACTGCCCAGAAAAACACAGCAACACCGATAATACCAAGTAGTAACATACCTGGGAGCAAACCATAGATGACTTCCATCACATACTCCAAACTCTTCATTCATGACGACGAGGCGATGAAAAGAAAAAGAAAGACAAACCTGGCACAGTGAAGTTTAACTGGCTTTGTTCTATTTATTTCTTAACAAGTCTTCCGATTCTGGCAGAGTTTCCGATAACCAACAATGAACTAATCGGCATTGTGATGGCGGCAACTAACGGATTAACCCATGCACACATCGCTAATGGCACCATGATAACGTTATAGCTGATAGAAAGCATTATGTTCTGACGAATGATGCGTAAGGTTGTACTGGCCAGCAATTTTGCTTCTGCCACTTTTATCAGCTCCTGATGTGATAAAACGACATCTGCACTCTCAACTGATACATCAGTCCCTGATGCTAATGCAATACCTACATCAGCTTGAATTAATGCAGGGGCATCATTGACACCATCACCGACCATAGCCACGATGTCACCTTGAGCTTGCATTGACTTCACAACAGCAGATTTATCCTGCGGTAATACTTCTGCAAACCGTTGTATATCTGAAAATGACTGGGTTACAGCATTGACCACTTCCAGACGGTCACCACTGAGTACCGTGACCTTGGTACCCATCGACTGTAACAACTGGATCGTCGATAACGCATCCGGACGTAGCGAATCAGTCAATCCAATAATTCCCTTTATAGAGCCATCTACCGCAACGGAGACACAACTAATCCCTTGCTTCTCGTATTGAGACATTTTTTCGGTCAGATGCTCAGGGAAGTGAATATCCTGTGAGTTCAACCACTGACGTGTGCCTACAAGTATCAATTTATCGTCTATATAAGCCGTTACTCCCCGCCCGGGTATGGTTGTAAATTTTGTTATCGGAAGAAGTTTCAATGCAGATGAAGCGGCTGTTTCACATATTGCTGTTGCGATAGTGTGTTCTGAATTCTGTTCTACAGATGCGGCCAACTGAAGCAGTTCAGATTCGGTTAATTCTGCACAAGGTTCAACCATGTGAACATTTAACTGACCTGTTGTTAACGTCCCTGTTTTATCAAACACAAAATGATTGACTGAAGATAGGCGTTCGAGTGTTTCTCCTTGCTTCACCAGCACACCACGTTGTGCCCCCACTCCTGTAGCTACCGCAACAGACATTGGGGTGGCCAAGCCAAATGCACATGGACACGTCACCACTAATACTGACACCGCAGCCAGTAGTGCGACCTCAAAGTCAGACTGGAACCAATAAAGAAAGGTTAAAGAAGCCAGCGTTAATGTGATCAATACAAACCACGGCACAATTCTGTCGGCCAATGTTTGAATTGGTGCTTTGGACGCTTGGGCCTCATCCATCAGTGCAACGATTTTTGCTAAAGCGGTATTGCGTAATACCTGTTCAACACGTACCTGAAACGCACCTTCACCATTGATGCTTCCAGCAACGACCGTATCACCGACCTGCTTAACCACAGGAACAGATTCACCAGTCAGCATGGACTCGTCAACCGCACTCTCACCGTCAATGATAATTCCATCGACAGGAATACTTTCACCCGGTCTAACCAGTACCGTTTGCCCAATCTGTACTGCACGTATCGGCACAACTTCAGACGTATCATCAACTAAAACCGTTGCAAACTTAGGCTGTAACTCCAGCATTCGCCTGGTGGCCGAAAGCGCTTTCTTTTTCGAGATAGCTTCAAGGTAACGCCCCACCAGAATCACGAATAAGAAATTTACCACCGTGTCAAAGTAAACATGTCCGGTATCTAACTTATTAATGGTGGCATAGGTTGAATACAAATAAGTTGTCGTTGCACCGATCGCAATGGGTAGATCCATCGTCAGATAACGCTGTTTCAAACCACTGAGTGCACTACGGATAAAGGGATAGCCTGAATAGAGCAAGGTTGGTGTCGCTATCACAAAACCTATCCAGTGAAACCACTGACGAAACTCACCATCACTTGCGCCGCTGTATAATGCAATAGAAACCCACATCATATTCATCATTGCAAAACCAGCAAAGGCCATTCGATACAGCAAGCCTCTATGGCGCTTAGCTAGCGCTCCTTCAGCTGTTTCAGGATCAAATGGCACAGCAGAGTAGCCTATTTCAGCTAAACGATTCAATGCCGTTGATAGTGGAATAATTGAATTATCCCAGTGCAGTTTCAATCTTCGCGCGGTTAAATTCACTTCAGCATTGAGCACGCCAGGCAAAGCTGAAAGTGCATTTTCAATAAGCCAAACACACGCCGCGCAATGAATACCTTCTACCAATAGATGAATGGTTCTATCATTCTGACTGGTATCCGTAAAATCAGATTGAACTTCATCTAAATCATAGGCTGAGAGATCTCCCAGCATATCAGGTGGTGGCGAGAGTAAATCTGTTTCAGCCGCTTTTGTGTAAAAGCTTTGTAAGCCGGCACCGTATATTGTCTCGCAAACGGTTTGACAGGCATGACAACAAAAGACACGCTCCTCCCCGCCTATTTCTGTTTTGAATTCGTTCGGGTCTTTAACGGGTAGACCGCAATGATAACAAGATATTGCCAAAACTAATCCTGCGTTTCAGATACTGAATATGAATATTTAAGGATTAATTTGAATCCGACGTGTTAGCACATATTTATCGTCACCACGGTGAGCTTCGATGATAATGTCCCAGCTTCCAGGTAAAGCAAAACTGACATCAGTCACAAAACTTCCATGGCCTGATGGGTGCATCTCTGCCGAGAAGTCTTGACGCTTATCGGATGGTCTATAAGCAAAGAACTTAACTGAATCCAGCATCAGGCCAGCTGAGTTCTGTCCGGTAATCACTGCTTCATAGGTTTGGACTTGATTGACTCTAGAGGAAGTTGGCATCAATAAAACGCCTGACCAACCAAGGCTTTTTTCTTTTGCAATTTCTTCTTCAGTTTTGGCGTATGCCTGACCTTTTTCATAAAAGTCTTCAATGACAAGGTTTGGCGGAGATTTAAACGCTAAATAGATAAATACAGCGTTAGCGCTCAGAAAAACCACTAAAAATACTAACATCCCCAGTACCCATGGGTTTTTCATTGCTTGGCTATTTTCTTGGGAAATTTGCATTCTCTTCCTCATCTACTCAGGTGCCATGAACATACTTTCATATGAAGTTGATATGGCTGAATTATTGATTACTTCAGCTTTAAATTCTATAGGCATCAAGCCTTTAGTTACTTTATCATCGGGTACGCGAACCAAGGCTGTTACGGGCACCACTTTACCCGGCTCAACCGTAATTTTATCACTCATTCCATGCAAGGTCGCACCCTCAAGTCCAAGTACATCGTATCGGACTTCTATTGGAGTTTTTGTTTTGTTTAACATTTTTAATGTGTATTTATTCTGAATACCACCATCACTCAGACGAACATATAATGGCTGACGATCATGAATTACTTGGAACTCTGTTGGTGATAATGTAAAAAAGCCATAAATCACTCCAGATAACGCTGTCAGTAAAATTAAGCTATAAATAATGACACGTGGACGTTTATACATCGGTAAAACGTTCTTATCGTGATGTAATTCCTTGTATGACGCATAACGAATCAGACCTCGCGGTTGATTGGTTTTATCCATAATGCTGTCACAAGCATCTATACACATACCGCAAGTGATACAGCCTTCTTGCTGCCCTTTTCTAATATCGATCCCTGTCGGACAGACAGCAACACACACTTTACAGTCGATACAACTGCCTTTAGATTCATCTTCAAGCTGACCCTTTTTCAATTTACCTCGGGGTTCACCACGTTCAGCATCATAGGCAGGCAGAATGGTGTCTTGATCGTACATGACACCTTGAAGACGAGCATATGGACACAGCCAAAAGCAAACTTGCTCGCGCATAAAACCGGCGAAAACGTAGGTAAACACACCAAAAACGGCCATCGATATCCAGACAGGAAGAGGCGCTTGTAGGGTGAAAATATCAGGCCACAATTGATAAGCATCAGTAAACCAGGCAGCAAATGAAATACCTGTTATCAGTGCAATCGCAATCCATAAGGTATGTTTTGTCAGCACCCTAGTCACTTTATCTATAGACCAAGGGGCTTGTTTAAACTTCATGACTTTTTGAGGACTGTCTCCCTCCAGCTTCGTCTCTATGAATGTATAGATATCAGTCCAAACGGTCTGGAAGCAGAAGTAACCGCAAAATACACGGCCAGCGATACTGGTCACGGCAGCGAGTAAAATAGCAAAAAACAGTAAGGTTAACGACAACATCCAGATATCTTGTGGATAGATCGTTAACTGAAAGAAATTAAACTCACGTTCTGGAATATCAAACAAAATTGCCTGTTGACCATTCCAGCGTAAGTATGGTCCCAAGAAAAATATCAGCCAAACAGACATGCCAATCCACTTTCTTAATCTGAAACGCCCTTTAACACGCTTAGCAACGACCTTCTGGTCACCGGTATTAACGTGCCAATCAGACACTTCTTCGTAGATTTGGGTGACATCATCATTGACGTTTGATTGTGTTTGACTCATATCATCTCCGGAAAAAGATTTAGCTCGTGTATTTTAACACACGCCCAATATTATATTAGTATTTACTGATATTAATTCGTTATAAAAAAGCCGACGTTTGTCGGCTTTTTTTCGTTTAAACGAATGTCGGATAAAAATTATTTATCGTCTAAGTTTTTCATGATTCTGTAACCGATAACACCTATCACAACAATGGTCAGTACAACGGATACGATCGCTCCAATAACAACTGCGTCAATATGCATATCTCTTTTCTCCTGAAAAAGACTATCAAAACTCCCAGTCACTCCACTGGGAGTTTTAATATTAATTATTGACCACCACCTAACTGATGGACATAAACAGCTAATTTCTTAATTTCAGTCACAGATAAACGTTCTGTTTCATCACCTTCGTATTCAGGCTCTTCATCCCATTTCTCTGCTTCAATTTTCACTGCAAGCTTCTCATTCCAAGCAGGCATGATAGCAACACGGGTTAAAGGATCAGATGGGTCGTTAACACCGTGCAAAATGGTGTAACGAATTTCTTCTGGATCCCCTGAAAAACGCCAGATTTTGTCGGTTAAGTTTGCTGAGCCAAGTTCATGAATACCTTTTGCATCAGCACCATGACAACCAACACAGCCTTTCGCGTTATACAGTTTCCAGCCTGCTTCAGTCGCTTCTCCGTTAGATAAATTCACAACAAACTTAACTAAGCTATCTACTTCTTCAGGTTTTAGAGTCTTTTGATGAGACATCATCATGCCATGACGTCCTGCTGCTAGAGAAGCGACGATAGTGTTGATATCACCGCCATATAGCCAATCATCATCAGCAAGAATTGGATAACCAGAGTTTGGCGCTGGCACACCACCAGTACCATGACAAGCGGCACAATTATCACCGAATAACACTTTACTTGAACCAACTGCATAGTTACGCATTTCAGTGTCAGCAAGAATTTCTTCAGCTGTCATTGATGCCAGTTTTTCTTCAAACGGTGCTCTAACATCTTGAACCTTAGCTAAATCTTCTTTGTATTCTTTGATTTGAGTCCAGCCCAACAGTCCTTTAGTACTGTCATTAATCAACGGCAGTGATGGATAAAGGATAAAGTAAACCAATACTAACAAACCACTTAAATACAGGGCATTTGTCCACCAGCGTGGTGGTGGGTTTTCTAACTCTCTGATGCCATCCCATTCATGCCCTGTGTCAGGCACTTCATTAGGATTCTTTTTATTATCAGCCATCATTATTTCTCCGAATTTGTATCGTCATCGTCCTGCAGCATGGTGCGGTGAGACTCTATTTTATCTTTGTTTTTTGGATTCAGAACCCAAAAATAGAGCACCACCATCAGTACAAAAATAACTACTGTAAACACCAAGCCAAACCAGTCGGTTGCTGTCATTTCGCTCCAATTAGTATGAAAATACTCTTGAAGTTTACTCACGATATGACCTGCCGGGTTCAAAGTTGACCATTGTTCCCAATACTTGAAGATAAGCCACTAAGGCCTGCATTTCAGTCTTGCCTTCAACTGCTGCTGCCGCATTATTAATTTGCTCATCAGTGTAAGGAACACCCAATACCTTCATAGCACGTAAGCGTTTTTCAATCCCAGGACCATCGATAGTGGCATCATCAAGCCATGGATAGCTTGGCATGACAGATTCAGGAACGACTGAACGTGGATCACGAAGATGCTGAATCTGCCATGCATCGGAGTATTTACCACCAACACGAGCAAGATCAGGTCCAGTACGTTTTGATCCCCATTGGAATGGATGGTCGTATTTTGATTCAACAGCCAGAGAATAATGACCATAACGGTCTTTTTCATCACGGAAAGGACGAATCATTTGCGAATGACACAGATAACAACCTTCACGTTGATAAATATCACGACCCGCTAACTCAAGTGCAGAATATGGACGAACTGTTTTCAATTCTTCATAGTCAGGATGCACTTGATCTTCAAAGGTTGTTTTGAGATAGAATAAAGGCACGATTTCTACGATACCACCCACTGAGACCACAAGTGCTGTTGCTAATACAAGGGCCCAGATATTTTTTTCCAGTTTCTCTTGGAAGGTAACTGGTTTATTAGAATTATGATCAGACATTCCAGTCTCCTTAAATGTTAGCAGCAGTAGCCATTGCAGCCGAAGGCTTAGCAATTGCTCGACGAATAGTCACTGTGACATTGAATAACATGATACAGGCACCTGAGAAGAAGATAAGTCCGCCAACGGCGCGCATCGCATAGTAAGGATGCATTTGAGCCACAGACTCAACAAAGGTGTAGGCCAAGTTACCGTAGTCATCATATGCACGCCACATCAGACCTTGCATGATGCCTGATACCCACATGGCTGTGATGTAAACCGCTGTACCAATCGTAGCCATCCAGAAGTGCAGGTTGACCAAACGAATTGAGTACATAGTCGTTCCCCACATACGTTCTACCATGTGATACAGCGCACCAATAGATACCATCGCGACCCAACCTAATGCGCCCGAGTGAACGTGACCAATAGTCCAGTCAGTGTAGTGTGACAATGCGTTTACTGTTTTTGCGGCCATAACAGGGCCTTCAAATGTTGACATCGCATAGAATGCTAAAGAGACAATCAAGAAACGTAAGATATAGTCAGTACGTAGTTTGTCCCAGGCACCACTTAATGTGAACATACCGTTGATTGCACCACCCCATGAAGGAATGATCATCGCCAATGAAATAGCTGCACCCAATGATCCAGTCCAGTCAGGTAAAGCAGTATATTGAAGATGGTGAGCCCCTAACCAAACGTAACCGAAAACTAAGGCCCAGAAATGGATAACAGATAAACGGTATGAATAAACAGGACGATTCGCTTGCTTAGGTACAAAGTAATACATGATCCCCAAGAAACCAGCAGTCAGGAAGAAACCTACCGCATTGTGTCCCCACCACCATTGAATCATCGCATCTTGCACACCAGCAAACAGTGAATAAGATTTAAACAACTCAACAGGTATAGCCAAACTGTTCACAACGTGGAGATATGTGATCATGACCATCATCGCAATAAAGAACCAGTTTGCTACATAGATATGCGAAACCTTGCGAATTGAAATCGTCATGATGAAATTAAATGTGTAGGCCAGCCAGACTACAGCAATCAAAATATCAATTGGCCATTCTAATTCAGCATATTCTTTAGATTGAGTATAACCAAGAGGTAAGGTAATGACAGCGCTGAGAATAACGAGATTCCAGCCCCAGAATGTAAACCAGGCTAATTTATTGCTCCATAACGGTGTACGGCAGGTGCGTTGCACAATATAGAACGCTGTAGCCATTAATGTAGAACCACCAAAAGCAAAAATAACCGCATTAGTATGTAAAGGACGTAAACGACCAAAACTGATATATGGATTATCAAAATTCAGGACTGGCCAAGCCAGTTCTGAGGCGATATAAACACCGATACCGGTGCCAACGACCAAGTATACGCATGCCATATAGGCAAACCACTTGACCACTTGATAGTTATATTGTTGTTCCGCTTGCATAGCGACCACACCTTCTCTCTTTGGAAAACTCTCTCTCAATTTTGTTGTCAATCACTCAACAAAATTAGGACCCTTTTCTACGTGCCTCAATGAACATCGAAAGCAGTTAGAATTTTACATCAATCAGCTGATTTGCTTCACACCAAAACATTGATCTAGATCAAACGTAGTGTGATAAAGCACAGTGTGCTGTGAAATGCCTCACCCGCACGTAACATGGAATTTTCCTAAGATCAAAATCTCTGGTCAAGTTAATCAGTCTTAACGCCCATAACCAAGCATGATTTTGTATTAAAAAAACAATTAGTTATGTACTTCCATCAAAAAAAAGAAATATCGGTGACGTCAAGATGAGGGGGGATTGCGGCTTATTATTTTATGTGTGGCTTCAAGGACTAACAATGAGTATTACAGAACGTTCTTCTATCAATAGTAAATTGTATGTATGACAGGCAGAAGATCGTGACATAAACTCAGTACCAATACCTTGTTTATTAAAATATTCGGCCATTTGTAATAACGGAAAAGAGAGGCTGGCATCCGAGGTAAATATAATGACTTCCGGAGCCAGCTCTTTAAGTGCAGACAGAGTGTCTGCTGATAAGTTTTTGATATCACTGACGTCTATATTTTCTAATATTTGGTTTGGCGTCAGTACAAACGCTGCGTCGTATGACGTCAATGTCTGTGTGTTTTTATGTCGAACAGTCACTGACTGTTCTGTATATGAGTGGATTTGGTTATATTCGTGAACCGCTTCCTGACTCAGTTTCATCTGTGTTACTGATATCCTGCCGCGTCGTTAACACGGTCACGCAACTCTTTACCAGGTTTGAAATGCGGCACGTATTTCTCATCCAGCTGAACTGATTCACCGCTTTTTGGATTACGTCCGACACGTGGTGGTCGATGATGTAAGGTAAAACTACCAAACCCGCGAATTTCAATTCTATCTCCTTGTGACAAACTATCACTCATCTGTTCTAAGATGAGTTTAACTGCAAGCTCAACGTCACGATAATTCAATAGAGATTGTTTTTCAGATAAAACTTCAATCAAATCTGATTTGGTCATGTCTTTAAAATTCCTGGAATAATGCGCTAAACACCAATATGAAGTATTGGTTTTAATCTTCTGAATCTATTAGAGAAAAACCCCTGAAAAATTCAGGGGTTCATCTTTAATATGAAAAACGATTAGTTGTCTTTCTGATCCATTTGTTCTTTCAGCAAATCACCCAGTGTTGTGTTGCCTGCAGAAACATTACTGTACTCTTTCACAGCTTCAGATTCTTCTTGATCATCTTTCGCTTTGATAGACAGAGTTAAGGTGCGGTCTTTACGTGACATACCAGTAAATTTCGCTTCGACGTCATCATCTACAGCCAGAATTTTGCTTGCGTCTTCAACACGTTCACGAGCGATATCCGCAGCACGAACATAACCTTCAACGCCTTCAGCTAATTCAATAGTTGCACCACGAGCATCAACAGCAGTCACTTTACCATTAACAATACTTCCACGTGGGTTTTCAGCTAAATAAGCTGAGAACGGATCGTCTTGTAATTGTTTAATACCTAAAGAGATACGCTCACGTTCTGGATCGATTGCTAAAACAACAGCTTCAACATCATCACCTTTCTTGAAGTCACGAATTAATTCTTCGTTGTCTTCTTCCCAAGAGATATCAGACAAGTGAATCAAGCCATCGATACCACCGTCTAAACCGATGAAGATACCGAAATCAGTGATTGACTTGATAGCGCCACTGACTTTGTCACCCTTATTATGAGTCATTGCAAACTCTTCCCAAGGATTAGTCTGGCATTGTTTGATACCCAGTGAAATACGGCGACGTTCTGCATCAATATCCAGAACCATTACTTCAACTTCATCACCTAATTGAACCAGTTTAGATGGGTGAACGTTTTTGTTAGTCCAGTCCATTTCAGACATGTGAACTAAACCTTCAACGCCATCTTCGATTTCAACGAAGCAACCGTAGTCAGCAATGTTAGTGACTTTACCGTGAATACGTGTGCTGTTTGGATAACGGCGAGCGATATCTTTCCAAGGATCATCACCCATTTGTTTCAGACCCAGAGAAACACGTTCACGTTCTTTATCAAATTTCAGTACTTGAACTTCGATTTCGTCACCGATAGCAACAACTTCAGATGGATGTTTAACACGTTTCCATGCCATATCAGTGATATGTAACAGACCATCGATGCCGCCCAGATCAACGAACGCACCGTAGTCAGTCAGGTTCTTAACAATACCTTTAACCACTTTGCCTTCTTCCAGCGTTTCTAGTAACGCTTCGCGTTCTGCACTGTTTTCTTCTTCCATAATCGCACGACGTGAAACAACAATGTTGTTACGTGGACGATCAAGTTTAATCAGTTTGAATTCGAGTTCTTTATTTTCCAGGTGAGTCGTATCACGGATTGGACGAACATCAACCAAAGAACCAGGAAGGAATGCACGGATATTTTCCAGATCGACGGTGAAACCACCTTTGACCTTACCAGAAATGATACCCATAACGGTTTCACCCGCTTCAAACGCGTGTTCCAATTTAGTCCATGCTTCGGCAGCTTTCGCTTTATCACGTGACAGTTGTGTTGCACCAAAACCATCTTCTAATGATTCCAGCGATACGTCGACTAAGTCACCAACAGAAACAGTCACTTCACCATTTTCGTTCAGAAATTCTGAAACAGGGATAGCGCCTTCTGATTTAAGACCGGCATTGACCATAACAACATCAGGACCTACATTGACTACCGTACCGGTAACAATTTTGCCTGGTTGCATTGGAGTTGAATTTAGACTCTCTTCAAAGAGATCAGCAAAGCTTTCGCTCATTGTTAAATATCCTTGACCCTGTTGAGGAAACAAGATCACCTAATTAATCACTCGCTGATGCGAGATCGTTAAACATCCCATTCGACAAGAATCGAACAGGCACCAAAAATTTAAATTGCACAATAACTGCGCACTTTTTCGTATACTGCAGTAATACCTAATTCGGTAGAATCCAGTATCAAAGCATCCTTAGCAGGTAATAACGGCGCGACTTTGCGTTCACTATCGCGTTTGTCACGCTCCGAGATTTCTGCAATGAGATCGGAAAGGTTACTCTCAATTCCTTTCTCTTTCAACTGCTTATGACGTCTTAACGCCCTTTCTTCTGCACTTGCCGTTAGAAACACTTTAAATTGTGCGTCAGGGAAGACCACAGTACCCATATCACGACCATCTGTGACCAGACCTGGAGCTTGGGCAAAATCACGTTGGCATTGTAATAAAGCCGCTCTGACAGATGGGATAACGGCCACTTTCGATGCGGCATTACCCGCTTTTTCTGTTCGAATTTGTTGACTGACTTCTTGCCCTTCTAAAAGTACTTTTAGTCCATTTTCATCAAGTTCAAATTGAAGATCTAAGTGTTGCGCTAACTTCACAAGGGCGCCTTCGTGAGAAGCTGGAATCTGGTGTTTTAAACTAGCAAATGCCAATACCCGATATATCGCACCACTATCTAGATAATGCCAACCTAATTCTCTGGCCATCATTTGAGCAATGGTGCCCTTACCAGAACCACTCGGTCCATCAATGGTTAAAATAGGCATATCAGTCATCAATTTCTTCAACCTGCAGGCCGACTTTATTCGCTAACTCGACAAAGCCCGGAAATGAGGTAACCACATTGGCACAATCATTAATCTGAATAGAGCCGCCCGCTTGCAGCCCTGCAATAGCAAACGACATAGCAATTCGATGATCACTATGACTATCCACTTCACCACTACCAATGACACCACCATTGATAACAATGCCGTCAGCTGTGGGTTGTGCATCAATACCCAAAGTTGTTAGGCCATCAGCCATAACTTGTATACGATCGCTCTCTTTTACTCTTAACTCTTCAGCACCGGTGAGGACTGTCTGCCCCTCAGCACAGGCAGCTGCAATAAATAAAGCAGGAAACTCATCAATGGCTAAAGGCACTTGATCTTCAGGAATTTGAATGCCTTTTAGTGGCGCATATTGAATACGAATATCTGCTACAGGTTCACCACCAGTGACTTTTTCATTACTGAGCGTAATGTTGGCCCCCATCTCACGTAAGATATTGATAACACCGATCCGAGTAGGATTAACCCCGACATGCTCCAGGGTAATATCTGACTCTGGAGCGATGGCAGCCGCTACCATAAAAAAGGTGGCTGACGAGATATCTGCGGGTACATCTATTTTTGTTGCTTGTAACTTACCACCACCGACAACTGAAACTGTGCGGCCTTGCTTCTCAACCTGATAGCCCATACCTTGCAACATTCTTTCTGTATGGTCACGTGTTGGTGCAGGTTCTGTTACTGAAGTTTTACCTTCAGCATACAAGCCAGCGAGAAGTAAACACGATTTCACCTGCGCACTGGCCATGGGTAAATCATAGTCGATGCCTTTCAAATGACTGGTCTTATGCAAAGTCAAAGGCGGCTTACCTTCAGTGGTATCGATATTGGCTCCCATTAGAGCAAGCGGATCCGTCACACGCTTCATCGGTCTCGATGACAATGATTTATCTCCCGTCATCGTGACATCAAAGCCTTGACCAGCCAATAGACCTGAGAGCAAACGCATGGATGTGCCACTGTTGCCGAGGTTTAATGCTGTTTCTGGTACTTTGAGGCCGTGCATGCCCACACCATGAATAGTCACATTACCCTTCTCTGGACCGATAATATCGACGCCCATACCACGGAAAGCGGCCAGTGTTGCCAGTGCATCTTCACCTTCTAAAAAACCAGTTACTTCCGTGGTGCCCTCAGCGATGGAACCAAGCATAATCGAGCGATGAGAAATCGACTTATCACCAGGTACTCTTACCTGACCTGTGATTTTACCGCCAGGGTGCACAATATATCGTTTATTAGTTTCACTAGACACGTCAGTTGGTTCCACGTTTATACTTCACTATTATCGATCAAATCAGGATCGGCAAAACGGCTATCTCGCGCTTTCTTTGCCCGTTCGAATACCTCAACCAGATACTCGCCGTCATCCTCTTTAATCGCTTGTTCGATTTTATTGATCCCTTGATGAAACTCATCAAGTAAATCCAGAATAGCTTGTTTGTTAGCTAAACAAATATCTCGCCACATCACTGCATCGCTTGATGCAATTCGGGAAAAATCACGAAAGCCACCGGCGGCATAACGCAAGACTTCATCACAATCATCACGTTGTGCAAGCATCCCCACCAAATTGAAGGCAAGCACATGAGGTAGATGACTGGTAGCGGCTAACACGGTGTCATGATGCTCAACATCCATTTCAAAGACTTCTGCCCCTGTTAGTTGCCACATCATTTTAATTTTTGCTGTTGCTGCTGAGTCTGTTTCACTGACAGGTGTCAGGACAATACGGTGATTTTCATACAAAGTAGCAAATGCAGCCGCTGGTCCGCTTTTTTCTGTACCAGCAATCGGGTGACCGGGAACGAATTGTTTGAATTTATCGCCCAAAGCCTCTCGCGCTGATGAGACGACTTGTGCTTTGGCACTACCACCATCAGTAATGATGGCTTCAGGTCTGATGTGCTCACTCATCTCTGCAAAGACAGATGCCATAGCGCCCATAGGCACGGCAACAAAGACCACATCGGCATCAACAACAGCCTCAGCAATCGAGTCTGCAGCCTTATCTATAATACCTAGAGAGAGCGCCTCTTGTCGGGCTTCATCACTACGTGAATAACCGACAACTTCATTAACGGCCTCTTTTGATTTCAAGGATAAAGCGAGTGAACCACCGATCAGCCCAACGCCTATGACAGCAAGTCGATTAATCATTAACCACGCCCCAGAATAGTGGATAACGCATCAAGAAAACGTTGATTTTCTTCGGCTAAGCCAATGCTCACACGCAGGTGCTGTGGTAAGCCATAGTTAGCCACAGGCCGAACGATGACACCTTCGTATAACAACTCATCGTAAACTTCAAACGCATTGGTATGTACATTGACTGTAATGAAATTGGCTCGGGAAGGAATGTATTGCAGACCCATTTTTTCAAAGCCAGCAATAAGCTGTTTCATACCCGCTTCATTCACATCACGACTTTGTTGAAGATACGCTTCATCACCTAAAGCTGCCACTGCTGCTGCTTGAGCTAAATGGCTGACATTAAAAGGCTGTCTGACACGATTGATAAGATCAGCGACTTCAGGGTGAGATAAGGAATACCCCACACGTAAACCTGCTAGTCCATATGCTTTAGAAAATGTTCGAGTAATGATTAGGTTATGAAAATCCTGAAGCCAAGGCACTGAATTTTCTTCCATATTCAGATACTCGACATAAGCTTCGTCCAGCACAACCAGCACTTTTTCCGGCACTTTCTCTAGAAATAATTTAATTTTTTCAGGCTCTAACCACGTGCCCGTAGGATTGTTAGGGTTGGCGATAAAAATAATTTTGGTACGCGGACTAATGGCTTTATGAATGGCGTCCAGATCATAACCATAATCTTTCGCTGGCGTTACCACAGCAGTCGCACCAATAACCTGAGTAACAATAGCGTAGACAGCAAAGGCATGCTCTGAAAATATGATTTCATCACCGGCACCGGCAAAAGCACGCGCAATCAACTCTAAAACATCATTAGAACCATTCCCTAAGGTGATTTGCTCAGGTGCCACTTGATGTTTTTCAGCTAATGCCAGCTTTAATCCGTAACCATTACCATCTGGGTAGCGGGCCATATCTTTCGCAGCCATCGCTACCGCTGCAGCAGCCGCTTTAGGAGGGCCGAGCGGGTTTTCATTTGAGGCTAATTTAACGACATTACGGACACCATATTGACGCTGTAACTCTTCAATCGGTTTGCCCGGAATATAGGGTTGCAGATGCGCTACCCCACTTACTGCAAGATCACAAAAACTCATTTCTGCTCCGTTTTATTTCTGAAGCTATCGAGAATTAACAAAATAGCGCCTACACAAATCGCCGAATCAGCCAAATTGAATGCAGGCCAGTGATATGTGCCATAGTAGACATCAAGAAAATCAATAACATAACCATGAATAACACGATCAATCACATTACCTAAAGCCCCACCCAGGATTAAAGCAAGAGAGATAGCTTCCAGTTTTGCATCTGTTTTCAGACGTTTCAGCCAAAACAACAAAACAATACTAACGACGACAGCTAAACCAGTGAAAAACCATCGCTGCCAACCGCTCTCGCTGGCTAAAAAGCTGAATGCAGCGCCGTGGTTATAAGCCAATGTGATATTGAAGAAGGGCAAAACAGCAATAGACTGATAAAGCTCCAATGCGCTGTTTGCCCACCACTTGCTGAGTTGATCGAACACAATCACCAAAGCAGAAAGATTCAACCATTTCAGCATAATTTCTAGGCGAACTGTCTTTGTTCACCGTCTCCTTCGATATTATCAATACAACGACTACATAGTTCAGGATGGTCACCATTTTCCCCAACAGAATCCACCTGATGCCAGCAACGTTCACAACGTTTGTGTTCAGACGCTTTAATAGCCACCAAAATCCCAGGCATACTCGTCGAGACTGCTTGCTCGGCTGCTTTATCATCTAAACGGTGAAAACTGACTTTGGATGTAATCAATACAAACTTTAATTCATCCTCTAGCTTGCTCAATAACGCCATAAGACTGTCATCAACGAACAAACTAATTTCAGCCGTTAGACCACCTTTGATGTTACCGGCGTTACGCTGGTTCTCAAGCTCTTTGGCGACGACTTCTCTGACATTGAATACTTGATTCCAAAATGGCAGATCAAACGCTGTTTCCTTATCTAATGGTGCTAATGCATCACTCCAAAGATTAAGTAATACAGACTCATTATGCTCGCCAGGCAGATATCCCCATAATTCATCAGATGTAAAACTTAAAATCGGGGCGATCCAGCGAACCATCGCTTCCAGGATAAGATACATAGCCGTTTGAGATGAGCGTCGACCTAAGCTATCTGTCTGCATGGTGTACTGGCGATCTTTAGTAATATCCAGATACAAACTACCCATCTCATTCGCACAGAAATTATGAAGCTTTTGATAAATCACATGGAACTGATAGCTCTCATAAGCAGCAAGAATGTCTTGTTGTAAATGATATGCACGATCTAATGCCCATCTATCTAATGGTAGTAAATCATTCACGGCCACCATATTTGTTGCGGGGTCAAAATCATCAAGGTTCGATAATAAGTAGCGAGCGGTGTTACGAATACGTCGATATGAGTCAGCTGTGCGTTTCAGTATTTCATCTGATACGGTCATTTCACCACTGTAATCAGCTGAAGCGACCCACAGACGAATAATATCCGCACCGAGATTGTTCATCACTTTCTGCGGAGAAACCGTATTCCCCAATGATTTAGACATTTTTTTACCATTAGCATCGACAGTGAAGCCATGGGTCAATGCCGCTTTATAAGGCGCTGCACCGGTTGTTGCCACAGAGGTCAACAATGAAGATTGGAACCAACCACGATGTTGATCGCTGCCTTCCAGGTATAAATCAGCAGGACGGTTTAGGTAATCACGGCGAGCTAAAACACACGCATGAGACACACCGGAATCAAACCAGACATCCAAGGTATCACTGACCTTTTCGTAGTCAGCAGCCTCTGCTCCCAGTAAGGTTTCTGGCTCCAAATCAAACCAGGCATCAATACCTTCTTGCTCTACTTTTTGAGCCACCGTTTCCATCAACTGTTCAGTATCAGGGTGTAATTCCCCTGTTTGCTGATGCACAAATAATGGAATAGGCACACCCCAAGTGCGCTGACGAGAAATACACCAATCTGGGCGACCTTCCACCATATTTTCAATGCGTTTTTGTCCCCAGGCTGGCATCCAATCGGTATCAGCAATCGCTTTCATGGCGGCTTGTCGTAAACCATTCTGGTCCATACTGACAAACCACTGTGGCGTGGCACGGAAAATAATCGGTGTTTTATGACGCCAGCAATGCGGATAGCTATGCTGAATGTCAATATGTGCCAACAAAGCGCCTTTCTCTTTTAAAAGGGCAATAACTTCTGGATTCGCTTTAAATACAGATTGGCCTGCAAAAATTGGCGTATCAGGTAAAAACACACCATTGCCGCCAACAGGGTTATCAACTTTTAAGTTGTATTTCTGACCAACAACAAAGTCATCCTGACCATGGCCTGGCGCAGTATGCACAGCACCTGTACCTGCATCCGCTGTCACATGATCACCCAGAATAACCGGCACTTGGCGATCATAAAATGGGTGCTGTAATTGCAGACCTTCCAGTTGTTCACCTTTAAAACGTGTAACAACTTCAGCTTCAATTCCATAGCGCTGAAGCGCCGCTTCGTACAAAGACTCAGCCAGTACTAATTGCTCACCTTCGGCTTGCAAAAGTACGTAAGTAAATTCAGGGTTAACAGACACGGCTTGGTTCGCAGGCAGCGTCCAAGGTGTTGTCGTCCAGATAGGTAAGCTGACCCTACCCTGCCCTGACTCCCCGACGGCTTGCTCAAAAGCAGCCTGGTCAATGACCTGAAAGCGTACATCAATTGCTGGCGATGTTTTATCTTCATACTCGACTTCTGCTTCAGCTAACGCCGAACCACAATCCACACACCAGTGAACAGGTTTCACCCCTTTATGCAGGTGACCTTGTTTGATGATTTCACCCAGAGTACGAATAATGTCAGCTTCAAAGCTGTAATCCATAGTGAGATATGGGTTATCCCATTCTCCCAAGACGCCTAAACGTTTAAAGTCTTCACGCTGACCATCAACCTGTTTCGCCGCGTAGTCACGGCATGCTTGACGGAATTCTTTTGCGGTGACTTTGACACCGGGTTTACCCACTTTCTTCTCGACATTCAGCTCGATAGGTAAGCCATGACAATCCCAGCCTGGAACATAAGGCGCGTCAAAACCACTCAGCGTTTTCGACTTGATAATAATATCTTTCAGAATCTTGTTTACCGCATGCCCGATATGAATATCACCGTTTGCGTAAGGAGGACCATCATGCAATATGAACTGTGGTCTACCTTTAGCTTGCTCACGAATTTTTTCGTAAAGGTTCATTGTTTGCCAATGTTCCAGCATTTGTGGTTCACGATTAGGCAAACCAGCTTTCATTGGAAATTTGGTCGCAGGTAAATTTAGCGTTTGTTTGTAGTCAGCCACAAGATTCTCGTAGAGTAGGAAAACTAAAAGCGGAGATTATACGGATTTTTATTGCCGACCTAAATCATTGAAAGCACTTTTATTTACACTCAGTGCTTATGCAAACAAGATTATTTGCAGTAGAATGCCGCTTTTAACCCATCACAATTGAGCTGACGCTTTATGTCCATATCAGAAAAGGTGATCATCCGCGGGATTACTCTGGACGGAGGAAAGTTTCGTCCAAGTGATTGGGCCGAACGCTTATGCGGAGCAGTTGCCTCGTATGGTCCTGGGCGTCGCATCATCTTTCACCCTAATGTCAGGCTAGCGACACTTGATGGAATCAAATGTGTGGTTGTAGATGCCTCATTGGAAAGTACAGATGAAATGCTGTTCGAGTTTTTGATGGATTTTGCTAAAGACAATAAGCTGCAGATTGATCGCACAACCAATTTTCCACCTGAGCCAAATTAGATTTCCTGTTCGGCATCCGGCCAGTTCTGGATATAATTTTTTAAAAGCTTATTCTCGAACTTCGCTTTTTTCAGCAACTCTTCCACAATATCAGTGATAGATAACATCCCTTCCAGTTTGCCTTTGTATACCACTGGCAAGTGACGAATATTATGCTCCACCATTTTATTCATGACTTCTTCAAGCGTATTATCCGGCTCGCAGGTATAGGGATTTGGGGTCATGGCATCACTCACCACCATCTGACTCCATTGTTCTGGATGAGTGTCCAGTATTTTAAGAATGTCCCGCTCAGATAAAATGCCCACCATCGCACCTGTTGGCTCAGTGATGATTAATGAACCGATTCGGTGCTCCATTAACATCGCCACCGCTTTATTCAAGCTATCTGTTGGCGATAAGCCAATGACAGGTTTACCTTTATTTTTGGTAATCGATCTGACTTTCATGGTCCTGCCCCTCTTCTCTGAAGTGCTCAGGACTATTCTGCTTGAGTCAGTAAGTGTTTGGCAACAAATAAGAAAAAAGGGTGGCACGATAAGTCATGCCACCCGTTGAAAACTACCAGTTGTAGGTCGCTGAAGCTATTACGCGACGGCCATCACCAAAGTAGCAGACTAAGTCGGTACAGGTTGTTGTGTATTCACGATCAAATAAATTACTGACATTCAGCGCCAGTCTGACATCATCGAAGTCATAGCGGATACTGGCATCCGTTAATGTGTAACCACCAGTTTCAATATCGACGCTTTGATTACCGCTGAGTGGGCTCAAATTATCTCTACCAATATAAGTGCTTTCTCCGATATATCGTAAGCCGGCACCCATTCCCAAGCCTTTTAACACACCACTTGTTTTTGTGTAATCCAGCCATAAACTCGCAGTCTGACGCGGTTGGTTTGGAATCAAACTATCTTTTTCCCAGCTATTAGGACTTTTAGTGATACGTGCGTCCACGTAGCTGTAAGCTGCTGAGAGCTTAAGCTGTTGTGTTAACTCTAAACCAGCTTCTATCTCTATACCGGTAGAGTTCACTTCCCCGACCTGTCGAGAAATATTATTGGTTCCAGAAAGATCATATTCAGTTATCACATAATCATCTTTGGTTAAGTCAAAAGCCGCTAGACTAATAAAACCATCCATATTTCGAGGTTCATACTTCACACCCAGTTCATATTGCTTGGCTTTTTCTGGGTCAAATAAATTACCTTCCGCATCAGTGCTGGCTACTAAGTTAAATGATTCGCTATAACTGACATAAGGTGAAAGACCATTATCAAATTTATATACTAGACCAACCCGCCCCGAAAAATCTTCCGCAGACTTATCTGCATCATTTGCATTGTTTGGGAAATTTACATCAACATCATTCTTGACCCAGTCATATCGTCCACCGATCAGTAAACGCCAATTTTTATAAGCGAGTTGATCTTGAATATATAGCCCGGTTTGACGTGAATAGATATCCTTATCGCTACTAAGAGACAAATTACCAACAGTTGAGCCATACTCTGGATTTAGATAATTAATGGCTGTGGCTGTTCCAGTGAAGTTCTTTTCTGCTTTATCGGAATAACGCCAATCAAGACCAATGAGTAAGTCGTGAGACACCTTTCCAGTGTCGAAATGAGCTAATAACTGATTATCAATGGCAAAAGCATTTAACTCTTCCTTCTTACGGGATGCCTCTCTTCCCTGTATTCCTCTTGTTAAGTCGGTTGCAAATACATTTTGACTGATACCAAGCGCTTTGAAATCCAAATCGACTTCGTCATAACGTGTGTTTTGTCTGAATGACCAAGTGTCATTAAATGCATGCGAAAACTCATACCCGACCGATCGATAATCGCGATCAAAATTATTAAAATCTTCCTCGCCATCGAAAAAACCAAATTCACGGTCGTACACCTTCGCCCCACCATTAAAATCACTAAATGTTTTCAATAATGCTGGTGAGAAATGGCTATTAAAGCTATAAGTTTGTTCATCGTGCTGCTCAACAGCCAATACGGTTAGTTGTGTGTCATCACTGATATTCCAGGTTAATGAAGGTGCCACCATCTTGCGTTTGGCATCGTTATAATCGACTTCAGAATTAGCATCATTTCCGACAAAGGCCAGTCGATAAAGAAGCTTACCTTCATCATCAACCTTGCCACTAAAATCCCCCGCTAACTCAAAAAAGTCATCGCTGCCGGCTGATAGACGTAACTCTCGTAAGGTGTCTTCTGTAGGCCGCTTGCTAACTAAGTTAACCAAACCACCCGGTTGCGCTTGCCCATAAGTGACAGAACTCGGGCCACGAATGACTTCAACCCGCTCCAGTGCGTAGCTATCTGCTCTCGGCAAGCCATAGGTACTCGTTGGTATTAAAAGACCATCACGATATACCTGCGATTTAGCATCAAACCCACGCAAGCTAAACCAGTCGTAACGCGTGTCATAACCAAATGGCACACTCAAGCTTGGCGTATATTGCAAGGCTTGTGCCACGGTTTTCACACCGCGATTAACTAACTGCTTCTGTGTGACCACCGAGATGGACTGTGGGATATCAATAATGGATGCATTCGTTTTTGTCGCACTAGCGCTCCTCTCCGCATTGTAACTTTCTATCGGGTCATACGCTGAAAATGAAGTTTGCTGTCCAGTGACAGTCACGACGGGTAAATCGGCTGATTTATCATTGCTTTTAGTCAGCCGATAACTGGTTTCTGATTGTTGAACGACGGACAGAGGCGTACCTCGCAATAAGGTTTGCAGTCCTTCATTAATCGGATAGTTACCTTTCAGTCCTGAGGTTTTATAAGCTGCCGTGAGCTCAGGTGAAAAGCTGAGTAATATGCCAGCTTGTCGTCCAAACTGATTCAGAGCCGTGGCCAAATCACCTGCCGAAACATTAAAGCTTATTTTTTATCACTCTGCGCCGAAGCCTGCTCCGCAGCCAGCACAGGTGCCGTAGATAACAGGGTCACGCCAGCTGTAGCGAGCAAAGCAGTGGTTAGCGTCATTGCGCTTAATAAAGCGGGTTTATTGAACATGAGAGTCCTCACTTTCCATTAACAAATAGGTGTCTATTTGTTGTGTCACGTGAGAATGAAAAACAGACCAAAAAATTTAAATTTTCTGCTGTGGTTTGAGTGTAATCCAATAGCGTGTTCTATACACTAACTCAAGCTGAAGTGTTGCCGCTAAAGCCTTTAGAACTTGCTCTATATTATTTAGAGGGTAAGTACCAGACACCCGACGCTCCGCTATTGAAGGGTCACAGCGTAACCAGCCATGATGATAATTTTGTAACTCAGCCACTACCTCAGTTAGAGGCATGTTATCAGCCACTAACATATATTGTTGCCAAGCCAGCATGCTTTCCTGTGCGGACATAACGCTTCCCAGCTCAGTGGCATTGAAACTAAGCTGCTGCCCGGCCTTTACTCTTAACAGTGGCAGATGGTTTCCCCGGATAAAATCGACAGCACCTTCATAAACAGCCAACAATGCCGTGTTGTCTCGCTGCCTGACATAAAAACGCGTGCCTACTGGCTTGAGATCAGCCCAGTCCGTTTTCAATAAAAAAGGTCTGGTATCTTTCGCGGTAGTGATCATAATGTCACCGCTGATTAAGGTCAGGTGTCGTTGGTTTTCTGAATACGCAATAGAAAAGGCACTATTGGCATTCATGTCCACTTGGGTGCCATCAGAGAGTGTCACCGAACGGGTTTCACCAATGCCAGTCCGGTAATCAGCCAGTAATGGGAGCAAGAGAGTCTCATTCTTAAAATAAACCCAGCTGCCACCACTCATAACCGCTATACCAGCCAAAGAACGTAAGACATGTCGCCGACTTTTATCTGTTTTGAACAGCGTTTTTTCCGCAATAGCGCGTGATAATGGCGTAGGTAAGGTATTGAGTTCATTATTGACTTGTTCAATTCTTGACCAAGCTAATTGATGCTGAGGATCGGCCGCCAACCACGCCTGCCATTGCTGATACAAGAGCTTGTCGTCCGTTTGTTCGGATAACGCCAGATACCACTCAATAGCCTCTAATGCGATTTTTTGTTCAAGCTGTATTGCGTCTGACATGGATTATTTGACGGTGATTGCAAAATAACATTGCGCTGCTGCCCGAGTTAAGTATCGCTTAACAGTGGACACCGACACCGCTAATTTTTCAGCTATTTCCTGTTGCTTCATGCCATCCAATTGCGCATAGAGGAAAGCGCGCTTTACATCCAACGGTAAGCCCTGCAAACGCCGGTTTATATCCACTATGGTTTCGACAATGATGGCGCGTTCTTCTTCTGATGGTTGGAGACTTTCAGGCATATCGGTAATGGCTTCCAAATACGCTTTTTCTACTTGTTGACGTCGCCAGTGATTAGCCACACTTCGCTTTGCCAATGTTGTCAAAAAGGCGCGTGGTTCTGTGAGTAAGAGTTGCTCTTCGCGCGCCAGTAATGTGACAAAAATATCATGGGAAATGTCCGCCGCAGACTCGGTAGATTCCACTTTGCCGCGTAACCACCGAAACAGCCAAGTATGATGTTGACGATAGAGATTAGATATCGTTTGTTGCTCTGACTCCTGAAAAACGGACATAGCTTGCCTGACGGGTTAAATAAATGAGAATCATTATCATATAATATCCAACCTCAATCAGGCAATAGCTATTCAGCCATCAGAGATGTTCGCGTGTGGAACGGAAATCGATATCTGGCCAGCGTTCCATCGTCAGGTCAAGATTCACCCGCGTTGGTGCAATATAAGTCAGGTTTCCGGCACCATCCAATGCCAGGTTTTGCGACGCTTTCTTTTTAAACTCTTCCAGTTTACGGACATCATCACAATAGACCCAGCGGGCGGTGTATACCTGAACCGCTTCATAAGCACATTCCACGTTATATTCACCTTTCAAACGATGAACCACCACGTCAAACTGAAGCACACCCACCGCACCCAGAATGAGATCATTATTATCAAGTGGGCGGAATAACTGTGTTGCCCCTTCCTCACTCAATTGCTGCAAGCCTTTCAATAAGGCTTTATTTTTAAGCGGATCTTTCAATCTGACACGACGAAATAACTCTGGTGCGAAATAAGGAATGCCGGTGAACTGAAGATCTTCACCCTGAGTAAATGTATCGCCAATCTGAATCGTGCCATGATTGTGCATACCCAAAATATCACCAGGATAAGCTTCCTCGGCTTGTTCGCGTTCCGCCGCCATAAATGTCACGGCGTTCGCGATAGTCACATCTTTACCAATACGAGTCTGATGCAACTTCATACCTTTTGTGTATTTACCTGAACACACGCGTAAAAAAGCAATTCGGTCACGATGCTTTGGATCCATATTCGCCTGAATCTTAAATACAAAGCCACTAAAGTTCTCTTCACCAGACTCAACAACGCGTGTTTTTGTCTCACGAGATTGTGGCGGTGGCGCATATTTCACAAAGGAATCCAATAACTCTGTAATACCAAAGTTATTCATCGCTGAGCCAAAAAACACAGGTGACAACTCGCCAGCTAAAAACAGCTCCAAGTCAAATTCATTACTAGCACCACGCACCAGCTCAATCTCCATGCGTAAGTCTTCCGCCAGCCCACCGAATAGCTCATCTAAGCGAGGGTTATCAAGCCCTTCTATGACTTCACCCGCTTCTTTGGCATGCGCTTCGAACAAATGAACATTATCATCTAATAAGTGATAAATCCCCTTGAAGCCTTTACCCATGCCAATAGGCCATGTGATCGGCGCACAGCCTATATTTAGAATCGTTTCGATTTCATCCAACAATTCAACAGGCTCACGACCTTCCCTATCTAATTTGTTAATAAAGGTCAGAATCGGCGTATCACGCAGACGACAGACTTCCATCAACTTAATAGTCCGTTCTTCAACACCTTTGGCACTATCAATTACCATTAAGGCTGAATCCACAGCGGTCAATGTGCGATAAGTATCTTCCGAGAAATCAGCATGGCCCGGTGTATCAAGCAGATTCACAATCTCATCACGCCATGGAAACTGCATCACTGATGAGGTGACAGAAATGCCCCGCTCCTTCTCCATTTCCATCCAGTCAGATGTGGCATGTTTATCAGTCTTGCGAGATTTAACACTGCCCGCGGATTGGATCATGCCACTGAAATAGAGGAGTTTTTCAGTGATGGTCGTTTTACCGGCATCAGGATGCGAAATAATCGCAAAAGTGCGGCGCTTTGAAGCCGCTTTTTGGACTGGGCTAGACATAATTTAATCACTTTCAAGAGTTTCAGTATCGTCATCGACGACAAACGATCCATTTTCTCGCATCAATGCCTGTTTCTCAAATATAAATTCTTCCACTTTACAGTTGCGCATCAACAAATGATAATAAGAAAGATTATCATTAGCATCCATAAGATATCTCTTGAATGAAACATACTAGTTCGCAACAACACGCTTCTAAGCAGATTGAAATGTTGTATATCCATAATCAACAGTGGCTGCGAAGTTGGCTGTATAAACAATTGGGTTGCAACCACCTGGCTGCTGACTTACTACACGATACCTTTGAGCGCTTGTTAAAACGGGTAAAAAACGATGTTATTGAAGATAGTGATGCTTATTTAAAAACGGTTGCTCGCCACCTATTGACCGATCATTGGCGTAAAAAGAACATTGAAACGGCTTATCAGCAATGCGTTAGCGAACTTGAGCCAGATTTAGCGCCATCAGCTGAAGAGCAAGTGGAGCATTTAGAGTTATTAATTCAGGTGGATAACCGACTAAGACAACTGAAAACAGATGTTCGTCAAACATTTATCGCCGTTCAGCTGGAAGGCTTAAATTATGCCGACACAGCCAATAGACTCGCTATATCGATCAGCACCGTGAAGCGGCATTTGAAGCAAGCCATGTTGTGTTGTTGTTTTAATTTGTCAGTATAACGATGCGATCACTCCACGAAAGTACAATCCCACTCACCATTGCAGAAGAAGCGGCCGATTGGTGGTTGGAGCTACAAAATTCTGATAATCAGACTTTAACTCAACAACGCATTAGTTCATGGCGACAGCAATCATCGGTTCATGATGAAGCCTGGCAGAAGATTGCTGCTTTTGACATGATGCTTAATGATATTAACGCGCCACAGCGTCGTCCAATCAGCCAACACGTTCTCAGTCAGCCATCTCCCGGACCTCGCCGACAGTTGCTTAAATCTCTATTTGGTCTTGCGGTGATTGGCTCAACCCCATGGTTTATCGGTTCACCTGTCACCCATCAACAATATAAGACACTCGCCACCAAAGTAGGTGAGCACCGTAGCTGGACATTGGCAAATGGTGTTGAAGTCCACCTCAATACTGACACTATCGTTGAGATAGACGAAACGGATACATTGATGACTCTCCTACTCAAACAAGGGGAAATAGCGATCATCACCCATGCCGAACAGCACCCTCAACAACTGCTGAAAGTGACAACAGCTATTGGAGATATCACACCGATAGGCACCCACTTTGTCGTCAGACAACACCCTGAACAGATTCAAGTCACACTATTTGAAGGCCAAGTAAACGTTTCCGATAAGCACTCTCTGAGATCATGGACACTTCAGGAAAACCAGGCAATGACATTGACTGCGTCAGGAGAAGTGTCGATGTTCAAGGCCAATACACAAACGCTTGCCTGGCAAACAGGCATGTTAATCGTGTCTGATATGCCTTTGAACAGCTTTGTCTCTGAACTCAGCCGATACCACCATGCCTTTATCCGCTATGAACCACAGATTGCTAATTTGAGAGTCTCAGGCTCATACCCAACCGACGATTTAGCAGCGGTTATGAATGCTGTTAGTAGAGCACTCAACCTAGAGTACACAAAACGTTTTGGCGTCTGGTTTCATTTATCTGAAAAAAAATGAGCTGATTTTTTTCCTGGTTCGTCCTGAGTAATAACAACAGAACAAACCACGGAATCCATTATGAATCGAACTTATTTATCTTCAGCAATACTCAATATTCTCCTGCTATCCAGCACAAGTATTGTCTTTCCCTCCGTCAGCTTTGCAGACGATACATCATCAAAGCGCACTAGCGTGACCGAATCACAGCAAATTTCCATACCTGCTGGGTCTTTGGAGACGGCCCTTAACCAACTCGGTCAACAAACAGGGTTACTGATTAGTTTTTCAGCAGATTTAGTCAGGGACCAATCAAGCCCTGGTGCTAAGCAGGCTCGCAGCATTTATCAGGCTTTAGACCAAATACTGGCACACAGTGGGCTTAGATACGTCCAAAATGGTGAGTTAAGTTACACCATCCTTCCTATTCAGAGTGCGGATCAATCAGGCGTAGATTTACCACAACTGAATATTGAAGCATTACCTCATAACCCAGAAATAAAAACTCTCACCTCTATCGAAATGCGCCAATCACTTAGGTCAGATCTGGCAGAAGCACTGAGCCTTATCCCTTCAGTACGTGTCGATGACACGGCCAGCTCAAGCCTGCAACAAGGTGATATCAAACCAGCAGAGTTTTCCATTCGTGGCGCAGCTCCATATCAAAATAAACTAATGCTTGATGGGGCGAGCATTGACAGTCGGCTAGATCCTGCTCTTGAAGAAAGTGCTTCGAACTACACACGGGTTGCCGGACACTCTCAAGGTTTATTTGTTGACCCCACTTTTCTGGATAATTTAACCGTCATTGATGTGAATGCTTCAGCCAGTGAAGGAGGATTTGTTGGTGGTGTCGTCAAAGCAGAAACCAAAGCCTATTCAGGACGAGACGAATTTCAAATCAAACACCGTAAAACCCAAGACAGCTGGACGGAATTTCATGTTGATGAGTCTCAAGAAGGTGAGTTTTTTGAAGATGGGGCAAGACAATTACCAACTGGCTTGCCCGGAGATTATCATCCTAAGTTCCGTAAATCAGAGACAGCTCTGCAAGGCGCGACACGAATAGGTGATATAGGTGTTTTTGCAGGTTATAGTGAAAAAGAATCACACATTTCCCAAAAGCAACTGGTGCAATTAGATTTTGATTACTTTGCTGACACAGGGCGTATATTTAAACCTTCCGATGAAAAAACCCTAGATAAAGAATCACGTTACGGCGTGGTTAGATTTGACCTGCTCGAACGTGATTATGATCTCAATGCCTCAGTCGCCTACAGCGATTATTACGAAGACAGTTTCCTGATTAACTACATTGGTTCAGACTTTGAAGGACAACATCAAGGTCTGAATGCGAGTGTTAATTTTGGGAAACAATTCGCTGACACTCGTATGGCTCTTAATCTCAATGCAGGTACCAATGCCGATCAACGTGAGTTTGAAAGCAACACCATTGATCAATATAAATACACCAGTATCTATGAAGCGGGGATTTTTGGTGGTTATGGTGATTTAGCCAACCGTCAATATACGATTGGTTCAACACTTAACTTTACCACCTCACTGAATGAGTCCCATGTATGGCGCTATGGTACCGAGCTGAAATGGGCTCGTTACATGCAAGATCGCGGAAATGACTTTACCTTCAATGAATACACCTTAGACTTCACTCAGCCACTCCCTCCTCAAACCTCACCGGGCTCATGGGCGCCTAGCGATCAGTTTCATAGCCGGGAAGTAATTTACCAGGCGGGGAAAATTGCCTTTGATAATATGGATATTTCTGCATTTACTGAATTAAACGGTGACTACCAGCATGTCTTTTGGCGTGCTGGTGTGCGAGTGGAACATGATGATTGGTTAGACAATGTCAATTTAGCACCAAGAATTCAAGCAGGTGTCTATTTAAACAACACGCAAACAGCACGTATTACCGTTGGTGCAAACCGTTACTACGGTAAGTCCTTTTTATCTTATCGCTTACGAGAAGAAGAACGTAGTCGCATGAGCATTCGTGAACGCGATAGTGCAAGTGACAATTGGACCACTATTGATCCAACACAAGAGTGGGAGTTTCGCGACCTCGATACACCTTATGATGATGAATACAGCGTAGGACTCTATGCTGAAGTATTAAGTGGGCAAGCAGGCCTCCAATACGTAGAGCGCCAGGGACGTAAACAAATTCGAACCCATTATGATTCTACTTCCGAAGTCAGTTGGTTTGAAAACTCAGGCAGCAGTAATACACAACAAGTCGATCTGTTCTGGCGTTCTTCACCTTTCCGATTTGCTGGTATGAAATGGTTAGTTAATTCAACCGTGAGTTGGATGGATAAAGACACTGATGCTCGCTATGGTGATAGTGGCGGTTATCTATCTAGTGTCGATGCGAATGAACAGGTCATATTTGAAGGTAATCAAGTCGCTCGCCGAGCATTACCCGCCGGTGACTTCGCCACACCAGTGACAGCTAATCTGGACATTATCATGCAGGCATTTGATGATCGTTTACTGGTAAAAAATAGCTGGGCCTTTACCAACGGTTATAAATATTTAAAAAGTTTAGGTAAAGATGATGATACCGGTCTGGATAGTTATGAAACAGAAAATCAAGGACGAACTACTCGCTGGGATATCAGTGTTGAATACGCGCTACTTTCACGCCCCTCCTCACCTTATATTCGAGCCGATATCATTAACGTCTCAGATAAGCGAAATGTGGTGACGACGGAATCAGGCATCCAATTATTTGGTTTAGGCCGTCAGTTCTGGTTCGAAATTGGGTATCGCTACTGATGTCGACCATGAACTATATAAACAGCCAGCTGCTGGTATTAGTCCTGATGATAATGATGCCAACAACGGCGTTTGCAGAAAATGAAACAATGACGCTGATCGAGCAATACAGGCAAGGTGTCACACACTGGCCCGAAGCCAAACTTGATGCTGGGGTTGAGGTGCAACCACTCATGCCTTTACCCCAGCAGATTGAGTTTCCACTCGACAATCCTTTTTCTGAGGAAAAGCAACAGCTCGGTAAACATCTTTTTTCGACAGACGTTTATCACAATCACAGCAGATTGCTTGCGCCTCTTGTCATGATCCAGATTTAGCCTGGGCTGATGGCAGAAGAAAAGCGATTGGACATAATCGTATTCAAGGTGACATCAACTCACCCTCTATCGTTGATACTGGCTTGCTGAAGCAATTGTTTTGGGATGGCAGAGTCAACAGTCTGGAAGAACAAACACTGGCAAGTTGGACCAACCCGATTGAGATGGCAGCGAATCCTGAAAATGCAGCAAAACGACTGGCGAAGACCGCATCTTATCCTGCTCTTTTCAAAACCGCTTTTGGTGACGAAAACATCACGCCTGAACGTATCGTTCAGGCTATTGCCACTTTTGTGCGAACAGTTCGCTCATCGCCATCAGACTTTGATCGCTTTATGGAAGGTAAGCAAACGGCACTGACCGACCAGCAAATTAGAGGCCTACACTTATTCCGCACAAAAGCGCGTTGTATCCATTGCCACAATGGCCCCTTACTCAGTGATAATCAATTCCATCACTTGGGTACATCATTTGACCAAGTCGGTAATTTCCAGGGCCGCTATAAAATGACGGGAAAGGCAGAAGATGTCGGTGCATTTAGAACACCTGCATTACGAACAGGCATCGCTTCGCCACCCTATATGCACAATGGCCTCGTTACGGATTTGGATATGCTGCTAGCTATGTACAATATGGGGTGGTGGCAAAATGCGAAACTCGATAATAAAACCGATGATATTCCCACCGCTCAATTATCGCCACTAATAAAACCCTTGGATCTGTCAAAACAAGAACTGGCCGATCTGAAAGCCTTTTTACTCGGCTTATCCAGTCATCTACCACAGCCACTTCTTCCAGAAGAATTACCCTAGAAAGGCCATTCCATTCACTCACTCGATAAAAAACCTTATAACAGAGATGTTGGCCATCAGTAATTTTATGATAACTTCTAGGTTCTTCATAAGGCTGTAACCATGTCACGGAAAAAAATCGCAAGACACAAGGCAATCATTGACGAGCTCACCATCAATCCTTCTATGCGGGTGAGTGAATTAGCAAAAACCCTGAAAGTCACGACAGAAACGATTCGTCGTGATTTAGAAGAGTTAGCCGAACAAAACCTGATTAGTCGTACTTATGGTGGCGCCTTACTGAGACAGGCAGCAGAACCTGTATTAAATGAGCGACATAAAGCGAATCTGGCCGAGCGTACCGCCATTGCAAAAAAGCCGCTCCGACATTGAAAGGAGCTAAAGTACTGATGATAGGTTCGGGGGTCACTACGGTTGAAGTCGCGAAACGTATCGCCTATGAAATGAATAATATTACCGTCATCACGCATGCTTTTGGTGTGGCCACTGTTCTATCATTCAATCCGACCATTAAGGTCATCATGGCGCCTGGTATTTATCATGGTGAAGAAGGCGCAACACATGGCTCTCAGACCTGTCAGTTTTTATCAGATTACACAGCTGACTGGGCTATTCTCGGCGCCAGTAGTCTGGCACCTACAGGACCAGCAGATGCACTCACCGATGCCGCAGATGTGTATAAACAAATGATTCGCCAAAGTGCCAACAATATGGTGGTGGCTGATCACAGTAAATTCGATCGCATGGCCACGGCGCGTTATGCCAGATGGAATGAGATCGATCATTTAGTCACTGACCGCCAACCCAGTGGCCCCTTAAAGAAAGCCTTAATGGCTGATAAGGTAAACATCATTGAGGCGGCAGTCTGAACCCCACCTCAATGATGAATATGGCTTACACGTGCTTAGATAAAGCATCTAAAAAGAAATCAGCCTCATATCGCGATAAGGTTAGCAAAGGACGTAACTTCAAGGTAGCGCCGTACTTGCCTGCTGCACCAATCAACACCCCTGCTTGTTTTAAACCGTTAATAATATGTCGTGTCTTGGTGGGATTAGGGTTATGTTTATTATCCTTTTCACCAATATCAATACCCAAAAATAAGCCTTGCCCACGAACATCAGCAATATAAGACGATTGTTGCGCCATAAACTGGAGTTGTTGCTTGAGGTAGTCCCCCATCTTACGTGCATTTTCCTGCAGATTTTCCTGTTGAATGGTATTGAGTACTGCTTGACCGGCAGCCGCCGCAACCGGATTACCTCCAAAGGTATTAAAGTAACCAACATCAGCACAGAAGGACTGTAAATAATCAGGTCGCGTCGCCACCGCGGCCATGGGGAAACCATTTCCCATCGGTTTTCCCATTGTCACAATATCAGGCGTCAGTCCATGGAAGTCAAAACCCCAGAAAGTATCGCCCATGCGGGCAAACCCAGGTTGAACTTCATCAGCGATAAAAACGCCGCCAGCGTTGCGGACAACCTCAACAGCTTGTTTCAAAAAGCCACGAGGTTCGAAAAAAATACCATCTGAAGAAAAAATGGTATCTACCAACAGTGCCGCCACTCTGATACCACGCTGTTGTAAGGTTTCAATTGCCTCCGCGACTTTTGCAGCAAAACCGGCAGCTATGTCTCCTTCGTACACAGACGATGATGGTGCCGGAATAGCTACCACATTATCGGGCAAACTCCCTTGCTTAATAATGGAGGGTGAGACGGTTGTCACCAGACTGGTATTACCATGGTAGGCATCTTCCGTCACAATAAAGCCTGTTCCGCCTGAAGCCTGCTCAGCCAAACGCATCGCTAAATCATTGGCTTCACTACCCGAGCAGGTCATCACGACATTAGATACTGACTCTGGTAGCGTCGCTTTCAGTGACTCCAGATAGTCATCCACCACACTGACCAAATAGCGTGTATGTACATTCAATGTCGCAATTTGTTTTGACACCGCAGCAACGACACTTGGGTGACAATGACCAAGGCAAGGCACATTATTATAAAAATCCAGATAACGTTTACCATCAGCGGCTTGCATCCAGGCACCTTGTGCAGACACCATTTCAATAGGCTCTTGGTAAAACAAAACCGAAGCAGCACCAAGATTATCAAGACGCCGTGTGACGTTCTCCTTGTGCTGACCCGATTTAGCCTCAAAAGCGTTCATATCGAGAATACGTTTTTCACTTAGCGGTGATGTGTCTTGCTGTTCATTTTCGGCAAGATATCGCTTTGCTAACTCAATAGTGCCTTGCGTGTACTGATCAAACCCGGCTTCTGCTGCTGTTTCTGTTTCAGGGTGACTTGCCACCCAGGCAGTGAGTAATAGTCGACGGAACATCACAAATGTGGATATCATCGCTTCATCTTCTGCTGATAGCAGTGAGATGGATTTATAGCCTCGAACCCAGGCTCGTTCTAATTCCGGCAACAATGGCGACAACTCAAGAAACGAGACGGCTGAAGCAAAGTCATACATAAACCAGCTAAAACCACAATCATCAAAATCGATCACACCAAGATCATGGCCGTCTGCTAATAAATTCGCTAAACGCAGATCTGCATGAACTAAGCCGAAGCGGTCTGCTCCCTCACCATAGGCCTCTAACTGTGACTCGAGTAGCTGACATAATTGCTCAAGTACCACTTTCCCCTGTTCATCCAAGCCAAGCGCTTCTCGCCAATCCCCCCATAAAGGCTCAGGTCCAAAGGCACTCTCAAAATTCCATTTTTTACGTTCAAAGCCATCCGGCAGTGTCCAGTTTTTCGCATGTTGATGAAGTTTTGCTGAGGTGGCACCGAGTAATTCAAAGCCTGCGACTAAAGATTCATCCTCATTTGGTTGATCCCCAGGAAGAAACTCAAAGGCCACCACGTACCGCGCTGTCCCCTCATCATCAAATTCTGCTACTAAACTGCCATCTGTCATTGTTAATGGCTCGGGTGTATTCAAGACTTGCTGTTGACGTAGTGATTGAATCCACATCAGTTCAGACAGGATCTCTTTTTTAGAATGATAATTTGGTCTGTGAACGCGAATAATGAAACGCTGATTTCGTGCCTCATCTTGAATCAGAAATGTGGCGTTTTCAGACACAGTCAGTAAGGAAATGTTGGCCTTTTCTGAGACATCCCACATTGGAAGCAAGCCTTTCACACCGCGTGTTAGGCGTTGAACAAACTGGGAATTATATAAACCCGCCATAAAGATAACCTCTGTAACTGTGTAAATTAGCCACATTTATAACTTCATTTTTACTGACTTGCAATATTTTTGTTGCAAAGTAACAGATTTATGTTAAAAATACAGTCACACCATTATTCACTAACTCTCGGGAGAATCGTGCATGCTCACTTCTATTAAAAATAAATCTGTCATCGTTACAGGTGGCTCAAAAGGCATTGGCAAAGGCATTGCCAGTGTATTTGCGAAACAAGGGGCCAAAGTGATGATTGCCGCTCGTGGAGAAGAAGCGGCTAAGCAGACTGTTGATGAAATCAATACCCTCGGTGGTACTGCAGATTACTACTTATGCGACGTATCCAGTTGGGAACAAGTTCAAGCTTTAGTGAAATACACTGAAGACACGTTTGGTAGCGTCGATATTCTCTGTGCTAATGCCGGTACGTTCCCACAGAAAAAAATCATCGACTTAACACCTGAAGACTGGGATGACATTATGTCAGCCAATCTTAAGAGTACTTTTCTCTGTGTCAAAGCGTGTATCCCTCAATTTGAGAAACAAGGCAAAGGTCGCGTTGTGGTGACCTCTTCTATCACTGGCCCAATCACAGGCTATCCTGGCTGGTCGCACTACGGAGCAACTAAGGCTGGTCAGTTAGGTTTTATGAAAACAGCCGCGATGGAACTGGCTCGTTATAACACCACCATTAATGCCGTAATGCCCGGTAATATTTACACTGAGGGCTTAGCTGATTTAGGTGAAGAATATCTCAATAGTATGGCGGCTGCGATACCGTTAAAACGATTGGGTGCCGTCGAAGATATTGCCAATGCGGCTTTATTCTTTGCTGCTGATGAAGCGGCTTATATCACTGGACAGCAGATCGTGGTTGATGGTGGTCAGACATTACCTGAGTGTATGGAAGCCGTCGATGAGATCTAGTCAGCCATAACACTCCCCGTTCACATACAAAAAAGGCACTGTATTAACAGTGCCTTTTTTTATTATCGAAGTTTTGTTTAAGCCACCGAGGAGCGGACAACGTCACCCGCTTCATTTGCACTCGCTATCATTTTAATCGCAATGAATTTCGAGGTCGGTGTAAAGGTTTTATCGCCATAACTTTCCAGTGGGACTAATGGGTTAGTTTCTGGATAGTATGCAGCAGCCTGCCCTTGAGGGATGTCATAACTTAACAAGGTGAAGTTGGATACTTTTCGTTCTTTACCATCTTCCCACACGGTAATCATATCTACTTTCTGCCCGTGTTCCAGCCCAAGGCGTTTGATATCAGCTTCGTTAGCAAAAACGACATCACGCATGCCATACACACCTCGATAACGATCGTTCATGCTGTAAACCGTCGTGTTGTATTGATCATGAGAACGCATGGTTTGCAAAATCAGATCGGGAGACTGCCCGTTCTTGGTAACCTGATCCTGAAGCAAGGTCTTAGGTAAAGGATTCGCAATAAAGTTAGCTTTACCTGTATTGGTGTTCCATTGATACTCTGCTGCTGGGTTACCCAAATAAAAGCCACCAGGATTCTGTATTTTCTTACTGAAATTATCAAAGCCTGGAATAACATCTGCAATCAGATCACGAATGCGGTCATAGTCTTCTACCAACCATTCCCAATCCACCGGTTTATTACCTAAGGTCGCTTTAGCAATGCCAGCAATAATCGAAGCTTCAGAGCGTAATAAAGGTGAAAAAGGTTTTAGCTGACCGTAAGAGATGTGCACCATGCTAAAGGTATCTTCAACGGTTACACCTTGTAATCCAGATTTTTGGAAATCTTTTTCAGTGCGACCCAGACACGGTAAAATCAGTGCCTCTTTACCTGTAACAAGATGACTACGGTTCAGTTTTGTTGAAATCTGCACAGTCAAATCACAGTTACGCATGGCTTTATGTGAACGCTCGGTATCCGGTGTGGCCTGAACAAAGTTACCACCTAGCCCAAAGAAGACTTTCGCTTGACCTTTTTCCATCGCATCAATGGCTTGAACCGTGGTATGACCATGTTCACGAGGCACTTTAAAATCAAAGCGCTGTTCAATGGCATCCAGTAACCATTCTGGTGGCTGCTCATCAATACCCATGGTGCGGTCACCCTGCACATTACTGTGACCACGCACAGGTGATAAACCTGCGCCAGGACGGCCAATATTGCCACGCAATAATTGCAGGTTCACAATTTCCTGAACAGTCGGCACAGAATGAAGATGCTGGGTTACACCCATCGCCCAGCACATAATGACACGGTCAGCTTTACAATAAATCTTAGCCGCCATTTCGATTTCAGCCAGACTCAGGCCTGATTGTGATTCAATCAAATCCCAAGGCGTATTATCGATTTCGGCGAAGTAGTCATCCATACCATGCGTCTGTTGCTGAATAAATGCATGGTCTAATACCGCCGGTTTACCTTTTTCTTGTGCTTCGCGATCCCATTGCAATAAGAACTTCGCCATACCGCGAATAGCGGCCATATCACCACCTAAAGCAGGTCTGAAATAAGCACTATTAGTTGGCTCAGACTCATTAGTGAGCATTTCCATCGGGCTTTGTGGATGCTGAAAACGTTCCAAACCACGTTCTTTAAGTGGATTAAAACACACGACATGTGCACCACGTTTCACTGCTTCACTCAGCGGTTCCAACATACGTGGGTGATTGGTACCAGGATTCTGACCAATGACAAAAATCGCATCCGCTTCAGCAAAGTCTTCAAAGGTAACAGTGCCTTTGCCCACACCCAGTGTTTCAGACATACCAATACCACTGGCTTCGTGGCACATATTGGAACAGTCTGGGAAATTATTGGTACCGAAGGCACGGACAAAAAGCTGGTATAGAAAAGCGGCTTCGTTACTGGCTCGACCAGAGGTATAAAATTCTGCTTGATCGGGTGAGTCAAGCTGGTTTAAGTGTTTGGCAACCGTATCAAAGGCTTCTTGCCATGTGACGGTTTCGTAATGATCAGTGTCGGCGTTATAACGCATCGGATGAGTGATACGCCCCTGTGACTCTAGCCAAAAATCACTTTCTTTTAATAACTCAGCGTTACTGTGCTTCGCAAAAAATGCCGGGGTGACTTTACGGCCTGTCGCTTCCCAGTTAACCGCTTTGGCACCATTTTCACAAAATTTAATCATGCCCTTTTCAGGCGTTTCTCCCCAGGCACACCCTGGACAATCAAGACCATGATCCTGATTCGTTTTCAGCATCGCACGGATATTGGAAATAGCATTTCTGCTACCCAGCCAGTTACGAGTAACACTGACAAGTGCACCCCAACCAGCAGCTGGACCATTGTAGGGCTTGTAATGACTCACTAGGACATCTCTCCGGACAAGATAATAAAAACAGCTAATAACCAAGCTCTAACACAAGCAAATGCTCGTATGCTAAGTTGCTTGTTGTCATAGCCGAATACGGTAAGTGAGATCAGAACGGCATGTTCTGCGTGATGAAACACGATTGTAATTTAATCCTGTCATCCTTCTGATCATTGCGATCAACATTATTATAGTTGGCTTGGATACCTTGCATCAATACAGACGCCAATTTCAGGAAAAAATTCCCAGCACAACCACTGAGATTCTTCTTTAAAAACAGTGAAATAAATTACCTTAACATTAATTATCTTTATGTTAAGATAAAATTACATTCTGAATCGGATACCCCCATGTCGGGAAAAAATTTGATGAAGTCGACCTCATCATGGCTCAGTGGCAGCAGTTAGGTCTTCATACTGACCTGGATGCCATTAAAATTATCGGTCGTGTTTTACGTCTGGCGAAAACAATCGAACAGCAAGTCGGCGAACTTCACCGCGAATTTGCGCTCAAACCTGGCGAGTTTGATGTTCTTGCCACCTTGAAACGCGAAAATAAACGCTACCTGACACCTTCAGAGCTCTACCAAAGTATGTTGCTCACCTCAGGTGCGATGACAAGTCGTCTTGATAAGCTGGAAGAAAAAGCCCTTATACAGCGCCAACACTGTCAGCAGGACCGAAGAAAAGTACTGGTGAGCCTAACCCCTCATGGCAAGAAACTCATTAATAAAGTGTATCCGGCACACTTTTCATTGCTGGAAACATTATTAGCCTCCGTTTCAGGCAAAGATAAAACCTTATTGGCGAACTTACTTAAAACAACGCTTGCCTCTGTAGACTCACCAACAACTGAACAATCATGAACCAAACAGTATCACCAACAAAGGCACTGATTTTATTATTGGCAGCACTAACGGCGCTAACGCCTCTTGCTATCGATGCCTATTTGCCTGCCATCCCGCAAATGGCTTCAGATTTAGCCACCAGCATTCATGATACTGAAATATCATTGAGCCTCTATTTGGCAGGTTTTGCCATCGGCCAAATTTTTGGTGGACCGTTTTCTGATCATTTTGGACGCCGAGCAGCGACAGGGAGTGGTTTAAGCATTTTTTGTGTCGGCACACTTGGCATTATTTTCAGTCAGGATATTCACAGCGTTTGGCTGTTTCGGGTTATCCAGGCTATCGGCGGTGGTGTGGCTGTGGTGAATGCTGCCGCTGTTATTCGTGATTTAAGTCATGGCAAAGACAGTGCCCGACACTTGTCTAATATGGCGGTGATCATGATGCTCGCACCGTTATTGGCCCCGCTTATTGGCATGATCATTCTGCATCTCAGTGGTTGGCGGCTTATTTTTGTCTTTTTACTGGTCTATGGCTTGAGCATTGGTACAGCCTTGTTCTTGCGACTTCCTGAAACACGGAAAAAAGCCACCGAACGAACCAGTATGTTCAAACGCTACGCTATGGTACTTAGTCATCGATGTGCACTGGGATTTATCTTTTCTCAGTGTTTTGCCTTAGCGGGTATGTTTGCATTTATCACCGGCTCACCATCAGTTTACATGGGCTACTTTGATATCAGCGAGACCGTTTATCCATTTCTGTTTGGTTTGAATGTGATTGGCATGATGCTGGCGAACCGTCTCAATATTCGTTTATTACACTATTACAGACCACAATTTTTATTAAGTATAGGACAAGCGGCACAAGTTCTGACCAGTCTGATTTTATTATTCTATGTCAGCCTGGCAACAGAACCTAACCTTGTGATTATGGTGATTTTATTAATTTTATTTATCGCTTCAATGGGCTTAATTGTCTCCAATGCAACTTCAAGCACGGTAGAGTTTTTCCCACAAAACAGCGCCACCGCGACAGCTTTACTGGGTTCCATTGGTTTTGCAGCCGGTGCATTAAGTGGCTCATTAGTGGGTTTACTCGGTGATGGTACACCATGGCCTATGGTGGTCATTATGTTTGCCTGTGCGCTCATAGGTCCTCTCGTCAGAACCATGCTGCAATACGGTCAGCCATCACCAACACATAACCATTCTTAACCCAGCGTTAACTGACAGCCGTTTATGCTTTTGCTAACGCTAGCTTAGTTATGCAGTAAATTAATCATCTCCGAGGTATACGTGAAGTCAGTTCGTAACAGACAATGCATGCTAATGACACTCTTGAATGCAGTATTGCTGCTGTCAGGCTGTGCATCTATGTCTGCCAGCCCTGATTACCAAACAAAGATACAACAAGAGCAAACTCTGCCCGCCTGGTCACAATCTGATGAGGCTGAGTCCGTTATATCATTGAACAGCCTGATTGCTTCAGCGCAACTTAATCAGTTGGTAGAAACAGCTATCCAACATAACCCCACCCTGCAACAAACCTGGTTAACACTGCGAATTCGTCAGACGCAATTGCAGCAAACCGATGCAGCTCGTCAACCACAAATCAGTGCTGCAGCAGGCGCAACTCGCAGCGAGAACGCTGATGATAATTTTACCAGTCGTATCGATATCAGCTGGCAAGCTGATTTATGGGGTAAGTTAAAAGCCAATAGCCAGGCAGCCACTCAGGACGTGAACGAGCAAGCCCTGCTCTATCAAGCAGCTCGTGATAGTTTAAGTGCGGAGGTCATGAAAGCCTGGCTAAACCTCACCGCAACCTCACACGCCATCACCATAGAAAAGCAGCGTTTGAAAACCCTGGAACAGAATGAACGCTACATCGTGCAACGTTACAGAAACGGTATTGGCACATTGGAAGATTTAGATAATGCCCGTAGCTCCAGTGCCCAATCAAGAGCCAGCCTTGCTGCCTTTCAGGAAGATTATCGTCAGCAACAACGAGACTTAAAGACATTATTAGGACAGACCAACACTGCGGATATTGAGGCGCCAGCCAGCTATCCAGAAGTCAAACTGGCCTGGGCTGATGTACCCGAACAGACTTTGGCACGTCGCCCCGACTTACAAGCGGCCTACATCGCTATTGAAGCAGACCAGCTACGCACTGAAGTGGCCTATAAAGAACTTTTACCAAGCCTGGACATTGGTGCCGCTCTTGAAGATGCGGCCTCATCACCTCATCAGGCATTAATGGGGTCACCACTCTGGTCATTACTCGCTCAGCTGACAGCGCCTATTTACCAAGGTGGGCAATTACGTGCAGCAGCTAAGGAAGCCGAATTAAATGAGGCCTATAGCTATCAGCGTTATCGTGAAACCTTATTAACAGCCGTTAATGAAGTCGAGCAATATCTTAGTCTGGAGCAAAATCTGTTAACCCGCCAGCAGCACATTGCGGATGCATTAAAAAGTGCACAAAACAGCTTAGAGCAGTATCAGACAAGTTATCGAACGGGGTTGGTCGATATTCTGGATTTACTGACTGTACAGCAACAAACTTACAATCTGGAAGCCACTCTGGATAACCTTATTTATCAACGCCTGATTAACCGGATTAATCTTGGCTTAGCACTCGGCCTGAGAACCACACCATGAAGCGTCATTTCCCCAAAATCATTCTGTTCATCCTGGCTTGTGGCATTCTGTTTGTCACTGTTTTAGTGGTCAAACATCTGTCAGCAGCACAGGCCAATAGGCCAATGCCTGTGCAAAAAGAACCACTGCCCAGCCCCGATGTATCCGTGATGATGGCGACACCAGGCAGTTATGCATCAGCAGTGCGTGCTTTTGGTGCGGCCAGTCCGCACTTCAATATCACGCTTACAGCCCAGGTAAGCGGTCAGATTGATGATATATCCCAACAATTTGAAAGTGGTCGACGTTTAAAAAAGGGACCTTGCTGGCCCAGCTTGAAAATAGTGATTATCAGGCCGCTGTGGAGAGTGCGCGGCAAGCCTTAAGCTCTGCCCAAGTCAGTTTATTAGAAGAACAACGCCAAGGTCTGCAAGCCTTGAGTGAGTGGCAATCTTCAGGACTTGAAGGAGAACCAGACTCAGACTTGGTGCTGCGTAAGCCACAACTGGCTGCCGCCAAAGCGGCGGTGAAAGAAGCCGAGGCCAATCTCAAGGCGGCTGAAAAGGATCTGGCTCAAACAACCATTAAAGCGCCCTTTGACGCACTTATTATTGAACGTTTAGTGTCCCCTGGCAGTTATGTTCAGAGCGGCACTGAAGTCGCGACCTTATACAGTACCGATCACGTAGAAATCTCTGTGGCTTTATCTGCTCAAGAATGGAGCAATCTCCCCAGTTTGTCTGTGCTGAATAGTGGTAAATGGCCGGTCACGGTGACGAGTGTTGAGAATTCGCATTCCTGGCAAGGTTATGTACTTAGAACGGAACAAAGTCTTAATCAGGAAACTCGTCAACGCAGTTTGATCATTGCCGTCGATAAACCTTTAGATATTGAACCAGCCTTGTTTCCCGGCACGTTTGTAGAGGCCCACATTGAAGGTCGTGATATTGCAGGCGTGTGGAAACTGCCAACCAGCGCCTTAAGTCAACGCGGTGAAGTCTGGTATGTATCAGCTGATAACACCCTGAAAAAATTCAGTACCAGCCCGCTCTTTTCAAGCCGCGGTTCTATCTATATCGCGCCTCCTGAGTCACTAGCAAATGCCACGGTTCCTGTACTTGTCAGCCCTTTAAATAGTTATCTTGAAGGCATGGCTGTGACAGCTGTTGAGGTGTCACAGTCATGATAAAGAAATCCTATTCAAGCAGCATCATCGCTTGGTTTACGGCCAATCCTGTGGCCGCGAATTTATTAATGATTCTGGTCATTATGTTGGGTGTGCTTGAATCTGGTCAGTTGCGAAAAGAAGCCTTTCCAAGCATGGATCCCCGCTCACTGACCATTTCAGTCTCCTACGACAGTGGTTCAGCCAAACAGTCTGAAGAAGGTTTGGCCATCAAAATAGAGGAGCAACTGGAAGATGTTATTGGTATTAAACGGATTACCAGTACATCAACGGGCACCGGCGTAACAGTCACCGTTGAAAAGCAGAGTGAGTATGATTTAGACACACTTCTTCGTGATGTCAAAACGAAAGTGGATGCCATATCGACTTTCCCCGCCGATGCCAAAAACCCGGTTATTGAGAAAGCCCAACGGGAAGAGCATTCACTGTGGCTGCAACTCTACGGTGATACCGACAGGCATAGCCTGCAACAACTTGCCTATAACTTAAAAACGGATCTGATAGCTAACCCTAATATCAATTCTGTCAACATTTCCGGTTGGCTGGATCCGATGATGGCCATCGAAGTAGATGATGGCAAACTACAATCCTATGGGCTGACTCTATCGGATGTTGAACAAGCGATAAATGCAGGTTCTTCCAATACGATGACCGCTGTTCTGCGTAATAAAGCGGTTTATCTACAGCTAAAAGCATCTGAACAGGCTTATTTGAAAGAAGATTTTGCCGATATCCCTCTATTAACACTCGCCAATGGTAATCAGTTGCTGCTGGGTGAAGTCGCCAAAATTAATGACACCTATGATGACACCACATCCGTCTTAGCTCGCTTTCAGGGTCGAGACAGCATTGCTTTACAGGTCATAACCACCGGCCTGGATGACATCACTAACACGGTAGAGGCGGCTGAAAAAGTCGCTAAATCATGGCAGGAAGATGGCAAGCTACCCGATAACGTGAAGCTTGAAGCTTGGTATGACCGGAGCGAATCCATACAACAGCGCTTGGAATTATTAGTTAAAAATGCGTTTACCGGCATCGTGATGGTGTTTATCTTGCTGGCATTATTCCTGAATTTGACCGTTGCTTTCTGGGTGGCCATGGGCTTGCCATTTATTTTCTTTGGCACCCTTTACTTTATGGGGGATGCGTTTATGGGACTGTCCCTCAACGAGTTCACCACGTTTGGCTTTCTATTAGCCTTAGGCATCGTGGTCGATGATGCGGTTGTAGTGGGTGAATCCGTTTACGATGTCAGGTCCAAGGAAGGCGACACCATAGAAAATACGATAAAAGGCACGATGATTGTTGCTGTCCCCACTTTATTTGGTGTTTTCACTACAGTTGCTGCATTTTACGCCCTCTCACAATTAGAAGGCGGTTTAGGCAGACTCTACGCTCAGTTTGCAGCCGTAGTGACTATCTGCCTGATTTTATCCATTATCGAATCCAAATTAATTTTGCCTGCTCATCTGGCTCATCTGAACACACGCCGACAAGTAAGCAAACATGGCTTACTCAAAATCTGGCATAAGATTCAACATACCATGGACAGTGGTTTGCAGTGGTTTAATCAGACCTGCTATCGCCCCACCATCAATTATGCACTTGAACAACGCTATGCGGTGGCAGTGTTATTTATCGCCTTGTTTATCTTTGTTATGTCGATGCCCATGACAGGCATGGTGAGAATGAGCTTTTTTCCATCCATCCCAGGCGATACTGTTCGTGCTCAGCTGACCATGCAGAATGATGCGAGCTATGGTCTGACGCATAACGATCTGGCCTTGATGGAACAACTCGCCTACCAGGCCGACAAAGAACTTGGCGGGAATGGTGATATCGCCAATCTGCAGATTTTGTCTTCCAGCGACCAGGCCGGCACTGTCACTGTTGAACTCAAACCCCGTGCGCCTTATGACATTACGACGTTCAGCCGTCATTGGCAGCAACTCGTTGGGACACCTGAAGGCGCCAAAACAGTCAGTGTAAGAACCCGACATGGTCCTGTTGATGATCTGAGAATTGAGTTACGGGCGAATGATGATCAGATTCTGGAAATGGCCGGGAACGAGATTAAACGTACGATGGAAAGCATTCCTGCGATCAGTGGTATAGATGATAATCTCGAACCAGGCCAACCACAGCTACATTTGTCGTTAAATCAACAAGGGCGTGCATTAGGCATGACGACAAACGATCTGGCGATTCAAATTTTACAAGGCTTCAGTGGGCAAGTGGTACAGCGCTATCAGCGTAATAGCGACGAGATAGAAGTCAAAGTGCGCTATCCCGAAGATGAGCGTCAGAATGCCGCCGATGTATTAAACTCGCGTGTTAGAACGCCCAATGGTGATGTGGTGCCTTTATCCAGTGTCGCTAATGTCAGCTATGGCTTTACACGGGATTCCATCACTCGTATTGATAAAAAACGAGCCGTTTATATTTCGGCAGATGTGAATAAAGACAGCTTATCCACCACTGAACTCGTCGCTCAACTACAAAGTAATATGGTGCCTGATCTGGTCAGAAAATATCCTGGATTAGATATCCATTTTGCCGGAGAGGCTGAAGAGCAGGCTGAGACAGAATCATCGATGGTCCATGTATCATTGATTGCCTTATTAGTTATTTATATGTTGCTGGCAATTCCGCTTCGCTCTTATCTCCAGCCTATGTTGATTATGACCGCGATCCCTTTTGGTATTGTCGGTGCCATTCTAGGACACTGGATGAACGATCTGACCTTGGGCATTTTATCGCTCAACGGCATCATTGCCTTAAGTGGCGTAGTGGTGAATGATAGTTTGTTATTGGTCTCCCGCTTTAACGATATTCGCCACGATTATGATGATATTAAACAAGCCATCAGTATTGCTTGTAGGAGTCGCTTGCGAGCCGTGTTATTAACCTCGGTCACGACTTTTGCCGGATTAATGCCCTTGCTCAGTGAAACATCTCGCCAGGCACAATTTTTAATTCCTGCAGCCGTTTCTTTAGGCTACGGCATTATGTTTGCCACCGTCATCACATTGATTTTGATACCCAGTTTATTACTGATTCAACATGACGTTATACACGTATTTAAGCGAAAATCTGTCACAAAAGCGGCCGGAGTAAACTAGCCATGTTGCACGTGTTATTAGTCGAAGATGATCTGGATCTGGCAGAAACAGTGATTGATTATCTCAGCCTTGAAAATATTGAATGTGATCATGCCAGCAATGGCCTTGCCGGCTTAGAATTTAGTCAACAACATCAATACGATGTGCTGTTACTGGATTTAAACCTACCCAGAATGGATGGATTGACGGTCTGTGAAAAGTTACGTGAACAAGGCTATGACGTGCCGATTCTGATGCTAACCGCCCGTGATCAGCTCAGTGACAAAATCACAGGGTTTAATGCCGGTACTGACGATTATCTGGTCAAACCATTTGAACTGGATGAACTGATTGTGCGCATTCAAGCCTTATCACGACGTCGTAGTGGCCAAGTACAACGCTTACAGTGTGATGATCTCATCATGGACCTTCAGACAAAAACGGTGACACGTAGTGGACAGAGTTTAAAACTGTCGCCCACTAGCTGGCAGTTATTGGAAGCATTGATGCGCGCTTATCCCGATGTAGTGGCTAAACAAAAGTTGGAAGCGGCTGTCTGGGGCGATACACCACCAGATAGTGATAGCCTGAAAGTGCATATGTTTCACTTAAGAAAAGCTGTTGACGCACCGTTTGAAAAAATTTAATTCACACCATCCCCGGTCACGGATTTGCCTTAAGAAATGAAACTTAAACTGAGTCTTAAATTTTACATTGCATTAGCCTTCCTCGTTCTGGGGATAACGATAGTGGCAGGATATTCTATGCTCAGTATCCAGTTCTTTTTCAGAGGCATGGATAATATTATTTCAGCCAATATGGAAAATGCTGCAGAAGAGTATGTACGTGCTCAACAGAATAGTCACCAGGCGCCTTATGCTGATGGTTATACCATTACTCGCAGTTGGGAGGCGCAATCTCCTACGATCAAGCAATATTTCAATAAGCCAAAGCGTTATGCAGCTTTGCAGAAACATTACCAACGTGGCGAGACAGGGCGCGGTTCTGGCGTGATGTACTTTCTTATTAAGTTAAAAATTCAGAACCAAGACTATTTTATCAGCCGCCCCTTTACCAAAGCGGATGCTTCTCCTTTGGTTGGAAAAAATGCCAGACAAAACCGCCAGTTTATTATTACCTTGAGTATCGGGATCACCCTACTTCTGGCCTTATTGACCTGGTTGTTGATGAAGCGTTTATCACAGCCTGTATCCCGACTGACCACATGGACACATGAACTGACCCCAGAGACATTAAAACGCCCGCCTCCTGACTTTGCTTATCCCGAACTCAACGAGATGGCCGCCTTAATTCAAGGGTCATTATCATCCGTTAATGAGGCTATGGAGCGAGAACAAAACTTCTTGCGTTATACCAGTCATGAATTACGCACCCCCATCAGTGTTATTCGTAACAATATTGAATTAATACATAAACTGCAGCAGAAACAGCCCGCTGACCTCAACGAAAAACAACAAGACATTATTGAACGCATCGATCGTGCTAGCCTCACTATGCAACATCTATGTGAAACCCTGTTATGGCTGAACCGAGAAGAAACAGAGTCTCTGGCAAAACAAGATTTCCGTCTCGATGAGCTGATTCATAGTCTTGTTGATGAAATGCGTTATTTGCTGAAGAACAAACCCGTTGATGTCAAAGTTGAAACGACTGAATCGACGCTATATGCATCATCCGCGGCAGCCAGAATCATTATCGGTAACTTAATAAGAAATGCGTTCCAGCATACCTGGGATGGTCATGTGGTGATTCATCAACACAAACATACAGTCACTATCCGTAACCAAAGCTCGCCATCTGACAAGGAGAGTGTTGAAAATGATCAAGGGTTTGGTCTAGGCCTGCAGCTAACGCAGCAACTGTGTAAAAAATTGGACTGGCCATATCAAAACCAAGTGAATCCTGACGGACACTATGTGACCCTTACGATTGTGACGATGAATCCACATCAACAAGAAGTAACACAATAAACGTCGTACCCTGACCAGGTTCAGAACTCACGCTAATCGATCCCTTTAACACCTGGGTCACCCACTGATGGCAGAGATGTAACCCTAATCCTGTATGACCGGCTCCCCTCGCCCCTGTCACAAAGGGATCAAAAATCGTTGTCAGCTGCTCGACATCAATCCCATGACCATCATCAGACACACTGACAGATATATCATTCATAGACGTCTGTATGACTTCAATGTGGATATGTCCATTATTACGTCCAGCAAACCCATGTGAAATGGCATTGCTAATAAGGTTTTCGAATAACTGCGAAACAATACCAGCGTAACTCTGTATCACTAACTGTTTCGGTCCCACGATATCCAGATGGATGTGCTGCTGTTTCAATCTATGCTTAGACGTGGTGGCGACATCATTTATCACGGTCATCAAATCAAATTCCGTTGGTTCATCCGTGTGTCTATCAACGGCTAAACGTTTAAAGCTCTTCACAAGTTCCGCCGCTTTAGCGATGTTTTTCCTGGCCAAGGCAGTGGTCTCAGCTGAATGGGTCAGATAATCTTCTAATTCGCTCTTTCTCAAGCCATCGCTCATGGCCTGTTGTAATTGCTCACGTGCAGAGTCAAGGCTGGATAATGTCAGGGCAGCACCACCAAGCGGGGTATTAAGCTCATGTGCTAAACCGGCCACCATCATCCCCATTGACGATAGTTTACGTAGCTCAACCAGGGTATCCTGCATTTGCTGTTGTTGCTCATATGCCAGTTGCAGTTGCTGATTAGACTTGGCTAATGCTTCTTTCTCGACAGCCAGCTGTCTGAATAAATCATATTGCTTACGACCATCGTAAAGAAATCGCCCAATCAGAAATAACAGAACAACGAGCACTAAAACGGTCGGAATAAATACAATCAGGGCAACCCTGTATTTTAGGGAACCTAATAAATCAGGTGCAGAGCTATCAATAAAAAATAGACGATGCCGGTTATCTGGGCCATTTTCACCGATATCTATCACGCTATAGCTTATTAATCTTGAGCCGTGAATGAAGTTATGTAATTGCCGTTGATCAAGTATGCCCTTAATCACTGCCTGGCTTAATAGTCGTTCTGTTCTGACAAGATAGTCAGTATAGGACCGAAATGCCATCGAAGGGTTGGGGTGCATCACCCAATAACCTTCATTATCGATAATACGCAGTTTATTATCTTGCTTTTGATTCAATGACTCAAACATGTCATTCAACAGAAAATTAATGACAAGCACGCCATCATGTAGGCCATCCTGCTTACCTGTTCGCATGACGGCTCGGATTGTTTTTTCGAGAGGTAATACGATTTGTCCATTTTCAATATTTGGATTAATGGCAGAGATATAAACTTCATCCGGTTCCAATCTCATACCTGCCTTCACATATTGCCGTTTCGATTTATTTTGTAATGCTTCAGGAGCAACCTTAATCACCCCCTTATCAGATATGTTCATTCTCAGCTTTTCAACGCCCTTTTCATCGAGCCATCTCAATTGACTAATATGAGAAGAAGCGTTGGAAAAATCAGTAAACACATTTTCCAATGACTGATAATCAATCGACATACCAGCTTGCAATGCTTTTTCAAACTGTTGGTTGTAACGAAGTAAGCGAATCAGCTGATGGATATGGCCCAGCTCTCGCGAGAAAGTATTCACAGCATTGTCCAATCTGCTTTGCTGTGATTCAAAATAAGGCTGGTAGTTGGACTCAAAAATATGCCAATAAATGTGATAACTGAAAAAACCAGCAAGCCCCAAAATAGGAATATAAATAAGGATTAAGCTGCGCCATACATATCTGAAAACATATGGCACACGAAAAGAGGCCGATTCAGTCGTGGCTAAGAATTCGCCATTGCCCATTTAACTGCCTCATCAATGGGCATAGGACGAGCATAGAAATAGCCTTGTCCAATGGTGCAGCCTAACTCAATAAGCTTATCTCTTTGTAATGCTGTTTCCACCCCTTCAGCAATGACTTTCATACCAAAGCGTGTAGCTACCCGAATGATCATATCCACGATATGTTCAGAAGAAGATTTTTCACCGAGATACTGCACAAAAGATTTATCAATCTTGAGTGTGGTGGCTGCTAATTCTGTGACATGTGACAGGGATGAAAACCCAGTACCGAAATCGTCAATACTGACATCCATGCCCAGCTGGATCAGCTTGCGTAATGTGGCGGAAACCTCTTCGTAATTTATCATTGCCAAGGTTTCTGTAATCTCCATATCTACTTGCTGTGGAGCCACATTTTCGGCGGCTAAAACCTCGAGGATGGAACTGGAAAAATCACTTAATAATAGTTCATGACATGAGACATTAAAGGAGATGGGTACCTGAATTCCGGCAGCTTCTAACTGTTTTATGGCTGAACAGGATTTTAATAAGATAACTCTATCGAGTTGCTCAACCAATCCTGAAGCCTCTGCGATAGGAATAAAAACACCAGGTGGCACCATCTCACCATTCGGTTTAAACCATCGTGCCAAGGCTTCAAAGCCAACCAGTTTTCCTGTGTTCATATTGACTTTAGGCTGTAGATAAGCCTGTACTTCATCTCTGGTGAGACCAAGATTAAACTCATTTAACAAACGGATATGCTTTGAAAATATGGCCTCATTATCGAGAGAGACATGGTGGAAATGGCTACTACTTGTGGTGCGTAAACGTAATAAATGACTCTCCAACTGACCTAATAAACGCTCAGGACTGTGATTTAATGAGGGCGTGAGCTGCGCGGATACCGCCTGAGCAATCACTTTATGCTCAAGGTGTTGGATATGATTTTTTTTGCCTAAAATTTGTTCGAATTTTTCTGCCGTCAATAGCTGTGATTTTTCCAATAAAATGGCAAAAGCATCCCGACTGATGATGGATATGGCTTGTATGCCAGTTATGTCTGACAATTCAGCATAGACAGTCTCAAGTAACTGAATGACAAACTTTTCTCCGAATGTCACCGTGATATCACTCAACCTATCGATCGAGATCAACACGATTTGAGCGTTATTATTCCAATAGGCTTCATTCTCAAGCTGTTTGCAGAACCAATTACGGTTATAGATACCTGTCTGCCAATGTTTGAATGCTAACTCATTGAGATAATCAGTGAGTGCAATATTTGAAAAGCCATTCGCAATGTTTTCAGCAAACACTTTCAGAAGATGGATATTAGACTCAGTCAACACATCTGTTGATTTCACAACAATAACGTAATAGACAGGGTTGGGCTCTTGGAAAGAAAAATACAATAAAGAAGAATGGCCATCAAATATATGCTGCTTTTGCTCTAACAGTTGTTGTATTCGTTTTAATAACAAATCATTTTCAATAGAAATGACGGGCTGGCCAATGTAAGGTTGATATTGGCCGGTAGCCGCTAAAACAGCAGAATCGTTGTTAAGGTCAAGTGGATCAGACATCTTTAGACTCATAATGCCACCATCACTAATACCAATAATTTGATCAATCTGCTCCAGTACGGTTTGAGAGAAAGGTGATAAATCATGTTGACATGAAATCTTTTGTGACGCAGTCACAACTCTCTCCAGGCCCTGATGTGCATTTTTTAGCTCACTCATACGTTGCCAGGTCTTGAGGTTGCCATTCATAACATTAAATAAATGCTCTTCTCCCAGCTCAGTTTTACACCAGTAGTCATCAATATCATATTGCTCCATCACTGAGCGGTTGGGCGCCATACCAGGCTGCCCTGTTAATAAAATAATACGAGTGATGGGGTTCTGTAAGGTAAACCGAATATGATCAATCAGGCGTAAACCGGCATCGTCAGTTTCCATGACAACATCAAGTAGGACAAGGTTAATATCGGGACGTTGTTCAAGCACGACTTTAGCTTGTTTCGCAGAGGAAGCGGTGAGGATTTCCAGTGTTTTGCCTTGAATAATCATTCTCGACAAAGCACTCACCAGAGACTGCTGAAAAATATCATTATCTTCAACCGTCAGAATTAACCAGCGTGACTTGGGTGATGTCGAGAAGTAATCAGTCTCTGTATCAAACTCGAAAAAGAATTGTCTCGACTCATTTCGGATCATCCTTTGTGCAATTCAAGCCACGCTGTTTTTTTAGGATTGTATTAATTCACTATTATTCTTATCGTCACAGTTTGTTACGTTCGTTATTTATCATTTCTACTGTAGAGCTTAGTTAGCCAAAATTGCATACAACAATCAACCAAGCATTTATGTGGTTTTGTTAAAACTGAGCACGATAGTACTGATAAAACTGCTTAGCCGTTCTGCCACTATGACTTCCTCGCCCCATGGCATATAGGCGTGCCGCTTCGTGTAACTGGCTCTTATCAGTATTGATATCGGCAAATAGAGTTTCAACTATAGCGAAATAATTTTCCCAGTTAGCAGGATAAAAAGATAAGGTGAGTCCGAAGCGGTCCGATAAAGCGAGTTTATCCTCTAAACTATCGGCATAATGCACTTCACCATCCACTACCCCGCTCAGCTGATTTTCAGACTGTTTCTCTGGCAATAAATGACGGCGGTTTGAAGTCGCATACAGACGCACATGCTCTGGGGGTAACTCAAGGCCACCTTCCAATAATGTTTTGAGTGGCTTATAACTGGATTCGCCGGCTTCGAAAGATAAATCATCACAGAAAATGATAAAGCGAAATTGCTCACTTTCTTGTTCTAGATCATCCAGAATTTCAGGTAAGAAGCCCAGATCATCTTTATCAATTTGTATAATTCGTAGGCCCTTTGGAGCCATTTCGTTCAGTAAGGCTTTAATGACAGAGGACTTGCCCGTGCCTCTGGCTCCCCACAACAATGCGTGATTACTGGTTTTGCCTTCAAGAAAATGTTGCGTGTTATCGATAATCGCTTGCTTTTGTCTGTCTATGCCTTGAAGCTCATCCAGACGAACAGGATCGAGGCGAACAACAGGTTTTAGTTTTTGACTTTTACTTCGCCAGATGGCGGCGTAAACCTGATGCCAATCAATGCGCATAAGCTATCCTTCATTTATTCAAATAAAGCTAGCATAGCATCATCTATGCTAGCGAAGAGAAGAAGACATATTCAATGCTTGATTGGTTCTCGTTGATACTCTGGCTCGACGTTTTTTGGCCCAGATAATGATGCCTGTGACACTAAAAATAGCTATCATCAATCCCATAATTGAGACCATAATTCGACCAGGCAAACCCAAAATACGACCAGAATGTAGAGGGAACTGGGCTTGAATGAAAATATCACCTGCCGTGCCTTGCCCAGGTATCTTACCGCCAAGGTAGTCACCACTTTTACCATCGAAATAAAGCCACGGATTGCCTAAACCACCATCGCCATGATCATTCTCCGGCTTATAAAATCCCACGCCATAAACATCGTAATGAGACGCATAAAAAATCCCGCCTGCAGGATCTGAAATGCCTAACTTGTCGGCTTGTTGACGTGCAATCGGCAGAATCTGTTCACGACTCAACTCGGCATTGATGGGTTCATCTAATGGTGTCGGTGTACGCTCATCAAACGGGGTAGGCGTCAACTCAGAGAAAACAGATAACACTGGGCGCATCACCTCATTATTTAGATTCATCGAGATAGATGTCACCGCTAAAATCAGCACAAAGCCCCATAACCAGACGCCGCCAGAGCGATGAAGATCAAAGTTTAATTTGTAGCCGCCTTGTTTCCAACGGAACCGTAATGACTTCTTCCAGCTTTTTGCTTTTGGAAAACTTATCCATAAGGCAATGAAACTATCTATTGTCCAGACAATAGCAATAATGCCCATAAACAGAATACCGAGCTCCAAACCAAAACCATCCGGTATATGCATGCTGTAGTGAAGCTTATAGAGAAAAGGTAGGATGTTCTCGCGCGTTAGCGAAATCTCCCCCACATTCTATTTGCCTGCACCTCAGAGGTCGCAGGATCGATGGCTACCTGATTAAAATCCACGGCAGCCGCTTTGCCAGTCTCAGGAACAGGTCTGGGCATGACTGTCATCATTAAACTATGCTCAGCCTCAATATTGAGCGGCATAAAGCTGACCATTAACTGTGGATTGTCAGCTTCAAACTTGTTAGCAAGAGATAAAGCATCAATTGCAGCAAAGTCCACATCTTGTGTTTTGGCTTTATATAGCTGTGGATTGAGCCATTCGTCCAGCTCATGGTCCCAGGAGATAATCGCGCCGGTGAGACCGGCTATGAATAAAAACACAGCACTGGCCAGTCCAAACCAGCGGTGAATAAGTACTCCGATTGATCGCATATTAACCACCGTGAAACATATTAAAGCTGAACTTATGTATTAAGCTGGAAAGCAATCGGCACATTCACCTCAAGCTGAGACTGCAACATGTCATCCGGAAACGAAGGTAACGGTTGGGCTTTTTTAACATGCTTATAACCGCTTCATCTAAACGTTTTGACCCCGAACTTTGTGTAATACGAAAATCCAACACCTTGCCATCACGATCAACCACAAAAAACAGTTTGACGATCCCTTCTTCACCACGACGTCTTGAAGCCATGGGATAACGTTTATGCTTGGCCAGTGTTGCAGCCAGCTCACTGTAGTAAGATTTTTGCGCTGCTATCTGACCACCACTCAGCTGTGCACTTGCTTGCCCGGTTGTTTTCTTCTGGGCAGTCTGTTTATTCACGTTTGTACTGGTCGTTGTTGTCGCGACTGTTTGTTTTTTCACCGGCTTTTCTGCTGTGACTTCTTTTTCGATAAGCTCTTCAACCACTTTTTTTGGTTCTGGTTTAGGCTTGGTTTGTGCTTTTACCTTTGTTTCTGTTTTTTGTTTTGCCTCAACTTTTTTTGGCTCAGGCTCTACAACAGGTTCGGGTTCAACCACAGGTTCAGGTTCAACGACAGGTTTTGGCTCGACAACAGGTTCAGGTTCCGGCTCGTTTTCTGGTTCAGGTTCGGGCTCTGACTCCGTCGCTTTTTCTTGCGTTTTTTCTACGTCACCAAGGTCACCAAGCATACCCAGATCAATTTCTACACCTTGTAAGCCAGTTAGCTCAGCACCATCTTCTTCTTCAGGCTGATAGGTAAAAAAGACGAAGCCAGCGGCATGAATAGCAACGGCCACCAAAAGCGCAAAGATCCAATAACGATTTTTTGTCATGTTAGTTCAGCTTGTTTTTGTGTCGCCAATGAGACACGCTTGATGCCAGATTGCTTGATTATGGTCAGCACATCTTGAAGCCTTTCCACCGGCAGATTGCCATCCACTTTAACTAAGATATGAAACGTATCTTTATCTTCTGTCGCTTCAAAACGTTTGTTGATGGTGGGTAATAGCGCCTCATCATCTGTAATTGCCTGATCAATCGCTACTTGCCCATCTTCAGATACGATAATAACTAAGGGTTCTTCGACTTGCTTTGTTTCACTCGCAGATAAAGGCGGCTGTACTTTAATAGGGTCAGACTGACTAATGTGTCCCGCGACCATAAAAAATATGAGCATCAGAAACACAATGTTAATTAACGGCACCAAGCTATCATCTTGATCAGGCTTTTTATGTTGAATCGACTGTCCGACTTTCATCAATTTATCCCTGCCAGGCTGACAGATTTAGCGCCTGCCTGTTTAAAGGCATCAAGCAGATCAATCATACTTTGTGTTTGAATACCTGATTTAACCTCAATGACATAGACAGCATCAGGATCTTGATTAACCACCGTAACCACAGAGTTTGCATCTTTTAAAGACAAGGTCATATTACCAATTTTGTATGTACCGTCATTTGACACCAGAGTGACAACACGTTGCTCACGAGATTCTGCCTGAGATTCACTTGGTGCCGACACATCAATTTGCCGCCACTGGATAAAGGTCGAAGACAACATAAAGAACAGCAACAGAATAAACACCACATCAATAAGCGGTGTCAGACTAATGGCTCTTTTATGTCTTGGCGGTTCTGTATTAAGCAGCATGGCGCATGGTATTGTTTTCAGCAGACACTGGCTTAGCAGGCGCTGTTGTGAAAATTTGGGTGACAGTGTCATTCATCAGCGATGCAACACGCTCAACTTTACGCTCCATCCAGTTATGTACTGTCACAACCGGTATGGCCACAGCCAGACCAACTGCTGTTGTTAATAATGCTTGCCAGATACCACCGGATAAAACAGACGGATCCACCTGATTCCCTGCAGCTTCCATTTGTTGGAAGGCGATAATCATCCCCAACACGGTACCTAACAGACCTAATAAAGGACTTAATGTAGCGATAACCTCCATTGGGCGAAGGTAGGCACGTAATTGATTGAGGCGCAGCGTAGCAACACGATCAAGCTCTTCTTTTAAGGTCGCAAGATCCATTTTATGTTGAGTTAGACCTCTAATCGACATCAGCACCAGCTCATCCACTGGTCGTTTTGGATTCAACATCATCATGGCTTCGGTAGCATCGCCTTTTTGCCAATGTTGAATAACAGACTTAAGGTGTTTGGAGGATTCTGGTCGCGTTGACATGAACTGCCAGAGTTTAATGAGTGTAATCGCTAATGCGATTACCGAAAAACCTGTCAGAATCCATACAACAGGTCCACCTACCTGCATGAACTCCACAAACTGTGTCATCGCATCTGCTTGCGGAGCCAACGTTGTTGGATCTGTACTAGTTAAAGCATCGGTCATTGCTGGCGAGACTGTACTTGGATCGGTATTTACGTCTGTCACTGCAGCGCCGTTATTACTGATATTCTCAGTTGTACCTAATGCGTCGTTTTCTTGAGCCATAAAATTCCCCTTTTCGAGCCAGCAATGATAATCGTTATCATTTACCTTATCAAGAGAGTTATGCCATATTTACAGCCGTGATTGTGTGAATTGACCTATATCTCATCCGTTAGAAGAAATTTTTTACTCATGCATAAAAAAAGCCCCGCAGTGCGGGGCTTTTTTGCGAAGTAGCGCAGAAGATTTACTCTTCTTCTTTCACCTCTTCGTTAACCGCTTTCATACTAAGACGGATACGGCCTTGACGATCAACTTCCAAGACTTTGACTTGGATTAAATCACCTTCAGATAATTTATCTGACACATTCTCAACACGTTCTTCTGAAATTTGAGAAATATGTACCAGACCGTCTTTACCAGGCAGAATGGTCACAAACGCACCAAAGTCCATTAGTTTAGCCACACGACCTTCGTAGATCTTACCGACTTCAACTTCAGCAGTAATATCTTCAACTCGACGCAATGCTTGTTGTCCAGCATTGTAGTCAGAAGAGAAAATCATCACGGTACCATCGTCCTGAATATCGATAGTAGCACCTGTTTCTTCAGTGATGGCACGGATAGTGGCACCACCTTTACCAATCACGTCACGAATTTTATCTGCGTGGATTTTGATAGTAATAATGCGTGGCGCAAATTCAGACATTTCCTGACGGTGCGTGTTAATAACTGCATTCATCTTTTCAAGGATATGCATACGACCATCACGCGCTTGAGCTAACGCAGTACGCATGATTTCTTCGTTGATACCTTCGATTTTGATGTCCATCTGCAATGCAGTGACACCTTTATCAGTACCAGCTACTTTAAAGTCCATATCACCTAAATGATCTTCATCACCCAAGATATCCGTCAATACAGCGTAACCATTTTCTTCTTTGATTAAGCCCATCGCGATACCGGCAACAGGTGCTTTAATCGGCACACCCGCATCCATTAACGCCAAGCTGGTACCACAGACTGAAGCCATTGAACTTGAACCGTTTGATTCGGTGATTTCAGAGACAACACGCACTACATACGGAAATTCTTCCGCTGAAGGCATAACAGCCTGAATACCACGTTTGGCTAATTTACCGTGACCGATTTCACGACGTTTTGGTGAACCAACAAAACCTGTTTCACCAACACAGAATGGAGGGAAATTATAGTGAAGCATAAAGCGGTCACGATATTCACCTTCCACAGCATCAATCATTTGCGCATCACGCTCGGCGCCCAATGTGGCCACAACGATAGCTTGAGTTTCACCGCGAGTGAATAATGCTGAGCCATGGACACGTGGTAAGACACCTGTTTCAACGAAGATTGGGCGAACACTTGATGTGTCACGGCCATCGATACGTGGATCACCAGCAATGATCTTACCGCGCACTAATTCTTTTTCTAACTTGGCAAAAACGCCTTTCACATCATCTTCAGAATATTCTGAATCTTCTGTAGCAATAGCTTCGACGGCTGCTGAACGAACATTACCTAACTGTTCTAAACGCGCTAGCTTGTCGCTGATAGCATAAGATTCTTGAATACCAGCATAGGCAGTGTCTTTCACTTGATTATATAAAGTGACGTCTTTTTCAGGTGCAGTCCAATCCCAGGCAGGTTTGCCGACTTCAGCTTGTAACTCTTTGACCAAGTTAATAGCTGTCTGCATTTGCTGGTGACCGAACATGACCGAACCCAGCATCACTTCTTCAGGTAACTCAGAGGCTTCAGACTCGACCATTAAAACAGCGCTTTCAGTACCTGCAACGACCAGGTCTAATGCGCTTTTATCCAGAAGAGCTTTACCTGGGTTTAATACATAGCTGCCATCAACATAACCAACACGTGCAGCACCCAGTGGGCCATTAAATGGCATACCTGAAATAGCCAGTGCTGCTGAAGCACCTATCATTGAAGGAATATCCGGATCAATTTCTGGATCCAGTGCAACAACCGTTGCAATCACTTGCACTTCGTTGACAAAGCCTTTTGGAAACAAAGGACGTAGTGGGCGATCGATTAAGCGAGACGTTAATGTTTCTTTTTCACTTGGGCGGCCTTCACGTTTGAAGAAACCACCAGGGATTTTACCGGCTGCGTAGGTACGCTCCTGGTAATTAACAGTTAAAGGAAAAAAGTCTTGGCCTGGGTTGACATCTTTTTTACCAACAACGGTTACTAACACTGACGTTTCGCCAAGACTGGCAATAACGGCACCACCGGCTTGACGTGCGATTTTTCCGGTTTCAAGACTTAATAAATGGTCACCGTACTGAACTGTCTTTTTTACTGAGTTCACTCTTTTCTTCCTTCTCTTCTCTGTTGTCAGTTATGAACCCGTTTCACAACTGATATAAAAATCATAAATCTAAAAACGAATATGCCCCTGAAACTGTTATAGCTTCAGGGGCATATTTTATATATCCTGCCTTGAGGTCGCCGATTTAGCCGGCCACATTGGCTGCATATAATGAGTCACCAAAATCAACTTAGCGACGTAAACCTAATTCAGCAATCAATGCACGGTAACGTTCGATATCTGTCTTTTTCAGATAGTCCAACATTTTACGACGGCTGCTAACCATTTTTAACAGACCTTGACGTGAATGGTGATCGTGAATGTTTGTTTTGAAATGCTCTGACAAGTTTGTGATACGCGCTGTTAACAAAGCAACTTGTACTTCAGCAGAACCAGTATCACCTTCTGAACGTGCAAATTTAGTGATCAGTTCTTTCTTTTGTTGTGCAGAAATAGACATTAAATACTCCAACTTTTTGTAGCTTTTGCTACTAGTTAAATTCTGAACTGCCCCAGCAGATACATACCAGAACAGCCAACCTTTTTGAAGGTAAGGATTCTACCGACTTTCTTATTATGAAACAAGGCGTAGTTTAAGCCACCGCATTTGCAAATAAACGCTTCGGTGATACCACACCTTCTGCTGACATTTCGCCTAAACCAATAAACTCATTATTCACATTAAATAATCTGACATTTGCGCTTATAAAAGGCTCATGTACCGAGATAGAGCGTCCAAAACTAATATTTTTTGTCCCCTCTTCATCAAGCTGAATGCTTGGCCAGTCGGGTAATGCATCTTCTGCTTGTTGCAATAGTTCATCAAGTGCTTTGATGCCCTGCTTATCCGATTTTTCCTGAAGAGACGTTAGTGTAATGGCGTCTGATAAATCATAACCAGCGACTGCCGTTCTTCTGAGCATTGTAACATGGCCACCAGTGCCTAAGGCATGGCTAATATCTTCTACCAAGGTACGAATATAGGTACCTTTGCTACACCTTACTGATAAAGTAAAACTCTGTTTTTGGTAATCGAGCAATTGAATCTCATAGATCGTAATTCGACGCGCTTTTCTTTCTACATCGATACCTTGTCTTGCAAGTTTATATAACGGTTGTCCCTGATGTTTTAATGCGGAGAACATAGGTGGAACTTGATCAATCTCACCGATAAATTGCTGGATGACTTGATTAAGCGTAGATTCAGTAAATTCGGGAATGGGCAGTTCTTCAAGTACATTACCGTCAGCATCACCACTGTCGGTGATAATACCCAGCTGACAGGTAACGTGATATTGCTTATCTGCGTCTAATAAATAACTGGATAATTTTGTCGCATCACCCAAGCAAACAGGAAGCACGCCTGTAGCAAGAGGATCGAGACTGCCTGTATGTCCAGCCTTTTTAGCATCGAACAGGCGTTTGACTCGTTGAAGAATGTGGTTTGAACTTTGCCCGGTAGGCTTATCAATAATGACAATGCCGGTAACATCCCGACCTTTTTTATTTCGTCTTGCCATCAGCGTGATAAATTAGTCTTCGTCTTCCCGACGAATATCTGCATTCGCTTTGGCAATCAATTCATCCATGTGGAACCCGTGTTCCAGGCTTTTATCATAAAAGAATTGCAATTCAGGCATGTTTCTTAGCTTGACCCGTCCAGCCAGACCTCTTCTCAGATAACCAGCAGCACTATTCAGACCTGCTAAACATTCTTTCATGTCCTGCTCATCTTCAAAGCCATTAAAACGGGTGACATAGACTTTGGCATACTTAAGATCCGACGTCACATCCACGTGTGAGACAGTAACCATTCCCACCCGTGGATCAGAAATCTCGCGTTGAAGCATCAACGCGAGTTCTCTCATTATGACTTCGCTAAAGCGATTTGTACGACTAAATTCTCTTGCCATTACAGGGTCGGCTTCATTAATACACGTTCATACACTTCGATTTGGTCGCCTGGTTTGACATCTTTGTAGTTCTTCACACCGATACCACACTCAGTACCCGCATTGACTTCATTAACATCATCTTTAAAGCGACGTAATGATTCGAGCTCACCTTCGTATACCACTACGTTATCACGTAGTACACGAATTGGGTTGTTGCGTTTAACCGTACCTTCTACTACCAAACAACCTGCTATGTCACCAAACTTAGGCGATCTAAATACATCGTCAACTCTAGCCAGACCGATGATTTCATCTCTGTATACAGGTTCAAGCATACCTGTCATGGCTTTAGTAACAACGTCTAATAGGTCATAAATGATGCTGAAGTACTGAACATCCAGACCTTTTTCACTGATCACTTTACGTGCTGCATTATCAGCACGAACATTAAAGCCAATCAGAATCGCATCGGAAGCGGCAGCAAGTTGAGCATCGGTTTCATTAATACCACCAACACCTGAACCGACAACACGGACTTTTACTAAATCTGTAGACAGTTTCTGCAACCCTTGACTCACTGCTTCAACAGAACCGTGAACGTCACCCTTAATAACAACATTAAGCGTTTTAACGTCACCTTCTTCCATCTTGTTGAACATTTCGTCCAATTTAGCCGCTTGTTGTTGAGCCATTTTTTGCTCACGGGCTTTTGTTTGACGGAAGTTGGCAATTTCACGTGCAGTGCGGTCATCAGGCGCTGCCTGAAGTTCATCACCGGCAGCGGGTGTACCAGATAAGCCAAGTAACTCTACCGGTGTTGAAGGGCCAGCATGTTTAAGTTGTTCGCCTGTCTCGTTAAACATAGCACGAACGCGGCCATACTCTTGACCAACAACGACGATATCGCCCTTGTTTAAAGTCCCTTGTTGAACCAGTACCGTTACCACCGTACCACGACCTTTATCCAGTCGCGCTTCAATGACAGTACCGTGAGCAGGTCCTTGTTCAGGTGCTTTCAGCTCCATAACCTCTGCCTGAAGCGAAATAGCTTCCAGCAGATCTTCAATACCTTGCCCCGTTAATGCTGATACAGGAATAAACTGAACATCACCACCCCAGTCTTCTGGAATGACTTCGTGATTAGCTAATTCTTGCTTCACACGATCAGGGTTAGCATCCTGTTTATCTATTTTGTTAACAGCAACAATGATGACTGAATCAGCGGCTTTAGCATGCTGAATTGCTTCAATTGTTTGCGGCATAACACCGTCATCTGCTGCGACCACCAGAATCACGATATCAGTCACTTTTGCACCGCGTGAACGCATTTCAGTAAATGCAGCATGGCCCGGTGTATCAAGGAATGCGATTTCACCACGACTGGTTTCGACTTTGTATGCACCAATATGCTGAGTGATACCACCTGCCTCACCAGAAGTCACTTTGGTACGACGGATGTAGTCCAATAACGATGTTTTACCATGGTCAACATGGCCCATGACAGTAACAACTGGTGCTCGACCAATCGCTTCGCCCTGATGCTCATCAGACACTTGAAGTGCTTGTTCAACTTCATTCTCGATGATAGGTTTTGCGATATGCCCCATTTCTTCAACCACAATAACTGCGGTATCTTGATCAAGAACCTGGTTGATGGTGGCCATGGTGCCAAGTCCCATCAGAGCCTTGATAACTTCACCAGCTTTAACTGACATACGCTGAGCTAGATCAGAAACACTGATGGTTTCCGGTACGTTTACTTCATGTACGACGGGTGCAGTAGGTTTTGAAAAGCCGTGTTCTTGATCTTTATTAACAGCGACTTTCGCTGCCGATCCTTTTTCTTCTTACGGCGCCCACCTTTGCCTTCGGTCACGTGAAGTTCTTTACGCTCAAACTCATCATCGTTACGACCGCCTTTGCGGCTAGATTTTTCACGATTATGTTTCGCTTCGGCATCTTTCGTCTTACGCACACCTGCTTTTTGTTCTTTTGCTTGCGCTTCTGCAGCAGCAGCACGTGCTTTTTCCCTTTCTTTCTCAAGAGCCTCTTCTTCTTCACGTGCTTTTTTCTTGGCTTCGAGTGCTTTTTCCGCTTCAATTCTAGCCAGGTTTGCAGCACGTCTCTTTGCATCAGCTTCTTCAAGCTTTTTATGTGCAAGTTGAGAGGCCGTTAAGGATGATGTTTCTGTTTTCTGCTTTGGTTTAGGTTTCACTGTTTCTTCAATCGCTTTTTCAGCTTTCTTAGATTTAGCTTCTTCTTCCAGGGCTTTTTTCTCTTCTTCTGCTGCTAACTTGGCTTCTTCTGCCGCTCTATTCTCTGCTTCGATTGCCGCCGCTACAGCCGCTGCTTCTTCTTCAGATTCTTTAAGACGACGAGCTTCATCATCCTGTTGACGGCGCTTGGCTTCTTCTAATCGAAGCGCTTCAAGTCTCGCCACCTCAGCAGCTTGTTGTTCAGCCACACTCATCTGAGCGGTTTGCTCTGTATTGGTAGTGCTGTCTTCAGTTTCGTTACGTTTTACGTATGTACGTTTTTTCCGTACTTCAACACTAACACTTTTACCACCACGTGCTGTACCACCTAATTTAATTTCACTAACTGATTTACGCTTTAGTGTAATTTTTTTAGGCACTGCGGTTTCACCACCACCAGACTTACCATGACGCTGTTGCAAGAATTGTAATAACGTCTGTTTTTGATCTTCAGTAATGAAGTCATCAGGCTTTGAGACGTTAATCCCTGCTTCGTTCAGCTGTTCGACCAAGCGTTCAGCTGTAATTCCGACTGTGCCAGCTAGGTCCTTAACCCTCATGTCACTCATTGGTTACTCCCCTGCATCTGTTTGTTCATTAGCAAACCACGATTCTCTGGCTTTCATGATAAGTGCAGCAGCTTGCTGTTCTTCCATACCACCTATTTCAACTAACTCATCGACGGCGAGTTCAGCTAAATCATCAAGATCAGTGATACCTTTACTTCCCAAAGTTAACGCGAGATCACGCGTCATCCCTTCCATATTTATCAGCTCTTGAGTTGGCTCTGCTGACTCCAGCTGTTCTTCACTTGCAATCGCGCGAGTTAAAAGTACATCTCTTGCTCTCGAACGAAGTTCAGCAACGATATCGGCATCAAACTCTTCAATGTCGAGCATTTCATGCTCTGGGACATAAGCCACTTCTTCAAGTGATGAGAAGCCTTCTTGGGCCAGAATTAATGCAACATCTTCATCGACATCAAGATCCGCCATGAAGGTTTTGATTAATTCGCCAATTTCAGACTCTGCTTTTTTGTCAGCATCAGAAGCTGACATCACATTGAGTTCCCACCCCGTTAATTGGCTGGCTAAGCGCACATTTTGTCCACCGCGACCAATCGCTTGAGATAACTGAGCATCTTCAACAGCAATGTCCATGCTATGCGCGTCTTCATCAACAACGATAGATAAAACTTCAGCTGGCGCCATGGCATTAATAGCAAATCGAGCAACATCTTCATCCCAAAGGATAATATCAACACGCTCTCCAGCTAGCTCATTAGTGACTGCTTGAACACGTGATCCACGCATACCGACACAGGCACCAACAGGATCTATACGTGACTCTTTGGCCAGTACAGCAATCTTAGCTCGCAAACCAGCATCACGCGCCGCCCCTTTTACTTCGATCATGCCATCACTGATTTCAGGCACTTCTAAGCGGAAGAGTTCGATTAATAACTCAGGAGCAACACGGCTGACGATGAGTTGTGGACCACGACCTTCTGGTCTAATTTCTTTTAAGTAACCACGAATACGGTCACCCGTTCTGAAACTCTCACGCGGGATCATTTCTTCACGTGGTAAAAATGCTTCTGCATTACCACCAAGATCCAAAGTCACATTGCCACGCTCAACACGTTTCACTGTACCGTGAATCATTTGACCGACCTTCTCACGATATTGGTCGACTACCTGTGCGCGTTCTGCTTCACGTACTTTCTGGACAATCACCTGTTTAGCAGTCTGTGCCGCAATACGACCAAACTCAACAGACTCCATAGGTTCGCGAACATACTCACCCACTACAGCATCAGGATTGCTTTCTTGAGCATCGTCTATTGTAATTTCTGTCTCTGGTGACTGATAGTCTTCATCTTCGACGATCAACCATTGACGAAACGTTTCGTAATTACCTGTGACACGATCGATCTGTACATGTGCATCCAATGCCATGTCGTAGCGTTTACGTGTAGCCATCGCTAACGCCGCTTCAATTGCCTGAAAAATCACTTCCTTGCCCACGCCTTTTTCATTAGACATGGCATCGACAACCAATAAAATTTCTTTGTTATTCATCACGCCCCCAGTGGATTACGTAGCAGACCAAATCCAGCTCAGTATTCAATATATTAACCGCTAATAATACGCTTGTTTTAGGCAACAAGTCTTGCTTTTGCTAACTTTGCCAAAGGCAAGGCATATACCTCACCATCCACTTCTATTAAGATCTCACCATCACTAAAGCCCTCTAATACGCCCTTGAAATTACGTCGGCCAGCGACAGGTAATTTCATTGTTATTTTGGCTTCAGCACCTTTAAATCTTTCAAAGTCCCGAGCCTTAAATAAAGGTCGATCAAATCCTGGGGATGATACTTCCAGCACGTAAGCACTTCGAATTGGCTCTTCTACATCAAGAATACCGCTCACTTGATGACTAACCCTTTCACAGTCTTCTATACCAATGCCTTGCTCAGCATCAATGTAGATTCGTAAGATAGGATCGGGGCCGCCCTGGATATATTCAATGCCTACCAATTCATATCCAAGAGTCTCAATGGAAGACTCAACAAGTTGTTCAATCTGATCAGTAATGGCCATAAGTATGTATTAAGCCTTGCGGCTTAAATCAATTCTCCAGAAAAACAAAAACCCCATACAGGGGCCCGGAATTCAAAATATTGTCATGCGGCTAATCTACACCGCTCTGCCATAAGCATCTGTGCTGGAATAAGCTTGCTTCCAGTACTGATTGCTCTCCAGAAAGCACAGAATATTAACAGAAACCTACCCGTCACAGCAACTTAAACTATTTATAGCCACAAACTCAGTTTTACTTGCTTCAACCACACAATCATGAATCAACTGACATTCATGCTATGAAAATTACCTTTATATCTTTCTTGGGAAAACTTTCATTCCTGCAGTCAGGTCAGTTTGTTTTCTGTAAGCACAGGAAAAGTAACTCATGAAAATATCACTATCTCGTTTTATTCTTTATTTTTTATGTTCTATAAGTGTCAGCCATCCTCTCTCTGCTGACAGTGAACATGCTTCAGATTACATAGTGTTTAAAACAATAGAAGATGAAGATACTAGTAGTGACTGTACACAACGAGGCGGATTACGTATCTATGTTGAGAATATTCATCCAAAAAAAGTAATCGATATCAGTTTAGATCGTTATTTTTCCGATGTAAGGCAGGCTGGTCGCTCCATGTTTGCTCTGCAAAGCGGTCACATGCAAGCACTAGGCTGTAACGTTGTTATGGAGAGTCAGCAGCATTGGGAATTAGTTAATGCCACATTTATAGAAAAAGAAGATGCGATCAAGAGATACGGTGAGGTGTATTAACGCCCAATAAAAAAGCTCAAAACAACAAGTTGTTTTGAGCTTTTTATATTCTATTGGTAGCGGGGGCTGGATTTGAACCAACGACCTTCGGGTTATGAGCCCGACGAGCTACCAGGCTGCTCCACCCCGCACCTGATTAAGCAATGCATTATACATACCAGTTCATGGTGACGCAAGCCTTATTCTAATTTTCTTTTAGTTTACGCGTCAGCGTGTTTCTACCCCACCCTAATAATTTAGCTGCTTCCTGACGTTTACCTGCTGTTTTCTCGAGAGCAACTTCCATCAGTAAATGCTCGATAAGTGGAACAACATCTGCCAGTGCACCTTCCTGTCCAGTCAAAGCCTTGTTTGCTGCCCATTGTCTGAACAACTGTTGCCAGTCACCGCCTTGTCTACCGTTATTGGCATCTATTGTTTCTGTAGAGAGCTCGACAGGCAAATCATCCATCTGAACGACTTGCCCAGGTGACATGACTGTCAGCCAACGACACGTGTTCTCTAATTGTCGAACATTTCCTGGCCAAGGTAATTGGGATAAATACATCTCCACATCAGTTGCAACTGATTTCGTTGACATATTTAATTCTTTAGCAGCCTTATTCAGAAAATAAGCGACCAAAGCTGGAATATCCTCTCGACGTTCACGAAGTGATGGAATATGAATTCGAATGACATTCAGCCGATGAAATAAATCTTCACGGAAATCGCCTCGCTCAACAAGCTTTTCAAGATTTTGATGGGTTGCGGCAATGATTCGAACATCTACTTTTACTGCACTATGTCCACCAACTCGGAAAAACTCACCATCTGATAGCACACGCAAGAGTCGTGTTTGTAGCTCGATAGGCATATCCCCGATTTCGTCTAGGAATAAGGTACCGCCATTAGCTTGTTCAAACCGACCTTTTCGCTGTACATGCGCGCCAGTGAAGGCCCCTTTTTCATGGCCAAACAATTCTGATTCGAGTAGCTCTTTGGGGATTGCAGCCATGTTTAAAGCAATGAAAGGACCATGCTTTCTCGGGCTATGACGATGCAGTGCTTGAGCAACTAATTCTTTCCCTGTTCCTGACTCCCCATTCACCATGACGGTGATATTTGAACGCGCCAGCCGTCCTATCGCTCTAAAAACCTCTTGCATTGCAGGTGCTTCACCAACAATATCTGTGCCGATATTTACATTTTCAGCGGGCTCGCTATTCTGTTCACGACTATGACTGATAGCCCGTTGGACTAGCTCAACCGCCTCATCAACATCAAATGGTTTGGGTAAATATTCAAACGCCCCACCTTCGTATACAGATACGGCACTATCCAAATCAGAATAGGCCGTCATAATAATCACCGGTAACTCTGGGTAGCGTTCTTTAATTTCAGATAGAAGTTCAAGACCATCAATACCAGGCATTCTGATATCGCTGATTAATACATCCGGTCTTTGTTCACGACCTTGTTTTAGCTCATTAAGTGCGATATCACCGGTTTCAAAAGCGCGAACTGTAATATCAACCACTTCCAATGCTTTTTGTAAAACCCACCGAATTGATCGGTCATCATCAACAATCCAAGCTATCGCTCTGCTAGCGCTCACGTCCAAACTCCAAAGGAAATGTTACGGAAAAAATAGTTTGTCCAACTTTGCTGGAGCAGCTGACTGTTCCACCATTGCGTTGCACTAAGTTCTGTACCAAATACAACCCAAGTCCAGTTCCATCAGCTCTTCCAGTAACTAATGGATAAAACAAACTATCTTGAAGAGATTCGGGGATGCCAGGGCCATTGTCTTCAACCTCAACTAACACCCCTAAACGGTAATATTGTTTTTCAATGGTGATATTTCGCTGTATCCGGGTCCGAAGGATAATTAAACCTACGCCATGCATAGCTTGAACAGCATTTCTCACAATATTGAGAAAAATCTGAATCAGCTGGTCAAAATCAGCAAAAAGATCAGGAATACTCGGGTCATAATCAATCTTAAACTTAAGTCGTTCATCAACTTCAATATCCACCAATTGGCGAACATGCTGAAGAATTTCATGAATGTTGGTATGTCGTTTTTCAGGTTGCTGATTTGGTCCCAGCATTCTGTTCATCAAGTTCTGTAGACGATCCGCTTCCGTGATAATGATACGTGTGTATTCTTTTAAATCTTCAGAGTCTAGCTGTCTCTCAAGTAATTGTGCCGCACCACGTAAACCGCCTAATGGGTTTTTTATTTCATGGGCAAGGCCACGCACGACTTGCTGTTGAGTGTGAAGATTTTCATCCCTACTGATCCTTTGTTGATAATCAAGTAATGCAAGTTCAAGAATGACATAAGAGTCATCTGTATCCAGTACCTTAATAGAGCAATCTACAAGTACTTCACCGCTGGCCGGCAAAAACAAATGGACTTCACGCTCAATCAAAGCTTGACCTGTGGATACCACTCGTTCAAGTGATTTAAAAAGCTTTTTTCGCCTGGAAGTAGGGTTTGTAGAGGAATGTTTTCAGCTTGGCGCTGGCTAATTTCAAATAAAATTTCAGTTGCTGTGTTGATATAACTAACCCGTAAAGCTGAATCTAAGATCAGCACGGAAGTAGATAAACTTTCCAATACATCATTGCTGTTGAAAGTATTGTGACTCATAGTGGTAACACTCATATTCATGCGTAATTTGATAGCAAAAAACGCTCCACATTTGAGCACTATCAAAATGTTTAAAGTTAAGCTATTGATTGCTATAGAAACAAGGTTAAGTTGTACTCGAACAACTCATTGACACCACTTAATTGTATCTCTTTTATGCACCAAAGAAGTGCATACAGAAATGCTTCAATTTGCTGAAGAATTGTTGAGTTTAGATGCCCGGTGTAGATGGAATACAATACTTTCGCTAAGCAACTCTTGACCATTAGCATCAATAAGCTTGGCCACAAGCTCATGCGAGCCCCTGCTGAGGTTACTGAACTGATAGGTTAATGTGATCTGGGGCTCACCTACAGTTTGTCCATCAAGAAATAGCTGAATACCATCACCTCTTTCCTGGCTCAAAGCAGGCTCCACGCTTAAGGTCACTGTGACATCTCCATCATTGACCCATATGCTCTCATTAGCTGCTGGCGCAGTGATGGATAGTTGATAGTCTGGAACCGGTGACGACGTGTCCTGTTCGACGTTTTCATTCATTGACGTGACAGGCTCAACATCTGGAGAGGAGTATGTCGTTGACGCAGGCAGTTCAATGAGCTCAGCACCTGGTCTTTCTTCATCAGAAAAAACAACTGTTCCGCTGGGATCTACCCAGCGATAAATTGCTGTTAGCCCTTGCGTGCTGAATAATAAGAAGAAAATCAGGTATATAACTCTCATTCGCTCAGCATATTCCACTGTGGAATTTACCGCAACTCACAGATATAAAAAAAGCGCCCCGAAAGGCGCTTTTTTGTTAGCTTCATCACATAAGTGATTAAACACTGTAGTACAAGTCGTATTCCACTGGATGAGTTTCCATACGGATACGTGTAACTTCTTCCATTTTTAATGCAATGTAAGCATCAATCATATCATCAGTAAATACGCCACCTTCTGTTAAGAAAGCACGGTCTTCACTTAATGAATCAAGCGCTTGATCCAGAGAGTGACATACTGTTGGAATTTCTGCTGCTTCTTCTGCTGGTAAGTCATACAGATCTTTATCCATCGCATCACCAGGATGGATTTTGTTTTTAATACCATCTAAGCCAGCCATCAACATTGCCGAGAATGCCAGGTACGGATTCGCTGTTGGATCAGGGAAACGTACTTCAATACGACGACCTTTAGGATTGTTTACGAAAGGAATACGGATTGACGCAGAACGGTTACGTGCAGAGTAAGCCAACATAACTGGCGCTTCAAAACCAGGTACAAGACGTTTGTAGCTATTTGTTGATGCGTTGGTAAAGGCATTCAGTGCACGAGCATGTTTGATGATACCACCGATGTAGTACAGTGCTGTTTCTGATAAGCCGCCGTATTTGTTACCAGTGAATTGGTTTTCACCATCTTTTGAGAACGATTGGTGAACGTGCATACCACTACCGTTATCACCGACGATTGGTTTTGGCATGAATGTCGCTGTTTTGCCGTAGGCATGAGCCACATTATGTACAACATATTTCAGCGCTTGAACTTCATCCGCTTTTTTGACTAAGGTATTGAATTTAACACCAATTTCGCACTGACCAGCAGTGGCAACTTCATGGTGATGAACTTCAACTGGTAAGCCCATTTCTTCCATAGTCAAGCACATTGCTGCACGAATATCATTAAGAGAGTCAACAGGTGGTACAGGGAAATAGCCGCCTTTTACTTTTGGACGGTGACCTTTGTTACCATCAGCAAAGACTTTTTCAGTATTCCAAGCAGACTCATCTGAGTCGACTTTAAAGAATGATCCTGACATGTCGCTGCCCCAACGAACATCATCTAAGATGAAAAATTCTGGTTCAGGACCGAAGAAAGCAGTATCACCCAGACCTGTCGATTGCAGGTAAGCCTCTGCACGTTTTGCCACACTACGTGGGTCACGCTCGTAACCTTGCATTGTTGCAGGTTCAACGATGTCGCAACGGATAATCAACGTGTTGTCATCCATAAATGGATCCATCACTGCTGTTTCAGGATCCGGCATTAAAATCATGTCTGATTCATTAATACCTTTCCATCCAGCAACAGAAGAGCCATCGAACATTGCGCCTTCTGTGAAGGTATCTTCTTCAATAGTGTGTGCAGGGTAAGAAACATGTTGTTCTTTACCACGCGTATCGGTGAAACGGAAGTCAACAAATTTGACATCCTCATCTTTGATCATTTGAAGCACATTTTCGACTGACATTTAACTTCTCCAATTTTTATAAACTGCACTTTTCTTAGTGCAAACTAAACACGCGACACAATACAGCAGAAATCACGCCAACTTTTACTACATAAAAAAATCAACTATTTAGGTGCATTCGCACCAGCAACAGGCACCTAAATAGTGCATATTAACTCACTACCGCACAATATTGGTGCTATGCACCAACTCGAACCGTAATAATAAGTTCATCATCATTCTGTTGCGTGGCGATGACTTCATGACCATTAATTCGTGCCCACGCCGGAATATCGTGTAAAGCACCTGGATCTGTACAGATCACATCCAGTTCATCCCCATGACTCATCTGTTTAATCTGATTCTGGGCTTTGATGACAGGTAATGGACATAGCATCTTTCGAGCATCTAAGGTCTGCTTACTCACACATACCACTCCTGTAAAACCTGTTCGGCAGAGAGTGGAGGCGTTTTTATCTGTAAATTTCCTTGTTTTGGTAAAGCGATATCAAGTTCCACCTCATCCGCCATACGCCCCTGTCCAAAACGCGCAACAATACCCGCTGCAAGCTCATATTGTTCTTCATCCAATTTACCGTCAACCAATGCCATAGGACCACTGTGGCTGAGGGCGTGAATACTGATAAATTCTTTTCGATAACCTTCCAGAAACTTACTTTCACCGGCATCACGCGCGATGATAAGCTTAAATTCTGCACTGGGGCGAATATGTCTGCCCACTTTCAGCAGCATAATATCGTCCATCTCATATTCTCTGCTATTGCGTGCTTTCCATAAGTCGACCAACTTATCTGAATAGCTTTTATCTGTCAGGAAACAACAACCACCTGCCGGACTAGCGAAATCCGTCAAGCCAAACTCTTTCGCTAAAGCTATCTGAGGTTTTCTATTGCGTCCATGAAAGCCATAAAGCTTGCTACGATCGACCCAACCTTCTCGCTCCGGTAAAGTCTCAGGCAGATTTTTGGCACACAATGGTCTGAGTAGTAAGTCATCAGCGCCAGACTCTTCAGAGATAATCGGCATAGTCGATTTACGCTGTGACATGGGACGTTGACCAATCACTTCTCCAGTGATGATGAAATCAAAGCCATTGTGATGATTTTCTTTTATCCACTCGACCGCTTTACTCACCATAAATATTTTACAATCGAGGCATGGGTTCATATTTGCCCCATAACCATGCTTAGGGTTCAATAGAACGTCTTTGTATTCTTCTATGACATCTACGATGTGTAATTTAATGCCGAGTTGTTCAGCCACCCAGAGTGCATTGTTTCGTTTTTGTTTATCTTTGTCTTGATTACGAATGGCGTGAGTATGGCCTTCAACACAAAAACCGGTATAAAAATTAATACCCTCTACTTCAATACCTTGTTCCTGCATGACCCGAACGGCGAGCATGGAATCTAGGCCACCTGAAATCAGGGCGACTGCTTTATGTTTTTTTTCCATCATTTTTTCTAAATCTAAGCTGTTCCACCGACAGTCAGTGCGTCAATTTTCAGGGTGGGCTGTCCCACACCGACAGGCACACTCTGTCCTTCTTTACCACAATTACCAACGCCAGTATCTAGTTCTAAATCATCGGCGACCATGGATATACGTTGCATGACCTCTGGTCCATTTCCAATAAGTGTTGCCCCTTTTACCGGTGTAGTGACTTTACCGTTTTCAATGAGATAGGCTTCACTGGTAGAGAAAACGAATTTGCCGGACGTAATATCGACCTGACCACCACCAAAATTAACGGCGTAAATACCTTTCTCAACAGAAGCAATGATTTCTTCCGCTTTGTGGTCACCAGGTAACATGTACGTATTTGTCATACGTGGCATCGGCAAATGCGCATAGGATTCTCTCCTCCCATTCCCCGTACTTGCTTTGCCCATCAGACGGGCATTATGTTTGTCCTGCATGTATCCGGTCAGCTTGCCCTTTTCGATGAGTGTGGTGAATTGCGTTTCAACCCCTTCATCATCGACATTGAGTGAGCCCCTGCGTGATGGCAACGTACCATCATCTACCACGGTACATAAAGGCGAAGCCACTTGCTCGCCCATCTTGCCTGAGAAGGTAGATGTACCTCGGCGGTTAAAATCGCCTTCTAAGCCATGACCAACGGCTTCATGTAATAAAACACCAGGCCAGCCACTACCTAGTACGACAGGCATCGTTCCAGCAGGTGCTGCCACCGCCTCTAGGTTAACTAACGCTAATCTGACGGCTTCCTTTGCATAGTTAACAGCAAGGTTATTTTGTTGAAAATAACGATAATCCATCCGTCGTCCACCACCAGCGCTGCCGCGTTCGCGTCGACCATTATGCTCAACAATCACACTGACATTCATGCGTACAAGCGGTCTGATATCGGTGGCATACGTACCATCACTCGCCGCAATCAGGACCGTGTCAATACCACCAGCCAGGCTAACACTGACTTGTTTCACTCGAGGATCGGCCGATCTTGCTGCAGCGTCGGCTTCTCGTAATAAGTTGAGTTTTTCAGTCACGGTTAAGGCAAGAATGGGATCATCTGGGGTGTACAGTATTGGGGATTGCTGTTTTTTCCAGACAGCTACGGATTGTTGAGAGCCTTGTCTTGAAATAGCTTGAGCTGCCTTGGCTGCTTTTTGTAAAGCCGGTAAAACCAAATCGTCGGAATAGGCAAAACCGGTTTTCTCACCGCTACAGGCTCTGACACCCACACCTTGTTCAAGATGATAACCACCATCTTTGATAATGCCATCTTCCAGCACCCAGTTTTCTTGTCTGGATTGCTGGAAATACAAATCGGCATAGTCAACACCAGCCGTCATTGTTGTAGCTAATGCATTTTCCAGATCGTTATCCGTTAAACCAACAGGAAGCAGGAGTTGCTGTTGTACTTGCTCGGGAATCGAAGCGCTCATTAATACAGAATCATCGGTTATTTAAGATAAGCACATGATATCAGATTCTATTGCTGAGCTGGATTCACGACATTGAGTTTAGGGTCGTTCCAGGGTCCCGTTAACTGATAACTGTAGCTAATTAAGTTAATCACATCCCTATCCAGAACACTGCCAGCAATTTTATCGAACAGTAAGATAGCCGTCCCCACTCCGAGGCCAACAGGGCCACCCGCTACTGCACCAGCGATAGGTAAGGTTGATGACACTTTAGGCGTAATTTTGACTACTTGGTTGTAAGTTTGATTAACCAGATCGATCGGGCCTTTCATTTCAATAACCGCTGAATCACCTTGCATGGTTAAATCTTTCGTTGAGGCGATACCATTATTAAACTGAAAATCGCCTTTGATACTACTGAAATCAAAGCCGCCGCCAAACAAATCACTAAAATCCAATGATAAGCGACGTGGAATCGCCGCAATACTTAACAGCCCAAAAATTCTGCCAGCAGCGCCCGGCTCCACCTCAAGTAAACTTCCCCGTCCGACAGACAAATCCAGTTGTCCATTCAATTGTTGGCGAGTAAAAGACATAGGATCCGCATTCCAGTTCAGATCCGCATCGATTTTGACTTGTCTGGCTGCGATCACTTCCTGATAATTAAGGTGTGCCAGCAGAGCTCTCAGATCATCACTTTCTACATTCACAATAAAATGACTTGTATCGTCAGATTCAGTCTGCAGCCAATCACCTGTAGCGGAGGCACGCATGACTTTTGATGATAACTCAGCATTTTTCATCCGCCATTGATTCGGTGAGGCTTCACCCTGAAGTGTCAGTTGACCTAAATCAAGATCATTAATCTTAAGGGAGCGTATCGCTAATTGTATTGCTGGCCACAATGCTGCCTTTTTATCTTCCCTCGTCTCATCATCTGCTTGTTCATTCGCAACTTGTAAGTTCAGATAATCAAGATTGATATTAAGTGGCGTCTGGTTGTTTATCTGTTTTGGAATCGATACCCGACCTTTTATCTGAGGCGAGTTTAAATCGAACTGCCAGTCAGAGCTCGTATGATGACCCGAGAGTTGAAGATGGTTTATCACCTGCTCTGAGATCAAGACTTTTGATAAGGTCAAATTGATACCGTCAATCAGGTCAAGCGCTGACGCATTCGTCGTGTCCGGCAAAGATTCCTGCCAATCCAGCCAAGGTTCAATATCAAGCGTTTCTATATTGCCCGTCAGTTGCAAGCCGTTAAGATTGGTATCTGCTGCTTGTCCGCCAAGCTTAATTTGCCCCGACAGTGACTTACCTGCATTGGAATGAATAGCAGCATTCAGCCAATCGCTATAACTGATGGTATACATCATTCCATCGTCTTTTTCTTGTATTGCCGCTTGCAGCCGAACCGGTAGCGATGCTGATTTTCCTAATGGTTCGGGCGCATCAATGCTTATCCCTTGCAGATCAGTACGCAATGAGACGTTGAGCTCAAACTCACCCGGCCTTGGCTCACTAACGGTAATTCCTGTCAGATAGTCACTTTCACCCGTAACAAATGCAGGCACAGTACCGGGCCAGTGCTGATTAAGCGTTGATACTGCGACTCTGCCATTAATATCAATATAGGTTTTATCTTGTTCGGTTTTTGCATTTATCTCTATGGGTTCATCAAATGCTGTCGCGGTAATTTTTTCTGCTGATACGCCCTTATTACTGAAAAAAGACGGCCATTAATCTTATTTACTTCAAGTCCAGTAATGGCCTTTGTTATTAACTGGCTTTGATTAAAACTGACATAGCCTTTAGCCTGCGCACTATCAGGATCAACTAATGGCACCGTTAAATCCAGTTGAATATCGCTGCTACCCTTAGCCTGAAGCCAATCATCTATACTGCCAAAGCGTGACTTTAACGGGCTTTGTTTTAGGAAAGCCAAAGCGTTACTGGTTGAACCATTTAACAGGCCACTGACTTTCAAAATCGGATTACTCTTAACGAGATTACTGATAGTAGTGGTGACTTTATTAAAGTTAAAACCCGCTATTTGACCTGACTCACTCTGGATTAATAAGTTATTGCCTTGCCCTTCAACTGTGCCATTGACATGCATAATGTCCGGCCAACCTGGGCCATAATGTAACTGAACATCTTCAACATTGAGCTTCATATCGAAGCTGCCACGTTCGGGTTCTGATTCAAAAGGAAAGGCTGAAGGATCCCCTTTCATCGTTATCGTACCTGACCGGATAATCCCTTGACGGAACGCATCTGCAGACCATTCTTCAAAGTCTGCTGGCAAAATTCTTTTCGGGACATAATTCCGCCATGTATTAACAACCACGTCTTGTATGGTTAGTATGAGATTGGTATCGGTAATACCATTGGCTTGCTGGATTTCACCATTGAGAAGAATGTTTAAGTCATCATTCCATATTTGAAGAGCATCAGCATTTACTCTCCAGCTCGCATCCTGATTCTGCCATGTTAACTGTCCTGTAATTGAATCAAACAACACAGAATCTGGCAGCCAAGTATCCGCATAAATGCTCGTTGCACGACTATTGAGTTCCAAGGTGCCTTTATATTTTTTCTTATCAAGTGAAAAGCTGACATCATTCGCCCCCGGATAATCCTGCCACGGTAAGAAAGATACACCGCTCGCACTCATGGAAAGTTCATCAAGCCCGGTCTGCTCAGTATAGGTAAAAGCGACATTCTGCAGATCCCCGGCAGGTTTGGTGTTCACTAATATTGCCGGCATTTCATTCATCAGTAATGCCATTGCGGTGACGTCACTCAAACGAACAAAGGAAACGTCTCCAGACAATGCACCACTCTGTTCACGTTTTACATCGAACGTTGTCATTGGCCAATCTTCACCAGCCATTCTGATTTGAACCTGTTTACCTTCCACCTGCCACTGATTAGCCGTGTAATCAAGTTGAAAGTGTCCCACAAGCTGCTCAAGACTGACCTCGGTGAACTCATCAGCCGGTTTAGATGAAGACAAAGTGGTGTCTGAGAGTTCAAGCTCAAGTCCTGCCAGCAAGGCTTGATTATCTGCTTTCTGTACATTGAGTGTCGCCGATAATAGGCCTTCATCTAACTTTGCGCCGCGGTATGCTCTTTTTTCAAAAGACTCCCAAGAGACACTTCATCAACACGTACTTGCCCCTGCCATGACGTCAGACTCAATGCCTTATCAATGTGTGCTGTAGCAGATAAGTTAAGATGATTGCCCAGTGAATCGGGTAAATTCAGATCGGCTTGAGCGAGAAGCTGTTCATCGTTGAAACTCAGAGAAGCATGTTCAATAGTGTATAAACCAGTTAAGGCGGGTTCGTTTTCATCTTTGTACTGAACCTGAATATTGGAAAGTTGTGACTGCTTAAGACGCGTTAACCAATGAAAAACTGTTTGAATGTTATCTTCGCTAAGCGCCTGCTGAGGTTGACTTTCATAGCCTTTAACGCGGAACTGACCATCAGCCGTATGTTCAACATTAACTTTGGCATTACGGATACTGGCATCCGCAATCATCAGCTCGCCACTACGAATAGATGAAAAAACATCCACCGCCAGATAAATCTGTCCGGCCTGGAAAATGGGTGTATTCCCTTGTTTCGCCAAGACCTTTACCTGACGAATTTCCAGTTTAGGAATGAGATCAAGCCAATATAAACCGGCTTTTTCGATTTCTACAGGATAACCGCTTTGCTGAGACGCCCAGCTGGCAATTTCGTCTTTTCGCTCTGCAACCTGATCTGACAGCCAGATAGCAGTTATCAGTAATAAAAGTCCTAGCGTAATAGAAATCGCGGTGAGATAAAATAATTGCCGACCGGCAATGTGCAGGCTGCTTTTTAGCATCAGACACCTACATCAGCACGACGTTAAACTGCTCACGTCCATACTGTGGTTCACACTGGAACAGTATAGGTTTACCAATATGGTGTTCTAAATCAGCCACTTTGGTTGAATCCTCATCATTCAATCGGTCAATCACATCTTGAGACGCCAGTATCAGAAACTGTTTTGTCTCATACTGCTTGGACTCACGAACAATTTCCCGGAAGATTTCATAACATACCGTCTCGACGTTCTTGGTATAGCCTTTTCCTTCACAGCAAGGGCAAGGTTCACACAGAATATGGCCTAAACTTTCTCGGGTTCGTTTACGTGTCATTTCAACCAGCCCAAGCTCTGACACGGCACTGATATTGTGACGAGCCCGATCTAATTGCATGGCTTTTTCCAAAGCACGCAACACTTGTTCACGATGACCAATTTCTTCCATATCAATGAAATCGATGATAATGATGCCACCCAAATTACGAACACGTAACTGACGAGCAATGGCATGCGCAGCTTCTAAGTTGGTTTTGAAGATGGTTTCTTCCAAATTTTTATGACCAACAAAGCCGCCTGTATTCACATCCACCGTTGTCATCGCTTCGGTTTGATCAAAAATGAGATAACCACCAGACTTCAAGGGCACCTTACGTTGCAAGGCTTTCTGAATTTCGTCTTCTACACTGAATAAATCGAATAAGGGTAAATCCCCTTTATAGTGCTCAAGCCGAGCGGCACATTCAGGCATAAACCCCTCAGCAAAGTGCACGGCTTTGTGAAAGGTCTCTTCGGAGTCAATACGTATCCGATCAATATCTGCAGAAAACAAATCACGTAAGGCGCGCATGGCAAGTGATAAGTCTTCATGCAGCGGGTCACCACATTTAACGAGTTGTTTGCGTTCTTGCAGTTTTGCCCACAACCGATAAAGAAATTTCAGATCAGCTTCTAATTCCGCCTCAGAAACGCCTTCTGCTGCTGTACGAAGAATATAACCACCAGCGCCTTCATCAAGTAAGCTTATCAAGCAAGCTTTTAAGCGTTCCCGTTCCTGCTCAGTTTCAATTTTTAAGGAAACCCCAATCCCTTCAGTTTCCGGCATATAAACTAAATATCGCGAAGATACAGAAAGCTGTGTTGTCAGACGTGCGCCCTTTGTTCCCATCGGGTCTTTTATGACCTGAACCAGAATCTCCTGACCTTCACGCAACAGACTGCTAATAGTTGGCTCAACATTAGGCGCTTCTTTCAAATCCCCCGTTTGGCCCTTGGGAATAGAAATATCTGAAACATGTAAAAAAGCGGCCCTTGCTAGGCCAATTTCTACAAAAGCCGCTTGCATACCAGGCAAGACACGACAGACTTTGCCTTTGTATATATTCCCAACTAGCCCTCGATATTCATTACGCTCAATGAATACTTCTTGAAGTAGACCATTTTCAACTACGGCTGCACGAGTTTCACTCGGCGTCACGTTGATTAATATTTCACTACTCACATTCAGTCATCCATTGTTAATAAAAGTTGTCCCGTTTCCCTGATGGGTAATCCCATAATGCCAGAATAACTACCTTCTATATGCTCGATAAATAATGCAGCTAAGCCCTGAACCGCATAACCACCAGCTTTATCAACACCCTCTTTAGTCTTGATGTACCAGAAAATATCCTGTTCACTCAATTCAGCGAAACAAACATTATTGACTGAAACAGCTGTCCACAACCTGTCAGCGCGTGTTAGTGCAATTGCCGTCATCACTTGATGTGTTTTACCTGACAACATTCTTAACATACTGGCAGCTTGTTCGTCATTTTGAGGTTTACCCAAAATCGTTTTATCAATAACTACCGCGGTGTCTGCAGCCAGTACTGGCTTTCTGTCAGCTGCTAACAATAAGCCTCGTCCCGCTTCAGCCTTCAATCTAGCTATACGACTCACATAATCAATTGGGAGTTCGTTCTCCAGCACAGATTCATCAATATCAGGATTAATGACTGAAAAATCCACACCCATCTGTAACAAAAGTTCGCGTCGCCTAGGTGAACGCGATGCCAAATAAATAGATGGAAAGTTCATGAACGATGATAGGGGTGATTTTGAAGGATGGTCCAGGCCCGATAGAGCTGTTCGGCCAGTACAATACGAACCAGTGGATGAGGCAGGGTCAACGCGGATAAGGACCATTTCTGGTCCGCTCGCTGAAGACAGCTGGGGTCCAAACCGTCTGGTCCACCAATCATTAGGGCAACGTCACGCCCATCACTGAGCCATTGCTGCATATGTAATGATAAGTCTTCTGTACTCCAGCTCTTTCCCGTCACCTCTAAGGCAACTGCATGATGGTTATCAGCAATCGAAGCCAGAATCCGCTGACCTTCCTCTCTCTTCCACTGTTCTGGCTGCGCATTTTTGCTACGGCGAGCTGGCATGATTTCGGTCAGTTGAAGTGCACACTCTCTTGGCATTCGCTTACTGTATTCTTCATAGCCCTCGCTTACCCAACCTGGCATTTTATTGCCAACAGCGACAAGATTTATCTTCATTCTTGTTCAGCCGACGCCTTTTCATTCTGTGCAGGTACAGCCCATAATTTCTCAAGGTTATAAGTAAGACGTGTTTGAGGCGTCATGATGTGTGTAATCACATCACCTAAATCTACAAGCGCCCATTCGCCAACCGTTTCACCTTCAACTCCTAAAGGTTGAACACCTGCCGCTTTCGCTTGCATGACGACTTCATTTGCCAAGGCTTTCACCTGACGGCTGGATTTACCGGTAGCGATAATCATAATATCTGTCACATCGGTCATTTCTTTGACATCCAGCACTTGGATATCTTCTGCTTTAATGTCTTCGAGCGCATCGATGACGAGTAGTTTTAATTGTTCTGCCTGCATTGGGCACTCCATTTAATATATCTGCTACATAGTGTAACGTAAGGGCTGTTTAATATCCCTTATTATTACGTGTTTATTCATCGGTTTTATCAATCTTTACAGTCGCTTGCGGAAACCAGCTTTGTGTTTTGCCGGTCAGGAAATAAACCGTTAGTCCCAACCATTCATGCCAGGCTGTTTCTAACACAGCAAGATGGGCTGGTAAGTCAAAATCCCAATAGCGGTTGTTGGCGTGGTTACTTCTATAGTCAACCGGATAAGGGATCACATTGATGTGTTGTTTTTTAGCAATGCCAACCGCTCTAGGCATATGAAAAGCGGATGTGACTAAAACATAAGTGCCCGCCGGTTTCGGTAGTAATGGTTTCAGCCTTTGGAAATTCTCATAAGTATTCCGTGCCTGTGGTTCGATAACTAACCGTGACGCATCGATACCCGCTTGTGAGAACAACTGTTGAAACACTTGACCATCACTATCCAGATTTTGTCTTTGTACCAAATTACTGCCACCCGACACAATAATTGGCAAGTCGGGGTAGAGTCTGGCTAACTCAGCAGTTTGCAGAATACGTTCCGCGCCATCGCCTACTTGCGCTTTTTGCCAACTATCAGATAGTTTTAGCTGCTCAGCGCCGCCCAGCATAATAATGCCGTCAAATGGTTCTGATAACTTTTCAGGGGCAGCAAAACGACTCTCCAGCGGATACATTAAATAATCACCGACCGGATAGCCCATCACGATAAATCCAATCAGGCTCATCAATAGTAATAAGCGCTTAGCTACGCGGATATAGTTAAGCCATAAAAGCAATGTGACCAACAGGAGCAGCCAAACCATCAGACTGGTAGGGCTAAGCAATCCCCACACTAGCTTGGAGAGCACAAAAAACAAATTATCCATTGGTTCTAGAAGCAGCAGCTGACGGGTAGAGGCCTAATTGCTCAATTAAACTGATGACCGCATCAGGCAAGAGGTAGCGTACATCTCGTCCCTGCTCTAATGCATCACGAATCGCTGTGGCCGAAATTGACATTTGTGTCACCGATACTGACCAGATTTTCCCAGCACTTAATTGACTGTCTTGTTTTTGAGCCTGATGAGTTTCATAAAATGTTTGTAACTCATCGCTCATCAACAAGGCTTCGTCTGCGCGCTGCATCACCACAATATGGGCTAGCTCAATAATCTGTTGCCAGCGAGACCAGCTTGGCAAGCTACAAAAGGCATCCGTCCCCATCAATATAAACAGCGGATTGTCTGGAAAATCTTCTCGCAAACTGAGCAAAGTATCCACGCTATAAGATGGTCCATCTCTGCCTAACTCACGATCATCGACAACCAGTTTCGGGTGATTCTTAATCGCCAGTTCCAGCATCATCCGCCGTTGTTTTGCCGTGGCAACAGGTTCGATACGATGAGGTGGAATGGCACACGGTATCAAACGTAAGTGATCCAGATTCAACTGCTCGACAACATCCAAGCCAGTGCGTAAATGCCCAAAATGCACAGGGTCAAAAGTCCCCCTAACATCCCTATGGCTGGTTTATTTTCTGATCTGGCCACTACCTAATACTATCCATTTTTGTGACGTTAACCCTTCAAGTCCTACTGGTCCACGTGCATGAATTTTATCTGTCGAAATACCGATTTCCGCTCCGAGACCATATTCAAAGCCATCTGCAAAGCGAGTTGACGCATTCACCATCACAGAACTTGAATCGACTTCGGCCAGGAATTGTCTCGAGCGCTGATAATCTTGAGTAATGATCGACTCCGTATGACCTGAACTATGCGTATTGATATGTGCTATTGCCGCATCAATATCTTCAACGATTTTAATTGACAAGATAGGCGCCAGATATTCCGTATCCCAATCTTCTGCTGTCGCTTTGTTGATGTCAGGTAAAATCTCCAGAGTACGCTCACAGCCTCGCAACTCAACGCCTTCTTCAGCATATTTGACTGCTAAACGAGGCAACACGGCATTGGCTTCATCAGCGGCGACCAAGAGTGTTTCCATGGCATTGCATACGCCGTAGCGATGACATTTGGCATTCAAGGCGATGTTTTCAGCCATATCCAGATCAGCGCCTTTATCGATGTACACATGACAAATACCATCAAGGTGTTTAATCACAGGTACTCTGGCGTCTTGACTGATACGTTCAATCAGCCCCTTACCACCTCTGGGTACAATGACATCCACATACTCTGACATGGTAATCAGGGCGCCTACAGCCTCGCGATCCGTCGTTTCCACCACTTGAATCACTGTCTCGGGTAAACCGACCAGGTTTAGACCTCGTTGAATACATGCCGCAATGGCCTGATTCGAGTGAATAGCTTCACTACCGCCGCGTAATATGGTCGCATTACCGGACTTCAAGCACAGCGCCGCCGCATCCGCTGTCACATTCGGCCTAGATTCATAAATGATACCAACCACACCGAGCGGTACACGCATCTTGCCTAATTGAATACCTGAAGGACGATAAGTCATTTCGCTCACTTCCCCCACAGGATCAGGCAATGCTGCTATTTGTTCCAGGCCTTCAGCCATCGATTCAATGCGAGCATCTGTCAATGTCAGTCTGTCCAGCAAAGCAGCATCGAGGCCTTTGTCTTGTCCAGCTTTCAAATCACGCTCATTTTCTTGCTTTAATGATTCGGCATTCGCACGAATATCAGTAGCAATGGCCAATAAAGCACGATTCTTAATATCTGTACCTGCACTCGCCAGTTTGCGGCTGGCTGACCGCGCTTGCCGACCTAATGTGTGCATATAATCAGCGATGTTCAATTAAGCACTCCTTTCCAATATTTTTGTTGGTATATCGATGCCCGAAGCGCCTAAACAGAGTGTTTCCAGGAGACGCCATGGACAGTGTTTAGTCATACCTTTTGCTGCTTGATCAATATCAGACATTTGCTGCAAAAAAGATTGCCAGCGGGTATGGCTGTAGCGCTCTATGGCTTGTCGCATTACCGCTTTATTTTTATCCCATACCGGCGGTTTTTGAGAGGCAAAGACACGTTCCAAAGACTCACCAGAAGCCCATTGCGCTGACATATCGACCACGCGTTGCAGTGACCAACTGACAGCGGAGAAAACAGCCAGAATATCAATACCTTCTGCGCGTAGACGAGATAGTATACGTGGGATTCGTGCATGCTGTCCTGCAAACACAGCATCCATCAGACCAAATGCCTCAAACTTAGCATTATCAGCTACGGAGGCTAATACTAAGGCTTCATCAATCTGCCCATCAAGACTCAGTAAAGACAACTTTTCGATTTCTTGTGCGGCCGCAAATAAATTGCCCTCTACGCGTTCAGCAATCAAGGTAGCGATTTTAGGATCACTTTTTAAGCCTTTGGCCTGCATGCGTTGACTCACCCATTGAGGGAGTTGAGCTAAGGCAACTGGCCAGACAGGAATAGTGACACCTAACTTGTCCAGTTCGGTAAACCACTTGGCTTTCTGTGAGCGCGCATCAATTTTGCCACTGATGATTAATAGCGTCGTATCCTGCGGAGGATTGGAAGCAAATTTCCTCAATGCTTCCCCCCTCTTTACCTGGACTACCGGATGGCAGGCGAATTTCGATCAGTCGCTGGCTGGCAAATAAAGAGAGACTCTGCTCTTGCCATTTAATCTGAGACCAGTCGAAACGTCCTTCAATATTCCAGACTTCCCGCTCATTAGCACCGGCCTGACGAATCTGTTGACGAATGGTATCAGCGGCCTCTTCAATCAGTAATGCTTCTTCACCAAATAAGAGGTAAACAGGGTTGAGTGAAGCCGATAAATGAGTGTTTAACTGTTCGAGTCTTATCCGCATTGTTTACTTCATTGCTGATAGTCGTCTCAGCACATTCTGAACCATCTGTTTATTCAAATCATCTCGGATGACGGCTTGTTGTTCACTCATCGCTAATAGCTGATTACGGTCAAACTGATAATCGCGTCTAGCTTGAACCGTAATCACATCACTCATAGGTTCACCGTCAGGCGAAGAGACTTTGAAAGAAAAACGGGTTTCTAACTCATACTCTGTCACTTTGGCATCTGAACCAACAGACAACACATTCTGATCAAACACATTTTCCACGACCGTCATCACGGCTGCACCTTCTCGATAAGTATCCAGTACATGAATGCCGTTACGCGTCATGGCACGTTTTAATTGCAAGCCGAATGAATCTTGTCGTATGTTCAATCCTTGAATATAGATGGTTTTGAGTGTTTCTGGCACATTGGCTTCACCACGCAATTGAAAACCGCATGCTGTTAAGGTCAACATCAACACACCAGTCATCAAACTCATCATTACACGATTCATTTTTTTATCCTTATGTTAGCCGGCAACCACAATATTCAATAAACGGCCTGGAACCAGAATGATCTTACGAATCTCTTTACCTTCTGTGTAACGCTGAACATTTTCATCAGCAAATGCTACGGCCTCTACCTGCTTTTGTTCGGCATCTGCAGCAACTGAGATTTTCGAGCGTAACTTCCCATTCACCTGCACCATTAAATCAATTTTGTCTTGCTTCAATGCTGCCTCATCAACCAATGGCCAAGACACGTTCAGAATGGCCTCTTCATGTCCCAGAGTTTGCCATAAATGATGACAAATGTGCGGAGTGATGGGCGATAACATCAAGACGACCATCTCCAGAGCTTCCTGCATCACTGCACGTGCTTGTTCACTATCATCATTTAATTTAGTCAAGCTGTTCATTAATTCCATAACGGCGGCAATAGCCGTATTAAATGTATGACGACGACCAATATCATCCGTTACTTTTGCTAACGTTTGATGTGTCTGACGGCGTAAGGCCTGCAAGGCTTCTGGTAAATCAGACAATTCACCTTGCTTAACAATGCCTTGTTCAACATGTTCAGCCACGGCTCGCCATAAACGTCTGAGGAAGCGGTTGGCACCATCCACACCTTTATCAGACCATTCCAGTGACATTTCTGGTGGTGCAGCAAACATCATAAATAGACGTGAAGTATCGGCACCATACTGATCAATCAGCGCCTGCGGATCGACGGTATTACCTTTGGATTTTGACATTTTGGCGCCATCTTTCAGCACCATGCCCTGTGTTAACAGATTTTTAAATGGCTCGTCACCAGAGATTAAGCCTTCGTCACGCATGAGTTTATGGAAAAATCGTGCATACAATAAATGTAAAACTGCATGCTCAATACCACCAATATATTGATCGACAGGCAGCCAATAATCCGCCCTTTCATCCAGCATAGCTTCGGTATTATCAGGGCAGGCAAAACGTGCAAAATACCAGGATGATTCAAAGAAAGTATCAAAGGTATCGGTTTCACGATGTGCGGGTTTGCCACATTTAGGGCAAGTGCACTCATAAAACTCAGGCATGGATTTAATTGGTGAACCTGAACCATCTACAGTCACATCTTCAGGTAACACAACAGGTAAGTCCTGCTCTGGTACAGCCACAGGGCCACAGTCATCGCAGTTGATGATTGGTATTGGCGTCCCCCAATAACGCTGACGAGACACACCCCAGTCGCGAAGTCTGTAATTTACCTGACGTTCACCTTTATTCTGGCTGACCAGAAAATCAGCAATAGCATCAAACGCTTCTTGTGCTTTTAATCCATCAAATTGCTTAGAATTAATCAGCTCACCTTTATCAGTGAAGGCGGCTTTTGTTAAATCAATATCCTGTTCATCTAACGGTTTAATGACCTGTTTGATGGGCAACTGGTATTTTTGTGCAAATTCAAAGTCACGCTGGTCATGAGCTGGTACCGACATTACGGCACCGGTTCCATACCCCATTAATACAAAATTAGCCGCCCATACCGGTACCTGCTCTCCCGTTACCGGATGAATAGCCAATAAGCCGGTATCAACACCCTTTTTCTCTGCTGTTTCCATGGCGGCTTCAGACGTTTCCATTTTGCGGCACTCATCGATGAATGTTTGCAAAATAGGATTATCATTCGCCGCTTTGAGCGCGAGAGGATGCTCAGCTGCGACAGCGAGATAACTGACACCCATCAATGTATCTGGACGTGTGGTATAGACCTCTAATTTGTCTTCTGCACCGACCATATCAAATTGAATCTGCACCCCTTCTGAGCGACCAATCCAGTTTGCCTGCATAGTTTTCACCTGGTCAGGCCAGCCATCAAGCTGATCCAGATCCGCAAGTAACTGATCTGCATAGTCAGTAATTTTCATAAACCATTGCGGAATCTCACGACGCTCTACTTTGGTATCACAACGCCAGCAACAGCCATCAATGACCTGTTCGTTGGCCAATACCGTTTCATCATGAGGACACCAGTTCACGGCCGCCGTTTTCTTGTAGACGAGTCCTTTTTCAAACAATCGGGTGAATAACCACTGTTCCCAACGATAGTATTGAGGTGTGCAAGTGGCTAATTCACGCTGCCAGTCATAACCAAGTCCTAAACGTTGTAGCTGACCACGCATATAATCAATGTTTTGGTATGTCCATGCTGCCGGCGCCACATTATTTTTAATCGCAGCATTTTCTGCGGGTAAACCAAATGCGTCCCAGCCCATCGGTTGTAAGACATTTTTTCCCTGCATGCGCTGGTAGCGTGAAATAACATCACCTATGGTGTAATTACGCACATGTCCCATATGCAGTTGTCCACTTGGATAGGGAAACATCGACAAACAATAGAATTTTTCTTTAGACGTATCTTCAACAACATGGAAGCTGTTATTTTCCTGCCAATATTGCTGTGCAGCGGATTCTACTTGGTCGGGATGATATTCGTTTTGCATGGATTCTCTTTAAATCAGGGACTTGAAAAGCGCTAAGCATAACTCAGCAAGAGCAGGGCTCAAAATAATCTGTCGTTTTGCTTAGCTAAAAAATAAAAGCAGCTAAATCAGCTGCTTTTATTTCGTGGAGATAGCGTGGAAATAATTCAGTGTTATTTTCCCGCCGCCATCAATGTTTCATATTTTGCATAGAGCTGATCATGTGTTTCCTCGTTATCCGGATCTTTAGGAATACAATCCACCGGACAGACTTCAACACATTGTGGTGTATCGAAATGACCCACACATTCCGTACACAAATCGGGATCTATCTCATAGATTTCAGCACCTTGAGAAATAGCTCCATTAGGACATTCTGGTTCACAGACATCACAGTTAATACATTCATCAGTGATAAACAGCGACATGGTTTACTCCAGTAACTTTATAATATTATTTTAGCGTGCTTAGTCTTGGGCCGGCAATTTGCGTTTCAAGGCTTCTTGAACACAAGGCGCAACAAATTCAGAGACATCACCGCCTAATACAGCAATTTCTTTTACCAGTGTTGAAGAGACAAAGCTCAAATTCTCTGCTGGGGTGAGAAATAACGTTTCTACTTTTGATTGCATTCGGCGATTCATTGTGGCCAATTGCAATTCATATTCAAAATCTGAGACGGCCCGCAAACCACGAATGATAACATTCGCGCCCATACTCAATGCTTCATTCACCAGCAGGCCTTTAAATCCACTTACCTCAACATTCTCAATACCCAGCGTCGCTTTTTTCACTAACTCCACGCGTTCATCGAGACTGAACATGGGTTGCTTTCCCGGATTAATTGCCACAGCCACAATAATGCGTTCAAATAATGGTGAAGCACGCTTAATGAGATCAATGTGCCCGTATGTAATAGGATCAAACGTACCTGGGTATATCGCAACGGTACTCAATCTTGTTCTCCAGCATGAAATTCAAATAAGCAGTATTTTACATCACCTGCTTTTTTTCTTTCAATAAATGCCATGAAGTGGGTAATATCGGCATATCTTGCTTGGCAGGATACTCCAAATATATTAATGCCCCCTGACTTAAAATCCCTTGTGACACTAAATTTTCCGCTGTATCGGTCCATAAATCTGCCTGGTATGGCGGATCAATAAACACGATATCAAAAGGTATTGTTGATTCGATGATGGCCTGATTTGCCGAACTGTTTTTGATAACACAGTTTGACGCCTTCAGCGTGTCTGCATTCTGCTTAAGCTGCAAAAAAGCCTGTTGGTTATTTTCTATCAACACCACTTCTGCAGCACCTCTTGATGCCGCTTCGAAACCTAATGCACCACTACCTGCAAACAGGTCGAGACAACGACTGCCCCCCATAGACGGCTGCAACCAATTAAATATCGTTTCTCTCGTACGATCACTAGTGGGTCTCAATCCCTCGACTTCTGGGAAGGTGAGTTTTCTACCTCGCCAAACGCCACCGATAATTCTCAGCGAATTCGTTCTAGCCTTATTATTCTGTTTCGCCACCCACTAATACCGTTAACATGTTGTCTGCGTGAACGCGTCGTTTAAACGCCTCTTTTATATCCGCCACGGTGACAGCATTAACCTTATCGTTAAAGCTATCCAGGTAATCCAGTGGCAAGTTATAAAAGCCTATCATAGAAAGATAATCAGCGATCTTGCTATTACTATCCACTCTCAATGCAAACCCACCGGTAATATTTTGCTTAGCCGCTGTTAGCTGTGCTTGTGATGGTCCGTTTTTGATGTACGTATTTAATGTATCTTTCAGAACCTTAAGGGCTTGCTCAGCTTGATCGTTGCGAGTCTGTAAGCCAAACACATAAGGACCGGATTGTTGCATAGGGCTAAAATAACTATAAACCCCATACGTTAATCCACGCTTTTCTCGTACTTCATCACTCAAAATGGAGACTAACCCACTTCCTCCCAAAATATGATTACCAACATAGAGCGGGAAATAATCAGGGTCATCACGGCTGATGCCGACTTGTCCCATCATGATTGTGGTTTGTGAGGATGGAAACGGTAAAACGATCTCTTTATCCTGATTAAATGAACTCACAACCGGCAATTCAGGAGCTGCTGTTCCACTTTTCAGATCAACAGTTAACCGTGTGGCTAACTGCTGTGCTTGTGACTTGCTTACATCACCGACAATGACGACCACCGCATTTTTTGCGACATAATATTGCTGATAAAACGCCTTCAAATCAGCCAGATTGATTTTTTCAACGCTAACCGTATCTCCTGCAGGCATTTGAGCGTAGGGATGCTCACCATAGAGTTCTTGAAAAAAGTTCTTGTTGCCAAACTTTTTGGTGATTGTTTTTCAGCCTGAAGGCCTGTTAACAGCTGTTGTTTGATACGTAGAAATGACGTTTCAGGAAAGCTTGGTGACGACAGTATTTTTGCAAACATATTGACTGAGGTATCGAAGGCATTCGGATCTGTCAATGTACGCAAGCTCAGAATGGCCATATCTCGCTGAGAGCTTGCACTGTAGTTTGCACCGACTGATGAGAAGGCATCAGCAATGGCATCCGCATCTAAATCAGCCGCGCCCTCATCAAGCATGGCATTAGTCAGCTTTGCCAGACCTGGGTGGTCAGCATCTCTTGCTGCTCCGGCATTGAATACAATATTGATGTCCACCATTGGTAGTTCAGGTGCATTGACAAAATACACGCTAGCACCATTTTCAGTCGTCCACTTTTGAATGTCAGGTGAGGCAAAGACACTAGAACTGACAGTGAGTGTGATGAAAAAAATCCATTTTTTAATGGACATATTGACCTCCAGCAGATGAAACAGGACGATGACCATCCAGCGGTAAAGGCACTAGTTCGCCCACCGTTAATAGATCATTGTTGAAATATTTATTGGCAACGGCCTGAACTTGTTCAGCAGTTACCGCATTGATGTTGTCGACATATTGTTCACCCACTTGCCAGTCGACACCAATGGTTTCCAACATACCAATCTGCATGGCTTGGTAAAACACACTATCTTTTTCATACACAGCATTGGCCACAACTTGTGCTTTCACACGTGCTAGCTCTTCATGACTGACAGGCTGATTTTTTAGTTGAGAAATCTGCTCGATAATCGCTTTTTTCAAATCATCAACGGACTTCTCATTTGCTGGCGTTCCCACAACGATAAATAAATCAGAGAGGCGTGAAAACAGACTATTGCCAGCGCCAACACTGGCAGCTACCTGTTGTTCACGCACGAGTTGTTTAGCAAATCGCGCGCTGTTACCACCATCCAAAACATTAGCTAAAACTTCAAGCGCGTAGGGCTCCCATTCCTGGTCTTTATCAACCGTTGTCACCGAAGGTACTTTCCAGCCCATCATCAGGTAAGGTAATTCTGCCGGTGCTTTCACCTCTACTTGCCTCAAACCTTTTTGAGTTATCTCTACCTGAGGTTTCAATGCTGCAATTTTTTCCGCTTTCAATGGACCAAAATATTTTTTGGCTAAGGCCAGAACGGCTTTAGGTGAAACATCTCCCACTACCACAAGAGTAGCGTTATTGGGTGCATACCATTTTTTATACCAGGCACGTAAGTCTTCTGCTTGATAATGCTTAATATCATTCATCCAACCAATCACTGGCCAATGGTATGGACTACTGACAAAGGCTGCAGCACTGAATTGTTCTCTCAGCAGAGATTGAGGATTATCATCGGTGCGCATTCGGCGCTCTTCAGTCACGACTTCCCGTTCTTTTAATAACTCCTCAGGGTCAATAATTAAATTGCGCATTCTGTCTGCTTCATGTTTGAAACTGACTTCTAATCTATCTTTGTGGAGCTTCTGAAAATAGGCCGTATAATCTTGTCCTGTAAATGCATTTTGCTCGCCGCCATTCTCAGCAATGATATGAGAAAACTCATTTGGTTCAAGATGTTTAGTCCCCTTAAACATCATATGTTCCAGCATGTGCGATATCCCCGTTATACCGTTATGCTCGTAGCTTGACCCCACTTTGTACCAGACTTGTGAAACGACCACAGGCGCACGGTGATCTTCTTTAACTATCAGCTTCAGTCCATTCTCCAACTGAAACTCACTCACGTTTGCCAAAGCCACCATGGGTAAGAAAAAAACAACCCAAGCCACATTTTTTATATTCAGCATCTGCATCTCTTTTTTTGTAACGCGTGATAAGATTTACCGTCGAAGTTTAACGACAAGCAGAGAATATGTTTAGTTTCCTTAAAAGAAAGTCCAAAACACCCGAATCAGACGCGCCTATCGCTGAAGATAATGTTGTTGAAAAATCACCAGAATTATCTGCTTCAGAAGAGCAGACAAAAGATACAAGTGAGACAAAGTCTCAACCTGGTTTTTTCAGCCGTCTTAAGCAAGGTCTGAGCCGAACCAGCAGCAAGCTGACTGATGGCTTTGCCAATTTAATCCTTGGCCGTAAAACTATTGATGATGATCTACTTGAAGAGCTCGAAACACAGCTGTTAACAGCAGACCTTGGTGTTGAGGCAACCAGTCGCATCATCAATGATCTCACCCAACGTGTAGCACGCAAACAACTTAACGATGTGGAAGCACTCTTTACCGCCATGCGTGAGGATATGATCAGTATTCTTGAGCCCAGTAGCCAGCCACTTGAATTACCGGAAAACTCCGACGGTCCATACGTCATACTAATGGTAGGAATAAACGGCGTAGGCAAAACCACTACGATAGGTAAACTCGCTAAGCAATTTCAACAGCAAGGTAAAAAAGTCATGTTGGCTGCTGGCGACACGTTCCGTGCGGCGGCTGTAGAGCAATTACAAGTCTGGGGGGAACGCAATAATATCCCGGTCATTGCACAAAAGACCGGAGCAGACTCGGCTTCTGTTATTTTCGATGGACTGCAGGCTGCTAAAGCACGAAATATGGATATTCTTATCGCCGATACAGCAGGTCGACTTCACACCCAGTCAAATCTTATGGAAGAGTTAAAAAAAGTGAAACGCGTGATGGGTAAAGTCGATGAAAGTGCGCCCCATGAAGTCATGTTAGTGCTTGATGCCGGTACAGGACAGAACGCACTTCAACAGGCCCAACAGTTTCAACAATCTGTTGGTGTCAGTGGTATCACACTAACTAAACTCGATGGTACAGCAAAAGGCGGCATCATTTTTGCCATCGCTAACAAAACCAAACTACCTATCCGTTACATTGGTGTGGGTGAAAAAATAGATGATTTACGTCCATTTAATGCCACTGATTTTGTCGATGCTTTGCTGGGAAAAGAAGAGATTAAATGATTCGTTTTACTGACGTTTACAAACGCTATACCAATCAGCATGAAGCACTATCCGGACTCAGTTTTGAGCTAGACAAGGGCGAAATGGCTTTCCTTACCGGTCACTCAGGTGCAGGCAAAAGTACGCTACTAAAACTGATTGCCCTGATCGAGCGAAGCACACATGGGCAAGTATGGGTAAACAATCAAAACCTGACACGACTGCCTAAGTGGAAAGTGCCGTACTACCGTCGTAAGATCGGCTTAGTATTTCAGGACCATAATCTGCTACATGATCGAACTGTTTTCGACAATGTTGCTTTGCCTTTAATCATAGCCGGTGAAAATCATCGTGAGATCGGACGACGCGTCAGGGCGGCTTTGGATAAAGTGAACCTGCTGGGCAAAGAACGTAATCTGCCTATTGCCTTGTCCGGAGGTGAACAACAACGCGTCGGTATTGCCAGAGCCGTTGTCAACAGACCTCCAGTACTACTGGCCGATGAACCGACGGGTAATCTGGATCCTGAACTTTCTAGAGAAATCATGCATCTTTTTGAACAGTTTAATCAGGTCGGCGTCACCGTATTTATCGCCAGTCATGATCATGAATTAATCAGCACTATGCCCTATCGTCAGCTTACTCTACATCAAGGACGTCTTGCCTGATATGTTGTCATTCAACCTACCCAATTATCTTTTAAGACACCTACAGGTGATGCTGTACAGTCTGGGACAGTTGTCCAGAACACCTGTTGCCAGTGTTATGACGGTTCTGGTCATCGGTATTGCTTTAGCGTTACCCGCTGGTCTTTATGTATTACTGAAGAATGTAGAACAAGTGGCAGGACAGTGGGATGATGCCAGTCAGATCTCTTTGTTTTTAAAACCTGGTACTAATGATGCACGAGGCAAACAACTCGCTGAACAATTACTCGCCTGGCCGGATGTCACCGCCGTCGATTATCATTCTGCCAAGCAGTCATTGGAAGAGTTTAGACATTTATCTGGCTTAGATGACATTCTTGATAGCTTGCCAACCAATCCTTTGCCACCGGTTATCATCATCAAACCCAAAGAAACCGAGCATGAAGAGGCTATTCAGGGCTTACTTGAGCGCTTGCAAAATATGCAAGAAGTGGATCTGGCACAACTTGATATGGCCTGGTTAAAACGACTTAAATCTATCAATCAAACTGGTCAGAGAGGGATCACCATTCTTGCCGTCCTCTTGTCACTAAGCGTATTACTTGTCATTGGTAACACTATCCGCTTGGCAATATTAAATCGACAAACCGAAATACGCGTCATAAAACTTGTAGGTGGTACTAACGCGTTTGTCAGACGCCCTTTCCTCTATACAGGGTTTTGGTACGGTTTTTTTGGGGGTGCGATTGCCTGGTTAACATTACTCATAGCTCTAATTGCCATCAATGGCCCCATTTCCAGACTGACGGCACTCTATGACAGTCAGTTTTCGCTACAATGGATGCTAGGACAGATGTTTCTCTCCCTGCCACTTTTTGGTCTGTTTTTGGGTGTTTTAGGGGCATGGTTAGCTGTAGGTAGACACCTTAATGACATTGAACCAACTTAGTATCGAAACAGGAACTTTTTCCAAAAATACGCTTCTTATAGTTGACACTAATCCTTTAGTGATATGATTAAAGGAATGACTCTCAGGAGACTGTAATAAATGACAACGAATGTAGCTCAATATGACATGGCTTTAGCTCCTATTGGTAACTTGGATGCTTACACCAGTCTTGTGCACACCATTCCTGTATTAACTGAGGAAGAAGAATACGACCTCGCCTATCGCCTGCAAAACGAAGGTGATCTCAAAGCAGCGCAAAGACTTGTTTTATCGCATCTACGTTTTGTTGTTCGTATTGCCAAAGGATATAGCGGTTATGGACTGCCCGTTGCTGACCTGATTCAAGAAGGTAACATTGGTTTGATGAAGGCAGTAAAACGGTTCAACCCTGAAAAAGGTGTGCGTTTAGTTTCTTTTGCTGTTCATTGGATTCGTGCCGAAATTCATGAATACGTGATTCGTAACTGGCGCATTGTGAAAATTGCTACGACAAAAGCACAACGTAAGTTGTTTTTCAATCTTCGCAGTGCAAAGCAACGTCTTGGTTGGTTAAACAAAGAAGAAGTTGAAGCTGTTGCCGAAGATTTAGGTGTCACAGCCGATAATGTGATGGAAATGGAGCGTAGACTGGCACAGCCTGATACCTCTTTTGACTTACCAAATGATACGGATGACGAAGAAAACCATTATTCGCCGATTGCTTATTTAGCTGCTAACGATGACTCGGATCCTTCTAATCAGTTGGAAGATGATAATTATGCTGATTATCAACAACAAAAATTATCCAATGCATTAGCGACCTTAGATGATCGTAGCAGAGATATCATTATGCAGCGCTGGTTAAGCGAAGATAACAAAGCAACGCTTCATACATTAGCTGATCAATATCAGGTGTCTGCAGAACGTATAAGACAGATTGAAAACAACGCTATGAAGAAACTCAAACACTTAATGGTGTAAAAAAAGCCCGCAAAAGCGGGCTTTTTTTATCTTGGATTGAATGTACTTATCTTTCCAGTAAAGGCGTTTTGTTAGACTTACCATCCCACTCTTCTGCATCTGGAAGTGCATCTTTCTTTTCAGAAATTACAGGCCATACACGAGAGAGCTCCTCGTTGATTTGCAAAAATTCCATTTGCTCATCTGGCAAATCATCCTCTGAAAAAATAGCTTCTGCTGGACACTCTGGTTCACACAGCGTGCAATCAATACACTCATCAGGATCAATGACTAAAAAGTTAGGACCTTCGTGAAAACAATCTACTGGGCAGACATCAACACAATCAGTATATTTACATTTAATACAGTTTTCTGTGACAACAAAGGTCATGGTGAATTCTCCAAAATCACGAGTTGATACAGGACCGACCTGTCAAAAATAAAATGTAATTCTACATGATTTCGCCTAATTCTGGGCAAGGTTCAATTTTAGGGTATGATCCCGATTGAATAAAATTCATGAAAAAACATCAGTAATTTGAAGGAACACCGCAGAATGCGAAAAATAATATTACTTCTGATTTTTGGGCTGATTTTCTTAGCAAGCGCCGCTTTTGCCGCATTTAATATGAACGATGTGACAGTAAATTATTACTTTGGTGAGTTAACCATGCCCCTATCTGTGTTAGTTGCGCTATCTATGTTGTTGGGGGTAGCCATCGGTGCAGTGATTTTATTGTTCAGCACGATGAAATTGCGCTATGAAAATCATCGCTTACAATCAAAGTTGTCAGTTTCTGAGCAAGAAATTAACAGCTTAAGAATACTGCCGATTAAAGACGCCCATTAATTCATGTTTGGCTGGTTATTTTTTTTATTACCCGTAGCAGCTCTCTCCGGATGGATGATGGCCAGACGTCACTACAAACGTCGCTACCGCCAGCAAGACTCTTCTTTTAGCCCTGATTATTTTAAAGGCCTTAATTATTTACTGAATGAACAGCCTGATAAAGCCATTGATGTCTTTATTGGTTTGCTAGAAGTTAACAGTGAAACAGTCGAAACCCACTTGGCTCTGGCTAACTTATTCCGTAGACGTGGTGAAAGTGATCGTGCCATCAGAATCCATCAGAATTTAATTGCCAGGCCTTCACTCAGTGCCCAACAACGGCGCCAAGCTCTTGTCGAATTAGGTCTGGATTATATGAGTGCAGGCGTTTTAGACCGCGCTGAACTGCTATTTTTAGAATTATTACAACAACCAGGGACACCACCTGAAGCGCCCAAACAATTGCTACGGATCTATCAGCAAGAAAAGAAATGGCAGCAAGCCATTGATATGGCAAAACATATCGAAGGTAATGATAAGACCAATACCCGGGCGCTGATTGCACAGTTTTATTGTGAACTTGCCGAATCTGTCATCAATAAAGATCAGCATCAAACACTGAATTTATTACGAAGTGCTCACCATTACGATGCAAACTGTGTCAGAGCGAGCCTGCTAGAAGGTCGGATATACATCAAAAACGGGCAATACCGTAAAGCGATTCGTGCACTTCAACATGTTGAAAAACAAAATCACTATTTTTTACCAGAAGCGCTGCCTTTGCTTTATGACTGTTTTGAGAACACGAATAATCTGGATGACTTCAAAGACTGGTTAGAGTCATTACTCAATAGATATCCTCACCTCACTTCTGCACGCTTAATGTTGACGAGACTTATTGAACAAACACAGAGCACGGAAGCCGCCCAGGCGTTCTTACATGCCCAACTGCATCAACACCCTTCTGTGGAAGGTTTACATCAGCTCATTACGCTGGGTGAAGAGAACCATCAAGCGCTAATACCACTTATTAAAGAAGTCACAACCACGTTGATCCATAAAGGCGATCGTTATACATGCAAGAACTGTGGCTTTTCTGGTCGAACGATGCACTGGTTATGTCCAGGCTGTTCCAGTTGGTCAACGATGCGCCCTATTGAAATTCATTTATCTTCATTGGAAAAATTATTGGAACCATCACGATGACAGCGATTACTATTCTGCATAACCCACGTTGCAGTAAATCCAGACAAACACTGAACTTACTAGAAGAAAAAGGAATTCATCCATATGTCATAAAATATCTGGACACACCACCCAGCTTTGAAGAATTAAAAGTTATCATTGAAAAACTGGGCATTAGTCCCAGAGATTTACTTCGCAAGGGTGAAGAGGAATACAAGGTGCTTGATTTGAAAAATCCATCTCTGACAGATGAAGACATTATACAAGCCATGGTCACTCACCCTAAACTGATTGAAAGACCAATTGTTATACAGGGTAGCCAAGCACGAATAGGTCGACCACCAGAATCTGTCTTAGAAATAATCTCATCACAATGATCAAAATACTGATTCTTTACTACAGTCGTAGTGGCCATGTTAAAGCGATGGCTGAACAAATTTCACGAGGCGTTGAATCCGTTTCGGGTTGCGAAGCGCTCATCAGGACTGTCCCTCCTGTATCTACAGTCTGTGAAGCCACAGAAGATACTATTCCATCAGAAGGCCATCTATATGTTAGCCATGCTGATCTGAAGAATTGTGCAGGACTGATAATGGGAAGCCCAACACGATTTGGTAATATGGCGGCACCGCTTAAATATTTTATTGATTCAACGAGCGATTCCTGGCTGTCAGGTGTTTTAGCAGGAAAACCGGCGGCTGTTTTCACATCAACCGGCAGCCTACATGGCGGGCAAGAATCCACTCTTTTATCGATGATGTTGCCACTGTTTCATCATGGCATGTTACTGATGGGGCTCCCATATAGTGAGCCTGAATTAATGACGACAGAAACGGGCGGAACACCATATGGTGCCAGTCACTTAGCCGGTGCGGACAATAAACGTACGCTTGATGATAACGAGGCGAAACTGTGTAAAGCCATGGGACATCGCATTGCCACTACAGCAAAGAAATTACATGAATCCTGAAAAACTTTTCCGAGCACTGACTTTAGTCAGTTTTTTTGGTCTGATGATCACGCTTTTGGCCTGGATACTCATCGCACCACATGCAGAGAATTATCCTGTCGCAGCCATGCTTATTCTTGGTTTAGTGCCACTATTATTTCCAATGCGCGGATTATTGTACGGACGTCCTTACACTCACGCATGGACAAGCTTTTTAATGCTATTTTATTTCAGTCATGCTGTAGGTGAGGTATATAGCGCCTCTTCGCTAACACTCTATCCTGTGCTGGCACTCATTTGCAGTAGTGTGTGCTTTTGCTCAACGATTCTTTATGTTAAATTCAACGCTAAGAATAAAAAAGCGATATAAGTCACAAACTTGTGACCATTAAAATGATATAAAGTCATCCATATAGGAGACATTTATGAGTAGCATTTCTGCTTTTCAATCAGGCATAGCAGGCATTCAAAGCGGTATGTATGGTGCAGCACAAAGTAGCGCCAAAATTGCGTCTGCCGATCCAGGTTCAAACGAACAATTAACCAAAGCGCTTGTCGAGCTAGATGCAAACGCAAGACAAGTTGAAGCATCTGCAAAAGTCGTCAAAGCCAGTAATGAGATGGTTGGAAGTATTCTTGATATAAAAGTCTAAAATACCATCTGCTGTATATATTGAGAGGAGACTCCCCCAACTTCTCTCATCCTGCTAAACTGTCCGCTCGTTTTACAACTCCGACACACCTTTGAATAATCCATCCTACTCACCGTTATCGCAGGCCGCTATTCTCAGCGCCATGGAACCACAGACAAGCAACAAGCTCAGCGAGATGTTGATCTTGCCAGAAGTCACGTCCACAAATGACATTCTCTGGCAAAGATTCAGCCAACATCATCTAGAGCCTGCGGCATGTATTGCTGAAACGCAAACCGCTGGCAGAGGTCGCCGAGGAGACGTATGGCAATCTCCTCCTGTGGGTAACCTCTACCTTTCTTTATTCTGGCCACACTGCGCAGAAGAAGCCAGACATGGACTGAGTATTGCTATTGGCATTAGTTTAATTAATACACTCAAGCAGTCTGGAATCAATCAGTTAGCATTGAAATGGCCTAATGACGTCTTATATAAAAGACAAAAGCTGGCCGGAATTCTTGTAGAATCGAGATTTAATACCAGACAATACACCGTTGTAGGAATTGGCCTTAATTTTAAGCTTCCAGAATCTACACAAACATTAATTCAACAACCATCTACCAGCCTCGAACAGCTTTGTGACCCCGTCCCCTGTCGTAGTTGGCTGGCAGGAAAAATACTGCAGAACATGATAGAAACAATAGAACTGTTTGAACATCGAGGTCTTACTGACTTCCTTCCACTCTGGCCTCAATATGATGCTCTGCATGAGCAAGCCATCACATTGATTGAAGGCGATCAAAAATCATCGGCACTTGCTTGTGGTATTAACGAACATGGTGAATTACGGTATTTACAAAACAATGAAATAAAACTGCTGTCTAATAGTCATATCAGCATTAGGTTTGCTTCATGAAATTACTGGTAGATATTGGTAACAGCCGAGTTAAATGGACCACTATGGACAATAATGGTCTTAATGAAAGTCAAAGTTTTGATCGAAACAAATCAGGAATCAAAGCTTCATTAAACAAAGTGTGGAAAACATTATCTGAAATCGAATCAGTATATGTTGCCAACGTAGCCGGAGAAAAAATAGCCGCTCAACTTACTGAGTGGACAGAAAAACAGTGGAACCTGACCCCCAAATTCATTCAAGCTGAGAAAAAACATTTCGGTGTCACCAATGCTTATGATGAACCAGCCAAACTTGGTATTGACCGTTGGTTATCTCTGATTTCAGCACGGCAACATGCTAGGCTTGCACAGTGCATTATTGATTGTGGTACGGCAATCACCGTTGATATCGTCACAAAGGCAGGTCAACATCAAGGGGGAATGATTATCCCCGGTATCAGTATTATGAAAAGTAGTCTGGTCAACAATACTGATGCATTAACTACCGATACAGATGATCAAGAATTCAAAACTCTCGCAACGAACACCTACAGTGCAATACAAACCGGTACGCTATATGCCGTCACCGCCACTATTGAGCGTATCATTAGTGATCTAAAAGAAAGCTTCAATAACCGAATTCGATTCATTATCACCGGTGGTGATGCCCAAGCTTTACTTCCACTTCTGTCTGATGACGTTCATTACTATCCAGATATTGTGCTTAAAGGTCTTGCGTTTTATGCGCGACAAGACAAAGCAAAACCAGCAGAAAAAAACAAATCTAAAGCACAGAAATCTCAAATATCATCGGATGTAGATGGTCAGGAAAAAACAGAAACAGCAGCAGATGTAACAGATAAGACTGCGCCAAATACTGTTGAAACATCAACGGAAAATGATAATCCGTCACCAGAAACCATAACAGAAGAAAAAAGAAACCTGCACGTAAACCACGTAAAACACGTGCCACCAAACCCAAGTCACCAGCAAAAACAAAAAAACAAGCGTCAGACCCATCATTGCCAGAAGAGGCAATCTGAGGTAATCTTTCGCTCCCTTAAGGAGAACTGGCCGAGTGGTTGAAGGCGCACGCCTGGAAAGTGTGTATAGGTTAATAGCCTATCGAGGGTTCGAATCCCTCGTTCTCCGCCATCACTCCGAGTTGTTTATCAACCGTTTTCAAAACTCCGAAGGTAGACTTCAAACTCAGACTTTGACAACGGTTTAGAATAGAAAAAGCCTTGAAGAGCATGGCAACCAATATTTTTTAAAATTTCTGCCTGAATCGCTGTTTCCACCCCTTCTGCTATCACCATAATGTCTAAACGTTTTGCCATTTCGGTAATCGCTTCGACAATCGCCCTGTCATCCTCACTTTGATCAATGTCATGAATAAAAGAGCGATCTATTTTCAAATAATCGACATCCATTTCTTTCAAGTAAGATAAAGAAGAATAACCGGTGCCAAAATCATCCACCGCAATTTTTATATCAGCATCTCGTAAACGATACAGTAACATCCGGCTTTCGGATTGTTTCTGCATTAACGTACTTTCCGTTATCTCTAACGTGATTAACTCGCTGGGTATTGAAACCTCACGTAAATAAGCCAACCAATCTAAACGAGCACGCTGCCCACCAAAATTGTGTGCTGACCGATTAATAGAAATATGCGGAACGGCACGACCACTATTCGTCCACTGTTTCAAATCATCACAAACACGTTTAAACACATAATCATCGATTTTATCGATGAGGCCCATACGTTCTGCCTGAGGAAGAAAATCTGAGGGTGGAATCATTCCACGAACAGGATGATTCCATCTAACTAATGCTTCTGCGTATAAAGCATGATTCAGACTTAAAGAAATAATTGGCTGGTAATAAACGATTAATTCTTGTCTGCTCAAGGCAGACTCTAACTCGTTAATAATAAACGTTCTTGCTTGCCAACTTGCCGCTAATTCAGCGTTATAAAACTTGAAAGCACTGCCACCCATATCTTTTGCTGCATACATCGCTCTGTCAGCATTTTGAATTAACATACCCGGTTCCGCAGCATCATCAGGAAAAAGGTTACTCCAATACTAGTTGAGAGCCGTAGCGTTTGTCCCTGAATTTCAACTGGTTTTTCTATTTCACTGATCAGACTTTTTACAACATTAATTGCATGTGCTTTATTTTTAAACTCAGATAGGATGATAGTAAATTCATCGCCACCTAACCGCGCTACGGTATCCATATCTCGAATACAACTCGAAATTCTAAACGCCATTTGCCGAAGTAACTCATCCCCGAATTCGTGCCCTAAGGTATCATTCACATCTTTGAAACGATCTAAATCGAGAAACATCAGACAAATTTTCTCACCCAATCTCTCCGCTCGTTTAATCGCTTGTTGTAGGCGATCCGTAAACAGACGCCGATTCGGTAAATTGGTCAGGGCATCGAAGTTGGCATGTTGTTCAATGATGGCATGTGCTTCTTTCACTTCTGTCATATCAGTAAACACTGCTACCATATTCGTCACGCTCTGGGCCGAATCATAAATAGCAGATACAGATAAATATGTTGGCAATGATTCAGCACTTTTTGTACTGATAATGACCTCCCCTCGCCACATCCCTTTATCTCGCATGACATCCCATAATTCTTGCGTCAATCGTATTGATTGATGTGAAGCGAACTCGCTTATTAAAAAATCGGGATACTGATCGATGACTTCTTCATATGAATAGCCGGTCATATCTGTAAAGGCTTGGTTGACAGCAATGATGTATTTATTAGCATCAGTGATCATCATAGCTTCACTAGTCGAGTTAAAAGCGACGTCTGATAGTCGAAGCTTTTGTTCCGTCACTTTCATCTGTTTGAGTACATCGCGAATGCGTTGTTCTGAAGACTGAGCCCTTTTTGTTGCTTGTGTTAACTCTTGTGTTCGAATGGTGACTTCTTTTGAGATGCGATGAGTTCTCCCAGTTATACTCAAGAATAACAAGGTAAATAATGTCGTTATTAAAAACCCACAAACCAGTGCTAGTGACGCCAGGCTAGTTGAGTAAGTATTCATAAAATAAGTGGTCGGGTAAAACTGCAACTGCATGTGTCGGCCAGCTAATTCAAAATCAACATAATGTTTGATCCGGGACGTTCTCTCCTCACTTTGCTGATAAAAAAAGTCACCACTCTGTATATCAAGCCAATTTATCAAGAACTCCGGTTGTGATGACTGTTTCAAAATATCATCCACAAACTCCTTTACACGAATCACGACATTAACCAAGCCAATCACCTCGTTATTCTCTTTATTAATGCTGAATTTACCCGTTTGAGTTTGATATATGGGGCGATATATCACTAATGCATCGATAAGCTCCTTATCACGAATCATTTTCAGTGGACTTCTGGCAACGGCCTGACCACTTTCTATAGCCTTATCAATCACTTTTTTGAAACAACGGATGAGTAAGGATTAAATCCACGCGCTATCAGGTTATCTGCTTCAGGCTCTAAGTAGGTGATGGGGAAATAAACAGGATATGCTTTTGACGGACCTAGCGTCTTGTGCGACACGATTTCTTTGATAAAAAAATCTTCGCCAAAATGTTTCTTCTGCTCTTCTTCGTACGCCTGTCGTTCTGAATGCAGTATTCGAGGCAACCACTCAATGACCTGAATATGCTGTTCATTATAGGTGGTCCAATTAACAAAACTCTTAAACTCATCTCGCGTCACTTTGTCCGAGGAGGCAAACAAGCGTGAGACGCCATCTTGAATCAACTCTTCTGTTTTGAGAGCAATTTTAAATACCTCGGCGGCTTCCTGCGTTCTGATTTTGAACTGATCAGCAAGACGTTTATCTTCAAACTGTCGGATATTCCAGACTATAGCACTGATGATGATCAATGAGAGTAAAACAAGAATACCGATAAACCACCGTCTTGTTTTCCATACTGCCCGTGGTCGCCCAATAAAGCTCAAAACCAGAGACAACATGACATAAGTACCCATAATGTTTCCGATCCACCACATGAGCCAGACCGGCATAAAATTTAATGCTGATGGGTTAAAAACATGTATCACGCCAAGACCAAGTGTGGTGCTAACTAGACATATAATTGGTACCACTAGCAGAAAGAGAAAAATATCCCGATCACGACTTAGTGTAAGTGGAAATCCAATCATTTTTCTGAAAAGGTATTTTCCAACAATCACTTGTAAACAGCTGACTAAGGCAATAACAGCAGAAAAAATAACGTTGTGCGCGATAAGTTCGATTCTGGTCAATACGATTAAGCTGATTATCAATGCCCCGACAAAGATCCCTGGCAAGACGTACATGGCGGGATATGTCAGAAAAAAGGCCAATGCAATACCCGCAGGGAAAAATACCAATGCTGAAAAATGTTCAAATACAGCGAATTGAATGCTCAGCCAACCAGCTATCAGGTAAACCAGGGCAACGAATAAGTTAACAAAGATAGGAGTGAGAAATTTATTTTTCATTTATCCATCATGATCAGCTATAGCGAGAAAGGCCAACAGTGCGTCAACACTATCCTTAATACTACTTCTATCGGCCATCACAATCGTTTCATAAACTTAATTCAAGAGGAGGAAATAACACATCAGCGCATATCATGAATATTAGCGTTCTCCCTTCTACCATGATAAAGACCCTAACTGCTTGTTTGATGTGACGATGTCATGATTAAAAGCAAAATAGGATGGAAAAAACTACAATAAAGACATAGAATGTGTCGCTCTATGGTGGCCTGCATTGGTCTCCTCGCGACGATATGTTGGTGACCCCGTCAGGCCCGGAAGGGAGCAGCGGAGCCTTCGGACTCGGGCGCCGAGATTCGGCTGGTGTGGGTCGCCACCCTAAACATTAAGTTAACCGGGTGTCTAATAACCGATGAGTTATCTGGTTTTAGCCCGTAAGTGGCGACCTAAAACATTTGAACAAGTCGTTGGGCAACAACATGTCTTACGTGCTTTAATCAACGGTCTGGATCAAAATCGACTGCATCACGCCTTTCTGTTTTCTGGTACACGTGGTGTAGGTAAAACAACACTGGCGAGAATCTTCGCCAAATCCCTCAACTGTGAACAAGGCGTCAGCTCTACCCCATGTGGTGAATGCCAGAGCTGTGTCGAAGTAGATAGTGGTCGCTTTGTCGATTTAATTGAGGTCGATGCCGCGTCCAGGACAAAAGTAGATGACACGCGTGAACTCCTCGACAACGTGCAATATGCGCCAAGTCGTGGTCGTTATAAAGTTTACTTAATTGACGAAGTGCACATGTTATCGACCAGTAGTTTTAATGCGCTATTAAAAACACTGGAAGAACCTCCTCCTCACGTTAAATTCTTGTTCGCCACAACAGATCCTCAGAAATTACCTGTCACCATCTTGTCGCGTTGCCTACAATTTAACTTAAGACGTTTGGATATCACTCAGATTAGTGAACATCTGTCGTACATTTTAGGCCAAGAAAATCTCTCATTTGAACATCCCGCTTTAATAGAACTCGCTCGTGCAGCTGATGGCAGCATGCGTGATGCGCTGAGTTTATTAGATCAAGCGATTGCTTTTGGGAACGGAAATGTCACGACTGACGTGGTTTTCCAAATGCTTGGCAGCATCGACCAAGATCAGGTCTATCAATTACTGAGCGCACTTCAACAAGGAGATGCAAAAGCATTACTGCAACTGTCTGGTGATTTAGCAGCACTTGGCCGTGACTTTGAAGTTATTCTTAATGCGATTTTGGATGGTTTACAAAAGATAGCAAGCTATCAACATATTCAAGATTTAGCGTCGGAAGAAAATGATAGCTCCAGTCTAAAAAACTTGGCGAACACTTTTGATGCTGAAACCGTGCAATTACTCTATCAAATTGCTCTGCATGGTAAGCGAGATCTACCATGGGCCGCTGACCCGAAAAGCGGTTTTGATATGACGTTATTACGGATGCTAAGTTTTCAGCCTCGGACTGGCGAACCCAACAATGGGAATCCCCCAGCAAAAAAGTCTGACACACTTAGTAAACCGGCCGTCACTGAACCGCCGGTAACAGTCAGCAATGCCAACAGCTCAGACAGCAAAGAACTAAACGCATCTGCCCCGGTATTGAGTCGACATGAACATCATTCAGAGCCGAGTGACTCAACAACCCATTCAGCCTTTTCTTCACAAAAGCCGAAAGCGCCACCAGAAAAGCCGCAGCACAAACCTGAGTTAAACCATGACCAGAATATTCAAAAGATCACTGATACCCAGGTAAACGAAAAACATACAAAAGAAGCTTTAGCTGACTCGCTTCCCAGCGTCGATGAAGAGACTTTAATCAGTGTTGATTTGTCCCCTGCAAACTGGACGCAAATCATTTCAGAACTCAAACTGTCTGCATTAACGCGACAATTAGCCGAAAATAGCGCCTTTATTCGATGTGAAGAACGCACGCTTCAACTATCTTTATCGCCTGAACTTGCTCATTTAGCGACCTCAAAATCAAAAGAACGCCTCGAACAAGCATTACAGCAGAAACTCGATCAGAATGTCAGTGTCATATTTAATCATGATTCCGATAGTTTGCATTCAGGGCCGACAGTAGCGGTTGAAAGAGCTGAACAACTCGCACAAAAACAGCAACAGGCTATTGAATCTATCCAGACTGACCCCACTATCGAAGTGATAAAGAACACATTTAATGCTCGTGTAATTGAAAGTACAATAAAACCCTTAGATTAAGTAAAGAGGACATTCCATGAAAGGTGGTTTAGGCAATCTGATGAAACAGGCCCAGCAAATGCAGGCCAATATGGAAAAAGCACAAAAAGAATTGGCTTCTGTCGAAGTCACCGGACAAGCTGGTGGTGGAATGGTCAAAATTACCATGACAGGTAAACATGACATTAAGCGCGTTCAAATTGAAGATGCATTATTTGAAGATGATAAAGAAATGTTGGAAGATTTAATCGCTGCTGCTGTTAATGATGCAAACCGTCAAGTAGAACAAACCACTCAAGAACGTATGTCAGGCATGCTACCTCCTGGCATGAAAATGCCATTTTAGCCTTATAACATGGCAAAACTCGGTCCCAGTATTGATGAGTTGATAAGTGCGCTTCGCTGTTTACCAGGCGTAGGGCCAAAATCAGCACAACGTATGACATTCCATTTGCTTGAGCGTAATCGAGATGGTGGTCAACGCCTTGCTCAGGCGCTTACTCATGCATTAGAAAACGTAAAACATTGTAAACGTTGCAGAATTCTATCTGAAACAGAACTCTGTTCACGTTGTGCTGATGAGCGTCGCCAACAAGACATTTTGTGTATTGTAGAAATGCCAAGCGACGTACTTGCTATTGAACAAGCAACCCAATACCAAGGACAATATTTTGTATTATCAGGCCATTTATCGCCGCTGGATGGTATCGGTCCTGACGCATTGGGCATTCCCAAATTGATTGAATGGTTAGATCAAAACACTATCGAAGAAGTTATTTTGGCTACCAACCCTACCGTGGAAGGTGAAGCAACGGCTCATTTTATCGGTGAACTGGCCAGAGCCCGCAATATCAAAGTCAGTCGACTTGCTCATGGTATTCCACTGGGAGGTGAGCTCGAATATGTTGACAGTGGCACCCTTTCTCACGCATTCTCAGGAAGAGAGTCGCTTTGAGGTGATGGCTAGCTTAAAGAGAGCATTTACTTATGGCGCAGGACGAAGTCGCTTTAGAACAATTAAAAACTTTTTCGGGTTTAATTCACCGTCACCCCTTATTCATCAATGATGAATTGGATGTCGCCGGATATCATTTAAGCTTTTATGATCTTGAAGGACAAAAGTTAAAGGACGATAGTCCCGTTCCTGACTTTGTCCAGTCACTGCCCAACATTGTATTAGATATTAATCATAGTTCTAGTGCGCTGTTATCTATTCCAGAGTCATGGCACCATGCTCTTCTGGATCTACCTAAAATATATGCCTCTCTAACGCTAGACATGAATACCCAACAGCCACCACCGGCATATCATCGTGCCATAAATTATGCAAATCGATTGCATAACTCCATGAATGGGCATCAGTACAAGACTTTATTGATTGACCTCGCACAAGAAAATTTACAACAACTGACTGATCAAGAAATTCAAGCATGGCGTGCTCACTATGACGTTTTGTGTGCTATCAATGTTAACAACATCGAACAGTATCACTATTGCAAAGCGCATCACCTAGATTTGCTGGAAGGTGATTTTTATACCAAGCCTGATCAAAGTACAGGTCACGAATTAACCCCATCAACGCAAACATTAATGTCATTATTGGTGCGTCTTCAAGACGCTGATGTAGAAGCCGAAGATTTAACTGAGATTATTAACCAAGACATCACGCTCAGTTATAAACTTTTGCGTTTAATCAACTCCGCCTTTTTTGGTTTGCCTAAAAAAGTGGAAAGCACCAAACAAGCGATAGTCATGCTTGGGCTCAATAAAATTAAAACATGGGCAAGTTTATTATGTTTATCAGGTATTGATGATAAACCGAATGAATTACGTCATGTCGCCATGTTTCGCGGCAGAATGTGTGAGCTACTAGCCAAATACTATAAAGGACATTCAGATATGTTTTTCACCGTCGGTCTTCTGTCGGTTCTGGATGCCATGTTGGATAAACCACTTGTCGATATTGTTGACCCCTTACCATTGACCGCTGAACTTAAAACAGCCTTGATAGATAAACAAGGACCTGCAGGAAGAGCTTTAGCAGATACATTAAGTTATGAACAAGCGGATTGGGAAACCATATCCACTTCACCTGTTCCAAGAGAAATATTAGTCAAAACTTATTTAGAGTCTATTCAGTGGGCAAAACAACTCACTATTCAATTACAAGATTAAGTTATGTCTATCACTTGGTTGGCTGCCGACTCACAAAGTCATTTCCCTCCTGTGGAAAAAGCGACAGATCATGGTTTATTAGCTGCGGGCGGTGATCTGTCTCCAGCAAGATTACTGGATGCCTATCAACGTGGCATTTTTCCCTGGTTTAATAAAAATGACCCGATTTTATGGTGGTGTCCTGATCCACGTATGGTTCTTTTCACAGATGATGTACATATCAGTAAAAGTCTTAATAAGATATTACGGAAAGGACAGTTTACCGTCACAATGGATCGCGCATTCGAACAGGTCATGAAAGCGTGTTCGGCACCGAGACAGAATCAACCTACAGATCCAGATAACCGGACGTGGATACACAATAATATGATCGAGGCTTATACTGATTTACACCATCAGGGATATGCACATAGTATTGAATGTTGGAAAGATAATGAACTGGTTGGTGGTCTTTATGGTGTTTCTGTAGGCAAAGCATTTTTTGGTGAATCCATGTTTAGTTTTGTACCAGACAGTTCTAAGGTAGCGCTGATCGCCTTATGCCAACAATTACAACGCTGGGACATGCCGATGATAGATTGTCAGATATACTCCGATCACCTATCGCGTATGGGGGAGAAGAAATCCCCAGAGCAGAATTTATCAAAAGACTGGATAAGTTATGTTCTGTCAAAGTCTCGCCTAGTCAATGGCAGTTAGATGCTGATTTACCCTACGCACTATGAGCCTGAATTTTTATCAAGACCAACCACATGCCTGTTCATACCTTAGTGGCAGGCAGGCCAGAAACCTTTATCCCGACCCAAATAAACCGGCGAGTAAACACCTGTACAGTCATCTGATTCAACATGGATTCAGGAGAAGCGGTGATCACATATATCGGCCATTTTGCGCAGAGTGCTCATCCTGTGTGCCAGTGCGAATTGATACTGCCCAGTTTAAACCTAACAGAAGTCAGAAGCGCTGTTTAAAACGTAATCAGGATGTACAAACTAAAATTCATCCAGCTGAATTTAATCCGGTACATTTTGAATTATATGAGCGTTATCTTGCTGGTCGACATTTGGGGGGAGGCATGGATAACCCCACCCCATCAAGCTATACCAACTTTCTGACTAGCAGTTGGTGCGATAGTGCATTTCTTGAATTCTGGCTGGAAAACAAGCTGATTGGGGTAGCTGTGACAGATTTTGTCATCAACGGGGCCTCAGCTTTTTATACTTTCTTTGATCCTGACCTTGCTAAACGTAGTTTAGGAACATTTGCCATTCTTAAACAAATTGAATTAGCCAAAAACTATGATCTTTCATGGCTTTATCTGGGGTATTGGATCGCCGAGAGCCCTAAAATGTCATATAAGACTAATTTTTCAGGATTAGAGGGTTATTACACCGATTGGCAGAAGTTAGATAAAAAACTTTGAATAATCAGTCATTTTACGGCAAAATGGTTCTTTTTTATTCAAGAACATTAGAGTTTATGGCAAAAGAAGAACATATTGAGTTTGAAGGCACAGTAATTGATACCATGCCTAACACTACATTCCGTGTTGAACTGGAAAACGGCCATGTGGTTACAGCGCATATTTCAGGCAAAATGCGTAAAAACTATATTCGTATTCTTACAGGTGACAAAGTCACTGTACAGCTGACACCATACGATTTAACTAAAGGTCGTATTGTCTACCGCGCACGCTAACCCACCTACCCAGCCACGTCAGTGGCAAAGCGTCAAAAATAAACTCTTATAGCACCATAAATTTCATCTGAATTAATCTAATTCAGATGAAATCTGGCTGTTTATGCCGACCAAATAACTGTTTCAACCCCACTAAGCACATCAGAATAAAGGCAACCAATGTCCAAGCAGGAATGCTGAGATTGAGGAATGTCCAAAGCACGTCTGCGCATTCACCTGAGCCCTTCAATACCATATCTACGGCTTGACTCAATGGGAAATTTTCTAAAATAAAGTTCAAACCTGGACCACAACTAGGTATCTGATCTTCGGGCAGATTTTGAATCCATACATGTCGAGCGGATATAGCGGCACCCAGTCCCGCAGCCAAGAAAACCAAGAACCCATAAATTCGTCGTCCTGTTGTCACGGGGTTATGAATAGCACCTATCAAAAAGAACACACCAGCAATAAGTACCATCACACGTTGCAGGATACACAAAGGACAAGGTTCCAGATGTTCAATAAACTGAAAGTAACCAGCGATAAGCAACATACTCAAACAGGCAAGAAAGCCAAAGAGAAAGACGCCACGAAATGAGTTCAAAACAGACTCCTTAAGTCGATTAATCTGTGCTAAGTTAACCTAAAAGGCGCAAGGATAAAAGGAGTAAGGCAATGAATGAAGATAATTTAGAAAAAAACTCACCGATGCCTACGATAAAATGATGGAACGTCTGAATAACTTCTTGGATGAAGCTGAGCAACAGGCTGTGCCAACCCTGCAGCGAAACCTTGATAAGGCCAAACAGCAAGCGATTGAATTACGTGAACTTACCCAAGAAGAAGCTGAAATAATCGCCACTTATATACGACGCGATTTACATGATGCAGCTGATTATCTTGAATCAACAGGAAAAACATTCTCAACATGGCTGACCTTTGATTTACAGCTTGTTGAAGCACGATTACTGGATTTATTTGCTACTGTGGCAGACAAGACGCGACTGGAATTAGACCAGTTAGCCCAGCAGGCCACTAAGCTTCAGCAGTACCACACAGGGGAAGTAACAGGGATTGGTGCCCTTTACTGTGAATCATGCGGTTGTGAATTACATTTCAAAAAAACAAGTCGCATCCCCCTTGCCCGAAATGTCATAAAACCACTTTTAACAGAAAAAAGCCGAGTTAAACGCCTTATTCCCAGTACCAACCACCGTGTTGAATTAACGCATTCAACACCTGCTCGGCGCCCTCATATTGCTGGAGTGATTCCCATTGCTGATGGCTTATGGGTAACACTCCAGTCAGCATATTCATCATCGATTGATAGGATGCTGAAAGAGTCAATTTTTCCCCAGCAATAAACAGAAACAGATGGTTTTCGCCTTCTGTCCAAGCCATTCTAATGTAGCGATTGCGCTGTAATATGCCACCAGATTCAAACTGAGTGGATAAAGACATTGGGTCGTTATCTTGGATATATTCATCAGCTAACCACTCCAGTGATGGTTTAGTCTGAGTAACTAAACGACCAACTGCTGACTGTAGAAGTGTATCAGACTGGTTGATAGTATCGATCAAGCTTTGTTTGAAGCGTGCCATCGCTCTTTTATCAATCTTTGTTTCACTTGCATTCACATTCAAATCAGGATCACTGTAGTGCAAATCTCCCATCTCTGAATCAGCAAGCTCTTGCAGGTAAGCATCCAGCACCTCTGTTTGCGTCGGCGCTCTGAAGCCAATTGAAAACGTCATACAGTCATTCTGCGCCACACCATGATGAGCAAAGTGTGGCGGTAAATACAACATATCACCGGGCTCCAGATCCCAGCTTTCATCAGCTGTAAATTCTGACAGAATTTTCAGATCTAGCCCTTCAATTAAACGGGTTTCTAAAAGGGGTTCAGCCCCGACTTGCCAGCGTCGAGTCCCCTTTGCTTGCAGTAAAAACACATCGTAACCATCCGTATGGGGCCCGACACTCCCACCAATGGGGGCATAACTAATCATCAGATCATCACGTCGCCAGTCAGGGATAAAATCAAAACAACGTGTAATGTCTGCTAATTCAGGTTCATGCTTATCCATATCCTGAACCAATAGCGTCCAATGTGATGCAGGTAATGCCGCAAAATCATCTTCTGTAAAAGGGCCATGACGACACAACCATGGACCAGTGCTGGCGTGTTCTTCAATAAGCCGTGACTCCACATCCTCCAGACAAGCAAAGCCTGCAAGTTCTTCAGGGGTAATGGGTGATTCAAAATCGGGAAAGGCTTGCCGAATCAGTAGTGGTTTTTTTGCCAGTACTCATCTAAAAACGTTTGTTGAGATAATCCGGTATTAAAAAACTCACTCATAGTCGTCCTGCATGAAATAACACTCTGGCAAAGTCACCGTTGCCATCACTATACACTTCTACTCGACTCAGACAGGCAAAAGGCACATCAATATGGAAAAGGGCTTGTAACGGCATAGATAAAATATGCGCCAATAATAATCTGATGACACCCGCATGTGTGACTAGAAGAATATGTCGCTGCCCATATTGTTTCAACATAGCTTGCCAGGCTGAAATACAGCGTTGTTGGAAGGCAATTAACGTTTCAGCTTGAGGCGGTGTATTGAGGACAGGGTCATCATAAAAAGCAAAAAAATGATGAGGATCGTTTTTCTCTATGGTCTCTGCTGTTTTTCCTTCCCACTGACCAAATGACATTTCAATAAATCTTGGCTCATATGCCAGACTTAGACCAGTATCCCGACTTAAATCTGCCGCAAAACTGGCACAGCGAGACAGTGGTGAGGTAATGATCTGCTGCCAGGGCAACTCATCCGTCAGCACAGATTGCATTTGTTCACGTCCAATTTCAGTCAGCAAATAATCTTGCTGCCCTCGATAAACTCCCTCACCTTCCGTCTCACCATGCCGCAGTAAATCAATAGTCGTGACAGACATGTCAGTCGATAGGCTCCACAGTAAAGACGACGTTGTTTAAAGCAATAATCCTCACTTTTTTACCGGCTGGACTATCATTTCCCTGGATTTTCCATGTCGAATCATCCAGCTTGATTTTGCCAACACCATCAACAATCGGTGTCTGTAAGGTGATGATTCGACCGATGTATTGCTCGCCTCTTTTATTCAAATTGGGTTGATCACTCAGCAAAGGGTGTTCACGATAATATTGTCGCCAGACCACAATACTGATGATAGATAACAAAGCAAAAATTAATAACTGATACTGCCAGGATAGCACCGGAAAAAAGAATAAAAACAGTCCTGTAACGAAGGCCGCTATCCCCATCCATAGAGCAAAAAAGTCGGCAACAGTATTTCAATGATAATCAGACCGACACCTAATACCCACCAATGCCAAAAATCAATGACAAAAGGCATGATTAAGCTCCTTTTTTATTGAACGCTTCTTTGGCAAGTTCTGCGATACCAGCAACTGAACCTATAACATTGCTGGCCTCAAGTGGCATCATGATGACTTTATGATTATCGGCTGACGCCATATCTTTCAGTGCTTCAACATATTTCTGTGCGACGAAGTAGTTCACAGCCTGTACGTCACCTTTCGCGATGGCTTCTGACACCATCATGGTCGCTTTGGCTTCTGCTTCAGCTAAACGTTCACGCGCCTCAGCATCACGCATGGCGGCTTCAAGACGACCTTCCGCTTCTAATACAGCAGCCTGCTTTTCACCTTCTGCTCGTAAAATTTCAGACTGACGATGGCCTTCCGCTTCCAGGATAGATGCCCGTTTTGTTCTATCCGCTTTTAACTGGCGACTCATCGCTTCTACTAAACCTTGATCCGGTTCCAGATCTTTAATTTCGATCCGGGTGACTTTCACGCCCCATGGTGTGGTTGCATCATCAACTACGTTCAGCAAGCGCGCATTAATATCATCACGTTTTGATAACAGCTCATCCAGATCCATAGACCCCATTACGGTACGGATATTGGTCATGGTGAGATTCAATATCGCATTATCCAGACCACTCACTTCATAAGCTGCTTTAGCTGCTTCAATGACCTGAAAGAACACCACGCCATCCACCCTGACAGTGGCGTTATCTTTAGTGATGATTTCCTGAGAAGGCACATCAAGAACCTGTTCCATCATATTTATTTTTGAGCCGATACGGTCAATAACAGGTACGATCAAATGTAATCCGGGTGATAAGGTTCGTGTATAACGCCCAAAACGTTCAACGGTATACTCACGTCCTTGCTGAACAGCTTTGACGCCCATCATGATGACAACCACCATAAGTACGACAATAATCAGTACAAAACTTGAAAACCCATCCATTATTTCACCCTCTTGTTTATCGACATTGATCAAACATACTGTTTAAATGATAGCAGTATTGCCACGACAGATTGTTTATCACTTGAATAATAGGTTTTATTCAGTGGACAATACATAGAAATACTTCCCGAATAGAGTCATTATGAAAATACAACGCCTGTTTATATCACTGTTTGCCTTATTCCTTCTTACAGGCCTAAGCACTAATGCAGCAGCTCAACAATGGTATAAAGCAGAACTCGTTGTTTTCGAAAGATATAGTGGTGCCAATGCCGAACACTGGCCAGAAATGCGCAGCATCAACAGTGGCAGCTTAAGCCCAGGTTCAAATAACAACCGAATAAAACCGGCCGGCACAGGCTTATTATCTGGCGTCGCATCCCGTCTGAACAATGCGTCTAATTATCGCGTGCTCTATCATCAGGCTTGGCAGCAGCCGATTTTGAGCAAAGGCAGCGCAAGAAGTGTTCAAATTAACTCGAGTAATGGTCTGGTAGAAGGCCAAATCAAACTTTACCGGGTTAACTATCTTCATGCTGATATTGATATCTGGTTTAAAGAAAACGGTAACGTACCTGTAAGTAACTCAGACTCGAATAGTGAGTCAGTTACCTATCCCAATAACCCTCGCCTTAGCCAAATTCGACGCATCCGTAGTAAAAGTCTCATTTACTTTGATCACCCACGTGTAGCAGCCATTTTAGAAATTGTCCCTGTAGCGACGCCTGCTTCAGCGGTTTCTAAAACGCCGGAAACCTATTCGCTACCAGAAAATTAATCGCTATATTCGCTCGATAACATGAGCGATAATCGATTTTACATCATCAATACCATTAGCCAGAGTTTGCTGAATTTCAGTCATCGTCAGCACGTTCTCAGTTTTACCAGCCGCCCAGTTTGCAACAATAGCGAGAGTTGCATAGCGTAGCTCGGCTTCTCTGGCCAGACAGGCTTCTGGCATCCCCGTCATCCCGACCAGGTCACAACCATCTCTTTCCAAACGACGAATTTCTGCCGCCGTTTCTAATCTTGGGCCCTGAACGGCGGCATAAGTCGCACCATCATTTACTGACAGACCGGCATCAGTCGCAGCGCTTAATAAGGTCTGGCGTAGTTCAGCATCATAGGGCCAGGTAAAATCAATATGATTATCAGCACGGAAGCGTTCACTAAAAAAGCTTTGTTCACGACTGTGGGTGTAATCAATAATCTGATCCGGCACCGATAGCACGCCTGGCGCATACTTATCAGTAATCCCCCTACGGCAGCGACAGCCAAAATATCGGTGACACCGATGACTTTCAATGCATGAATATTAGCTCGATAATTAATGCGATGCGGTGGAATACTATGCCTATCGCCATGTCGCGGTAAAAAAGCGACTTTTTTACCATTTAAGGTGCCCATTTTTATCGCTGCTGAGGGTTCTCCATAGGGCGTTTCAACTTGTTTTTGTTCCGTTATTTCCAGCCCTGGGTATTGCGCCAGACCGCTTCCACCAATAATGCCTAATAAACGCATTTACGACTCCTTCAGAGCATATACAGCAGGTAGGTTACGCCAGAAACCACCCATATCCATACCAAAGCCAAAAACATAACGATTGGGTACGGTTAAGCCCATGTATTCGGGAACAGTGCCGACTTTATTAGTATGATCTTTATCAAACAGGCAGACACATTTAACGGAGGCTGCCCCCTCACTGAGGCAATATTCTCTTAATGCCGTCAGGGTGACGCCCTCATCAAAAATATCTTCAATCAACAACACATGGCGCCCCTGCAAAGCTGTGACCGGCTTCGCCTGCCAGCTAATCTCTCCGCCCACTGTTTTATCACCATATCGTGTGGCGTGAATATAATCCTGCTCTAATTTGAAGTTCAGCCGAGGTAATAAATGACCCGCTGTGATAACCGATCCATTCATCACACACAGCATCAGCGGCAGCTTACTGGCATAATCCCGATGTAATTGCTCTGCCAGATTATCCAGTGCGGTATTAATTTGATTCATATCAAAAAGCTTATCCGATTTGGATAGCAGTTCCTCATACTCTGTCATTGCTTACTCTCTATTGTGGTTCAGGCCGTATAATGACCCATTTGCGCTCAGGATTATTTATGCGCCGTTTATGGCCCTTACTCGTATTCATACTGATTTTTGGTATTGTCTGGCTATTGGCAGATAATGCAAAGAAGCCTGTAGCGACAACAAATAACTATGAGCGGATCATCACCTTATCGCCAAGCTTGACGGAAACCGTGTTTGCATTAGGATTAGGAAATCGCGTTGTCGCGGTCACTGATTATTGCGACTATCCTCCACAAGCTCAAGCATTACCCAGTGTCGGAAGTTATACCAATACCAGTATCGAAGCCATTACCCGTCAGCAACCCGACCTTGTCATTATGTTAAACGGTCAACAACAAACACAACAACATTTAGCAGACTTAGGTATACAAACCTTAGTACTGGATAACACGTCGATTGCTGATATTAAAGAGACCATTTCAACCATCGCTGATCTCACTGGCAAACAAAGTGAAGCCATTCAATTGCTCAATAACATCCAGGATCAAATTGATTCTGTACGCCATAAAGTCCATAACGTTGACCCTGTCAGAACTTTGGTGGGGATTGCTCACTATGTGAATAGCGATCAAATCGACACAGTTTATATTGCAGGACAACATGACTTTTATAATGAATTGCTGGAGCTTGCCGGCGGCGTCAATGTCTACACGGACACCGCCGTTAAAGTCCCTTCAGTATCAGCAGAAGGCATTATTCGCATGAACCCAGATGCCATTATTGACGTTTTTCCAGAACAAAAAGATCATCAATCTGACATGAAACAGGTCATCAAGCAGTGGCAAACCCTGCACAGTGTCAACGCAGTCAAACAGCAGCGGATTTATATCATCGAACATGATTATGCAAGTATCCCTGGCCCGCGTATCTTTAAGCTCTTACCTGAGATGGCGCGGTTACTTCATCCTGACCTCGACTGGCAGCACAATGATTGAAGTCAATAAGCTCTCTGTACAGATTCAGGAGAAAACCCTGCTCAGCGGGATTGATTTTCATGTCCATACGGGAAGTTACTGGGTGGTCGTGGGCCCAAATGGATCTGGTAAAAGCACCTTACTGAAAACACTCATGGGTATTCTGCCCATTCACTCAGGCAACGTTTGCTTAAACCAGCGTGACATCAACGAATATGCACAGCGGCAGCGGGCACAATTGATAAGCTATGTACCGCAAAATAGTGGTCGGGCTTTACCTTTCAGCGTTGAAGAATTTTTGAAAATGTCACGCTATAGCTATCACTCTCCATTATCAGAATGGACCAGCCAGGATCAACAGGCGATCGAAGAAGCACTGACGATTACCGAAACCCAATCATTTCGCACACGTTTCATGAAAACACTCAGCGGTGGAGAATGCCAGCGAGTGATGATAGCTGCCGCTTTAAGTCAACAAACACCCTTAATCTTGTTGGATGAACCCACCAGCTATCTCGATCCTCACCATCAGGTAGAAATCCATCAGCTGGTTAATCAACTCAACAAAAATCATCAAATGACCGTGATTGAAGTCAGCCATGATATCAACCACGCAGCTCACCCTGGTAAACAGGTATTAGCTCTGCGTGAAGGTCAGGTGTTGTGGCAAGGTAACGGTCCGGACTTACTTGATAAGCAACGACTCAAACAACTCTACCAACAGGACTTCACCTTTGTTGTGCATCCGACAAATCAGCGCTTAGTGGCTTTGGCAGACACTCCATGACGTCATCACATAAACTGATATTGATTACGTTGTTCAGCCTTGTCATCGCACTATCAGCGCCTTGGGTAGGACTTAGCGATATTGCTGATGACATCCTTAAACAACAGATTCTATTGGATATCAGAGTGCCACGAGTACTCTTCGCCTTTGTCGCTGGTGCTGGCTTATCGCTCTGTGGCATGGTATTTCAGGCTATGTTTCATAATCCACTGGCTACGCCTTTCACATTAGGTGTCGCCAGTGGTGCTTCTTTCGGAGCCGCATGCACCGTTTTTTTAGGCATTAACGTTAGCTTATTCGGTTTTGACATCATTACGATAGGGGCTTTTATCGGTGCCTTAGTGGCGATTACTTTTGTCTTTTTCATCAGCCAGCTACAACGCGGATTTTCCAGTGAAACCTTGCTGCTTACGGGGGTAGCCACCAGCTTCTTTTTTCCAGCCTGATTTTATTTATTCAGTATCTGAGTGATATGACAGACTCTTTTATGATCATGCGCTGGCTCATGGGAGGATTAACTTCAGCCAGCTATCAATCACTCTTGCAGCTCATTCCCGTTGTCACCGTCAGTACGGCTATCATTTTATGGCTGAGTCGTGAACTGAACCTGTTAATGGCAGGGGATGATATTGCTCTTAGTCGTGGGGTATCGGTTAGGCAGGTACGTTATCTGTTATTTTTCTCCACCTCTTTATGTGTGGGTGGCATTGTTGCCTTATCTGGCCCCATTGGCTTTATTGGCATGATGGTGCCACATATCTGCAGACTGATAATCGGTACCGATCATCGCTGGCTAACACCTGCCACGATCATGTTCGGTGGTGGCTTTTTAATTCTGTGCGATGGAATTGCCAGACTGCTGATTGCCCCTGCAGAAATTCCTGTGGGTATTATCACGACGTTACTTGGCGGCCCTTTTTTTCTGTGGTTGTTAATTAAACGTCGACAAGCTTAATTCAGGATCTGCTACTCTCTGCCAATATTTCAGAGGATAACGCTGATGCAGACATCAAGACGACAGTTTCTACAATGGGGGCTGACTTCAACACTGCTATTGACTACACCTTTGGCACTAGCAGAAAACCTAAAACAGCCGCCTAGGCATATTGCTTTTGATAATCTGCATACCGGTGAAAAGATGAAAGTGACCTATTGGGAAGCTGGTTTTTATAAAACGGATGCATTGAAACAGATCAATCATATACTGCGCGATCACCGAACAGATGAACAAATGCCCATCGACCGACATCTGATTGATCTTCTTAATCTGTTACATACCGAGCTTGGCAGTAAAAGTCCTTTTCAAATCATATCCGGCTATCGTTCCAGTCAGACTAATTCCATGCTTAGAAAAACGTCTGATGGTGTGGCCAAAAAGAGTCTGCATATGGTGGGGAAAGCCATTGATGTGCGATTAGCTGATATCGAATTGTCACGTCTTCGTGAAGCAGCACTGACATTAAACGCCGGTGGTGTGGGCTATTATCCTAAGTCGAATTTTGTCCATTTAGACACTGGTCGACCACGACAGTGGCAAGGTTAATCTAACTCGTTCAGTAATCGCTCTGCCAGTTCTCTGACACGTTGCATTTGCTTCTGGTAATTACGTGAGAAACGGTCATGCTCTTTTTTCATTTCTTCGTGTCTTAGCTGCATTTTTCGATGCATTTTTTGATGTCTTTCTAATTCGATATGGCTCGGACAGGTACTTAAACAATGTTCATCAAGGCCACATTCGTAACGAACAATTTCCGCGTTATGCTCATCAATGCGTTTTTTGTGTTTCTCGATGCTCGATGAGTGTTCTGGTAAGGATTTTTCCAACAGATAGATGAGCGCCACCATACGCTGTGTTGAGTGCTGCCAGTGTTCAATTTCTTCCTGCCAGCGCTGATCATCTTCCTGCCACTTTTGGTTATAGTGTTTAAGCTGTTCTCTCTGTTCCATTGCGTTCATACCAACACCCTTGCATCATGCAGCTGCTTATTGAAATTATCTGACAAAAATATTAACGCTGAAATTCATCAGCCAGCACGGTAAATTTGCCTTATTTTTTATGAATCACTCATAGCAGGACAGCGACGTTAAATAAACGTAAAATAACGAGATTTATTTCAGTTTCAGGAAACACCATGTCCCATATTGTCGTTTGTGCGTTATATAAATTTGTCACGCTAGACAATTACACCGAGTTAAAAGCGCCGTTACTTGATTTCATGCTCGAACACGAGGTTCGCGGCACATTATTGCTGGCACAAGAAGGCATTAATGGCACGGTTGCAGGCTCCAGAGAAGCCATTGATGCTTTGCTTAATTATTTGCAACAGGATCCAAGATTGGATCCGATAAGTTATAAAGAATCCTTCACTGATACCGCGCCGTTTATGCGCACCCGGGTCAAACTCAAAAAAGAAATCGTCACCATGGGCGTAGAAGGCATTGATCCAAAACAAGTCGTTGGCACGTATGTCAAACCCAAACAGTGGAACGAACTGATCTCCGCCTCCGATGTATTGTTAATCGATACCCGCAATGATTATGAAGTCCAGGTTGGCACCTTCAAAAATGCAGTGAATCCACAAACCGATAGTTTCAGAGAGTTTCCTGACTACGTAAAATCCCACTTGGATCCTGAAAAACACAAACGGGTTGCGATGTTCTGCACAGGCGGTATTCGTTGCGAGAAATCCACTGCCTTCCTCAAAGAACAAGGATTTGACGAGGTATACCATCTGGAAGGTGGCATTCTGAAATACTTGGAAGAAGTCCCTGCTGAAGAATCCATGTGGCAAGGTGAATGTTTTGTATTTGATGACCGAGTCACAGTCAATCACAATCTGGAAAAAGGCGACTATGATCAATGTCATGCCTGCCGACTACCCATTACAGAAGAAGAAAAACAAAGCCCGTTGTATCAAAAAGGCGTCAGCTGTCCGCATTGTTATGACAAAACCACTCCTGAACAAAAAGCGCGCTACGCTGAGCGTGAAAAGCAAATTCAATTAGCTAGACAACGTGGTGAAGCGCATATCGGTGTCGAAACTCAGGAAGCCGTTGAAAAACATCGCGCTGAGAAAAAACGCCGCCGCGAATTAGACCGTCAGGCATCTAAAACCAAGGCTTGATATGCGTCTAGTCCATCTTCTTTGCCTTAGTTTTTGTTTATGCGTTACCCCGGTCTGGGCAAACGAAAATGATGTTGCCGTCGCCAGCGCTCATCCCTTAGCCACGCAAGCCGGTATCGAGATACTGGAACAAGGAGGCAATGCGTTTGATGCAGCGGTGGCAGTCACCGCGGCCTTAGCTGTCGTCGAGCCTGCGGGATCAGGTCTGGGCGGTGGCGGTTTCTGGTTACTACATCAGGCAGAAACCAACAAAGATATTATGGTGGATGGACGTGAAATGGCGCCCGGTAAAGCCAGTGCTGATATGTATCTCAATCAGCAAGGTGAGTTTGAACAATCCCACTCCCTCAATGGTCCACTTGCTGCTGGCATTCCCGGAGTGCCCGCTGGTATCGTCTATCTCAGTGAGCACTACGGTAAATTGCCTCTTAAACAAAGTCTGGCACCCGCTATTCGTTATGCGCTAGAAGGTTTTGCAGTGGGTCAGCACTACACCGATATGGCGCGTTTTCGACTGTCGGTATTAAACCAGTACACCGCCAGCCGTCGGCAGTTTCTTGATAGTGGACAAGTCCCCAGTGTAGGCACCGTCATTAAACAGCCTGACTTAGCGCATACGCTGAATAGCATTGTCCAACAAGGTAAAGCAGGTTTTTATCAGGGCAATATTGCCCAGCGTTTAGTTGAAGCTGTTCAGCAACAGGGTGGCATCTGGACTTTAGATGATTTACAACGGTATGAAGTCAAACTCAGACAACCGATAAAAGGGCTTTATCGAGGCTACACCATCACCTCTGCAGCCCTTCCCTCATCAGGCGGTATTGTGATGGTCAATGCATTAAATCAGCTCTCTGCTTTTGACTTGGCTGACGCTAAGACCACACAGAAAAGGCATCTGGTCATCGAAGCTATGCGCCGGGCTTATCGTGATCGCAGTCGTTTTCTGGGTGATGCTGATTTTGTAGCTATTCCTGACTACTTAACTTCGGTCGACTATGGCAAACAACTTAGCGACACGATTGATCCGGTTCATGCGACGCCGAGTCCGGCCCTGACAGACCAATCCATTGAAGGCGAAGATACCACGCACTTTTCCATACTCGACAGTCAGGGTAATCGGGTGGCTGCTACGTTAAGTGTTAACTATCCATTCGGTTCTGGGTTTGTTGCAGAAGGAACTGGCGTATTACTTAACGACGAAATGGATGACTTTTCTTCCCCATCTGGTGCCGCCAATGTTTATGGTCTTGTTGGTGAAAAAGCCAATGCTATTGCCCCCTACAAGCGACCACTGTCGAGCATGACACCGACCTTTGTCGAAAATAATGATCGTTTACTTATTACCGGCACACCCGGTGGCAGCCGCATTATCAGTATGGTGTTACTTAGTGTACTTGATTTTATCGAAGGCAAAAGTGCAGAAGTTATCGTGGCTGCACCTCGCTACCATCATCAATATCTACCTGATGAAGTGCAGGTAGAAAACGTGGGTTTTAACGAACAGGAACTGGATGCACTAAAGCAAAGAGGTCATCACATCACCCAACTATCACGTCAATACGGTGATATGCACGTCATCATCCAAGATAAAATCAACAGCACACTCAATGCCGCCAGCGATCCGCGTGGTGAAGGTCAGGCGACGGTCACCACACTGGAAAAATGATCACAGCCGCATTTTTTGCGGCATGATGCCTCTTCTTGCTTGCGCTAGGGCGCTGGTTTCTAAAATAATCAAACCCACTATCGTCAGTGAGATCGGAATCAGACAAAACCAGCCAACCACCGCCAGTTGAATCATTCGCATATTGGCATCTTCCTGTCCTTGTAACACACCCCATGCGATAAGAAAGAGTACAAGTGAGACGGCATAAGACACAATAAGAAAACGACTACGACGCCAGGCACATTGCCAATGTGCTAATACCAGTTCCGTTTTATTTGCCGGCCTGTGTGCTTGAATCCAGATCGATAAAATCATCATCAGTGAGCAGGCAATTGGCACACTGAAAATTAGCCACAGATTTTCCGTTGCAAAAAGTATGGCTGGCAAAAGAAAATGAAAAATAGCGATATTGAACATCATCCTTTCATGCGGCTGACTGGCGAGATGTGCTGTGTTATCCGTTTCAGACATAAAGACTCCCCTATTGATTATTACGCACCTTTGCGTGCATCAGATAAAGCGGTCATTTCCAACATAAAGATGAGCAAAACCATCAGTAAAATCGGTACGGCCGCAATTCGGCTGAAGACTACGAGCATAATGGTCGCCATATTATGATCAGGCTGCATAGCTGAAATAGACCATGCCACCAGCATAATCACAACAGACACGCCATAGCTGATTAGCAACCACTTGGCATGACGCCATGCTAAATTCCAATGTTGCTGAATGACTACACTAGCATACTGAACAAACTTGGCTTTCCAGGCAATCCATCCTATGCTGACCAGAGCACCCACAAGCGCAAAACTCAGAATCCAGGCAATGTGTCCGGAACTGAATGCAGCCACAGGAAGCAATAAATGAAACAAGGCGAGATTAATCATCATACGTTCATGCGGCAGGCTGGCTTCTTTTATATCATTGTTCATCATTTAATCCATTAACATTTGCTAATATAGCTTTATGATGAACCTGATAGACAGTCATTGCCACCTTGATTTTGATGCATTTGATGAAGACAGAGAAAAAATTATTTCTGAATGTGCTTCATCCGGCATTCAACAGATCATCGTACCCGGCGTTACTGTATCCCAGTGGCCAAAACTCATTAAAACCTGTGACCATTATCCGGCGCTTAGGTTGGCTTTGGGCTTACACCCGATGTTTATGGCGGAACATAAGCCTGATCATATTGATCAGTTACGCACAGCATTAACAAAGAACAAAGCGATCGCTGTTGGTGAAATTGGTCTCGACTTTTTCGTCGCTGATGCTGACAAAGAAGCACAGACCGAGCTGTTTAAAAAACAGCTAAAGCTCGCCGCTGATTTCAACCTACCTGTTATTCTGCATGTTCGCAAAGCGCATGATGAAGTGCTTAAACTGCTGAGAGAAATCAAGGTTCCGGGCGGCATTGTGCATGCGTTTAATGGTAGTCTGCAGCAGGCAGAACATTATCAAAAACTGGGATTTTTATTTGGTGTTGGCGGTGCCCTAACCTACCCTAGAGCAAACAAATTGAAAACGTTATTTAGCCAATTACCAGAAGAGTATATTGTGCTGGAAACGGATGCGCCCGATATGCCTCTCGCGGGTTATCAAGGTGAGCGAAATACGCCTGAACGCATTCCTATCATTCTCAGCACACTGGCTGAGCTACGTTCGGTTTCAGAAGCATCGCTGGCAGCAGCCACCACGGCCAACTGCCAGAGAGTGTTTCATCTGGTTTAATCGTGATGACCGATTTCACCTTCCGTGAATAAATAGTCTTTCAACTCATCATTAAATTTAGGATCACGACGACGAATCCATTCCAGTGTCATAGCAGCATGCTCTTTTTCTTCGTCACGATTATGTTCCAGAATTTTTTCAACTCAGGGTCATGACAGGCATCTACCCGCTGGTTATACCAATCAACGGCTTCTAGCTCTTCCATTAATGAAACTATCGCGCGATGCATATCGCGAGTTTCAGTTGATAATTCTTCGATGGGTTCGTGATAGCCTTCACTTGCCATATAAATCTCCTCTCTCTTAAAAGTGGTTGTATACGATGTTCTTGTGAACGATGCTAAAACTAGCATGTAGGGCGATAAGTTGGCACTATCAGAGGTTAAAAAACACCATAAATAATTCTCAGGACCATCATGGCAAATAAAGATATTTCGCTGATTCTAGACACTGTTAACGACATTATTATTGGAAAACAACAACCTATAAAATTAGCACTTGCCTGTCTGTTAGCCAGAGGTCATTTGCTGATTGAAGATCTGCCGGGTGTAGGCAAAACCACGTTAGCTCATACGCTTGCGGCTACCATGGGGCTGAGTTTTCAACGCATTCAATTCACCAGTGATATGTTGCCCGCCGATATTATTGGTATCAGCATTTATGATAGGGAGTCCTCTAAGTTTCATTTCCACCACGGCCCTATTTTTACTCAGTTTATTCTGGCTGATGAAGTCAATCGCGCCTCGCCCCGAACCCAAAGTGCGCTGCTTGAAGCCATGGAAGAGCATCAAGTTACCGTAGATAACGACACCTTAAATCTACCTGAACCATTTTTTGTGATTGCCACGCAAAACCCCAGTCATCAGATTGGCACTTTCCCTTTACCGGAATCGCAGCTAGATCGCTTCCTGATGCGCATAGAACTGGGCTACCCCGATGCCAACGCGGAGCGACAATTACTCAAGGGAATAGATAGGCGTCAACTGTTAAAGCAACTTCAGGCAGTCATCACAGCCAACGTACTACTAACACTACAACAGCAAGCCAGCGAACTTATCGTGTCGGATGCGCTGATTGATTACCTGCAAAAAATTCTGCAACACACACGTGAATCCGGCCATTATCATCACGGTCTGTCTCCCAGAGCGGGTTTAGGTTTACTTAACGCGGCAAAAGCCTGGGCATTTATTGAAGGCCGCGATCATGTCTTACCGGAAGATATACAAGCCGTTTTGCCTAGTGTGGTGAATCATCGTCTGCAATTGGTGGATGAGACGCAACAGCCAGACTGGATTGATAGTTTAATTCAACAAGTTCCTATCCCCTGATAATGGTCAACAGCTTCACTCAATTTTGGCAGAAATGGCAGCAGCGACAGCGTATCTTTATTATGCCGTCAGCCTATGGTTATGCTTATGTCGTGCTGCTGATAGTCATGTTGCTGGGCGCGATTAATTATAATAATAGTCTCGGACATTTACTGTGCTTTTTGCTGGTTGGTCTTGGTCAGGTAGCGATGCATCATAGTCATCGAAATATCAAACATCTGAGTTTGACGGTGACAGCTTTAGATCAGGTGTTCTACGGCCAATCTGCCCAGTTTCGATTAACGACAAACAACACGAAACCACAGGCTAGTTTTCAGCTGGAGGTCCGACACAAAATCAGTACAAAGAAATCACGTTGGCCCTTTATCAAACGTTATCAATCTTTGCAGTTATTGGATAAGGTTGATGGCCATAGCAACCACACGTCGACACTGACTATCCCAACACTAAAACGTGGATGGCAACCATTAAATACCCTTAGCGTGACTAGCAGCTATCCTCTCGGTTTATTTCAGTGTTGGACATTATTCGACACCTCAGCTCAGGTCTTGGTCTATCCTCAGGCGAAAGGTCAAAAGCCATTACCCATGAACGCTGAGACCGGACAGGAAGCACGCAAGCATGAGCAGCAAGGAGAAGATGATTTTGCAGGCTTACGATCCTATCGCGAAGGTGAAGCGTTGCACCGCGTCGCCTGGAAAGCGATGGCTCGTGATGATCAGATGCGTAGCAAACAGTTCTCATCACCACAAGGCAGAGAGCTATTATTCCGCTGGGAAGATGTGGCTGATATCAACGACACTGAGCAAAAACTGTCTCAGCTCAGTCAATGGATTTGCCAGGCAGAGCAACAAGGTGATCGCTATGGCCTGATGTTACCTCACACTGAAGTCGCTACTTCTCATGGTCCGTCTCATCAACATCATTGTTTAAAATTGTTGGCGTTGTTTGATGAAAACCGTTGATTTATCACCACCGCAAGCCACTATCAATGCTTTAATTCTGGCGCTGAGTCTTGCGGCTATTCCACACATTATCTACCAGCCTGTATGGGTAGGCATGACGTTTGTGATCATGATTAGCTGGCGCTTATTGCATCACTGGAAAGACTGGCCTTTGCCTGCAGCGAGTCGCTGGTTGAAAGTGTTACACAACGGCACAGCCCTGCTGACTATTGTGATGCTTTTTGCCCAGTTTGGTCTCACCATTGGCCGTGATGCCGGTGCCGCTTTACTCACTATGATGCTGGCCTTCAAAGTGGTGGAAATCCGCTCTCTGCGTGACTATTACCTCAGCTGTTTTCTGGGTTTCTTTGTCGTCATTACCAACTTCTTTTACAGCCAAAGTGTGTTTATGGTGGTGCTAATGCTGATTGTGGTTATCGGCCTTGGATATTGCTTACTCAGTGTGAACAGTCAGGTCAGTGCTCTAAATATCAAACAACGCTTATGGTTATCCAGCAAAATGGTGTTACAAGCCACACCGATGATGCTGTTTCTGTTTGTATTGTTCCCACGAATCTCTGGCCCAATCTGGGGTTTGCCACAAGATGCTAATGCCAGTCAGTCTGCTCAAATGACAGAACAACTGACCTTAGGTGATTTACCACCGTCGCAGGGAATGTCAGGCATTAATGATCAGATTCAAATGGGTAAAATCAGTCAGCTTATTCAGTCTGACGCCATCGCGTTTCGGGTGAAGTTTACTGACAATGAGCTTCCTCCTACTGCAAAGCTGTACTGGCGTGGTCCCGTTTTGTGGCAAACAGATGGCACCGTCTGGTCGCCAATAGCAGAAAAACCATTACAGTCACAACACCCCCATATTCAGATTTCAGGATCGTCATACCACTATCAGATGACCTTGGAACCACACAATAAAACCTGGTTATTCGCCCTCGATTTTCCAACAGAACAGCCACAAACCCTGGCAAGCCACCTCACCAGCGATGGGCAATTAAACAGTGATAAACCGATAAAACAACGCACGCAATATTCGCTGACATCCAGCCCGTCTTATACATTTAATGCAGCAGCAGAACCGAACCTTGATGCAGCATTACAATTACCCGAAGGCAAACATCCCCAGACACTCGCTCTGGCAAAACAATGGCAACAACAGACCGATACACCTCAGCAGTACATCAACACTGCGTTAGCATTTTTTAAAAACGATGGGTTTGTGTATTCATTAAGCCCGCCAAGATTAAATGGCGACACTGTCGATCAGTTTTTATTCAACACCAAAGAGGGTTTCTGCGAACACTACGCTGCCAGTTTTACTGTGCTAATGCGAGCAGCAGGCATTCCGGCACGTATTGTCACGGGTTATCAGGGTGGAGATATTAACCCGGTTGATAATATTCTCACTGTGAGACAACGTGATGCCCATGCCTGGAGCGAAGTCTGGCTACCCGAGCGAGGCTGGGTAAGAATTGATCCAACGGCCGCTGTGTCACACCAACGTATTGAACAAGGCATCGAACAGCTATTACCGCCTGGCAGACAATCACCTGCAATGCTTGGCAATCACAGTCAACTCGTCGCGGCATGGAACAGTCTCAAAAATAACTGGAACGCATTTAACACCGCCTGGGACATGTGGGTTGTGTCTTTCGGGCCTGAACGCCAGCTTGAGTTGTTATCCAAATTGGGCATGAACAATCCCAACTGGAAGAAAATGACGCTGGTCTTGACGATCTTATTCGTTTTCACCGGACTCATTATGATGTTGGGTGTCTGGTTTAAACGTTCACCTGATGATCCAGCTGTTGCCTTGTATCAGCAATTTTGTAAGAAATTAGCTAGAACGGGCATAACAAAAGCCGACTACGAAGGCCCACAAGATTTTGCCCAACGCGCTCAAGTCGCCTTACCCAAGTATCAGCAGCAAATTGAGAGCATTACCACCCAATTTACAACTTGGCGCTATCGCCAACAAGACGATCAAACACTGGCCTCATTACGTGAAGAAGTAAAGGCATTTAACCCCAAGCACTAACTGTCTTTGCCAAGCTGCATGAATTTACGGAAAATAGACAACCTTAATTTGTTGGTTTCAAGGAACACGCATGGCACATTCCAATCCCCTGTTCGAACGCACGCATATTCTGATTGGTGATGAAGGCATCGAAAAGCTGCAAAACAGTCATATTTTTCTGGCGGGCATTGGTGGTGTCGGTTCCTATACAGCCGAAGCCTTAGCTAGAATGGGTGTAGGTAAAATGACACTGGTTGACCATGACGTAGTTTCCGGCTCGAACATGAACCGCCAACTTGTTGCGCTACGTTCGACTGTGGATGTATTAAAAGCTGACGTCATCGCTGATCGTATTAAAGATATTAACCCGGACTGTCAGGTCACCTTAATCACCGACTTTTTAACACCAGAGTCGATCCCCACCGTATTATCACAAGGCTATGACGTGGTGATAGATGCAATTGATAGCTTAAGCAGTAAAGCTGCTTTATTAGAGACCGCATGGCGTAATGAGATGACGGTTTTTGCCAGCATGGGTGCCGGTGGTAAGCTCGATCCTACTCAGGTTAAAACCGGTGATTTAATGGATACATCCATTTGTAAACTTGCCAAACATCTGCGTGGGCAATTACGTAAACGTGGTGTTGGCAGAGGCATTCAGACGGTGTATTCATTAGAAGCCCCTCTTCCTCCGCTACCACCAGAACCTGTCAGCCGTGGTCGGGCCCGCGCGGTAAATGGGACGGTCAGTTATATGCCATCTATCTTTGGCTTAACCTTAGCAGGCCTTGTTATCAATCATATTATCGGTGACTCACGACGTGTCTGATCCGACGGATGTTATTAACTGCAATGACTTTATGTTGCAGCAACTACACACCCTACTCAGCAAATACGGCTTGGAAATAGAGAAAGTCTCAGCAGATGAAGCCATTCCAGGCAGTTTTTTTGGTGAACGTGAAGCCGGTTTAATTGGCAATAAACTCATCGTCCGTTCTGACACCCCGGTTCATTCTGTCTTACACGAAGCTGGTCACTATATCTGTATGGACCCAGAACGTCGTGCCAACTTACACACTGATGCCGAAGGTGATTACGATGAAGAAAACGGCGTCTGTTATCTGCAAATTCTATTAGCGGGTCATATGCAACAAATGGGCCAAGCCCGTATGCTCAGAGATATGGATCGCTGGGGTTATACCTTTCGTCTAGGCAGTGCCAAGGCCTGGTTTGAACAAGATGCCGACGACGCTCGTCAATGGTTGGAAGACTTCAATATTATCGATTCAGCACAACAGCCCACATGGCAGGTTCGTAGCACATAATCATTCACGCTCTTACCTGTTTCTCTTTTTATATCAGTACTTTTAATAAGATTGTAGAGTTGAACAACTTTCTGTACAGGTATTGAATTTTTATCTATACTTGTACAATAAATTGTACATATTAAGGTGTGATATGAAAGTTGTTTCTTTTACAGAAGCGCGTAATAGTTTGAAGGCTGTTTTAGATCGAGTTATCAATGATGCCGACACCACAGTTATTTCACGTCGAGACTCTCAGGATGCGGTGGTAATGTCATTAGATTATTACAATAGTCTAATGGAAACCGTTCATTTACTTCGTTCCCCCGCAAACGTTGAGCATCTGAATAAATCCATTGCTCAGTATAAACAAGGAAAAGTTGCAGAACGGAAATTACTGGATGAGTAAACGACTGCTGACATGGACAGATGAAGCATGGAATAGCTATTTATATTGGCAGACACAAGACAAAAAAACGCTCAAACGAATCAATAAGTTGATTGCTGATGTTAAACGCTCCCCATTTGAAGGCATAGGAAAACCAGAGGCCTTAAAAGAAAACTTGTCTGGCTTTTGGTCACGGAGAATCGATGACATCAATAGATTAGTCTATGCCGTCGATAACAGTGCTATAACTATTATTTCCTGCCGCTATCATTATTAACGGCTATACCGAAAAGAAAATCATCAATCGTTGGGTTTCGCTAACGCTTTACCCAACCTACACAATAAAAAAACTCTCTTTCGTAGGTTGGGTTGAAGCATGAAACCCAACAAATACAACCACTTCAAAAATCTGATTTTCACTGTACACTGACTAATATCCAAACTTAACTATGGCACTTACAGGAGGCACAATGAGTACGCCGATTTCTTCACCCGTCACTGATTTACTTGAAGCTCAAGGCATTGCGTTTGAGGTGATTGAAATCCCCTTAACCGAAGACAAAAAACCGGTGCGTAATCTGGAAGAGCTGTTAAGCAGTCAGGGTCATGATCCGAAGTCTGTGGTGCGTAGTCTGCTGTTTAAAACCGGCTCTGATAATTATGTGCTGCTGGCTGTCGCCGGAGGTGGTCGTGCTGATTGGGGCATTTTAAGAAAGCATCTAGAAGAGCGAAAACTGCGTATGGCCGAGTTTGATGAAGTGCCAGAAGCGACTGGTTACGTAGTAGGTGCTGTGCCACCGATTGCTTTGCCTGACAGCGTCACTGTGTTACTCGATGAGAGTGTGACAAAATTTGATAATGTCGTGATTGGCAGTGGCGTCTTAGGTTACGCCTTGGGCTTAACCTCAGCTGACTTACAAAAAGTGATGGCTGATGTCGACCGCGGCACATTTGTGAAAGAGTAAAGACTCGCTATATAAAAAGGCTGACATCATGATGATGTCAGCCTTTTTTGTATGATGGCATCTACTCCCCGTCGTCGAAGTCACCTTTATATTTCGGGTTAGGTTTAGCTGACTTCGAACGCTTATCTCCTTTTTCCTGATGTGAATGAGAGTCTGGCTGCTCTTCTTGTTCAGTTTCACCATGTGATAACTCTTTCACTTCAAGTTCATTCACCATGCGCAAAGGTGCCGCTGGCGCTTTACCCTCTTTGTCCTCACCAAAGTAAAGAGTGAGGTGTGGGAATGGAATTTCGATACCCGCAGCATCCAGATGGCGTTTAACCAGACGGTTATAGGCTCGACCAATACTCCACTGACTACCAGGTAGCGTTTTGATTCTGACTCGAATATTCACCGAGCTATCTGCTAGAGCTGTTACCCCATGTACTTCCAGCTCATCATCAAGAATTTGAGAGCGTAATTCATCATCAGACATCAATTCTGCAAAAGCTTCACGTAATTTGATGATGACTTGATCAGTATCTTCCCTATAAGCCACACCATACTCACCGAGATGATATGCAAACTCTCGCATATAGTTGGATACCGTCCCCACTGATGAGAATGGAATAATATGGAATGTACCAGACAAATCACGTAAGCCCAGCGAACGAATAGTCAGCTTTTCGGCTACGCCAGTAATACCATCTGCTGTGACCACATCACCTGTATTAATCGCATTTTCTAGCTGGATAAATATACCGGTAATCACATCTTGAACCAGTTTCTGTGCACCAAAGCCAATGGCTAAGCCCATTACACCTGCACCAGCAATCAGCGGTCCAATATTGATACCCACTTCAGATAAAACGATCATAACGGTCATCACCGTAATGGTGATAGCAACCGCATTCCTGAAAATAGTTAACAGCGTTTTCTCTCTAGCACTGGGCATATGACCGCTATCTTCAGGATTGAGACGATGCTCAATCCAGCTGGCCAGCACAATCCATGTCAGCATTGCAGCTGACACAATTAAGAAAATCGAAATGGCTGAGGTGATGACGTGCATTCCCGTCGCAGAACTCATCCAGTTCGCTAAATTCACAATGCCCCAGGCATCCAGAATGGCACTGATAACCAGCACAACAACTATCAACTTGAAGACTTTAAATACACGAGGCAGCTGCTCATTAATACGATTCTCGGCATTTGCCAGGTGCTGCTTAAAGGCTTTTGGCAGAGTAATGCCATGTTCAGAGGCCATATCCAACAAAGCAATCACCCCGATACCGACCAGAACAGCTACAACTGTTTTTATCGTCGCTAACAGAATAATCGGCAAGGCCTCTTCTGATTTAACTAAAAGCCCTGTACCCAATACCAGAAAATAGATAGATGCAAACCAATGCCAAGTCTTGGCTAAGACCCGTAAGGTGACATCATTCACACTAAAATGGCTATGTTTGGCTGTAGCGATTAACTGCTCTTTCACCGTATTTTTCTTTTTAAAGACCACGCTTAGAGCAAAAATAATGGTAAAGAGAACAATAAGAAGATTGGCTAATTGACTCAGACTTTCTGAAATCGACATAGCCAGAAATGGCACAATAAACAACGTGCCGTAACCAACTAATGACACGATGATAGAAAAGAAGCTCGACCAGTAACGAGCGGTTTCCGTGGAAATAGAGAGTAAGCGCAAGCCTTCATTTCTTGCTGCAAATATAGCTCTAATCAGTACTTTGGTAAGCTCAACTGCCAGGAAGATATTTAAAAACAGCGTTTCTGAAACAGCAATATCACCTACTTTTCCTACCGCTAACAAAGCAACGCCATACCCCGCCAGCCAAGCTAATGCCACTACAGCAATATCTACAATTGTTGCAATGATGACCGCGGTTACTTTAATGATAACAGCATGTGTACTATGCTCACGCATAGCGAAATTGTTGGTACTGCGAAAAATAAACCGAGCCAGTATTCTGAATATAATAAAACTCAGAATAGTTGCTGCAGCAACAATCGCTGTAGTGATGAGATCCTTAAACCAACCTTGAGTCGTTTTATCAGATCCTGTCCAGATAGAGGTAATCGCATCCCAACTACCTTTAAGGGTGGACATCATGGTTTGAACAACCGACTGACTTTGCTCTGCAATAGCCGCGGCAAGGGAATCCTCAGACTTTTTATCTTCCGCTTTTTTTCGCTATTCGATGACTCTTTGTCATTTTGCTTATCAGCATTGTCTGACAAATTGTTTAATTCTTCGATTAACTTATCACGCGTTTCAGGATTCTCAATTAAGTTGGCTAAACTTCGGTAAACATCGGCTTGTGATTCACCCGATTTTGGATTCTGCAAGCTTGTAGAAGATGGAGCAGCATTCGCCATCGATTGCGTTGGTGAAGCCAAACCCAGCAAAAATACAGTGAGAAGTAATACCTGGGGCAATAAAAAATACGTTCGGACGTTTGGCACAAAGTTCTCCTGAAGTTAAGCCAAATTATATATTGCGAAAAAGATAATGGCTGGCAACCATAACAACTCAGCACATCAGACACAAATTAGAACACACTCATGACTATCAATAAATGTGGTGATTGAATTGAATGTCAGGCTGGTAGAATAGAATCAAAAATAATCTATCCTCTATTTTCTATCAAAGATTCTTTTCAGACAGGACTTCTTATGGACTCTGATATCCGACTCAGTTATGCCGGGTTGTTAAAAAATCATTTTGGTCTGATTGCTGCTGCTTATCTGGCAGTGTTTACCGGTAATCTTGGACAAAGCTTTTTTATTGGTTTATTTCGGACTGATATCAGCGAATATCTTAATATATCTGCCGGTGAGTTTGGCTCTATCTACGCGGTGATTACGATGATCAGTGGCTTTTTGGTCATGCACTTTGGTCCAAAAATCGACTGGATAGCGCCGCGTCGTTATGTACTTAGCGTGCTTATTGTTTTAACGATTGGCGTATTAATGCTCACCTTATCCCCTTGGTGGGGCTTATGTGTGTTTGGCTTAGGCTTGCAGCGCTTATGTGGACAGGGATTGATGACTCATTTTGGCAGCACACTTGCCGGACGTGAATTCTCTACTAATCGAGGTAAAGCACTGGGGCTTGTCACGCTGGGCATGCCAACAGGTGAAATTATATTACCGCCTATTATTGCTTTAATGGCTGTCAGTTTTAGCTGGCAGCAGGTGTGGTGGAGTATTCTTGCCGTGCTTATTGGGCTCTGGGCTTTACTGATTTTATTTGTTGACTGGCCTCCTGCACCACGTCAAAAGAACGAGCATAAACAACATAAAGACGCAGGACCCAGCCCTACCCGTGATCTACGTTTCTGGTTATTACTGCCAATGCTGATGGTATTACCCATTACCCTGACAGGCATTTTTATCTATCAAGCTCAGATGACAAAAGATTTACTCGCCAGCCCGACGACATATGCTTTGGCCTTAACAGGATTAGGTATCGCTCGTTTTCCCGGAGCGTTATTAGGGGGCGTTGGATTGATGAATACGGTGCCACCACGTTGGCAAAACTTTACCTGATTCCATTTGCTTTAGCCTTATTAATTGCCGCTACCGTTGGTGGAGATATGGGTATCTGGATTTTAATGCTTGGGGCTGGCACAGCATTAGGTATGTCTTCGCCGATTGGGGATACGTTATTGGTTCGACTATGGGGCCGAGATCACTTAGGTCAGGTGCGTTCGTTGAAGTCGGCTTTTTTAGTGTTTTCTACTGGTATCGCACCGGCATTTTTGGGTTTTATGATCGATGCTGGCGTGACTTTCCAAAGTATCTTGTTAGGCATGCTGACTTTCCTGATCATGGCCTGGATATTGGCACAAGGGCCGATAAAGGAAGCACATCAAAGTTCGGAGATATAATTTTTTCATTCTACAGTTTTTCCGTTATTATCAAATCAACCTTAAATGACCTTGCGTAAATTAAGGTTTATTGTTCCCATTTAAATTTAAAAACAAGGAAAGTAGATGAAAAAAGTATTATTTGCTGCTGTTTTGATAGCAGTAACATTCCTATCTGGTTGCGCTTCTGTTCCAATGGAAAGCAAAGAAAACAGCGATCTGGCAAAACAATTCAAGTCTCCCTCAGAAGGTAATTCAGGCTTGTATGTTTATCGCTCAGGTAGTTTTGGAGGCGCACTCAAAAAAGACGTATGGGTTGATGGAGATTGCCTGGGTGAAACTGCTCCAGACATGTTCTTTTACAAAGAAGTAAAAGGTGATGAGCAGCATAAAATTGCTACCGAATCAGAGTTCTCACCTAACGACTTATTGTTGAATACCGAAACTGGCAAAAACTATTTCATTAGACAGTATATGAAAATAGGTGTTTTTGTGGGTGGTGCCGGTGTAGAACTTGTTGATGAAGAAAAAGGCAAAAAAGACATTAGCTCTTTAAACATGGCAAAAACTGGAACATGCAGTAAATAATCTTAAAAACCAATGAGAGATATTCTTTCTCTCATTGGCTTCACTATTAACCCGTTCTAAGGACAGGTATAACCACCATCTATCACCAAATCTGTGCCAGTCATAAACGAAGACTCATCAGACGCCAGAAAAATCGTACCGTAGGCAATTTCATGAGGTTTACCAAAGCGTTTCATCGGCACCATTGAGATAAGAGCGTCCCATTCTTCTTTTGGCACACTGCTTTCAAATAAATTGGTATCGAACATACCGGGACAAATGGCATTAACTCGAATATTGTCGCCAACAAATTCCAACGCCGCTGACTTGGTCATTAATCTGACAGCAGCGTTCGTACTCTGATAAGCCGTCGATACACCTGCTCCCGCAATGCCATAGATAGATGAAAAGTTAACAATAGAACCACCGCCTGCGCGTTTCATGGCCGGCACGGCCGCTTTCATTCCTAATAAAACGCCGAGTTGGTTTATATTGACTATCTGGTAAAACTTTTCGACAGTATGCTCAAGTAAGCCTGCGTGATAATAAATGCCAGCATTATTAACCAATACATCCAGACGACCAAAATGCTTTTCGGTTTCTGCAACAGCATCTTCCCAGTCTTGTTCCTTGGTCACGTTGAGGGCTACGGCAATCGCTTCTCCCCCGCTCTGTTTGATTTCCTCAACCAGCTTAAGCGTTTTGTTCCACAGAGCATCGGCAGCTTGTCCATCGGCAATGATCGGATCCTGCTTTAAATTAGCTGCCACAATTTTGGCACCTTCTTTTGCCATCATCCGAACCTGCTCACTACCGAGTCCGCCGCCAGCCCCTGTTATTAAAATGACTTTATTGTCTAATCTGCCCGCCATGATTGTTTCCTCTACTCTTTTGAAAGAATGAAAAGCAATGAAATACCTTGCTTGTTAGAAACATCGTAGAAAGGATAAAAAAGTGCCGCAAGACGGCACTTTTCAGAGACTTAGTTACTTAAAAGTAACCTTTGCTAGGCAATATCGATGAGGAAAAAGTACTAACCCCAGACCGGGCAATAGCTAGAGCTGATCTCAGCTCTCATCAAGAACGCTGACTAATAATTGGCGAATTGCTTCAGGCTCAAACGGTTTATCACAGATAGCGGTCACACCTGCGGCTTTGACTTCACCTAAACGGGCAGCATCGTCATCGCTGGTGACCATGATGATAGGTAAAAATGCATTATTGAGCTCTTGACGGACATATTCGACTAATTGCTTGCCATCCATATTCGGCATATTCAGGTCGGTAAAAATCAAATCAAACTCATTATTTTTAATGACTTCTGCTGCCGCTGCACCGTCATTCGCTTTGGATATAATCGCCATTCCTAGGTTTTTCAGTACACGGGTAATATGGTTTCGGGCAGTCAGACTATCATCAACCACCAGCACTTTCAGTTCCTGGATATCATAGTTTTCCAGTTCCAGTCTGGCAGGTTCCATAAAGTCGATAGTGGTTGCCAGGGCTTTTTCTAAATCCTGGCTATTAAATGGCTTCGGTAGCATCGCCACAATACCAGCCTGACGGACATCATCCAGCTCTTCAAAACGCGTTTCGCTTGATACCAGCATGAAGTATGTAGTGGTTTCATTTTTGAACTTGCGAGCGAGGGCAATCAGCTTTGCAGCCTCCATATCAGGTAAATGCAAAGCACTGATAACTAAATCAGGCGGATATTGCATCATGATTTTTAATGCTTCCATCCCCGTTGCAACACCTTCAATGTTATACACACCTGCCTGCTGAAGATGGCTAACAATAATTTTGCGTTGAGTGGCAGAAGGCTCCACCAGCACAATAGATAAATCCGACAAACTCACTGAAGCCATATGCTCAACTCCGTTGTTTAAAGACTGGCTATGGCTAAAATATACCAAGAAGTGCCGAGTAGTGCTCGATAGATGACTTATTTCCATAAGTTATCACTGACATTATCAAATTTTTTTCACACTGGCTTTTATATTATCAATCACTCGCCTATGCTGTATGCGTCAACTGATAAAGGAATGTTATGCCTGAAGATCTGCACATCAAGATTCGTAATTTGGAAAAATCTGATTACCCTCAGCTCAAACTATTGATGGATAAAATTTACGATGATATTGGTGGCGCCTGGCCGGAACATACTATTTTCAAACTGATTGATGACCTACCTGAAGGTCAGATTTGTATCATTGATCATGACACTATCATTGGGGTCGCTCTGTCAGTACAGGTGAATTACCAACGCTTTAGTAACCCACATACCTATGATGATTTAATCAGCAAAAAAGAAACCATTCTGAATAATAAAAATGGTGATGCTTTGTATGGGCTGGATGTCTTGATTCATCCTGATTACCGAGGCTATCGTCTGGGAAGGCGTTTATACGAAGCGCGCAAAGAGTTATGCAGACAACATAACCTGAGAGCAATTCTGGCCGGTGGTCGTATTCCAAACTATCATCAATATGCTGAAGAAATGACGCCCGCTGAGTATTTTGAAGCGGTTAAAAACAAACGTATTTATGACCCCATTCTGACCTTTCAATTATCGAATGACTTTCAGGTCACGCGCCTATTAAAACAATACCTGCCTGAAGATGAAAAGTCTCAGGGTTACGCGACTTTGCTGGAGTGGCGCAATATTTTTTATGAACCTGAAAGCACGGTGATTGAAACCCGTAAAACTCAGGTTCGCATTGGTGCCATTCAATGGCAGATGCGTGAAGTTGAGTCTGTTGAAGAATTGTTAAGTCAGGTCGAATATTTTATTGATGCCTTATCGAGTTATAAAAGTGACTTTGCCCTGTTTCCTGAGTTCTTTAATTCCCCGTTGATGGGACTTAGTCCCGACCAACGCAATCAGACCGAAGCGATTCGTTTTTTAGCGAGCTTTACTGAACGCTTTAAAACAGAAATGTCGCAAATGGCGGTCAGTTACAACATCAATGTGATTACAGGTTCCATGCCGTTATTAGAAGACGATGTGCTCTATAACGTCAGTTATCTCTGCCGTCGTGATGGCACGATTGAGAGACAAACTAAGGTGCATATCACCCCTCATGAACGGCGCGACTGGGTAATTGAAGGTGGCGACCAGTTACAGGTCTTTGAAACAGATGCAGGGCGTGTTGGCATATTGATTTGTTATGACGTCGAATTTCCTGAACTGGCTCGTTTGTTGGCACAACAGGATATGGATATTCTTTTTGTACCCTACTGGACTGATACCAAAAATGGTTATCTACGTGTTCGTCATTGTGCCCAGGCACGTGCCATTGAAAATGAATGTTATGTGGTGATTTGTGGTAGTTGCGGTAACTTACCTCAGGTAGAAAATCTGGATGTCCAATATTCTCAGGCGGCCGTGTTCTCCCCTTCTGATTTCTCCTATCCACACGATGCCGTGATGGCAGAAACCACACCGAATACCGAAATGATCATGTTTTCAGATTTGGACTTGGATAAACTCAAGTTGACTCGAAGTGAAGGCTCGGTGAATAACCTAAAAGACAGACGGACTGAACTCTATACGCTCAATTGGAATGGGAAAACCAAATGAAGGAACATCCCATCATCAGACAGATCAAAGCAGCAGACCAAGCCATCATGGCGGAAGACTTTGATAGATTATTAGATATTTACACTGGCGATGCGGTGTTAGTAGTACAACCCGGCATGAATGCGGTGGGCAAAGCTCAGATTTGTCAGGCATTTGAAAAAATTGCTGTTTACTTTCTGCATGGCTTACAGGTCACACAGGAAGCGTTAGAGATTTTAGAAACTGGCGATACCGCCCTCGTATTGGCGAACACCATTATCTCTGCGCCTGATGCTGAACCGACCACAAGACAAGCCACATATGTATTTGTCAAAAACAGCGATGATATCTGGCGATGCGCCATTGATAATTCATACGGACATGCCATTCTTCAGAGCAAATAACAGCGTTTTATTTTATTAATACGAGGCTAAAATGGAATTAGAAACACAAACACCTCAAACCGTTATGGAAACGGATAGCAACCCTGCTGCAGGGGATCAAGCTTATTTTTCGGTATCCACAACTAAGCTAAAGTGGCTTTATCTCGCCACATTCGGTTTATATGGTATCTACTGGTTTTATAAAAACTGGAAACTTCAGCAGCCTTATATCGATGACAAAATCATGCCTGTCATGCGTGGCATATTCTCTATTTTTTGCTCATGCATTAACGAAACGCATCAAGCAAAGTATGTTACGTCAGGATATTCCCGAGAATAAACACCTCTTGCAACCATGTTTGTTTTACTGGTCGTTCTTGGCAACCTGGCAAGCACCTTGGCTGATAACCAAGTCGTGCCGCCATATTTCAATATTATCTGGTTGATAATGTTCTACCTCAGTGCTTATCCGCTGATAGAGCTACAAGATAAAATCAATATGCTGAAAGACGATCCTATTGGCAGTATCAACTCACGCTATGACTGGAGAGGATACGGTGCCTTACTTATCGGTGGCGTGCTATGGCTGCTGGCTATACTTGGTGCGGTTGCCCTGATTGCCCAAAACTAAACGGAGACATCATGACATTAGAGAACATCTACCATTTAGCCTTTACCGGTTTATTTATCATTTTATTAACTCTGTTAATCCAGTGGTTTATAGCCAGTAAATCCAAAGCCTCTCAACCCGGTGCTGTGCCTGGGAAAATTGATGACAACCTAAGTCACTCCTCTTTTGTTTTCCGTGCTCATCGAACCTTTATGAACTCACTCGAAAACCTGCCTTTGATGCTCGGGACGTCTTTTATGGCGATTCTTATCGGCGCTAATGCCCTATGGACAGGTATTTTTATTTGGGTATTTGCCATCGCCCGAATTTTTCATATGGCGTTATATTACAAAATTGCCACTGAAAAAAATCCAAGCCCAAGAACACTCTTTTTCATGATTGGTCTATTGGCGAACGTTGCATTGCTGGGCTTATGCGCTATAACGCTTATCTAGCCTAAAGTTATTGAGGCCTTCAAATTAATCCTTGTTAAAACCTTGAGACTCGACAAAATATAAAATATTGGTAAATATGCAATGAAACGATAATTTCAAGCCCATACGTAGACGAGTTTTATGATAATGAGAGACACCATCCTCCAAGGCTTAGAAACTGAAATAGCCCTGTCAGAAGCGTCAGAAATTACTAGCAACCTCAGCTATATTTTGTCTGTTATCCGTAAACATCTGGACATGGACGTCGCGTTCATATCAGAAATTACTGATGATATGAGAAAAATCGAAATCGTTGATACTGCTTATCCTGATTCACCGCTCACCCCTGGGCACGCCGATCCAACCGAACACACTTATTGCCAGAGAATTATTGAAGGTGAACTGAACGAAGTTATCCAAGACACATCAAAAAACCATATAACTAAAGTGATGCCTATTACTGAAGAGTTGCAAATTGGTAGCTACCTAGGCGCCCCTATTGTGCTGAATGATGGTGAGGTTTACGGCACGTTTTGCTGCTTCAGCCATACACCAAACGATAGTCTGAATGAACGAGATCTGGCGCTCATGAAAATATTTGCTGATATTGCTGCACGCCATATTGACAAGCAATTGCACAAGAAACAAGAAGACAACCAAATAAAAAAACGCATCACCGAAGTATTAAATAATCATGAGGTAAAAACCGTCTTCCAGCCTGTATTTCATGTGGACCAACAAAAAGTCATCGGCTATGAATGTTTATCGCGTTTTACCAGTACACCCTATCTCACTCCAGATATCTGGTTTCAGCAAGCAGAATCGGTTGGCTTAGGGGAAGAACTTGAAATCATGGCTATTGAGGCTGCCATTGATAAGATGAGTGCTTTCTCTAACGACACCAGTTTCTCATTAAATATTTCACCTGAATACGTGATAAATGGTGCTGTTGAGCGCGCATTAACTCAACATATTCTGGACAAAAAAATTGTCCTTGAAGTCACAGAACATGCTCAGATAACAGACTATCGCGCATTCAGAAATGCTGTCGAGTCATTACGTAATCAAGGTGTACGTCTTGCCATTGACGATGTCGGGGCAGGCTATTCCAACTTCCAGCACATACTTGAGTTGGGTGCAGATATCATCAAATTAGATATCAGCCTGATCAGAAATATTGATACCGATACGTCCAGAAAAGCACTTACCGCCGCATTAATTGCTTATGCCAAAGAAACTGCCTGTGAAGTGTTAGCCGAAGGAGTAGAAACTGAAGAGGAATTCCATGAACTGGTGCGGCTTGGCATTAAAAAAATACAAGGCTATTTCATCAGTCAGCCGTTAGATTTAGAACAAGCGATTCATTTTCAATGCCCTGAGTTTAATTAAAAGACACAGTACATACGATGTCTTTTACTTTTAGATGATACATTTCATACCAACCAATCTCGTAAAGAGTGATACTCATTTCAATCTCTGAAAGCTTGTTTTGTTTTCAATGCCAGAGCGACCAGAGATAGCATTACCGGTACTTCGACCAACACGCCAACAACTGTCGCCAAGGCTGCACCAGAATGCAGGCCGAATAAGCTAATCGCCACGGCCACCGCCAGCTCGAAGAAATTGGACGTGCCTATCAAAGCCGCTGGTGCGGCCACATTAAACGGCACTTTCCATAAATAAGCCCAGCCATATGCAATAGCAAAAATACCGTAGCTTTGAATCAACAACGGAATAGCAATCAAAGCAATAACTAAGGGTTTGTCCAGAATAGTTTCAGCCTGAAAACCAAATAGTAAAACCACCATCGCCAATAAACCCATGATTGAATAAGGTTTTATGGTTTGTGTGAAACGCGCTATTTCATGATGTTCCTGACTACTATCAAGAAGTTTACGCGTGAGATAACCTGCGATTAATGGTATGACCACATACAAGACCACGGATAAAAATAAAGTTTGCCACGGCACAATTATATTGGTCATATCCAATAAAAATGCAGCAATGGGTGCAAAGGCAAAGACCATAATCAAATCATTGATGGAGACTTGTACTAAGGTGTAATTCGCATCCCCTTTGACCAGTTGGCTCCAGACAAACACCATTGCGGTACATGGGGCTACACCCAACAAAATCATCCCAGCGATGTATTCTTTTGCTGATTGCGGATCAACCCAACCTGCAAATAAAATCTCAAAAAATAAAATACCGAGTCCGGCCATGGTGAAGGGTTTAATGAGCCAATTCACCACCAGCGTCAGACATAATCCTTTTGGTTTTTTGCCAACATCTTTAATCGACGCAAAATCGACATTGACCATCATTGGATAAATCATTAACCAGATAAACACAGCCACGGCTAGGTTTACATTGGCATATTGCCATGCAGCTACTGTTTGAAAGACGCCTGGAAATAACGACCCAAGGCCCACACCTGCCACAATACAAAGGCCCACCCAAACGGACAGGTAGCGTTCAAAAAAGCCTATCGCTGAAGTCGACTCCTGCTTCATACCCATTCCTTCTTGATACATGTTTTTAATAATTGAAAAGCCTCATCAAAAGCCGCGTCTAGCGCCGCGGAAGTGCCTTGTACTTTTGCCGGATCTGGCGTGCTCCAATGTAGTTTCCGGTACTCACCATAAAAAATTGGACATATTTCATCAGCGGCCTGATCACAAACGGTGATAACGTAATCAAAAGACTGACCAGCAAACTCATCCAAGGATTTACTGACAGGACTTCCCGGGGCAATGCCATGTTTTCTTAGTGTCTCAATCGATTTGGGGTGAACATACCCTGCGGGCTGACTGCCCGCACTCATAGCATGATATTCCTCACCTTTGAGATGGTTAATCAATGCTTCCGCCATGATGGACCGACATGAGTTTGCTGTGCATAAAACCAATATCCTTTTCATTTCAACTCTCTGTTTTATCGGATTGAGGTTTACAACAATCAACCAGTTCCACAACGGCACAGTCAATATTGTCAGCCTGATGTAATCGGGCCATATCACTGCTGCAACAATCTTGAACCATAAAGGCGATCAACTCTCTCATCTGTTCAAAATTAGCGAGGTAAATGATCGAACGGCCTTGTTTACGTGACGAAACTAATTTAGCTTGGCTCAGGTGAGTCAGATGGAATGATAAGGTGTTGTGTGGAATACCCAGTGCATTACTGATAGCACCGGCAGCCATTCCCTGCGGACCAGCTTCAACAAGTAATCTGAAAGCTTGGAGGCGTGTTTCCTGTGACAGGGCATCAAAAGCGCTAAGTGCATTTTCTATTTTCATATGTCGATAGTATTCGACATATATTTTTTACGTCAACACTTATGGACATATTAGTAAAACAGGTGGCCATGTTAGAGTAATAGTTATATTGACGTTAAGACTTCAGGAGGAAAGCGATGAGTAAAACATTAGTTATTGGTGCGAATGGCCAGATTGGAAAACAACTGGTCAAATTACTCTGCGCTGAGAATAGTCCTGTTAAAGCCATGATTCGACATTCACAGCAAGCCCCTTTTTTCAAGACTTGGGGGCTGAAACAATGATTACTGATCTGGAAGCACCGCTACCTGATGATGCCTTTGCTGACTGCGATAAAGTCGTTTTCACAGCGGGCTCAGGAGGAAAAACTGGAGCAGATAAGACCATCTTGATTGATCTATGGGGCGCCGTAAAAGCTATCGACATGGCAAAGAAACATAATATAAAACAATTTGTTATGGTAAGTGCCAGAGATGCCGGTAATCCTGAAGCAGGCACCGAAGCGATAAAACACTACAATATCTGCAAACACTTTGCTGATGAGTATTTATTAACCAGTGGTGTCCCCTACACCATCTTGCGACCAGGCAAACTGATTGATGATAAGGCGACTGGCCATATTTCCACACAACGAACAGGTCATGCTGATAAAGACGTGATTACTCGAGCTGACGTAGCCGCCTGTATTCAGTTTTGCCTGAAGCATACTGAATCCATCAATCAGATTGATGAACTCTATAATGGTGATGAAACGATCCAGGATGCCTTTATCAATAGTGTGTCAGGGCGACTAGGATAATCTTACCAACCCGTTAAAAAGCGACTGTATGTACCGATACATCGCTTAATAACATAAGCTAATGTCAGGCTAATCAATATTGTGAGCGGAAAGGTAATAATAAATTGAACCAATCCGCTCATCTGTTCCAGATGGGGTAACCTCTGATACCCGACTAAGGCAATCAATACCCAAGGATGAATAAAATAAATGGCAAAGCTAGCATCAGCTAATAACCTCAACAAAGGATTCTGAGGCTGATGTTCGCTCAGTTTTTCTAGCAAAGATAAAAAGAAAAAACATAAAACTATCTTCTGCAAAATCAGGATATCTAAGCCATCAAAGGTAAATGGATGTAATTTATGCAGATTGCCAAAGCCGGGATAAACCATCGCTTGAAGTATCGCCAACGATACCACTGTGATTCCGAGAATGAATGCCTTGTTATGTAGATATCGCTGCACAGATTCGCAATGCATCGAGACCAGAATGCCTAATAAATACATCGGTAAAAAATACATAACGGCATGCCACGGAGACAAATTACCTGCTGGACGATGGACAATCATTGCCAATATTAAAGCGATAATGAATATTACCAAACGCGTTTTTAGACTCTGGCGAATGTAACTGATAAACAAAGGCGACATCAAAAATATCAGCATAATAAAAGGAATATACCAATAAGCAAATGACGTTCTGCCTGTCCAAAGGTACAAGCTAATCATGCCTATATAATCTTGCCAGTCCGTCAGGGATGACACGCCTAACTCTTTTGCATCCGGTAGAGAAATACCTGAACTTAAATAATAAATGAGTGCTAGGGAGGATAAGAACAGATAAGGCGACAAGACATTTTTAACTTTCTTCAGCATGAACGAGCTATATTCAAACTGCCTGTAAAAAATATGATGAAAGAAAAAACCAGAGATAAAGACAAACAGTGGTGAGCCGCCCTGAATTAAATTCGCTATGACTCTTTCATCAAAACTGGTGATGGATTTGTAGCTAATAGAATGTCCGGCAACGATGCATAATATGGCGATAGCTCTGAAGTAATCAAAGGCAATCAACCTCATCTAATCAGTTACCAACAACATCAGTAAGAACATCAGCTTATCATTCTTCTAAAGATAGAAGATGAGAACAATACACCAAATCATCATGAGCAATATGATTTATTGATATCCCGTATAGAAACCTGCTGTTATCTATTTTTTGGCCTCTAACTTTGCCATAAAATCAACTTTGGGTATGGGTTTACTTAACAGATAGCCTTGATAAAAATCGCATCCATTTTCAGCCAGAAAATTAAATTGCTCTGGTGTTTCCACACCTTCGGCAACAACTGACATAGACAGACCTTTTGCCAAGGCCATTACTGCTTTTACGATTGCCTGACTGCTTTCACCTAACTCAATATTTCTGACAAATTGTTGATCAATTTTTAGCGTATTAAGTGGTAGTTCCTGAAGGTATGATAAAGATGAAAATCCGGTGCCAAAATCGTCCATCGCTAAACTCATTCCTGATTCTCGTAATGCAGTCATTCGCTGAATACAGATATCTTTGTTGGTTAAAGCGACGCTTTCGGTAAGTTCTAACTCAATATAATTAGGGTTTGTCTGAGTTTTATCCAATATCCCAAGCAGATGGGAAATAAGATCATCTCTATTAAATTCTACTGCCGATAAATTGACCGCAATGGGAACAATAGTCAGATTTTTATCACTCAATTCATTAATAAGATCGCAACACTGCTCAAACACCCAGCGACCAATATCTATAATTAATAATGACTGCTCAGCAATGGGAATAAACTTGGCTGGGGATACCATGCCAAGTTCAGGATGCATCCACCTAATTAATGCTTCAGCACCAACTATTTCCTGTTCGCTATCGAATTTCGGCTGAAAATAAACGACTAATTCATTATTATCTAATGCCTGACGCAAATCATTTTCCAGCTTGAGATTTTCAACGGCTGTTGATGTCATTGCCGACTGATAAAAGTGGAAATTTGCTCGACCAGCTGATTTCGCGTGATACATAGCCGCATCAGCGTGTTCTAAAATAGCGTCAGGGTTATTACCATCATCTGGAAAAATGGCTATACCAATACTTGCCGAGATGTGCAATGTTTGTCCATTGATGTGGTATGGCTCAGCTAATGTCGATATTAGTTTCTTAGCAATATGGCTAGAGATGGAAACAGATGCTTGTTCGTCATCAAACTCGGTTAGCAGAATAACAAACTCATCGCCACTCACTCTAACCGCCAGGTCAGTCTCTCTGCAATTGTTTTCAAGGCGCTTGGCAACATCTACGAGTAAATTATCACCGGCAGCATGTCCCATCGAATCGTTGATACTCTTAAAACGGTCAAGATCAATAAATAGCACACAGAAATTAGTTTCATCTCGCTTGGCTCTGGCCACAGCCTGTTTCAAATATTCATTTAAAACACGGCGGTTCGCTAATCCTGTCAGTCCGTCATAATGCGCCTGATTATAAAGTTTCTCTTCCCAGGCGGCATTAGATAAAGCTACAGCAATTCGATCGCCGAAGTTTCTCGCCGTATTTTTCACCTCATGAGTGATAGCTGACAGTTGATGATAGGCAAAACCAACGATAGCCGTTAGTTGTTCGTTAACAATCACTGGCACCACGAGATAATAAAAATGCTGCTCTTGCATTATTTTTCTAATGTACGAATAAGCGGGCAATTCACTACTGGCAAGAATAAAAATACGGTTTTGTTCAGAAATCAAATGTTGATAGTCCTCATGACTAAGGACACTGGGCTTATCTACAATTTGAGTCGGCTGTAGACCAACGCGGAAATAAAGCTTTTCAATCGCCAATGAGTTGGGTTTAACACTTGCGATGGCCATCATATCGACACCAAGTGTTTCAGGTAACCGAGTCATAGCCGTTTCTACCACTTCATTCGCATCTCGAACAGATAAAATCTGTCGGTCTATCTCCCCCATTGTCGACTGAATATCAAATTGAGTTTGAATATGTCGAGTCATGTTGTTGAAGGAGTTAGCAAGAGACTGAAACTCATCTTCACTGTCGACTTTTACCTGATAAGAAAAGTCACCTTTGACTAGCTTTTCGGTGGCTTCCTGAAGAGCTGAAAGAGGTGTTAAATATCGAGAGATTAATTTCGTTACGGAAAGCAACACTACCAAGACAGCAAGCATAATCACAGGTGGATAAAATGATTTGAAATGCGCATTCGCTGACAGCGCAATATCCTCGAGTTGTATTTGAACAATGATGGCATTCGGTGCTTCAAACATATTACGCAGTGGCGTATGCCAAAAACCGGCCAATACACTGCCGTTAACATTATCCTCCCACTTAAATGTACCACTGCTTTTGGACAACACCTCCTGTTGCAATTCTTCTGGTAAGACATTGTGCTCAGCAGTGCTAAACCATAACTGACCATTCTCACCATAGACTAGCAGCTCATTTGCACCCAGCACTTCCTGTTCCCAGATAGAATCCCCTTTGAGGCGGGCCATAAGCAAATGGTCTTGCAGCCCTAGCTGAGGAATGGCAATCCACAATGCAATGGACTCATCCTCATCAACGGCTTTGATAACCGTCCTTCCTAAACTAATCACACGCTGCTCATCAGTGCTGAGTGTGGGAAGTAATATCTGTTCACCTACAATGTATTGATTGCCAGTTGGTTTTGATACAACAATGTGACTAAAGAGCATGCCAATTCGCTCTTCGAGAATGGCGGAATCATGTGCCAGCGTTAATTTTGGAATTCTGTTTTGTAGTAGTTTAAGTGCGCTCTCAGCTACCACGAAACGGTCAATCAAACGCAAACCATAATCTTTACTGCTTTTGCGTAGCCCAGAAAACGCTTGTTCTTCCAGTTCACCATTAACTTGATAAAACGAGACGATCCCTAAAATGCTCACAGGAATAATCGTGGCTAAAATAAAGGCTAAATAGAGGCGTTTGGCTACGGTATTTTTGCTAAAAAGAGAACGTGTCAGCATGACTTAGCTTAAAAGTCTTCTGCTACGCCGATAAACAAACCGTCTCTCGCAATAATGATGTCATCGAGACTGTCTTTATTGGATATTTGTTTTTTAGTCACCCCGTCTTTGCCTTTGCTATAGAAATCGTATTGGGTGTTAATAGGGTTAAGTTTTTTATCTTTTCTCACTTGGCCTTTAATCCCTGGACCCGCATTGGCAATGTTGAGATATACATATGGATTTCCCCACGGATCATTACCATTGTTAGGTAAGTTACCTAGCTCCGTGATGTCGGCTGGAAAACGATTTGTTTCTGCATAAAATCGTTCAATATAAAAGCGTACTTCGGTTAAGTCAGCAATGGCTAACTGTCTATCCGCTTCCTCTTTATATTGTTGATAACTGGGAACAGCAATCATAGCGAGCACGCCCAAAATAGCGACTACGATCATGAGTTCAATCAGAGTCAAACCCTGATCAAAATGTAGCTTATGTAGTTTCGTGTTAGGAATGACTGAAAGAGTTGAATAAATATTTTTGGTCGTCAAGACTCATTTACCTTCTTGAAATACTCACTTCATCATGAGCAGCAATGACTTTGTTTGACTAATTTTATCTTGTATACAAGATATCGGCTAAACCAAATATTTCTCAATAGTGAGTTTGCTCACAAATTCAGCTGTAAATTATCTATTACCAATATTTCTCAATACTGATTTGGCCTGGATCACGTCGCGAATGTTTTTTCAAACCATGTGTATTGATTAATACATCCATTGTTTCCAAGACCATATCCGGATTACCACACAACATCACCTGACTATCATCTGCATTGATCTTTAGGCCTGTGCGTTTTTCAAAGCGACCATCTTCAACAGCTTGAGGAATACGACCTGATAATACATCCGGTGCGGCCTCACGGCTGACAAAAGGCACATACATAAACTGCTCGCTGTGTGCTGCTTCTATCGCGTCAATCGTCGCCTGATATGTCAGCTCATTTTGATATCTGACGGCATGAACCAATACCACCTTTTCAAATTGCTGCCAGACTTCAGCTGAGTTCAGAATAGAAAGAAACGGACCCACCCCAGTCCCGGTTGACAGTAAATAGAGATGCTTTCCTTCGGGTAACTGATCCAAGGTCATTAAGCCCGCGGCTTTGGGTGCCACAAAAATTTCGTCGCCAGGCTTCAGTTTAGCGAGTCGGGTAGAGAGTAAGCCATCCAGTACCTCAATAAAATAAAAGTCGAGCGGTCTCGTATCAGGACTATTCACCAAAGAAAAAGGTCGGCTGACAAGTTCACCGTCAATCTCCAACGCTAAACGGGTAAATTGACCAGCTTTAAACATGGGATAATCAACATTCAGTCTTAACGAGTGCAATCGATCAGTCCATTGCTTATTTTCAACTACAGTTGCCGTTAACCAGTCAGCCATGGTGGTGTCTCCCTTTTTGTCGAAATGATATAACGTTCTGATTAAGGGTCATGCTACTATCAATTGACCTTGAATACGACGAACATAATCAACATAAACTGAGCCTAAGGTTAACGCTAAATGACCAACCACATCATTGCAGAAGCGACATTAACTGATCTGAATGCCATCACACATTTGTTAACCGTTCTGTTCACACAGGAGGCCGACTTTGAGCCACAGCCAGAGAAACAAATGCACGCGGTCAGTGATATTCTCAGGCATCCAGACAAAGGCCATTTTTTACTTATCAAACATCAGTCAAAAGTGGTTGGCGTTGTCAGTTTGTTATATCTGACCTCAACCGCCATGGGCGGTAAAGTCGCTTTATTGGAAGATATGGTCATTGATGAACAACATCGGGGTAAAGGCTTTGGCTCAGCTTTGTTGAATGCGGCTGTGAATTTTGCCAGACAACAAGGTTGCCTGCGGATGACGCTATTAACCGATGCTGATAACGCCATTGCACAAAAAATGTATCAGGATGAAGGCTTTACTCATTCAGCCATGATTCCGATGCGCTTAATCTTAGACACATAAATAAAAACGTCATGGATGCGATTAATCCCAAATTATTATGGGAAATTTTTAAACATATACAACGCTGGCTAGCAAATCTCAATCGTGCTGGTGAGGCACGTCAGCAACAATCCAGAAAAGCGCTGAGAAATGTGATTATTGCAGCTCGCGAAACCAGTGTTTATGTGAGACAGATACAAGATACGCAACAAACTGACCATGCGACCGAGCGGCATCTAGCCAAATACTGGACGCAACTTGGCTTTGATTTAGAGGATCTGGGACTTAACAAACTCGCTAAACGCTGTCATATCACCGGCAAGCATTGGGCTGACCCTAAGTTTTATACTGATGACTTTCTGGAAAAAGCGGATATCAGTCTGGAGCGAATGGAAACATTAGCAAAACAGATTTTACTGGATATTGATAAACTCTAAACCATGAAATATTTTTTATTTAGCCTGCTTTTTATTGTCTCACCACTGACTCATGCACAAGCACTATGCCCAATGACGAGTGCCGAGGCGCAGCAAAGTTGTTTAGATGAAAAATTACAATCAGCGATTGATCATATGGTGAGTGACTTAACCATCATTAAACGACGCCATGCTGATAACAAGGCATTGCTAAAATCACTGGAATTATCTCAGCAAACCTGGGACGCCTATCGCAAGACACAATGTCTTAATGTGTATCAGACCTGGCAAAAGCATCAAAATCAAACCGCCATGACGGCCAGTTGTGCTATTGAATTGACCAGACAACGCCATCAATTTCTACAGAATTATTACCTGAAGTAAACCTGTTCAAACCTGTGAAAAATATTGGCGTGCCTGCTCCGCATCCAGATGAATCTGAGCAATGAGTTGCTCCAGGCCATCAAAACGCTGTTCATCACGAATCTTGTGTAAGAAAAATACTTGGACATGCTCTCCATATATTTCTCTTTTAAAATCAAACAAATGCACTTCAAGCAAGGCTTTATTTCCACCGATGGTAGGTCGAATACCAATATTCGCTACGCCATTGACCGGCTCTTCATCAATACCAAATAACTGCACAGCAAAAACACCTGTCAGTGGAATTTTATGGCGATGTAAATGGATATTCGCAGTGGGAAAGCCCATCTTGCGGCCGCGCTTATCACCATGGGCGACACGACCACTCATTCTGTATGGGCGTCCTAATAATTTTTCAGCCAATACTAAATCACCGCTGCTCAGAGCATTTCTTATGCGCGTACTACTCACCCGATTTTGATCAATGGCAAAGGTATGCATATTCACAACTTGGAAGCCATATTTTTTGCCGGCTTCCTGTAGCAACGCAAAATCCCCTTTTCTTTCACAACCAAAGCGAAAGTCATCCCCTACGACTAAATATTTGACGTTCAAACCTTCCACTAATAATTTTTGAATAAACAGTTCAGCTGACATCTCTGCCAAGCGTTGATTGAAGCGCAAGACACATAACTGCTGAATGGAATAACAACGCAATGCTTCCACTTTTTCACGAAACCGCGTCAGTCTGGCTGGGGCTTTTTCTGGTACAAAATATTCAAAAGGCTGCGGCTCAAAAGTTATCACTACGGCAGGTAATTTCAGCGTATCGCCTTTCATGGCTAATTGAGTTAATACCGCCTGATGGCCTAAGTGAACACCATCAAAATTACCAATGGTAGCGACACACCCTTGTGGTGAAGCAGGTAAATTATGAAAACCGCGAATGATTTTCGGCATAAGACGTTGTCTACCAAAAAAATAATCAAACACAACAGAGTAACGGCAAATAAAAAAACAATCCAGCAGGCAAGCCTACGCCTATTACCTTATAATAGGCGCAAAATTATTTCGGTCAGAGGCAAGAATGGCAGCGAAACAAAAAAAGCTGGATTATGAAGCTGCAGTTAAAGAGCTGGAAGCATTAGTTGAACGCTTAGAAGATGGCGATATTAGTCTGGAAGAATCCCTTAAACTTTATGAACGTGGTGTATTACTGACGCGTGATTGCCAGGAGTCACTGCAAGCAGCAGAACAAAAAGTACAAATGCTGTTACAACAATCTGGCCAAAGCAATATGGTAGATTTCGACCCGGAAACTGGTGACGCGTGAACGTCAAGTTTCCTCTCGAAGACTGGATGTTAAAACACCAGTCCCAAATTGAATTTGTATTAGAAAAACGTCTTCAGCAAGGTCTAAAGCCGGGATCAGCACGTTTATTCGAAGCCATGCGTTACGCCACATTGGGCGGGGGTAAACGTTTACGTGCGCTACTTGTTTACGCCACAGGACAAGCCATGGGAGCTAAGCAACCAGCCATGGATGTTGCCGCTGCTGCAGTTGAAATGATCCATGCCTATTCGCTGGTACATGATGATATGCCCATGATGGATGACGATGATTTACGAAGAGGTCGTCCAACCTGTCACAAAGCTTATGATGAAGCCACGGCGCTTTTAGTCGGTGATGCCTTACAAACTCAAGCGTTCGAAACCTTGTGTGATGAGACGCTGACGGATAAACAACAAAGTCGTATGATAAAAACACTCAGTCATGCTTCGGGGGCAGCAGGCATGGCAGGAGGCCAAGCCATTGACTTGGAATCCGTTGGAAAAAAACTGGATATCGACGCACTTCAAGCCATGCATAAGTTAAAAACCGGCGCATTAATCCGGGCAAGTGTCTTAATGGGCGCCTTATCAGCAGAACAATACGATGAAACCATACTTGAACACCTTGATCGCTATGCAGACTGCATAGGACTGGCTTTTCAGGTACAGGACGATGTGTTGGATGTGATCACAGACACAGAAACGCTCGGAAAAACGCAAGGTGCCGATATTGCATTGAATAAACCCACATATCCTGCTTTACTAGGCCTCGAAAAAGCACAACAAAAAGCGGTTGCGTTGATAGAAAAAGCACTCACTCACCTTGATGCGTGCCCATTTAACTCAGAAGTGCTGGCCGAATTGGCCCAGTTTGTTGTGAAACGCTCACATTAAGAAATCGACAGAATGGATACAATACTCGCTCATATCAATAGTCCGGATGATCTGCGTCAGCTGGATAAAAAACAGTTGCCCCAGCTGGCCGAAGAGTTGAGAACACTGATTATCGATAGTGTGCAGCAAACAGGCGGGCATATTTCCTCTAATCTGGGCGTTATCGAACTCACTATTGCCCTACATTATGTCTTTGACACGCCAACCGATCGGCTGGTGTGGGATGTAGGTCACCAGAGTTATGTACACAAAATATTGACTGGCCGTCGTGATCAAATGAACACCATGCGTCAGCCTGGCGGGTTATCTGGTTTTCCAAAACGTAGCGAAAGTAACTACGATACATTTGGCGTCGGTCATTCGAGCACCTCAATCAGTGCAGCGTTAGGTATGGCACTGGCAGCACAAGCCAATAACGATCCACGTCACGCCGTCGCAATTATTGGTGACGGCGCGCTTACCGCAGGGCAAGCTTTTGAAGCTTTAGCACACGCTGGTGATTTAAGTGCCAATCTCTTAGTTATTCTTAACGACAATGAAATGTCGATATCAAGAAATGTCGGCGGCATGGCGAATTATCTTGCTAAATTACTTTCGGGAAGCTTCTATGCATCCGCTCGTGAGGGCAGTAAGCGTGTACTTGAAAAGATTCCACCAGCATGGGAAATCGCCAAACGCGCAGAAGAACATGTCAAAGGTATGATGGTTCCCGGCACCCTTTTTGAAGAAATGGGCTTCAACTATATCGGTCCTATTGATGGTCATGACATTGATACCTTGATAGCGACCATGACCAATTTGAAAAAGCGTAAAGGGCCGCAGTTTCTTCATATCGTCACCAAAAAAGGCAAAGGTTATGAGCCTGCCGAATTACATCCATGTAAATACCATGGAGTGAGTCCGGCCAATAGTAAATCTTCCGGCCCCTCCTATACTCAAGTTTTCGGCCGTTGGTTATGCGATATGGCTCGTCTGGATCCGGATTTATTCGGTATTACACCAGCCATGTGCGAAGGCTCGGGGTTGAATCGCTTTGCCGAAGATTTTCCTGAGCGTTACTTTGATGTCGGTATTGCTGAACAACATTCAGTCACCCTCGCCGCTGGTTTGGCTTGTGAAGGCAAAAAACCCGTTGTTGCGATTTATTCAACCTTTCTACAACGAGCTTATGATCAACTGATTCATGATGTGGCTATTCAGAATCTGAATGTATTATTTGCCATTGATCGTGCCGGTTTGGTTGGCGCTGATGGTCCGACCCATGCGGGCAGTTTCGACTTAAGTTTTTTACGTTGTATTCCGAACATGGTCATCATGGCACCCGCTGATGAAAATGAGTGTCGACAAATGTTAACCACTGGTTTTCGTTACAACGGGCCAGCAGCAGTACGTTATCCACGTGGTAGTGGTAACGGTACCACGGTGGAGCCGGCGCTGACCTCACTGGAAATGGGTAAAGCCCGATTAAAACGCCAAGGTGAAAAAGTAGCCATTCTTGCCTTTGGCAGTATGGTCACTGCCGCAGAACAAGCCGCAGAACAGGTCAACGCAACTGTGGTGAATATGCGATTTGTTAAACCCCTTGATACAGACATGATCAAACAAATCGCTGACTCACACGACCTTATTATCACCATTGAAGAAAATGCGGTCATGGGTGGTGCTGGCAGCGCAGTAAATGAATATTTGAGAGAAATGAATCACGCTGTCGCCATAAAACTGATGGGCTTACCTGATTCATTCATCGAGCATGGCGTTCATAGCAGCATGTTAAGTCAGTGCGGTCTGGATGCTGACGGTATTTTGCATACCATTAATCAGCACTTTACGGCATAATACGCTGTCTTCGTGAACGATTCCTGAGTATAATAGTCAACATTATGAGCGCAACGTACACCCTGAAAATTTTGGCCGATTTTGCCTCGGCACATACCCTGAGAGATTATCCAGGTGATTGCAGTCGCATGCATGGCCACAACTGGAAGCTGGAAGTCGAAGTCACTGCCACTGATCTGAATGATCATGGCATGGGCATGGATTTCAAAACTATCAAAACAGCGACTCGTGAGTTGGCAAAAACGTTGGACCACCGATATCTGAATGACATCCCACCATTTGATACCATCAATCCAACGGCTGAAAATATTGCCAGATTTTTTTACCAAAAGCTCAGTGATACCTTAAATAATGATATCGCTAAAGTTTCCGGTGTTACTTTGTGGGAAACGGATCGCGCTTGCGTTAAATACAGCGAGGATAATTGAATGAGCACAACCCCAGCCAGCACTGAGATAAAAGACGAAATCGAAGACGTCCAGAATATCGCCGATCAACGTAAAATTGCTATTGATAAAGTCGGCATCAAAGACATTAAACACCCCGTTAAAGTCAGTGATCGTACGACCGGTGAGCAACATACCATTGCTAACTTTAATATGTATGTGAATTTGCCACATCAATTTAAAGGCACACATATGTCACGCTTTGTGGAGATTTTGAATCAACACGAACGTGAAATTACGGTTAAGTCATTCCGCGAAATGCTTGGTCAAATGACCGAGCGCCTTGATGCTGAATCTGGCTACATTGAAATGAACTTCCCTTATTTTGTAAACAAGGAAGCGCCCATTTCAAAAGTCAAAAGCTTGATGGATTATGACGTCACGTTTATTGGTGAAATCACCGGTGCAACAACCATGATGACGGTTAAGGTTGTCGTTCCTGTCACTAGTCTATGTCCTTGCTCCAAGAACATCTCTGATTACGGCGCACATAATCAACGCTCACATGTGACTTTGACTGTCCGTGTAGAGAGCTTTGTCTGGATCGAAGATTTAATCGATCTTGTTGAGAAAGAAGCGTCTTGTGAAATCTTTGGTTTATTAAAGCGTCCTGATGAAAAATACGTCACTGAACGCGCTTATGATAATCCAAAATTCGTTGAAGATATGGTGCGTGATATCGCAGCAAGATTGAATCAAGATTCTCGTATTACGGCTTACACAGTCGAATCAGAAAACTTTGAATCTATCCATAACCATTCTGCTTATGCATTAATAAGCAAAGGGTTTGATTAATCATTATTGATTGGTTCATCTAAAAAAAGCCTGGTTAACCAGGCTTTTTTTGCTTAATATTTTTGTCTTAGATCAAGACGTTCACCATTGTGCTGAATGTCCAGCTGTCCCAGAAAGGACATGCCGAGTAAGGTCACTGAAGGTTCTTCACCATCTAAGACGACGGCATCAACATTATGCAGTTTTATCTGCTCAAGCTGCACGTAGTCTAGTTTGACCTTATAGCCCACACTCTTGCCTGAAGCCGTCCTTATCCCCACCTGCTGCCCTCGAAGATAATCAATCCCAAGGCGAGCTGCAGTAGCTGAGTTCATGGCGATAGTACTGGCCCCTGTATCGACCAAAAAGCTTGTCGTATAACCGTTTATATTGCCGGTTGCGGTATACATGCCATTGCTTGGCCATAATGTCACTGCTGTTTTTTTCTCAGCTTCAATGTAGTTGCTGCTGATACGATCCCCTAGAGGGAAAGTTTGTTTTTCTCCATTGATTTCAAAAGTGGCCTTATTACTATTGGCAGCAAGCAATTTCAGGCCTTCAGGGCTTGTTTCACCGACACTCAATAAATGTTGATTACCATCCACTTCAACCACGGCTTTGTCTTTAAATAAGCCAACCACCATAATGTCGATATTAACGGCCTCTGCTCGAGCGCTAATTAACAGTATAATAAGCGACACTAATATAACTTTAGCCATGACTTTTCTTTTTAATCAGGTTGTTCACTAATCGCATCATGAGCATTTTCTCCCCTATTACAGTCTCTGGCGTACTGCTGGCTGGCGGCCAATCCCGCCGAATGGGTGGTCAAGACAAAGGCTTGCTTCACTATCAGGGCAGAGCGATGGTAAGCCATGTCATTGATGCTATATTACCGCAAGTTGATGATTTATATATCAGTGCGAATCGACATATTGAAAAATATCAAACTTTTTCGTATCCGGTTATCACGGATAATCTCGCCAATTTCCAGGGGCCACTGTCTGGCATACTATCAGTAATGCAGCAGGTAAAATCAGCGTACTTACTGACCGTACCTTGTGATAATCCGCTTATCAGTGCCCAACTCAGGCAACGTTTAATGGAAGCCTTGTTAGCGACTGGAAGCGATATTGCCGTTGCCCATGATGGCACACAATTACAACCGGTATTTGCGTTAATTCCGCTTCGGCTTAAACAGTCTTTGTCTGAGTTTTTAGCTTCAGGTCAGCGTAAAACCCGCGATTGGTTATATCAACATAAGGTGGTTGAAGTCGATTTTTCTGATCAGGCAGACTTTTTTATCAATATCAATTCACCTGATGAATTAACGCTAAAGCCAGAAATACGCTCAACCAAACCACTTCTGGGCTTTGCGGCGTTCAGCGGAACAGGTAAAACGACTTTACTCACTAAGCTGATACCCGCGCTCAAAGACAGAAATATCCGTGTTGCGGTGATAAAACACGCTCACCATAATTTTGATATCGATAAGCCAGGAAAAGACAGCTATCAAATCCGTGAAGCCGGTGCTGAAGAAATGATTATTGCTTCAGATAAAATGATGGCACTGATGAAAAAAATCATGACGATCTCATCGAGCCCGAATTACAACCATTAATTCAGCGTCTGGATACACGCACCATCGACCTCATCCTTGTTGAAGGCTTTAAACACGAACGTTTCCCTAAAATAGAATTAAACCGCACAGAACTAGGCACACCAACATTATATAAGGATGACCCGCATATCATCGCCGTTGCGTCCGACAATGCCATCGCAAGTGATGGTATGCCTTTCATGCTGGATATCAACCATATACCTGCTATGGTCGACTTTATTGAACAGTTTATTTTTTCATGGAAAAGCTAAATATGGCCGAATTTACCCCACAGCCAAGTTGCGCTGATGATGTTGATCACAATAACTTGACGGTTGAACAGGCTCGCCAGCGTATCCACGACTTATTGTCCCCCATTTCAAGCTGGCAAAAAGTCTCCTTGAGACAGGCACTAGGGCAGGTTTTACACCAAAGCGTAGTATCACCCAGACAGGTACCCCCTTATAACAACTCAGCCATGGATGGTTATGCGTTGCAAAGTGCAGACATCAAAAATGCCCCTTTCTCACTCAACAACGTTGGTGTGGCATTTGCGGGTAAACCCTATCAAGGTCATGTTGAAGCAGGTCAATGTATTCGTATTATGACCGGCGCAAAAATTCCGGATGGTTGTGACACCGTGGTGATGCAGGAGCAAGTTGAATCAGACAATCAAACCATCACCATTCATACAGACGTGAAAGCTGGACAAAATGTCAGACTAGCAGGAGAAGATATCGACTGTGGTGACACGGTTCTACCTGCTGGCCGCCGATTAACACCTGCTGACTTAGGCCTCTTGGCATCGCTAGGCATAGCCGAGATTGTCACATATAGACCACTTCGTGTTGCCTTTTTCTCTACTGGTGACGAGTTATGTGGCTTGGGTGAACACCTGGGTGATGGTCAGATCTATGACAGTAACCGCTACACCCTCTATGGCATGCTCAGTGAGCTCAATATTGATGTCATTGATATGGGCGTTATTCCAGATAATAGAGCCGCTTTAAAAATAGCTCTAGAGCAAGCGGCGGCGGACGCAGATGTTATTCTATCTTCTGGTGGTGTATCGGTAGGTGATGCCGATTATGTCAAAGACATGTTGGCTGAATTAGGCCAGGTCAATTTCTGGAAAATTGCTATGCGTCCAGGACGTCCTCTGGCATTTGGGCAAATTGGCGAAGCCATGTTTTTTGGTTTACCTGGTAATCCCGTGTCGGTGATGGTGACCTTTTATCAATTTGTGCAACCTGCCCTAAAACGTCTGGCGGGTGAATCAGACACACTCCCTATAATCATTGAAGTTCCGTGCGATAATGCGATAAAAAAACGCGCAGGGCGCTTTGAATTTCAGCGCGGCATCTTATTTAGAAACAATGAAGGTCAACTCAGAGTCAGCACAACCGGAGCCCAGGGCTCTGGTATTCTTCGCTCGATGAGCATGGCGAATTGTTTTATTTTACTTGAAGAAAACTGCGACGGACTCAGTGCCGGCAGTCTTGTTAACGTTCAACCCTTTGCAGGTCTGGTATGACAGAATCCACAACCGAACACACTTTGGTCAAACAACAGCGCGAGTTTAATAAACTGCGCAAACGTCTACGTCGCAATGTCGGTCAGGCCATCGCCGACTACAATATGATTCAGGACGGCGATAAAGTGATGGTCTGTTTATCTGGTGGTAAAGACAGCTATACCATGCTCGATATTCTGATTAATCTGAGAGATCATGCACCGATTAACTTTGAGCTTATCGCCGTGAACCTTGATCAGAAACAGCCTGGCTTTCCTGAGCACGTATTACCGGAATATTTATCATCGATTGGTGTGCCATTTCATATCATCGAAAAAGATACCTACAGCATCGTCAAGGAAGTCGTGCCTGAAGGTAAAACCACTTGCGGCATCTGCTCACGCCTACGTCGAGGCTCTTTATATGGCTATGCTCGACAAAATGGCATCACCAAAATTGCTCTGGGCCATCACCGTGATGACATTATTGAAACACTGTTTCTAAATATGTTCTATGGCAGCAAAATAAAAGCCATGCCCCCCAAACTATTAAGTGATGATAAAACCAATATTGTGATTAGACCTTTAGCTTATGCACAAGAATCAGATATTGCGCGATATGCCGAAGCAATGAAGTTTCCCATTATTCCGTGTAATTTATGTGGCTCTCAAGAAAATCTGCAACGTCAGGCCATTAAAACAATGTTGCAGGGCTGGGAGAAACAATTTCCGGGTAGGTTAGAAAATATCTTCCGCAGTATTCAGAATATTTCACCCTCACAAATGGGCGATTTAGATTTATTTAACTTTACCGATCTCGAGCAATTCAGACAGGAACCCACTGGAGAAGAAGATCGCTTTCAGGACGATATTCAGCAGCCTGCTTTGGCAAGATAGCCACAGACTTATCACCAGTTATGAGAAGTATTACAAAACCAATACAAGTATCATCGCTAAGTCATTGAATCTGGTTAACTTGAATATAAGTCATTGATTTATATAAACTTAATAAAATGGTCATTTTTTAACCAAAACCGTCAGCCTTGTTGCGTAAGAATGACTTAGCGATTTTCACAGAAGTTAATCACAGAGTTATCCACAGAAAATGTGAGTAACTCTGTAAGTCATTGATTGCTTCTCTAAGTCGTTATTTTTAGTTTTGCTTCGGTGTAAAATCTTCTGCAAACTCTAATGCATTTCCATCTGGATCACGGCAGAAAAATGCGGCTCTGCCCGACTTGCTTCGAGAAAATTCATAACCCGCATTTTCCAGACGTTCACCCAAGGCTTCTAAATCATCGACTACTAACGCCAAGTGACGATCACGACCACCATGCGCGGGACGTCCTTCAGTAGAGTCAGGGTTGGGTAATACCATCAGATGAATCATCTGTCCTGTATCGCCGATATCTAACCAAGCACCGTCATAAGCAAACTCAGGCCTGCTGGGGTTAAGAGGCAGCTGTAATACGTCGCAATAAAAGCGTAAAGAAACGTCTAGGTCTTTTACTAGAAAACTGGCATGTGCTATCGATTTGATCATATTTCACCTGGATAAAAAACATTTAAAAGCCATAGCGTTAGTTTAACGTCAGGCGGTATGTGACACCAAAAATAACTCAGGCTTTACCTTGCTTAGCCATACCGTAGGCAGCAATAAAAATAAGCGCTCCGCCTAACCACTCTGTTTGGCTCATTTGTTCACTAGTCAACCACCAGGCAGAAATAGCCGCCACCACCAGTTCAGATAACATCAAAATGGCTGAGCGAAAAACCGGCATTCTTGCCAGGCCATATAACACGGCTATCGTCATCGCGGTAAAACAAAGACCACCAAAAACCATGACCGCCAGCCATAAATTGAGGCTGATGTCCGGTACACTTGATTGCTGTAGAACTAATACAAGCCCTGCCACCATAACCACGCCCCAGTAAACAATGGTGGTTTTGACTTCCATAGCCACATCAGCAAGTTTGCGACTTAATACGTTATTCACTGAAAACATAAATCCCGCAAACAAAGCTAACCAGTCAGCCATATCGTTTGGCCAGGGCAGACCTATTTCCGGGTGCCATAACATGATCATCGTGCCTGACATCGCCACAATGATCATCAGCATGGAAACTCGCGAAATTTTTTCGCCTAACCACCAACGACTCAACAACACTGACCAGAGTGGAGACAGATAGAAGAGCAACATGACACGCATCACTTCACCGTGAGTCAGTGCCACTAAGAAAGCAATATTTGTAACGCCTGCTGCGGCAGCAAGCGCCCAAAGACTGGGGGGCCAGTGACCTGAAAAATCTTTTTTCTGTTTGAACAACATGGCTGTGGCCACGATGGCGGCAGCAAAATACATGAGTAAGGTAGACCAAACAACAGGAAGACCTTGTTGTTCGAGTAAGCGCATTGGATACCAAATCAATCCCCACATAGCTGAGGAAAATAAGATACCGAGTACAGCAAGATTAAATTGTTGGTTATTCGTATTTGTCATGGCACACCTTATAACACGAGATTGCTCCAACCCGTTATAATGGTCTGATTTTTTCACTCATTCATTTGGAATTATGAATCCAGAACTGGCAAAACTGCACCCCTATCCTTTCGAAAAGTTGGCTCAACTGAAACAAGGCTGTGTGCCACCTGAAGACAAGGCACATATTGCACTATCGATAGGTGAACCCAAACACCCAACACCAGGATTTATTACCGAAGCTGTCATCACCCATCTTCATGGACTGTCATCCTACCCTACCACCGCTGGTACGAATGAGCTGCGTCATGCCATAGCGACTTGGTTGAATAATAGATTCAATCTGGATGGGCATATCAACGCTATGACTCAGGTGCTTCCGGTAAATGGTACGCGTGAAGCTTTATTTGCGTTTGCTCAAGCAGTCATTGATCGCGACCAAGCACCATTAGTTTTGATGCCTAATCCGTTTTATCAGATTTATGAAGGTGCGGCTATTTTGGCAGGTGCAGAACCTTATTATATGAATTGTTCTGCCAGTCACGACTTTATTCCAGATTTTGATGCGATTAGTGAAGATACCTGGCAACGTTGTCAGTTAATCTATATCTGCAGCCCAGGCAATCCAACTGGCGCTGTCATTGATAAAGCGACTCTGACACGTTTAATTGAGTTGGCACATCAGTATGATTTCGTGATTGCTTCTGATGAATGTTATTCCGAAATCTACCCCGATGAAACGAACCCGCCCGTCGGTTTATTAGAAGCAGCTTATGCGGCTGGTTATACTGACATGAGCCGCTGTGTGGTTTTTCATAGTCTGTCGAAACGTTCGAACGCCCCTGGCTTGAGAAGTGGTTTTGTCGCTGGTGATGCTGATATTCTGAAACAATTTCTACGCTACCGCACGTACCATGGTTGCTCAATGCCACCTGCTACACAGGCGGCCTCCATCACCGCCTGGAATGATGAAGATCATGTTGTTCATAATCGTGAGCTGTATCTGGAAAAATTTAATGCGGTATTAGAAATTTTAGCGCCAGTCATGTCAGTATCTATGCCGCAAGCCGGTTTCTATTTGTGGGCTGAAACGCCCATTGCTGATACGGCATTTGCCAGACAATTATTTGAACAACAAAATGTCACCGTTTTACCAGGCACCTATCTGGGCCGTGACACCACTGCGGGCAATCCTGGTTCGAATCGTATTCGCATGGCGTTGGTTGCCCCGCTGGAAGAATGTATAGAAGCTGCACATCGCATTCGCAGCCTTATTGAAAGTTTATAATTAAATCAATGGAGTAGACACCAATGAGTGATATTCAACAAATTATTGAAGAGGCGTTTGAACGCCGTGCTGAGATTAACCCTGCTAACGCTGATAGCAATGTCAGAAATGCAGTCAATGAAGCATTAACGATGCTGGATAACGGTTCAGCTCGTGTTGCAGAAAAACAAAATGGTGACTGGGTTGTTAACCAATGGCTGAAAAAAGCGGTTTTATTATCATTCCGTTTAAATGACAACAAAATCATGCCTGGTGCAGAAACCAACTATTTCGATAAAGTTGATCCTAAATTTGCCAGCTTCAATGAAGATGACTTTAACAAAGCCGGTGTGCGTGTCGTACCACCAGCAGCGGTTCGTCGCGGATCATACATCGCCCCTGGCGTTGTTTTGATGCCCTCTTATGTCAATATTGGTGCTTATGTTGATTCTGGCACCATGGTCGATACTTGGGCGACGGTAGGTAGCTGCGCTCAAATCGGTAAAAACGTTCACCTTTCTGGTGGCGTAGGTATCGGTGGTGTATTAGAACCCTTACAAGCCGGCCCGACCATCATTGAAGACAACTGCTTCATTGGTGCACGTTCTGAAGTTGTTGAAGGTGTTGTTGTGGAAGAAGGCTCAGTTATCTCAATGGGCGTTTATATTGGTCAAAGCACAAAAATCTTCAACCGTCTGACCGGCGAAATCACTTATGGTCGCATCCCTGCAGGTTCTGTTGTGGTGTCTGGTAACTTACCTTCTAAAGATGGTTCATACAGCCTGTACTGTGCGGTTATCGTTAAACAAGTTGACGAAAAAACACGTGGCAAAGTGGGTATTAATGAATTATTACGTGATATCTAGTATCATTTTACTCAGATAAGATTAGGGGTGAGCAAATCGTTATTGCTCACCCCTTTTTATTTTTAGCCTTATATACATGTGACTACAATGATTCTCTACGGTATTAAAAACTGCGATTCGGTCAAAAAAGCACGACGTTGGCTTGAGGCACATTCTATTGACTATATGTTTCACGATTTTCGTCAGCAAGGTCTTGAAGAGAGCACCGTCAAAGAATGGCTTCAGTCCGTTGACTGGGAGACGTTGTTGAATAAACGAGGTACAACCTGGCGGAAACTGGATGACCCACGTAAGGACAATCTGGATGAAAAAACCGCGATTGAACTCATGTTGGAAAACCCTACTCTGATTAAGCGCCCCGTTTTGGTCAACGACTCAACGACCATAGTCGGATTTAAAGAAGATGTTTATCAACAATTGGTTTAACTTAGATTTTCTTAGCAGAGTTTTGCCCGCTATCATTCCAGGTATCGGCTACGGTAATCACCAATACGGCGTTGATGTCATTATGTTAGGTGGTGCCAGTTTATCATTAACAATCGGTATTCGTTTATAACCTCAAACACAAGAAACGTTCATGTCTGAAACCATACAACTGACCCAAGAATTAATTCGTCGTGACAGTGTCACACCCGAAGACAAAGGCTGCCAGATCATGATAGCGGATCGACTGGCACCTTATGGTTTCCATGCCGAACACATGTGTTTCGACGACGTGGATAACCTCTGGCTACGCCGAGGAAATAAAGGTCCTGTTCTGGCGTTTGCTGGGCATACTGACGTTGTGCCAACAGGCCCTGTCGAGCGCTGGAGTCATCCTCCCTTCGAAGCTAATATCGTCGATGGCATGATGTATGGACGTGGTACGGCTGATATGAAAGGCAGTATTGCTGCCTTTATCACAGCCTGTGAGCGCTTTGTCAAACAACATCCAGATCATCAGGGCAGTATCGCTTTTCTGATTACCAGCGATGAAGAAGGCCCAGCAGTAAACGGCACGGTGAAAGTGGTTGAAACCTTACAAAGCCGTGGGGAACATATTGACTGGTGTCTGGTTGGTGAGCCTTCGAGTACGGACAAAGTCGGCGATATTGTCAAAAACGGTCGTCGTGGCTCTTTAAATGGCCGCCTGAGTGTTATAGGTAAACAAGGTCATATTGCTTATCCGCATCTTGCAGAAAATCCTATCCATCTTCTCAGCCCTGCACTGACCGAATTGTGCAGCATTGAGTGGGACCAGGGCAATGAAGACTTTCCGCCAACCAGCTTTCAAGTGTCCAATATCAACTCTGGCACAGGTGCCACCAATGTCATCCCAGGCACGGCTGAGGTTGTATTTAATTTCCGCTACTCAACAGAAGTCACACACGAAGAGTTAAAACAGCGTGTCCATGCCATATTAGACAAACATGCATTGAAGTATGAGTTGAACTGGGAGCTTTCAGGCCAGCCATTTCGTACCGCAAGCGGTCAATTGTTGGAAGCTGTTCAACAGGCTATTTCTGATGTGACAGGCTACCAGACAACACTCTCGACTTCTGGCGGTACATCAGATGGACGCTTTATTGCGCCCACTGGCACACAGGTGATAGAACTCGGACCGTTGAATGCAACGATTCATCAAATAGATGAATGTGTTGCTACAGCTGATCTTGATACCCTTTCAGATATTTATGAAAGACTGCTCAGTTATCTCCTTGTTGATTAGGCAATGCCGTTGATTCACGCACATCAAAAACGACACTACCTCTATGTGATAGCAACCATTGTGCTGCTGTTACAGTCGTTTGCTGTCTGGCATGATGCTGAACACGCATTCCATCATGCAGAAGCGCAATGTGAGCGCCTAAATGCCATCAGTCATTTCCCGCTTGCTGACGTAGCTACTGAAGTTAGCCTTCATCAGTCTCGAGCCACACTCAGTCTTGAGGTGGACTCTCCTGTAATAACACTGCCGTTCGCGCAGCGCCAATCTTATCTTATCCGCGCCCCACCATTTTTTTCATAGCCTTACCTGATCTCTCTATTTTAATCATGCTACCGATCCGCGAACGTCTGATCTGTAGCTGTAGCTTATGGCTATGAGGAAAGTTTATGAAAAGCAAAAAACTGCTTGTGTTGCTGATGACAGCTGCACTGAGCCCGGTATCACCTGCATTTGCTGGCGATATTGATGATCTTAAACAAGAAATCGCAAAAATGCGTGCTGATTATGAGCAACGTATCCAACAACTTGAAGAACGACTATCTGAAGCAGAAGCGAATACACAGACTGTTGCCAATGAAGTCGCAATGATTCCTGAAGCACCAGCTCCTGTTGCTTCACCCAATAATAGCAATACCTTTAATCCAGCTATCAGTATGGTGTTAAACGGTACGTTCAGCCAGTACCAGAACAATGCTGAGGATTACGCTCTGGATGGGTTTAATGTCCAAGGCGAGGGCGGTTTAGCGGAAGAAGGCTTCTCTCTTGGAGAAAGTGAATTAACCGTCAGCTCAAACATCGATCAACTCTTTTATGGTCAGGCGACTTTGGCTGTACATGAGCATGAAGGTGAAACAGAGCTGGAAATAGAAGAAGCATTTATTGAAACTCTGGGTTTAGGCAATGGCATGACCATTCGTGCTGGTCGCTATTTTGCCCCTATTGGCTACTTAAATGAACGTCACGTACATGCCTGGAATTTTGCTGACGCGCCTTTGATTTATCGTGGCTTATTTGGCAACCAACTTTCAACTGATGGTGTGAAGCTATCTTATCTGTTACCAACAGACTACATGTTTGAAGTCGGTACCAGCGTTGGTAATGGTGATAGCTATCCTGGAAGTGGTGAACACAGTGGCATCGGTGACTGGCTGGTCTATGCGAAAACAGGTGGTGATATTGGTATAGAAAGCAGCTGGCAGGCCGGTATATCTCACTGGCGTGCAAGCCCTGATGATCGTTCTTATGATGGTGGACACCATCATGGTCATGATGACGAAGAAGAAAGTTCAGCCGTGTTCAGTGGTGACACTGATATCACCAATTTATCGTTGGTATACAAATGGGCACCGAATGGTAATTTCCGTCAGGAAAACCTGACCTTGATCGGTGAGTTTATGTATCTGCATGATGATGGCGATATCAGTCATGGCAGTGACGAGTTTGCTCGTTACGATGGCAAACAATATGGCGGCTATGTAGAAGGTATTTATCAATTTAATCCGCAATGGCGCTCCGGCCTGCGTTATGACTGGTTAGGTAGCAAGCACCGTGCGTCGGATGAAGAATTGCTAGCGGATGCGGGTCTAGAAGGTGGTAGAAACCATCCTCAACGTAGCAGTGCAATGGTGGAATACCTCCCAAGTGAATTCAGTCGTATTCGTGCACAAATTAATCACGATCAATCATACGACGATGATGATTGGCAGATGATACTGCAATATACCGTCAGCCTTGGCGCTCATGGCGCGCATCAATACTAGGAGTTCTACATGAAAGCGTTTATTTTTACTTTTTTATTTGTAATGAGCTCGCCAGTATGGGCGCAACTTTCAGTGTTTGCCTGTGAGCCGGAATGGGCCTCTTTAACTAAAGAGTTAGGTGGTGACGATGTGTCTGTTTTCAGTGCAACCAGAGGTTTACAGGATCCGCACTATATTCAGGCACGTCCAAGTTTGATTGCTAAAGCACGCCAGACTGATTTATTGGTATGTACAGGCGCTGAGTTAGAAACAGGCTGGTTGCCATTACTACAACGCAAAGCGGGTAATCCTAATATCCAAAGAGGTGCTGAAGGTTACTTTATGGCTTCTGATTATATTCGTTTACTGGATAAACCCGTCATGGTTGATCGTAGCCAAGGTGATGTTCACGCATCTGGTAATCCGCATATTCAGACAAGTCCTGAGAACATCATCAACGTTGCTAAAGCGTTGACTCAACGTCTCAAGAAACGTGATCCTGAAAATGCTAATAACTATGAACAGCGCTGGCAAGATTTTGAACAACGCTGGCAAGCGGCAATGAACCAGTGGCAGCAAAAAGCAGCTCCCCTCAAAGGTGTGCCTATTGCTGTTCAACATAAAAACTGGATTTATCTAGTGAACTGGTTAGGGTTAAATGAAGTAGCTGTATTGGAAGCTAAACCTGCTGTACCACCGACTGTAAATCAGTTGCAGTCAGTAGTTGAAAAGCTGAAGCAAACACCAGCAAAAATGGTGATTGTCGCAGCCTATCAATCATCAAGAGCGACCGACTGGTTAGTAGATAAAACCGGTATCACGAAAGTGGTACTGCCTTTCACTGTTGGCGGTAATGAACAAAGTACAAATTTATTTGAACTGTACGACAACACCATCGATTTACTTCTAGATGGTGCTAAATGAACCTGATCAATCTTGATTGGTCGCTAATATTGCCTGCCCTCGTGGCAGGCATGTTAGTTCTGACAACACATGTGCCGTTGGGGCAAGAAGTACTGAAGCGTGGCATTATCTTCATCGATCTTGCTATTGCCCAAATGGCCGCACTGGGAGTAATGGCCGCCACCATTTTTATCGGCGATATGCACGGGCCCTGGTTACAAATCAGTGCTGCAGGTAGCGCTCTCACCGCCTCTGTTTTGGTGCTGTGGTTAGAGAAACGGTATCCTCATATTGTAGAAGCCTTGATCGGCTTATTATTTATTCTGGCGGCCAGTGGTGGAATATTACTGGTTAGTCATGCACCCCATAGTGATGAGTTACTTCACGATCTATTAGTGGGACAGATTTTATGGGTGACATCGTCTCAATTGATATGGGTTGCTCTGCTTTATGCTGCCTTGTTAATTGTCTGGTTCACCATGCGAGCACAGCGTAGCTGGCTTTTTTATATTATCTTTTCATTCACCGTCACGGCCTCTGTGCAATTAGTCGGGGTATATCTGGTCTTTGCCAGTTTAATTTTGCCAGCCCTTGCCAGCCGCGGTTTTGAGAAACCCCATCATAAGCTCTTGCTTGGTTATGGTATTGGCTTTTTGGGCTATTCCTTTGGTCTGATATTGGCATTATTGTTTGATGTACCAATGGGAGCGATGACCGTCTGGACCTTATTCGTACTCGTGGTAATAAGTCGCTTTGTTGTGAAGTGGCTAAATAGGCACTAAGTTTGGTAGATTGTTTCAAAACATCAATCAGGAAAGCAGCATGACCGAATCAACACAAGCCAGTCAGAACACAGTTAAACTGGTGTACTTATTATTTATCGCTAATATTCTTATTCAGTTTTTAGGCTTTGTTGCAGTCGTGATTGCCTATATTAATAAAGACGATGCTGCGGCATGGTTACAGTCACACTATCAGTTTCAGATTCGAACATTCTGGATAGGGTTTCTATATTTGTTTATCGGCGTGCTCTTCGCGTTCTTTTTAGTCGGCTATATGGTCTTACTGTTCTGGGTTGTCTGGGTCGTGGTGCGTTGCGTGAAAGGTATGAAATATCTGGATCAACAGCAGCCGCATCCTAATCCAACCAGCTGGCTTTTTGGCTGAGAAATGACAAGACCGGGAGGCCCCGGTCTTTTAGGTTTTATTGGCGATGAAATGCCATTGGACCATTCGCTTCATGTGTCGGCATAACTTCAATCGTCGTCACATTAACATGCTCTGGCGTATTCACCAGCCACCATACCGTGTTAGCAATATCTTCAGCATCTAAGGCGCGGGTGCCTTCATAGACTTTATCTGCACGAGCTTCGTCCGCTTTAAAACGCACTCTAGAAAACTCCGTTTCGGCATTGCCCGGTTCCACATTCGTCACTCGCACATTCGTGCCTAATAAATCAGCCCGTGTCGCCAATGAGAATTGTCTGACAAAGGCTTTAGTACCACAGTAAACATTCCCCCCAGGATAAGGCCAATTCCCTGCTACTGAGCCGATATTGATGATGTAACCTGATTGACGCTCCGTCATCATCGGTAAAACTGTGCGGGTACAGTAAAGTAAACCTTTGATGTTGGTATCCACCATTTTTTCCCAATCATCTAAATTGGTTTCGTGGGCAGGTTCTAAACCTAGTGCCAAACCCGCATTATTTAATAACACATCAATTTTTTTAAATGGCTCTGACAAACTATTAATCGCAGATTCGACGGCTTTTCTGTCGGTCACATCAAAGCAGCAGGTCGCCACTTTATCTTTACCACCCAGCTCCTGCTGAAGATCGTCTAACCGTTGCTGACGTCGACCAGTCAGAATTAATTGCCAGCCATGACTGGCAAATAGTCTGGCACAAGCTTCCCCAAACCCAGAGGTAGCGCCGGTAATCATGATCGTCTTACTTGACATGCAATCGACTCCTTATTTTGATTAATCAGGCACCTTCTGAAAACACAATGGTACGTCGACCATTGATAATAATGCGGTGCTCAATATGTGCTTTCACGGCTCTCGCCAGCACAATACGTTCAATATCTTTTCCCATCATTACCAAATCTTGCGGACTGTTATCATGCTGAACATGTTGTATATCTTGGGCAATAATCGGTCCCTCATCTAACTCAGCTGTCGCATAGTGAGCTGTAGCACCAATAATTTTAACGCCACGCTCATAAGCCTGATGATACGGCTTCGCCCCTTGGAAGGCTGGCAAGAACCCGTGGTGAATATTAATAATCCGACCAGAAAACTCGGTGACAAAATCCTCTGATAAAATTTGCATGTAGCGCGCCATGACAATCAAATCAATATCAAACTCTGCCAGCAAACGTTTTATCTCAGCTTCTTGTGCTTGTTTGGTTTCAGCCGTTATCGGTAAATGATAGAACGGTTTATCAAACTGGCGCGCCATATCCTCTAAATCACGATGATTACCAATGATTAGAGGGATATCACATTTCAGCTCACCTTCTAATTCTCTGAGTAACAAATCGTATGGGCAGTGAGAAGCTCTTGTCACCAGTAAAGCGACTCGATAAGGCTCTTCGCTGTAGCGAACGGACCAGTTTAAGTCGATAGTGCTTGCAAACTGGCTGAACTCGGCTTCCAGTTTTTGATGATTAAAATGACCATCATCTTCCAGCTTAATTCGCATGAAATACTGGCCAACTTCAGTATCTGTATATTGCTGGCAGTGCAAAATATTAAATTGTCTTTCGGCAAAAAAGCTGGTGATACCAGCGACTAAACCTTTTTGGTCTTTACACTGAATAAGGAAAACAATGGCGCTCATGAGGGTTTCCTAAGAAAATAATACGGAAAAAAGCTAAATCCTAGCACTGTCACAAGGCTTTATGAATATTCATCATATTTGTCATTACGACCTTTGACTTTATCTCGTGGGTATTTAGCTGCATTTTTTTGCATTTTGCTTTTAATGACTTGATTCAAGTCGATGTCTAAGTCATGACAAAGATAAGCGAGATAAACAGCAACATCGGCTATTTCGTCCTCTAAATCTTCACGTTTATCGGAGGCTAATCGTTGTTGAACTTCTTCAGCACTCTTCCATTGAAACCATTCCAGTAACTCAGAGGCTTCAATAGATAATGAGATGGCGATATCTTTGGGATTATGAAACTGCTCCCAATCTCTTTCACGGCGAAACTCAATAAGCTGCTTAAATAATTCCGGCTCAATCATTCTGCAAGAACTCCTCTACCACCTTTTTAAACTGTTGTGGTCGTTCAGCCTGAACCCAATGACCTGCCTTTTCTATGCCATTAAATTCTGCATGAACAAACTGTGAAGAAATCTGTTGCCGATCCTGCTCAGTGACATAGTCTGATAATTCACCATAAACAAATAGGCTTGGCATGGTGAATGTTATGTCCTCACACACGGCAGCCATTAACTCTGGATAGTTCGCTTTTAACGCAGGCAGATTAATCCGCCATTGAAAAGCCTCGTCTTCAGAACTTAAATTCATCAGTAGAAACTGACGAACAGCCTTATCAGGAATAGATTGAGCCAATGCATCATCGATTTCACCTCGGCGGGCAAACTGAGACAAATCGAGCGCCATCATGGCATCCATCAGTGGTGTATGCGCACTGAAGTATTGACGTGGCGCTATATCTACCACAATTAATTTAGATACTTGCTCTGGATACATGCCCGCAAACATCATCGCTACTTTGCCACCAAGAGAGTGACCAAGAATAGATACTTGCCCTAACTCCATGGCCTCACACAACTCTTTGATATCTTCAGCCATGACAGTGAAATTCTGCTCATCGCTGTGTGGGGAACGACCATGATTGCGTAAATCAACGCTAATAACCCGATAAAAACGTGAAAAATACTTTGCCATACTGCGCCAGTTATCCGCAGAGCCAAATAAGCCGTGGATAATAATTAAAGGCGTACCTTCACCACTTTCTTGATAATGCAATTTCATTGATAGCTTGTTGAAACGTTATAATCGAACAATTTAAATAAACTGGAGCCTGATGTGGAAGACGAAACAATTTTGGTGATGCTAGTGAAACAATATGCCGATAAATTTGGCATTACCTTCAGCTCAAAATATCTTGATGATCCTGATAAGAAACAATTACTGATCACACTGATACAAGAAGCCAATGCGGGTAAGCGCGGTCCAGTCACTGACGACGATCTACAATAAAAAAAGCCACCGAAAGGTGGCTTTTTTCTTTAATCATCCAGTTTCTCGAACACCAGACAGGCATTGGTTCCACCAAAGCCAAAACTGTTCGACATTACTGTCGTCAGTCCAGCGTTATCCACGCGTTCCCGAAGAATAGGCATGCCTTCCGCTTCGGGATCTAATGTTTCAATATTGGCTGATGCAGCAAGAAAATCATTTTCTAGCATCAACAGACTATAGATGGCTTCCTGAACACCGGCAGCACCTAAAGAATGACCTGATAATGATTTTGTTGAGCCAACGGCAGGCATATCCGCGCCAAATGTCTTTTTAATAGCGCCTAGCTCGGCTAAATCACCTACAGGCGTACTGGTACCATGTGCATTGATGTATTGCACTTTGCCGCGACTCGTAGACATCGCCAGCTGCATACAACGCATCGCGCCTTCACCTGATGGGGCCACCATATCATAACCATCTGATGTAGCACCGTAACCGGTCAGTTCAGCATAGATTTTGGCACCACGTGCTTTGGCATGTTCGTATTCTTCGAGTACGAGTACACCACCGCCACCAGCGATAACAAAACCATCACGGTCAGCATCGTAGGCACGCGATGCTTTTTCTGGCGTATCATTATATTTGGTGGATAAAGCGCCCATTGCATCAAATAAAGAGCTCATTGACCAATGTTCTTCTTCCCCACCACCAGCAAAGACAATATCTTGTTTGCCTAGTTGAATTTGCTCCATAGCCGTACCGATACAGTGTGCACTGGTCGCACAAGCGGATGACATAGAGTAATTGACCCCTTTAATTTTGAAAGGCGTGGCAAGACAAGCTGAGGTTGTACTACCCATCACTTGGGTAACGCGATAAGGCCCAATACGTTTTAAACCTTTTTCACGCAGGATGTCGGCTGCTTCAACTTGATTCGAAGAGGAAGCACCACCGGATCCCATAATAAGACCAGTTCGGATATTCGACACCTGCTCCTCGCTTAACCCCGCATCGGCGATCGCTTGCTCCATGGCGATGTAGGCATAAGCTGCAGCATCGCCCATGAAACGTAATGTTTTACGGTCTATATATTCTTTAAAATCAATATCGATGGTACCCGCAACATGGCTACGAAAGCCCATATCCGCATATTCTTGTTTGAAGCGAATACCTGAGCGGCCATGGCGAAGAGACTCTGTCACTGTTTGGGCATCAAGTCCTAAGCAAGAAGTGATACCTAACCCTGTAACGACAACACGTTTCATTATGACATCCTAAAAATCATCGGTTGATGTAAACAGACCAACGCGTAAATCTTTTGCAGTATAGATATCGCGCCCATCCACAGATACCGTGCCATCAGCAATAGCCAGAACTAGCTTGCGTGCAATAACACGTTTTAAATCAATACGGTAAGTCACTTTTTTGGCTGTTGGTAAGACTTGTCCGGTAAATTTCACTTCACCTGAACCTAAAGCCCGTCCTCGACCTGGGTTACCATCCCAAGCTAAGAAAAATCCGACTAGCTGCCACATTGCATCCAGGCCTAAACATCCTGGCATGACCGGATCACCGGGGAAATGACAATCAAAAAACCAAAGATCAGGATGAATATCCAACTCGGCAATGATTTCGCCTTTACCGTAAGCGCCACCCGTATTTGCAATATGAGTAATGCGATCCATCATCAGCATATTGGGTATAGGGAGTTGGGCATTGCCAGGACCAAACATTTCGCCGTGTCCACATTGCAATAATTCTTCGTATGTAAATGATGATTGCTTACTCATGAATTCTCTTAATTATCCCGCCAATTGGGCCCCGTATAATACCACGATCGTTTCTAAACCAGAAAAAAACGTCATTCCCATATATATAAAAAAACCACGGTTACGACCGTGGCCAAAATAATCAATAAATTCTAATTTACTGTTGTATAGCAATAGTTTGTGCAGTTTCAGGGGCTTTAATATTCAAGCCTTCCAACAGAAGGCCCATACTGTTCAAAATACGATACTGCGCATACAACTCATCATATGATGTATTCACCAGTGCTGTCTCAGCTCTAAACACTTCATTTTCAGAATCTAATAAATCGAGCAATGTGCGCTGTCCAAGGCTGAATTGTTGTCTGTAGGCATCACGTGACTTTCTACTTGAATCAACATGCTGCTGTCGGTATGACATCTGGCGCCTGACCGTCTCCCAAGCATTCCATGAGAGTCTGGTGCTCTCTTCCACTTCACGATAAGTGTTATTACGGATTTCAGCGGCCTGGTTAATAAGAAAGGCGGTTTCCTCACGTCTCGCAGAGTCACGGCCACCATTGAGTAAGTTATAACGCAACCTGAGCATAGCTGTAACGTCTTTATCTGTGCCCACTTGACCATCGATATTATGATCAGCACGAGTGCCTACTTCCAAATGTAGATCTGGGTAAAAAGGCGCTTTCGCTGTGGCATGCTGTGCTCTGGCTGATTCTAAGTCAAAGTTTGCTAGTCTCAATGTTGGGTGATGATCAACGGCTTTAGCGATAGCCTCTTCTAAATTATCAGGGATAAACTCACCTGGTACTTCCGGCTGCTCCAGTGACTCCGGTGCTTCACCAACGACTCTGATAAACGCGGTTTCAGCATCCCGCAATTTACTTTCTTCTTCCATTAGATTGGCTTCTGCCAACGCCAGACGACCCAGGCTCTGGTCCATATCCGCACCACGTCCAACCCCGCGTTCACTTCGTAAAACGATTTGATCATGTGTTCTTTGGTGAGCTTCAAGGTTGGTCTGAGCCAATTCGACAATATTTTGTTGTCGCAACACATTCAGATAGGCATCAACAGCCTCCAGGCCGGTATTCTCAGCAGCACTGTACACCGCTGAGGCGCGTGAGTTAGTCCTGTACTCTTGTCTCAACACTTCATTTTTGGTTTCCATACCATCGAAAAGCATTTGACGAAGTTGTAAGCTGGCTTCATCTCTATTTAGTCTGACTTCACCACGACCTGAAGAACGCGTATTAGGATTATCCGTCATTTCCCAACCAGTACCTAATGCGAGATCAAGCGTTGGATAATAACCTGCACGGGCTTGGTCAACTTCTTTTGAAACAGCCTGTCTTTCGCTCGCTGCCGCTAAAATATCAGGATTAGACTCGATAGTTGTCATCACTGCACTCTGCAACGTTTGAGCTGATACACTCGATATCATTACCCAAAGAGGTAGAGTTAAAACTAAATTTTTCTTCATCACTTCAAATCCTAATCCTCTTCAGTCGGAGCGTAATACGCTCACTGACTGACCTAAGCTTTATTCCATTGTGCTTAAAAATGACATGGTGTATTAAAACATAACATTTTGTCGTTTGATATAACTAACGCAAATCTCTGAAAAATATAGCCAGTGACAACCTATCCGGGATATTCATCTTTTGGAAAATGGCTGTTAAATGTGCTTTGACGGTTCTTTCTGTAATGTTCATTGTTCTGGCGATCATTTTATTTGTCGCCCCGTGACTCACTAGCTCAGCGACTTCTAATTCTTTCCGGGATAAGCTATCGAGTTTTTGCTGCTGTTCGCTTGAGAGTGTTGGCGCATGATTTAGCTCATCAATCAGACCGGCAATCACATGACGCTCGACCCAGACTTCACCCCTCTGAATTAATTCAATTGCTATCAGCAACTTATCATCCAGTAACTCTTCCTGAAAATAGCCTCTGGCCCCTTGCTTTAAAATGGATATCTGTTCCAATACAGACAATTTTGGACCTAAAATAAGCACCCGCACACGTTCTGCGCTGGCGTCACTTTGACTAAATAAAGATTGAGCCTCACTATTTAGACAGCTCAAGTGACATAAAATAAGATTCGGTTTTTTCTGAGCAAGTGCCGCCTGTGCTTCATCAACACATGAAAAATCATGCACATCATATTGCTCAGACAAAATCTGTTTGATGTGCACAAGTTGATTTGCATCTTGACCGATGCAATAAAGCATTGGGTTGTCTGCCTTCACTGGCATGGTGGGCATGGTCGGATTAATCAACGTTCTCTCATTGCCTCATTTTTAGCTTTGAGTATCGGTTTAAACAAATAATCCAGCACTGTTTTTTTACCCGTAAGAATATCAACTGTCACAGTCATACCTGGAATAATCTCTAATGGACCTTTACTACTCTCTATATAGCTTTTATCTGTTCTTAAATAAATCAGATAAAAACTCTCTCCCTCATCATTTGTAATTGTATCAGCACTTATTCTCTCTAATGTAGCAGGAAGTCCACCATAAATGGAAAAATCATATGCCGTCAATTTCACCATCGCTTGTTGGCCTGGACTTAAAAAAGCAATATCCGAAGGGCGGATATTGGCTTCAATTAATAAATTATCTTCCACTGGCACAATTTCAACCAGATCCATTCCTGGTTGTATAACCCCACCAACGGTATTAATTTTTAACTGCTTTATCTTACCCTTCACAGGCGAACGCACCAAGGTACGCCTCACTCTATCCTCCTGAGAAGTCGTTGTTTCTTTGGTTATGGCTAATTCAGACTGTACCTCACTAAGCTGAGATGCTGCTTCTGATTTGAATCTCAGCGTCGTATCTTTTATTTTTTGCTTAGCTTCGTTAAGTGTTGACCGGATACGAGGAATCGCTAACCTGGTCGTTTCCATTTCGCCACGTAAATCATTGGTCGCTCGCTTAAGTCTTAATAATTCAACTTCAGATATAACGCCCACAGAGACCAATGGCTCAGACATTTCCAACTCTTGGCGGCTCAAATCGTAACTGGTTGTCAGCTTATTGAGCTTCGCCTGGTTTTCTAGCAGCTCTTGCTGTCGTTGTTTTACCTGTTGCTCAAGAACATCAATATTACTTTGTAATTCAAGTTGGCGTGATTGATAAAGTGCGCGTTCACTAGCAGCTAAGGCAGGTTGTTGTTTTAGGACTTCTTCAGGTAATTCTAATGGTTTGCCTTCCATTTCGGCCGTCAATCGTGCTTTACGAGCTAGTAACTCCCAGTACTTTAACTGGGTTTCACGAAATGACGAGGAAAACCGCGTATCGTCAATCTTAAGTAATACATCATCTTTATTGACGATGTCTCCTTCATGTACCAGTACTTCAGAGAGAATACCACCTTCCAGATTCTGTATGACTTGAACTTTACTGGATGGAATTACTTTGCCCTGCCCCCGCGTCACCTCATCTAACTCTGTAATACTGGCCCACCAGAAAGCGCAGATGAAAAACAGTGCTGTAAGCAGTAGTAAAGAGTGACCAACTCGAGATGAACTTTCCAGTGAAGCGGCACTGACTTCTGACATGAACTCCAGATCGTCTGAATGCGTTTTTTTGAACCAAGCCATAACTAGCCCTTACTCACTTTAATATGACCATTTTTAAGGGCAGACAGAATTTGTTCCCGGGAGCCATCGGCAACAATATTCCCTTGATCCATCACGATCACTCTATCAACTAAACTCAAAAGTGAGGCTTTATGAGTCACCAGTAGAAGGGTCTTATCCTCAATGTGCTCTGCTAATTTGGCTTTAAAACGTTCTTCTGTACTGTTGTCCATGGCATTAGTGGGTTCATCCAGCATCACAACAGGTGAATTTAACAACAATGCTCTAGCAACGGCTACGCTTTGACGCTGTCCACCAGATAAACCTTCACCTCTCTCCCCGACAGGCATATCAAAACCCGATGGGTGTCGATTGACAAATTCCGTCACCCCCGCAATGTCTGCCGCTTTTAATACTTCATGATCTTCAGCGAAGGGAGCCACCATGGTGATATTTTCACGAATACTGCCGTAGAACAGTACGACGTCCTGTGGTGCGTAGCCAACATTCTTTCTTAGATCGACAGGATCGACCTGTCGAATATCAGTACCGTCCAACAAAATAGAGCCTTCATTGGGTTCATACAAACCCAACATCAGTTTTTCAATGGTACTTTTCCCAGAACCAATGCGGCCTATAAATGCCACCTTTTCTCCGGCATTAATCTTAAAAGAGACATCTGATAAAGCATCAATGGGTTGTTCTGGATAACGAAAGCTCACCTTTTTAAATTCAATGCCACCCTTGAATTCAGGCCGATGCAGAAACTCTCGTCCAGATGGTCTTTCAACAGGCAATGCCATCAAGCTATTCAATGAACTCAACGCCGCTTTAGATTGATGATAGCGAGTCAATATACCGGCTAACTGTGCCATCGGAGCTAATGCACGGCCTGTCAAAATAGTGCTGGCAATTAAGGCCCCCATAGTGATTTCATTTTCTGTAATTAAATACACACCAAACACAACAACGGTGATGGATGCCATCTGTTGCAGGAAGGAAGTAAAGTTGATCGCCGTGGCAGATAAAATACGAGCGCGTTGGCTGTATTTAGTCATAAAACCAACCGTCTGCTCCCATTTACGCTGAATAGGAGTCTCTGCACCAATACTCTTGATAGTCTCCAAGCCGGTAAGCGTTTCAATTAATGTCGAACTTCTCTGTCCGGAATGCCTGAATAAATGTTGAATCGTTTTTGATAAAGGGAACTGAATAATCAAACTCACCAGTATCGTCAGAGGTATGACGGCTAAAGGTATATACGCGACAGGCCCTGCTACCAGCCAGATAACAGCAATAAATAATAATGAAAATGGCAAATCAACCAAGGTTGTCAGTGTCGCCGATGTAAAAAACTCTCTGAACGACTCGAACTCTTGCATACTGTTAGCGAATGACCCGACAGAATTCGACCGCGCGGACATTTTTACCGCCATCACTTTTTCAAAAATGGTGGCGGAAAGAATCACATCTGCTTTTTTACTGGCTATATCAATAAAATACGCACGAAGTGTGCGCAGTAATAACTCAAAGACAAATACAGTGGCGACACCAATGGCTAATACCCAGAGTGTTTCTGTGGCATTATTTGGCACAACACGGTCATAGACATTCATCACAAATAACGGTGAAGCCAGAGCAAAACTATTCACCAGGATGGATGCAATAAATACTTGGCCGTAGATGGGCCAGAAACGCAAAATTGTGCCCCAGAACCAATGTTCAGCACGCGGTATAGCAGAGAATTCTGTTCGTTTATCAAAGTGATGAACAGGTTTGATAAAGATGCTGTATCCCGAATACTGCTCTGCTAGTTCATCAAGAGACAGCTCGGACTCCCCTTCACCTGTTTCAGGGAAAATAACTTTTGCTTTTGTTTTGTTGATTTCAAGAAGAATGCAGGCATTCGCATTGTCCAATAAAAGGATGGCTGGCAAAACAAGATTTGAGATTTTTGTCAGTTTTCTCTTCACTATGCGAGAAGACAAGCCCGCGCGGTCTGCAGCGCGACTGAATAAAGAGGGTGAAAGTTTATTATCAACAAGGGGCAAACCAGCAATCAATGATTCTGGACTATGTGGTTTATTAAGAATTTTGGCGAGAACCGTCAAGCAGGCCAGTAACGGATCATCATGAGTACGGTAGCTATCCTGAGCATCCCACTGCTCTTTTTTATTTGTGTTGATGACAGACTCCGTATACATCTTCTTAACAATAGTGAGTTAATAAACTTGATGAGTTTCACAGTTTTTTAGTTTACTGTAAAGCACATCACGCCATAATGTGCTATGGCATTACATTAATGGGGTCATGAATAGATATGGTTTATGTAGAAAGAGATGAAACAGCTAACATCATTGCTGTTTACGATAACCCTCAAGCTGGCGCAACAGAAAAGCTATCAATAAACTCTGACGAACTGGTCGCGTATTTAACACAATCAGAAAACAAAGCAGATAGTCTGTCTGCGCTTAACGCATCAGACTTATCTTTGATCCGGGTGTTGGAAGATTTGATCAATACCTTGATAGACAAACAAGTCATATTATTTACAGATCTGCCTCTCGCTGCGCGCGAGAAATTGGCTACGCGAGAAAAAATCAGGGACAAGCTCAACAGTCTCGAAAATCTGATGAGCGATGACCCCGGATTGCTCTAACTTTTACGGCTTTTACGCGGAGGACGCTGTTTTCTTTGAGGTGTGTTTTGTGCCGCACTTTTAACGGCTTTATCACGGTAAGGATTGTCACTGGTTTTAAACTCAATCATCACCGGTGTGCCCTGTAACTTTAGAACGTCTCTGAAGGTATTTTCCAGATAACGTTTATAACTGTTCGGCGTTGATTCAGTCTGATTTCCATGAATGATGATTCTAGGCGGGTTTTTTCCGCCTAGATGAGCATAACGGAATTTGATACGACGACCTCGGACCAGTGGCGGTGGATGATCAGCAACCGCATCTTCCAATACCCGAGTCAGGCGTGAAGTAGGGGCTTTTATCATGGCAGACTGAAATGCTTGTCTGACTGATTTGAATAAGAGGCCGACACCACTGCCATGTAATGCTGAAATAAAATGCGTTTTGGCAAAATTCAGAAAAGGTAACCGACGCTCGATATTTGTCGTTACCCATTCACGTTCACTTTTTTCCAGGCCGTCCCATTTATTAACAGCAATAACGACAGCACGCCCACTTTCAATAATCAGTCCTGCTAAATGCAGATCCTGCTCGACGATGCCTTCATGCGCATCCAGGACTAGCATCACTACATTGGCATCTTCTAAGGCCTGTAAAGTTTTTAATATACTGAACTTTTCAAGTTTTTCAGAGACTTTAGAGCGACGTCTGACACCTGCTGTATCAATCAATGTGTACTTGACGCCATCTTTTTCAAATGGAACATGAATACTGTCGCGGGTTGTGCCAGGTTCATCGAATGCCACCACGCGCTCTTCACCTAGCAAACGGTTTATCAGCGTAGATTTACCCACATTAGGTCTGCCCAACACTGCCAGTCGGATTTCATTCTCATCAAATTGCTCAGGTTCATCGGCCTCCAGCTTCTCAACCGCTGGGATGCGATCTTTGATTTCGGCTAACAGCGCATCAATACCTCTGCCCTGAGTTGCAGAGATAACCTGAGGCTCACCCAGACCTAGTGCATAGAATTCGGCAGAGATAATTTCACGACGTTCACCTTCCGTTTTATTTATTACAAGACAAACGGGTTTGCCGTCGTTTCGTAAAAGCTGGACGACATCGGAGTCAGTAGGCATCAGTCCTGCACGACCATCGACGATGAATAAGATGAGATCCGCTTCATCAATCGCCAGTTTTGCCTGTTTACGCATAAGATCAGACATATTGTCTGTTTGATCGGTAAGGCCACCGGTATCAATCAGGATAAAATCATAACCAGGCTCTTTCGCGGTACCGTAGATACGGTCACGCGTCAGACCAGCGTAATCCGCTACAAGCGCATCACGGCTTCTTGTTAGCCGGTTAAATATGGTCGATTTGCCGACATTCGGACGACCAACCAACGCAATTACTGGTTTCAATTTTCAGGTACTCTCAAAGCGGAAAGACTGCCATCAGCTGCAGTAACATAGACAATGCCATTGATAACTAATGGTTTGCTGTAAATTGGACCATCACTCAGTTGCTGACGTGAAACAAAGCGACCATCATCTCTCGCTATCCAGTGAATATATCCTTCAAAATCACCTACGACAATGTAATTACCCGCAATCGCAGGCGCGGTTACCTGACGTCTAAGTAATCTTGTCTGACGCCACAATGCATCACCACTACCATCCTGGACAGCCCAGACATAACCTTGGTCATCTGTCACATATACAGCGTCTCGGTAAGCGGCATCCAGCCCGATTTGTGATGACATATCACGTGACCATGACACACGACCAGAATTGATATCTACAGCAGCCAATTGTCCCTGGTAAGTCACAACGTAGGCAGTATCTTCAATCACTACCGGGTCAGCATCAATATCAACTAAACGTTCCAGCTCGGTTCTGCCACGTGGAATAGCGATACTCTTTTCCCATATCACTTTACCGTCGTTCAATGTCAGGGCGACCAATTTACCGTTGTCATAGCCAGCAATGACGGTATCACCAGCAATCACAGGTCTTCCGGCACCACGTAAACTGAGTAAAGGGACAGCGCGCTGGTATGACCAAATGACCTTACCATCATCTGCAGAAATACCCGTGACACGTCCATCAGAGGTACGGCTCACAACAATACCATTTGCTGAAGTCGCCGGAGCCAACACTTCACTAGTTAATTGTGTCCGCCACAACTCTTTGCCATCGGCTTCGTTCAAAGCAACCAGCAAACCTTTATCTGAGCCGACATAGACTGCTTCCATACCACCACCAATGCCGGTCACAACATTAAAATCCAGATCGGCATCCCAGATTTCACGTCCCGTTTCAGCATTAAGTGCGCTCACCTCACCTTCATGATCAACAGCAAAAATTTTATTATTTTGCCACCATGATGCCAGATCGAGTTTCTTTTCACCTGCACCATCATTAACACCTTTATCCCATAGGACTTTGGCATTGAACTCACTGGCAAACTCAGTTAACGGCTCTGGTGGTTCCTCATAGGATTCTTCTGCGAACCAATCGCCTACGGTGCTACATGCAGTAAGTACGGTGAGTGAGAGACCAATGGTTAATAAGCGCAAATTAACTTTCATGTGCTACGGCCACATCATCTAATTTCATTTCAATCAGGGTATGTCTAGGTTCACCAGAATTGAGCCCTTTCAAGGCATTCTGATACGCTGTTTGCGCTTGTTGCTGCTCTCCCTGAGCAGATTTAATATCACCTTCCAGCTCAGCAAAAAGTGAGTCAAAGGCCTCCACATCATTGGATGCTACTTGCTCTAAAGCCTGTTCTAATTGCCCATGATCAAACTCAACTTTTGCTAAACGTAGTTTTGCTAACGCTTGGTGACTTGATAACTCTGCATTCGTTATCACCCAACGCAGGTAATCTTTCGCTTTCTCATACTCACCTGCTTCACTCGCTTTTTGTGCCATTTGGAGCGCGGCGAAAACGGCGTAAGCACTATTTTTGTTATCCTGCATCAATTTTTCTGTGCTGGCTTGAGCAGCTTCAGAATCTTGATTGCTTACTGAAACAATCGCTTGCTGGTAGATCATAGCCGCTTGCTGAGTTTGAACTTGCTGATAGTTCATCCAGTAACGTACACCAAAAATGCTTGCGATACCCAGTATCACACCAATAAAGACAGAGCGGCCATTTTCACGCCACCATTGTTTTATTGCTTCTGCTTTTTCTTCATCAGATGCATAGATATCCATGCGGTCTCCTCAACATCGGTTTACTGATCAACTTTATATAAAGCCGTTGATTATACGTTTTTATATGCTGCTTGTGGATCAACAATTCGTATAATCACATGCACCATGAGATATCGCGAAGCACCAATGTAGTGCCAAAGCTAACAATATTGCACCAATTTAAATCAATAAAACCCAACACTGGTAGATTTATTATAACCATCCAATTGATTTATATTGTTTTTTCTAATTTGGTGCGACTCTTGCTATTTCGGTGCTTTATATCTAAACCAACGAGGGGATAGGATAGTGAATAACGCAAATGATGTTTTGTTTATACTGCTTGGCGCCATAATGGTGCTAGCCATGCACGCTGGCTTTGCTTTTCTAGAAGTCGGGACAGTTAGAAAGAAAAATCAGGTCAACGCACTGGTAAAAATTATTGTCGATTTTGCCATATCCACTATCGCTTATTTCTTTATTGGTTACGGTATAGCCTACAATTTACATTTTTTTGATGCGGCTCCAACATTGAATGAAAATTATGGTTATGGGCTGGTTAAATTCTTTTTCCTACTTACCTTTGCTGCTGCGATACCGGCTATTGTGTCTGGTGGCATTGCCGAGCGTGCTAAGTTTTACCCTCAACTCATAGCGACATTTTTTATTGCTGGTTTTATTTATCCTTTCTTCGAAGGCATTTCATGGAACGGTGCATATGGTATTCAAGAGTGGTTGAGTAACACATATGGTGCCGGCTTTCATGATTTCGCTGGTTCAATTGTTGTTCATGCTGTGGGCGGCTGGATTGCATTAGCAGCAGTCTTGCACCTCGGTCCACGCCATGGACGCTATGGTAAAAAAGGTGAAATATTTGCACACCCACCTTCAAATATCCCTTTTCTGGCACTGGGTGCATGGATTCTTACTGTAGGCTGGTTTGGGTTTAATGTCATGTCAGCTCAGGCTATTGATGGAATAAGTGGATTGGTTGCTATCAATTCACTTATGGCAATGGTTGGCGGCATACTTGCTTCGTGCCTAGTGGGTAAAAACGACCCGGGCTTTGTGCACAATGGACCTCTTGCAGGTTTAGTAGCCATATGTGCAGGTTCAGATATCATGCATCCATTAGGAGCCCTGGTGACAGGTTTGGTTGCGGGTTCACTATTCGTCTTCACATTCACACTCACACAAAACAAATGGAAAATTGATGATGTCCTTGGGGTGTGGCCTTTACATGGTCTTTGTGGTGTTTGGGGTGGTATTGCAGCTGGTATCTTCGGTCAAGTCGCTTTAGGTGGTATGGGCGGCGTTAGTTTGATGTCACAGCTTATTGGCACTGGATTAGGTGTACTTATCGCATTTGTTGGTGGATTTACCGTTTATGGTGTGCTTAAACTCGTCTTGGGGTTAAGGCTATCTCAAGAACAAGAATATGAAGGTGCAGATTTAAGTATCCACAAAATCACAGCAACGCCGAATAATGACTAAGTAAGAATGGAATAAAGCATAATCCGATTGTTATCGGATTATGCCACCCTCCTGGTTCTTGAGAAAATCAGATAATAGAGAAATTTCATCTGATTCTTGTTTGATGTTTTCGATGCGTATCTCAGCTTCTTCTAACTTCAAGCCTGAACGATATAAAAATTTATACGCTTGTCGAATATTTTTAATTTGTAGATCAGTAAAATTACGTCTGCGTAATCCTTCAACATTAATGCCAAAGGGTTTCGCCATGTGACCAGAGACCAGCACATACGGGGGTACATGTCTTGAAATCACACTGCCCATAGCACTGAAGGAATGTGATCCCATGTAATTAAATTGACTGATTAAAGTAAAACCACCCAGAATCACAAAATCATCGATAATCACATGACCGGCAAGTGATGCATTATTCGCAAAGATATTATCGTTACCAATAATACAGTCATGAGCGATATGGACATAAGCCATAATCCAGTTGTTACTGCCAAGACGAGTTACGCCTCCGCCTTGCACAGTGCCACGGTTGATTGTGACGGACTCACGTATAAGATTGTTATCACCAATCTCTAATGTGGTGTCTTCACCATGAAATTTTTTATCTTGAGGTTCTTCACCAATAGAAGCAAATTGAAAGATGCGGTTATTCTTACCAATCTTCGTTGGTCCATTTATAACGACATGTGAAGCAATTTCAGTCCCTTCGCCAATCTCTACCTTTGGGCCGATAACAGAAAAAGGACCAATTTTGACGTTATCAGCGATAACGGCGCTTGGGTCAATGATAGCTGTTTGATGTATCACTTTGGCATTTCTTGGTTAACACACATGATATCGGCGCTGACAACAACTTCGCCATCAACACTCGCTTCGCCCGTAAATTTCCACAGGTTACGTTTATTCTTTTCTAACTTAACTTCAAGTCTAAGTTGATCACCGGGTTCAACAGGTCGTTTAAACCGAGCATTATCTATACCAGCCAGATAGTATAATGCTTCATCAGAACGGATTTGATCCGCTGTCTTGAACGCTAATAACCCTGTCGCTTGCGCAAGGGATTCAAGGATTAATACACCAGGCATAATGACGCGCTGAGGGAAATGACCTGTAAAATGCGGCTCATTAAATGTCACATTTTTAATGCCGACCAAACGCTCACCCGGGGTAAACTCTATAACCCTGTCAATCAACAAGAAAGGGTATCGATGAGGTAACAGGCGTTGAATTTCATGTATATCAATCGTGTTCAAGCTAATATCCCTTGACTATCATTGTATTTAAAAGACCGACAATGTTACTGTGAGAGCAGACTTTGGTAAAGCAAAACAACATTGCAATCAGTCTTTATCTTGCTCTTCAAGCTGTTTCACACGATCAAATAATTTATCCATCTGACGGTATCTAATCACGTTTTTATGCCATTGCTTCGTTGGCTCAACCGGTATACCTGACGAATAGACACCTGCTTCATTGATGGACTTTGTCACCATACTCATGCCAGTCAACTGCACTCCATTGGCGATATTGATATGTCCAGCCATGCCGGTGCCACCACCTATCGCACAATATTCACCAATAGATGTACTACCCGCTATTCCTGTACAGCCCGCTATGACCGAATGTTTTCCAATAGTCACGTTATGGCCAATTTGTATTTGATTATCGAGTTTTACACCGTCTGCTATTACGGTATCTTCGATAGCGCCTCTGTCAATCGTAGTGTTAGCGCCGATTTCAACGTCGCTGCCTATTTTAACTGACCCAACCTGAGGCACCTTAATCCAGTGCCCATTATCATTGGCAATACCAAAACCGTCTGCACCAATCACAACGCCTGGATGGATGATAGTACGTTCACCGATATCCACACCAAAACATAATGTCACATTAGGACGGAGTGTTACGCCTTTTCGAAGAATGACGTCATGCTCAATAACACAGCCTGGGCCTATAGTTACGTTATCCTTGATGATAACGCCTGGCTCAATGACAACATGTGCACCAATGCTGACATTGCTACCTATCTCGGCTGAAGGATCAATGGCTGCAGATGGATGGATGGCAGCAGAGTGCTTTTTTACCGGATGTAAAAGACTAGCTGCTTTGGCATAGGCAACATAAGGATCATCAACCTCAATGGCATTTGTCACGACATATTCGGACATGTCTTTTGAGACGATGATGGCCCCAGCCTGGGATTGTTTTAAAAACTTTTTATATTTCGAATTAGATAAAAAGCTTAGTTGAGATGATTCAGCATTTGATAGAGTACCGACGCTGCTAACTTCGTAAGTAGCATCGCCGATAACTCTACCATTGATTTCTTCTGCTATTTGAGCAAGTGTCAAACCCACAACTGTACTCTATTTTTTAGCTTTCAACATTTCCAAGACTTTATTTGTCAGGTCAACTTTATCACTGGCAAAAATGACACCTTGATACAACACCATGTCATACGATTCTTTTTTTGCCAGATCGACAATGGTTTCTGCAATGTCTTTTTCAAGCTTTCTTAACTCTTCATTACGACGGATCGATAAGTCTTCACTGTACTCATCTTGAAGGCGTTGCAGTTCACGTTGATCGCTTAATAAATCACGTTCTTTGTCACGACGTTGATCTGCACTGAGGATAGCCCCGTCTTTATTTAATTTTTCTTGTGCAGCACGAAGTGCTTTGTGTTTTGCTTCTAATGATTTACTTCTTGCGGAGAATTCTTTTTCCAAACGCGCGAGTGCTGCTGCTTTTTGTGGTGATTTATCAAGCACCACGCCTGCATTTACAACACCAATTTTTAAATCTGCTGCATAACTAGCAGGGGCGGCGATGAACAATGCAAATAATAGCCAAATAAACTTCAAATTCTTCACACTCAACTCCAATAATTAATTAAAACGTCGAACCCAATGAGAACTGGAATGCTTCAGTCTCATCACCGTCTTCTTTCTTCAACGGTGCCGCTATACTAAACGACATTGCACCAAATGGGGAAATCCAGATAGCGGACAAACCTGCTGAATACCTCAGTAAACCAGCATCAAAATCTTGATCCACATCATAAACGTTACCAAAGTCAGTAAAGGCGCTAAGACGGAAAGATTTTAACGTTTTTTTCATAAATGGCACGGGGAAAATAACTTCCGCACCACCGCTAACCAGTAAATTACCACCTAACGGTTCATCGTCCTCTTTGACACCCAAGGTATTAGCCTGGAAGCCGCGGACACTTCTGATACCACCAGCGTAGAAGTTCTGGAAGAAAGGAAACTCCTCAGTATCACCATAGGATTCACCATATCCGAACTCACCTCTTAACGCGAAAGTGAAGGTGTCGTTGATCGGATGGTAAGCATTCGCTTTGTATTTGAGCTTGTAGTACTGCAATGATGGTCCTGGTATAGCAAACTCACCTGTCAATGTTTGCGACACACCACTTGTTGGTAATAATGCGTTATTACGGTCATCACTGGACCAGCCAAGATTTAATGTAACGGTATCAAAGGTGTCACCTTCACGATCGATAAAATCAGAATAGCGCGAAATAGTGTTATCTGAAGGAAGATCAATTTGAGTACGTTCATAACCCACCCCAAGATTGATACGATTCTCTTCTGAAATTGGAATACCGAAAGTGATATCCCCACCGAATGCGTCAAGAGTATATGTTGCTATGTTTGCTTCATCAGCATCTGTTTCACGATAGAAAGCATTAAAGCCCTGACTAATACCATCGACTGTGACAAATGGATTGGTGTAACCAAAGCTATATATCGTGTTAATGCTACTATTATTGAAGCCAAATCGAATGTGCTTACCACTACCCAAGAAGTTTTTCTGCGTCACATTGGCATTGAAAATCAGACCATCTGATTGGGAGAAGCCGATACCGGCAGATAAACTACCTGATGGTGTTTCTGTGACTCCAAAATCTAAATCAACCTGATCCTGTACACCAGCCACCGGAATAGTTTCGACATTCACATTTTCAAAGTAACCAAGACGTGACACCCTGGCCTTAGACTGCTCTACCTTTTCTGTGGAGATCCATGCAGATTCTTGTTGGCGGAATTCACGACGTAAAACCTCGTCACGTGTTTTACTGTTACCTGAAATATTGATACGTCTGACGTAGGCTCTACGACCTGGATCGACGAAGAACGTCAAATCTACTTCACGCTTTTCACGGTCAATCTCAGGCACCGCGTTGACGTTTGCAAAGGCATAGCCATCATTACCTAAGCGATTAGTTAAATTTTCAGTACTCTTAGTGATGGCTTTACGTGAAAACACCGAGTTTTCTCGAATCGTAACCAGCTTAAATAATTCTTCTTCAGGTACGATCAAATTACCGGCTAATCGCACTTCGTTAATTTTATATTTCTCGCCTTCACTGATATTGATTGTGATGAACATGTGTTTCTTATCATCACTGATAGAGACTTGAGTTGACTCAACCGTAAAATCCACAAAACCACGATCTAAGTAAAAAGAACGTAAGGTTTCTAAATCCGCGGATAATTTTTGACGAGAATATTGATTGTCCTTCGTCAGGAATGAGAGTAATGAACCGGTTGTGGTCTGAAAATCTGTCATCAGCTCTTCATCATCAAAAGCATGATTACCAACAATGTTAATATCATTGATAGTCGCCACCACGCCTTCTGCCATCGTGATACGAATAGCTACACGATTTCGTGATAACGGTGTTACCTCAGAACTAATCGCCACACCGTATTTGCCTCGACTGAAATATTGACGCTCAAGTTCAAGCTCTACACGCTCTAGCATGGCTTGCTCAAAAACCTGGCCTTCACCAAAACCGATTTCCCGAAGCGACTTCAGCAACTCTGCTGAGTCCATGTCTTTATTGCCGACAAGTTCGATACTGGATATGGCTGGACGTTCTTTGACTTTGATAACTAATACACCGTCTTGTCTTTCTACTTCAACATCATTGAAATATTTAGACTTAAACAATGAGCGAATAATGCCTTTTGCATCATTATCCGTCATCGTATCCCCTACTTTCACAGGGAGATAGTTAAAGACTGTACCAGCAGAAATCCGCTGCAATCCTTCTATACGAATATCTTCGATGGTAAAGGACTCAGCCTTTGCGACTGAGATAAAAGACAAAAACAGGAGTATAGGCAGTAATTTATTCATTGTTATCAGCAATAACTATCCGTCGACGAAAGAGTAAGTGTACCTGCAATTAATCTGATTATCCAAACACTCTTGTGAGATCATTAAAAAAGGCAATAAACATCACCATAATCAAAATCAAAAAGCCCACTTTTTGTATCTGCATCTGAGTTATTTCAGAGATTGGTTTACCTCTGACAGCCTCCACTGCAAACATGGCGAGATGTCCACCATCAAGCATTGGGATAGGTAAAAGGTTCAATATGCCAAGTGTAATACTTATCATGGCAAGAAAACTGATAAATGAGGTCACACCCTGCTCGGCCGAGCTACCTGCAATTTGTGCAATACTAATCGGCCCGCCAAGATTATCGGTTGAGACTTTCCCGGTGATCATTCCCCATAAACTTTTCAGCGTCGAAGAAGAAAAATCCCAAGTTTGTATCACCGCTTGCCAAACCGCTTCAACAGGGCCATAACTTAATTCCGCTTGAAGCTCCTGAGGTATCGTGCTCTGACTTGCATCGACCGCGGCACCGATTCGTCCTTTTCCATCATCACCAGCTTGTGGTGTTAATGTGAGAGTTAAGCGTTGCTCATTACGTTGAATTTCAATATTCCACTCTTTACCAGCACTTGCTTGGATCAATTCAACCCATTTCGACCAGTTATCAATGGTTTGTTGCTGTGAGGACAGGAGAACATCCCCCACTTTTAACCCGGCTTTTTGGGCTGGTGAGTCAGGCACAATTTCACCCAGTACCGGTTTAATAGCTGGACGCAAAGGCTCAATACCTATTTTGTCCAAAATACTACTTGCTTGATCAATACTGACTTGAGGTATGACTAAAGCATATTGCTGCTCAATGCCTGACGTCAGTACTAAAATCTCAGTTCGTTCACCATATTCTGCTTTTTGAATGAGTGCCTTATAAACACTATTCCAGGTTGGAGTTCGTTTACCATCCACCTGTAAAATTTCATCACTCGGATTGAGACCCGCCTGAGCGGCGATTGAGGCTGGATGCACATCATCAATGATGGGTTTAATTCCAGATACACCAACGACAAACAACATCCAATAAGCCAGTATGGCAAAAATGAGGTTGGCTATAGGGCCAGCAGAGACGATAGCCACTCTTTTTGCCAAAGACTGACGGTTAAATGCAAATTGAGCTTGCTCTTCACTTACCGGCATTTCCCGTTCATCTAGCATTTTGACATAACCGCCCATCGGAATAGGCGCTAACACATACTCAGTGCCATCTTTACCCACTTTTTGCCAGATAGGTTTACCAAAGCCCACCGAAAACCGTAGCACTTTGACGCCGCAGCGTCTTGCTACCCAGAAATGACCATATTCATGAATGATAATCAGGATGGCTAAAGCGATTAAAAAGAAGATTAGTGAGTGCATAAACCTATCTTGCTCATAGCCAAGTCTCTTGCGGCAGCGTCATCTGCCAGGATTTGTTCGAGTGATGAAGCCTCATGAATAGGTAGCTCGGTTAAAACGTCTTCAATAATTTTCGCAATCTCAGTAAACCGTATCTGCTCATCCAAAAAGGCTTGCACTGCTACTTCATTGGCAGCATTCAAAATAGCTGTAGCCGTACCACCATCGTTTAATGCTTTATAGGCTAAACGTAAACAAGGAAAACGTGAAAAATCAGCTTCACTAAAATCAAGCCGGCCTACTTTCACTAAGTCTAATGGTGCCACACCAGAGGCGATTCGCTCTGGCCACGATAAGGTATTCGTAATAGGAGTCCGCATATCCGGATTGCCCATCTGAGCTAAAACCGAGCCATCCTCATAATCCACCATTGAGTGGATAACACTCTGTCTGTGTAACACGACTTCGATTTGTTGGCTTTGTAAGCCAAATAACCAATGGGCCTCAATCACCTCAAGACCTTTATTCATCATAGTCGCTGAGTCGACGGAAATTTTTTGCCCCATGGACCAATTAGGATGAGCAACAGCTTGTTCTGGTGTCACCTCTTCTAATTTATCCAGCTCATAGTCTCTGAAAGGCCCACCTGAAGCCGTAAGAATTATCTTCCTTACCCCTTTGCCGTTGAAATCATGATGCTGCGTGTTTGCTACGGGCAGGCATTGCCAGATGGCATTATGTTCACTATCAACGGGGAGAAGAGTTGCGCCGTTTTCTGCCACAGTTTTCATAAACAAGGCACCACTCATGACCAATGCTTCTTTGTTGGCCAGTAAGATTCGCTTGCCCGCTTTGGCAGCGGCAAGAGTGGGTAATAAGCCAGCAGCACCCACGATTGCCGCAACGACGATATCGGTTCTGGATGATGACGAAACATCTTCCAGTGACTGGGTGCCACTTTTTACAACTGTATTACAGCCTTCTTTACGAAGCGCTTCAGCCAGTTTGTCTGCAGCTTTGGCATCTAACATCACAGCAATTTCAGGTTGAAACTGCAGACATTGCTGCAACATAGTTTCAACAGATTGATTGGCTGTTAATGCATAGACTTTGAATTTTTCAGGATGAAGACTCAACACGTCCAATGTGCTCAAACCAATGGAACCAGTAGAACCAAGAATCGTCACTGATTTCATCTAGACACTACCCATGATTAATATCAGGAAAGTGAAGATAGGCACTGCAGCTAAAAGACTATCAATTCTGTCTAATATACCACCATGTCCTGGTAGTAAATTCCCGCTATCTTTAACAGAAAAGGCACGTTTGTAGAGGCTTTCAAATAAGTCACCGATAATGGATGAAGCCACCGTGGCGATAGAAATTAACATCCATTCAAACCACGTGATTGTCGAAGGTGATGTTACTGAATAAAAGGCAGCTGCCCATATTGAAGCAAGCACAATGGCACCCGCGACACCTTCCCATGTTTTGTTCGGACTAACGGATCGTGCCAACGCATGTTGACCAAAGCGTTTACCAGCAAAATAACCACCGGTATCTGCTAACCACACTGTCACCATGACAAAAAAGAAGAGAAAAGCACCGGTTTCACTAAAGGTTTTCAATGTGACAGCAGAGACAACAAATACAGTGAGTATCAGAATACTGCTAATCGCACCAAAAATTTTATTCTTGAATAAATAGGATAACCGTTCAGACAGAGAGTTATTTGAATAGGCGAGTATGGTTAATGTCGCTAAAAGCCAAATAATAATGCCAATGCTGATCACAAAATATGGATTAATTTGTGTAATGGCCAAATACAATACAACAATCAGGTCTATCACCAGCATCACACGCATTGTCGGGCTTTTTATCCCTATCATTTGATGCCACTCCCAAGCAGCCAGTATGGCTACGGCAGCGATAAGTGTAGTAAATGTCACTAAGGAACTGGCAAAAATAGCCCAAACGACCAGGGGAATTAAAATGGCTGCTGTGATTAAACGTTGTTTAAGCATCCGATTGACCTTGCAACTGTTCAGAAGTACGACCAAAACGTCTTTCACGCTGACTAAATGAGCTGATAGCCACATCTAATTGTTTTTTATCGAACTCGGGCCACAATACATCTGTGAAGAAAAACTCTGTATAGGCCATTTGCCATAACAGGAAATTACTGACGCGCTGTTCTCCGCCAGTGCGGATAAATAAATCTGGTTCGGGGAGTTCAGCGGTTGATAGTGATGAACTGATATCGTCTTCGTTAATATCGTCAGGGTCTAATTCACCAGCAGCCACCTTTTTTGCAAGCTGACGAACGGATTGTGTGATATCCCAACGCCCACCATAGTTTGCAGCGATGTTGACTATCAGTCCCGTATTATTTTGTGTGAGTGACTGTGCATCGACTATTTTCTGCTGTAATACGGGAGAAAATTTATCGACGTCGCCAATAATGCACAATCTAATATTATTCTCGTGTAACTTTTTGACTTGATTGTCGAGGGCGTGACTAAATAATTCCATAAGCAGTGACACTTCTTTACCTGGTCTACGCCAGTTTTCACTGCTAAAGGCAAATAAACTGAGCACTTCGACACCAAGTTCGGCACAGCGTTTCACTATTTCAGCCACCGTTTTCACACCTGCCCGGTGCCCCATAAAACGTGGTTGTAAACGGCGTTTTGCCCAACGACCATTACCATCCATGATAATGGCGATATGCTTAGGAATATTCTCTTTCTGAGGGTTCATTCAGAGGTGGTCAATGAGAGCATAACCAGCCGGTTACACTTCCATTAAGTCCGTTTCTTTTTCTGCAAGCACATCATCAATTTGCTTGATGGTTGCATCAGTGAGCTTCTGAATATCTTCTTCAGCGCCACGTTGCTCGTCTTCAGAAATCTCTTTTTCTTTCAGTAGATCTTTTAGCGTGCTGTTAGCATCACGGCGAATGTTACGAACAGCGATACGTGCATTTTCAGCTTCATTTTTTGCCACTTTAACTAGGTCACGACGGCGTTCTTCCGTTAAAGGAGGAATGGGAATCCTAATAGTCATGCCGGCACTGTTTGGATTAACACCCAGATCAGATGTCATGATGGCCTTTTCAACGACAGACACCATATCTTTCTCCCATGGAGTTACCGTTAATGTTCTTGAGTCTTCAACACCCACATTCGCCACTTGGCTCAATGGCACATCAGAACCATAATAAGAGACATGCAAATGGTCCAACAAGCTAGTGTGAGCACGTCCTGCACGAATTTTTGCCATTGCTGTATTCAGTGCAGCAACACTTTTTTCATACGATCAGCAGCATCTTTCTTGATATCTTCAATCATATTCAATCCTATTTGACTAATGTTCCAACTTCTTCGCCGTAGATAATTTTTGTCAGATTACCTTCTTTGTGTACGTCAAAAACACGTAAAGGTATTTTTTGCTCCTGACACATCACAACAGCTGTCGTATCCATCACAGCAAGACGGTTATTGATGACTTCATCATAACTGAGTTCATCATAACGAACGGCATTTGGGTCTTTATTCGGATCAGCATTATAAACACCATCAACCTGCGTCGCTTTTAACATCAGTTCAGCACCGATCTCCACAGCACGTAAACTCGCTGCTGAATCAGTCGTGAAAAAAGGATTGCCCGTTCCGGCAGCGAAAATAACTACACGCCCTTTCTCAAGATGTCTGATGGCACGACGGCGTAAATAATCTTCGCAGACCTCATGAATTCTGATAGCTGACATGACACGACAGAAAGTACCGTTTCGCTCCAAAGCATCTTGTAATGCCAAGGCATTCATCACTGTCGCTAACATGCCCATGTGATCGGCACTGACACGGTCCATACCACTAGCGGCGAGACCAGCACCACGGAATATATTTCCGCCACCGATGACGACACCGAGCTGAACGCCTTGCGCGCTCAGCTCAGATATCTCTTTGGCAAAACGGGAAATCACTTCTGGCTGGATGCCATACTCCGCATCCCCCATCAATGCCTCGCCACTCAGTTTGAGCAAGACACGCTTAAAAACTGGCTGACTTCCCGTTTGTGTCATAAATTACTTCCCTCTGGCTTGAGCCATAACTTCTTCAGCAAAATTATCTTCTGCTTTTTCAATACCTTCACCCACTTCAAAGAACTCAAAAGCATCAATTGAAGCGCCTGCTTGTTTGATCAGTTTTTCAACTGTCACGTCTGGATCTTTAACAAATGGTTGGCCAACCAGGCTAATTTCGTTAACAAACTTCGCCATACGGCCTTCAATCATTTTTTCTATGATGTTTTCAGGTTTACCGCTATCACGTGCTTGAGTTGCCACGATATCACGTTCTTTATCCAGCAGTTCTTGAGATAACTCATCTGGAGAAATGGCTTGTGGACGATTCGCTGCAACGTGCATAGCTAAATCTTTAGCTAATTCTTCGTTGCCACCAGTTAACTGAACCATAGTACCGATGCGGTCACCATGACGATAGAAACCAATGATGCCATCTTCAGTGTTTAATGCAGTGAAACGACGAACTTGAATGTTTTCGCCAATTTTAGCTACCAGTGCCTGACGCACAGTTTCAACAGTTTCACCAGAATCCAGTGTTAATTGTTTTAACGCGTCCAGATCGGCAGGTTGTGCTTCCAGCGCTTTTTTCGCTACTGCAGAAACGAAGTTAACAAAATCGTCTGCTTTGGCTACGAAGTCAGTTTCTGAATTCACTTCCAGCATAATGGCATGTTTGTTATCAGCACTTGTCTCGATAGCAATGATACCTTCAGCGGTAATGCGATCTGCTTTTTTATCCGCTTTTGCCAAACCTGATTTACGCATTTCTTCGATAGCGACTTCGATGTCACCGTTTGCTTCGACGAGTGCTTTTTTGCACTCCATCATGCCTGAGCCTGTACGCTCACGTAGTTCTTTTACTAAAGCTGCAGTAATTGCCATTGCTCTAACCCTTTTAATCTGATTGTTTTATGAATGCTCATCACTGAGCTCATATACAACACAGGCCCACCCACGGGCGAGCCTGCTGAATTAAACTAGTAGAAATTATTCGCTGGCTGATTCAGCACTTTCTTCAGCAACTTCTACGAATTCTTCTTTTGCATCTGCTGTTGTCACAGAAGCACGGCCTTCCAGAATGGCATCAGCAATGTTTGCAGTGTATAGACGGATTGCACGCATTGAGTCATCGTTACCAGGGATAACGTAATCAACGCCATCTGGATTACTGTTACTATCGACGATAGCGATAACAGGAATGCCTAATTTTTTGGCTTCTTGAATAGCAATACGTTCATGTTCAACGTCAATAACAAACATTGCATCAGGTAAACCACCCATTTTGCGGATACCACCAATGCTTTTTTCTAATTTTTCTTGTTCACGAGCCAGATCTAAGACTTCTTTTTCTTCAGACCTTCAGTTTTGCCAGACTCGATCATGTCCTGGATAGCATCCAGACGTTTAATTGATTGGCGAACGGTTTGGAAGTTAGTCAACATACCACCTAACCAACGGCGGTTGACGTATGGCATACCTGCACGTTCAGCATCTTCACGAATCGCATCTTGTGCAGCACGTTTGGTACCGACAAACATGATACGACCTTTTTTAGAAGCCAGTTTGCTGACAAAATTCAACGCATCGTTGAACATTGGCAAGCTATGTTCTAAGTTGATGATATGGATATTGTTACGTTTACCAAAGATGTATGGGCCCATTTTTGGGTTCCAGTAACGGGTTTGGTGCCCGAAATGTACGCCTGCTTCAAGCATTTGGCGCATTGTTGTTTTAGCCATGATTATACCTTTAATAGTATGGGGTTGAACCTCCACGTACCCCAGTTGTCGACTAATTAGGTCAGACCTAATAGCACCCCGACACCTGTGACGGCACATGTGTGATTTTGCCTTCTTTCGGCGCGCATATTATTCCACACTTAAGCAACAAAACAAAGCGAAAAGAACAATTACCAGCTTGGCCTAGAATGATCACTGGTGACCAAAGCCGATTTACGGCAAACTATGTCTGATATCTGAAACTTCATTTCAAAATTAGCAGGGAATTTAAATGGCTGTCAGTATAAAAACTGCCGAAGAAATTGAAAAAATGCGTGTAGCGGGAAAACTTGCCGCTGACGTTTTGACCATGATTGAACCGCATGTCCAAGCCGGTATCACTACTGAAGAACTCAATCAGATTTGTCATGACTACATTGTCAACGAACAACAAGCCATTCCTGCCCCGTTAAATTATCATGGTTTTCCTCGCTCCATCTGTACCTCTGTTAATCATGTCATCTGCCATGGCATACCCAGTGAGAAAAAACTCAAAGACGGCGACATTATCAACATCGACATCACCGTTATCAAAGATGGTTACCACGGTGATACCAGCAAAATGTTTCAGATTGGTAAGCCTTCTATCTTGGCCCAACGTCTTTGTCGTGTTGCCCGTGAATCCATGTTTGTCGGTATTGAAATGGTTAAACCAGGCATCCGTCTGGGTGATATTGGTCATGCCATTCAGACTTATGCCGAGAAAGAAAACTTTTCCGTTGTTCGTGAGTACTGTGGTCATGGTATCGGCCAGGTCTTTCACGAAGATCCTCAAGTCCTTCACTACGGTACTCCGGGCACAGGACTCGAACTCAAGGCAGGCATGACATTCACTATTGAGCCAATGATTAATGCAGGCAAACGTCATGTTCGGCAACTGCCTGATGGCTGGACCGTCGTAACCAAAGATCGTTCTTTATCAGCACAGTGGGAACACACCATTTTAGTGACTGATAGCGGATATGACATTCTGACCTTACGTGAAGAAGAAACCGTTTAATCTATAAGGTGTTGTATGCCTCAGCAGACTCTATCTATCTGGGAAGTTGGAAACTTAGTGATTCCTTCTGATGCAGAGGTCACCAATGAAATTTGTCGACAAGCTTTAAAGCAAGGCCAGCTATATCTCCAGCAACAATTCGATGCTGGGAGTTCTATTGAAGACTTGGTGTATCAACGCGCCTCGTTTGTTGATGAGATTCTGACGCAAATCTGGCAGCAACATATCAGTGATGACACACCTGTCAGTCTGATTGCCGTAGGTGGTTATGGACGCGGAGAGCTCCATCCTTATTCTGACATTGATGTATTAATTTTACTTGATGAATCCATCTCAGACACGCCACCAGATTCTTTATCCAGTTTTCTGACTCAACTCTGGGATGTGGGCTTGGAAATTGGTCACAGCGTCAGAACGATACAGGAATGTCGTCAGCAAGCAGAAGATGACATCACTATCGCCACTAACTTATTAGAGGCACGATTATTGTGTGGCCACAGTGCGTTGTTTGAATCACTGCAACAACTGACAGTCACCAATAAAACCTGGGACACTAGACGCTTTTTTGAATTAAAAAGACAAGAACAGTTAGATCGTCATCAACGCTATAACGATACGGCCAATAACCTCGAACCAAATATTAAAGAATCACCTGGAGGCCTAAGAGATATTCAGGTCGTCAACTGGGTAGCTCAACAGCATTTCGATGTTAAAAATCTGGAAGGACTTCGTCAAAAAGGGTTTCTGGCGAATAGCGAATATGAAACTTTACAAAAAGCGCAAAACTTTTTGTGGACAATCCGCTTTGTACTGCATCACCTTGCAGGTCGTAAACAAGAAAAGTTGATGATCGACTTTCAGCGAGAACTCGCTAAGAAATTGGGGTATAAAGACGACGACTCTCGACTCGCTGTAGAAAAATTCATGAAGGATTATTATCGTTGTGCCCGCTCTGTCAGGCAAATGAATAGTCTCTTACTACAGCTGTTTGAAGAGACAATTATCCTCGCCGATGAACCTCGTGAAGTCAGAGTAATTAATCGTCGCTTCCAATCACATAATGGCTATCTTGAAACAATCAACCCTGGCATCTTTGCTTACTATCCATATGCCTTATTAGAAGTCTTTCTTATTCTTCAACAAAACCCGGAACTCAAAGGAGTCAGAGCGTCGACTATTCGTCAGATTCATGCCCACTTACACTTAATTGATGATAATTTCCGCCGTGATATAAAAAACCGAACTTTATTTATGGAAATTATTCGTCAGCCTAAAGGTGTGACACATGAATTTCGACGTATGAATGAATTAGGGGTTTTAGGTGCTTACCTGCCTGAATTCGGACGCGTCGTCGGCCAAATGCAGCATGATTTATTTCATGCCTATACGGTTGATGAACACACTCTATTTTTAGTAGGTAATTTAAGACGCTTCTCCTGTGAAGAAAACAGAGAAGAGTTTCCTCTTTGCTCTGAAGTGTTTAATCAACTGCCTAAACCGGAAATACTCTATATCGCAGGTATTTACCACGATATAGCCAAAGGCCGAGGTGGAGATCACAGCGTCTTAGGTGTGGTTGATGCAAAAGCATTCTGTGAGCGACATAACCTCAGTGAATATGATACGAATATCGTCGCTTTTCTGATTAGATACCATCTTGCTATGTCGACGACGGCTCAGAAAAGTGATTTGGAAGATCCGACTGTCATCAAAAAATTTGCTGACTTGGTAGAGACAACAGAACGACTGAATTATCTCTATTTATTAACGGTTGCTGATATCAGAGCCACTAATAATAACTTGTGGAATGGTTGGCGAGATTCGTTATTGAAACAGCTTTACCACAGCACCCACCAGTGGATTGAACATACTGAGGCTCAAGCAAAAAGTACACGTGAAAAGAGCTACAAAAAATACCAGGAAGCGATGCAACAACTGCTATCTAACGGCCGTAGTCAAGAAGATATCAGTCAGCTCTGGCATGCCTATGATTTGGACTACTTCCTCAGGCATTCAATTGATGAACTCGTTTGGCAATCAGAGCAACGTTTAGATCATATGGATGACGATCCATTAATCGCACTGAGAAAACATAATGATCAACTGACGCTAGAAATTTTTATTGTCACTCATGATCGGGCTGGCATTTTTGCCGCCATAACGGCAGCGCTTGAGCAATGCCAACTCAATGTATTGGACGCAAAAATCAATGTCACCAATGAACATGACGCATTAAATACGTTTATCGTTAATGGTGACAGACTAGATACCAGACAAATTACCCGTTCGCTTGAAAAACAATTAGCGAACACGTCCCACGTCAAACCCTACAGTCCGACCATCACGCCAAGGACTATGAAGCTGTTTCAGACACAACCGAATATTGATTTTGAAACAAATCTGCAGCAAAACCATACTGTTATGTCTTTGCATACACATGACAGACCAGGACTGGTATCGGCTATCGCGCAAGTGTTTCTGGCATGCAAAGTTCAGCTGATCAACGCCAAAATTAATACATTAGGTGACCAAGTGGAAGACATCTTTTTTATCACCACTGCCAGTGAAAATGCACTTGATGAATTAGAAGAAAACGCACTTAGAGAGCAACTTTTGAGTAGCTTGTCCCAATAAAAAACGGCATGTAGGACATGCCGTTTTCTGCATCAAATACTCTTATTTTTTGGAGACCATCAGATCTTCAGAAAGCTGTTGTAGTTTCTTCTCGCCGATACCTTTGACATTGGTGAGTTCATCAACGGTTTTAAACTCACCATGAGCATCACGATACTGAATAATGGCATCCGCCGTTGACGCTCCAACACCATTTAACATCTGCAACTGTTCAGAGGTTGCCGTGTTGAGATCAATCTTGTCGGCAGCAAAAGCAAAAGAGCTGCTCAGAAAAAGAGATAATACTAATGCAAAAAGTGATTTTCGTAACATAATCCATACTCCGTGTTAAAACTAAATCCATAAACAGTTTCTCCTGAAACTGAAGCTTTAGATTAGATGAAAAAACAAACGGAAATCAAACAAACTTTTTGCATTGTGTGAGCTGGCTCACAAGTCATTTCCTGATGCGGTCCCCTGCTCCTTTGCCAGTTAAGGTTAGGAAGATTAAATAAAAATACTGTCTTACTGAAAATGAAGCAATCATCTTAGCATCTGTTTCAGCAAGCAACTCAGGTGTCGACATATCAATATCATTGACCTGAGCTAAGCCGGTAATACCGGGACGCACCGAAAATACATTCAGTTTGTTTCTTGCTTCAATCAACTCATGCTGGCTTTCCAGACAAGGCCTGGGCCCAACTAGACTCATATCGCCTTTCAATACATTCCAAAGTTGAGGCAGTTCATCCAACTTTGTTCTTCTGAGAAACCGCCCGAAAGGTGTGACTGAAGACTCCGCAGCCAAATGCGTTGCCACATGAGCGGTGTCTTTACGCATAGTTCTGAATTTAACCAGGGTAAAAAATACCTTATCTTTTCCCACTCTTTGCTGATAAAACAAAGGGCTCCCCGAGTCAAAAATCCCGATAAGGAACAATAAAATGAGCAAAGGAAAGAAAACAACAAGTCCAGTTAAAGCAAAAAAAACATCTAAAATTCTTATCATTTCTCTCTCTCTACCATTTTTTTCAATTGGCTAGGTAGATCAGATACCGGCTCCCAGCCAAGTATAGTTTTTGCCTTATCTTTTCTGACAATTAAACAACTATATAACTTCCGATATATATGTTTTTTTCCTAAACATGCTAATAACCATCTCAACGGTCTTTTTGGTATATAAAAAAGCTTCAGTGACTTCTCATAGGCTTCAGAAATGGCAATAACTAAATCAGAGGTAGCCACATCATTCTGATCGGCAATCAGGAAAGTTTCATTTTTAGCTTTTGGATGCTGAATACAAGTCCATATAAAGTTACTCAAATTATCAACTGCAAGTATTGAGCGCCAGTTCTTCATTTTTGCGAAAGGAAGTGGTGATCCTTTATTTACGAGTTTTATCAGTTTCTCAAAATTACCTTTAACACCGGGTCCATAAACCAGAGGAGGTCGTATTATCGTATATGTCATATTCGAGTTAAGACAGATATCTTTTAAGTGATTCTCAGCTGCTAATTTTGAATAAGCATATTCATCTTCAGGGGAAGGTATGTCAGTTTCACTGAAAGCCTGTCCCGTTTCCTTGGTTTCTTCTCCATTAACCTTGACTGAGCTTATAAAGATAAACTGTTTTACGCCGGCATTAGCAGCTTGACCCGCTAAGAACTGAGTTAACTTCTCATTCACTTTTTGATACCCAAGCTTTCTCTCATAATCGCTTTTATGAGGAGTCTCAATAGCGGCTAAGGTATGGATAATCACATCAATTGAATTCAAATCCATTGATGAAATAGTCTCTCGGTTTATTTCTGGATAAAGCCAATATTCAATTTCTGCTAGAGATTGATTTGGGTTTGTTCGTTGTAATGCGACCAACTCAACTTCTTTCTCTCTAGACAATGAAGCGAGAACATTATGTCCAATAAAACCATTTGCACCCGTAATTAAAATTCGCATTGATTTAATGTAACAACTTTTTTATTTGAGAAAAGGAATTAATGAAGGGTACAGATATACAAATCTTGCTAAAGCGTAAAGCACTGCAAAGGTGATTAGTAAATAACATACCCAATAATATTTATTTTTCTGCCACTCTAAAAAAACACTCGTCAAATAGAGTGGTAGCGTAATCATCATCAACTCCGCTAACCGCGTGGCAGGTGCGACATGAGTATACATCGTTGACATAAATATAATACCCATAAGTCCTGTTCCAACTAAAACTCTCACTTTAGGGTCAGAAAAAATAGAGTTTCTAAGTGTATAAACCACAAAAAGGTTTAATGCATAAAATATCGCTAAAAAGTAGAAGAATAGCCCAGTGCGGTTCTGCTCACTAACGATAGTAGGATCAGCATAAAATAAATATTTTTGATTAATATAAGCCGACAATAATTCTATTATCTGGAAGAGTGAAATATTAAAAAAAATAAATAAGGGTGATAGCACGAAGACTATTACCAAAGCAGTAAAAAAATGTTTGCTATAGAAAATTGGAAATATAATCAAGAAAACTAAGCAAGTGAAGTGAATTTGTGATGACAAGAGAATTAGGCAGAAGCTTAATACTGGCTTCTTATCGTACAAAGTATAAATCGCCATTATCACTAGAGCGGTAGCATAAGCAACTCTGAGAACAGTTCCTTCCAATAAAAAAAGGTAGAAACAGCAATAAAAGAAAATGGTTAGCCATGCTCTATCACTCATTTTCTGGTAGAAATTTAACTTTAGCGTTAACAGGGCGATCGTCGTCAATAAGATAAATGATTTAAAACCGATCAACTCACCCCAAAACTTACTGCTCCAGAAATATACAACTTCATGAGTTAATGAAAATGAGAGAATCAAGTCCATCCAGCTTTTTTCTTCAATAAGCAAAAATAACCATTTGTAATCTTTCCAGTCTTTTGACGCAGAGATCATTAATAAAAATGCAATAAAACCCAAGGTGAGATAGATGGTATTAGTTAGTACTTGATTTCGCTTTAATTGAAACTTTATAAATTCCACTTTATTTATTCCGGATATATCTATTTAGCATGCTACGCAAAAGCAAAGCTTCAAAAACGAGTCTCGCTGACCATACAAAGCTAGCACCTAGGACGCCATAAGTCTGAAATACATTAGGTGCGATCAACACATATAGAAAACTCTCAAACAAAAAAACGAACATGAGTGATTTAACTTTACCTTTCGCAAACAAACTGACTAAAGGTAACTGTGAATAGGCCGCAGCCATAACACCGACAGCTAAGACAAGTACAATAATACTAGCTGATTTATCAATCACTTCCATAGCAAAAACAGTGGTGATAATGAAAGAAAACAACAGTAATCCTAAAAGGTAAAATAAGTTGAGCAAGCTAACCTTTTTATACCAGTTAATAACTGCATACTCTTGTTCACGACTCTTATCAGGCTTAGCCATAATGGGCACTAAAACAATAGCGAGAGACCAGGGTAAAAGAAGGTAACGGCTCATAATGTCCTGACTTAATATATAAACAGATAATTCACTCGTTGAAAGATATCCTGCGACAAAGAATCTATCTAAGAAAATAAAACCTGATGATATAAATCCAGCTATGGCGGCATAAAAACTATAATTAATTATATTTTTTAACTTCTTAACACCTCCAACCCTAAATATTGAAGGTAAATAATTACTGGATAATAAATAATAAAAATAGAAAGAAAAGATTCGAGAGGTCACCAAGGCAACAGCTACTGCAGAAACCGAAGATGAGAGCGGATATACAAGAAGGGGAAATAAAAAAAGGCTACATCCAGACACCATTTTTGCAATATTAGCTACTCTGAATTCACCTTTTCCCTCTAAAGCTCCCCTATACACCGAAATTAAGATTGAAGGGATGAGGCCAAGAGCAACAATCTTGAATGAGTTAATCAACTCATTCTGAATTTTTTCGGCAGGTTTTAACCAGCCAGTTATAAAAGGCTCAGAGAAGAAATAAATTGTTGCCATTCCTACGAGTCCTACGAGCCCCCCGATAAACATCCCTGATTTGAGATACTCACTAATATCTTTCTCTGACTCTAATGAGGGTATAAAGTGATGAAGGCTTCTTGATAAACCAAAGTCATACACAACTAAGAACAAAAAAATGGAGCACAAAAGAGAAACATAAGAAAAAATCTCAGTTCCATGTAGAAGAGCTAATACAGGCAGACAAATAACAGCTGCGCATGCGGGTAAAACACCACCTAATAAACTCCACCATGAGTTTTTACTAAAAAAATCAAATAACTTCATCAGAATACATATGTAATTAGCATTAATGATAATACTAATTGATGAGAGCGCTCCCTCCTGAACTTACTGACATTAAATGCCAGTACAAACCTGTCAGAGAAGTTTAATCTAACCATACGATGCATAAGAGATTTAGATGTCTTTCTTTCCTGACAATAGCTTAAAAGTAAATATGAAAGTAGTTGAACCTGATTTCTATACCACCGCTGCTTTACTGTCACCAATCTCTTTATAGATGCTCGGAAGCCTTTATGTACACCCACCACATTGTGTAGATGCTGTCGATATTTTAAGAGTGGTCTTTGTTCTATATACCATTGATAATTAGCCGCTCTTGCATAAGCATAAATTAGCCAATCATGAAGATCTGGAAGGTTTTCATCGGTATGTTTCTGAACAAAGTCATGAAGCTCATCAAACAAAGCTCTATTTACACAGAAGGAACAGCCAGGTCCAGCTGACTCAAATAGATAATCTAATTGCTTGAGAGGTTGGGCTTTATTAATAAAAGCACGTTGTCCATCATCCCAGAAAGCGACCACATTTCCTGATGTCGCATCAACATCTCGTTTAATCAATGTATGAGTCTGGTATTCAAGTTTATTACTCAGCCATATGTCATCTTGATCAGCAAAAGCTACAAAATCAGCATCCAAAATATCAGCCTGCCTAATTAGCCGATAGAAATTTTTCCCGGCACCGTTTACGGCAGAATGATCTGATAACAGAGTCACTCTTGCATCAGTTTTTGCAAGTTGCTTTACAAGGGGATATGTCCCATCAGTTGAACCGTCATCAGATATGATCAGTCTGATATCAACATTCCTTTGCTCCAGTATTGAATGAACTTGCTCTTCAATCCAGTTTATTCCATTATGAGTAGCCAGAAGCACTGCTACTTTTTTATTTGGTAGATTCATCCTGATTTCTTACTTTGATCCATCGTTTTGTATTGAAACAGTATTTTTTGACTATTCTAGCTGGAGAACCTACTACAATAGTATTTTTATCAACATCCTTAGTAACAACTGAACCAGCCCCTATGACGGCACCTTGACCTATTGTTACTCCAGGCATGATTGACACAGACTCTCCAATCCAGACTTTATCCTCTATAATTACCGGGGCAGAATACAGTTCCCGGTCTGTTGGATTCTCACTTGGTGATGATTCAATATGTTCATTACTGTAGCAGCCGTGATTATGATCAGTAATGAAGACCTTACTTGCAATCAAAACATCATTACCAATCACCACTTGATCAACAGCACCAATGTGAACATAGTCATTAAGTTGCACTCGATTACCAATTACGATCTGATGTGGTTTTGTTCCAAGCGCATCAATTCGGACCCCAACACCCGTTGTAAAATGTTTCCCCCATTTAACGGCAGAGCGTCCGCGAATATAAAAAGGCAAGCGTATAAGGCGAGCAGGTTTATAAAAAATCTTGGTTACGACCAATGCACTCGCTAACCTAATAGAGCCAAAAAAACCATAACGCTTCAATAAATGTCTCATGGACGCTGCCAGAACTGAGGTAGTCGTGATGCTGTTTTTATTAAATTGAAATAAAAAGGAATTTTCAGGTTATTTTTTTTACATGCCTTAAAAGACTCGATATTCCCTTTAATAATATTTCTTAACGAGTTATTACTCGCTCCACCTATTCGCATCTTTATCATTATATTAGGAAGGTACACTGATGTAAGACGGTAAATTTCTAGAAACCGCATGGTGAGCTCAAAGTCAGACTGAATTTTATATTCAGTATCGTAATACCCAAGTTCATCAAAATAGTGTTTTCTGACAAAAAAAGTAGGATGTGCAGGCATCCAGCCGCGTTGAAAAAGACCAGGGACAAAGCATCGTGACTTCCAGTATCTTATGATCCTATCCGTATTTTCTTTATCAACATAAACAAGATCACCATACACAGTATCAATTAAAGGGTCTGAAAAAGCAGCAGCAACATTTCTCAGAACGTTTTCATTTGCATAAAAATCATCGGCATTGAGAATACCGACAATGTCACCAGAGGCGGCTTTTATTCCTTTATTCATTGCATCATAGATACCATCATCCGATTCAAAAATGTATTTCGAAACAGAGTCTGATGAAGCAATAATCTCACGTGTACCATCTTGAGAACCGCCATCCACAATGATGTGTTCAATATTCTGATAACTTTGAGAAGCGATAGAATCAATTGTGGATTTTATTGTTTCCGCGGCATTGAAGCAGACAGTGATGATAGATATTTTCATTTAGTATTCAAAGCTTTTATTTTTTCAGCATCACTGATAATTTCTGCATATTTCTGAGCAACTATAGAGTAAGAAAAATGAGTCAGAATATGTTCTCTAGCATTGCTTCGCATTTTTTGTTGCTCACTATCACTCATTGAAATAGCGCATTGTAATTTATTCATCAGTGATTTTGGTTTAAATCGTTCAGCAACAAAACCTGTTACATTATCTATGACAATATCTCTAAGGCCAGAGGTATCAAAACAGACAACAGGTACACCACATGAAGCAGCCTCAGCAGCTACTTGACCAAATGACTCAACTAGCGATGAAACGACAACACAGCTAGACGTTGAATAAACTAATGCTAATTCAGCCTGCTCATTGATCCTGCCTATCTCTACACATCTAAAACCACATAACATGGAAGATTGTTTTTTATTCCCACCAAAAACAATTAAAGTAATACGTTCTGATTCTTTATCAGAGAGAGCTCTCTTCCATTCTTGCAACGCGCTTATAAGCTGTGAATTACCCTTAAGTGTATTATTTTTACCGTTGAATATCGCAAAAGTAATCACTATCGACTCTTCAGAAATGCCAATCAACTTTCTGTAGTGTAATTGATGTTCTTTGTGGAGAGGCTTAAAAATCGATGTATCAATTGGGTTAGGCAATAGTCTTATATTGGAATGTTTGAGGATTAAACTTTTAGAAGCTCTGTTGAGCATCCATTTGGATGGCACAGTAAAGATGATATCTTGTCTACTACTGAGCTTTTTATATTTAATTTTCCATATAATAAAGTTCCAGTTAATGCCAAGTATGTTTCTTTTATTCAATGAATATCCATTGATAAAATCCAATGAATCATCATCTACTTTATAGACATGTTCGGCTCCACAGTAGAACCACTCATCATGCAGGGTAATGATTGAACCTGACGGTATTTTATCGAAATCAAAGATACTCAAGGTATCGTTATTTATCCAATGAATGTGGTGAAGCGTATGCTGATTTTGCCTAAACTCATTTAATAACGGTTTATAAGAAAACAAATTCAATGAATGTTTGATAGGATTACGATCATTTTGTAGTTTGACTAAGAGAAATGCCATAACTCTTTTCAGAAAATGAAATGTAAGCCCTTGTTTAACAGATATTAACTCGACCTCCCTATTCAGCACTTTCTCAGCAAGCTCAACAAACCTTTTTGCAGCGATCGCGGCTCCACCTTGTTGAAATGAATACGAAATAAATTTCATTCTAGGGACTTCTCAATTTAGTCAAAATTAAGTATTGCTGAGGTATACGCTGCGACTTGCTTATTATCTTTTTCATTAATAGAAAACTTTTCTACACCACTGAGTAGTTCTGAATATTTATCAACGTTAATTGATTGAATTATAGAAAGCAGTTGCTCTTTATCAAAAGGATCAAAGATGAAACCATTCAAACCGTCCATAATTAATTCACTAGCTCCACAATTTCTTGATGCAATAACCGGTACGCCAAAATACAGTGCTTCTTCAATTACCAGTCCCCAAGGCTCACTTAAGCTAGGTAAAATTAAAATATCATGACTCAGGAAACTATCTACAAGTACCTTATTATCTACTTTACTCAGAAAATGAATATTAGTCTTTACAGACATATTCAAAGAATTGTATAGAGGACCATCGCCAATAATAGTAAGCTCATAATCCGGCAGGCAATTAAAAACATCTACCAATAAATCAATATTTTTGACTTCTGAGAGTCGTCCAATAAATAGAAACTTTTTTTCATATTGTTTTTTTTGTCTATCAAAGAGAGGTTTATTGATTATTCCAACACCACCTGTAGTTATAATCTGGCCTTTAAATCTGAGATTATTTAAAAGATGAATATGCTCCTTACCACTAGCTAAAACACTTCCAACGCGGTTTAGAAAAAAACGTTTGATCCATCCTTTAATACCGTTATGGCAACTTTCAATAGCTGTAGATTCTAAAGCCAGAAAGTTTTGAGACTTTCGGTGAGAAAGAACCAAGTACCAAAATTCTGGTAAATCCCACCCAGGAATAAGTAACCTCTTATATTTAACTGAACCAAGCACACTCTTCAGCGCAGAAATACTAACTTTTAAATTTCGATTCTGGAAACTCCCTTTACTTAAAAAGGAATGAGGAAATTTAAGACCCTTGGTCACATTAAAATCATTAGCTCTTTGCTCAATAGTGTTTTCAGCAATAAAAATTACATAAATATTCAGCTTTTTGGAGAGTTCGTTGTATAAATTGACTTTATAAAAAGCAGGGATATGAGTGACAATCAGATAGTCATACATATCTAAATAGTCTCCAGTTTCTGTAACGACTCTTAAATAAGATCACGCACTGAAGTATCAATAAAGAAATAAATAGTTTGATAAACCAGAACCCACTCATATATTTATCTACAATCAAGGTTGCGATATTGTTTGTGTATGGGTGAATTATAAATAAAAGCATTGTATTCCCCCCAAATTAATATCAGATGAGGGTTAATATCTAGCTTTCTAATAGCTGTGATTATCAAAAAAGAAAAACTAACTGACCAGATAATATTGAGTAAAGGATTCTGATAACTCTTAGATGCCATATCTAATGATGGTATTCCGAAGAATAAATATAAGCAGCCTAGCATGATACAACCAAGTATTAAGAAGTTATTATCTTCTTTAAATAGACACCAACCTATATAAACAAAAAGCGCAGCATTTAAACCTTCATCTATAGCAAAAGGCAGCTCTATATAAGTGCCAATCAAAAATAGTAGAAAAAGAGTGAACCAACGAAACCAATTAAATTGGATATATCTTATTACTAAATAGACACTAAATCGTGCGAATAATAATGCTGGTAAAAACCACAGAACGAATGCATATGTGTCACTTAACGTATTTATATCCATCCAAAGCAATGTGCCCTGTAAAACATCATTCCAATTGAGCATATCCCTATTTAAAACAAGTCTCTTTATTGACTCAATAAAAATCGCCAATAGAGAAAAAATAAAATAAGGAATCATTAAACGATAAAATTCTTTTTTAAAGAAAAGAATTGGACTCAAATCAACCTTAAGAAAAAAGCCGGCAATTATGAAAAAGAAAGGCATATGCCATGAATAGATAAAGCTACTCAATGGCGATGAAATATGGCCAAGTATGACAACAACAATACCAATACACTTTAATGTCTCAACCCATTCGAGTCTATTTGTTGCCATACAGCGATACTTTTATACAGTACTTGGCCAAATTCAAATATTTGATAAAAACCAATGCGGGTAGGCAAGCGACTTTATTGGCTAATTTGATTTTATGATACTCAGCTAAGATCTCTTTTGTTCTACCATTACCTAAACCATCTGCTCGCCAGTTTGCTATAACATCAGATACCAAAAGAACATCTGGAAACGCTTTATAAGCTCTAAGTAAATGCTCATAATCCATACAGTAAGTATTATTGAGATCAAACAAGCCATATTGCTTAAAAAAGTCTCTGTGAACAAACAACCCTTGGTGAGGTAGTGACATCTTGAATAAAAGAGACGTTTTAGAAAACTTCTTTGGTTGTTTTGAAGTATAGAGAGTGTTGCCGTCCTCATCAATGCGACGTATTTTGGCACTAACTAATAATGGTCTCCTAGAGCCAATTTGTTTTGCTACTTTTTCAAGTGATATTTCATCCACAAAACCGTCGCCATCTCCCTGGAAGTTGACATATTCTCCACTTGCTAGTTTGATTCCTTTATTAAAGGCGTCACTAATCCCTTTATCTTGTTCACTAACCCAGCATGTAATCAAATGTTCATATTTTCTGATAACTTCTACTGTTCCATCAGTAGAGCCACCATCGATGATGATAAACTCTATCCTTTTGTAGGTTTGATTAATAATACTTAAGATGGTTTTTTCAATAAAATCTATACCATTATAGACAACAGTAATAACCGTAATTAATGGCATAGCATTGATATCTTTTACCATTTATCAGCACCATTTATTCATAATATCGATCACTTGATAAACATCATCTTCAGAATGAAAGTATGAGATAGGTAAACTTAGCGTTGTTTGATGGATTTTGTCACTTATTGGATAGTTCCCATGCAGAACATTCTTCATCGCTTTTTGTTTAATAGGAGGAACAGGATAATGAACTTCAGTTTTGATGTTGTTCTTCAATAGATATTCTTTTAACTCATCACGCCGATCAGTTCTAACATTAAAAATGTGATAAACATCGAAATAATCTTCATCAACAACAGGTTTGATGAACTTGTCATTTAGGTGTTCCAAATAAAGTTTTGCTAAAGAACGTTTATGATTGTTGATATCGTCCAAGACATTTAATTTTATAGACAGAAATGCTGCTTGAATTTCATCTAGCCTGGAGTTATAGCCAATAATATCGTTGTAGTACTTTTTCTGACTACCATAATTTCTCAGGGCTTGAATACGTTCTTGATAGTCTTTGTCGGAACATGTGATAGCACCGGCATCACCTAATGCACCAAGATTTTTAGTCGGATAAAAACTAAAGCAACCAACCCCAAAACTTCCAACTTTTTGGGCTTTATAAGTTGCCCCATGCGCCTGCGCACAGTCTTCAATGATTTTTAAATCATATTTTGTTGATAAAGCAGATATTGAATCCATATCACAGGCTTTACCATATAAATGCACGACAAGTATTGCTCTGGTTTTATCAGTAATATTTTCTTCTATTTTAGCCGGGTCGATATTATAGGTATTAATATCTGGTTCAACTAAAACAGGTTTAAACCCATTACGAACAATAGAAAGAATCGTCGCAATATATGTATTTGAAGGAACAATAATCTCACTGCCTTCAGGGAAGTTAAAGGCATCAATAGCAAGAATAAGTGCGTCTAAACCTGATGCTAGACCAACACAGTATTCAGAACGACAATAGTCGGCAAATGCATCTTCGAATAAAGAGACATTTTCACCTAATATGTACCAGCCACTATCGAGAAAATTCTGAAAACTTTCTTTGTAATCTCCAAATAATTTCTCATTCACCTTTCTTAAATTTTCATATTCGATCATTAATATGGCTCATCAATATAGTCATTCACATCGTAATACTCTGAGGCGAATACTAATAATGTGGAACCTGGAGTAAAGTTATCCATCGTGTGCCAATCCTCAGGTTCAACAATCAAACACTTATCAGATTCATCTAAAATGAACGTTTGTTCTTCTATGCCATTATTAATATATATTTCACAACTTCCGCCAAGTGAAACTAAAGCCTGGACCGTCTTGTGATGTCGATGTCCACCTCTTTTCCCTCTGACATCATAAACATAATAAAACCGTTTAATTTCGAAAGGAAGCACCTTTTCTATGATTGTCAGTTTGCCTCTTTCATCACCAAACGTTGGTAAATCAATCAAATATGCCATTCTATTCCTTTGTTATAAAATCGGTATCATAGACGTTATATATTCTCTTCATTTTTCTTTTTAGAACTCTAATCGGATCTTTCCAATGAAAAGGTTTCTTTCCTGAAATACCACTATAACAACTAGAGCTATCAAGAGACTGAATCATCTGGCTTATTTGCTGTAAGTGAATCACATAGGGTTTATAGAGAAGAGATATATTTTTTTTATTTAAAAAATAAAGACCTAATTCGACTTTGTCTTTAGTAATAAATTTGAAGTTATGGAAATGGTAAAAAATTAATTCAAATCGAGAGCTAGATAAGTCGTATTGCTGAACATTCCAAGGAGCTACTCCCCCACCTAAATGCTGGAGTACATGCACCCCCTCAAACCGGTCAGTCCAATCATCTAAATATTTTTGATCTCCAAACTTACCATCTTCAAAATGAGCAAAACACCAATCAATACATGCCTCACGCCACCAATTCAATGCTTTCATACCATCAAAAGTATTTTTGAAAGTCATAAACTGTACACAATATATGCCACTGGTGCTGCTTTGATCATACGCAGGAGTATAACGATGTTCTGTGAGCAAAATAGACTTATCGCCCATTTCTTCAATTAAGATTGCTGGGTCGCCAAAAAAATACAAATCGGCATCGAGGTAGGTGCATTCATCCAGCTTAAACGTTTCAATACAATATTTAATTGTCGAAGGTGTGCATGTCCAGCAATATTCTCCTGCTCCACGTGTATGCTTAATAGATAAAAGCTTCTCATCTTCGAACTGTTCGAGAGAGATGACAGTGACAAATTCGAGATTAAGTTTTGTTAGCAGCTTATAAGCTTTATCATCGAATGCGAAAATATATAGGTGAAAAGCTGTCGTTTGTAGCTTTAAGGATTCATACATCGCTAAGCCACGGCTTAAATAATTACTATCAAATAGAGTGCAGTAGTGATTCATTTCTTTAGCCAGTAATATTCTTAAGCAATGTGCTTTTTAAAAAGCATACCAATGAAACTAGCACCATCTACATCTCCTTCCAGCCCCTTAAAACTCTCAACGAGATAGTAGTTTCTGGATGACATGTACTCAATAAATTTACCATGACTAAAAAACCAGCAAGGATAACTAGCACTATATATCCAGGGAGGAACTATCTGAACTTTTATTTGATCGGTGTCTTCATATATAAATGGCATACGATCAATTGCTACAAACTCAATGTCAGAGGCTAATATCTTGTCAAGAAGCTTATAGGGCTCATCAATATACTGAAGAACACTGGAGAACAACAGAACATTAGGTTGCTGAAATGCCATACATTCCTCAATATTGGAAAAAAACTTAAGATGCTCATCCTCAAAAAGTTCTTTACCTACCGTTATAAAACCAGCTTGTTCAACTACAGACCAAGAGACATTCTCAATCAGACTCAAAAACTTTTTATATTGGAAGTAAGTACTGCCTAAACTACCTCCAAAATCAAGTACTCTTAACTCAGCATGATTGAAACCAGACACTAAAAGACTGCTTAATAAAGGCCATGAATACTGAATCTCGTCAAAAAGCACACTATCTCTCTCAAAAACCGCATCACCGTTCTTAACTTTTAATAAAGAGTTTTTGACTTTTTCAAGAACGACTGATGAGTCATATCCAGTAGAATCTGCTTGTGCACTTTCCCAGGAAGTATAATTCCCCACCCAGCCATACTCTCTTGTTCGAAAACGTTTTATTACGTTTAACAATATTGGTGGAATGAAAGACTTTATTAACTGATTCATTTAAAAACTCTGATAATCTTATTGTAGATACGGTAAAAAATATTTCTCTTCATTGATAAAAAGAATTCCTCTATCCGTGTCCGACAATGAGAGTTTTCAACTACGTTTATTTTTGTTAGTTCAGTAAAACAAGCATTAGGAATAGCTGAAAAGACTTTTGTTTCTTCACTATGTGTGCCACTACCATCATTACCGATATTTTCAACAAAGGATTTCCCAGGATATAGAGTTAACATATCTTCAAGAAATGCTGACATGTACCATCTGATAGCCCATGAGTTATTTTTTCCTATGATTTGATCTTCAAGCATTTTCGTATACTGATAACTACCATTGAAATCAGCCTCGTTTTGCAACCCTCTTGACGTTAACTTTTCCAACAAAACTTTTCCATCTGGCTCAAAAATATTCCAGGCTCGTTTCCATGTAGCCCATCCCCAACAATCAGCACCTTTAATAAAAAAGTCTCTGGAAGTCTATCGATTGGATAGACATATCCATGTATGGAAGCTACATTCTCATCATTTTCATACAAAGATAAACCATCATTCATGTAACTAAGAAAATATGGGCTTGTTACAAGATCATCCTCTAGCACAATGACCTTGCCAAATTCATTTACGATTTTTGTGACACCATCAATTATTGAATTTGCAAGACCCAAATTAGCATGACGCTCTATAACGGTTATCTTTTTAAAACCTTCGATTTCTTTTAGATACTTTCTTACAGCGTTTACCAACTCTCTTTGATTATCATTTTTTGCACCATCAGAATAAATGAAAATCTCACTTTGTGAAGCTAGCGTATTTTTCTGTAATGCTTGAACAGTGTGCTTTGTGTGTATAGGGCGGTTGTAAACAAATAATATTATTGGTGCTAACTTCTTCATTAATAATTGTCACTTGGCCTTTTAGGTTCTATCAAATGAGCCCAAGATGGTTGAATTGTGGGATGTGATTCGCATTTTGTCTTCCAACCATACCAATACATGGGAAATATAATTAATTTTTTTCCTTAGAGAAAAAGCTCCCCCACCAAGAAAAACTACTATTTGAGACAATGCCGTAATCACAAAGTCCCATTATTGCAAAATCTACTCCCAAACTTTCCCTGGATATATATTTATTTGAGATATAACCATAAACATCTTCTACATAGCCTGGATCATCAGTTAAGAAAACATAAAATGGATTAGCTACAGATCTTTCAATTTCTGTCATCGCTTCAAGATAATATTGTTTAGGCAATGCTAAACCTTTTTGACCATTATAAGTTTCATCTAAATAATCTCCTCTCCTAATGTGAACAAAAACTTTATTAGATTGAGGAAGGCTATTCAGAATTTTTAACGCTACTAAGTAATATTTATTTTTTATTACAAAGTCTATTTTGTCTTTTCTTAAAAGAAGTTCGGATTGAAAAAAACCTAGTTTAACAAAAGTAAAAGGAAGAACCCCTTTTGAAAAACTTACCTTGGGTAGTGGCTTACCAGATATTGTTTGTTGTTCGGCAGAACTAATCATCTTGAGTTTCACAAGCAGAGTTAGAACTCTCGATAACATTTTTCTGAAAAAGAAACTTAACAGTCTTGACTCGGGCAGAAAAGAAAAATTTTCATTTTTAAAGTCAAAATGCTCAAAAAATTGGGTCATATTCACGCATATAATCTTTTCATTTGATTTTGCAATACTATTTAAAAATGCGTATTGGAAAGCTTGATTACCAAGTCGACCATCAGAAATAAAAAAAATCATCTTAAAATATTTTTCGATATAGCTACGTAATTTGAGTACTCAAAATGCTCCATATATGGTCTATATTCTCTTAGTTCTATCCCATTACGCATTATCTTAGCTATAAGAAAATTTCTGGACTCAAGGTAAGCATATATATCCATCAGACTAATACAAGAATCTAAATTCGCACCACCATATTCAAACTGTATGTAATCAATATATCGACCATCAATATAATCCCCTCCCCCTCAAGAGCTCTTAATTCATGACCTTCAATATCTATTTTAATAAAATCAATATGCGCAATATCATGCTCATTTATGTAATTATCTAAACGCCTTAGTTGTATTTCTTCTTTCAGATCTAATTGCAAGTTATAGTGAGTTAAATTTCTTTGATAAATTGAAGCCATACCGCTTTGCTCTTGATCGTAAAAGATCACACTTTCACTATTGACGTCAGATACCCCAAAATTATTCAGTTTCAGATTATTGTTATTCTTTCTAAATCTTTTTTCTAACGTAGTAAAACAGCTCTTAGTAGGCTCGAAAAGATGTAGCTCTATATCAACCCTTTTTTTCTGGCAAGCTCTAATGCAAGTGCAGAGTAATCTCCAACATTAGCTCCGATGTCAAATATAACTTTCTTTGGCTCTGTTTTTGAAAAATGTTCTAATAAATCCATTAGAAACTTTTCTTCGCCGTTTTTATAAAAATCAGCACAGCCATTATTTTCAATAAAATTAAAAATCCTCAGTGACGCTGCTCTAATTTTTCTTCTAACAAATCCTGTATTAACAATCATCATATAATTTTTCTAACATAAATAAACCTGTTCCAAACCCTCTGGATGGTTCATATTCATCATACATAGCCATTCCGTAATGATATTTTTCATCCAAAACTTTGAAGTTCTGAAATAAACTCAATACGTAGTGTCTCGTAAATGCACGATGAGCATTGAAGTAAATTTTATTTTCATTATCAACAGGGACACTAAACAAGATTATCCCCCCGACTTTCAGAACTCTTTTTAATTCCTTTATAGCATCCTCACTACCAAATGAATTTATTTCATCGCCATATCTACCCAATCCAATATGTTCAATAACACACAGTGAGGAGAGTGTTTCAATTGAGTTATTCTGAAAGGGCAAGTTCAAAATAGAACCTTTTTTAAAATAAAGATTATTCAACTTTAGTTCTATAGGCCTTATATCAATCATTGTAACTGGTACATACTGGGAGAGTATAGACATCGTTTTTGCTGAGCTTCCTACATCATAATGATGATCAGGCTTTAATTGAAAGATATGTTTAGCAGCCCAACTATCTTGAAAAAAATAAGTTGGTTCTAGTGGTGTGTATCCAACGTTATCAGCAAGACAAGGAAACCATTCTATTTTTTTAAACTGTTTATTTTTTTCTGTTGACTTAACAAGTTGAAATCTTGTAGAAACCAGTAATATTGTTTGATTAACAATACTGGTCTAAACCTAAAAAAAGAGAAGGCTCCTCTTATAAAAAAATAAACAGACTTTAATTTCTCACTTCGTTTTAAATACTCCCTAACCAATTTACATCCCAACCTTCTGAAAAAGATATGATAATAAAGTAGATGAGCTCTTTGACTGATGAGTTATCAAATCTTGAAGTAGTTTTTTAAATCCTAAACTCACTGTGTGTGGAAAGATGTATATTACGTCTTCAAATACTGCCATCTCCCAATCCCTTGGTAATACATGCATAATATCAATAAGAGATGGCCAGTTATTGTAATTATGTGGCTTTGGAGGTGGTGAAAGAAAGCATCTAGCATCATCTACTAAAATAACATGATTTTTTTCATAACTAAAAATGATTTCTAACTCGGATATAAGTGGGCATTCGTCATTTTCACCGTATGTTTCTCCACCACTCCAATGAGCATCAAGCCAAAACAAAATATTGTCATTTTCTTTTAGAATATGATGTAAATGTTCTCTAGTGTCACCTTTGAGCATAGTTATATTTTCAATACTACTAAGTTTTTCTTTAGCCTGTTCATACATAGCATCAGACTTTTCAATCGTAATAACTTTATTAAAAGTGTGGCTCATCTTTTGAGCTGTACCGCCACGATAAGTACCACCTTCTACAAAGACATTTAGATTGAGAGCTGATTTTAAATATTCTGTCTCTCGATCAGGTATTCCAAAATTTACCAAGCCCACATTTAACTCCTAACATTAATTTTATAGAAAGTGAAAATACTTTTAATTTGCAAAACAACATTTCGTCTTGTTTTTGAATATATATAATCTAATAAATAAATTGTTATAAAAAAAGAAATAATAGTTGCGATTACTGCTCCTATCGCTTGATATTTCATAATTAGAAAATAATTTAATGTAATATTAACAACTGTTCCGGTAATCATCGTAAGTAAAGAAAACTTAAATAAGTTCTCTGCAGTGATGAAAGCACCTCTGGCCACCCCCATATTCGCAAAAAAGAGTCTAATGGCCATTAGAGCAAGTAATATTCCAGCTGGCCGATAAGCCTCCCCAAAGAGAAATACAACTAAAAATTCAGAAAACAGATATATAGGAACAGCTGTAATGATAAAAAGAATAAAATTTAACCGATAAAAATTTAAAAGACGGTGTGTATATAAATCGACTGAATATGCTTTTGCATTTTGAATAGATGGATAGAGCGTATCTTTTAAAATAATAGGTATAAATGCAAATAACTCAATAAGCCTCATTGCAACTGAATAATAGCCTACCTCCGTATTCCCTACCATCTGTTTAATCATCACTTGATCTATCCTCGCTTGAATAGTTAAAACTATTCCGCTAAGTATCATTGGCCAAGAATATTTTAGGAGTGATTTTGCTACTTGAAAATCAAAAGACCAAGACTGTAGGCTAAGCTTCAACCTTTTCTGGTAAAAAAATAATAACCCTATTGAAACAACAACTGCATCAAAGACAACCAGCGCTGCAAAAGCTATTAATGGGAATTGATAAATTATGAAAATAACTTTTGCTATGCTAGAGAAGAATAAGCTGATGCTATTTGCATAGGCTACATATTTTGACATTACTGTAGATTGACAGAAATAATCAATCACATTCACACTTTGAAATAAAGTTGAAGAAAAAATAATAAGTATTAATAAGTTAGTCTCAAAATCATTATCTGAAAATGAAACTGTAACGACTAGAATAGGTAAGACTAGAATAGTCGCAACCAACTTCAAATAAAAACCCGTACCAAGTATCAAGTCTCTTCTGGAGTCATCTTTAATCAACTCTCTAACAATAATACTATCTAAGCCTAGTGTACTTAATGCAGAAAAGATAAAAACAAAGCTTTGTGCATAACTCAATAAACCATATTGTTCAGGACCTAAGTATCTTGCTACCCAAACACCAACTGTGAGTCCGACAAACATCCGTAAGATTTTCTCTGCCATCAACCAAGAAAAATTCTTCCAATAACGCAGAAAACCTTTATGCAGATGCAAAGATAATATTTTTTTTAACACAATTATCTAGATACTTTTACTGTCTGAGATGTAGATGACCACTTATATACCAGTCGTAAGTTTTCTTTAACCCCACTTTTAAAGATGTTTGATATCTCCACCCCATCATTTCTAACTTAGAAACGTCCATCAATTTTCTTGGAGTTCCATCTGGTTTAGACGTATCAAACACAATCTCCCCTTGGTATCCTATAACTTCTGCTATTGTTTCAACCAATTCACGAATAGTACAGTCGACACCTGTTCCAACATTGATGTGCGAAAGCATGGGTTGAGTTTGTTTCTTATACTCATTGATACCTAAATTCATTACAAATACTGATGCTTCAGCCATATCATCAACATGTAAAAATTCACGCATTGGTTTACCACTGCCCCAGGCAATAACTTGCTTGTCGCCATTGGTTTTTGCTTCATGAAAACGTCGGATCAAGGCAGGGATGACATGGGAGTTTTCTGGATGGAAATTGTCATTTTCTCCATAAAGATTGGTCGGCATCACACTACGGTAGTCTCGCCCATATTGTCGGTTATAGCTTTCACATAATTTAATACCGGCAATTTTTGCTATTGCATAAGGTTCATTAGTGCTCTCTAAAATTCCAGTGAGCAATGCATCTTCTTTCATAGGTTGCTCTGCATTTTTGGGATATATGCATGATGACCCTAAAAACAATAACTTTTGAATATCATTCTGATAAGCAGCATGGATAATGTTGGCTTCAATCATCAGATTTTGATAAATAAACTCAGCAGGATATTCATTATTGGCATGAATACCCCCACTTTTGCAGCAGCGAGATAGACTTGGTCAATCTGATTAGATTGAAAAAAATGATTAACTGCTTGCTGATTCGTTAAATCTAAATCACGACGTTCTGCAGTGATAATGCGATTGCTTTTGTCTTTTTCTAACTGACGAATGATTGCTGATCCCACCATACCATTGTGACCAGCGACAAAAATATTCAGGCTCATAATTTATTCAACACTCACAGGTACTTCATGGCCATGTAATTTCAGTAAGGCATGACGTTTTGCAATATTAAGATCTTCAGCAACCATTTCAGCACACATTTCTTGCACGGTAATTTCTGGTTCCCACCCTAATTCATGTTTAGCCTTAGCAGGATCACCCAGTAAAGTTTCCACCTCAGCAGGTCGGAAATAACGTTCATCAACTTCGACAATGACATCACCAATACTCAGAGCAGGAGCGTTTTCACCCTCGATTGAGACAACAATAGCTTTTTCTGTAGTACCTTCGCCTTCAAACTCTAGCGTGATGCCCAACTCCTGTGCTGACCAGCTAATAAATTGTCGAACTGAATATTGCACACCGGTGGCTATAACAAAATCTTCTGGCTTGTCTTGTTGCAACATCATCCATTGCATACGCACATAATCTTTTGCATGCCCCCAGTCACGCAATGCATCCATATTGCCCATGTATAACTTCTTTTCCAGTCCTTGAGCAATATTCGCTAAACCACGGGTAATTTTACGTGTGACAAAGGTTTCACCACGGCGGGGAGATTCGTGATTAAACAAAATGCCATTGCAGGCATACATGCCATAAGACTCGCGGTAGTTGACCGTGATCCAGTAAGCATAGAGTTTAGCAACAGCATAAGGGGATCGAGGATAGAAAGGTGTTGTTTCTTTCTGGGGAATTTCTTGCACTAAACCATAAAGTTCAGAAGTAGATGCTTGATAAAAGCGTGTTTTCTTTTCAAGACCTAACAATCGAATAGCCTCTAAAAGTCTAAGCGTACCCATCGCATCAACATCAGCTGTGTATTCAGGTGACTCGAAAGAGACTGCGACGTGAGACTGCGCACCTAGGTTATATACTTCGTCAGGTTTAACTTGTTGTAAAATGCGAGTCAGGTTGGATGAGTCCGTTAAATCGCCGTAGTGCAATATAAAGTTTTTATTATCGACATGAGGATCTTGATAGATATGATCGACGCGTTGTGTGTTAAAACTTGACGCACGTCGTTTTATCCCGTGAACGATATAGCCTTTTTCAAGTAAAAACTCGGCTAAATAAGATCCATCTTGCCCTGTAATGCCAGTGATTAATGCAACTTTACTCATTGACTATCCTGATTGTTCTTCTTAAATATTTGTTTAAAATTGCGGCTAAGTATAAACGGAATGACGTTATCATTCAGAACTAGTATTAATAATACCTCTGAACAATCAAAGTTTATTTTATATTTTTATAGAAAATAAATAGTTATAAGCTGTTTAAACTTAAAGTTAAACTTACCCTGCCATAGAGATTCATGACATTAGTATTCTTTTGCGAAACCAGATATAAGTTTTATGAATAGGAGAAGATGAGCATAGACATGACTTGATAGGAAATTTTATAAGAAAGTGAAAACTCATCCCAATAGCTATGCGTTTAGCTCGGCTTACTTGGGTGGCACAGATGCCAGAAATAAAATTTCCCCGCCATCCATGGCAGTCTACTCAGATATTTCATATTGGCATCCATGCCACTTCTTTATCTTATAACTAATAAAACGTTTACTCAGTGATCAATTTCTCATTCTAAGCATCACCACCGAATAAATCTCGTGTATAGATTTTATCTTTCACATCGATAATATCTTCAGTGACGCGATTAGCTAAAATTACATCCGCCTGAGATTTAAACTGATTGAGATCATTCACAACTTTTGATCTGAAAAACTCAGCATCCTCAAGTACAGGCTCATAAACGATAACCTCGATACCTTTGGCTTTAATACGTTTCATTACACCTTGAATAGCTGAAGCTCTAAAATTATCAGAACCTGACTTCATCACTAAACGGTAAATGCCGACAACTTTGGGATTTCTGTTGATAATCGAGTTGGCAATAAAGTCTTTTCTAGTAGTATTGGCATCAACAATTGCTTTGATGATGTTATTCGGTACATTTTCATAGTTTGCCAATAACTGTTTAGTATCTTTAGGCAAACAATAACCACCATAGCCAAATGAAGGATTGTTATAGTGACTACCAATGCGTGGATCTAAACCGACACCTTCGATAATCTGACGTGAGTCCAAACCGTGTGCTTCTGCGTAACTATCAAGCTCATTAAAGTACGCCACCCGCATAGCAAGGTAAGTATTCGAGAATAACTTAATCGCTTCGGCTTCTGTGCTGTCAGTCACCAAAACGGAGACATCCGGTTTAAGCGAGCCTTCAACCAGTAACTTAGCAAAGGTTTCTGCACGCTCACTTTTCTCTCCAACAACAATCCGTGAAGGATATAAATTATCGTAAAGCGCTTTGCCTTCTCTTAAAACTCTGGTGAGAAGAAAATATTATCAACACCAAAACGTTGCTTAATTTCTGCAGTATACCCAACTGGTACAGTAGACTTAATTATCATCACAGCATCAGGATTGATACTTTTTACATCCTGAATAACCGCTTCTACAGACTTTGTATTGAAATAGTTGGTATCCGGGTCGTAATCGGTTGGTGTGGCAATGACGACGTAATCAGCATCGTTATAGGCATCCGCTTTATCCAGTGTCGCCCGAAAATCTAGTGTTTTATTTTGCAAAAAATCTTCAATTTCAGCATCAACGATTGGCGATTTTTTGTTATTGAGCAGGTTTACCTTCTCCTCAATAATATCTAAAGCCACGACTTGATGCTTTTGAGCTAATAAGACGGCCAGTGAAAGGCCAACATACCCTGTCCCTGCGATTGCTATTTTCATATTTTTACTCAACTGTAACGGATTTCGCTAAATTTCTCGGTTGATCCACATCAGTGCCTTTGATTAAGGCAACGTGGTAACACAATAACTGCAATAAGATATTGTAAGTAATAGGTGCGGTAATTCGACCGACATTGGTCGTTGCTTTCACTACTTTGAAACTGGTCTCTGAACTGATATCGCTGCGTTCATCTTCAAACACAATCATCTGCCCGCCTCGAGCTTTGACTTCCTGTAAATTGGATTTTAACTTTTCCAATAAATCATCAAGAGGGGCGATAGCAATAACTGGCATGGTTTCATCGATTAAAGCCAAAGGACCATGTTTCAGTTCACCTGCAGGATACGCCTCTGCATGAATATAACTGATTTCTTTTAACTTTAAAGCCCCTTCCAGAGCAATCGGAAACATCGTGCCACGTCCTAGAAATAAAGCATGTTGTTTATCTGCGAATAACTGGGAGATATCACGAATCTCCTCTTCATGTTCGAGGGCCATACGAATCAAATTAGGTAGTTTCTGCAAACCACCTGCGATCATAGATTCACGCTCTTTACTTAATCTTTTTTGGACTTTACCTAAGCTTGTGAGCAGTAAAGCCAGTACAACAAGCTGAGTAGTAAATGATTTGGTTGACGCCACACCAATTTCGGGCCCGGCATGCGTCAGATAAGTCATATCAGCATCACGTGTCAGACTGCTCTCTGCTACATTACAAATACTTAAGGAAGTAATGCCATCTAAATCATGGACTTTTCTATAGTGATTAATCTGATGCAGTGCAGCCAGTGTATCAGCGGTTTCGCCTGATTGACTTATCATTACAAACAACGTGTTATTCAGAATCACCGGATTGCGATAACGGAACTCACTGGCCACTTCAACCTGACATGGCAAACCGATAATGTCTTCCATCCAATATTTAGTGACCATACCCGCGTGATAACTGGTACCACAAGCGATGATGTGAATTTGCTCAACCGTTTTAAAGATTTGCTCAGCTTTGGGGCCAAAACTCGATACCAAAACCTGATCCTGTGTGATACGCCCTTCTAACGTGTCAATCACGGCTTGGGGCTGTTCAAAGATCTCTTTGTGCATGTAATGGCGATGCTCACCCAGCTCAACCGACGTAATATTCAGGCTTGACTGTTTTACAGGGCGTTCAACTACTTCACCTGTTGCCGCACTATAAATTTCGACCTTGTCCCGGGTTAACTTGGCAACATCACCGTCTTCTAGAAAAATAAAATTCTGTGTAACGGGAAGCAACGCCGAGACGTCCGAAGCAATGAAGTGCTCACCAATTCCAATACCTATAACCAGTGGACTTCCCTTTCTGGCAGCCACCAGCATATCTGGATGAGACTTATCCATTACGCCTAGAGCGTAGGCCCCATCAAAGACTTTCAGAGAACGCAAAACCGCCTGTAAAAGATCATTATCCTGTTGGAGCTCTGCGTGAATTTCATGTGCAACCACTTCAGTATCGGTTTCAGAAGTAAAGCGATAGCCTTGAGCAAGTTGTTTTTGTTTTAATGATTGGTAATTCTCAATAATACCATTATGTACGACCGCCACTTGATTGTTACAAATGTGTGGATGAGCATTATTTTCAGAAGGTATTCCGTGTGTCGCCCAACGTGTGTGAGCAATACCGATTCGACCAGTAAACGGGGCATTTAATTGATCAACTTTATCCTGAAGTTGTTGTATTTTTCCCAAAGATCGAACACGATGCATTGCGTTGACATCATCAAGCAGCGCCATTCCAGACGAATCATAACCGCGATATTCCAGTCTTCGTAACCCTTCCATCAAGATGGGGCTAACATTCCTTTCAGCGATTCCGCCGACTATTCCACACACTAAATTAAATCCTCTTGAAATACAGCACCAGTATAGTTTAACTGAGACTCTGGCAATATAAAGAATGCACTTCTAGACATCGTTCCCCAGCCAATCACTTAACTCACATTGAGGAATAAATCCATCAATCGTGTCTAGCAATATAGCTCGTGCTTTTTGACAGTCATCATGTTTGTTAGCGAGTTCCAGTTCTCGAATGATTGTGACCAAAGCTGGCCACTCAATCACACATTCTTCTGCCCGCATTATTTTCTCATGTTCGGTCGCCGATACATTATCACCGATGAGCAATTCTTCATAAAGCTTTTCACCGGGTCTGAGACCAGTATAGGCAATTTCAATATCACCATTTGGGTTCTCGTTGTCACGTATGGTGAACCCACTTAAATGGATCATGCGTCTGGCTAAATCAACAATCTTGACCGGTTCGCCCATATCGAGCACAAAGACATCACCACCTTTGCCCATGGCACCAGCCTGGATAACTAAGGCTGCAGCTTCAGGAATTGTCATAAAATAGCGGATGATCTCAGGGTCAGTCACCGTTACCGGTCCGCCTTTGGCAATCTGGTCTCGGAATAATGGCACCACAGATCCCGATGACCCCAAGACATTACCAAACCTGACCATGGTAAAGCGTGTTTTGTTATACAACGTTTTTGATTCGGCAAAGGCCTGAAGCACTAACTCTGCAAAGCGCTTTGTTGCCCCCATGGTATTGGTTGGACGAACAGCCTTATCGGTTGAGATAAGTACAAAAGTCTCCACCTCGGCATCAATCGCAGCCTGCGCGCAATGCAGTGTGCCAAACACATTATTACGGATACCTTCATTGGTATTTCTCTCGACAATTGGCACATGTTTATAGGCCGCTGCATGATAAATCGTATTCACGCCAAAACGCCGACATACCATCTCAACACGCTGCTGATTGAGCACTGTTCCCAGCATAGAGTAAACAGGAATATCTAAAGCTAATGACGCCAGTTCACGCTCAATTTGATAAAGATTAATTTCACTGGCTTCATAAAGAACCAGACAGGATGGCGATAAATGGATAACTTGCCGACAAAGCTCTGAACCAATAGAACCACCAGCACCGGTCACCATCACCGCTTTATCCGTGATATTTTTGCTTAACAAATTATTAATCGGTGCTACAGGTTCACGACCTAATAAATCAGCGATATCCACTTCCTGAATATCAGAAACTTCCAGGCGTCCTTCTGCAATATCCATCAAATCAGGTAATGTTCTGACGTGGACAGGATAATGCTCCAGCAGTTTTAATATCTCACTTCTGCGACGACGACCCGCCGATGGCATTGCCAGTAAAATGTCTCTGACCTTAAAACGTTCAATCAGCCTGGCAAGCTGGTCAACACCATAAACCGTCATGCCATTAATTTGTTGTCGACACAATGTTGCGTTATCGTCAATAAACGCCACGGGACGCATCTGATTACTTAATTTCATCAATGCTGCGGCTTGTGCACCAGCTCGCCCAGCCCCATAAATTAAGACAGGTGGAATATAACGAACTGCATTGAGCTCTTTCCAGAGATGATGATCGCTTTTCACTATCAACCATCTCGCCATCATGCGACTCCCCCTACAAACAACATCAAAATGATTGCTTGAATGGCATAAACCGTTCTGGGCACTAACCCGGCCAAGTCATCAGCGGTCAACACGATGACAGAAAAAATCAAGGTAAACAGCAATACCGTCCTAGCAATAGTCCAGATAGCATCCATGCCGATGTAACGAATAATCGCCCGATATAAACCTGATTTTATAAAAATGGGGATGGCAATAACGGGGGCAAGAACAAAGATCCACAACTGCTTGTTCGGCGGAATATAAAACTCACCTAAGCGTAGAGAAAAAGCTAACCATAATGAGAATGGGATGGCTAAAAAATCCAGTATGACACTGATCGTTCTTTTTATTGGCCGAGGTCTGTTCAAAAACCATAGGCCCATTTTTTTTACAATTGATGGGTATGTCAACGTAATACACTCAGCAAGTTTTGGCTAATACACTTCAAGAAGACAGAAGATTATCACTCTTCTCCGCTCATTACCCACTCCAGTGTGGTTTGCCAGTCTGGCAAAGCAAGGTCAAAATGTTGTTTTAACTTTGTATTATCGAGTAAAGAATTAGCTGGACGATTTGCCGGCGTTGGATAATCACGCGTAGTGATAGGATGAAGCTTCGGCACTGAGTGTCCTTGTGCAGCCATTAAATTAAATATTTGCTGGGCAAAATCAAACCAACTGGCACGACCGGCACCAGATAGATGGTATACACCGCTATGGTTCTGCCAGAAGTCTGTTTGTTGGTGACTTTGCGAAATGACTTGCGCCGTTACATCAGCGATGTGACGAGCCCATGTTGGTGTACCGACCTGGTCGTGAACAATGGATAACTGCACTTTATCAATCGCTAACCTTTTCATCGTATTGAGAAAGTTAGCCCCTCTTGCACCATAGACCCAACTGGTTCTGAAGATCAGATATTTATCTGTGGCATTACTAATAGCCAATTCACCCGCCAATTTTGTTCTGCCATACACATTGAGCGGCTGAGTTTCCGCGTCTTCGGTCCAGGCTCTATCACTACAGCCATTAAATACATAATCGGTTGAGTAATGAATAAGCGGGATATCACGATTTTTGGCTACTTCAGCTAATATCTGTGGGGCAAGAGCATTGACCTTATATGCCAGTTCTTGTTCGGTCTCAGCTTTATCAACAGCTGTATAGGCTGCCGCATTGACAATTAAATCAGGTGCCAATTTTTCTACTTTTTCAGCTAACTCTTCTGTCTTGCTTAGATCGAGTGTTTTACTGTCTGTGGTAACAACATCACCAAGACAAGACAGGCTTCTTGTTAACTCATGCCCTACCTGACCATACTTTCCCGTTATTAAAATACGCATTAATCGTAGAATTCCGCTTCGTTAAAATGTGCTCCCTGCTGATCTTTCGCAGATAGAGATGGCGATTTACCTAACAAAGGCCAATCGATATCCAAGGCGGGATCATTCCATAACAAACAGCGTTCATGTTCCGGCGCATAATAATCTGTGGTTTTATATAAAAAATCGGCAGATTCACTTAATACAAAAAAGCCATGGGCAAAGCCTGGCGGCACCCACAACATATCATGATTTTCTGCTTTGAGATGAACCCCTACCCATTGACCAAACGTCGATGATGACTGTCTCAAATCCACAGCCACATCATACACTTCGCCTGAAATCACTCGTACTAATTTACCTTGCGCATGTTGGATTTGATAATGCAGACCACGTAAAACATTTTGTGAAGATCTTGAGTGATTGTCTTGGACAAATTCGGTGTCCACGCCAGTGAGTGCTTCAAATTGTTTTTTATTGAAGCTTTCCATAAAAAACCCTCGTTCATCGCCAAAAACTCTGGGTTTAAGAATTTTCACATCCGGCAGTGTCGTTTCAATAACTTGCATTTAATAAATCTTTTCGTGAATTAAGTTCATCAGATAATCGCCATAGCCACTTTTTACTAATGGTTTAGCTAATGCTAGAAGCTGATCCGCATCAATGTAACCTTGACGATAAGCAATTTCTTCAGGACACATCACTTTCAACCCCTGACGTTTTTCTATGGTTTGAATAAATTGTGATGCTTCAAGTAACGAATCATGTGTGCCTGTATCCAGCCAAGCCATGCCCCGGCCCATGACTTCCACGTGCAACTCACCCTTGTCTAAATAGTGTTGGTTCACATCCGTTATCTCATACTCCCCACGCGCTGAAGGTTTGAGACTTTCTGCAATATCGACAACCTGGTTATCGTAAAAATACAGCCCAGTGATAGCATAGCGGGATTTGGGTTTTGTCGGTTTTTCTTCGATACTTAATGCCTTTCCTGCATCATCAAACTCGACCACACCATAACGTTCTGGATCAAACACCGGATAGGCAAACACCGTTGCCCCTTTTTGTCTGTCATCCGCTTCCGACATTAAATCCGCTAAATCATGGCCATAATAAACGTTATCGCCCAGCACTAAAGCCGTGCTACTGTCACCAATAAAAGATTTTGTTAGGGTAAATGCCTGAGCAATCCCTTCTGGTTTTTCCTGTACCACATAACTTAACTCCAGTCCCCACTGGCTTCCATCCCCTAATAATTGCTGGAGTCGTGGCGTATCTTGGGGGTTGAAATAATGCAGATTTCCCTCATGCCTGCCAGCATCAGTGTCGATAATGGATAATAAATCATCGGTTTATCATACACAGGCAGTAACTGTTTACTAATAGACTGTGTGACGGGATGAAGTCGTGTACCACTGCCACCGGCAAGAATAATCCCTTTTCGTTGACTCATGATGCCTGTTCTCCCAACCCTAAGCGCTCTTGTTGATAACTACCATCCATGACACGCTCATTCCACTCACGGTTGTCGATATACCATTCCACTGTTTTACGTAGGCCAGTAGTAAATGTTTCTTTTGGTGTCCAACCTAATTCACGATTGATTTTAGTGGCATCAATCGCATAACGTTGATCATGACCAGGGCGATCCGTGACAAAAGTAATCAAATCTCGATGAGGACAATGTTCAGATTCGGGTAATAACTCATCCAGAATGTCACAAACACGATGCACAACATCAAGATTGGTATGTTCGTTAAAGCCGCCAATATTATAGCTTTCGCCCAGCTTCCCTTGTTCCAAAACAAGCTGTAAGGCATCCGCGTGATCATCCACATACAACCAATCACGGATATTATCGCCTTTGCCATAGACTGGTAAGGGTTTGCCCACCAATGCATTATTGATAATCAGTGGAATCAATTTTTCAGGAAACTGATAGGGACCGTAATTATTAGAGCAGTTGGTCATGACAACGGGTAGACCATAGGTGTGATGCCATGCACGAACCAAGTGATCACTCCCTGCTTTGGTCGCTGAATAGGGTGAATTTGGTTGATAAGGTGTTGTCTCTTCAAACAAGCCTGTTTCACCTAAGGTGCCGTATACCTCATCGGTGGAGATATGATGGAAACGAAATTGTGCCGCAGCGTCTTTATCAAGCGTTTTCCAGTACTGTCTGGCCGCTTCTAATAAAACGTAGGTACCCACTAAATTGGTTTGCACAAAATCAGCGGGTCCGTCTATCGAGCGATCGACATGTGATTCTGCCGCTAGATGCATGATTGCAGTAGGCTGATACTCCTTGAACAAAGCATTCATCTTTTCCGCATCACAGATATCGGCTTGTTCAAAATGATAACGCGGATTGTCAGCAACAGGTAGAAGTGACTCCAGATTACCTGCGTAGGTCAGTTTATCAATATTGATAATGTGGTAATCACTAACTTCGATAAGACGACGAATCAAGGCTGAACCAATAAATCCAGCCCCCCGGTAACAAAAAGTGTTTTCCTTGACACAGATAGCTCTTCTATATTGAGTGAATTGAATATTTGCCAGCTAAAAGTAGCATTAGTGAGAACTGGAAGCAACGCAGAAGCTGTGTTTTTTACGAATGTCGACACATCATTTCAATGAATGCAAAGCTACGTAAAAGCTATCTACATTAAGAACGATATTTTGTTAGTCACTATTTATTACAGTAAGAACTTGTTTAGGCCAGTTTAATATTGAAGTGAATGAGAAGTAATACTCTCGATTGTTGGGGTACCAGCCAAGCTCATCGTCACTTCCAACTCTTCGCGTAGAATCCTCAATAAATGGGCAACGCCTAGTGCCCCCGCTACTGCCAAAGCGTAAAATTGCGGCCGCCCGAGACAAACTAAATCAGCTCCCAAAGCCAGCGCTTTAAAAGTATCCGTACCACGTTCTACAGCGCCATCATAAAGAACCACAAAATCAGTACCCACCGCTTCTCTTATGACAGGCAACATCTCAATGGATGATGGCACGCAATCCAGCGTGCGACCACCATGGTTTGACACCACTACGCCAGCTAGTCCCAACTCTCGGGCTTGCACGGCATCGATGGGTGACAGAATGCCTTTCAGGATAATGGGAAGCGTCGTCTGTTTTTGCAGCCAACGAATATCCTCCCAAACTGGTGCTTCACTCATCATGCCCTGAAAAACAACACTCTGACTGGGTTCAAAGCTTTGTCTTGGCAGAGGAGGCCGATCTTTAAGATTCACTGCCTCCACACCTTCAGGCAAGACAAAGCCAGCACGCTGAGCACGATTACGGATGCCATGCAGAGAAGCATCGACAGTGACAACTAAAGCACTATAACCAGCCTGCTCTGCACGTCTGACCAAACTCAGCGTAAACTCTTTATCTTGCTGAAAATAGAGCTGAAACCATTTCGTTTGGGATCTACTTGCAGCAATATCTTCGAGAGAACGTGTCGCTAGTGTACTGACTATCATGCCTGTCTCTAAGTGATTGGCAGCTTCTGCTGTCGCTAACTCAGCTTGTGGATGAGCAAGCTGTTGAAATGCGACAGGGGCTAACATCAAAGGGTGACGAAAAGGCTGTCCAAGCACGGTGGTATGTGTTCCCCCTTTTGTACAATCCTTTAACACGGAAGGTAGAATGAAATACTCATCTAATTTCTGGCGATTACGTCTCAAGGTGATTTCATCAGCTCCGCCACCGACAACGTATTCATACACAGCATGACTTAAATGTTGTTTCGCATAGCGAGCATAGTCAGCAGCACACACTAAGTCCTGTGGTATCGAGTTTAGCGGCGTCTTTAATGATTTTTCCATACTTACGTCTCAGCCCATTGTCTTAACAGGTTTTGATAGATGTTGGTTAAACGCATAATATCCTGATGTTGGTGCTCATGTTGTGTCGTTAATGATTGGATACTCTGATCCAGATCAAACAAGATCTGACGTTGCTCATTGTCACGAACCATACTTTGCATCCACATAACGCAAGCAAGGCGTTCGCCATCAATGACAGGCTTAACTTGATGCAGACTACTTGAAGGATACAGAATGAGATCCCCTGCATTAAGTTTTATGTTCTGCTCACCAAATTGCTCCTGAATAACCAGTTCCCCCCTTTATAATCGTCAGGTTCACTCAGAAATAAGGTAGCAGAAAGATCGCTACGTACACGCGTTGGTGTGCCTGGTACAAAACGGATGGCATTATCGACATGGTTACCATAGGTTTGTTTACCTTGGTATCGATTAAACATCGGAGGAAAGATTTTAAGTGGCAAGGCAGCCGACATAAATAGAGGTTGTTGAGCTAGTGCATCCAACACAATATCGCCGAGGTGATGTGCGAGTGTTGAGCTTTCATCCAACTGCTGATTCTGTTTAACAGCGCTGGCTTGCGCTCCAGCAGTTATCTTACCATCAAGCCATTCTCCTTTTGCTAAGTGTTCATTGAGTTTACTGAGATCAGTTTTTGAGAACACCTCAGGTATAACCATTAGCATGTCATTAGCTCCAAAAAAACGGGCCCGAAGGCCCGTTATCATAACCTGATCAGAACTTATAGGTCAGATTGACATTGGCGCTTCTTGCATCACCTTTATAGACGATGCTGCCACCTCGATATAACGCAGTATAGTAATCCTTATCAAACAAATTAAGAATATTGGCACGGACTGTCATGTTGTCGTTGATTTCATAAGAAGCAAAGGCATCATAAACAATATATCCAGGAATACTGATATCAGTATTAGCGGCCGCATCTGGCTGTCCGCCAAACATGCCACTGGAATAGGTCACCACCCCACCAAAGGCGAATTTTTGCGTGGCCTGATATTTTAATTGACCATTAAAGCTACGTTTCGCGAAGTTAGCTTTTGGTTTACCTTCATCAGCAGGATCAAAGGCTTTCAGTGTTTCTGAATGCATCAAAGCAAGCCCCATTTGACCACTCAACCTATCTGTGATGTTACCCGATAGACCAAGTTCGATACCACGAACACGGTTTTCACCCGTGTTAAGACTACCACCACCTGAATATGAGTCATTCCCACCTTCAATAACGTCATCTTTAGTGATTTGAAACACCGCAGCTGTTAACAACAAGTTGTTCTCAAGCAGGTTCCATTTGGTACCAATTTCTAAATTGGTAGACTGCTCAGGATCCGCACTCTTGTAGTTGCCATCAGAGTCTGAACACAAACCACCATAACCACAACTGCCACCAGCATCAGCTTCACCACCATTGATATTGGAAGAAGTGCTCCAGCTGGCATAGATATTACCGTTTTTCCAGGGCGAGAATACAACGCCGGTGTGACCATTCCAGAAACCATCGCTGTAGCTACGATCCATTTCAGCTTGAGGTCCTCCGCGACCATTCCTAGCAGCTGTCCACAGATCATAATCGAAATAATCGTAACGAATCCCAGCGAAGACTTCCCAATCTTCATTCAGGGTGATTGTATCCATCAAATAAGCAGAGACTGTCTTCAGCTCTAACTGAGTCGATGCATCGTTTCTACTAGCCGTACCCGACCAAGCATTATTGTTGGGATTGTATGGGTCAACCGCTACGCTCGATGGGTTAACATCATAATTCCCGGCATCCATTTCTTCTTTAGCAAATTCAATACCTGTAACTATCGTATGGCGCTTGCCCCAAAGATTCTGATCGATAATTAAGTTTGTCTGGTTGCCAAGGTAATCATTTTCCTGCCAACCGGTGAATGATCGCGTACCTGCTGAGCGAGCACTATAGGCAGTCACGATATACTCGTTTTCAGTTTTACCAACACGAGATTTATTTTCTAATCGCATGCCCTCTGTTAACTCAACATCAAAACCAAATGTAAAAATATCTGCCTTGGAATGTTGGAAGTCTAGTCCGTCCTGGCCAACATAATCATACTTAAGTATTTTGTTGGTATCTCGATCCAGAGCAACACCCGGATCCGTTCGATCATCGGCACGAAAGTGATAATAATCTGCTGTCAGGCTAAGTTCATCGGTCGGCTGATAAATTGCAGACAACAAAGCACCTTGGCGTCGTTTTTCTGCTGGATCTCGATCAGGGACATCTGCCTCACTGTATAAAGCATTAAAGCGAACAGCGAAGTCATCGCTTAGCACTTTATTCGTATCCAAGGTATAGCGCTGATATTCATCCGTACCCAGTCCACCCGATAGCGTTGTAAAGTCATCATCCAGGCTCGCCTTTTTAGTCACGCTATTTACGGCACCACCCGTAGACCCACGCCCTGCAAAAGTTGAACTAGGACCTTTTGTAATTTCAACTTGCTCAAGCGCAAAAGTTTCACGGGTGATAAGGCCTGGGTCACGCAAACCGTCGGTGAATACATCATTACGTGCTTCGTAGCCTCGAATAATATAACGGTCACCGAAAGAATTACCGCCCTCACCCGTACCCAATGTAATGCCAGGCTGTGCGCTCAGAATATCTTTTAATTCTGTCTTACCTGAGTCGATAATCGACTCTTTTGTCAAAACAGTCATGGTTTGTGGCGTTTCGGCAATGTCGCGCGTACGCTTGTTATCAGATAAACGGTTGGCTTTATAAGGCGCATCAGGCTCTGCGTAAGGACTACTTTCTGCAGTAGATTTGTCTCCCTCGATAACAACAGTATCGAGATCGACTTCTTCAGCAAAGGCTGGTGTTGTCATTGCTGATGATAGTGCCATAGCCAATGTCGACATCACCCATTTTTGACTATTGGCTCGACGAGTAAAGCCACTACGCCCCAATTTTGTCTCTTTCTTTGCCATTAAGATTCCTTCACCCTATAAATTAAGATACGAACAATTAGTATTCAATATAATATTAAAAATGATTCATCGCTTTCCCTGACAGGGAATCAAGTCTAGTAATTGCAGATTGAGTCGGACTATAACTTAGCGCAAAGTTACTTAAGCTTAAGGCAGAAGAACAAAGCCTTAGTTTTAGATCAAAAGTGGCTTCTGACCAACTAGAAAACGCTATTGATGAGATGCTCAAACTCATACTTAGGACTTTATCAACCTAATCAGTACCGCCAGAAAATTAATTCCTACTTTTACTGCATTGACAAGCTACATAAGCAGAATTGAGCTCAGCTACACCACTATGACTGACTTTTCTCCATTAATCAGCCAGGCTCAATACCTTCATAACCCTGACATATCAATCTATTTAAATTAAATATCAGTGTTCCTACTAGCAAACTTGTAGACCTTAATGACGCACGCGACAAATCGAAGGCGGTAATAATAATGATTATCCTTTAGAGTTGCAAGCAAAGATAATGCTAATTTCATGACTTACTTTTTTATACAACCAGATCTTGGATAAGGAATATCGTGTTAATAAGGACTATTCAGTGCAAAATATTAGCAGATGATATTATTTGCTTTGCAGATTTTCATTATGCAATAGAGAGAATGAGGGCTAGAGCAGAGTCCTCACAGGAATAGAAGTAAAGAGATTCACCCAAACATCTAAAGTGAGAAATATTAAAAACCATAAACGATAGAGTGATGTGCAAATAGCAATGATTAATTGAATAAGAATGAGAGCTTAGGCTATCGGCTATGGCGAAAGTGATGAGATTACGAAATCGCTGGGAATGGCTTGTAAGATGGTACGCCCGGCAGGACTCGAACCTGCTACCCTCGGCTTAGAAGGCCGATGCTCTATCCAGATGAGCTACGGGCGCATATGATTTATACTAAGCGAGGACATAAGTTAAGAAGTGGTCGGGGCAGAGAGATTCGAACTCCCGACCCTCTGGTCCCAAACCAGATGCGCTACCAGACTGCGCTATGCCCCGACTTAATTCGAGAAGTCATCCCCGAAGAAGGCGAAATAATACGTGGTTAGAATTTAAGAGTCAATCACTGTTTTGATATTTTTTGCTGTTCAGCTCACATCATGCGATCATAGCCGCTTTTGCATAAGCGGGAATGATGAATGAGCGCAAAGATTATCGATGGCAAGGCAGTTGCAGCTGACCTGAAACAACAATTGAAATTAGCGACGGCAGAACGATTAGCAGAAGGAAAACGTCGTCCAGGTCTTGCGGTCATATTGATAGGCGCTAATCCGGCATCGCAGGTCTATGTAGGTAGCAAACGAAAAAGCTGTGAAGAAATTGGATTCAAATCTGAAGCCTATGATCTTCCAGAAACAGCGACCGAAGAAGAGTTACTCTCTCTAATTGATAAATTAAATCAAGATGACGATATAGATGGCATTCTGGTGCAGTTACCTTTGCCTCAACACATTTCTGCGGAAACGGTGATTGAACGAATCGCCCCACATAAAGACGTCGATGGCTTCCATCCATATAATATCGGCCGTCTTGCTCAACGTAATCCACAACTCAGACCTTGTACACCAAAGGGAGTGATTACCCTACTGCGCACCACTGGAGTCGATCTCAAAGGTCTCGAAGCTGTGGTAGTAGGTGCCTCTAATATAGTTGGTAGGCCTATGGCACTGGAATTATTATTGGCTGGCTGCACTACCACCGTTTGTCATCGCTGGACAAATAATCTGGAAGAACAAGTGCGTCGTGCTGACTTATTAGTGGTCGCCGTAGGTATAGCGGGTTTCATTCCTGGTGAATGGATAAAACAAGGTGCCATCGTCATTGATGTCGGTATTAATCGCTTGGAAAATGGCAAACTCACGGGTGACGTAGAGTTTGAAAAAGCCAAAGAAAAAGCCAGTTGGATAACACCCGTACCGGGTGGTGTCGGTCCTATGACCGTGGCGACACTTCTGGAAAATACCTTATTTGCTGCAGAAACTTTGCACAAAGACTAGCTCTGTAAGCGCCTGCTAAAAAAGCAGGCGCTTATATTCACTACACACGACGCCAGCTGGTTTTACCTGCCGCATCTTCAAGCACGATACCCATTTCCGTCAACTCATCACGAATCTCATCAGCACGAGCCCAGTTTTTATCCGCTCTGGCCTGATTACGTTCAACCACTAAGTTATCGATATAATCAGCTTGTTGATCAGAGTCGCCATCTCCGGTCAGGAATTTGTCTGCATCTTGCTGAAACAAACCAAGTACATCACCAAATGATGACAACAGGCCAGCAAGATAAGCCACATTATCTGATTGACCTTGCTCTCTTGCCTTGTTTATCGCTTGTCTGACATCAGCCATCACTGACAGCGCTAATGCGGTATTGAAATCATCATCCATAGCCGATTTGAATCGTTGACCGTATTCCTCATCATCCTGCCAACGAACACTTTCTGCCGTATCCACTTCACGCAAAGTCGTGTAAAAGCGGGTTAATGCAGATTTGGCTTGATCCAGTTGATCTTCGGCATAATTCAAAGGACTACGATAATGACTCGAGAGAATAAAATAACGAATCACCTCGGCCGGATACAGCTCTAACACTTCACGCACCGTGAAGAAATTGCCCAGAGACTTAGACATTTTTTCATCGTCTATACGAACAAAGCCATTATGCATCCAGTAATTGACTGACTGACAATCGTGAGCGCCTTCAGATTGTGCTATTTCATTTTCGTGATGAGGGAATTGTAAATCCTGTCCACCACCATGAATATCAAACCGCTCACCCAAGCAGTGTGCTGACATCGCTGAGCATTCAATATGCCAACCTGGTCGTCCTGCCCCCCAAGGTGATTCCCAGGCAGGTTCATCAGCTTTGGCCGCTTTCCACAAAACAAAATCGAGAGGATCTGTTTTTGCTTCATTGACTGCAATTCGTTCACCAGCGCGTAAGTCTTCAATATTACGACCAGATAATTTGCCATAACTGTCGAATTCGCTGACGTCATAATACACATCGCCATTATCGGCTTTGTAGGCCAGCCCTTTGTCCATCAAGGTCTCAATCATCGCCAGAATTTCTGCCATTGATTCAGTTGCCTTAGGCTCAAGATCAGGTCTGAGAACACCCAAAGCATCTGCATCCTTATGCATTTCTTCAATATAACGCTCAGTCAAAGATTGAATAGATTCGCCATTCTCTGCTGCACGTTTAATGATTTTGTCGTCAATATCCGTAATATTTCTCACGTAGGTCACGTTATAACCCAGTGCACGTAAGTATCGGGTCACAACATCAAAAACAACCATTACCCTTGCATGACCAACGTGACATAAATCGTAGACCGTCATACCGCAGACATACATGTTGACTTTTGCTTCATGTATGGGAGTGAAAACATCTTTCTGTCTGGTAAGGGTGTTATAGATTTTTAGCATATTAGTTATTCTTCGACGTATCTTCTTTTAAACTGATAGTGAGATTAAATACCGGCGAGTCAGCGGTGTGATCATAACGGTCGCTAACAAAATAGCCTTCTCGCTCAAACTGAAAAACCGTTTCTGGTTTACAATCCACTATAGCAGGCTCTGCAAGTGCTTTAATCACCTTCAATGACTCAGGGTTCACATCATCCAGATAATTACCCGTTTCTTTGCCAGGTGCTTCGGCCAAAAACAATCTATCATACAAACGTAGTTCGACTTCTTTGCCTTCTGTTGCTGACACCCAATGAATGACGCCTCGAGGCTTCATTTCAGGTGGTGGATTCTGCCCCACGGTATCAGGCACTAATGAGGCAATCACTTCTATCACGTCACCGCTATCATTTTTAATAACGTCATCCGCTTTGATTACATAGGCACCACGCAAACGCACATAGTCCCCTATCACTAAGCGTTTGAATTTTTTCGGCTCAGACTGGTGTCTTCAGTAAAATCGGAGGCATCAATATAAATCGTTTGGGTAAATGGTATTGAGCGGTGACCCATAGACTCTTGCTGCGGATGATTCGCGACTTCAAGCCATTCAGTGTTGTCAGCGGCATTAGTGATCGAGACTTTTAATGGGTTGAGCACGCACATGGCCCGTGCTGCGTTTTCATTCAAGTCATTACGAATTTCAAATTCTAACTGTGCAATATCCACCACACCGTCTGTTTTGGCTACAGCAAGCCCATTACAAAAAGCGCGAAGAGCTGCGGCGGTGTAGCCCCGTCTTCTCATACCTGAGATGGTTGGCATTCTCGGATCATTCCAACCAGCAACAATTTGATCATCCACGAGCTGTTTCAAATTACGCTTACTGGTCACTGTGTAGTTCAGATTCAAGCGTCCAAACTCATACTGCTTTGGTTTGGAAGGCACTGGCAGATTTTCAATAAACCATTCATATAAAGGACGATGGTCCTGAAACTCCAGTGTACAGATACTGTGCGTCACCCCTTCAATCGCATCGCCCTGACCATGAGCAAAGTCATAGCTAGGATAAATACACCATTTGTCACCGGTTTGGTGATGTGCTTTTTTGCGAATGCGATACAAAATCGGATCACGCATATTCATATTGGGCGAGGCCATATCAATCTTCGCCCGCAGCACACAAAATCCTTCCTCAAACTCACCCTGTTTCATTTTCTCAAACAAAGTCAGGTTTTCTTCAACACTACGGTTACGGAAAGGTGACTCTTTACCTGGCTTGGTTGCCCAGCCGCGATATTCGCTGGCTTGTTCAGCGGTCAGATCGCAGACATACGCTTTACCCTGTTTGATGAGGTGAATAGCCCAAGCGTAAAACTGTTCGAAATAATTAGATGCATAACGCACATCCCCTGCCCATTGAAAGCCCAGCCATTGCACATCATCCTTGATAGCTTCAATGTACTCCTGCTCTTCCTTAGCTGGATTGGTATCATCAAAGCGTAAGTGACAGTCACCGCCGAACTCTTCAGCTAAACCGAAGTTCAGACAGATAGATTTCGCGTGACCAATATGGAGATAACCGTTTGGTTCAGGTGGAAAACGTGTGACGATTTTGCCAGTCACCCTTCCCGTATCAATATCTTCCTGAATGATAGGACGAATAAAATTATGATTAACAGCAGACTCGGACATATTGAATGACAAATTTTTTATGAAAACGCGCATTATACGCTCTCCGTTAGGATGGGTAACAGCGCTGTTTTTCATCCTCATATAGAAAACCGCTAAATCCTGAACGATTGTTCTTTCGTATAGCCCCATTGTCGATTCACATTGAATCCCTTATTTGTGATAGACATAGTTCAATTATTACAAATCCAGTATTACAGGATAGCGACCTGTTTATTCCCATCAGAACCCATATTGCTCTATCATGTTGTGTTTAAAATTGATCCGGGACCTTTCCGTTATGATCAGACGTTTTACGCAAATATTGCTATGGCTATTTGCCACTTTTTCTTTTTCAATACAAGCAGATGGGATATCCAAAATGCCACAAGTCAAACTTGAAACCAGTCATGGTGACATCGTTATCGAACTCAATGAAGATAAAGCGCCTGTCACTGTTGCCAACTTTCTTAACTATGTTAACGAGGGTTTCTATGACGGTACGATTTTTCACCGTGTTATCAAAAATTTTATGATTCAAGGCGGTGGCTTTACTCAAGAATTCCAACAAAAACCCACCAAATCAGCCATTGAGAATGAAGCTGACAATGGTTTGAGTAACAAGCGAGGCGCTGTTTCTATGGCGAGAACCAATGATCCTCATTCAGCCACTGCTCAATTTTTTATTAACACTGTCGACAATGGCTTTCTTGATTTTCAGGGTAAAGTACCCAGCGGTTGGGGCTATGCCGTATTTGGTGAAGTCATTGAAGGTATGGATGTCGTCGACTCAATAAGAGAAGTCGATACGACTATGCGTGGACCACATCAGGATGTGCCTACTGAAGACATTATTATCATTAAAGCCAGCGTCATCAATTAATCAGATAAAACCTGCTTGTTGTTACACAAGCAGGTTTCTTTCTTATGACCAAACTATTTATCTCTGACCTTCACTTAAATCCTGCCAAGCCTGAATTAACCACGCTAGCCTGTCAGTTTCTTCAACAACAGTCTGATGCTGTTTCTGAGATTTATATTCTGGGTGATATTTTTAATACTTGGTTAGGAGATGACTTAGTCCCTGCTGAGTTTTCTGATTTCACCGACACTCTGCGTTCATTGACCAAAGCCGGAATAAACCTTTATCTGATGGTGGGTAACCGTGATTTTATGCTCGGTAAAGCATTCGCAGACGCTGTGAATGCCACATTGATTAAAGACGGCTTCGAGCTCGATTTGGCAGAGACACCAACCCTGTTATTACATGGTGATAGCTTATGTATTGATGATGTTAGCTATCAACGTTATCGAAAAGTGGTGAACAATCGTTTTCTGCAATGGTGTTTTTTAAAGCTCCCTGCACGTTTCCGCCAAAAAATATCCGACAAAATAAAACAACAAAGTCAGCAAAAGAAACAATATAAATCCAGCCAAATAATGGATGTGAATCAGGCCGAAGTTGAGAAAGTGATGTTTGAGAGTAATGTCAGACTACTGATTCATGGTCACACCCATCGTCCCGCCATTCATCAAGTTAGATTAAGAAACAATCAAGATGCCTATCGCATTGTATTAGGTGATTGGGAAAATAAAGTCAGTTATCTTTTGGTCGATGATCAGCAACTCACATTACATGATCACCGACTAGATAATCAGCAGCAAACTTTACGATTGCGATGAATTTTCGTCCAGTACCTGAATCAACTTTTCAGGTGGCAAATAGCCAGGCAAATTCTGGCCAGACTCGAGAAAAATAGAGGGGGTGCCTTGCACACCCAGTTGCTGACCTAATTCGAACTCAGCTTTTACCGGATTAGCGCATGTCTTTGTAGGAATTTCCTGACCCTGTTTTGCTTTGGTCATAGCTTTCTGTCTATCGGCCGCACACCATACATTGACAGCATCATCATAAGATTTAGACCCTATCCCACCTCGCGGGAAAGACAGATATCGGACTCGAATGCCCAAATCGTTGTATTTCTCCATTTCAGCGTGCATCTTACGGCAATAGCCGCAATCAATATCAGTAAACACAGTAATGGTGTATTTCGCTTTTTGGGGACCGAATATAATCATATCTTTTTCATCAAGCTTGGCTAAAGCATCTTTACGTAAACTCACCCGACGTTGTTCAGTAAGATTGATTCTTGAATCCAATGACATCATGTCACCCTGAATCACATAACGGCCATCTTTAGAAAAATAGAGAATTTGACCATTAATAACGGCTTCATAAAATCCAGTATCGTCTACCGCTTTTAGGCTAGTAACTTTTACATCGGGTAATGACTTTTCTATCTTTTTACGGAGCTCATCATTATCGGCGTTTACGACACTGACACCGAACAAAGACAGTACTAATATGGCATATTTCAACATGGAGTTATTATTCTCTAAAGTTATTAAACTGTAATGGCATATCGATTTTATCGTGACCTTTTAGCATGGCAATAATAGATTGCAGTTCATCACGCTTTTTTCCCGTTACTCTGACGCTCTCGCCTTGAACAGCCGCTTGCACTTTCACTTTACTTTCTTTGATGAGTTTAACAATCGTTCGGGATAAGTCTTTGTCGATACCTTCTCTTACTAAGACATCCTGTTTACGCATTTTCCCGTTACCAACAGAATCTTTGACTTCCAAACAGCTGACATCAACGCCACGCTTGACTAGCTTGAGTCGTAAAATATCGAGAAGTTGATCTAACTGGAAATCACTATCTGCATGCATCGTGAGCACTTTGTCAGACTGCTCTACTTTGGCATCAGTTCCACGGAAATCAAACCTGTTCTTTAACTCTCGGTTTGTTTGGTCCACTGCATTGGCAAGTTCATGTTTATCGACTTCAGAAACGATATCAAAAGAAGGCATCTGTTCACCTGATTGCGCTATAAAATCGAGCCAGTTTAGCATTAATGTTTGATAGCGTCAGGCTTATCAACTCTTAGCCACGCGGGTGGTGCTGGCCGTGTAATTGTTTTAATCGCTCTTTGGCTACGTGAGTATAAATTTGTGTTGTGGATAAATCAGAATGACCGAGTAATAACTGCACGACCCGTAAATCTGCGCCATGATTGAGTAAATGTGTTGCAAAGGCATGTCTTAATGTATGGGGTGACAAATGCTTATCAATACTTGCTTGGCTGGCATAACGTTTAATGATGTACCAAAAGGCCTGCCGAGTCATTGCCTTGCCTCGGCGAGTAGGGAATAAGTCATCCGTGATCTGACCATTCAATATCGCAGGCCGACTTTCGTAGAGATAGTCCTGTAACCAATCCAATGCAATTTCACCAATGGGCACCAAACGTTCCTTGTTTCCTTTGCCAATACAACGAATCAGACCTTGCCGAAGATTAACTTGCTCTAACTGCAATGACACCAGTTCAGAAACCCGAAGTCCTGCTGCGTAAAGCAGTTCCAGCATTGTTCTATCTCGTAAGCCAAGTGCATCAGTAATATCTGGTTGAGCTAATAACGCTTCGACTTCTGTTTCCGTCAGACTGTCAGGTAAAGATCGACCTAGTCTTGGTGAGTCTAGCTGGGCCGTCGGATCGGAATCACGAATATCTTCACGCAATAAATAGCGGTAGAATCGTCTCAGAGAAGATAAAAGTCTGGCTTCACTTCGGACTTTTCTTCCTTCGCGTAAGCGCTGGCTTTGATAGCGTTGAATATCTAATTGCGTGGCTGAGACTAAATCAATATCAAACTGATTCAACCAGGCAGAGAAGGCTAATAAATCTCTACGGTAAGCGTCCACTGTATGTTGACTTAGCCCAGATTCTAACCATAAGCTGTCTAGGAAAGGTTCAAGATAATAAGAAGGTTGTGGCTCGCTCATAAAACTACTGTTAAATATCCGATATTTAATAGTAACAACTAAGCAATAAAAAAGGGCAGTGTATACACACTACCCTTTCTTTCCAATCGTCTGTTATGACAATTCGGGTTATAGCTTTTCTTTAATACGTGCTGCTTTACCAGTCAAATCACGTAAATAGTAAAGTTTAGAACGACGGACATCACCGCGACGTTTTACTTCAACACTGGCGATTGAAGGGCTGTGTGTTTGGAAAACACGCTCAACACCGACACCACTAGAAATTTTACGAACAGTGAATGCTGAGTGCAGACCACGGTTGCGTTTAGCAATAACGACACCTTCGAACGCCTGTTCACGTTCACGGTCGCCTTCTTTGATTTTAACTTTAACAACAACAGTATCACCCGCTGAAAATTCAGGGATATCCTGTCTCACTTGTTCAGCGTTAAGCTGTTCGATAATGTTACTCATTGTTAACTCCCAACTAATCCTGCCCGCTCTCGGCAATAAACTCTTTTAATAACGCAGCCTGTTCATTAGTCAACGTGTCTTTGTCTAATAAATCAGGTCGTCGCAACCATGTTCGTCCCAAGGACTGTTTGAGACGCCATTTACGAATTGCTCCATGGTCGCCTCCCAGCAATACCTCGGGTACTGACTGGTCATCTAAAACTTCTGGTCTGGTGTAATGTGGGTAGTCCAGCAAGCCAGCTACAAAAGAATCTTGCTCTGCAGACTGCTCATCACCTAATACACCGGGTATCAACCTGGCCATGCCATCGATCATCACCATGGCTGCCAATTCTCCACCACTAAGGACGTAGTCACCTATCGACCACTCCTCATCAATTTCTTTTTCTATCAAGCGTTCATCAACGCCTTCATAACGCCCGGCCAGCAGAATCAACTTCTCTTTACCAACCAGTTGTTGCAGACTTTTCTGGTCCAGTTTTCTGCCCTGCGGTGAGAGATAGATAACCGTTGCATCTTCACCCAGCTTTTCTTTTGCTGATGATATTGCCTCTTGCAGAGGCGCAACTTTCATTACCATACCAGGACCACCGCCATATGGCCTGTCGTCTACAGTTCGATGTCGGTCATAAGCAAAATCTCGCGGATTCCAGTAGTCTACTTTCAATAAACCATTTGTTACCGCTCTGCCTGTTACACCGTAATGAGTAACCGCATCAAACATTTCAGGAAAAAGGGATATCACACCTAAGTGCATTATCCGTCTCCCATCAATAGTCTTTACTCCAATCAACTTGGATTAGTTCTTCATCCAAATCGACCAGTTTTACAATCTCATCCACAACAAAGGGAATCAATATCTCAGTTTTATTGCCTTCAGCTTTAACAACCAACACGTCATTTGCACCGGTTTCAAGCAGATGGTCAACTTTTCCTAATATTTCTTGCTGAAGATTGATTACGGTCAGACCTTCTAAGTCATTCCAATAAAACTCATCTTCATCAACAGGTTCCAGTTGAGATTTTTTAATCGCCAACTCAGCACCAAGTAGTGGCTGAACCTGATCGCGGTCTGTGACGTTCTCAATTCCCATCACAACCCCTTTTCCTTGCAAACGGCCTCCAGATACTTTTATCTCAAGCCATTCACCACGTCTTGATAAAAACAGTGGTGAATATTGCAGGATATTCGCCCTAGGTTCAGTAAAAGAATACACTTTGACCCAACCTTTGACGCCAAAGGCACCGGATATTTTACCTACCGGGATAAACTCCTCGGATGTTGACATATCCTAGCGCCCTTGCGATTTATGCTGCTTTTTGTGCTTCTTCAATCAGCTTAGCAACGCGTTCTGATGTTTGCGCGCCTTGGCTGATCCAATGAGCAACACGGTCTAAGTCAACGCGAAGCTTTTCTTCTTGACCACGAGCAACCGGGTTGAAGAAACCAACGCGTTCGATGTAACGACCATCACGCTTGCTGCGTGAGTCTGTTACGACGATACCGTAAAAAGGGCGTTTTTTTGCGCCACTGCGTGTCAATCTAATTGTTACCATAATTTAGCCCGTTGAAAACTGGATCGGAAAACCGTCGTATTCTACGCAACTCTCCGATATTTGAAAAGTCCTTTTAACACTTATTAGAAAGGAAGGCCTCCACCCATCGGAAATTTACCACCTAAACCTCTCATCATTTTGGCCATCCCGCCTTTAGAACCCATCTTCTTCATCATTTTTTGCATCTGGCTAAACTGTTTTAGAAGACGATTCACATCTTGAATTTGTGTGCCACTCCCCGCGGCAATTCTTTTTTTGCGCGAGCCTTTAATAATTTCAGGCTTTTGTCGTTCTTTCTTCGTCATGGAATTGATAATAGCTTCGAGCTTGGCTAACTCTTTATCATTCACCTGCTGTTTAGCCGCAGCCGGAATATTCCCCATGCCAGGCATTTTTTCCATTAAAGAACCTATTCCGCCCATCTTGCCCATTTGGCGCAATTGTTCCTGAAAATCTTCCAGGTCAAAGCCTTTACCTTTTTTCAGTTTATTAGCCAGCTTTTCTGCCGAGCCAACATCCATTTTACGCTGAGCTTCTTCGACCAATGACAGCACATCGCCCATTCCGAGGATTCGTGAGACAACACGATCAGGATGGAAAGGTTCAAGTGCCGCTGTTTTTTCACCCACCCCCATAAACTTAATGGGTTTACCAGTAATATGTCTTATTGATAAGGCAGCACCACCACGAGCATCACCATCTGTCTTAGTGAGAATGACACCTGTCAGGGGTAAGGCTTCATTAAATGCTTTTGCGGTATTCGCGGCATCTTGGCCGGTCATACTATCGACGGTAAATAACGTTTCAATCGGATTAATAGCAGTATGAATCTGCTTAATCTCATCCATCATGTCATCATCGATATGCAATCGACCAGCCGTATCAATGATGACCACATCGACATAATCTCGCTTTGCTTGCTCTATGGCATCACGAGCGATATCAACCGGATTTTGTGAAGACTGGCTGGGGAAAAATCGAGCATCAACTTCTTTTGCAAGTGTTTCTAATTGATCAATCGCGGCAGGTCGATAAACGTCCGCACTAGCGACCATGACAGATTTACGCTCACGTTCTTTTAGCCATCTAGCTAACTTCGCCACACTGGTTGTTTTACCTGCACCTTGTAGGCCAGCCATTAAGATTACAGCGGGTGGCTGGGTATTAAGATTCAGTGATGAAGAGCCATCGCCCATGACAGCGACGAGTTCATCATTAACGATTTTTACTAAAGCCTGACCTGGCGTTAAACTACGGAGAACATCTTGCCCCATCGCGCGTTCTTTGACATTTTCAATGAACTCGCGCACCACGGGTAGAGCGACATCAGCCTCAAGTAATGCCATACGTACTTCACGAAGTGTTTCTTTGACATTTTCTTCAGTGATACGTCCCTGACCACGAATTTTTTTGAGTGTACTGCCGAGTCTATCGCTTAAGCTATCAAACATAGATCACCTTGTTAGCTGATGATGTCCTAATAAGAATTTTAGGATTAGTTAATTCAATACACCATTATAACTGATATATTGTTTCGGTCATTGTTACATCGTTATATTATTGAAGTAATAGGGTAAAAAAAATTAGGTTCAAGGATCACACATAATTATGGCAATAGCGAATGCATTAGCATTTCTACTTTATTTAAGCAGTAGCGTTATTCTTATCAGACGTTTTGTACAAAAGGATCCAACGTCAGTCAATGCCAGTATCCCCGTTGGGATTTTGATCATCATGGCATTACTTTTTCATGGCACAGATATCTTTTTTACCATGAGAAATGCTGGAGGTTGGGAACTGGGTCTGTTTACAACATTTTCACTGACCACTTGGCTGATGGCATTTATCGCGTTGATTATCGGTTTTCGTTTACCTAATACGCATCCAGGCATTATTGTCTATCCTCTGGTGGCCTTGAGCTTGATGCTAAAGGTGGAGCTCCCCTCTCCTGAGCCTCCATCTATCTCTCAACCCGCATTGGAATGGCATATACTATTATCGCTTGCCGCTTATAGTTTTTTTATGCTCGCTGCCATACAAGCCATCATCCTAGCGGTCCAGGAAAAACAACTTCATCAACGTCACTTGAATGGGTTAATCCGAAAACTACCGCCCCTACAAACGATGGAACGGGCCCTCTTTCAACTCTTGAGCAGTGGCTTTGTACTATTGACGCTGGGCTTGATTACTGGCCTGATGTTTGTTGATGATCTCTTTGCTCAGCATCTTGTGCACAAGACCGTCCTGTCTATCATTGCCTGGTGTGTATTTGCCAGTCTGCTTTGGGGAAGATGGCGATATGGCTGGCGCGGACAAACAGCAGTGAAATGGACACTTGCTGGATTTATTTTTTTGTTACTTGCTTATATGGGCAGTAAATTCGTTCTTGAATACTTGATGAGCTAACGGTTTATGCTAGAAGAAACCTCTATATTGGTTCTATTCCTTATCCTATTTTTTTTATTGTTTCTGTCGGCATTTTTCTCAAGCTCAGAAACAGCGTTAATGTCACTCAACCGTTATCGTCTGAGACATTTAGAACAAGAAGGTCACCGTGGCGCGGTGATTGCCAGTCAGCTATTAAATCGCCCCGACAGACTGATCGGCCTCATTCTACTTGGCAATAATTTCGTCAATATCCTCGCTTCAGCTATCGCGACAGTCATTGGCATAAAACTGCTTGGAGAAAACGGTATCGTTGCCGCCACGTTTGCACTCACACTTATTGTGTTGCTTTTCGCGGAGGTCACACCAAAAACACTGGCAGCCTTACACCCTGAAAAAGTCGCTTTTCCAGCCAGCTTTGTATTGAAACCTCTACTATTCTTGTTATACCCACTTGTCTGGTTCACAAATGGTATTACCAATAATATGGTCAGACTGTTTGGTGTGTCACCAGAACAAGCGGCTACTTCAGCGATTAATACTGAAGAGCTGCGGGTCGCACTAATGGAAGCGGGTAGCATGATTCCAACACGTCACAAAGACATGCTGATGAGCATCCTTGATCTGGAAAAAGTGACGGTGAATGACGTCATGGTGCCAAGAAATGAAATCGAAGGTTTGGATATCAATGCCCCTTTTCCTGAGATTGTGCAACAACTCTCTCATTGTGGTCATACCCGTTTACCTGTTTATGAAGACAGTATGGATAATATTGTGGGTATTCTTCACCTACGCAAAGCCTTACATCTCATCTCACAGAATAATCTCACTCTGGACAGTCTCCGCAGTATCATTAAAGGCGCTTACTTTGTTCCAGAAGGCACGCCTTTAAATACACAACTCATCAACTTCCAAAGAAATCGCCGTAGAACAGGGCTGGTTGTGGATGAATATGGCGATCTATTAGGCCTGATAACACTGGAAGATATTTTCCGGGAAATCGTAGGTGAGTTCACCGCTGATACCATTGACGAAGACAAAGATATTCATCCACAAAATGATGGCAGTTATCTTATCAACGGTACGGCCAACATTCGCGAAATAAATCGAAATAATAGCTGGGACTTACCAACAGATGGCCCTAAAACCATCAACGGTCTCGTGCTTGAGTATCTGGAAAGTATCCCTGATCCTGGCGTCAGCGTTCGAATGGGAGAATACGTTATTGAGGTCATTCAGACATCAGATAACGCCATTAAAACAGTGCGTATCAGACATTTACAGTCTGAACTGGAACAGGAAGAATAAACTTGTCGCTCAGATATATAAAATTATCTGGTCTGAGCGAAAGTGAAAGTCGTGCCTTAAAGTCGATGTTACGTATCGCATCGCCCTTACTCACTTGTCAGTGGACTATTACAGAAAAACATGATGCTGATTTAGAAATTTATAGTTTTGACTCAGCTGCAGGGCTCAAAGCGTGGAAAAATCATTCCTCCACCCTGGCCGCACTGTTGACCCACCAGTCTGAGCATAACGATGCCATTGATATCATTTTCAAAAAACCGCTACATAAAACCCAGTTTGCTGAAACACTAAACCTGGCAGCAGAACAATTGTCAAAGCACTATTTGCAGTTATTAGATGAGACTAATTTACAGCCAATTCAAACCCATAAAAAAAGCTGGCTCAGCAAAATCACAGACTTTATTCGTATTCAAAAAAACCGCGCCCCACCTTCCTGCATTGAACTTGCAAGTCATTACGCATGAAACAAGTACGGTTTCAGCAATAAAAGATCCAGCGTTACTACTGATATGGATCAACCAACTACCCCATGATTTTTATCAGCGTGTCCCTTCTTTATTAAGCAACCTGAAAGCGCTTATTCATCAGAAAATTAAACCAGGCCTCTTACTGCAGCTATTAGAAATGTATCGTGCTCAGGTCAACGAACTGTTGTTCACCCGAGATATCGCCGCAGTAAAGCGTGATTTATATATCAACACGGAAAGTCTTCGTACGATAAGCCTGATAAACGAGCTCATCAGTTTATTGTCCATAGCCTATCAACAAATCATTCAGGTTCATTACCAACGTGGGAAAACGCCACTTGCTAATCCAGTTATGTTATTGGCACTGAACAGAACGGCTGAGATGCTTAGCTTGCAGTTACTTCATAACTTTCAGTACTACCGGCTAGCCCCAACTGGCGCCTGGAAACAACTGCACGAAATGTTTCTCTATCAAGAACAAGCACAAACTTTACATCAGGACCTCTCCGTTAAACCTTACTATCAAAGTCGTAGTTTTTTCGAAATTTATGGCCAGATTGTTCTGACTGCATTGACCGATCCTTATAGTCAGATGAGGTTTGATGTGCTGCGCTTGTACAGACTTATGGCGCAATTCACCGATAAGATTGTGATCGACAGCATGTCTGAACAGCAAAGTAAGGTGAATAGTCGCTTCTTACTACTGGGGCACTTCTGCATTGATGCCAAGCAGGATATCTGCCCACAACCACTTCATAAAACAGACATATCAATAAGACATGCCCCAACAAGTCGGCGTCTGGACACACAAGCCGTATTAAGAGCCATTGAATCAACGTTACGTGATGCAAAAAGTCATCGTACACAGACGGTCATGTCGTCGGAATTGAGACTGGTCAAACATATCATCCCTCAACTCAACACAACTTATGAGCGACGTTTTGAACGTATCAGAGAACAGTCATCCAAGCCCATACATATCAGTTTAGGTCTAGAGTCAGTTCATCAAAGCCTTCAAGGTAATGTCGTCAATGCGTTGGAGTGGCAATTAATTAATCACAGTCAGACAGGGTTGATGGCAAAACGCGCGAATAAAGGCTGTTATCACCTAAATATCGGTGACTTTGTGGGTATTTTCGAAAAAAACAGTCTTCTTATGCTGGCTGTCATCAAATGGTTACAAATTGATATCCATAATGACGTCCAGATTGGGCTTGAACAAATAGAGGGGCGACCAGTTCCTGTAAAATGCCACCCCGAGAATGATGAGGAAGCATATCCTGGTTTGTTGCTGGAGACAGAATTTGATTCTCGCCCACACATCATTTTGACAGACAAAGGCTTATTCTCACCCAAAAGAAAAATACGGCTGGAAGGGCAAAATCTATCTAATTCAATTATTGCTAATGGGCTTATCGACAGCAGTTTGGATTATGAAATTTTCAACTACAGCCTCAATCTTGGTTCATAAATGCGTGTCGATCGCATATCATGGATGGACTTGTCGAGATAAAAACTCAAAAACGGAATACCAATATGCGTACCTTTATAAAAATTGTCGTCTTTTTAATCGTTATTGTTATAGCAGGCCTTATTGCTCTGCCATTTTTCATCGATCCTAACGACTATAAAGATGAAATTTCACGTGAAGTTGAAAAAGTCACTGGACGAAACTTGACTCTACAGGGTGATATTGGTTTATCCGTGTTTCCCTGGATTGCCCTCGATCTAGGTCCGCTGTCACTAAGCAATGCAGAGGGTTTTAACGCAGAAACATTTGCTAAAGTTCAGGCCGCAGAAATTCGTATCAAGCTTATTCCGCTACTAAAAAAGCAGTTAGAAATGGATACCATCATCCTCGATGGTCTTGTACTTAATCTTGAAACAGATAAAAGTGGTAAAACCAACTGGGATGATCTGGTTAAGCCTGATGCCACAGAAGAAGCAACAGTCACTGAGGCGGAATCTACAGCTGATTCTGATGAACAATCCAGTCCTGCCTTACAAACCATTACCGTTGCAGGCATCAAACTCAGCAATGCTAATATTCTCTGGTCAGATGCGTCTAAAGGAGAAAGTTATCAGTTACGTAATCTTAATCTGACAACTGACCCTCTCGAACCAGGCGTTCCCACGGCTGTTGATATGGACTTTGATGTCATCAGCACAAAACCAGAAGCCAAAGCGCATGTCACACTGACAACCAATGCTGCTGTGGACATGGAGAAACAGCAATATGCCTTAGAGGGCTTCTCATTCTCAGCCATTGCAGAAGGTAAAGAGCTGGCTTTCAATCAGGCTGATTTATCTCTTAAAGGTGATATTAAAGCGGATCTAGCAAAACAATGGGTGGAAGTAAGTGACCTCGCGCTAGCAGCCAAAGCAACAAATAACCAGCAAAAAGTGGATGCCAAATTAACGGGACAAGTCACTTCCAATCTGGCTACCCAGCAATCCAATATCGATAATCTAGACATCACTGCCACCATCCAGGATCCAAGCTTACCTGATGAACAAGCTGAATTTCACCTGACCAGTGGTATCAAAGCTGACTTAAAACAAGAGACCCTCACCGTGTCTGCTCTTGTCTTAAAACTGCAGGATTTACTCCTTGAAGGGGATATTCAGGCTAAAGATATCCTCAAAGAGAAACCGACCTTTGCAGGCAGCATTCATATCCAACCTTTCAGCTTAAGAAAATTGGCGTCTGATATGAAAATTGAATTGCCTGAAATGAGCGATGAATCCACACTGGAGAAAGTCGAACTTCGTTCAGAACTGAGTGGTTCTACCAATCAAATTAATCTAAAACAGCTGGCTCTGACTTTGGATCAAAGTAATCTGACAGGACAATTTGCTGTAAGCAATTTCAGCAAACCTGCGTTCAATTTCAATCTGAAACTGGATCAAATTGATGCAGATCGCTATATGCCGCCTGTAAAAGAAGAAAAAGAGACAGATAAGACTCCAACCACAAATGACAACGCAAACAAAGCAGCGACAGCTGAAGAAGCTTTACCGCTGGATGCATTGCGCCAAATCAATGCGAAAGGCAGCATTGATATTGGCAAATTAAAAGCCACAGGCCTGAACAGTGAAAATATTCATATTTCCATTGATGCCGGCGATGGCCTGGTTAAACTTACCCCACTTAAAGCAAACTTATATCAAGGACAATACAACGGTAATATCATTCTTGATGCACGCAGTGACGCATTAAAACTGTCACTGAATGAACAAGTAAAAAATGTTCAGGCTGGACCCTTACTCAAAGACATGACCGGGGATGCCAAAATCAGTGGGACCGCCAATGCGAATGCCAAGTTAACAGGCTCTGGAGCCACCGTTTCACAAATCAAGCAAACCCTGACAGGTAATGGTGGCTTTGCTTTTACAGACGGTGCATTGCAAGGTATCAATATTGCCGAGATTATTCGTAAAGCCAAAGCGGCTTTAAAAGGTGAATCACTGCCTGCATCTGACGCGCCCGTTCAAACTGACTTTTCCAGTATGTCTGGCACGTTTACGGCAAACAATGGTGTTATCAACAATCAGGATCTCGCCGTTAAATCCCCTTTGCTGCGTATCGATGGCGCCGGCAAAGCAAACCTGGCAAATGAAACACTAGACTATGGCTTAAAAGTCGCTGTCGTCGGAACAAGTAAAGGTCAAGGCGGTAAAGAGCTTGAAGAACTTAAAGGTGTGACCATTCCCATCAAAATCACTGGCACATTCTCAGAACCTAAACCCACCGTGGACCTCGCTAATCTTGTCAAAGATAAAGCAAAAGAAGAACTCAAATCTAAAGCAGAAGAAAAGCTTAAAGAAAAACTGGGAGATGATTTAGGCGGTCTTCTTGGTGGCAAATTAGGAGGTTCAAAAGCCAAGTCTGAAACTCAATCAACAGAGGCGGAGAATGCAACTGATGCTGAGTCTGAAGAAGAAAAGTCCTCTGATAAAAAATTAGAAGATGCCGTCAAAGATAAATTGAAAAACTTCTTCTAAACGATAAATACTCTTTCGTATCTGCCCGCCTTGATACACCATCAGGCGGGCTTTTAATTTGAAAAACATGACAAAACCTTTCCATTTCGCTGATGCATTACTCGACTGGTTCGATCACTACGGTCGTAAGAATCTGCCCTGGCAACAAAATCCAACGCCCTACCACGTCTGGTTGTCTGAAATCATGTTGCAGCAAACGCAAGTTTCCACTGTCATTGATTACTACACACGATTTATTCAGCGCTTTCCCAACGTCTACTCATTAGCCGAAGCAAAACAAGATGATGTTTTAGCGTATTGGTCAGGTTTAGGTTACTACGCCCGTGCTCGTAATTTGCACAAAACAGCTCAAATAGTCAGCGCAGACTACACCGGCGCTTTTCCAGAAACGTTAGAAGAACTGATCAATCTACCAGGTATTGGACGCTCTACCGCGGGTGCGATTCTGACACTCGCCTATCACCAGAAATATCCTATTCTAGATGGGAACGTGAAACGCGTCCTGACACGTTTTTTTGCGATAGATGGCTGGCCTGGCAATAAAAAAGTAGAAGATAGTTTATGGGAAAAAGCGGAATCACTACTGCCCGATAAACGTATTGCTAATTATATTCAGGCACAAATGGATTTAGGGGCAACACTTTGCACACGAAGTAAACCGGACTGCCCACGTTGCCCATTACAATCCCACTGTTTAGCCTATAACAATGGTAACCCCACAGCTTATCCAGAAAAAAACCTAAAAAAGCCATCCCTACCAGAACATGTTACTGGCTTGTCTGTCAGAATAACGATGAGTTATTTATGGAGCAAAGACCTTCAACGGGTATCTGGGGCGGTTTATGGAGTTTTCCAGAACGTCCGGATAAGCAGGATCTGATGGCTTATTGTGAGCAGACTTTGCATTTTTCTATCGATAGCATTGAAGAGTTACCTGAAATGACGCATGTGTTTAGCCATTTCAGATTAATGATTCGACCACTCTTAATAAAATCACGTATTAATGCTGTGACCGACAACAGCATCGGCAACTGGTATAAAATAAACGACATTATGCAACTGGGTCTTCCGGCACCAGTGCGTTCTTTTTTACACACTTTACAATAGAGGCAAATATGGCACGCACAATACACTGTGTAAAACTTAACAAAGAAGCCGAAGGTTTAGACTTCCCCCTTACCCTGGTGAAATGGGAAAAACGCTTTATGAATCTGTTTCAAAAGAAGCATGGCAAATGTGGTTAAGCCAACAAACCATGCTGATTAACGAATATAGGCTGTCACTTGCCGATCCCAAGTCGCAAGCATTTCTGAAAACTGAAATGGAAAAATTCTTTTTTGGTGAGGGTTCGGCACCTCCAGCAGACTTTGTTCCAAAAGGATAAAATCCGCAAACCAATCAAAAAAATGAGGGCTGTTAGATTTAACGGCCCTTTTTTTATTTATCACCAAAATCTATTACATTACCAATAAATATATATAAAACAATTTAATAAAACATAAATCATCTTTACATTCAGACTTAACCCAGGATATGTAACAAAAAAAATATTGCTTTTTATCATAAATAAAGTGTCTTTTTTTTATTTTATATGGTTACAATGCCATTAAGCTTCTTAGAAGTGTCAATCGGTCAACAAGGAGTTGTGCCGATAGTGTTATTAAATTGAGGTTGATATGGCAGAGCAAGTTACAGGTAAAGTTAAGTGGTTCAATGATGCAAAAGGATTCGGTTTTATAGAGCAAGTTGATGGTCCAGACGTATTTGTCCATCACTCAGCGATTAAGTCAGAAGGCTTTAGAACATTGAAAGAAGGTCAAACAGTTACCATGGAGGTAACTCAGGGGCAAAAAGGTCCGCAAGCAGAAAACGTCATCCCCGGTTGAGTAAGAAGTAAACCAAAAATAGAAAGGCCGTTCAGCCATCACTGCACGGCCTTTTTCATTTCAAAATGCTTTAAATAAAGCCATAGAAATAATTGATAGAACGACTATTGCAGCAAAGGACTCACATGAAATTAACACCAACCAGCATCATTTTAGGCATTGCTTTCAGCTTCACTACTTCTCATGCCATGGCAGACTGGGGCGGTTTAGTTAAAGATATTCAAGAAAATAGTAAAACATTACTCAATTCCTCTATCTCAGACGCTACATCATCCAAACAGTCTAACAATCTGGATATATCTACTATTATTTCTGGTCTTAAAGAAGCATTGAAGGTAGGCAGTGAGCGTGCCGTTGCGAGTGTCAGCCAACCGAACGGTTATCTAAAAAATGCCGATATCCGTATCCCACTCCCTCCTCAAATTGAAAAAGTGGGTATGGTAATGCGCCAGTTTGGAATGGAAGGTCTGGCAAATGAATTTGAGACCAGTATGAATAGAGCGGCTGAAAAAGCGGCACCACAAGCAACGACTATTCTAGTCAATGCTATAAAAGCCATGAGCATTGATGACGCGAAAAAAATATTGAATGGTGGTGACAACGCTGCAACACAATATTTCAAACAGCACACAGGGGAAGAACTACGAACATTATTCAAACCAACCATAGAGGAAAGTCTGGACCAAGTGGGCTCGACTAAGTACTACAATCAGCTCACCGATAAAGTTGCAGACGTACCTGTGGTAGGAAAAGAGATTAATATGGATTTACCTGATTATGTGACTGAACAGGCTCTTGATGGCTTGTTTACCATGTTGGCAGCTGAAGAGAAAAAGATCCGGGAAAACCCAACGGCTCGCACAACAGAATTGCTTAAAACTGTATTTCAATAATGAATCTTTCTCAATAGCTACTATTGAACGATTGAATGTAATAACATAGCGCTTACATAGAAAATAAAGGAAAAATTCATGGCTCAATCGCACAAGCTGAACCTCGCCAGTCAAGGCACTTCATTAAAAGCTTTGTTTAGTGGATACCTGATGGTGGTCGCTGTTGGCTATCTGATGGCTATCGTTCAGATTCAACTCACGCATGGCTTGGCGGATGGTAAATACGGTCTATCTGTTGATGATATTGTTATCAGCTATTATGGCAACCGAAATAACTCTTTATTGGAAAACAAACTAAGTGGCTCAATGAAGCCGATGGCGAGTGATGAAGATCGTGCTGCCATAGTTACATGGGTGCATCAGGGCGCCACGGAAGCCGCTTATGAAGGCACTGGTATTAAACAAATCTTTGAAGCCAATTGTATCCCATGTCACAACGCTGACTCAGGTATGCCTATCCCTGACTACACTGATTTTAAAAATATCAAAGAACGTGCGGTTGTAGACACCGGCGCCTCATTCCAGTCACTCGCTCGTGTCTCACATATTCACTTATTTGGTATTGCCTTTATCTTTATGTTTGTAGGTTTAATCTTCAGCTTGGCTTCAGGCGTACCTAAAGCACTGAAAGTTACCGCAATAGTGACACCTTATGTCTTCCTAATTGTTGACATTAGCTCATGGTGGCTGACAAAACTTAATCCAAACTTTGCATGGATGGTCATCATAGCCGGTGGCGCCATGGCGATGTCATTTGCCTTTATGTGGTGTGTATCGATGTATGAAATGTGGATTATGCCAAAACGCCACAGTGACGACCGTGATGCATTATTAGACGAATAAGTCATCACAAAACACTACTTAAAACTCAAGCCATTTACCCCTTTCGGGTAAATGGCTTTTTTATTTGTTTCTCTTCAGAATAATGGTCGGTCTATCGGGAAAGTCTTCCATTTCGTTATATAACGTATAGATTTATTTTCTGAAATATCGTAAAAACAGAATAAATCAGATCTAGAAAGGGTACCCCCAGTCGTGGATACATTATGGTTACTTTGCTCAGCTTGCCTTGTGTTTACTATGCAGGCCGGATTTCTCTGTTTGGAAAGTGGCTTGGTCCGCAGTAAAAACAGCATTAACGTCGCCGCAAAAAATATTACTGACTTTACTATATCCAGCGCCATCTTTTGGTTAATTGGCTTTGGCATTATGTTTGGGGATAGTGTTTCTGGCTTTTTTGGTTTAAGCCATTTTATGTTTGGGGATACCCCCACAGCTAATGCCACCACTTTCTTTATTTTTCAGATGATGTTCTGCGGCACGGCCGCCACCCTGGTTTCTGGTGCCGTAGCCGAACGTACCAGTTATATTGGTTATGTGATTATTACAGTGACTATCACCTTATGTATCTACCCTATTATCGGTCATTGGGCCTGGGCAGGTATTTTCACAGGCACTCCCACAGGCTGGCTTGAAATGCTGGGGTTTGTTGATTTTGCCGGCTCGACAGTTGTGCACTCTGTCGGTGGCTGGGTAGCCTTAGCGGCTATTTTGATCATTGGGCCGCGTATTGGACGCTACGATGTCGATAACCGACGTATCCCTGGCAGCAATCTGCCCATGGCCGTGTTAGGTGCGATGCTTATCTGGTTTGGCTGGTTTGGCTTTAATGGTGGCAGCACACTGGCCTGGTCAGATAATGTGCCCAGCATATTACTCAATACCTTAGTTGCCGCACTTTGGGGTGGTATCTCAACCACCCTTCTGAAATACATCTCCGACGGCTATGTTGATGTATTAATGATTATTAACGGTGTATTAGGCGGTTTAGTCTCAATCACGGCAAACTGTCATGCAGTGAGCAGTGACCAGGCGTTTTTAATTGGCATCATTGGTGGGATTATCGTCTTTTATGGTGACAAGCTGCTCGAGTGGAAAAAGATCGATGATGCTATCAGTGTTATTCCTGTGCATTTATTTGCAGGTATCTGGGGTACGGTTGCACTCGCATTACTTGGCGATCCTGCCAAAATTGGCACAGGGCTGAGTCGATTAGATCAGTTAGAAGTGCAACTTTTAGGGATTGCCAGCATCGGTCTTTACAGTTTTGTCATTGCCTATGTAGTGTTCAAAATAATCAATCACTTTTATCCACTGCGTGTTGATGCGAATGCAGAATTAATCGGGCTCAATGTGGCGGAGCACCGTGTCAGTACCGAAGTTTTTGACCTTCTTGCTGCCATGCATCACCAGCAACAAAAGTCTGATTTTTCATCTACTGTCCCTGTTGAGCCTTTCACTGAAGTGGGTCAAATTGCTCAACAATACAATCGCGTTATAGATAAGGTTAATCAAGAGATAAAACAACGCGATCAAGCATTCTCTGCTTATAAAGAGAGTGAGTTTCGAAAAGGTGCCATTTTGCAGGCAGCCATGGATTGTATTGTGACTGTCAACGAACGCGGAGAAATTATTGAGTTTAATCCAGCTGCTGAGCAGTGTTTTGGTATGTCGAAGCGCTCAGTGATGGGACAAAACTTTTTTGCTTTATTTATTACTGAACAGTCTCGTACTGCAGCGATGAATAATTTATCACAAGGCTTTGTCAGTGGTGATGGATTGGTGCTGAAACGACACAATATTGCTGAGTTAACACGAAGTGATGGCGAAGAGTTTCCTGCTGAAGTAGTCATCACACAAACTACAGACACAACACAGCCGCGTGTCGAATATACCTTGCATATCCGTGATATTACCCAGCAAATAAAGCTACAGAATCGCCTTAAACAACTGGCTTATAACGATCCGCTCACCGGGCTCTATAACCGTACTTATTTTATGAGCCATTTAAAGCAGCTACTGCAATATCATCAACAAACGCCCGGTTCGGTCGTGTTGATGTTTCTGGATTTAGATCAGTTCAAAAAAATTAATGACAATCTGGGTCATAAAGCCGGTGATGAACTGTTATGCGAAGTCGCTCATCGTCTCGGTAAAGTGACACGAGAACTTGATCTGGTTGGACGTTGGGGTGGTGATGAGTTTGTCATTGTCCTGTCTGGTGATATCACGCTCGAGAATGCCGAAAGCAAAGCCATGGATATTTTGAGTGTGATGCGGGCTCCAGTGACCTTGGCTCAACAAAATCTGGTCGTGCCTACCAGCATTGGTATTGCTATATCCGTAAACGGTCAGGTTCAAGCTGAACAGCTGTTACAGCACGCTGACATTGCTATGTACAAAGCCAAGCAGGCAGGACGCAACACCTATCGCGTTTTCCTTGAAGAAATGAGCGAAAAATCCCTGCAACATTTTCAACTTGAACATGCATTACCTGATGCTATCAAGAAAAATCAGTTATTTTTGGAATATCAACCAAAAGTGTCTTGTGAAACCAGTGAAGTAGTCGGTTTTGAAGCCTTATTACGCTGGAAACACCCGGATCATGGCTTAATCATGCCTGGTGACTTTATTCCGGTTATTGATGAATCCAATATGATCATAGATGTGGGGGAATGGGTCATTGAAAATGTCATCAAGCAGTTGTCAGCATGGCGTGATGCCGGTGCGACCCTATTACCCATCGCCATCAATATCTCAGGTCATCACCTGCACTCCAATACATTAAGCGCTTATGTTGAAAAACTGATGACGCAGTATGGCATCCGCGGCGACATGCTGGAATTTGAGATTACGGAAGGCGTTTTAACCGGCAACACAGAAGAAAGTATTGCGGCTTTGTCAGCGTTGAAAAAAACGCATATCCGCTTATCAATCGACGATTTTGGCACCGGCTATTCCTCTCTCAGTTACCTGAAAAAATTTCCTGTGGATGTGCTGAAAATTGATCAGGCCTTCATTAGAGAGTGCAGTATCAATATTGAAGATGCCGCGATTTGCAAAGCGATTATTACATTAGCCAAAAGTCTTGGCCTGGAAGTCATCGCAGAAGGCGTTGAAAATCAGGAACAATTACAGTTCCTGAAACAACACCACTGCGATGTTTATCAGGGATATTATTTCAGCCGGCCTATAGCAGCAAAACACGTCATGACGTTATTAGAGCAAAACCTTTCTGTGACTTAAACCTGCTTAGCTGTTGGCCTTTTCCTCCAACAGCTCCCAGCGCTCGAAAGCTTCTGACATTTTTGCTTCTAATTCAGACAGTGCTTGTTGAACCTGGCTGACTTTGTCTGCCTCTTGCTGATAGAAATCTGGCTCCGACATCTTTGCTGTTAGAGTTTCTTGCTCCATTTCCAGCTTTTCAATAATGGCTGGCAACGCTTCAAGATCCAGTTTTTCTTGGTAAGTCAGTGTGGATTTCTTTGCGGGTTTACTCGCTGGCTTTTCAACTGCAGGTTTAGTTTCAACTTTTGGTTTGTTGTTTTGTGTTTCCGTGCGTTGTCTTAACCAGTCATCATAACCACCGACATATTCACGTAGTTCGCCGTCGGTATCAAACACAATACTGCTGGTGACCACATTATTAATAAAAGAACGATCATGGCTGACCAACAGTAAGGTACCAGAGTAGTTCAGCAACAAATCTTCCAGCAATTCCAATGTCTCAGCATCGAGATCATTAGTCGGTTCGTCCATCACCAGTAAGTTAGCAGGTTGGGTAAACAGTTTCGCTAGTAACAGCCGATTTCGTTCGCCGCCAGATAAGGCTTTGACCGGTGTTCTCGCTCGGTCAGGCGTAAACAGAAAGTCCTGCAGATAACCAATAATATGTTTACGGCTACCGTTAATTTCTACGTGATCACTACCCTGTCCCACGTTTTCAACCACCGATTCTTCTTCATCGAGTTGGCTGCGTAATTGATCAAAAAAGCAATTTCCAGGTTGGTACCGAGTTTCACTGAACCGTGTTCAGGTTCGATTCGTTTCAACAAGATGGATAACAGTGTACTTTTACCGCAGCCATTCGGACCGATGATACCGATACGATCACCACGCTGAATGACAATAGAAAAATCGTCAAACAACATTTTGCCATCATAACTTTGGCCAATATGTTCAGCCTCTAATACCAGCTTGCCGCTTCTGTCAGCTTCCTGCAGTTGAATATTTGCTGTTCCCTGACGCTCACGTCGTTGACTACGCTCTTTACGCAAAGCTTCCAAAGCTCTGACGCGGCCTTCATTACGCGTGCGACGAGCCTTGATGCCCTGGCGAATCCAGACTTCTTCCTGAGCCAGTTTTTTATCAAACTGCGCATTTTGTTCAACCTCTGCCGCCAGCAACTCTTCACGCTTTTTCAGGTAGTTTTCATAGTCACCAGGGAAGCTGACCAGATTGCCACGATCCAGTTGAACAATACGTGTGGCTAATGCCTGCAGGAATGTCCGATCATGGGTGATAAACAAGACTGTGCCACCATAACTTTTCAAAAAGCCCTCAAGCCAGGTGATCGATTCGATATCCAAATGGTTAGTCGGCTCATCGAGCAAAAGAATATCTGGCTGTTTGACCAATGCCTGTGCCAGTAACACCCGACGTTTTTTACCACCAGATAAACTATCAAATTCTGCATCAGGGTCTAAAGATAATTTTGAGATAACTGTTTCGACGCGTTGCTCTAATGACCAGCCATCAGCCGCTTCAATTTTATGCTGTGCTTTTTCGAGTTTATCCAACAGAGCTTGTGAGCTATCTGTTTGTAATTGATGAATAATATCGTGATATTCCACCAGCAGCGGCGCCACTTGACCCAAGCCAGCCGCCACCACATCAAATACTTTGCCGTGTGTACCACTGGGGACTTCTTGTTCCAGACGCGAAATGACGAGGTCTTGAATACCGATCATTTCACCTGAATCAGCCGTGACTTCACCGGCAATCAATTTCATCAGTGTCGATTTGCCGGCACCGTTGCGACCAACTAAACACACTCGCTCACCACGATCGAGTTGAAAATCGACATTATTTAATAAATTTGGACCGCCAAAACTGACGGTGATTTGTTTTAATGACAGTAATGCCACAGTTATTCCTCAGCAGCTTGTGCTGCTTCTAATTGTTCGCTGGCATCAAACCATTGCATTTCAGTTTCTTCCAGCTGTGTTTTAAGATCCGCCTGCTGTTGTAATAAGTCTTTTAACTTATCCTTGTTAGCATCGGTATAAAGTGCTGTGTCGGCAAGTTGCATTTCTAGTGTGGATAACGCTTCATTGAGCTTCTCCATCTTCTGCTCGGCTTTTTTCACCGTGTTACGAAGCGGTTGCAGCTTCTGCCGTTGCTGAGCGGCGAGTTGTCTGTCCTGTTTTTTATTATTAATCGCAGTAGACGACTCGGCTGTTTTTTCCGGTTTATCTTTATTTAATAACCACTGACGATAATCATCCAAATCGCCATCAAATACGGTCGCCAGCCCATTCGACACCAGCCATAAATCATCGGTGACCGTACGTAGTAAATGTCTGTCATGCGAGACAACGACGAGTGCGCCTTCAAAATCCTGCAAGGCTACAGTCAAAGCTAAACGCATTTCCAGATCAAGGTGATTGGTTGGTTCATCCAGTAACAATACGGCCGGTTTCTGATAGACCAGAATAGCGAGCACCAATCTGGCTTTTTCACCACCAGAAAATGGCGCAACCGGCTCTAATGCTTTGTCACCGTGGAAACCAAAACCACCGAGAAAATTTCGGCACTCTTGTTCTGAAGCCAGTTTATTCAAACGTTGGATGTGCTTTAAGGGACTGTCATCTGGTCTTAGCTGTTCCAGCTGATGCTGAGCAAAATAACCAATGCGAATCTCTTTGCCTTCTTTACGTTTACCGCTCAGAGGCTCTAACACGCCGGCAATGAGCTTAATTAATGTCGACTTACCCGCCCCATTCGGCCCTAACAGCCCGATTCGATCTCCCGGTGCCAACCGCATTTTGATATTGCTGATCAGAGGCTTATTTTCATCATACCCCACCGACGCTTTATCTAAATCCAACAAAGGTGTGGCCAGACGACTTGGCGGGAAAAAATCAAAATGAAACGGTGAATCCACATGGGCTGGTGCGATTAATTCCATTCGCTCCAGCGCTTTAATACGGCTCTGGGCTTGTCGAGCTTTTGTCGCTTTCGCCTTAAACCGCGTCACAAAACTGCGCATATGGGCAATTTCACGCTGTTGCTTTTGATGGGCCGCTTGTTGATTGGCCAGATGCTCAGCTCGAGCCAGTTCAAAGTCTGAGTAGCTACCGGTGTATAGTTTTACACGCTGTTGTTCAATGTGCGCGATATGTGTGACGACCCGATCCAAAAAATCACGGTCATGCGAAATCACGATTAACGTGCCAGGGTATGCTCGCAACCATTCTTCCAGCCAATAAACAGCCTCTAAATCCAGATGGTTAGTTGGCTCGTCCAGGAGTAATAAATCAGAACGGCACATTAATGCTTGTGCCAGATTGAGTCGCATTCGCCAGCCACCTGAGAAAGCGGTCACAGGCCAGCTCTCTTGCTCAGCCGTAAAACCCAAGCCATGTAACAGTTTGCCTGCACGGCTATTTGCTGTGTAGGCATCAATCGCGGCCAATTTATCGTGTAACACGCTGACTAGGTGACCATCATGATTGGCTTCTGCTCCAGCCAGTTGTTGGTTCAATTCAGTTAACTCGGCATCACCTTCCAGTACATAATCCAGTGCAGAAGTGTCCACGGCCGGTGTTTCCTGGGCCACATGAGCGATGGTCCAGACATCAGGAATCGACACCTCACCGGTATCGGCATGAAGTTGTTGACGTAACATCGCAAACAAACTGGATTTACCGGTACCATTTGCACCGGTCAGACCAACCCGCTGTCCGGGGTGAACAATAAGATTGGCTGATTCAAACAGTAATTGCGTGCCGCGACGAAGAGAGACTTGATTGAACTTTATCATGGCACGAATTGTATCAAGGCCCGGGCCTGTCTAGCAGAATTTCTTACGATGCGGTCTCGGGTAACTGCCAGTTTATGGGTGATAGCCCATGTTGTGTCAGGTAGTCATTCGCCTGACTGAAATGACGACAGCCAAGAAAGCCGCGATGTGCAGATAATGGCGACGGGTGAGGTGCTTTTAAAACCAGATGTTTCTGCGGGTCAATCACGCTACCTTTTTTCTGGGCGTAGCTACCCCACAACATAAACACGACATTTTCACGTTGTGCATTTATGGTTTCGATGACTTTATCAGTGAACTGTTCCCAGCCTTTACCTTGATGGGCATTGGCATTTGAATCTTCGACGGTTAATACCGCATTGAGTAACAATACTCCCTGCTTCGCCCACGACTCCAGATAGCCATGCTTGACAGGCATCACACCGAGATCGGCCTCTAGCTCTTTATAAATATTCACCAGTGATGGCGGCACTTTGACGCCGGGTTTGACCGAAAAGCATAAGCCATGAGCCTGACCTGGCTGATGGTAAGGATCCTGTCCGAGGATGACGACTTTTACCTCATCAAGTGGTGTGGTTTCTAAAGCATGAAACCAATCAGCGGAATGAGGATAGATTTTTTTATGCTGATCTTTTTGCTGACGTAAAAACGTCTTCAGATTTTGCATATAAGGTGCTTCAAATTCTGACGCCAAAACGGTCTGCCAGCTGGGCGCATGTTCCAGAACCATGTTTATTCCTTACAAAAAACTCAAGGTATGATACCGAATGTTATTGACTGTAAAACAGCTTTCACAGAATAAATGCGATACAAGAAGTTTTTCCTTAAATAAAACAGGAGAATATCCGATAGGGTCATCATCTCCCTGATGCTAGCCTATGTGTATTGTTTATTGCAGGTGTCACTTTCGTGAGAACACATTTACACATCCTCATCAGTCTTTTTATGATTGGGCTACTAAGCGCCTGTGACAACAATGAAGAAGACTATGACCTGAGTGCTTCTGATACGACAGTGCCATCACCACTAGAAAAAGAGGATATACCCCAATGGTTGGAAGCCTACGATGATCTGACACCTCAAGACTGGCTTATTTTACGCAGTGCCGCCGCATTGAGAGGTGAAGTTACAGATCGTGACCATCGGGTTGAAATTTTGAAGCATGCCTCACAACACTTCCGTGAAAGTCCACGCATGATTGCCAACAGAGCGGTACAGTTGGAAGACATGTTGTTAGAAATAGGTATTGAAGAGAGCGCTGTTAGCCTGATAGATATGTTTACCCACTTGCCAACCGAAGGCACGCCTCATAATTTCTCAGCCTATTGTCAGTACTATTTTAATATGCGGTCAAAAGGCTATCATCAAGGGTACGCCCTCACCCAATTATCAAAACTGAAATAAATGCAGCAGCTCTCCCCATCATTTGGGACGGGAGAGAGGATTGGTCAGGGAGAGCCGTGCATATTCTCTAGCCGGGAAATGGTGCATTAAAACTCAGCATCTTAAGTTTTAATGCTTGGCGTTGTTGCTCGGTAAGCACTTCAAATAGCTCATGAGAAAACTGAGCCTTTGTTAAGGCATAACGTTTGTGAATGACCAAGGATTGATCAATTAATTTTTCCAGCTTGTGCTTATCAAAATCATCAGACAATGCCATTTCTTGAATACGGCGTCTGACTTGTCGTGCCTTCTCTCGATCCTCCTCCATTAAGTCGCGCTCTTTTTCCAGCAACATTAAAACTTTTGAATTTTGAGCCGGAGTTAAATTGAGATCGTGTAAGAAAAACCCTACATCATCAGGCTTTGGTTTGTGTTGCATGTTTGGATGCACCAACGACACTTCATGATGTTTTATGTGATTGGCCTCGCCATTCATAGTAATAGCGATGGCAACAACAGGCAGAATAATCATCAGTAAAATTATTTTCTTTATCATTGTCTTTAACCTACTTTCAGGCCAATCACCTTGAACTTGAGAGCCAGTATCACGCATCAGCATGTTAACGAGGGTTAGACAAAGGTAAAAACAAGTAAAGATTGCTGGCTAAAGCTGGAGCCATCATTCAGTACACTCTATGATGGCAGCATCAACAGAATAAGGAGTTGGCTGTGGCGAATGTACTCATCATTGACGATGATGCTGAATTGGTTGAATTATTTGAGGAGTATCTGGAGCAAGAACAGTTTCAGGTGAAAAGTAGCTTAACCGGTAAAGTTGGTTTGGAAATGGCGCTCAGTGGCTCGTTTGACTTGATTATTCTGGATATGATGTTGCCAGATATTTCAGGCACAGAAATCCTGCTACAAATTCGCCAGAAAAGTCTGATTCCGGTACTGATGTTCACCGCTAAGGGTGATGATATTGATCGTATTATAGGCCTGGAGTCGGGTGCTGATGATTATGTGCCCAAACCCTGCACACCAAGAGAGCTCGTTGCTCGTATTCGTGCGATTCTTCGGCGAATGGATGCTGTTATGGTGGATATGCAGTCACAGGATATTCAAATAGGTCCTCTTCAACTGAGTGCTCAAAAACGACAGGCCTTGTGGTTTGAAAAGCCACTGGAGTTGACCAGTACTGAATTTAACCTACTCGAAGCATTGGTGCGTAAAGCCGGTCAAGTTGTCAGCAAAGATGAACTATCTCAACGCGCACTGGGTCGGCCATTGGTGCGGTTTGACCGCAGTATTGATGTGCATATGAGCAGCATTCGTCAGAAACTGGGCAACCAGCAAGACGGACAGTCCTATATTCAGACAATAAGAGGCAAAGGTTATCAATTCATTCGGGAATAATCATTAGGATGAGTAAGTTATTCTGGAAATTCTTTACTGTGTTCTGGCTGGCATTATTATTAGCCGGACTCAGCGTGGGAACGGTCGTTTGGTTACATCATAAATCCATACAAGAACAAGCCAATAAAACCGATCCGGAAATCGATGTTGATGCGCATGCTTTTGTCTCAGTCGCCGCCGAAATTTTCAGCTATGGTGGTAAGACTGCATTAATTACTTTCTTGGAAAAAGCGCATCATGCACCATTTCCAGACGTCTATGCCATCGATGATAAGGGGAATGACGTACTGGGTCGCTCTATTGATCCCAAAGTTGTGGGCTACGCGCGAGCATTATTTCTGCAGGGGAGTTCCCCCTCGCCATCCGCTACGTTTCTGATAAAGAAAATAATGCATTACTCTTTTTCTCGCCAATAAAACGCGGGGTATCAGAAACACTCTTTATCGGGCCACCGCATGAGCGACGTGAGTTTGGGCCAGCTCCCATGCTCAATGAACCTTTTCCAACACCACCCTTTGAAACCAGGCGCATTCCCCCTCCCCCTCTGAAACCGTGCCCTATCCACTCGTTTTATTGATTGGCTCTGGTTTGATTGCAGCGATTTTTTTAGCGCGTTGCTGGCCTGGTACTTTACCAAGCCCATCGGATTACTGAGACAGTCTTTCTCAAAGTTAGCAGAGGGCCAACTTAACACCCGCATAGGCAACAAAATGGGGCATCGACGAGATGAGTTGGTGGAACTGGGCCAGAATTTTGATGATATGGCCGGAAAGATTAGTCATCTAATGTCAGCACAACAACGCCTTTTGCACGATGTCTCACATGAACTTCGTTCACCACTGGCGAGAATGCAAGCGGCCATTGGTATTGCTGAACAACAACCAGAGAAAACACCAGAAATATTAAATCGTATAGAGCGGGAATCACAACGCATGAGCGATCTGGTCGGTGAATTACTCGTCTTATCCCGTCTGGAGACTGGCGTGACGGATAATGTTCATGTGGAGATTAGCTTGAATGATCTGCTGGATGAAATTATCAGTGATGCCCGTTTTGAAGCCAGTAGTAAACAGATAACAATCCATTACACGATTGCTGAAGATATTTTTATTACGGTAAGAAGTGAATTGATACACAGAGCTATCGAAAATATTCTGAGAAATGCTATTAAGTTCTCTCCTGAAAATGCAGAGATCACTCTGCGGGTAACAACGGACAGCATAAAGCAACGTTTATGTATTGTGATCGAAGACAACGGTCCTGGTGTTGCAGAAGCCGATATTGAATCCATATTCAAACCCTTCTTCCGGGGACAGCTCACACATAGAAATGACAGTATAGGTTTAGGCTTGGCTATCGCGTATCGAGCGGTGAGTGCACATCATGGTGAAATTAAAGCAGCTAACAGGCAGGAAGGTGGTCTTCGAGTTGAGGTCGAATTACCCTATAAAAAATAATCCGTTTAGGCGGTTAAAGAAACATGGCGTTTAACATTAGTTTCAAGGCTTAACGCTTCTTTATCGTTTATTTGAGCTGAACTCCTCGCTTTGGGTTTCTGATTAATTGTATCGATATCACTCACCAACACACCGACATCATCAACACGAAGATTGTATGCTTGAGGCCGTTTTTCTGGCTTGCCATCATTCGCCTGTATTCGTATAGCTAGCTCATTAGCGAGTTCATATTGCTTATTAGGAATTACGCCTTGGCCATCTATTATTTCGTTGGCATCATTTTGCAATGGAAAAGAAGATTTATTGTTATTGGCTCGACTTTCCGCTATCTGCTGAAGCGCTTTTTCTATCGTGTCTTTATCAAGAAAGCTTTGCTCTTCTTCATTCAACTTTGCATAAATAGCATTGGCCTTCTCAGTTATATTCGTTGACCTTGAATATTGATAATGCAGATTATTAGATAGACCGTTTATAGCCATAACTTTACCCTTATCCTTTTTAAGGGTGACGATAGCTTTAAAGCTATGTCACTTAGTTATCTCACACTATATTTCTATTAACTTATTGATAATAGACAGGAAAAAGTAAACCTATGTAAAAGCATGTAAAGGACTCATGAACACACGGAGCAGAGAAATGACGCTGATTTGTAGCCTAACAACGCTGCCTAAACAAAAAATATGATCTTTTTCTATGAGTTAAGCAACTGACTTAAATAGAGAAATACTAAACCTCCAATTAATTTCAAAAAACTACTTGCTAATTTAAATGATAATCATTATCATTATTAACCGATGGAGTTGATAGGAATTTGTGACAACAAAGGCCGACCTACTCCCTCTCTCTTAAATCTGAAAACCGAGTTTGTTGCCAGTCTTTTGGCTGGCAACTTTTTTCAGTCACTCCCCGTCGATGGCTTTCAAAAAATCCCTTTGAGCTGATTTTTCTACGTGTTTTGCCTACAATGTTATTTTTTCTAGGTACAACTTTGACAAAAAATGCCCGACAAACTGATAAAATCTGACGCTGAATGGCGTGAAGAACTGAGCGAAGATCAATTTTATGTAACGCGTCAGTCTGGCACAGAACCCGCATTCTCTGGCATCTACGTCGATCATGATGATCAAGGCGTCTATAGATGTACCTGCTGTAAACAAGCCTTGTTTTCGTCTGAAAATAAATTCGATTCTGGTTGCGGCTGGCCAAGTTTTTCTGCTCAGATATCTCATGGCGTGGTCAACCATCTGGCCGATCACAGTCATGGCATGGACCGAACAGAAGTACGCTGTCAACACTGTGATGCACACTTAGGTCATATCTTCGACGATGGTCCGGCACCGACAGGGCTTCGTTATTGTATTAATTCGGTAGCACTCGATTTTGACGACCAAAACTGAATGGACGGTTTATATCATCGAGGCAGATAACGGTCATCTCTATACCGGTATCACCACTGATTTATCGCGCCGATTTCAAGAGCATCAAGCCGGCAAAGCTGGTGCGCGTTTTTTTCACACCAGTCAGGCAAAAAAGATTGTCTACCAGGAAACACAGCCTGATCGCAGTCAAGCTTCTAAACGTGAAGCAGCTATAAAAAAACTCAGCCGACAGGCGAAATTAGCCCTTATCGCTACACGCTAACAATCTGTATAATGGCGCTTTTTTTCAGCGTCATTCTTGTCGCAATCAGATAACAGGATATTCCCTTGCTCAGTACTGCAAATATCACCATGCAATTTGGTGCTAAACCCCTATTTGAAAATGTGTCCGTCAAATTTGGTGACGGCAACCGTTATGGTCTCATTGGCGCTAATGGTTGTGGTAAGTCCACCTTTATGAAAATTCTCGCTAAACAACTTGAGCCTACCTCAGGCACGGTTATGCGTGACGTGAATGAATCATTTGCCGTATTAAAGCAGGATCAGTTCGCGTATGAAGATCAACGCGTCATTGATGTGGTAATCATGGGACAACCTGAGTTATACGAAGTCCACATTGAGCGTGACCGCATTTATAACCTGCCAGAAATGAGTGAAGAAGACGGTCTCAAAGTCGCTGAACTGGAAGGTCAGTATGCAGAAATGGATGGTTACACCGCTGAATCACGTGCCGGTGAACTATTACTGGGTGTCGGCATTCCTGTTGAACAGCACTACGGCCCGATGAGTGAAATCGCACCAGGTTGGAAACTCCGTATTTTACTGGCACAAGTGCTGTTTGCTGACCCGGATATCATGCTGCTTGACGAGCCGACTAACCATCTGGATATCAACACAATCCGCTGGTTGGAAGACACACTTAATCAGCGTAACAGTACCATGATTATCATTTCGCATGACCGCCATTTCCTGAACAGTATTTGTACACATATGGCCGACATGGACTATGGTGAACTGCGAATCTATCCAGGTAACTATGACGAATATATGCTGGCATCGACACAGGCTCGTGAACGTTTGATGGCGGATAATGCAAAGAAAAAAGCGCAGATTAAAGAACTTCAGGGCTTCGTTGCTCGCTTCTCTGCGAACGCATCCAAAGCTAAACAAGCCACTTCTCGCCAGAAACAAATGGAGAAAATTCAGTTGGAAGATATCAAACCTTCCAGCCGGGTCAATCCCTTTATTCGTTTTGAACAGGACAAGAAGCTATTTCGTAATGCATTAGAAGTCAGCAAAATCACCCAGTTTTATGAAACGGATGAAACCTCATTATTTAAAGACTTTAGCTTTATGACTGAAGTTGGTGAGAAAATTGCCATTATCGGCCCCAATGGTATTGGTAAAACCAGTTTAGTCAAAACCCTGGTAGGTGAGCTTCCACCTAAATCAGGTGAAGTGAAATGGTCAGAGAATGCCAATATTGGTTATTACGCGCAGGATCATGATCATCTATTTAAAGATGATTTGACCCTGTTTGAATGGATGTCTCAGTGGGCCGGACCTGAAGACGATGAACAAGTCATCAGGGGCACTCTGGGTCGCTTATTATTCTCGGGCCACACCATCGACAAAAAAGCCAATGTGTTATCTGGTGGTGAAAAAGGTCGGATGTTATTCGGTAAATTGATTCTGCAACGTCCGAATATTCTGGTCATGGACGAACCCACGAACCATATGGATATGGAATCAATTGAATCGTTGAATATGGCACTAGAACAATTTGAAGGCACGCTGATCTTTGTCAGTCATGATCGTGAATTTGTCTCTTCACTCGCGACACGCGTCTTTGATATGGAAGCCGATGGTATTACGGACTTCCGTGGTAGCTATGATGAGTATTTAAAAAGTCTGGGTGTAACAAATTAATTCAGCAAAATAGCCATAAGGCTGGGAGCGTAAGCCCCCAGCCTGAATTAATCTAAGGCTTCGGCCTGGAAGGCATCACAACGGGATAAGTCAAAACTGTGTGATGTTTGTATTTTCTTATTCGCATCACGCAAAGCTGTTCGCATCCCCTCTTCCAGTACCGGATGATAAATTGGCATCGACAGCACTTCGGTTGCCGTCAATTCCTGACTGATAGCCAAAGCCAGCGAATGAGCCATGTGCTCAGCCGCAGGACAAGCCATTTCTGCCCCCACAATCTTTCCAGATGATTTATCCAAGTAAACTCGCATCACTCCCTGGTTTCGTTGTGCAGCCCGCGCCCTACCCTGATCTGTAAAGCTCGCTTCCCCTATGACGATTGTCTGCTGATCAAGTTGTTGCAAAGCAGTGCCCACCACAGCACAGCCTGGTTCACTAAATACAATACTGAGAGGTATACGACGACAATAGGCTTCTACATGGTCACTCATTACATTATGCCCTGCGATACGCCCTTCATCAGCCACTTCGTGTAATAACATTTTATCGGCCGTCGCATCACCAGCGATAAATACCGCTGAGCCTTCTATTTGAGTCGTATTCGGATTAATGTCTGGCATCCCCTTGTCATCAAGGCTGACATCCAGTTTATTCAGTCCCATGCCATCCAGATTGGGGCGTCTACCCACTGCTACCAGCACTTGATCCACTTCCAATTCACTTTTCTGAGTGATGACTTTGACCCCGTTTTCAGTCTCCTCTAAATCCGCTTCAGTTTCTGTGTAGAGCGTAAATTCTTTAGCCAGTGTTTCGTGCAATGCCTCACTGACCTTTTTATCTGTCAGTCCCGCCAACATAGACTCTGCGCCAAATGCCGTGACTTCGATACCCAATCGTGACAGAGCCTGAGCCATTTCAATACCAATAGCCCCCAGACCGATAACAGCGATCCTGGGCTTTAAATCAGTTTGTTCAAACAAGATATTGGTGGTGAGAATTTTATTGTTGCCTATTTGCTCCCACTCAGGCGGTAGTACAGGTCTGGAGCCAGTGGCGATAATGATCTTTTTGGCGGTATACACATCATCGTTCACTCTGACAGTGTTGGGCCCGGTGAGCGTGGCTCGACCGGTGATCACCTTATCCTCAATCTGACTGATCGACTTTAATGTACTGGAAACAAAATAATCTCGTATATGACGTAGCCGGCGTAATACCGCTGGTATATCAATACTGAGTTGTTCCGCATTCTGGATACCAAACTCAGCAAAAGTATGACGACGGTGATAAGCATTTGCCGCTTCAATAAGCAGCTTGGATGGCATACAGCCAACTCGGGCACAGGTGGTGCCATATTCACCTTCGTTAATTAACAAAAACGCATCCGTTTTCTTCTGCACTTGCTTGAGCGCGGCTAAACCTGCGGTACCTGCCCCGATAATAATGACATCGGTCTGGGTTGTATTTGACATGATAGTCCTTTGAGGAGCGATATTTAATCTTCGATTCTAAACCCAACTTTGATGGTGACCTGCCAGTATTTCACACCATCATTTTCAATATAACCACGGGTTTCAATCACTTCGAACCAGTGCATATGTTTGACCGTTTCACCGGCTTTTTTGATGGCATTTTGAATCGCCTGATCGGAACTTTCACTTGAACTACCGGTTAATTCAATCAGTTTATAGGTATGTTCACTCATCTCTGTCTCCTCACTGTCAGAAAGTCATTTGAATTTCCATCATAAAACCTAAAACCCGACATTACCAGAAATGCGCAATATCACATTAAACAAATGATTTTTCTATCTTTTGCCATTTCAGGATCGTATAATATGCCGTTTATCATCCCGCTCCTCAGTTTTGCGTTCAAAACTGACATTCACAGGTTTTTGCATGTCCACAGAACAACTTGACTCGATCCCCTCATTCAGTGAGCTGGGTATCGCTCCCGCTATTGTCAAAGCAATCAAAGAAGCCGGTTACGAAACACCGTCACCGATTCAAGCCCAAAGTATTACGCCATTATTAGAAGGTCGTGATTTGCTGGGTCAGGCCCAAACCGGTACAGGTAAAACGGCCGCCTTTTCTCTCCCTCTATTAAGTCGTTTGAATGATCGTCAAAAGACACCACAAATTCTGGTACTCACCCCCACGCGTGAGTTAGCTATTCAAGTCGCTGAAGCCATGCAAGGTTATGGTCGTCATATGAAAAACTTCCATGTGTTACCTGTTTATGGTGGTCAAAGCATGGGCATTCAATTACGCCAGTTACAACGTAGCCCACAAGTTATCGTCGGTACGCCTGGTCGTATTCTTGATTTGATTCGTCGCGGTAAATTACCCCTCGAAGATTTGAAAGCACTGGTGCTGGATGAAGCTGATGAAATGCTGCGCATGGGCTTTATTGATGATGTTGAAACCATTCTGAAAGAAACACCAGAAACACGTCAGGTGGCTTTATTCTCAGCCACCATGCCTAAACCAATACACCGTGTTGCACAGCGTTATCTCAATAATCCTGTTGATGTGCATATCAAATCAAAAACATCGACCGTAGATACGATCACACAACGCTACTGGCAGGTAACCGGGTTACATAAACTGGATGCATTGACGCGCATTCTTGAAGTTGAAGACTTTGATGGCATGATTATCTTCGTGCGTACTAAAAATTCGACAGTGGATTTATCTGAAAAGCTAGAAGCACGTGGTTACGCCAGTTCACCACTAAACGGTGATATGAATCAGGCGCTACGTGAAAAAACCATCGAAAGAATGAAAGCAGGCAAGATTGATATCTTGGTTGCCACCGATGTGGCTGCTCGCGGTCTGGATATCGAACGTATGAGCCATGTCGTTAATTACGATATTCCTTATGACACCGAATCTTACGTTCACCGCATTGGTAGAACGGGTCGTGCAGGCCGTAAAGGTGAAGCAATTTTATTCGTCTCTCCACGTGAAAAACGTATGTTGGGTGCGATTGAAAAAGCCACTAAACAGACGATTACTCGGATGCAACTGCCTAGTAGCGAAGATATTGCTGACCGTCGTGTTATGGCCTTTAAACAAGACCTGACAGAAACCATCGAATCTCAAGATCTCGCTTTTTTTGAAAATCTGATTCGTCAGTATCAAGAAGAACATAATGCGGATCCGATTGAAATGGCGGCCGCCCTTGCCTTCCAGGTACAGAAAAGTCGTCCTTTAAATCCTCCTGTTGTCCATTCAGAACGCAAACAACCTAGAGAGCGAGCTGAGCGTGGTGATCGTCCTGAACGAGCGAATCGTGGTGAACGTGGTATGCGTTCAGAAAGACCACCAAGAGCAGAACGTAGTCCTCGCCGTCAGGCAGCTCATCAGGCTGAAGAAGGTATGAAAACATACCGGATCGAGGTCGGTGTAGAACAAAATGTTGAGCCAAAGCATATCGTGGGTGCTATCGCCAATGAAGCTGGTATGGATAGTCGTATGATTGGCCGTATTACGATTAATCAGGATCACAGCCTGGTTGATTTGCCTGATGGTATGCCAAAAGATATTTTCCAGCATTTAAGAAAAGTCTGGGTTAATAATAAGCAGCTCGAGATTAGTCTGCCCGGCGCTGAGGCAGATATGTCATCTGCGAGATCAGAAAGAAAACCTCGCCGAAATGGACCGCCAGGAAAAACCAAGAAACGTCCAGCCATAGCCGCAAAAAAGCAAAGAAAAGCTAACCGCGACTAAAGGCCATATAAGCACTCAAAAGAGCCCGCAAGTGAATCGTACTGAGCGGGCTTTTTTATGTCTTTATTCCCACTAACTTCCGCAATGCAGACACTCATGCCACAATACGCGCATGCTGAATATTATCTGGATCGCTTTTTTCTCATCGCGTTTCTCGTTGCCTTGTTTAAATTACTGGTACTGGGCGATCAGTTAATATTCACCCAACTCATGCAAGCCATGTTTGAACTGGCCAAAACCGCCTTTGAGATTTCTCTCGGGCTGACAGGTGTGCTGGCACTATGGTTGGGTATCATGAAAATCGGGGAGCGAAGCGGCTTTATTCAATTACTGACGGCGGCTTTAACACCATTATTTCAACGCCTCATGCCCGATATTCCCAGAAACCATCCAGCTATTGGGGCCATGGTGATGAATATCTCTGCTAATGCACTTGGTCTGGATAATGCCGCGACGCCGCTGGGCATCAAAGCCATGAAGGAACTACAGAAATTAAATCCGTTCAAAGATACTGCCAGTAATGCCCAAATACTGTTTCTGGTGATTAATACCTCTGCTGTCACCTTGTTTCCCGTCACCATCTTTACTTATCGTGCACAAATGGGCGCAGCCAACCCAACCGATGTCTTTATTCCCATTCTAATTGCCACATATATCTCTACTTTGGTTGGTTTACTCAGTGTGGCATGGGTACAGAAAATTAATCTTCTGGATCGTGTTATTTTGGCTTATCTGGGTAGTTTCACAGCGTTTGTGCTGGCCTTACTCATCTATTTTTCTCATCTACCGCAGCAAGAAATGGTCAGCCAATCGTCATTAATCAGTAACCTAATTTTATTTACCTTGATCATTATATTTATCACAGCCGCCTGGAAAAAAAGGATCAATGCTTACGATGCCTTTGTTGATGGGGCAAAAGAAGGGTTTGAAACAGCCATCACCATTATTCCCTATCTGGTAGCTATGCTCGTAGCTATTGGTGTATTTCGCGCCAGCGGTGCTATGGATATGCTTGCTGAAGGCTTACGCTATATTATTTTGAGCCTGGGTTTAGATGACCGCTTTATAGAAGCCTTACCCACCGCATTGATGAAGCCTTTTAGTGGCAGCGGCGCACGAGCAATGATGGTCGATACGATGCAAGCCTATGGTGCAGACTCATTTTCCGGACGACTTTCGGCTATTGTTCAGGGAAGTACTGAAACCACCTTTTATGTTTTAGCAGTCTATTTTGGCTCTGTTGGTATCAAGCACATCCGTCATGCTATCGGCTGTGGACTCGCCGCAGATATAGCCGGTATTTTGGCGGCTATCACTGTCGCCTATTGGTTTTTCGGCTAGTAAGTAAAAAAAACATACCTACTCAAGAAAAATTTGCTAAATTTTGCAACCTGTTCAACCCCTTACCTCAATGGAACCAGCAGGTCACCCGACTAACAGCACTCCATCTAAGTAATTGGTCTGGTTTATTTGTCCGTTTGGAGATTCCATGCTTGAAGCCACTACTACAACCTACTGAGTCAGCGTACGATCTTATCGCCGATACCATCGCCGATCGCGGCTACTGTGTTCTTCCACAACTTCTTCACGCTAATCTTAATCATGCCCTTCATCAGCGTGTCATGAATTTAGATGATGATGATTTCAAACGCGCAGGTATTGGACGAGAACAGGATTTTCAGTTGAATAACGCTGTTCGACGTGATCAAACTCGTTGGTTAACCCCAGACAATAGCACTGATAAGGCTTATCTCGATCAAATGTCAGAGTTTAGGCTCGCTATAAACCGCCGACTGTTTATGGGCTTGTTTGACTATGAAGCTCACTACGCACATTACGCACCCGGCGCTTTTTATAAAAAACATATGGATGCTTTTAAAGGTGAATCTAATCGGGTTTTAACTACCGTGCTCTATCTCAACCCAGAATGGCAGGAAGAAGATGGCGGTCAGTTGTTAATTTATGCGCCTGAGACTAACACTGTCATTGAGACGGTCAACCCAAATTTTGGCAGTTTTGTTATTTTCTTGAGTGAGGAGTTTCCTCATGAAGTAGTCAAAAGCTGTCGAGATCGTTACAGTATTGCTGGTTGGTTCCGATTACATGATCCTTTACAAGCCCCGTTGATATGACAAAAGACTTCACTATTTTTCAGTTAGGGCACCCAGTTCTTCGCCAAGCAACTGAAAAAGTTGAAGATATTCTAAATCCTGAGTTCCAGGCCCAACTCGATGCGCTCATGGAATTTGTTCTTGAAAAAGGTGGCATGGGCATAGCAGCGCCACAAGTGGGCATCTCACAACGTTTTTTTATCATGTCTTCCCATCCTAATGCCCGTTATCCGCATGCGCCTGATATACCTGCGTTTTTTGTCATTAATCCAGAGATTATTACTACCTCAAATACACAAGAAAAAGATTGGGAAGGTTGTCTGAGTTTACCCGGTATTCGTGGTTTAGTTCCGCGTCACACACATATACTGGTTCGTTATCAAACGCGTCATGCAGAATGGGTCGAAACGCATTATGATGATTTTCTAGCACGTGTTTTTCAGCATGAATTTGATCATCTGCAAGGACATGTTTTTCTTGACCGTGTTGAGACAAATTTTGACATCATGATGGAACAAGAGTGGCAGAAACTAATGATGACAAGAACAGAGAGTTAAAAACCATATGGGACAAAAGTTTGATGCCTTATCTGATCGCTTAATCGAATTCATCCAACAGCAGCACATTTTTTTTGTGGGCACGGCAACAGAAGACAGTCGGGTTAATATTTCGCCTAAAGGAATGGATTCTTTGCGTGTACTGACACCAAATAGAGTGATTTGGCTAAATGTCACGGGTAGTGGTAATGAAACCGCTGGTCATATTCAGCAATTGCCAAGAATGACAGTCATGTTCACTGCATTTCATGGTAAGCCAATGATCCTGCGTCTGTATGGTACTGCCAAAGTCATTCATCATAATGATGCCGAATGGAGCGACTTATATCACTTATTTGATGCCCTTCCCGGTGCACGGCAGATCTTCGATCTCAGCATTGAGCTCGTGCAAACATCCTGTGGTATGGCCGTCCCTTACTATGCTTATCAGGGCGAACGTGAACAACTCAATAATTGGGCTGAAAAAAAGGCGTTGAAGGGATTGAAGACTATTGGCGAGAAAAAATGCCAAGACCATTGATGGCATTGTGACTGACATTGAAGATAAGAATTTAAGCTAAAGCATGCTCGAATATACGGAATACACAAAATTTCTGGTGTCATTAATCGCCATTGTTAATCCCCTAGGCATTATTCCAATCTATATTAGCCTGACAGCTGACTATAGTAGTGCTGAACGAGCGAAGATCGCGCGAACCGTCATTATTGCAGCGACTACTATTCTGCTGGTGACAGCCTTTTTCGGGCAATGGGTATTAGAGTTTTTTGGTATCAGCATCAATTCATTTCGTGTTGGCGGCGGTATCCTGCTCTTATTGATGGGGATAGGGATGCTACATAACACCAGTAAGGGCTTGAAACAAAATCATGAACTGGCACAACAGTCTGGTGAGTCAATTGCCGTCGTGCCTCTCGCCATGCCACTACTGGCAGGTCCTGGCGCCATCAGTACCGTCATTATCAATGCATACAAAGGACATGGTGTCGCTCACTACAGCCTGATTGCTCTGGACATCATTCTGCTGGGCTTACTGCTATGGATTTTATTGCTGCTTGTGCCGTGGATAGCAAGACGTATGTCAAGCAATGGTATTAACATTGCGACACGTATTATGGGACTGATTCTCACAGCCATCGCCGTTGAATTTATTGCCAATGGTTTGAAAGGTTTATTTCCTGCTTTGTCCGCTTAAGCTTCTTAACCAAACATCTTTCCGACTTGCTGCGTCAACTCAGCTGAGCGATTTGGGTTACGTAAAGCAGACATGACCTTGTCTCGCATGGCAGGCATGTACATCAAGTCGGCCAAGATATGGCTAAAGCCTTCATAATCCGCTTCATTAATAGCGAGCCTCTCAACATAGAGCTGACACAGTTCTGGCTCTTCAAGCACTTTCCAACATCTACCAGCGATAACAGCCAGGACTTCGATATGACGGCTGATGTCTGAACAAAGCACTTGCTTGACCATACCTTCAACTATGCCCTGAGCAGAACTATTTGACACAGCCCTTAGGCAGGCACAAATTTCTGCCATATCAGGCTGATTCTGTTCCAACTCATTCTTCAATCGCCACTGTAGTGCTTCGACCAGATTATTAGCGGGCTCTGCATTTTCCATAAAAGACGTCAACATATGAAAAGGTTGAGGCGGTAATTGAGGCAGGGTTTGTATTATGGCTTTCGTCAACGCTCTATCATCAGTTCTCACTGCCACATCAGCCACACCCTGCATGCCGAGCACTTGCCAACTGTCGAACGATTTTTGCCCAGTAAAATACGCAAAGGCCGCTTCATAGAATGACGAGGCTTTTAAACTCAGACTCTTTGTGGCCTGAGCATTAAAGGCGGCCATCCGATCTTCACGAGGATTAAAACTGTATGGACTATCTTTTAGGGCACCTTCTATGTAATTTCCATCTGCAGCTGCGAGTAAACACTCACCAACTCTATCCAGAACCATCACCAGAAACTCATCTCGCGCCGCTTGTATCAGCAAGCCCTGCTCATCAAGCGGAAACTTCAAAAACCAGACGTAATGTCTATCTGTGAACTGAGGATGCCAAAAAATAATGCCAAATAAGGCTGTACGTTGAAACGGATAAGGATATGGCACTTCAGCCGCTTCAAAGCGGGTAAATTTCTTTGCACTCAGCTTGGTCACTCTGCGTCCCATATCAAAAACACGATAATGGGCGCCACTCTGCTCTAAGAAATCACTTAGGGTGGTAATGGTATTGTCGCTCATGGATAGCTCTAGCTTAAGTGCGATACTCTGCGTTTATTTTCACATAGTCATACGAAAAGTCACATGTCCAAACTTGATCATGTGCAGCACCACGGTTCAATTTCACCGTGATGGTAATTTCAGACTCGGCCATGACAGCCTGCCCCTTCTCTTCAGTATAATCTGGATCAGGCTGGCCGGATTTAACGATACAGACATCATTAATAAAAATAGACACACCTGATAAATCAAAATCAGCTAAACCGCTTCGTCCCACTGCCGCAAGGATTCTTCCCCAATTTGGATCAGAAGCAAACAGTGCTGTTTTGACTAATGGTGAATGGGCAATGGTATAGGCAACCTGGCGGCATTCTTCCTGGCTTTGTCCTTGCTCTACATTAATGGAAATAAACTTGGTCGCACCTTCACCATCACGTACGATAGCTTGCGCCAGATAACAACAAATATCATTCAGCGCCTTTTGCAAGGCTTCGCCTTCTTCTGAGGTAATCTGAGTAATCTTTGCGTTGCCTGCCTGGCCCGTGGCCATTAGCACACACGCATCATTTGTAGAGGTATCACCATCCACCGTGATGCGGTTGAAAGAATGATTCATGGCGTTGTTTAACATGGTGGTTAAAACAGCATAATCTACGTTGGCATCAGTCGCAATATAAGCCAGCATCGTGGCCATATCAGGTCGAATCATGCCGGATCCTTTAGATATACCGGTTATCGTGACTGTTTTGCCAGCTAATTCAACTTGCACAGACTTCGCCTTAGCGAGCGTATCTGTTGTCATAATGCCTTGAGCAGCGGCTAACCAGTTATCAGCTGATAGACCATCATAGGCATCAGCCAAAACGGCACGGATCTTATCGACAGGTAATGGTTGACCTATTACACCTGTAGAGAATGGTAAAACATTCGCTTCATTGACACCAGCGACTTCTGCTACAGCCTGACAGCACGCTTTAGCTGCAACCAGGCCAGCTTCACCAGTGCCCGCGTTAGCATTGCCAGAATTAATTAATAAATATCGTGTCGCTTCAGCTGCTTGATGCTGTTTCGCCACAATGACAGGGGCAGCACAAAAAGCATTCTTTGTATAAACCGCGGCTGTTTGTGTGCCTTCGGCGAGTTCTATCAATACAACATCTTGTCTGCCTGGCTTTTTTATTCCTGCACTAGCCGTGGCAAGGCGAATACCATCAATGGCCAGTAAATCTTCCGCCTTAGGTGCTGACAAATTGACTGCCATTAACGAATAGCTCCATGACATTGTTTGAATTTTTTACCACTGCCACATGGGCATGGATCGTTACGACCGATTTTACTGCCGTCACGAGTATAAGGTTGATGAGCGGCAAGATCTTCTTCTTGATTCTCTTCACTGGCTAGTTGTTGAGCCTGCTCGTGTTGATACTCCATTTCAGCTGTCTGACGGCGCTGTTCTTCAACCGCTTCCACATCTTCTTCTGCTCTAATCTGTACGCGAGAGATGAGTTTAATCACCTCATGCTTAATATTGTCGAGCATTGCTTTGAACAGGCTGAACGATTCACGTTTATATTCCTGCTTAGGATCTTTCTGTGCGTAGCCACGTAAATTAATCCCTGTACGCAAATAATCCATCTGGGCCAGATGGTCTTTCCATTGGGAGTCCAGCGTTTGTAACATGATGGCTTTTTCAAAGTGACGCATTAATTCTGAGCCAACCGCTTCTTCTTTTTGTTTGTATGCCTTCTCTGCTTCTTCTACGATACGTTCTCTTAATGACTCTTCATGTAAAGAGTCATCATTTTCTAACCATTCGGCTACAGGTGCTTCAAGAGCAAACTCTTCTCTGAGTGCTTCCTCTAAGCCTGAAATATCCCACTGTTCATCAATGCTATTAGGTGGAATATACATACTGATAACATCATTAATCACCGTGCTGCGCATTGATGAGATGGTCTCTGAAACATCGTCTGCAGCCATCAGCTCATTACGCTGCTCGTAAACAACCTTACGTTGATCGTTGGCGACATCATCAAATTCGAGCAATTGTTTACGAATATCGAAGTTATGCCCTTCCACTTTGCGTTGGGCATTTTCAATCGCACGTGATACCCAAGGGTGTTCAATAGCTTCACCCTCTTCCATGCCTAATTTCTGCATGAGTCCAGCCATCCGGTCTGAAGCAAAAATACGCATTAGATTATCTTCAAGAGACAGATAAAAGCGTGTTGAGCCAGGGTCACCCTGACGACCGGAACGGCCACGAAGTTGATTATCAATACGACGAGACTCATGACGCTCAGTACCAATGATATGCAAACCACCTGCTGATAATACCGCTTCATGACGGTTCATCCACGCTTGGCGGATGGTTTGTTTTTGTTCGTCACTTGTATCTTCTGGCAAACCATCTAACTCAGCATCTAAACTACCGCCGAGAACAATATCGGTACCACGACCAGCCATATTGGTGGCAATCGTTACCGCTGAAGGCATACCTGCATTCGCAATAATATGTGCTTCTTTTTCGTGGAATTTAGCGTTGAGCACTTCGTGTGGAATTTTGGCCTTTTTAAGCAGGCTATGAAGATATTCTGAGCTTTCAATAGACGCTGTCCCTACCAGGACAGGTTGTCCACGCTTCACACAATCTTTTACATCTTCCAGAATGGCATCGTATTTTTCTTTTGCGGTGAGATAAATACGGTCTGCTTCATCTTTACGTTGCATTTCTTTGTGGGTCGGAATGACCACAACTTCCAGGCCATAAATGGATTGCAGCTCGTAAGCTTCAGTATCCGCAGTACCTGTCATGCCCGATAATTTAGAATACAGACGGAAATAGTTCTGGAAAGTGATAGAGGCTAAGGTTTGATTCTCGTTTTGAATCTTCACATTTTCTTTGGCTTCAACCGCTTGGTGTAAGCCTTCAGACCAACGACGACCGGGCATGCTTCTTCCGGTGAATTCATCGACGATGACAATTTGGTTATCCTGAACAATGTAGTCCACGTCGCGTTGGAACAAGACATGCGCACGTAACGCAGCAGTGACGTGGTGCATTAAACCAATATTGGCCGCATCATATAAGCTGGCATCGGCTGATAACAAACCGATATCAGTGAGCATCGACTCAATTTTTTCATGACCGGACTCGGTAAAGTGAACCTGCTTATTTTTTTCGTCTAGTGTGTAGTCACCTTCTACGGTAACGTCATCGCCCTCACCTTCTTGTTTGCTCAAGCTAGGGATAAGCGTATTAATTTTTTGATATAACTCTGAACTGTCTTCTGCTGGCCCAGAAATGATCAGCGGTGTTCTGGCTTCGTCAATCAGAATAGAGTCAACCTCATCGATGACAGCAAAATTTAATTCACGCTGGACTCTCTCTTCCAAACGAAACGCCATATTGTCACGAAGGTAATCGAAACCAAATTCATTATTGGTGCCGTAAGTGATATCACAGTTATAGGCTTCACGACGTTCATCATTACCCAGGCCGCCAACAATAACGCCTGTTGTCAGGCCAAGGAACTCATATAGTTTACCCATTTGCGTGGCGTCACGTTTTGCCAGGTAATCATTAACCGTGATGACGTGAACACCTTTACCTTCAAGTGCATTCAAATAGACAGCCAATGTCGCAACAAGTGTTTTACCTTCACCGGTTTTCATCTCAGCGACTTTGCCATCATTCAACACCATGCCACCGATTAATTGGACATCGAAGTGACGCATGCCGAGAACACGTTTACTGGCTTCACGCACAACGGCAAAAGCTTCAGTCAATATGTCATCGATAGTTTGGCCATCAGCAAGACGCTGTTTAAATCCCTCAGTTTTGGCTCGTAACGCCGGGTCATCAAGTTGTTCTATTTCTGTCTCAAACTTGGCAATCTCATCTATCGTCTTACGCATTTTTTTCAATACGCGCTCGTTACGACTACCAAAAATTTTACTGAAAAACTTGCTAACCATTTTTTCGCCTTAAACTGTGTTGATTACGGCGTGAACACCGATAAAAGTAATAAACTTGTGATTATAACGCGGACAAAGTCAGTGTTTGTAGATCACATTGTTTCATGTGGAGACTTCCCACAAATAAAACAAGAGCTCAAAAGAATTTACTTGATAAAACTATAAGGATTGATATGTTGGCCGTCACGTAAGACTTCGTAGTGAACGTGTGGGCCGGTTGACCGCCCTGTCGATCCCATCAGCGCCAACACTTCACCCTTGCTGACGCGCTCGCCCTTACTCACCTTTATTGTTTTATTGTGGGCATATCGTGTGACATAGCCGTTACCATGGTCGACTTCGACTAAGCCACCATAACCGCCACGATCACCCACCCAGCTGACAATACCATCGGCTACAGCCATGACTGGACTGCCTTCTTTGCCGGCAATGTCGATACCTTCATGGAAGGTTTTTTTACCATTAAACGGGTCGATACGATTGCCATAAAATGATGACACCCAGCCATTTTTAACCGGTTTACCTTCAGGAATACCTGCCGCAATATTTTCTTTTGTTATGAGATACTCTTCAAGGGCATTTAATGTATCACTCTGACCACGTAATTGACTTGATAGCTGTTGGATACCTCTTTCCAGTGCCTCACTATTAAGAGGCGAGCCATCATGTTCAATACCACCTTGACCAGGATGCTCATCTAAAGAAAAGTCTTCTGTCTCAAAGCCTGCAATTTGCGCCAGACGCTCACTGAACATTTTCAAACGTATAGTTTCTGCCTGTAAACCACCGAGCTGTTTGGCATAAAAATCTTGTAAATTTTCTTCTTGATTTTCGTCCAGGTTCTGAGTGGTATCGATGGGATTTGAACTAGAAGAGAGAGTAGGAACGGGGACAGGCTGGAGATTTTCTGTTATGCGGTCTGTATAGAGCCATTTCGCCAGGCTATAGCTACTAACACTAATAAGGCATGTCAGCATCAGCATCAGCACGAACAAACTGGATCGCGTTAAATGCCAATGCTTATGGGTCTTGCTGTTTGAGGATATAATGATAACCTGCATTGTTATCCTTTTTCAGTCACTTAAAATAATATGTCAAAAAAACCTGAGCGCATTGGTCAACTCTATCAAAACGATAACCAGATGAAATGGTTATCAATTCGCGCCCAAAAACTGAACAAGCTTAACACCATTTTACAAAAAAGCCTGCCTTTAAAATTTAGTAATCATTGCACATTGGCAAACATCACGGAAGATAAAATCATCATTCTCACTGATAAAGCCAATTATGCGAGTTTATTGCGCTTTCAGGCTGCCTTTATTTGTAAAACCTTATCAGCGCATTTACCGAATCCAGTAAAAAAACTGGAGGTCAAGGTCAGACCACAAAGCGAACCGCTTAAATCGAAAATGAATCCGAATACGCTCCGTGTATCAACTGAAACGGCAGAACTTCTAACAAGTACTGCCGCTGAAATGCAAGACGGCCCATTAAAGGCCGCCTTGAATAAACTCGCTAAACGTCAATCCAATCAGAAAAATTAGCTTGAAATTGAGGCAGCAGGTCGACTGAAAAGAATGGGGGCATCTTTATCGTCTTCGAAGCTGACCAACTCCCAGGCATCTTCCTGAGCTAATAATTTCCGTAATAATTTGTTATTCACCTCATGTCCTGACTTATGGCCTTTGAAAGCACCAATCAGACTGTGTCCCAGCAAATACAAATCACCGATGGCATCCAGCACTTTATGACGAACAAATTCATCTTCATAACGTAAGCCATCTTCATTCAACACACGGTAATCATCAACCACGATGGCATTATCCATACTGCCACCTAATGCCAGATTGTTTTCGCGTAATTTTTCGATATCTTTCATAAAACCAAATGTGCGTGCACGACTGACTTCACGAACAAACGATGTGGAGGAGAAATCAACATCGACTTGTTGAGGTCGTCCAGTAAATGCAGGATGCTCGAAATCGATAGTAAATGACACTTTAAAACCATCAAATGGTTCAAATTTCGCCCATTTATCACCGTCTTCCATCACAACTGGTTTTTTGATGCGGATGAACTGTTTAGCCACATTCTGCTCTTCAATACCTGCCGACTGCACCAAAAACACAAAGGGACCGGCACTGCCGTCCATAATGGGTACTTCAGCTGCATTCAGGTCAATATAAGCATTATCAATACCTAAGCCGGCAAATGCAGATAATAAATGCTCCACTGTTGAAACACGTTGACCATGTTCAATCAGCGTGGTCGATAGAGCGGTTTCACCCACATTCTCAGCTTTTGCCTGAATCTCGACAACCGGGTCCAGATCCACTCTACGAAAAATAATGCCTGTATTAGGGGCGGCAGGTCGCAGGGTCAGATATACCATCTCACCACTATGCAAACCGACACCGGTCGCACGAATCACATTCTTCAATGTTCGTTGCTTTATCACGGTGTTTTACCCCCTTAAACAGTTACAGATCAAAGCATAATATCATAAGCAGAATATAAGCAGCTATACTAAATTAATCCGCCTGACGACGTAGAAATGCTGGAATATCCAAATAATCCATATTGACATCTCCGTTGGCGACTTGTTTCTGCTGACTATCTTTACCATTGCGTATGACTGTTGGTTCATCGTAATCGATTTCAACTGGCTTTTTCACAATTTCAATTTGTGGTGCAGCTTCTTCCGGCGCTTTCGCTACAGCGACTCTGGGTGCGCCTAAACCCGTCGCCACAACGGTCACTCTCAACTCGTCAGTCATGTCTGGGTCAATCACGGTTCCAACAACTACTGTAGCGTCATCTGAAGCAAATTCTTTAATGGTGTTACCCACTTCTTCGAACTCACCAATACTCATATCCAGACCAGCAGTAATATTGACCAATACGCCACGGGCACCAGCCAAATCGACATCTTCTAATAATGGGCTTGAGACCGCTAATTTCGCCGCTTCACGTGCACGATGCTCACCTTTAGCATGCCCCGTGCCCATCATTGCCATACCCATTTCAGACATCACAGTACGAACGTCAGCAAAGTCAACGTTAATCATACCTTCACGTGTGATTAATTCAGCAATACCCTGCACAGCTCCTAATAAGACATCATTCGCTGATTTGAACGCGTTCAGTAAGGTCATATCCTTACCTAATACTTTCAATAATTTTTCGTTAGGAATCGTGATCAGTGAGTCAACATGCTGTCCTAACTCTTCGATACCCGCTTGCGCAATTTTCATACGCTTGCCACCTTCGAATGGGAAAGGTTTGGTAACGACAGCTACCGTCAGAATACCCATTTCTTTGGCCACTTGAGCAACGACCGGTGCGGCACCTGTGCCAGTACCACCACCCATACCGGCTGTGATAAAGACCATATCTGCACCATCGATAACTTCCATGATGCGTTCTCTGTCTTCTAACGCTGCTTGACGACCCACATCAGGATTGGCACCTGCACCCAAGCCTTTAGTAATGTCACCACCCAGTTGCAGTTGTGTGGTTGCTGAGCTTTTACGTAATGCTTGAGCATCCGTGTTTGCACTGATGAAATCCACCCCTTCAATTTGGTTGACGACCATATGCTCAAGCGCATTACCGCCACCGCCACCAACACCAATCACTTTAATGACAGCATTTTCACTGTATGTATCAATTAATTCAAAAGTCATAACTTCTCCCCCAAAAAATTGTGTAAAACAAACATGCTCAATTACTCAGCTTAAAAATTCCCTTGGAACCAGCTTTTCATTCTTGCCAGCATGCCTTTTAAGCCTTCACTTACTTTAATTTCACCATGCCCTGGGGCATGCTCCTGATTGCCAAATAACAGCAACCCAACACCTGTTGCATGAATTGGGTTACGCACCACATCAACAAGTCCCCCGACATGCTGTGGCACTCCCAAACGCACAGGAAGGTGGAAGACCTCTTCAGCAAGCTCAATAGCGCCTTCCATTTTCGAACTACCGCCTGTCAGCACAATGCCCGCAGCCAGTAATTCCTCAAACCCACTACGACGTAGTTCAGCCTGAACTAACATCAATAATTCTTCATATCTCGGCTCAACCACTTCAGCTAGAGTTTGTCTAGCAAGCTGACGTGGCGGCCTGTCCCCCACACTCGGTACCTCAATGGTTTCATCTTCACGAGCCAGTTGTGTCAATGCACAGGCGTATTTAATTTTGATTTCTTCGGCATATTGCGTGGGTGTGCGTAATGCCACGGCGATATCATTGGTGACCTGATCACCAGCAATCGGAATGACCGCTGTGTGGCGAATAGCGCCATCAACGAACACAGCTATGTCCGTGGTTCCACCGCCGATATCAACGATACAAACACCCAGTTCTTTTTCGTCCTGATCTAAGACAGAGTAACTGGATGCCATTTGCTCAAGCACAATGCCATCAACTGTTAAACCACAACGTTCAATACATTTTGTGATGTTCTGAGCCGCACTGACAGCTCCCGTAATCAGGTGAACTTTTGCTTCCAAACGTACGCCTGACATCCCAATTGGTTCACGTATGCCTTCCTGGTTATCGATAATGTATTCCTGTGGCAATACATGCAGTAATTGTTGGTCTCCGGGGAAATGCACAGCTCGTGCTGCATCCATCACCCGATCAATATCACCCTGAGTCACTTCCTTATCGCGAATAGCCACCGTGCCATGAGAATTCAGGCTTCGAATGTGACTTCCGGCAATACCTGCATAGACTGAATAAATCTGGCAACCGGCCATCAATTCAGCTTCTTCAATCGCACGCTGAATCGACTGCACTGTCGATTCGATATTGACAACAACCCCTTTTTTCATGCCTCTGGCAGGGTGAGAACCAATGCCAATAATTTCGAGCGCATTATCATTGGGGCCGGCATCAACAACAGGTGCCGCGACAATTGCGACAACCTTTGATGTTCCGATATCCAATCCAACGATAAGTTCTCTTTCAGTTCGTTTCGACATCATACTGTTCCATTAAAATCAGGTTGCTGGCCGGATTTCCATACCACTGCCAGCCCATTGGTGTAACGCATATCAATTTCTTTAATCAGGTCTTTAAATGTTCCTAGCCCACCCGAATAGACGTTAACAAAGCGGGTCAACCTGTCTTCATCATCTGTACGGCCCAATTTAAGATGTAATCCTTCTTTAAAATCTACTTGCCAGGCACGACGTTTATCCATGCTCATACTGATGACTCGTAAGCCCAACACATTCACTTTTTGCTGAACATCGACCAGTCGTCGCGACAGCATTTCACTAGTGCCATCTGGGCCATGCAACTGAATCAAACCATCAGGCATTGTATCTTTGCTGGGCTTAAACACTTTGCCGTGACGGTTGACCAAGCCATCATCATTCCAGCGAGCAACCGCTTCATGCTCAGCAACCATCAAATGCAAGGTGTCTGGCCAGATTCGTCTCACTTGTATTTGCTCGACCCAAGGCAAGGTCTCACCTGCTTTTTGAATACTGGCTACATCTACATCTAAAAAACTGCCTCTGACAAAAGGCATCACCGCTTTGACTAATTCATTTCTGTCGGTATGGCGTAAAGTGCCATCTACCGTCACGTGCTTCACAGGCAAAGTATCGGCTTCACGCAGATACATTCCCCCTGCCACTAAGACGACGACCAAAGCCAACGTGGCGGCATGTTTGAACAATTTTTTCCATGCCAGTGGCGACCTGGGCTGTTTTACCTTAGCTGGCTCTTGTAATATGGCGCCTCTCCGCTGTTTAGCCATCAGCCCTCACCTCTGAAGCTTGTTTCTAAAATGCGGCAGACTAAATCATCGAATGACATTCCAGCTTGCTTCGCAGCCATGGGGACTAGACTGTGATCGGTCATACCGGGAACACTGTTTGCTTCAAGTAAAAACAGATTGCCTTGCTTGTCACGCATAAAGTCGATACGCCCCCATCCTTGCATGCCTAGGGCATTAAAGGCTTTTAACGCGATGTCTTGCATACCTTTTTCAACATCGGCTTCCAAACCGCAGGGACATAAATATTCAGTGTCATTGGCGTGATACTTGGCGTCAAAATCATAAAATTCATGTGGCGTTTTTAACCGGATGGCAGGTAAAGCTTCACCGTCTAAAATGGCAACGGTATATTCCTCCCCGTGTATCCACTGCTCAGCGATAACATCGGTGTCATATTTCAATGCCAAATCAATGGCCTTTTGTAAGTCACTGTGGTCATTGACCTTGGACATTCCAATGCTGGAACCTTCGTTAACAGGCTTAATGATGAGAGGTAGCCCTAAATCAGCAACTAATTCATCGGTATTGGTTTGTGCAGACACAGGAACAAACAGGGCAGTTGGTAAACCCTGTTGAATCCACGCTAATTTGCTCAATCGTTTGTTCATAGACAGTACAGAAGCACTAATTGCACTTCCGGTGTAAGGCAGATTGATGGCCTGTAAAAAACCTTGAATTTCACCATCTTCACCGCCACGTCCATGGAGGACGATAAACGCACGATCAAATTCACCACTGTTCATTTTTTGACAGATATCGAAGCTGACATCGATGCCATACGCATCGATACCACTACGTTGTAAGCCAGCTAATACCGCATTGCCACTAATGAGTGAAATCTCACGTTCAGCAGATCGGCCGCCCATCAGTACAGCAACACGACCAAATTCAGCAGCAGACACAGTGTGTTTTATCATGATGGCTCTCCGATTATATGCACTTCTGGAATCAGCTTAACGCCGTGCTCTTGCTCAACCCGTTGCTGTACTTCAAAGATGAGTGTCTCGATGTCTTTTGCTGTGGCATCACCATTATTAACGATAAAGTTTGCATGTTTATCTGACACACTGGCACCGCCCACTGTGAGTCCTTTCAGACCACTGACTTCAATCAAACGACCAGAAAAGTCGCCTGGTGGGTTTCGAAAAACTGAACCAGCACAAGGTTGATTGGTGGGTTGACTGATATTTCTTTTTTCAGTAGGTCGCGGATAAGCTCCAGCTCAGTCTCTTTATCACCTTGTTCAAATCGCATTTTTGCTGCTACGAACCACTGATTTTCTGGCAAGTTCACATGACGGTAGCTGACCTCAAACTGATCAGCATTGTAGAGATGTAACTCACCTTGTTTATCAATCGTTGTGACTTCTACGACGGAGTCCCATGTCTCAATACCATGAGCACCAGCATTCATGGCTAAGGCGCCACCTAAAGTACCCGGTATCCCTGCCCAGAAAGCAGCACCTTTTAAGCCAGCCTTCGCCGCTTGTTTCGCTAACTTGCTGCAATAGAGTCCGACTTCTGCCGTAATCTCATTATCAGTGACATCGATGGTTTGTAATGCGCCGGCAGTGACAATCACAGTGCCGGCAAAACCACCATCACGAATTAATAAGTTACTACCCAGACCGACCCATAGCACAGGTTCTTCTGCAGGTAGTTGTTGTAAAAACAGGGCGAGATCATTTCTGTCGGTAGGACGGTAAAGCTGTTTTGCCGGCCCTCCTACACGCCATGAGTTATAACGAAAGAGTGGCTCATTTGTTTTTAGTTCACCTTTTAAAGTCCGAGGTAATGCCATCATTCAGCACCCCCATCGTTTAAGATCTCAGGTAAAGCCTGTGCCATCCGGCCGATATCACCAGCACCTAATGTCAACAACACATCGCCGTCTTGTAGTAAGCCCGGTAATAATGCGTAGAGTTCCTGCTTGTCTTCTGCAAATACAGGCTCAACCTGACCACGCAAGCGGATAGCCCGACATAAACTACGTGCGTCTGCCCCGGCAATTTTTGCTTCACCGGCTGGATAGACCTCTAACACAACTAGCACATCAACACTGGATAAGACATGCGCAAAATCTTCAAACAAGTCACGTGTGCGTGTGTAGCGATGAGGTTGGAATACCAATACTAAACGGTTATTTGGCCAACCACCGCGTGTGGCGGCAAGCGTCGCTGCGATTTCAGTTGGATGATGCCCATAATCATCAATCAGCATGGCCTGACCTGTACCCGCTTTAACCTGACCCAGTAGATTAAAGCGTCGCCCTACACCATCAAACTTCAGTAAGGCTCTTTGGCAATCAGTGACACTGACATCAAGGTTACGTGCTACAGCCATGGCAGCAGTCGCATTCAAGGCATTGTGTAAGCCAGGCATATTCAATGTGACAGGGAAGCTCTGTCCTGAGCGTTTCTCTACCACGGTGAAAAAGCTTTGCCCCTGATGTTGCGTGAGTTCCATTAACTGATAATCAGCATCAGGGTTTTGTCCGTAAGTGATAAACGGTCTGGTTACATCAGCCAATAACGATTGGATAACCGGATCATCAAGACATAACACTGCCAGTCCATAGAATGGTAAGTGATGAAGAAACTCAATGAAGGTGGCCTTCAATTTGCCAAAATCACCGTCATATGTCGCCATATGATCTTCATCAATATTCGTCACCACCGCAATCATTGGCTGCAGGTATAAGAATGATGCGTCACTTTCATCAGCTTCAGCGACCAGATAACGCCCTGTACCCAAACGCGCGTTCGTGCCGGCACTATTTAAACGTCCACCAATCACAAAGGTAGGATCCAGCTCGCCTTCGCTTAATAAGGCGGCTATCAAGCTGGTTGTTGTGGTTTTACCATGCGTTCCTGCTACAGCAATGCCATAACTAAATCGCATCAGCTCGGCCAACATTTCCGCTCTGGGTACAACAGGAATCAATTGCTCTCTGGCTGCCACTAATTCAACATTATCTTCGCTGACAGCAGTAGTAACGACCACCACATCAGCATCGTCAAGATACGATGCATCATGGCCAATCATAATGGTCGCACCCAGACTACGAAGATGCTTGATCAAGCTGTTCTCAGCTAAATCACTACCACTAACTTGATAACCCAAGTTCAATAATACTTCTGCGATACCGCCCATACCCACGCCACCAATACCGATGAAGTGGATATGCTTAACGCGGCTCTGCATGGCTGAGGTCAGTCTATCCATTGGCAGCCTCCATACAAATATCAGCGATATGCGCTGCTGTGCCCATTTTTGCGACTTGTTTTGCCGCATTTGCCATGTTTAATAACCCTTCTCTATCACCATCTAATCTACGAACCGTATTCGTTATCACATCAGCATCTAAATGTTGATCTGCCATTAAAATTGCTGCATTCGCATCCACCAAGACAGCGGCATTGTGGGTCTGATGATCATCCACGGCATATGGATAAGGCACTAAAATTGATGCAATACCGGCCGCAGCGACTTCTGCCACAGTCAGTGCGCCAGCTCGGCATATCACTAAATCAGCCCATGCATATGCCGCTGCCATATCCTCAATAAACTCTTTAACATCAGCCTCAACACCAGCGTCTTTATATGATTGGCGGCAATCATCACTATGCTTGCTACCACACTGATGGATGACTTCAGGACGATGGTCAGCGGATATCTTGGCTAAGGCTTGCGGCACGTAAGTATTCAATGACCGGGCGCCCAGGCTTCCGCCCAGGACCAATAGATTTAATCGACCTGATTTTTCTGTCTGACGAAGGTGTGGCATTGGTAAATCTTCAATCGTTTTCCTCACCGGATTACCAACCCACTCTGCATCGATTTTTTTATCAAAACTGTCAGGGAAACCGGTTAGCACTTTGTCTGCTAATTTTGCTAATAAACGGTTCGTCAGACCTGGAATCGCATTTTGCTCATGAATAATTAATGGTTTTCCCATCAACCATGCTGCAAATCCACCAGGACCAGAGGCAAAACCACCCAGCCCCATCACTACATCAGGTTTTAATTGACGAATGAGTGAGCCCGCTTCCAGTATCGCTTTGACGACTTTAAATGGCGCCATTAACCAACCAAGCACACCATTCCCACGTAAGCCTTTGACTTTAATTTCTGATAATAGATAGCCAGCTGCAGGCACTAATTTCGCTTCAATACCATGAGCGGTACCAATCCACGATACTTCAACATCTCTCAGACGTAACTCTTCTGCCACCGCAAGCGCAGGGAAGACATGTCCACCGGTACCACCCGCCATAATCATGACTCTTTTCATCGTCTGATCCTCGCTGAGGCTTTTTCAGGTATTCGTGTTTCCATATCGACACGGAATAACAGTGCAATCGCCGCACACACAATCACCAAACTACTGCCGCCATAACTCATTAATGGCAAAGTCAGACCTTTTGTCGGAAGCGCCCCCATGTTCACACCAATATTGACGCAAGCCTGTAACCCCAACCAAATGCCGATGCCATAAGCGATCTGTGCACCAAATACTTGTCCAGCCTGCTCTGCAGCTCGTCCGATCGCTAGGGCTCTCCAGATAAACACGAAGAACAACACAATGACAGTCAGTGCACCAATCAGTCCCAGTTCTTCTGCAATAATCGAATACAGAAAGTCGGTATGCGCTTCTGGTAAATAAAATAACTTCTGCATACTGCTACCAAGGCCCACACCGAACCAATCGCCACGACCAAAGGCAATGAGTGCCTGTGTTAACTGAAAACCACTACCAAATGGGTCAGCCCAAGGGTCCATAAAACTCTGTAAACGTTCCAGACGGTATGGTGCAATCCAGACCAGCATCGCAAATAGCAGCCCCATCACACCAATCAATGTCGCAAACACATCTAATCTGGCACCACCTAAAAACAGCATGGCAAGCACGGTTGACATGATCACCACCATCGATCCCATATCAGGTTGTAATAACAACAATAAGGCGGCTACACCTAACAGGGTCAGTGGCGCTAAGACTTTTAAAAATGAGACGTGCAGCTGTCCATGGTGACGTTGCAAGTAATCAGCAATGTAGATAATGGCAAACAGCTTAATCAGCTCTGCTACTTGTAAATTGACAGGGCCAAGAGGTAACCAGCGTGAGCTGCCATTGACTTCACGTCCAACGCCTGGAATAAGCACCATAATTAACATCGCCACACCAGCCATTAGCAGTTGTGGGGCAATGCGCTGCCAAACGGCTAATCTGACAGAAATGAATCCCCAGGCAATGGCTATACCCACTGCAGCAAAGGCAAACTGGCGTATGAAAAAGTATAAAGGTTGCTCAAGACGACTATCTGCAACAGTAATCGACGCAGAACACACCATCACAAGACCGATAAACAGCAATGCGCCGGTAGAAAACAACAAGCTTTTATCAAATTGCAGTGAAGACTCACTCATGCTGCAATCTCCCTAACGGCTTGTTCGAAACAATTTCCACGTTCAACATAGCTACTGAACATATCGAAACTGGCACAGGCAGGAGACAATAAAACATTGTCGCCTTCCAACGCGATTTGCTGTGCAATTTTAACAGCATCAGCCATATCTTTTGCTTGAAGCTGATCAACACCAGTCGGAATGACTTGGGCGATTTTATCGGCATCTAATCCCAGCAGAATAACTGCCTTCACTGAGGCTTTGAGTGATGGTGTCAGTTCCGAAAAATCCTGTTCTTTTCCGACGCCACCAGCAATGAGAATAATTCTGCCATTACCTGCCAACCCGTTAATGGCGGCAACTGATGCACCCACATTGGTTGCTTTAGAATCATTAAACCAACGCACACCATTCAGCTGTCTGACGAGACGACAACGATGTGGTAGGCCTTTATATTCTCGAATGGCTGACAACATGGATGACATGGGTAATGCCATCGCTGAGCCCAGTGCCAGCGCTGCCAGCGCATTGGCAATATTATGCATACCAACGATTTTCATCTGATCGATGGGTAATAAGGGATATTCGCCCTCAGCTAGCCATGTTTGTCCTTCTGTTTCTAATAAACCGAAGTCGACGCCTTGTGACTCATGAAGACTAAAACCGATAATGTTTCGGCCAGGCTGGCTCATGCTGTTCACAATCGGGTCATCCCGATTAATCACCATGACACCATCACCGTTAAAGATGGTTTGCTTAGCGCGTTGATAAGCCTCTACGGAGTCATATCTGTCCATGTGATCCGGACTGACATTCAGCACAACAGCAGCAAAAGCATTCAATGAACGCACAGTTTCTAGCTGGAAACTGGATAGTTCAAGAATATAGAAATCGGGAGCGGACTCTTCTAACAGATCTAAAGCGGGTGTTCCTAAATTCCCCCTGCTCTGACTGTTTTCCCTGACACTTGTGCCATCAGGGCCAAAAGCGTGGTGACCGTGCTTTTACCATTTGAACCTGTAATCGCCACAATAGGCGCATCAGCATAGCGAGCAAACAACTCAATATCACCCACAATCTCAATGCCTGCCTGGCGTGCAATTTCAAATTCAGGAAGACGCGGATCGACTCCAGGACTCAAAACAATCAGATCAGCTTTTAAGATCCAGTCCTGATCCAGCCCGCCGGTTTTAATTAATACTTGTGGATACGCATTTTTCACATCCTGAACAGAAGGTGGATTCTCACGGGTATCCATGATGGCAATACCTAGCGCTCTATTGGCTAAAAAGCGAGCACACGATAACCCGGTCTGACCCAGACCGATGATTAGGCAATTTTTATGTGAAAGACTATTCATGCCGTATGTCATCGTATTTTCAACGTTGCTAGACCAATCAATACCAGAAAGACTGTCACAATCCAGAACCGGACGATGATCCGTGGTTCTGGCCAGCCTTTGAGCTCATAATGATGGTGAATCGGTGCCATAAGAAATACACGTTTACCGCGCAGCTTGTATGAGCCCACTTGAATCATGACCGACAGTGTTTCAATCACAAACACGCCTCCCATGATCAGTAAAACCAACTCTTGTCTGACTAATACGGCTACTGTACCCAGTGCGGCACCCAGTGCCAGGGCACCCACATCCCCCATAAAGACTTGTGCGGGATAGGTATTGAACCAAAGAAAACCGAGTCCAGCTCCCACCATAGCCGCACAGAAAACAACGAGTTCGCCGGCACTTGGAATAAAGGGAATTTGTAAATAGCTTGCAAACTCAAAGTGTCCAGCGACATAACTGAATAAGCCTAATGCAGCCGCGACCATCACCGTAGGCATAATGGCTAGGCCGTCCAGGCCATCGGTCAAATTCACTGCATTGCTGCTACCCACAATCACCAAATAAGTCAGCAGCATGTACCAACCACCCAAAGGAATCACAATCTCTTTAAAAAACGGCACGATCAATTGCGTTTCAGCCGGCACAGTGACCGTCATAAATAAAAAGATAGCTGCTCCGGCACCAAAGACAGATTGCCAAAAATATTTATATCGGCTCAGCAAACCACGAGGGTCTTGACGAACTAATTTGATGTAGTCATCTACAAATCCAATCAGCCCAAAAGCTAATGTAATAATCAAAACTACCCAGACATAACGGTTGGTCAGGTCAGCCCAAAGTAGTGTGCTGACAGCAATTGCCACCAATATCAGAGCGCCACCCATGGTGGGTGTGCCTTTCTTGCTGAAATGAGATTCTGGACCATCTTGTCTGACAACCTGACCAATCTGTCTAAAACTCAAATGACGGATCATGGTCGGTCCGATAATCAATGCAATACCCAAGGCCGTCATGACCCCAAGAATGGCTCTCAGTGTCAGGTACTGAAACACGTTAAAGCCACTGTAGTATTGGCTCATATAATCACTCAATAACAGCAGCATTACTGTGCCTCCGAGGCTAGCGCATCGGCTAATTTATCCAATTGCATAAAACGTGATCCTTTAATCAAACAGGTCACATCTGCTGTTAAGGTGTTTTGCAAAAGCTGTTGCAATGTTTGTATGTCCTCAAAATGAATGGCGTTATCACCAAACTCAGCAGCTGCGAGCTGGCTCTTCTCTCCCACCGTAAATAGCGATGTCACGCCTGCGGCTTTTGCTTGTAAGCCCATGCTCTGATGAATGGCATCACACTCACCACCTAACTCACCAAAATCTCCCAGAACCAACCAACGAGGTTCATCAAAACCAGACAAGGTTTCCAATGCCCGCAGGTAGGAGCCGGGATTAGCGTTGTAGGTATCGTCAATCAAGCGACTCCCTGACAAACCTTTACGCATTTGTAAGCGGTGAGGTACGGCTTGTAGTGTGTTCAGCCCGCGAACCATTGCATCAACAGGAATATTCAGCGCCACACATATGGCTATGGCCGCCAACGCGTTGTTCACATTATGTAAGCCGGGCAAAGGTATAGTCATATGGTGGTTAATACCATCAATATGAACAAGGAAATGACTTGCCGCAGGCTCTGGCTGGATATAGTCGGCGAAGATATCCACTTTTGTTTGCAATCCAAAACGGATAGTTTTTCTACCCGCAATCAAGGGTTGCCATATCGATTCGTATGGCATATCGGCATTTACCACTGCAATGCCGTTCTTTTTCAATCCTTGATAAATACTGCCTTTTTCTTTAGCTATACTCTCTTCGCTACCTAAACCTTCGATATGGGCAGACGCAATATTATTAATCACTGAAACATCGGGTGATACGATACTCATCAGATAAGCAATTTCGCCCGGATGGTTTGTGCCCATCTCAATCACCGCATAGTCATCCGATTTGTCAATACGACAAATGGTTAAAGGCACGCCCAGATCGTTATTTAAATTGCCTTGTGTTGCAGTGACTGTGCCCACTTCAGACAAAATAGCTTTGACCATTTCTTTTAGGCTGGTTTTACCATTACTGCCAGTGATGGCGATAACTTTTGCATGGCATTCTGCTAACCAGGCTTTTGCAATTTGTCCAAAAGCTATTCGAACATCATCTACCTTGATCTGTGGTAATTCATCATCTTGATATTCACTAACTAATGCCGCGACAGCACCATTTTCTCTGGCTTTTGCTAAGTAGGTATGACCATCGACATGTTCCCCTTTAAAGGCAATGAATAAATCACCTGGTGTCACTTTACGTGAATCAATGACAGCACCTGTTACCACAACATCAGCAACGTCATTCTGGGCTGAGACAATCTCAGCAATCTGTGTAAGCGTTAGCTGAAGCCCCATCAATGACCTCCCACCACGTTTTTTATGCCCGTTGAGTATGAGTCGAACACGGCTTTAACCACAGCCGCATCACTAAACGGATAGCGAACATGATTGATTTCCTGATAGGACTCATGCCCCTTACCTGCAATCAGCACAATATCTTCTTGCTTGGCATGATTGATGGCATAGCTAATAGCTAGCTTACGATCGAGTTCAACGCGAATTTTCTGCGGTTCATCACACCCCGCCAGGATATCTTCAATAATCAGCAGATGGTCTTCGGTGCGAGGATTATCATCCGTAATAATGACCTGATTAGCTTCTCTTTCTGCGACTTTACCCATAAGTGGGCGCTTACCACGGTCTCTATCCCCGCCACATCCAAATACACACCAGAGCTGCCCCGTTTTGGGTAAGTGAACTTGCAAGGTCTTCAGTGCCTGATGTAATGCGTCAGGTGTGTGAGCATAGTCGATGACCACTGTGGATTGACCCGGCTGAGTATATGTTTGCATGCGCCCACTTACTGCCTGACATTGATTAATAGCTTCAGCGCATTGTTGTTGGTCTAGTCCCAGTGCTGTAAGCACACCTATCGCAGCCAGTATATTGTCAACATTGAACTCACCCAGTACTGGCAAGCTTACAGGCAGTTTATTTGCATTAACCTGCGCTTCAAAGGACACACCATCTGCTTTGTATGCGATCTGCTCTGCACGAATATTCACCTGATTTTGTGCACCGCCGTATGTCAGTAAGTTCACACCAGATTTCAGTTTCGAGATGACATCTGTACCAAAGGCATCATCTGCATTAATCACGGCGTATTCCACACTCTCCATATCAAACAAGCGTTTTTTTGCTGCAGCGTAGTTGGCCATGGTTTTGTGATAATCAAGGTGATCCCGGCTGAGGTTGGTCAGCACGGCCACATTGATATCAACACTATTTAATCGGCCTTGGGCTAGGGCGTGGGATGAAGCCTCCAATGCCACGTATTCACAGCCTTCACGCTTAAACTTCGCCAACAGCTTCTGCATGGTAACGGGGTCAGGCGTTGTCATCCCGGTCATTTCCAGATCACACAAACGCCCTGCTCCCATGGTGCCAATCACACCACATGGTTTGTTTATTGACTCCAATGCTTGGGCGATAAATTGACTGACTGAGGTCTTACCATTGGTCCCGGTGACAGCAATCACAGTCATGCCCTTGGACGGGTGGTCGTAAAAACGTGCCGCTATAAATCCAGCTTTTTCAGCTAGATTTTCAACTGAGTAAGCCATAACCACTGCTTCAGTGAGCATTTGAAGCTCAGTCTCAGTTAAGGGTTGTTGCTCATCAATCAGGACAGCAAAAATATCCTTTTCCAATGCTTGTCGAAGGTGCTTTTCTCTATCCAACGTATTTTTAGCTAAAGCCAGAAACAGACCACCGGCAGCAACCCGTCGGCTGTCCATACTGATATCGCTCAATGTACATTCTTGTAAGGTGGATTTATCCACAACAAGATCACTGAGTAATGCCATCAACGACTGAGATTTTACAATTGAAGTCATCATTTGTGAGCCACCTGCATCTGGGTCATCGGTAAATCGTCAGGGGCAATATTCAACAAGCGCATTGCACCCGCCATCACTTCTGCAAACACAGGCGCAGCAACTGCGCCACCGTAATATTCACCTTGTGGCTCATCAATCATCACGACCATAGCTAAACGTGGAGCTGATGCGGGGATGATGCCAGCAAAGACAGATTGATAACGATCATCAGCATAACCACCGCTGATCGCTTTTTTCGCGGTTCCGGTTTTTCCAGCTACATGATAATTCGCCACAGCAGCACGTGTGGCGGTTCCGCCTGGTTCAATGACCTTCACCATCATCTGCACGACATCACGCATGATGTCTGCTGAGAATTCTCGTCGTCCTTTTGGCACTTTATCTGTTTTAATGAAGGTGACAGGTTTGAGAATGCCACCATCAGCTAAAACGGTGTAGGCTCTGGCAAGTTGCATCGCACTGGTCGATAAACCGTAACCATATCCCATGGTGGCGATATCCAATGTGCGCCATGACTGAGGATCCGGCATGGTTCCCATCGCCTCACCTGGAAAATAAGCACCCGTTGCCTCGCCCAAGCCGAAACTGGCAAAGTCATGCCACAGTTCAGCAGGATCAAGAGCCAACGCAATCTTACTGGCACCGACATTACTTGATTTCTGGATAAGGGTCGTCAAGTCGATTTCACCATAGTCTCTGAAATCTTTTATGGGGTGGCCACTTACTCGATAATAGCCAGGGTGTGTATTAATGATGGTGCTTTGATCAAACTCACCCGATTTAATACCACTGACGACCGTAAATGGCTTGACCGTTGAGCCCGGTTCAAACAAATCAGTAACAGCGCGGTTTCTGAGATCACTTGGTTTGAGGCCGGCTCTATTGTTTGGGTTATATGAGGGCTGATTAGCCATCGCCAGCACTTCACCCGTACGCGTATCAAGAATGACAGCAGTACCTGATTTTGCCTGATGTTCAGCAACGGTTTTCTTCAAGGCTTGGTAAGTTAAATATTGCAGTCTGAGATCAATGCTCAACTGCACATTTTCGCCGGATTTAGCCGGACGAATCAGCTCACCACCTTCAACGTAGTTACCACGGCTGTCACGCACCATACGCTTCAATCCAGGGCGACCAGTCAGCACTGCATCGTAAGTCAGCTCAAGTCCTTCCTGACCGATATCATCAATATTGGTAAAACCCACAATATGTGAAGCAACTTCACCAGCTGGATAATAACGTTTGTATTCACGTTGAAGCGCCACACCCTGTATGCCCAGCGCTTTTACTTTTGCTGATAATTCCGGTGTGATACGACGTTTCAGATACACAAATTCTCGGGACTGATTCTCTTCAATCTTATTTTTAATTTTTTGGACGGATAAACCCAGTAACTGTGCCAGTTGTGGTATGCGGGGATCACTCGCTAATACATCCTGAGGATTTAACCAGACAGAATGTACAGGTGTACTTATTGCCAATGGTTCACCATGGCGATCCACAATCATGCCGCGATGAGCAACGATAGGCACTTGACGAAGATGGCGGGCATCACCTTGATGACGCAAAAACTCAGGATTTAAGACCTGGATATCAGCCAAACGCCAGCATAATCCAGCCACCATCAATACGAACATGATGCGAACCAGGTTGAGGCGCCAAGCGCCAACTTGTTGCACTTTCTGACCGCGCTGCTTCATGGTTTTATCACCACTGTCATATCAGATTTAGGCACAGTCATATCCAGACGTCGTTTCGCTTCTTGCTCTACACGACTTGGGCTTGCCCAAGTGCTTTCTTCCAACAATAAACGTCCCCACTCTTCGTTCAGAGCATCACGTTGTTTTTCTAATTGTTGCAGTTGCACAAATTCATTTCGGCTCATGTGTTTTGTGTAAATCACAGACACAGCAGAAACCAAAACGACAAAAGCCATTACGAATAATGGCGTATCAATCTTGATGGTTTCTAACAGTGCTTTTAAATTCATGCCAGCTTCTCCGCTATACGAAGCACGGCACTACGAGCGCGTGGATTGAGTTTGATTTCTTCTTCTGATGCTTTGATAGCTTTGCCAATCACTTTCAGACGAGGATTTAATTGATCTACAGTGACGGGGAAATGAGACGGCAGATCATCACCACGGGCTTCATCGCGGAAAAACCGTTTCACAATGCGATCTTCGAGTGAGTGAAAACTAATCACCGCCAAACGACCACCCACGGCTAATACATCCAAAGCCTGCTCTAAAGCCGTTGTGAGTTCTTCCAGCTCATTGTTGATAAAAATTCGAATAGCCTGAAATGTTCTGGTAGCTGGATGCTTGAACTTGTCGCGTGATGGACTGGCTTTATCCACTAAATCGGCTAACTGTTTAGTCGTTGTAATAGGATGTTCATCACGTGTTTCCACAATCGCTCTGGCAATACGTTTGCCATAACGTTCTTCACCCAGCGTTTTTATCACATCAGCAATTTCATCCATATCAGCTGTTGCTAACCACTCTGCTGCACTTAAACCCGCTTCAGGATTCATTCGCATATCAAGTGGTCCATCTTTCATAAAGCTGAACCCACGATCAGCATCGTCTAACTGTGGTGATGACACACCAATGTCCATCAAGATTCCATCGACATTGCCTTGCCAGAGACGAGCATGAACCGCTGTATTGAGTTCTGAGAAATTGCCATGTTCTATTGAAAAACGGGGATCTTTTGCAGCCAGAGCCTGACCTGTTTTGATCGCTTGAGGATCACGATCCAAACCCAATAAGCGGCCATTGTCAGACAACAACGCAAGAATGGCACGGCTGTGTCCGCCGCGACCAAAGGTAGCATCAAGATATTTACCATCTGCCTTCACTGACAAGCCCTGTATGGTCTCGCTTAACAAGACTGGCAGATGTTCCGAGTCGTTCTCAGTCATAATTCCGCCTTATATCGACAGGCTTTCTAGTTCAGCCGGTAAAATCTCGCCAAAATCTTCTTCTAAACATTCATCCATGAGTTCATTCCAAGTTTGTTCATTCCACAACTCAAACTTGTTACCTTGACCAATCATCACCATGTTTTTATCAAGGCCTGCAAACTCACGTAATTTAGCGGGTAATAAAATACGGCCATTGCCATCCATTTCACATTCAGTGGCATAACCGAGAAGCATTCTTTTTAATCGACGTACTTGAGGATTCAAACTGGGTAATGCGGAAAGTTTTTCTTCAACAATTTCCCATTCAGGTAATGGGTACAACTGCAAACAATGATCAGAATGATCGATGGTGATGACTAATCGGCCTTCACAACAGACGTCAAGATGCTTGCGGAACTTGGCTGGAACAGCCATCCGTCCTTTTGCATCAAGATTGAAAGTTGCCACGCCTCGAAACACTGGTCATCCTCAAAAAACACGATCCACTAAGATCCACTTTCCCCCACTTGTCGACACTATAGGAGTGCAAATGTCCGAAGTCAAGCCTGTGAATAAACAAAATCCTCTTTTTATGACAATGACTTAGAGACTTTTCATAAAAGTGGGAGAAAATGACTGGAGGTGTTTATCAAGGAGGTCTTTCTTATCAAAAAACTGGCATGTGAAGTTAAAGTAAATTCTAGATTACGTATCTAAAAGACAAAAAAATAACTGCTCAGACAGAAAAATTGACTCTGTCTGCAGCAGTTATTTCGATGATGACATGTTAGGTTGAGACGACCGATAAGCCGGGTTCTGTCGAGGACAATCATTCATCTGGGACTGATGTCGCCATCAGCCTCAAGCAACCTACCCAGGAACAGTACGGGTCGCACATGTCTGCCGAAACAGACGTTCCTCTATTTGGTCTTGCTCCAGGTGGGGTTTACCATGCCACTTCTGTTACCAGAAGCGCGGTGCGCTCTTACCGCACCCTTTCACCCTTACCGAATTGCTTCGGCGGTATACTCTCTGTTGCACTGGCCGTGGGCTCACGCCCCCAGGTGTTACCTGGCACCTTACCCTTTGGAGCCCGGACTTTCCTCACCGATATCACTATCAGTGCGATTGCCAAGTCGTCTCAGTGCGCTATTCTACCTAAAGGCTAAGTTTTCTGCTGTAATTTCAACGCCAGCTGATAGGCTTCATTTTTACTGCCACCAGTGATGTTAGCCACCATCGCTGCCGCTTTTTTGACCGGGAGCTCAGTCAGCAGAATTTGTAGTAGCCGACTGATCTCTTGCTCATCTGCCGTGGTCTCACTCTGACTGCCCTCTATTAATAAAACGCACTCACCACGCTGCTGGTTATCATCCGCTTTTACCCATGCCAGAAGCTCGATTAACGATCGCGTTTCAATAGTCTCGTGAAGTTTCGTTAACTCCCGTGCCAGACAAGCGCGTCGTTGTTCACCAAAAATAAGCACCGCTTCCTCTAGTGCCGACACCAGACGACGTGGACTTTCATAGAATATTAAGGTCCTTGTATCGGACTTAAGCGATTCCATAAACTGTTTACGAGCTGACGATTTAGCAGGCAAAAATCCTTCAAAGCTGAACCGGTCAGAAGCAAGGCCTGACGCAGACAAGGCCGTAATTAAGGCACAACATCCAGGAATGGGAGTAACGCGAATTCCCGCTTCTCTTACCGTCGTCACCAAGCGATAGCCAGGGTCACTGATTAACGGCGTTCCCGCGTCACTGATTAAGGCGACCGACTCACCTCCTAGTAATCGTTGACAGAGAGCATCACTGCGTTGCTGCTCATTATGCTCATGCAAGGATATACTGGGTGTTTGGATGGCATAATGCTGTAACAGATATTTGCTATGCCGTGTATCTTCAGCAGCAATGACATCAACACTTTTCAATACCTCAATCGCTCTTGCTGAAAAATCGTTTAAATTACCGATGGGTGTAGCGACAATGAATAATTGACCTGCTTGGCTCTCGCTCACAGTGTTTCCTTAATCTTAAATACAGTGTGGTCGTAATATACGCGAACAGGTAAGATGATGCCTCCTATGACTAAATTATAGAATGACCTTATGTCCCTGAAACGCAGCTTCTGGTTATCCGCCATTATCCTCCTGAGCTTGACGGCTTGTCAGCCAGTGCAATCACCTATCAGCATGACAAAGCCCGCACAAATTGAAACGCTCTCTTCAGAACTTTCGGGACAATACCGGGAAGCGGCCGAGGAATACGCTCAACTTGCTCTAACAAATGATGGCGCAGAACAAGCGGCCTACCAATTGAAAGCGGCTCAAATGTATTGGCAGTCTGGACAAGTTGAGCAAAGCCAACAATCACTTGAACAGATCAAACTTAGCTTACTCCACCCATCTCGACGCTATGAAGCAGCAATTCTGGGTGCCAATATTGCTCTCTTTAACAGTGATGGCGAGCGAGCCCTAAAAGCACTCAGCAATGTTCAGGAAAAAGACTTAGCCGCTCAGAACCTGAAAAGTGTGCTTAAGCTCCAGGCTGATGCCTATACTCTGACCGGAAACTGGTTAGAAAAAGCTAATACACATCTGAAACTGGAAAAAATCCTGACGGATGCCGACGCGTTAAAGAACAATCGAGAAGCTTTATGGCAGGCATTAATGCAAATGACACCGCAAGCCCTGGACCTATTCAATCCCGGCTATCCACCCGCTGAAGATAGTGGTTGGTTTGCACTGGCCTATAATATAAAAGCGTACCAAGATAACCCGGAAGTGCTGGCTGTCGCACTCGAAGACTGGAAAAGAAGTTATCCCAACCATCCAGCCGATCCTGCGCTTTACCAAAAAACATTAGCCTCCGGCACGCATATACCAAAAGACATCAATAATATTGCTGTTTTATTACCCCATTCTGGTCCATTTGTTGAGGCTGCAAAAATTATCAAGGATGCCATCATTGCGGCACAATATGTCAGCGGCTCAACAGCACAGTTACACTTCTACGACATCGAGACTGATGCCATCAGCGGGCAAAATAATGTGCTAACTCAATATGACGCCGCCGTAGCTGAAGGCGCCAGTGTCGTCATTGGACCTTTACAAAAATCATCAGTAGAAACATTAGCCACCCACCCAGACCTGAGCGTTCCGGTGCTGGCTTTAAATCGCACAGATGATGAGCAGACCTACAAAAATTTGTATCAGTTTGGCCTGGCACCAGAAGATGAAGCCGTCGCTGTTGCCACTTACGCGAAACAATTAGGTTACAAACGCAGCATCGTGCTCGCTCCATCCAATGATTGGGGACAACGCATTACCTCAGCCTTCACTACGCAATGGCGTAAAGAAGGAGGCAGTACATTGATCGTCTCGAACTACAATGAGGCTGAAAATGATTTCAGGGATACACTCATTCCTCTGATGGGCTTGAATGAGAGCGAGCAGCGTTATAAATCCCTTCAGGGCACGCTGGGTCGCTCACTCGACTTTGAACCACGTCGACGTGAAGGTGTGGATTTTTTATTTTTAGTCGCACGCCCACTCAAGGCTCGACAGTTAGTACCTCAGCTCAAATATCACCGCTCTGGTCAATTACCACTGTTGGCTACCTCACATGTGTACAGTGGTCAGGCCGATCCACAACAAAATATTGATTTAAATGATTTGGTCATCAGTGATATTCCTTGGGTATTTGAGGAGTTAGCGAGTGAAGATCCGGTTTACCAATCATTGAAAAATCAGTCGCCAGAGAACTTTACCAGCGCAATACGACTCTATGCTCTTGGCGTTGATGCGTACAAATTGATACCTCAACTCAATACGCTGAGCCGTGATCCAACAAGTTCGATGGAAGGCGCTACTGGCAGCTTATCCATCAATGCACTAGGACACGTCACGCGCAAAATGCGGTGGGGAAAATTTGAACAAGGTGAGCTAAAGCTTATTAAATAATTATGTTTGCCAGGGATAAAGGCCAACAAATAGAACAACAGGTTTCACGGTATCTACAAAAGCAGGGGTTGCGTTTAATCGAACAAAACTACCAATGCCGTGGAGGTGAAATCGATTTAATTATGAAAGAAAAGAATACCTTGGTTTTTGTCGAGGTTCGATTTCGAAAAAATGCACGTTTTGGTTCAGCACTGGAGAGCGTGAACAGGCAAAAGCAGGCAAAAATTATCCTAACAGCCCAACATTACATCCAAACAACAGCCTCATCTGCAGAGCAGTTTAGATTTGATGTTGTTGCCGTAAGGCCAGCTGACTCCTCTTTACAGATTGAATGGGTGAAGAACGCTTTTCAACTTATTTAACTTATAACGATATAAGTACAAGGTTATTACAAGGAAAATCATTATGAACAAACTCAAAAAAGCAGCTTGGTTAGGCTTAGTCATACCTGCCGCTACGTTGTTTCTTCAAGCCTGTGTACCCGTCGTGGCAACAGGTGCGGCTACAGGCGCATCGGTTGCGTATGATCGCCGCACTACGGGGAGTGTAATTGATGATCAAGGCATCGAATTTAAAGCGTCTTACGCCATTTATAACAACAAAGAAATATACAATCAGAGTCATATAAATGTGACCAGCTACAATGGTGTTGTTCTGTTGACGGGCGAAACCCCGAGCGAATCATTGAAGCAAAAAGTGACGGCAGAAGTGAAAGCGATTCCAAAAGTAAGACGCATTCATAACGAATTGGCGATTGCTGCGCCAAGCGCCTTACCATCACGTAGCAGTGATGCCTGGATTACATCAAAAATCAAAGCGAAAATGACCACTGATGAAAACACCGATCCTTTCCACGTTAAAGTTGTGACGGAACGCGGCGTAGTTTATCTGATGGGAATGGTTAGCCATGCTGAAGCAGACCAAGCAGTGAATATTGTAAGAAACTCTGCTGGTGTTCAACGTGTGGTTAAGATATTTGAATACACAGATTAAACTGATTCGAGCAGTCAAAAAAAGGGCTCTTTACGAGCCCTTTTTTTATCAGAATGGTTTAACCACAACCAGAATGACAATAGCGATCAATGCTAGAACAGGTAGCTCATTAAACCAGCGGTAATAGGTATGGCTACGCTCATTTTTATCTGCAGCAAACTTTCTCACCATTGAGCCACAGATTCCATGATAAGCAAATAGCAGTAATACCAAAGTCAGTTTGGCATGCAACCAGCCCATTGATGCAATTTGGTCGAGTGGATAATAACTGACAAGCCAGATACCAAATATGAGAGTCAAAAGTGCGCTGGGCGTCATAATGCCACGGTAAAGTTTTCGCTCCATAATCTTAAAGCGGTCTTTACCAGCTTGATCCTCTGTCATTGCATGGTACACAAATAAACGTGGCAAATAGAACATTGCCGAAAACCATGTCACCACAAAAATAATATGAAGTGCCTTTACCCAAAGCATGGAGTATTCCTCTTACAAAAACAATGATAGTATCAGTTTATAAATAAGGGGGTAGTTATGACCGATTCAACCGCTCAGGATAGACGCCGATTCAGCCGTATACCATTTGATGCTGTCGCCCATATCAATACCGAAAATGGCGATTTGTTTCTTAATTGCCAAATCATTGATATTTCATTAAAAGGTCTTTTAGTTCATAAACCAGGACAATGGCAATCTGCGATTGGTGATAAATGCCGTTTAGATTTATTGCTGGATAACGCACAAGTCATTATCGAAATGGAGACCGTTGTTGCCCATATTGATGATGAGCAGATAGGCTTTGATTGTGAACATATTGGTTTGGATAGCATTACTCATTTGAAACGTTTGATAGAGCTCAATCTGGGTGATGAAGCCATCCTGCATCGTGAATTATCAGCCTTGATAGATGAACATTAAGACGTCATATCCCGAAGAATGCTAATCACTTCTGAAAGATGCTTGACTGCATGAACTTTCATTCCTTTTAAGCCTTTTCTTGGTGCATTCGCTGCCGGAACAACAGCATGAGTAAAACCGTGCTTATTCGCATCTTTGATACGTTCTTCACCAGCTTGCACTGGGCGAATTTCACCCGTCAGGCCAACCTCACCAAACAACACCCAGTCTCTCGGTAAAGGCTTGTTTCTTAAGCTAGAAATAATCGCCGCTAAGACCGCTAAATCTGCGCCTGTTTCACTCAGTTTTACGCCACCAACAACATTAATAAACACATCCTGATCATGACAAGTAATGCCACCATGCCGATGCAAAATAGCCAACAACATGGCTAAGCGATTTTGCTCAAGCCCTACTGTCACCCGCCTCGGATTTCCAAGCGGACTGCTATCTACTAAGGCTTGTACTTCAACGAGCATTGGCCGACTACCTTCTCGTATCACTGTGACAATACTGCCTGGTACCGACTCATCACCCCGAGACAGGAAAATGGCCGACGGGTTACTCACTTCTTTGAGTCCCAGTTCCGTCATACCAAATACACCGAGCTCATTGACTGCACCAAAACGATTTTTTACGGCACGGAGAATTCGAAATCGCGTTGAGGTGTCTCCTTCAAAATACAGTACCGTGTCGACCATGTGCTCAAGTACCCGAGGTCCGGCTAATGCACCTTGTTTTGTCACGTGACCAACGAGAATCATTGTCGTACCACTAGATTTCGCAAACCGAACCAGCTGTGCAGCACTTTCACGCACCTGTGCCACAGTTCCAGGTGCCGACTGTAATAACTCGGTGAACACGGTTTGAATAGAATCAATCACCATCACCTGAGGTTTACGGTTTTTAGCTACCTGAATCATCTGTTCTGCATGGGTTTCAGCTAATAGATCGACCGGTGCCTGCTCTAACTGTAAACGCTCAGCACGTAGCCTGATTTGCTGTAGGGATTCTTCGCCACTGATATAGAGAGGACTGATACCACTGCTGTCAGCCATAGTCGCCATGGCTTGCAATAATAGTGTCGACTTACCAATCCCGGGATCACCACCAATTAAGACGACTGAACCGGTGACTAATCCACCACCGAGCACACGATCAAGTTCTGGTAAACCTGTAGTCCAACGTACAGCCTGTTCTGATGTGACGTCTCCCAGCGCCTGCACTTCACTTTTTTGCTCACCAGCATAGCCAGAATGCTTACTGATTGTGGCTTGTGCGGTTGAAGACGCACTGGAATAAATCTCTTCTTCCAGACTATTCCACGCTCCACAGTCAGAGCATCGTCCCGCCCATTGTGGTGTTTGCGCGCCACACTCTTTGCAAACATAGACCTTTTTGACTTTAGCCATCTTTCACATCCCTGTTAACGCGTTTACTCAAGACAGTGACGAGTTCATAAGGAATGGTGCCAGCATAGTTGGCAATCTCTTCCACCATCAACTCTGAACGTCCCCATAACAACACTTCATCACCGACATTTGCCTGAATACAATCCGTCAGATTGATACAAATCGTATCCATGGAAATACGTCCAATCACCGGACAGCGTTGACCTTGAATAACCACTTCAGACTGGTTAGACAAATGACGACTATAACCATCACCATATCCAATACTGGCGATACCAATGCGGGAAGGTTGCTTCGCCGTCCAGTCGCCACCATAACCAACCTGTTCACCTGTATTGAGGTCATAAGTTGAAATCAACCGTGTGGTTAACTGCATCACTGGCAGTAAGCCATGTTCAGCAGACGTCGTTTCTGCAAATGGAGAAATACCATACAACATTAAACCGGGACGAACCCAGTCCAAGTGTGACTCGGGATAAGCTAACACTGCAGCAGAATTAGACAAACACACTGGCAAGCCCGTTTTTTCTTTCAGACTGAGCATGTGTTCAAGTTGATGTTGATTACGGATGTCACCAACAAGATCAGAGTTTGCAAAATGACTCATCAAGCCGAGCTCATGGTTCATATTGCCTGACGCATGTAAACCACTGATGATTGCCTCAACCTGTTCGGGTCGAATACCAAGACGATGCATACCACTATCAACCATAATCCAGTTAAATTTTAATGGCTGACTCAATGTTATAGAGTTCAATACATCGACTTGGGAGCTTAAATGTATCACTGGCGATAAACTTAGTTGTGCTGCAAGCTGAAAATCATCAGCCGTATTTACACCTTCAAGAATAACTATTGGAAGTGTCACACCTTGCTGTCGAAGTGATACAGCTTCTGAAAGTCTGGCAACAGCAAAGGCATCACTCTGCTTGAGCGCTTCTGCTACAGTAATGACGCCATGTCCATACGCATCAGCTTTGATAACAGACATCACCTTACTGTTTGCAGCCGATTGCTTCGCGCGTGCAAGGTTATGCTGTAAAGCTGGAACAGAAATAGTTGCCGAGGGGAAAGTCAATGCTACTCCTCGCCGTAGCTCGGGTAATTATCCTGATCATCGTAGTAACTTGGGGCAAAATTCTCAAAGCGTGTGTATTTGCCCTGGAATGTCAGCGCCACGGTACCGATTGGGCCATTACGCTGTTTACCAATAATAATTTCGGCCTTACCTTTATCAGGCGAATCCGAATTGTAAACTTCATCACGATAAATGAAGACAATAAGATCGGCATCCTGCTCGATCGCACCAGACTCACGTAAATCCGACATGACTGGACGTTTATTCGGACGTTGCTCCAGGCTTCGGTTCAACTGTGATAAAGCAATTACCGGTACTTCAAGCTCTTTACCTAAGGCTTTCAAAGACCGTGATATTTCAGAAATCTCGGTTGCCCTGTTTTCAGTCGCTTTACCAGCATTACCTTGCATTAATTGCAGATAGTCAATCACGATTAGACTCAAACCATGCTCACGTTTGAGACGTCTGGCTCGTGCACGCAACTCAGTCGGACTCAATGCCGGGGTATCATCAATGAACAGAGGGGCTTCATTCAACAGGGCAATGGCGGATGTCAAACGCGGCCAATCATCGTCATTTAGCTTACCGGTACGTAATCGATGCTGGTCAATTCTGCCCAGAGAAGACAACATACGCATGGCCAATGCATCAGCAGGCATCTCCATACTGAACACCGCTACTGGCTGTTTACTATGTATCGCCCCATTTTCGGCAATATTCATGGCGAAGGTAGTTTTACCCATCGATGGTCGGCCGGCCACAATCACCAAATCCGCTGGTTGCAAACCTGAGGTTTGTTCATCAAAGTCAAGGAATCCGGTCGGAAGACCGGTGATTGCACTATCTTGCTCAAATAAGCTATCAATTCTATCAACAACCTTACTCAAGACATCTTTCACCTGAATAAAGCCGCCACCACGTTTTGCGCCTTTTTCGGCTATTTCAAACACATGACGCTCAGCAATATCGAGCATGTCTTCTTTGCTCATGCCTTCAGGCTTAAACGCCATATTGGCAATACTGTTACCGACTTTGATTAATTGGCGAAGAATAGCGCGTTCGCGCACGATTTCAGCATACGCGGCAATATTGGCAGCACTTGGGGTATTACGAGCTAGCATGCCAAGGTAAGCGAGTTCACCGACCTGATCTAGCTCACCACGTTTATCATGCCACTCAGCCAGTGTAATCACATCAACCGGTTGTGACTGCTCCATTAACTGTGCAATTGCCCGGTAGATTAACTGATGGTCATGACGATAGAAATCTTGCTCAACAAGAAGATCCGCCACTTGTTCCCAGGCAGAGTTATCGAGCATTAATCCGCCAAGCACTGACTGCTCAGCTTCGATTGAATGAGGCGGCACTTTCAGTGCTTCTGTGGCAGAATCCTTAAATGAATCAAAATAATTTAAGTCTTCCACAGTGTTAATAGCCTCTATTTAACTAAGAAACAATTCTCATAGATGAGATGATCACAATAAAAAATGGAGGCCGGGCAGTACACTCAGCCTCCATACTTTTTATTACGCTTCTTCTTGAGCTTTAGCAATAGCTTCAGCTTCTTCCAAAGCTGCTTCTCTTGCTTTTTTCGCTTCTTCCGCTTCTGCTTTTGCTTGCAGTTCAGCTTCTGAGCTTACATTGACTTTAACCACTTCAACCACATCTGCATGCAATTGAATGTCAATGTTGTATTCGCCTGTATGACGTAATGGACCTGTCGGCAAACGAACTTCATTACGGTCAATATCCGCACCAGCAGCATTTAATGCATCAGCAATATCTGCAGCGGTAATTGAACCGAATAATTTACCCTCAACACCAGCGTTAGCCATGATATCCAGAGAACCGGCAGCCACTAATTTTGCTTTACGCGCTTCAGCTTCAGCTAATACTTTTGCTGCTGCTGCTTCGAGATCTGCACGACGTGCTTCAAACTTTTCTCTGTTTTGCTTAGTTGCAGGTAACGCTTTACCTTTAGGTACTAAGAAGTTACGTCCGAAACCAGACTTAACACTCACTTCATCGCCCAGATTACCAAGCTTTTGAACTTTTTCTAGCAATATAACTTGCATCGTTCTACCCTCATACGCAATCAGATGATTGCTTATTCAAATACCCGTACCACTCTTTTCAGAGCGAGCACGTAAATTAAACCACTGATCTATTACACCAAGACTGGCTAGTATCATTACCATTTGTGGCAACATAATCACAAGCAAAACATAGATTGTAATCAACCACGCTTTACTTTTTTGTTTTATCGTCACAATAGCATGCACGATAGCCAATCCCTGAATACCAAACACCACCAGCATCACAGGCAAGCAATCCATTAGCCAAGGCACATAACGACCAAAAGTAGTTAATGCCATAGCCATGAGTACTGCTGTAAAAACAGCAGGTGCTTTACCTAAGCGCAACTGTTTAAACTCTGTGCCAAAGGCACCTGGATTATAGAGCTGAGACTGCCAAGCCCGACCGATAATAATGCCTAAAATTGCATTCAGACAGACTCCTGCCGCGACTAATCCCGTCATCAACCCCGATAACCGTATGCTTACTTGTTCAGTCTGCGCAGCATTTAACTGCCAGCTGGGCTGTTGACTTAAATTGTCAATAAAGGGCCTCAACATTTGCTGCCACCATGAGGCGGTATCAGGGATAAACACATGCATCAATAGTACAACTAAAATGCCCAGTCCACTTGCCGTCAACAGTGACAGCGCAAATGAACGTGTGTAACCCAGAACCAGTGTTACCAGATAAACAGGTAACCAACTGGTCAGCAAGACTAAACCTGCAACCCATAATTGCCCGACCAAAAATCCAGCCAAAAGAGCAAACACAGCCAGTGTTGCCAAGATGACCCTCACACCTTCGCGTGGGCCCATTCTCAGTGTTGTTAACGAAATCACCCCACTCGATAAATAATTCAGAGGAGGAAAGATAATCGCTAACGCAGACAATACCGCTGTCGTTGCCGCCGCTTTCCAGCGGCCCTGCATGGCATAGGAGGCAATAGCTTTAAACAGCATAGCTGATATGTTTAGTTGCTTAGATCAAGACAATTATTTATGCATGTCGCAGTATGGCAACAATGCTAGGAAACGCGCACGCTTCACACAAGTTGAAAGCTGACGCTGGTAGCGTGCTTTAGTACCTGTGATACGGCTTGGTACGATTTTTCCGGTTTCAGTGATGTAGTTTTTTAACAAATTTACATCTTTATAATCGATTTGTTTAATGCCTTCGGCAGTAAAGCGACAAAATTTTCTACGTCTAAAAAAACGTGCCATTATAAATTCTCCTAAAAGTCTGCAGCAGTATTAAGCTGATTTTTTCTCGTCTTCTTTTTGCATCATAGGTGAAGCTTCAGTTACGGCTTCTTCCATGTTGACAACAAGATGACGAATAACAGCGTCGTTGAAACGGAATGCAGTTGTCACTTCATTCAGTTGTTCAACACCACATTCAACATTCATAAGAACATAATGCGCTTTGTGTACTTTATTGATTGGATAAGCAAGTTGACGGCGACCCCAATCTTCTAAACGATGGATTTGACCACCTTCGCTTGTCAGTGTTTGGGTATAGCGCTCGATCATGCCAGGCACTTGTTCACTCTGATCAGGGTGGACCAGAAACACAATTTCGTAATGTCTCATTTGAGCTCCTCACGGTTTAAACAGCTTTATGGTCTTAGCCACAAAGCAAGGAGTTTTGCTTCTCTGAAAAATCAGAATTAAAGCAATCGAACATTTTACTTGAATTCAGATACTTATCACAAGCCACGTTGACGAAATGCTTCGAATAAACAGACACCAGCTGCCACTGAGACATTGAGACTTTCCGCTTCACCCTGCATAGGAATAAAGACCACCTCATCGCAGTTTTCACGAGTTAGGCGACGAATTCCCTTACCTTCCGCGCCAAGCACAATGGCCAGAGGTCCTGTCAGTTTGGTTTGATAAAGACTGGTTTCACTCTCGCCTGAAGTCCCTATAAGCCACACCCCTCTTTGCTGAAGCTCTTGCATCAACCGCGCAATATTGGTGACCTGAACAAAAGGTAAGCGCTCAGCTGATCCACTAGAAATTTTTATCGCGGTTGCTGTTAAACCAGATGCGCGGTCTTTAGGTGCAATAACTGCATGCGCACCCGAGGCTTCGGCTGTACGTAGACAGGCTCCGAGATTATGTGGATCTTGCACACCATCAAGAATCAGCAACAATGGTGGTTCATCGAGATTTTCGAGTAAGTCGAATAAACCTTTTTCATCGAGACTTTCTAAAGGTCGACACTTCGCCACGCAGCCCTGATGTTGCACATCCGGTGCGAGTTTTTCGAGTGTTTCACGTTCTGAATGATGAACAACAACTCCTTGTTCCTGCGCTGCATTCAGAACATTCTCAACACGACTATCGTGACGTTCGGCAGCAAGCCATATTTCCTTAACTCGGCTGACAGGCACGTCAAGTGCGGCCTGCACAGCGTGCAGGCCAAAGATGATATCCGGATCAATCGGGGCGTGATGTGCCGTTTTATTTTTACGGCGTTTGATAGGCTTCAGACTCTTGTCCTTCAATAACGGGTTTAACGAATAGTTCAACACGACGATTTAATTGCCGTCCTGCTTCCGTGTCATTTGTTGCTCGCGGCTCACTTTCGCCCTTGCCGATAGCAAATAAACGATCAGATGACACGCCTTCCGCTGATAAATAATCAACAACAGACTGCGCTCTTCGCTCTGATAGTTTCATATTGTAACTTTCTGAACCGACGCTGTCTGTATGGCCCACGACATGAATAATGGTATTTGGATATCGCTGTAAGATGTCCGCCACTTTATTCAATGTCGGCGTAAATGCTGACTTCAATGATGCACTGTCAAAATCAAATGAGACTTCGCTAGAAATATCAATTTTGAGGGTTTCGTTTTCTAATTGCTGGATTTTCAACTCATTGCGAGCTTGCTCATCAGCTAATGCTGCTTCCATTTCCTTCTGCTGTTTATCCATGTAATAACCCACACCGCCACCAGCTAATGCACCCACGGCAGCACCTGCTAACACACCACCTGTACCGTCATCTACCGCATAGCCTAATAATGCACCTGCGGCAGCACCTACAGCGGCACCTGTTTTTGTTTTTTGATTAGGGTCATTGGCAGCACAACCACTGAGAGTTGCCGCTATGAGTGAGGCCAATACAATTTTTTTCATCTCATTTTCTCCTAGAGAATTTTATGGATTTCTAGACCGTAGACCGGTTGCTGATTATACTTGTTCCGATAGTTTCAATCTTTACAGGTAGCAAATGGGTACTGAATTTATTCCTATCAATATCGCTATTTTGACAATATCTGATACACGAACGAAAGACAATGATGCCTCTGGTGACGTGTTGCAGGATAAGGCCACTGCCGATGGCCATAATGTCAGCTACAGAGATATCGTGGCCGATGATACTTATCGCATAAGAGCTGTTATTTCGCAGTGGTTAGTTAATGATGATATCGACGCCATCATCACGACAGGCGGCACCGGCCTTACAGGACGAGATGGTACGCCAGAGGCCGTGAAAGTTTTGTTTGATAAAGAGATTGAAGGCTTTGGTGAATTATTTCGTGCACGTTCGTATGATGTTATCAAAACATCTACAGTACAGAGTCGAGCTATTGCCGGTTTAGCTAATGGGAAATTTATTTTTTGCCTGCCTGGCTCCAAAGGGGCCTGCATAACAGGCTGGGATGAGATTCTCCACGATCAGTTAAATGCCAGCCATAAACCATGTAACTTTATCGACCTGATACCTCGTCTATTAGAAAAATAATGATAGTCATCCAATACACAACGGCTGGATGTCATTTATGTGAACAAGCTTTAGCGCTGCTGGAAGAAACATCCAAAATAAATGATATCAACATCAAGCTTGTTGAAATTGGTGATGATGATAATTTGGTCAACCAGTTCGGTGTGCATATACCTGTTGTCGAGTTTCCTGATCAGCAACGACTATACTGGCCGTTTGATCTGACTGAGCTTAACCAGAAAATTCAAGAACAATCATCTTCTTACACGTAAACTTCACATCGATAAAATTAAGCTCAGATAAGATTATTATCGGAGCTGATAATGCCAGTGAAACTCATAACCATCGTGTTCGTCCTCAGTGCTTTGTTGACCAATATGGCGACTGCAGGTCAATATCCAAAAGCACCGGGTGTTCGTTATGATGTCGGTGGATATAAACTGCACATGCTCTGTAAAGGCAAAGGCGTTCCCACTGTTCTTATCGATACCGGATTGGGAGACGACTCAACTGCCTGGTTCGATATTCAAAACGATATGGCCAAAACCACTCAAACCTGTGTTTACGATAGAGCAGGCTACGGCTGGAGTGATACAGGCCCTCAACCTCGCACCAGTGTAAGAATCGCTAATGAGTTAGAGCTCTTGGTCAACAAAGCTAATCTGCAAGGTCCGTTTATCCTGGTTGGCCATTCATTTGGTGGATATAATATGCGGGTGTTTGCAGCCAATAATCCTGACAACGTTAGTGGTATAGTGCTTGTCGATGCCTCTCATGAAAACCAATACGAACAACTCAATATTAAATTGCCGCAAAACTACGACCGAAAGAGAAACATCATCATCCTGCCAAAACCATCCAGTGATCTGCTCACGGCTGAGCAGTCGATGCTGAAAGAACGAGCCATAAATGCAGCACGAACCGAAATTTCCTCACTTTACCAAAGTGCGTTGCAAGTCAAGCATCTCGAGCATCTGCCAGATGTGCCTTTGGTTGTCATCAGTCGCGGTCAAAGCGAATGGCAAGGCCAAAAGGATGGTGAAAGTCGCGAAAAGATCTGGGTCCACCTGCAACAGGAGTTATGGAAGTTAACGCCTCACAGCCAGCACCTGTTTGCGTTTCAGAGTGGCCATGATATTCACCTTCATCAACCTGACATTATCACAAGTGCGATTGTCGATATGGTATCAACCAGTCAAGTTATGCATTGAAGAGCAAACTGGCTATACTGTGTTCCTTTTCTAAAGACACAGCATGACAATTCAGTTTGTAAATACACAAGCCGGTCTTGAAACACTCTGCCAACAGCTAGCCGACAGTGACTGGCTTGCCGTTGATACCGAATTCCATCGCGAAAAGACCTACTTTCCACAACTATGCTTAATCCAAGTGGCGAACCATGATGTTATCGCCTGTGTGGATCCACTAGCAATTGAAGACCTCTCACCGTTAATGGCATTATTTTACTCTGATGACATGACCATTGTTTTTCATGCGGCAAGACAGGATTTAGAATTATTTTTCTTGATGCAGAATGCACTTCCACCAAAAGTGTTTGATACACAACTCGCGGCAACGGTTCTCGGCTATGGTGATCAAATTGGTTATGGCAATTTGGTTAAACAATGTCTAGGCATTGAACTTGATAAAGGTCAAGCCAGAACAGACTGGCGACAACGGCCTCTTTCTGATGCCCAAGTCGAGTATGCCGCTGATGATGTTCGCTATCTTCGACAAGTTTATTTACAACTCCTTGATGAACTTAACAGAACAGGTCGTGTGGAGTGGTTAAGTGATGACTTTGCGGCATTAACTGCAATAGAAACCTATCAGGAAGATCCACAACAAAGCTGGCTAAGGGTGAAAGGTGCTGGCAGATTAAAAAGTCAGCAACTTGTCATACTGCAAGAACTTGGCGCTTGGCGTGAGAAACGGGCCATTGAGCTTGATTTACCTCGTCGCTGGATTTTGAAAGATGATGTGATGCTCGACTTAGCTCGCTTCGCGCCAATGACGCTCGAGGCAATGAAAAAATTCGTGGCCTAGAAGCGCGTGATATAGACCGGTATGGCAACACCATCATCAAAGTCATCACCGCAGCAAAAGATATTCCGAAAGAAAAGTGGCCTGTATTGAAACGACCTTCAGCGCTTAGTAATCAGCAAGAAGCACTGATTGATGCGTTGATGGCATTATTAAGAAAAAGTTGTGATGAACAATCCATCACCCCTTCTGCAGTGGCCACACGTAAAGATATTGAATCATTGGTGCGGGGCCAGGATTGTGCTTTATTACATGGCTGGCGCTATAAAATTATTGGGCATACCTTGCATGCATTCATGCGAGGAAAAATCAGTATTCAGGCCCACCCTACCCATCTAGAAATAAAGGAAAGTTAAGTTATGTCAGTGCTTATTTGTGGCTCATTCGCTTTCGACAATATTATGGTTTTTCCTGATAAGTTTAAAAACCACATATTGCCGGACAAAGTGCACATGTTAAATGTGGCCTTTCTGGTGCCAGAGTTACGTCGTGAGTTTGGTGGCTGTGCCGGTAATATTGCCTATAACCTGAAACTACTTGGTGACAATCCCGTGCCAATGGGTACGGTAGGAACTGACTTTGCGCCATATGCAGAATGGATGGATGCGAAAAATATTAACCGTGATCATGTCCATGTTAAACAAGGTCATTACACGGCTCAGGCATTTATCACAACTGACCAGGATGACAATCAGATTACAGCCTTCCACCCAGGTGCGATGAACTTGGCTCACGAAACGCCCATTAGTGAAGCAAAAGATATCAAACTGGCTATTATTGCCCCTGATGGTCGTGACGGCATGATCCAACATGCTGAACAATTAAAAGCCGCTGGAATCCCATTTATCTTCGATCCAGGTCAAGGCTTACCGATGTTTAATGGTGATGAATTAATGGCCTTTGCAGAACAAGCCAGTTATATTGCGCTTAATGATTATGAAGCGCAGTTATTCATGGACCGCACGGGACTGCCAGAAGAAGAAATCGCTCGTCATGTTGAAGCATTGATTATCACTCGTGGTGCTGAGGGGTCATATATCTACAGTGAAGGTAAGCGAATAGAGATTGCCTGCCAGAAAGCTGCTCAGGTGGTTGATCCAACAGGTTGTGGAGATGCATATCGTGCTGGTCTATTACACGGCATTTTGCATGGAAAAGACTGGGAAGAAACAGGCAGAATTGCTTCGACACTAGGCGCCTTAAAAATCGCTCATCATGGTACACAAAACCACCAGATTGATGCCGCCTCTATTCTATAAAGCAGCAATATTGATGATCGTCGGGTTAGAAAAAGTACGCTATCAGCTGAAGTACCAGCAAAGCATATAACCCGGCGATAACATCATCTAGCATCACTCCAAAACCACCATGTAGTTTTTTATCAGCCAGACTCACTGGCCAGGGTTTCAAAATATCAAACAGCCGAAACAGCACAAAACCCAAAACAATCCATAACCAGCCACTGGGCGCGGCGAGCATGGTAATTAAATATCCCACGATCTCATCCCACACAATGGCAGAAGGATCATCTTGCTGTAACCAGTCGACCGTTTTTTGACAAAACCAGACGCCAAGAACGAAGAGCAACGCGGTCAATAGAAGATAGCTAATAATAGGTAACGGTTGCATCAGGTAAAAAACCGGAATAGCGGCTAGCGTACCAAAGGTACCCGGTGCCTTTGGAGCCAAGCCAGAACCAAACCCATACGCTAAAAATGCCGTTGGTCTTTTTAATAATTGTGTGAAGGTGACTTTAGACAAAATGGTCATACCCTTTGCTTGTGATATCTAACACTGATGGTTGTCCCTGTTCATCTAAGAGAACAATTTTTTGTTCTTCCGTAATTTCACCAATCTGTTGAATATCTAAATTTAGTGTTTCAAGTGCCTGGACGTGCTCTGCAGGAACCGTAAAACAAAGTTCATAATCATCTCCGGAATTCAACGCTAATTGCCAAGCCTTGGCTTTATCCAGTTTCTGTAGGCTAGATGATAATGGTATTTTGCCTAGGTAAATTCTTGCGCCCTTGCCACTGGCTTCAAGAATATGGCCAAGATCAGCTAATACCCCATCAGAAATATCAATGGCAGCATTTACAAACGGCTGAATTTCTCGGGAGATGTTTACTTGAGGTATGGGCTGCTCCAGCCGTTTATTTAAAAAAGACCAATCTTTCTCAGATAACTCCTCAGGCTGCCATGATGCTAAACGTTTCTGCAAAGCAGCTCCCGCATCACCAAGCGTACCAGTGACATAGATTTTATCGGATGATTTAGCATGATTACGCTGAAGCTGAGCCCCTTTTTTCACCAGACCATGCACTTGAATGCTAATAGTCAACGGACCTTTTGTGGTGTCACCGCCAACAAGCTGAATATTATGTTGGTCGGCTAACTCGGCCATGCCTGACGCAAAGGCTGATAACCACTTTTCATCAAGTGAAGGTATCGTTAATGCTAATGTAAACCAGGCTGGTGTAGCGCCCATGGCGGCCAGATCGCTTAACCCCACCGCCAATGATTTATGGCCTAGCGTGTGAGGATCTACATCCGGGAAAAAATGAATACCGGAAACAAGCGTATCAATTGAAATAGCTATATCGCTATCCGCAGGACATGACAACACAGCACAATCATCACCAATATCCACAATCACGTCTTGACGTTTTTGTGTTGCATCAGCAAAAAACTGTTGTATCAGTGAAAACTCAGTTAAAGCCACACAGAAAACCTTTTAATCATCAGGCAAGCATCGTCGACACCTGCCCAGTATGACTTATTTCTTTTGACGTGCAGCTTTCGCTGCTTGGTGCTCATGAGAGCGTAATCGAGCGCCCATCTTATCTAAGACGCCGTTGACGTATTTATGACCTTGCTCACCACCGAAAGACTTGGCTAATTCGACCGCTTCATTCAGCACGACACGGTATGGTATTTCTGGTAGATGCATAAATTCAAATACGGCGAGACGAAGCACGGAGACTTCTACCGGATCAATCTTTGCCAAATCACGGTCGATGACTTGTGTCAGTTCTTCATCAATTTCATTTTGATATTTGATCGTGCCGTCGACCAATGTCACAAAATATTTTTTATCAATTTTGTCAGCATATTCTGCAGTGACAAACTCAAGTGTGTCTTTTTGTGGTGCTTCACCATTGACTTGAGCTTGATAGAGCGCTTGTACAGCAGCTCGGCGTGCTTTTGTTCTGGGTAATCCAGTGGCCATTTATTTGCCAGCCTCAATTTGTTTTATAGACTTAACCATTATCATCACTCCCATGGCTGCTTAAGACCGTTATATCCAAACAGGTTGAACTGTTTCGGTCAGTTTTCGATCAAATTTCTAATAGCTGTATTGCAACTGCCAGCGGTTATTCCCCCACACCGTGTTAAAACAGCGATGTAGATAGTGACATGACTATTATTTTACAAGCCTGAATTTAATCAATATGAAATATATTGTACTCATTTTCCGTCAATCATGGCGAACCATAACTCACAACCAGCGTTTACGTTTTTTGTCTGACTTTTTTGGAAAAGGTAAACCACCAGCATCTGCTTCAACCGTTACCCATTCATAAGGTTCTTGATCAATCCGCACCGCTGTCAATGTTTCGCCCCACACGGCGCCACTGTCCAATGAAAACACATTACCGTAACGACCAACGCCCAGAGTAGACCAGTGCCCAAACACGACTCTGTCGTTGGCCGTCATTCTATTGGGCATTTCAAACCAGGGACGTTGGTGTAATGGTTTATCTTCAGGCGCCCCTTTGAACTTAAGTGCAATTCGACCATCTTCATGGCAGTAACGCAGACGGGTAAAGCAATTGGTGATAAAACGAAGTCGATCCCAGCCTTTCAGCTCAGGCGTCCATCGTTTAGGTTTATTACCATACATATGCTGAAAGAAATCACGCCAATTATCCCCGCTTAAAACCGCTTCGACTTCTTCGGATCGTTGCTGTGATTCTTGCACTGACCACTCTGCAGGTATTCCTGCATGTACCATACTGAAATCTAGGATGGGATCGTGATAAAACAAAGATTGTTGTCTTAACCAGGTAATGAGCTCTTCTCTGTCAGGAGCAGAGAGAACTTGCTCAATCGTATCCAAATGATGTTGATATTCAACGACACCGGCAGCATTAGCCAGTAAATGTAGATCGTGGTTGCCTAATACGGATATACAACTATTACCTAACTGCTTTGCTAACCTTAATACTTCTGCTGACTTAGGGCCTCGATTCACCAAATCACCAGCCAGCCAAATTTGATCAAGGGCTGGATCGAACTGAACTCGATCCAGCATTTTTACTAACTCATCGTAACAACCTTGAACATCACCTATTGCATATACAGCCATACAGACGTGTGCCTGTGTCTAACGACGGCGATAAAGTGGTTCAGGACGAAGTACAGTTGCCTGGTAACTTTCGCTGAAGTCATCAAAAGCCTTCAAGGCTTTGTCAATACGGTTGGGATTGGCAAGCTCAAAGCTGTTAATTCCACACTGTGACATATAGAACAACTGGTCATATAACACATCACCTTGAGCACGTATCTCAGCTTTAAAGCCATAACGTTCACGTAGCAGTCTCGCAAATGAGTAACAACGCCCATCAGTAAATGCTGGAAACACCAGAACGATCAATGAGAAATGAATTAAATCTGGCACCACTTCTTCCAGAGGATCATCACCGCTCAGACGAAGGCCTAATTCACCTTCATGTTTCACCAGTGTTTCATGTTGTTCCTGCCACCGGGCTAAAGAAACGGTAATATTGCCAGCAATCAGATCTGAATCATCATCCAGATGTGTCCAATTATCTTCGATGATTTCACGATCTTTAATTATCTGCATATACACGCTCCTTAAATGGATCAATACCTAAACGACGAACTGTGGCCAGGAATGACTCATCTTCATGGCGTAAATCGACATAGGCATCTAATAAATGACCAACGGTGTCGACTACGTCCTCTTTAGGTATCGCCTTACCTAGACGCTCTCCAAGAGAGGCATCTGCCTCAGAGCTACCGCCAAGTGTGAATTGGTACCATTCTTCACCTTTCTTATCGACACCCAGAATACCGATGTGACCTACACTCTGGTGAGCACAACCGTTCATGCAGCCTGAAAACTTGATCTTGATATCACCTAAGTCATAAAGATAGTCAAGATCACCAAACCGTTCCGCAATCTGTTTAGACAGAGGAATAGACTTAGCATTAGCCAGACCACAATAATCCAGACCAGGACAGCAAATAATATCGGTTAATGTATTCACATTTGGTGTAGCCAGGTTGTCAGCCTCAAGTCTTAACCATAGGGCATATAAATCAGCCTGCTTCACATCCGCAAACACCAGGTTTTGAGTGTGCGTTGAACGCACTTCACCTAAGCTGAACTCATCAGCCAGATCAGCAATGACGTCAAGCTGATCAGAGGTCACATCACCCGGCGCAACACCTGGCGCTTTAAGTGATACATAAACCGCACGATAACCGGGCTGTTTATGAGCAAACGTATTCTGTTTCGCCCAGCGTGCAAAAGCATTATCTTCAGCCAAGGCTTTATCAAAACTGTCATCCGCTGCTGCATCAGCATCGTATTCAGGCTCTGTGAAATACGCTTTCACACGATCAATTTCTTTTTGATCTAAAACGAGTTGATCACGAATTTGTACCCATTCAGCTTCAACCAGTTCACGGATATGATTGATACCGTGCTCACGAACCGTGATTTTAATACGTGCTTTGTATTTGTTATCACGACGACCCAGGCGGTTATAAACACGCAGAATCGCTTCCAGATAGGAGAGCAAATCCTTTTTCTCAAGGAAAGGTCTGATTTGTTGACCAATGATTGGCGTACGACCTAAACCACCACCGACAAGCACTTCAAAACCGACTTCACCTTCGTGATTTTTAACCAGATGTAAGCCGATATCATGCAATTTAGTGGCTGCACGGTCTTCTTCAGAACCAATAACGGCAATTTTGAACTTACGTGGTAGATAGGCAAACTCAGGGTGGAAGGTTGACCATTGGCGAATAATTTCAGCCCACGGGCGTGGATCTTCTATTTCATTGGCATTGATACCTGCAAACTGATCAGAGGTCGTATTACGAATGCAGTTACCACTACTTTGAATAGCGTGCATTTGTACAGTGGCCAGTTCAGCAAGAATATCTGGCACATCCTCTAACTTCGGCCAGTTCATTTGGAAATTCTGGCGCGTCGTGAAATGCACAAACCCTTTATCGTAACGGCGTGAAACGTCTGCAATTTTACGAACTTGTTGTGAAGACATCAGTCCATAAGGAATGGCAACACGTAACATGGGTGCATGTATTTGGATATACAGCCCGTTCATCAGTCGTAAAGGACGGAACTGTTCTTCAGTCAGCTCACCCGCCAAGAAACGACGTGTTTGATCACGGTACTGCTCTACCCGCTGCTCAACCATCGTTTGATCATACTTATCGTATTGATACATTTAAGCTCTCTAAACTCTAAATACCGGACCCGCTATTATAACCGCCGCGGTATATAACAGGAAATTATAAATACCAATATCTATATTGATAAATTCATTAATACCGCGTCATTACTATCATTTAATGCAACCATGAAATATACGGTTATTGTGTGGCATTGTTGATGACTTTTTCATTGTGCGCGTCATTTTCAGTATTCCATTAGATTTCATCTTGAGACTTCTAGTCAGATGCTTAAGTGTTATCAGAGTGGGCTCTTTGTCATTGATAAAAATCGTTATACTGACGCATTTATCGCTAAACAGGGTTCTTGGCATGTCTAAAGCAAGCCGACAAAAACAGCGTTTATGGCTGGTTATCGCTTTCGGTTTTTTAATTTGGGGGGCCAGTCATTATCAGCCTTACCAGCAAAACGTTAATAAAGTTGATACAGCATCGATATCATCACTTTATCAACAACAGAAAAGTGATGTCTTAGTCGAAGTAAAAGGGACGGTGAGTCGGATTCTATCTGATGATAATAAAGGCAGTCGTCATCAACGTTTTATCATTACCTTGCCGGATAAGCTGACGGTATTGATTGCTCATAATATCGATCTTGCACCTCGCATTGACTCTCTCAACATGGGTGATGAAGTACATATTTTTGGTGAATACGAATGGAATGACAAAGGGGGCGTCATTCACTGGACGCATCATGATCCTGCCAACAAACACCCTCATGGCTGGATTCGCCATAAAGGTCAGCTATATCAATAATGTCTGAGAATCTAACGCGCTGTTATAGCTTTCCGCCCATTGCAGCAACATCTGCAACAATCCTGATCCTCGGGTCCATGCCAGGTGCAGAATCATTGCGTCAGCAGCAATATTACGCCCACCCTCGTAATGGCTTCTGGCCAATTATGCAAAGTCTGTTTGCTATCTCGACATCATTACCGTATCAACAACGCTGCGAACAACTCACCCACCAACACATAGCGGTATGGGATGTATTAAAAGCCTGTGAAAGACCTGGCAGTCTGGATAGTAATATTGCATCAGACTCGATTGAAGCCAATGACTTTAATGCCTTTTTTCGGCAACACCCCAATATTCATTCTGTATTTTTTAATGGTGCCAAAGCTGAGCAAATTTATATTAAATCTGTTCTGCCAACATTAGATAAAATATGGCAAAAAATACCAACAGAGCGCTTGCCATCCAGCAGCCCAGCCCATGCTGCTTTGTCATTAGAAGAAAAACAAACCATATGGCTTGAACAGCTAAGTAGTGTAAAAAAGACTAAGCAATAGAAAAGGGGCGTGTTTCACGCCCCTTTCATTTCAGACTAGATTAAGCCTTTAGTGCAGCTGCTACTCTGGCAGCATAGTCCGGGTCAGCTTTTTCAAATTGAGCCAACATACGTTGCTGAATAGATGCATCACACTGTCCAAGACCACCAGCAATATTGTCTGCTAATTGCTGTTTCTGATCCTCACTCATAATACGAAACAAATTACCCGCCTGCGTGTAATGATCATCTTGACCTGTATCAAAACGATCTAACCAAGCACCAGCCTCTACGGGCATAGCGGGTTCCGCTACACTTGTATCTGGCTTAGGCGCATTATCACGATCATTAGGGAAGTAGTTAGCCCCACTCGTCTGATGATGATTACCGCCAGCAGGACTTAACCCCGCCATCGCCCCATCACGCTGATAATGATTAACCGGACATTTTGCCGCATTAACAGGTAACTGATTGTAGTTCACGCCAACCCGATAACGGTGGGCATCCTGATAAGCTAACAGCCGTCCCTGCAACATTTTGTCAGGTGATGAGCTGATACCGGGTACAAAGTTACTCGGAGCAAAAGCGGCTTGCTCTGTTTCAGCAAAATAATTGTCTACATTGCGGTTAAGCTCCAGTTGCCCGACCTCAACCAGAGGAAATTCATCATGTGGCCATACTTTGGTTAAATCAAACGGATTGATCTCAGCATCACGTGCTTGTTGCTCCGTCATAATCTGTATTTTGGCTGTCCAGCTCGGGAAATCACCGCGATCAATAGCTTCCACTAAATCCTGCTGTGCTCCATGAGGATCAGCCACTGCAGCTTCCTCGGCTCTCAGTGTTTTGATGCCTTGATTAGTTTTAAAGTGCCATTTAAACCAAAACCGTTCGCCCTTATCATTCCAGAAACTATAGGTATGTGAGCTATAACCATTCATATTGCGGTATGAAGCAGGAATCCCGCGGTCAGACATCAAAATAGTCACCTGATGTAATGCTTGTGGGTAATTAGCCCAAAACTCATAAGCCATTCTTGGGTCAGGCACATTAGTACGCGGATTCTTTTTTTGTGAATGAATAAAGTCTGGAAACTTACTCGGATCACGGAGGAAAAACACCGGCGTATTATTGCCTACCATGTCGTAATTGCCCTGCTTAGTATAAAACTTCACAGCGAAACCTCGTGGGTCACGGGCATAATCATGTGAGTCCTGGCCACCACCTACGGTTGAGAAGCGAACAAAGACCTCTGTTCTCTTACCTTCATTCTGTAAGAAATCCGCAATAGTGAGATCTTTTAAGCTTTTTGTGAGGGTAAAGGTTCCGTAAGCCCCGGTACCACGTGCATGGACCACGCGTTCAGGAATTCTCTCACGGTTGAAGTGAGCCAATTTTTCGAAGGTGTAGTGATTGTCATAAGTCAAAGGTCCTCTTGGTCCGACACTGATACTATTATCATCATCAGCGACTGGGGCGCCGGCAGATGTCGTTAAAATTGTTTTGGTCATCGTTCTATCCTTTCTGCTGCAAATCATGTTAGGCAAATCAATTGCACACAACAGAGTCTATGGATTTTCAATAGATTTGTATAATTGTTTATTATTTAATTATTGATTGATAAAATCGATTTATATAATTAATGACACGTCAGTCTAAAACTCATTTCACTGTTGCTTAGACATAAAAAAAGCCAGTCAGCAAATACTGACTGGCTTTCTTGAACCACTTTTTGTGAATTATTTGAGAAGTTGACTCAAATCTTTCGCATCCCAATGAGGGAAATGTTTACGAATGAGTGCATTCAACTCCATTTCAAAGGCAGAGAATTCACCCTCAGCGACCACTTCGTGATTACTTGATACTGCATCTGTAATCATGCCAGCACCAATCGTGACATTGGTCAGGCGATCAATAATGATAAAGGCCCCTGTAGTCCGGTTGCGTTTATATGAATCAAACACAACGGGCTTGTTTAATGAAAACTCACATAAGCCTATTTCATTCAGTTTCAATTCACTGGCTTTAGTGTGCTCAAGTGTGTTGACATCAATTTGATAATCAATGCCCGTTAACGCACCACCCGCATCATTGACACCCACTTTGATGCTGTATTGCTTGTTTGGCAGCAAGGGTTGTTCTGTCATCCACACGACCATCGCTTTAAACTGGCTTGAGACATGTGGTTGGTGATGATTGCTATGCACAAGCATGTCACCACGACTGACATCGATTTCATTTTCTAATGTGACGGTGATCGCTTCGCCAGGCACGGCATGATCCAAGTCACCATCGTAAGTGACAAGCGCCTTCACTTTACTCTCTTTACCCGATGGCAATACGGTGATGTCATCACCCGGTTTTAAGATACCCGATGCCAAAGTACCGCAGTAACCACGGAAGTTCAGATTAGGACGATTCACAAACTGAACCGGGAAACGCATATCATCGAAGTTCGGATCTTTATCTACATCGACGGTTTCCAGGATTTCCATCAGGGTTTGCCCTTGATACCAACCCATTTTCTCACTGCGATTAACCACGTTATCGCCCACCAACGCTGACATAGGCACAAAGTGAATATCTTCCAGTTCTAATTCTCGTGAGAATTCAGTGTAATCATGGCGAATATTATCAAACACTTCCTGACTATAATCCATCAGATCCATTTTATTGATAGCCACAACTACGTGTTTAATGCCTAATAAAGAGGCAATAAAACTGTGTCTGCGAGTTTGTGTTTGTACGCCATAACGGGCATCAATCAGGATAATCGCTAACTGACAACTGGATGCACCTGTCGCCATGTTACGTGTGTACTGCTCATGTCCTGGTGTATCGGCAATGATGAACTTACGTTTCGTCGTAGAGAAATAACGGTAAGCCACATCGATTGTGATTCCCTGCTCGCGCTCGGCTTGCAAACCATCAACCAACAACGCTAAGTCAACCTGTTCGCCGGTAGTACCAGACTTGGCACTGTCACGCGTCACGGCTTCCAATTGATCTTCGTAGATCATTTTCGAGTCATGCAGAAGGCGGCCTATCAGCGTACTTTTACCATCGTCCACGTTACCGCAAGTTAAAAATCGCAACATTTCTTTATTTTCATGCTGCTTCAGATACGCTTCGATGTCTGTGGCAATCAGGCTATCTGATTGATATGAACTTGATTCAGTAGTCATCTAGAAGTAACCCTCTTGTTTTTTCTTCTCCATAGAACCCGCTTGATCGTGATCGATAGCGCGGCCTTGACGTTCAGATGTCGTTGTCAGCAACATTTCCTGGATGATTTCAGGCAAAGTATCTGCAGACGATTTCACGGCACCTGTTAGTGGGTAACAACCCAAGGTACGGAAACGGACTTTTTCCATGCGCGGCTCTTGGCCTTCAGGTATACGCATACGATCGTCATCGACCATGATGGTCAAGCCGTTGTAGTCAACAACCGGACGTTCTGCTGCATAATAAAGTGGCACAATTGGAATCTGTTCCAGATAAATGTATTGCCAGATATCAAGCTCAGTCCAGTTGGATAATGGGAAGACACGGATGCTTTCGCCTTTATTCACTTTACTGTTATAGATGTTCCAGAGTTCCGGTCGCTGTGCTTTTGGATCCCAGCGATGGTTCTTATCGCGGAAAGAATACACACGTTCTTTTGCACGCGATTTTTCTTCGTCACGACGAGCTCCACCAAAAGCGGCATCAAAACCGTATTTCGTCAACGCCTCTTTCAAGGCATCGGTTTTCATAATATCCGTATAGCGAGGGTGATCGAATGGGTTGATACCGGCTTCTTTGCCTTCTTGGTTGGTATGTACAATCAGTTCGAGACCCAGCTCTTTAGCCTTTTCATCACGAAACTTGATCATTTCCTTAAATTTCCAAGTGGTATCGATATGCATCAATGGAAATGGGGGTTTACCAGGCGCAAAAGCTTTCATAGCCAAGTGCAACATGACGGCGGAGTCTTTACCAATCGAATACAGCATTACTGGATTCTCAAACTCTGCTGCCACCTCACGCATAATATGGATGCTTTCAGCCTCCAATTGCTTTAAGTGTGTTAATTGTTTTTCAGTCATTATCTTTCTCGGTTAGTTAGATTTGACATGCAAGCCGCATTCTTTATTTTCAGGATCTTCCCACCACCAGCGTCCGGCACGAATATCTTCGCCCATGGTGATGGCTCGTGTACAAGGCGCACAACCAATACTGGCGTACCCCTCATCGTGTAAGCTGTTATAAGGCACGTCGTAAGCTCTCAAATACGCCCAAACGTTACCATTCGACCAATCGGTCAATGGACTAAACTTTGTAATCCGTGATCATCATCCCACTCTGATACAGGCAGTTCTGATCGTGTTACAGATTGTGAACGACGCATACCCGTTATCCAGGCTTTTTTGCCAGATAGAGCTCTGTTTAACGGCACGACCTTTCTAATACCACAACATTGTTTTCTTAATTCGACACTATCGTAAAAGGCGTTTGGTCCATTATGAGTCACAAACGACTCAACATCCGCCGTGTTAGGGAAATACACCTCTACTTTTTTATCGTAGTGGCTGTTTAATGTTTGCATGAGCTCGTAGGTTTCTTTGGGCAAACGGCCAGTATCCAGAGTGAATATGTCGATGCCTGGCGCATGCTTACAGATTAAATCCATCAGAACCATATCTTCTGCACCAAAGCTGGTCGCCAGCGTTGCAGGCAAATAGTTCTGCTCAATGTCTTTTAACACTGCAATCACAGCATCAATTTTGGCGGCTAAAGCCGGTTTTATTTCACTCATTGTTTTCTTCTCACACGAATTGTTGTGGTTAATCCCTCTGAAGAGGTGATCGCACACTCCTGTCCATCCTGAGACAGACTATTAAATACTTCATCAACCGCATCCCCCGTATTGACAAGCAAATCTACCGATTCCTCTATGGCAATGTGTTTTAATGCTTCACGGGCTTTGATGTAATGCATAGGACAGCCAAACAGGGTCAAATCCACCAACGTTATATCAGACATTTTATGCCCACCAATACCAGTATTACCGCTAATAATGGACGCATTACCTGGTCTGAAATACGCACCCCAAGATGGGTGCCGATAAAAATGCCAGGTAATGAGCCGGCTAATAAATACATCAATAATGTCCAGTCTACTGTACCGACAGCTGAATGCCCGAGCCCTGCAACAAAGGTAAGTGGCACAGCGTGAGCAATATCTGTAGCGACAATTTCTACCCCTCTCAGACGGGGATACAAAAACAATAGAATGACAGCACCAAGCGCACCCGCTCCTACAGATGATAATGTCACCATGACACCTAAAAGCGCACCTGTTATGACCGTAATCATTGCTTTGTTTAGTTCGTTTTCACGAATATCGTAAAGCACACTCACAACGGGGTGGTTTTCCTTGGAGCGTAATAATCTTCCTAAAGGTGCTTTTAATAATAAAGCACTGGATGTCAGGATCAGTGCTACGCCGAGCACTTTAGTAATCAATTCATTATGATTGCCATCATGCATCCCCGTGGCATTCATAAACCATAGAGTAGCTAATGTTGCTGGAATACTCCCCGCAGCGAGGCGCCAGACCACATACCACTTTACGACCCCGTGTCGCCAATAAGACCAAATACCACCGGCTTTGGTGATAGCAGCAAATAATAAATCCGTACCAACCGCAATAGCAGGTTGTATATGAAAGATAAAAATGAGGATGGGCGTCATTAAAGACCCGCCTCCTACACCGGTCATGCCGACCATGATGCCGACAAACAGTCCAGCAAGAAGAAAGCCCCATTCCATCTGTTTTACGCCTTGTATGTTACGAAAATGCTGACAAGTTTACCAAAGGAGAATATTCTATCAATGAATATTATTTACTATCTTTATAAGAAAAACATATATAGATGAAAATTCAGCAATTAAAGTATGTACGTGAAATTGTACGTAGAGGCCTCAGTATCTCGTCAGCAGCGAATGCATTACATGCATCACAACCCGGTGTCAGCAATCAGGTGCAGCAGTTGGAAGAGGAGCTGGGTTTACAAATCTTCGAGCGTCACGGCAAACGCTTGACTGGCATTACGCCTATTGGTCAATCAGTTATCGAGATGGCAGAGCGCGTTTTGCAGGATGTGGAAAATATCCGTCAGTTAGTGGCAGACAGTAAAACAGAACAATCTGGCACCTTGTCTATAGGCACCACACATACTCAAGCTCGTTATGCCCTACCTAGTGCGATAAAAAAGTTCTCTGAACGCTACCCTAATATACATTTGAACATGGTGCAGGGGACGCCGACTGAGGTAGGTGAAATGGCGGCTACCGGAAAGGTTGATCTGGCAATAGCCACGGAAGGCCTGGCTCAATTCGAGTCACTCGCTATTTTGCCATGTTATGAATGGAATCGTTGCGTTGTTGTTCCGCCAGAACACCCCTTATTATCAGTGAAAAAATTGCGACTGGAAGATATCGCCCAATATGAAATTCTGACTTATGTGATGGGTTTTACCGGTCGCGCCAAACAGGATCAGACTTTTATTGAAAAAGGTCTTCATCCCAATGTCATTTTCACTGCTACCGATGCAGATGTGATTAAAACCTATGTCGAGCTGGAGATGGGTATTGGCATTATCGCCAGTATGGCATTTGATCCGGATAAAGACTCCCCGCTTCAGGCATTGGATGCCAAACACCTATTTCCACCGAGCGTTACACATATGGGTATTCGCAAAGGCAGCTATCTTAGAAGCTATATGTACGCCTTTATCGAGTTCTTTGCTTCACACCTCAATCGAGCAGCGGTGGATAAAGCCATTAACCATCAAGGATAAATTCACATTCCCTCAAGGCAAACACCATGCTAACTTAGCACCTTGCTGTAAACAGCAATCAAAATAACTTAAGAGAAATATCAGGATAATAGAATGAAAAAATGGTTAAATTTAATAGTTGTTTCACTGGCGTTTTTGCCTGCACTTGTGTTTGCACACGGTGCGCCTCGCCTCCAAGTTGAAGAGAGCATTGTCATCAATGCTGACCCAGCGACTGTCTGGAAAGCCATCAACGATTTCGGTAAAGCAGAAGCCTGGATTCCCGTTGTTGAATCAACAGAATCTGAGGGTGGTAATGCACCAGGAGCGACTCGCACTCTCACATTAAAAGGTGGCGCCACGATTTCTGAAAAGCTCAAAAAGTATGATGATGAAAAAATGAGCTTTATGTATCAAATTACCGATATCAGTAGTGCTGGAGAAGTTGATGACCATGGTGAAATGCATGAAGTACCAGCGTTTCCTGTGAGCAAATATAAATCATGGGTCAGTGTTGAAGCGACTGATGGTGGTTCAAAAGTCACTTGGTTAGGTAAGTTTTTCCGCGCTTATCACGGTAATGGACACCCACCCAAAGAGCTTGATGACGATACGGCCAAGAAAGCTGTAACGGGTTTATATCAATCCACACTTGCTGACTTGAAAACTAAGTTAGAAAAATAAGTAGATAAAGAAAAAGGCATCTTCGGATGCCTTTTTTGTATGCGCTGCATTCTCTAAACTATGCTGATCCAGACTAAAAAAGATAACAGCCGTGAATGCCTCCATTGAAAAGATCAAATCGCTACTTCAGCAAACCCTAGCAGAGCTTCCTCCCTCTCAACACCATCTGATTGATGAAGTGTTCAAAGAATTATCCACTCTCAGTCAGACTCTGTCTGGCTCTCAGAGCGATGAGCCTCAGCCTACCATCGATAAAACTACGGGTTGTTATCAATTTGAAGGGAATAACGGCTTTTATTGTCCTCACTGCTTTGATAATCAACAACGCAAAGTGTCGACACAACGAATCAATAGCAAACTCCGGATTTGTACCGATTGCCGTAGTAGTTTGAAACGTCTGAATTAAATACCACTGAAGCTGGTAATAATTGCTGCACTCTTTTAAAATAATGCTATCTCACTAGCAGCAATTGTGATGTGAATTTGCCTCGGGGTGGCGAAAGCCTGAGATGCTTCTCATAAAGCGGACCCGACGAACCTGATCCAGTTAATACTGGCGTAGGGACAGGCTGAAATAGATCTTTCTCTACACCGAATTGGTGTCTCTCGATTTATTCCCCTGTCCTTTTTGATTCAAAAAAGGATAACCATGAAAGCAAAAACACTGGCTATAGCCATAACAACGGCTATGACATCTCCCATGATATGGGCTGAAGTGACGCCTGCTGACTTACCCTCCATGATCGTGAGTGCTGACTTTCGTCCGAACGATGCTCATGACACTCCGGTGAGTTTAACCACGATTGATAAAGACACTATTGATTCTCGTGGTGCTCAGCATATCGAAGATGTGCTCAATCTCGCGCCTAATGTCAATGTCTCCAGCGGTGCATCACGAGGACAATATTTCCAAATTCGTGGCATTGGTGAACGTAGTGAATTCCAAGCACCGCTTAATCCGTCTGTTGGTTTATACATAGATGGCATAGATTTTAGTCGCAGTGGCGGTGCGGCTACCTTATTTGATATTGAATCTGTTGAGGTATTACGCGGTCCACAAGGCACCCGTTATGGTGCAAATGGCATGGCTGGCACCATCAACTTAAAAAGCACTGAGCCAACGAATGATTTGAAGATGAAGTTTGAATCAACTCTGGCGACCTACAATACCCATGCAGAAGGCATTGCTGTTGGTGGACCGTTAATTGAGAATACCTTACTAGGACGTTTTTCTGTCCACAGCTACAAATCAGATGGCTTCATGGATAACGATTTTTTAGGTAGAGATAATACTCAAAATCGAGATGAAATTACGGCTAGAGGTCACCTTAAATGGCTTGCTACAGATGACCTAACTATCGATCTTAATGTATTACACTTAAACATTGATAATGGCTACGATGCTTTCACACTTGATAACAGCCGTAACAGCTTGTCAGACCAACCTGGCAAAGATGCTCAAAATACCAATGCCTTTGCTTTAAAGGCCGATTATCGTGCGAATGATAAAGTACAACTCCAATCAAACCTCAGTTATTCAAAATCTAATCTAGAGTACAGCTATGATGACGACTGGTCTTATAAATCACAATTTGATGCAGGACTCGATCCATACAGTGGCTTTGATCAGTATAAACGTAAACGTGAAAATACAGCCTTAGAGTTCAGAGCATTATCTAATGAGAATGGACGAATCTTTGCTGACACTACTGACTGGACATTAGGTGTCTATGTATCAAAACAACGTCAAAATCTGGATCGCACATATTACGAAAATGTTCTTACAAGCGATGCCGTTACCGGATATGTGACAAAAAACAGTTATGAAACTGTTAATACAGCACTGTATGGTCAATTAGATACAGCACTCACCGACAAACTTACGTTGATAAGTGGTCTCAGAGCAGAATATTGGGAAGCTGACTATAAGGATTCAGCAGGTCTTTCCGATGAGCCCGATGATTTGATGTTTGGAGGCAAGCTAGGGCTTGAATATGCTATCAATGAAGATCATATGGCCTTTACAACCTTATCTCGTGGCTACAAAGCGGGGGAATCAACGTTGAACCTAGAATTAGTGATGACTTACGCTCTTTTGATACAGAGTCATTATGGAATCTAGAAGCTGGCTTAAAGTCATTCTGGCTAGACGGTGACTTAATAACATCTTTGACAGCTTTTTATACACGCCGAAGTAATGCTCAAATAAAAAACTCAATCAGTGTACCTAAAACATCTGGACCTGGAACCGATTTTGTTGACTATTTTGTGAATGCTGAAAAAGTTAGGAATATAGGTCTTGAAGCTGAGTTAGATTGGTTTATTAATGAAAAATATCGTGTTATTGCATCATTGGGTCTCCTAGATGCAAAACTGGAAGATTATGAAAACCCTGAATTATTAGAAGAGGGTATCAAATTGAGTGGCAGAAGAATCGCACACGCCCCTGCCTATCAATTTAATCTGGGAGGAGAGTATTACTTTGCCCCAGGCTGGACTTTTAAAGCCAATATGGAAGGAAAGGATGAGTTTTATTACTCAAACAGCCACAATGCAAAATCGCACTCTTATGTTCTCTACAATGCCAGCATCGAATACAAAAAGGATGAGTGGAAAGTCACATTATGGGGACGTAACTTGTTCGATAAAGACTACTATACGCGAGGTTTTTACTTTGGTATCGACCCGTCAAAATCTTATGCTGAAGAAACCTACACTCAATACGGTGATCCACGTGTCGTAGGCTTAACATTAAGTTACGACTATTAATATCTAAAGAGGGCTTTAAAGCCCTCTTTTTTACGAATTAAGGAAGAAGATATGCGCGTCTCAGTTGATATCAGTTTATACCCTCTGACTGAACAATTTGTCGAACCGATTCTGGCTTTCATCAAAAAGCTGGAAGATAACCCAAAACTAAATATTTCACGGAATAACCTAAGCACACAAATCTTTGGTGAATACCGTGATGTGATGGATGCCATGGATAGTGAAATTGAAGCGGTGTTTGAACAATTACCGCACAGTGTGTTTGTGTTGAAAATGATCGGAAACGATCGTTACCACGTAGAAGATTAAACGAGTTCTCTGATGATAGATGCCGCAATCAATGGTCTGCTGGCCTTATCCGCTTGGGAAGTGACCGCCGCATTACTCGGTATGGCTTATGTCATTCTGGCGGCGCGTGAATCACAGTGGTGCTGGCCAATGGCGTTTATCAGTACACTCATCTACACCGTGTTATTTTGGGAGGGTCAGCTTCCCATGCAAGCCCTGCTCAACTTCTATTACATGGGTATGGCGATTTATGGCTTCGTTTTATGGCGACAACATCAGCAAAACAATGATGAGTTAGTCATTCATAGCTGGTCATTGAATGCCAATTTGCAATTCATCGTAGCAGGCGTCGTGATTAGCTTTTTAGTAGCTTATTACCTGGATATCAACCAAGCATCGCAGCGTCCTTACCTGGATGCTGGCATCACCGTATTTTCTGTGATGAATACCTGGTTGATGGCCAGAAAAGTCCTGCAAAACTGGTTTTATTGGATCATTATTGATGCTGCTTCCGTCGTGTTGTATTACCAGACGGGTTATTATGCAACGGTTGTCTTGTTCTCAATCTACACTGTGCTTGCTACCGTTGGTTTCGCCAACTGGATCAAGTTATATCGTCAACATCCACTAACTCAGACTCACTAAATGCAAGCGGTTATTTTTGATATGGATGGGCTGCTGATTGATTCAGAGCCGTTTTGGAAGCAAGCTGAGAAACGTGTATTTTCAGCCATTGGTGTTGAAATCACCGATGCACTGTCTGCCAAAACAATGGGCATGACCACACGTGAAGCCACTGAGTTCTGGCTTGAACATGCAGGCTTGTCGCTCAGTCAGGATTCGATGGAACAAGTCGAAAATGATGTGATCGATGAAGTCGCCTCATTAACAGCTAGCCAAGGTCAGGCTCTACCCGGTGTACATAACTTGCTGGAACAACTCAAACAACACAGACTTAAAATTGGTCTGGCAACTAATGCTCCGGCACGTCTCGTTCCCGTCGTATTAGAACGGCTAGATATCACGGCATTTTTTGATAATTACGTCGCCGATGATGATGTTGAACAGGGCAAACCCCATCCTGCCATTTATCAACTAGCGCTACAGCGCATCAACGCAAAAGCAGATCATACCCTCGCATTTGAAGACTCTGTCACGGGTATGACAGCAGCGATCGGCGCAGGTATCCGTACTGTTGTTGTACCTTCAGCAGCCAATTATCACTTACCACACTATGATGCCGCCGTATTAAAGCTGGAAAGCCTGAATGGTCTGGCACTCAAAGAGCTGCACGATTTATTTAGCTAACATGATCGCTAAGTAAATCAAACAACGGTGGCTGCTCCAACCATTGCTTCAGCTTGCTCTCACCCAAGACATTCATCAAAAATAACAATACGCGGTAACTCAGACGACAAGCTGAAAGGTCAGGAATGGGTTGATACTGTGTGTATATTTCGACAAAAAGCTTGGCATGTTGTGGGCTGAGTAAATATTCCAGTAACACCCACTCGAGTTCACGCGGCGCTCTGACAAAGGCATCTAAATCCAAGACGGCTATGGTCCCATCATCACACTGACGCAGTTGATCCCAGCGAAAGTCTGGCATGATCGGCACAAACTGCTCTGGTGACAGTGTTCGACATTGTCCATAACTCATTTTTAGTATGTCAGCTGGGATCGGAATACCATTGCGATCTGATAATAACTGAATGGTCTGTTCCAGCCTTATAGGCCAATCATTTGCACTAAATATGGGCTTTTCAATGCTGCCCCATTTTGTAGATAGGTGTTGATGTAATTTGCCCCAGTGATGGGCAAGCTGAGTTACAGTAGTGTTATCGATCTGATTTGCACTCAGATCCACACCTTCAAGATAACGAACCAAGACATAATGCCCAGCCTGTTCAGCTACCACCTCAGGAACGGCAAACCAGCCCTCGCGTTGCAGAAACTGACTGATAGATTGCGTGCGCCCTAAAGAGTTTGGAAAGTCGAGCTGAAACAGATGGTTTATTCCCAGCCAAAACATGGAGTCTTGCACTCGTTGCTGATGGCAGACCTTTAAGATCATCTTGCCATCCGCGGTGTCACACTGCGACAGCTGATGGGTACTATCAGGAAATTGTGCATCCAAGGGTAATGCCGGTGCATGTAACACCGGCAGACTTTCTTGCTGCTGTCGGCTCAGTTCAGGGTAGGAATACATCTAACAACACAACTTTACCAAGGCAATATTTCACCATTCGTGTGCCAGAAGGTGCCACTGGTTTCGAGTGATAATTCTTCCATACGTTGGATAAGTCCTGCTGCTGATTCATCGGGATCAATCAAACCACCATGGCCGGTCATATCAGTACGTACCCAGCCTGGATGTAAAATAGCTAAAGCAATGCCCTTGGGTTTCAAGTCAACCGACAGAGATTTCCCGGCAGCGTTCACGGCTGATTTAGACATGCGGTAGGCATAACTTCCGCCAGAATCATTATCATCAATCGAGCCCATACGGCTAGTAATAATGCCGACTTTACTACCCTGACCCAAGTGCTTAAGAAGTGCTTGAGTGGTCAGTAAGGGGCCAAGACTATTCACACGATACATTCTGACAAAGTCATCAATCGCCTCTTCATCTATTTGCCCAAGCCCAATCCCACCGGCAATACCGGCATTATTGATAAGCCAATCTATTTTTCTACTTCCTAATGACTCAGCCAGTTTAGCCAAGCTTTTCGGCTGACTCACTTCCACATCCTCAATGACTTCTACATTTAAGGCGTTTAATTCAGATGAAGCTTTGCGGCAGGTTGCAATAACATGCATCCCTTTTTCTTTAAGCTGACGGCAGAGTTCCAATCCAATCCCGCGGTTACTTCCGGTCACTAGTGCTGTTTGCGTCATTATTTGCCCTCCTTTTTTAGTTGCTGCATTTTTTCTTTTGATGGATTACTGACCACGCCCTCTTCCGTCACAATGGCATCAATTAACGATGCTGGCGTGACATCAAATGCCGGATTCGAAACAGGCACCTCTACCGGCGCAATGACATGCCCACCTATTTCTGAGACTTCAGAACTCATGCGTTGTTCAATCGGAATCAGGCTACCGTTTTCGAGCAACCAGTCAATTGTTGTCGTTGGGGCGACCACCATCACTTTCACACCATGATATTTCGCTAAAACAGCTAATGAATACGTACCAATTTTATTCGCCGTATCACCGTTTGAGGCAATTCTATCAGCACCAACAATAACCCAGTCCAAGCGGCCACTAGCCATCAATGCGCCAGCAGCCACATCAGCTTGCAAGGTCATCGGAATGCCTTCTTGCATGAGCTCCCATGCCGTTAACCGACTACCTTGCAACCATGGCCGAGTTTCATCGACATAGACATGCTCAATTTTGCCATCCAAGAAGCCCTGACGAATAACGCCTAATGCTGTGCCAAAACCCGCCGTGGCAAGAGCCCCCGCATTACAGTGCGTTAACACGATACTGTCATTATCCAGCAAATCAGCACCATACTGCCCCATGGTTCTATTTGCTTTAATGTCTTCTTGCTGTATGCGATCAGCCAGCGCCAGCAAAACTGGTTCAGGTGATTCATATTTAGACAATGAAGCGCAGGCTTGTTTCATACGCTCAATCGCCCAAGATAAATTCACCGCCGTTGGCCTTGAGCTTGTTAGTCTTTTTAGTGCAGGTTCCACAGCTTCTTTCCAGTTTTCACCAGCACTGAACCAGGCTTCTCTTGCCGCTAACACCACAGCATAAGCCGCAGTGACACCAATAGCCGGCGCCCCCCGCACCACCATTAATTTAATGGCTTCTGCCACGGCATCAGAATCATGGTAAGTCAACCACTTCTCGGTATGGGGTAATACACGCTGATCAAGCAAATGGAGTTGTTCATCACGCCATAAGATGGGTTCAATTGTCTGTAATAATCTGGTCAAAACAAGCTCCTGTCATGCTTGATGAATCTTTGTTGTGATTAGTTTGTCATGATAAATGTTTAGAATAGGTTTTCATTCAGCTCAACGGTATAATCGAAGTCTATGGAAAATGTCGATCTGATCATCAATGCACGCTGGGTAGTTCCAGTAACAAAAGACCAAACCGTGTTAGAAAACCACGCCATCATTGTCAAGGATGCACGTATTGTAGCGCTTCTGCCACAAGAACAGGCAAAACAGCTTTATTCTGCAAATGTTATCCATGATCTCAGTGAGCATTGTTTAATTCCCGGTTTAATCAATAACCATGCGCATACACCCATGTCATTGTTTAGAGGCTTAGCGGACGACTTACCGTTGATGACCTGGCTCAATGATCATATCTGGCCGGCAGAAAATGCCTATGTAAGTGATGCCTTTGTTGAAGCAGGTAGTGCACTTGCCATCGCAGAGATGATACGTGGAGGCACGACCTATTTTAATGATATGTATTTTTTCCCTGATGCCACGGCTAGAATCGTGGATAAATCAGGTATTCGCGCCAGTCTGGGCATTGTTGTCATTGAGTTTCCTACAAACTGGGCCAGCTCGGTAGAAGAGTATTTGCATAAGGGGCATCAACTACACGATCACTATCGTCACCACCCTCGAATCAACACCATTTATTCGCCGCATGCGCCTTACACTGTGGCAAACAAAACTCTGGAACAGATCATTACCAATGCCGAAGAAATGGATATGCCCATCAGTATGCATATTCATGAGACTGCCGATGAAGTTGCCCACAGTTTAAAGGAATATGGCGTAAGGCCGCTCGAGCGTTTGCAACACATCGGACTACTTTCTCCAAGGCTGCTTGCTGTTCATATGACACAACTGACCTCCGATGAAATAAAGTGGTGCGCCGAAGCGGGTGTTCACATCGCTCATTGCCCTGAATCAAATTTAAAACTGGCTAGTGGGTTTTGTCCGGTAGCTGAGCTGCATAAAAATGACATCAATGTCACGATTGGAACAGATGGTGCAGCATCTAATAACGATCTAGATATGTTTGCAGAAATGCGACAAACCGCTTTATTGGCTAAAGCCGTGGCGGGTGATGCGGCAGCCGTACCAGCACACACGGCCTTAGAAATGGCGACCATAAATGCGGCAAAATCATTGGGAATGGAGCAAGAAATTGGCTCACTCGAAGTAGGCAAACAAGCTGATATCGTTGCTGTTCAGTTATCAGATATCGAAACACAGCCGGTTTATGATGTGGTATCTCAGCTGGTGTATGCCAGCAGCCGTGATAAAGTCACTGATGTCTGGGTGGCTGGTAAACAATTACTAAACTCACGCCAACTTCTGACATTGAATGAAACAAAAGTTATTCAAGACGCCCAACAGTGGGCAATCAAAATAGGATCACAGGGTCAATGAGCCAAACTCAAGCAAATGTCGACTTAAATGAAGTAGCAAAATTTGATGCTTTAGCATCAAGTTGGTGGGACCTGGAAGGTCAATCAAAACCGTTGCATGATCTGAATCCAATTCGTTTAGCTTACATTGCAAAACGAACAACATTGTCAGATGCCAATGTTATTGACGTGGGCTGCGGTGGCGGTATTCTTTCTGAAGCCTTGGCAAAAAGTGGAGCCAATGTGACCGGTATCGACATGGGTGAAATGCCATTGAATATAGCAAAGCTACATGCCTTAGAAGCTGGTCTGACCATCAATTATCAACAGATCACAGCTGAAGAAATGGCTAGCCAGCAGCCTGAGCATTATGATGTCGTCACCTGTCTTGAAATGCTGGAGCATGTCCCAGATCCAGCCTCTATTATTCAAGCATGTGCCGATATGGTGAAACCAGGTGGTGATGTCTTCTTTTCGACATTAAACCGTCACCCTAAGGCCTATCTTCTGGCTGTACTGGGTGCAGAATACGTTATGAAAATGTTGCCAAAAGGCACTCATGACTACAAACGCTTTATTCGTCCAGCTGAATTATCTGCTTGGTGCCGACAAGCTGGGCTCAAGGCCAAAGATATCACTGGAATGAATTACAATCCTCTGACTCGACAGTTTAGTCTTGGCAGCGACGTAAAGGTCAACTACCTCATCCACTGCAAAAAAATCTAATATGCCAAAATACGATGCTGTGTTTTTTGACCTGGATGGCACACTGGTCGATACCGCCCCAGATTTAGCTTATGCACTTAATCAGGTACTAGCTGAACATCAAGCCCCCTCGCTCTCACTGGAAACCATCCGTCCAGTCGCGAGTGATGGAAGTCCAGGACTAATTAAGCTCGCTTTTGGCCTAACACCTGACGCTCCTGAATATCAGGCAATACAAGCACGATTTATTGAACTATATCGTTTGCATATCACTCGTGAATCCAAGCTCTTTAATGGTCTGGACAAGGTTCTTCAAACAATTGAAAAGAGTGGTTCAAAATGGGGAGTGATTACGAACAAACCTGCATTTCTCACCGCCCCTTTGATGCAAGCATTAAGCCTGAGTGAGCGGGCAAGTTGTATCGTGAGTGGAGATACCACAGCCCATAGCAAACCTCACCCAGATCCGATGCTATTTGCATGTAATGTCGCTAAGGTTAAGCCTGAAAACTGCTTATATATCGGTGATGCTGAGCGCGATATTGAGGCAGGCAATGTTGTGAATATGGACACGCTCATCGCCCATTATGGCTACTTAAAAAGTACTGATCGACCTGAAAGCTGGCAGGCCAAAGGCACGATTTATAAACCGGAAGAAATCCTGAATTGGATTTAACTCTCACGTTATGGCATCGAATAAAGACTTGGTTGCAGCGTATGATTTTTGCTTAACACTTGCAAAATCTCACTACGAGAATTTCCCAGTCGCCTCAGTTTTGCTTCCCAAGCGCCTAAGAAAACCCATTGCTGTTATTTATGCTTTTGCACGCACTGCAGATGATTTTGCTGACGAAGGGCAATTTAACAGAGCTGAGCGGATAGCAAATCTACAAAGCTACCACAAGAATCTGACTGATATAGAGCATAGAAAATATACCGGCACTGATCCAATCTTCATCGCGCTTGATGATGTCATCACGCAGTTTCAGTTACCCATCTATTTATTTAATGACTTGCTGTCAGCTTTTATGCAGGACGTTGTCAAAAAACGCTATCAAACGATGGAAGACGTTTTGGATTACTGTCAACGCTCTGCTAACCCAGTTGGTCGTTTATTACTGCATTTGAATGGTCAGCCCACTCAACAGCAGCTGAGTGAATCTGACGCAATTTGCACATCTTTGCAGTTAATTAATTTTTATCAGGATATTCTGCAAGATAAAGTAGAGAACGACAGGATATATATCCCTCAACAAATGCTTGCCGAAGCAGGACTGACCGAGGATGACATTACTTCCACAAATAGCCGTAAATTAGCTCCCCTGCTTCGTCATCTATTTCAACAAACCATGGATACCATGAATGAAGGTGTTGAGCTTGGTAATGCTATTCAGGGACGATTGGGCTGGGAAATCAGAGCAATGACGTTGGGAGGAATAGAAACATTAAACATATTAATGGCTCAAAATGATGACAACATTTTCAGCCGACCAAGGTTGACACGCACAACACAACTTAAAGTTTTATTGTTTAGCCTGTCAAAAAACTATTTGAAACGTCACTAAGATCTTATTTACAGATTCTCATAGCGGTTTGCATCGAACACACCGGCATCAATTGGCTTTTGCTCACGTTGCCATTGAGTGAAATCATGGAATATTTGCCAAAACTTTGGATGTGTTCTACGCACGCCCCAATTCTCAACTAAGGCATCAAATGCTTCTTCAGATTTCGCTTCCATTAACGATTTCTCAAAGACTTCCAATTCATCTGTTTCAATATCAAAGATAAAATTAGGATAACTACCAGCAATACCAGGATAGACCGTTAGACTGTCTTTTTCAGGCTTATAGCGTAATGACTCACCAAAAAGAAAGGCCACATTACTGTGGTAACGATTTCGAATTAAAGAATATACCGTTCTTTCATCACCATGCTTCACTCGTATAAAAGTCAGTTCAGGTAAGAACTGAAGCCCCGACTTCTCTTGGAATGAAGAATTCGTTAATCGACTTAACCTTGAATCAGCCTTTTGTTTCCAATCTGTCTGAGACACCCTGAAGCAATGCTGATTTTGACAACGATTGATAGGATCATTTCCAGCCGCGTTCACCTGACTAAACTGCGTCAATAGTCTATTAGCCAGTTCGTTTTTAATATCATCAGAGGAAAATGTCTCTTCCGTTCTGATATCAATATCAAGCGGCGCGTATGTGAAGTAAGTCTTTACCACCCCCATTCCCCGATACCAATCATTTAAGACTGATTTGCGTTTGTCTCGTGGTAATAGTCGAAGAAAGTTATGCTCTGCCCCGTTACGGATTAGATCAAAGTAAAGCCGTGTTTGAAGCTGATGAGCTACATTGCCAAACAAATCAAAATTAACAACTAATTCATAATATGTTCGTTCAAACAGAGGAAAATCCATCCACCAAAGTGTTTGAGGAACCTGCCCGACCATGCCCCTTACAACACTGGCATTATCAAAGTGTCTGAACACAGTTAAAAAAGCATTGGTATTATTCCCGCCTCCATCCCAAATCGCTTTAGTCGAAGTCCAGTTTAACGGTGCATCTTGATAATGATGATCTCGTAAAGATAAATAGGCATTTCGTTTATCTTTATATTTATCCCAGTTTTCTTTCGTTTCTGTCAGATTATCATCTTGTCCAGGCAAGCCAAGGAGTGGTTCAACTTTTTTCTGTATTTAGGATCTGTGATGAAAAGATCATTGGCTGGATCTTGATACATGACCCAAAACTGATCACGAATGACATCTGTTGCTATTTGACCGCGACATACAGGACCGCGGATAAAAGTACGTGTGAAATATTCAGCGTGATCAAGTAAGAATTGATAGCGTGCTTTTGCTGGTATAGCTGAAAAAGTAACAAAGGGATTAGCTCGAGCTTCGTAGTCGTAGCCAGGTAATATATCGACATCCCATTTATCAGTGAAAAAAGTTTTTCTATATGCTTCTTAAGTTTGTCATCAAACAAAAGTGTTATATGCCGTTTATGAACGGTAATACCTTTGACTAATCGCAGTCGATAGTAGATCGGATGTTCAGGCTCAGAGTTCGGTAGACGCGTTTTTACGATAGAAATTGGTTCACCAGGCGGTGAATAGGATCTGACCAGTTCAAAGAAATGTGTGTTGTCTTGCTTATCATCAAAGTAGAGATGAGCTAAAAATAAATGCTCATATAACCACCGACTAACCAGTTTACGTTGATTTGATGTTTGATTAAGATACGATTCCCATTCTTCTATGGACGAAATCTCATTTTTATTTAACTCAACCTGATCCTCAGAAACCTTGGCACCTTGATATAACCATCCGCTGATTGTTGAAAACTCATCATCTGTCAAACCTGATACAGCAAAGGGCATGCCTGTGAGAGGATAACTTTTTTCATACTCAGAAATGGTATCGACGGTAGGGCATTGGTTTTCACGACGAATACTAATATCAAGTTCTTCTGGTAATTTACTATTGTCTTTAAATTGATGAGTTTTACCCAAAGCTAGCATTCGATATAACAATGACGCCTGAGCATTTTGACCAGAAAGTATTGAATAGAAACCTGCGTTACGCCATTCTTCTTCTGAATTGGCGTCTGTAAACAGCCTTGTCGGAACAATAGGCTCTTGCCTTGTTCCGTCATAAGCATTTAATTTTGTTGCACCACGTAGGAACCCCTCTGTTGATTCCATTTTCAATTGACAGGGCGCATCAAAACAGCCGTGACAAACGACGCATTTTTCCTCAATGATTGGTTTAATATCAGAAGCGTAATCAACATCTGTTGCGAGTGGAAGGGGAAGAGTACTATTGAATTCTAGCTCTTGGCTATCGTCTGAGCATGCTGTTATTAAGCAGGCGATAAAAAAGTAAATCAGTGTTTTGTACATCAATCGCCTTGCTTGATTTCAATATTATAAAAAGCCTATTTTACTTCAATTTAGTGACAGACTGGTTAATGACTAGGATGTATTTTGGCTATATAGAAGATATAACAGACACTATTATTATTTCTAAGCTTTGTTTGAATAATAAATTCATAAACTCAAACATGATGCTTTGTTAACAACAACATAGAACAAACCGCTTCATTTCTACCAATTAAATTACTGACTTCAGCTTACTCACAGTTTCATAAGAAGCTTTAGAACTGAGGAATGAGCCGTTATGATGCAATTTCGATATGGCTGGGTAAGGTGTATAGAAATCTACAATCTACAAAAAAGCGCCCATGTTAAAGGTGCTCTTTACTGATCTATTAAAGCCTGGCCATTATTTACACGGATGTCGTGTATACCGATAACGTAGGAGCCGTTATCGGTGACCTACTTTGATGAAGTGTCTCCCTGCACTTCACCCTTCGGGCAGCTATCGCTGTCCATTTTTGTTCCTGACAAAAATGTCACATGGGGTGTTGCCATGTTCAGGTGAGGTCAATGCAAAACTATCAGATATAAAAAAAGCCCATCCGATTGGATGGGCTTGTTTTATATTAAAGCCTGGCAGTGACCTACTTTCACATGGGAACTCCCACACTATCATCGGCGCTAAGTCGTTTCACTTCTGAGTTCGGGATGGGATCAGGTGGGGCCAACTCGCTATGGCCGCCAGGCATAACTGGCATAGTCAGTTCTAAACTGACTCTCGGAAATCGGTAACAAGATATTGCGTAAAGAGGTCGCAACTCCCCAAGTTCCCTTGGGGTTATATGGTCAAGCCTCACGGGCAATTAGTACTGGTTAGCTCCATACATTACTGCACTTCCACACCCAGCCTATCAACGTGGTAGTCTTCCACGGCCCTTCAGGGGATTAAATCCCAGTGAGAACTTATCTTGAGGGGGCTTCCCGCTTAGATGCTTTCAGCGGTTATCCCGTCCGTACATAGCTACCGGGCAATGCTGTTGGCACAACAACCCGAACACCAGGGGTACGTCCACTCCGGTCCTCTCGTACTAGGAGCAGCTCCTCTCAATTCTCAAACGCCCACGGCAGATAGGGACCGAACTGTCTCACGACGTTCTAAACCCAGCTCGCGTACCACTTTAAATGGCGAACAGCCATACCCTTGGGACCGGCTACAGCCCCAGGATGTGATGAGCCGACATCGAGGTGCCAAACACCGCCGTCGATGTGAACTCTTGGGCGGTATCAGCCTGTTATCCCCGGAGTACCTTTTATCCGTTGAGCGATGGCCCTTCCATTCAGAACCACCGGATCACTATGACCTACTTTCGTACCTGCTCGACGTGTCTGTCTCGCAGTCAAGCACACTTTTGCCATTGCACTAACCGCATGATGTCCGACCATGCTTAGTGTACCTTCGTGCTCCTCCGTTACAATTTGGGAGGAGACCGCCCCAGTCAAACTACCCACCATACACTGTCCCTCGCCCAGATAATGGGCGTAGGTTAGAACTCCAAACATACCAGGGTGGTATTTCAAGGTTGACTCCACGATAACTAGCGTCATCGCTTCAACGTCTCCCACCTATCCTACACAAGTAGGTTCAAAGTTCAGTGCAAAGCTGTAGTAAAGGTTCACGGGGTCTTTCCGTCTAGCCGCGGGTATACGGCATCTTAACCGCAATTTCAATTTCACTGAGTCTCTGGTGGAGACAGTGTGGCCATCGTTACGCCATTCGTGCAGGTCGGAACTTACCCGACAAGGAATTTCGCTACCTTAGGACCGTTATAGTTACGGCCGCCGTTTACTGGGGCTTCGATCAAATGCTTCGCCTAAACTAACATCATCAATTAACCTTCCAGCACCGGGCAGGCGTCACACCCTATACGTCCTCTTTCGAGTTTGCAGAGTGCTGTGTTTTTAATAAACAGTCGCAGCCACCTGGTCATTGCAACCCCCTTCAGCTCCGTGAGCAAGTCACTTCACCTAACAGGGGCACACCTTCTCCCGAAGTTACGGTGCTATTTTGCCTAGTTCCTTCACCAGAGTTCTCTCAAGCGCCTTAGAATTCTCATCCCATCCACCTGTGTCGGTTTGGGGTACGGTTCGTTATTACCTGAAGCTTAGAGACTTTTCCTGGAAGCTGGGTATCAATCACTTCGCGCCTAATGGCACTCGTCGTCCTGTCTCAGCTAAGCCAAACGGATTTTCCTATTCAGCACGCCTACGCAGTTAAACCAACATATCCAACAGTTGGCTGACCTAACCTTCTCCGTCATCCCATCGCAGTAATAACAAGTACAGGAATATTAACCTGTTTCCCATCGATTACGCATTTCTGCCTCACCTTAGGGGCCGACTCACCCTGCTCCGATTAACGTTGAGCAGGAAACCTTGGATTTTCGGCGAGGGGGCCTCTCACCCCCTTTATCGTTACTCATGTCAGCATTCGCACTTGTGATATCTCCAGCATGCTTCTCAACACACCTTCACAGACTTACACAACGCTCCTCTACCATGCGTGTAAACACGCATCCATAGCTTCGGTATATGGCTTAAGCCCCGGTACATCTTCCGCGCAGGCCGACTCGACTAGTGAGCTATTACGCTTTCTTTAAAGGGTGGCTGCTTCTAAGCCAACCTCCTAGCTGTCTGGGCCTTCCCACATCGTTTTCCACTGAGCCATAATTTTGGGACCTTAGCTGATGGTCTGGGTTGTTTCCCTTTTGACGACGGACGTTATCACCCGCCGTCTGTCTCCCGTAATTGCACTTCTCGGTATTCGGAGTTTGCATGGGGTTGGTAAGTCGGGATGACCCCCTAGCCCAAACAGTGCTCTACCCCCGAGAGTGAGATACGAGGCGCTACCTAAATAGCTTTCGAGGAGAACCAGCTATCTCCTGGCTTGATTAGCCTTTCACTCCGATCCACAGTTCATCTCCGCATTTTTCAACATACGTGAGTTCGGACCTCCAGTTAGTGTTACCCAACCTTCATCCTGACCATGGATAGATCGCCAGGTTTCGGGTCTAATCCATGCAACTAGTCGCCCTATTAAGACTCGGTTTCCCTGCGCCTCCCCTATTCGGTTAAGCTCGCTACATAAATTAAGTCGCTGACCCATTATACAAAAGGTACGCAGTCACAGAACAAGTCTGCTCCTACTGCTTGTACGCACACGGTTTCAGGTTCTATTTCACTCCCCTCAACGGGGTTCTTTTCGCCTTTCCCTCACGGTACTGGTTCACTATCGGTCGATAAGGAGTATTTAGCCTTGGAGGATGGTCCCCCCATGTTCAGACAAGGTTTCTCGTGCCCCGCCCTACTTGTCGCAAGCCTAGTACCAATAACGCATTTTCGTGTACGGGGCTATCACCCTGTATCGCTATCCTTTCCAGAATGTTCCACTAATACGTTAAATATCACTTGCAGGCTACTTCCCGTTCGCTCGCCGCTACTAGGGAAATCTCGGTTGATTTCTTTTCCTCCGGCTACTTAGATGTTTCAGTTCGCCGGGTTCGCCTCCTTAAGCTATGTATTCACTTAAGGATACTTACCATAGGTAAGTGGGTTGCCCCATTCGGAGATCGTTGGGTCACAGCTCGTTTATCAACTCGCCAACGCTTATCGCAGATTTCTACGTCCTTCTTCGCCTCTTATCGCCAAGGCATCCACCATGTGCGCTTATTCACTTGACCATATAACCCCAAATTAACTTGACGTTATATGTCTATCTTATTGCGACATAAGTTTTTCTTTACTTAGAATGTCACGCTGTATCACTACAGTATTTCATTCTGCCTTGTTACTTCTTTCCGTTTTGTTAAAGAGCAGTGTATAAACACTGAGTAACTTACTTATCAAATAAGCTATCCAGTATGTATCACGTAAAGAGAAATAGTGGTGGAGCTACGCGGGATCGAACCGCGGACCTCCTGCGTGCAAGGCAGGCGCTCTCCCAGCTGAGCTATAGCCCCAGTATTCTGAGACGTCCATGGGTACCACATCACCCCAATCAAAGGGCTTTTTCTCAAATTGGATTTTTAAGCTGGTGACGTTTGCTTGTGCAAATGAGCCAGTTTATAAAATTCAATAGGAGGAAAAGTGGTGGGTCTGGGTGGATTTGAACCACCGACCTCACCCTTATCAGGGGTGCGCTCTAACCAACTGAGCTACAGACCCAGATATTTCTCTTTCAGCATCAAGTAATTTGTGTAGGCACTTACGCCGGTCACCTTTATAAAAGGAGGTGATCCAGCCCCAGGTTCCCCTAGGGCTACCTTGTTACGACTTCACCCCAGTCATTGACCACAAAGTGGTAAGCGACCTCCCGAAGGTTAGTCTACCTACTTCTTTTGCAGCCAACTCCCATGGTGTGACGGGCGGTGTGTACAAGGCCCGGGAACGTATTCACCGCGGCATTCTGATCCGCGATTACTAGCGATTCCGACTTCACGCAGTCGAGTTGCAGACTGCGATCCGGACTACGACTAGCTTTATGGGATTAGCATACTCTCGCGAGTTAGCAACCCTTTGTACTAGCCATTGTAGCACGTGTGTAGCCCTGGCCATAAGGGCCATGATGACTTGACGTCATCCCCACCTTCCTCCGGTTTGTCACCGGCAGTCTCCTTAGAGTGCCCAACTAAATGATGGCAACTAAGGACAGGGGTTGCGCTCGTTGCGGGACTTAACCCAACATCTCACGACACGAGCTGACGACAGCCATGCAGCACCTGTGTTAGCGTTCCCGAAGGCACCAATCCATCTCTGGAAAGTTCGCTACATGTCAAGGCCAGGTAAGGTTCTTCGCGTTGCATCGAATTAAACCACATGCTCCACCGCTTGTGCGGGCCCCCGTCAATTCATTTGAGTTTTAGTCTTGCGACCGTACTCCCCAGGCGGTCAACTTATCGCGTTAGCTTCGATACACAAAGAATAAATTCTCCATACACCTAGTTGACATCGTTTAGGGCGTGGACTACCAGGGTATCTAATCCTGTTTGCTACCCACGCTTTCGCACCTCAGCGTCAGTAATGGCCCAGTGAGTCGCCTTCGCCACTGATGTTCCTTCAGATCTCTACGCATTTCACCGCTACACCTGAAATTCCACTCACCTCTACCACACTCTAGCCATCCAGTATCAAATGCAATTCCCAGGTTGAGCCCGGGGATTTCACATCTGACTTAAATAACCGCCTACGCGCGCTTTACGCCCAGTAATTCCGATTAACGCTTGCACCCTCCGTATTACCGCGGCTGCTGGCACGGAGTTAGCCGGTGCTTCTTCTATAGGTAACGTCACAGTTGCAAGGTATTAACTTACAACCTTTCCTCCCTATTGAAAGTGCTTTACAACCCGAAGGCCTTCTTCACACACGCGGCATTGCTGGATCAGGGTTGCCCCCATTGTCCAATATTCCCCACTGCTGCCTCCCGTAGGAGTCTGGGCCGTGTCTCAGTCCCAGTGTGGCTGATCATCCTCTCAGACCAGCTACAGATCGTCGCCTTGGTAGGCCTTTACCCCACCAACTAGCTAATCTGATATAGGTTCATCTAATAGCACGAGGTCCGAAGAGCCCCCGCTTTCCTCCGTAGAGCGTATGCGGTATTAGCAGCCGTTTCCGGCTGTTGTCCCCCACTACTAGGCAGATCCCTATACATTACTCACCCGTCCGCCACTAATCCGTCTAGCAAGCTAGACTTCATCGTTCGACTTGCATGTGTTAGGCATGCCGCCAGCGTTCAATCTGAGCCATGATCAAACTCTTCAGTTTAATTTTTGGCGTAGCTTTTAAAAAAACTACAAAACTCATTTTGACGTTAGCATGTAAATACTAAGCGTCAGATCTTCTAGTGACCTAACGTAAGCACCCACACAAATTACTTGATACCAGTTTGTTAAAGAGCGCTTTGTCGCCGATGTTCGCTGCAACAAAGAAGCGAGAATTATACAGCTCTCTGCCTGACTGTCAACTTAATTTTTACGTTTTTGTTACGGCGTAAACTTTAAATCATTTGCCGATTGACTTAGCCCCGAAAGGCTCCCTCATCAGCAAGAGGAGCGCATATTACGCGAAGCCTTTAATGTATGCAAGCGCTTTTTTTAAATTAATGCTTACATAAACAGAAAAGCCGGCATAAAGCCGGCTTTTCTATTATTTCTTAAATCAGCTAATGCTTATTCAGCAGCTTCTGACTCTTGAATATCTCTGTCTACTAGCTCCACGATCGCCATTGGGGCTTTATCACCTTGACGGAATCCTGTTTTCAGGATTCTTACATAGCCACCAGGGCGACTAGCTGAACGTGGACCAATGACATTGAAAAGCTTTGTTACAGCTTCTCTATCGCCAAGTCTTGCGAAAGCCAAGCGGCGATTCGCTACAGAATCTTTTTTGCCTAAAGTAATCAGAGGCTCAACGACACCACGTAACTCTTTAGCCTTAGGCAAAGTGGTACGAATGATTTCGTGTTCAAACAAAGATGTAGCCATGTTTTTGAACATAGCCTTTCTGTGGCTGCTGTTACGATTTAATTTACGACCAGAATTACGATGACGCATTGTTGTTACCCTATTCTTTTATGCTGAATTACTTCAGTATTATTTTTGCTCTAAAGAAGCAGGTGGCCAATTATCAAGGTGCATACCTAATGACAAACCTTTTGAGGCTAATACTTCTTTAATTTCCGTTAATGACTTTTTACCCAAGTTCGGTGTTTTCAGCAATTCCATTTCTGTACGCTGAATTAAGTCACCTACATAATAAATATTTTCTGCTTTCAAACAGTTTGCTGATCTCACAGTAAGATCAAGATCATCGATTGCTTGAAGTAGTGCTGGATCTACAGCAGGTTGTTTTGGTTCAGATACACTTTCTTCAATGACAGTGAAATCAACAAATGAAGTCAGCTGGTCACTTAAGATAGTAGCCGCATATTTGATGCTGTCTTCAGCTTCAAGTGTACCATCTGTTTCAACATCAATGATTAGCTTGTCTAAGTCTGTACGGTTTTCAACACGTGCACTTTCTACGCTATATGTAACCAAACGAACTGGACTGAACGAGGCATCTAGATAGAGCTGTCCAATAGCACGGTCTTCATCTTCACCAACATTACGAGTATTTGCTGCAGAGTAGCCACGACCTTTAGTTACTTTAAACGTAATAGAAAGGCTACCACCTGTGAGATTAGCGATGACATGTTCTGGATTCACTATCTCAACATTATGTGGTAACTGAATATCAGCTGCTGTGACTGGGCCCACACCTTCTTTGTTAAGAGTCAAAACGACTTCATTGCCTTCATGAAGTTTGACCGCAATACCTTTCATGTTAAGAAGAATATCTAAGACATCTTCTTGAACACCATCAATAGCAGAGTACTCATGTACAACACCATCGATTTGGGCTTCAACAACTGCAGCACCCTCCATTGAAGACAATAAGATTCTGCGCAGTGCATTACCTAAAGTATGACCAAAGCCACGCTCTAACGGCTCAAGTACAAGACGTGTACGCGTATCACTAAACTTTTGGATATCTACGATCCTTGGTTTTAGAAATTGACTCGTGTAAGTCGTCATGCAAATTCCTCTAGTAAACTTCTAATGAAGTTTAGTTATGATTATTTCGAGTAAAGCTCTACAACCAAGTTTTCTGAAAGTTCGGCTGGAAGCTCATCACGTTCTGGTAAACGTTTAAATGTGCCAGAAAATGCTTTTGTATTCACTTCAACCCATTCAGGAAAACCTAATTGTTCAGCAACAGACATTGCGTTAGCAATACGCTCTTGCTTCTTAGCTTTTTCACGGATCTCTACAACATCACCTTCTTTAACTTGATACGAAGGAATATTTGTTGCTTTTCCATTAACTAAAATAGCTTTATGTGAAACAAGTTGTCTCGCTTCGGCACGTGTACCAGCAAAGCCCATTCTGTAAACAACGTTATCTAAACGCTGTTCAAGCATGCTTAACAGATTGACACCTGTAGCACCTTTCTTTTGATCTGCTGATTTGTAGTAGTTACGGAATTGTTTTTCTAAAACACCATAAATACGACGAATACGCTGTTTAGCACGAAGCTGCATTGCATAGTCAGAGTCACGACCTCTACGAGCGCCATGTTGACCTGGTTTTGTTTCAATCTTGCATTTACTTTCGATTGGGTTGCCTCTGCTCTTCAAGAACAGATCCGTACCTTCTCTACGGCTTAATTTACAAGTTGGGCCACGATATTTTCCCATTATGTATTACTCCGAAATCTATTAAACGCGGCGACGCTTAGGTGGACGGCAACCGTTGTGAGGAATTGGTGTAACGTCTGAAATATTAGTGATTTTAAAACCTAAGTTATTCAGAGCTCTTACAGCTGACTCACGACCTGGACCAGGACCTTTGATTTCTACATCAAGGTTCTTCATACCAAATTCTTTAGCGACTTCTCCAGCTTTCTCAGCAGCAACCTGTGCTGCGAAAGGAGTGCTTTTACGTGAACCGCGGAAACCACAACCACCAGATGTTGCCCATGACAAGGCATTACCTTGACGATCCGTTATAGTAACGATTGTGTTGTTAAATGAAGCGTGCACATGTGCTACGCCATCAACAACATTCTTTTTAACACGTTTACGTTGTCGTGCTGATGAATTTGCCATCGTTTATCCTTACTTAACCATACGGCGAGGACCTTTACGAGTCCTTGCATTTGTTTTAGTTCTTTGGCCGCGAACCGGAAGACCTCTACGGTGGCGAACACCACGGAAACAGCCAAGGTCTTTCAACCGTTTGATATCCATAGATACTTCACGACGTAAATCACCTTCTACAGTGAATTTTGCAACTTCTGTACGAAGCACTTCGACTTCTTGCTCAGACAAATCCCTTACTTTTGTGTCTGGAGCGATTCCAGCAGCTTCACAGATTGATTGAGCACGTGTGCGTCCAATACCGTAAATTGATGTTAAAGCAATTACAGTGTGCTTCTGCACAGGAACATTAATACCAGCTATACGAGCCATTGATTTACCCTAAATTCCTCAGGAGTGAACAGTGAATTGTAACATACAATTGTTTTGTTCAACAACTAACTAAAGATATTCGCCAATTAACCTTGGCGCTGTTTATGACGAGCTTCTGTACAGATAACCCGTAAAACACCATTTCTTTTTACAATTTTACAATTGCGACAAATCTTTTTAACTGACGCCTGAACTTTCATGTTTTTTCTCCAGCAAACCTTATTCGTGGTTCTAGCCTAAAAAGCCAGACATCCCACCATTATTTTTATTTGACTTTTTCATCAAACTTTCATACTGCTGAGACATCATGTGAGACTGGACTTGAGAAACAAAATCCATTACCACAACAACGATAATCAGCAGAGATGTACCACCAAAATAGAATGGAACACTCCAATATAAAATCAGAAACTCTGGCAGCAAACACACCGCAGTAATATATATAGCTCCAGCTAAGGTTAAACGCCCCATCACTGTATCAATATATCTAGCTGTTTGTTCGCCTGGACGAATACCAGGAATAAAAGCGCCAGACTTTTGTAAGTTCTCTGCAGTTTCTTTAGGATTAAACACTAAAGCAGTGTAGAAGAAACAGAAGAAAACAATAGCTACAGCGTAAGCCATAACATACATTGGTTGACCAGGAGACATCAGTGTAGATATATCCTTCAACCAGCCCATACCATCAGTTGAGCCGAACCAGCCGGCTATTGTAGCAGGAAACAGTATGATACTTGAAGCAAAAATTGGAGGTATGACACCTGCCATATTCAGCTTTAATGGAAGATGTGTAACCTGCCCAGCAATCATTTTTCTACCTTGCTGGCGTTTTGCATAATGCACAGGTATACGGCGCTGTGCTCTCTCGACGAAGACAACAAATGCTGTCACAGCCAACGCAAGTATTATTAGAGCGATAACTAAGAAAGCATGAAGTTGACCCGTTCTCGCTAATTCTAACGTACCACCTACTGCAGCAGGTAATCCCGCGACAATACCAGCAAAGATGATTAATGAAATGCCGTTACCAATGCCACGTTCAGTGATCTGCTCACCAAGCCACATTAAGAACATTGTTCCTGTAACTAGAGTAATAACTGCTGTTATACGGAAAACAAAGCCTGGGTCGATGACAACATTTACACCAGATGCACTTTGTGATTCTAATGCAATAGCAATACCTAGAGCTTGGAATGTAGCCAGAACCAGCGTGCCGTAGCGGGTATATTGCGTAATTTTTCTTTTACCAGCTGCGCCTTCCTTCTTAAGTTGTTCAAGTTTAGGGTGAACAACAGTTAAAAGCTGCATGATGATGGAAGCTGAGATATACGGCATGATACCGAGAGCAAAAACAGACAAACGCTGCAAGGCGCCACCAGAAAACATGTTAAACATGTCTAAGATGGTTCCTTTTTGCTGTTCAAACATAATCGCTAATGCCGCCGGGTCAATGCCTGGAACAGGCATAAATGTCCCCATACGATATACGATCAATGCACCTAAAACGAATAGTAGGCGACTTTTCAATTCGCCAAACTTACCGTTTCCGAGCATAGCTGCAGCAGCTTGTTGTCTGTTTTTTTCCACTTATATTACTCTTCGACTTTTCCGCCTGCAGCCTCAATCGCACTTTTTGCGCCTGCGGTTGCAACAATGCCTTTCAAATTAACTGCAGATTTAATCTCACCTGAGTTAATCACTTTTACACGCAATGTATTTTCTGGGACAAGGCCAGCTGATTTCAGCGATAACAGGTCAATAGTGTCTGCTGTCACTTTTTTCAGATCATCCAGACGAATCTCTGCCGTTGTACGACCAACACGTGAACTGAAACCGACTTTAGGTAGACGACGTTGTAAAGGCATTTGACCACCTTCAAAACCTCTCTTGTGAAATCCGCCAGAGCGAGATTTCTGACCTTTGTGACCACGGCCACAAGTTTTGCCTAAACCAGATCCGATTCCACGTCCGACGCGTTTTGCTGATTTTTTCTCACCTTCAGCAGGAGCAAGTGTATTTAGGTTCATCTTAAACTTCCTCAACCTTTAATAAATACGATACATGGTTAATCATGCCTCGATTTTCAGGTGTATCTAGCACGATGGCACTGCTTCCAGTTTTTCTAAGACCTAAACCAGATACACATGCTTTATGTTTTGCTAGACGACCGATGGTACTTTTCACCAAGGTGACTTTCAATTTAGCTTGTGATGACATCTTTATTATTCCGTAATCTCTTCAACTGTCTTACCACGCTTGGCAGCAATTGCTTCAGGATTATTCATATCAGTTAACCCTTTAATCGTTGCACGAACAACATTAAGTGGGTTAGTTGATCCATTTGACTTAGCCAGTACGTTATGTACACCTACAGCATCGAATACTGCACGCATCGCACCACCGGCAATAACACCTGTACCTTCAGATGCAGGCTGCATAAATACTTTCGCTGCGCCATGGCTAGATTTCACTGCGTGTTGCAGTGTATCGCCTTTCAGAGCAACTGTTTTCATATTCTTACGGGCTTCATCCATCGCTTTTTGAATTGCAACAGGTACTTCACGTGCTTTACCTTGGCCGAAACCAACTCGACCATTTCCGTCACCGACAACTGTCAGAGCAGAGAAACCAAATACGCGACCACCTTTCACAACCTTAGCAACGCGACGAATACCAACTAATTTTTCAATTAAGCCATCAGAGTTATTGGCTTGTCTTTGATCATTCTGAGCCATGTTAATTACCTTTTAAATTAGAACTGAAGGCCGTTTTCACGGGCTGCATCAGCTAATGCTTTTACACGACCATGGTATCTAAAACCTGAACGATCGAAAGCGACTTCAGTAACACCTTGTTTAGCAGCACGCTCTGCAATAGCTTTACCTACAGCTGTTGCTGCATCAATATTGCCTGTAGCTTTAAGGTCTTTTTTCACTTCAGCATCTAAAGTTGATGCAGTAGCGATAACTTTAGAACTGTCATGAGTCAGAACTTGTGCGTAGATATGGCGAGGCGTTCTGTGAACAGTTAGTCTATAAACTTCTAACTCTTTCAACTTTGCACGCGCTCTAGCTGCTCTACGTAAACGTGAAATTTTCTTATCCATTTTTCAGCCTATTTACTTTTTCTTAGCTTCTTTACGAGCAACATGTTCGTCAGAATAACGTACACCTTTACCTTTATAAGGTTCTGGTGAACGGTATGCGCGAATTTCTGCTGCAACCTGACCAACAGTCTGCTTATCAGCACCCGAGACAACAATTTCTGTCTGACTTGGTGTTTCAACAGTAATACCTTCAGGTACTTCATATTGAACAGGGTGAGAAAAGCCTAGGGTTAGATCTAATTTATTTCCTTGAGCTTTAGCACGGTAACCCACACCAACCAGAGTCAGCTTTTTCACAAAGCCTTCTGTAACACCAATAACCATGTTATTGAGTAGGGCACGGGTTGTACCAGCTAAAGCCACTGCAGCTTGTGAATTAACATTTGCTGCAAATTTCAAAGCTGAATCTTCTTGGCTGACGTTAACATCAGGGTGAATATTACGCGTCAACGTTCCTTTAGAACCTTTAACTGTAACTTCTGTATCACTCAGTGAAATTTCTACGCCTGCCGGAATTTGTACTGGTGCATTTGCAATACGTGACATTTTACAATCTCCAATAAATAAAGGCTTAGCTAACAGCGCACAAAACTTCGCCGCCTTGACCTAAGGCGCGAGCTTTACGGTCAGCCATCACACCTTTAGATGTAGACACGATAGCAACACCTAAACCACCAACAACACGTGGTAATTCATCGGCTGATTTATACACACGTAAACCAGGACGACTTACACGGTTAATTTCAGCGATTACAGGTTTACCCTCAAAATATTTAAGAGTAACTGTCAAAATTGATTTACCTTCTACATCACTCACATTGAATGATGAAATGTAACCTTCATCTTCTAATACTTTTGCAATGCTAATCTTTACCTTTGATGAAGGCATTTTCACATCGACTTTATTTGCTTGCTGTGCATTACGAATGCGAGTCAGCATATCAGCAATAGGATCTGTCATACTCATTTATATAGCTCCACTAATCAGGTTGGTAATTACCAACTAGCCATTACCAAACCAGGGATATCGCCCTTCATTGCATGCTCGCGCAGCTTATTTCTTGATAAACCAAACTTACGGTAATAACCGTGTGGTCTACCAGTCAATTCACAACGATTTCTCATGCGTACAGGACTTGAATTACGTGGAAGCGCGTGGAATTTTGTCGCCGCTGCTTCACGTTGTTCAGCAGGTAGAGACATATCCAACATTTGTTTCTTTAATTCCGCACGTTTTGCAGCGTATTTTTCAACCAGTTTCGCTCTTTTGATTTCGCGATTAATCATGCAACGTTTAGCCATAATCTTTTACCATCCAACCTTGTTTATTTTCTAAATGGAAACTTGAATGCAGTTAACAAAGCACGTGATTCTTCAGCATTTTTTGCTGTTGTCGTAATGGTGACATCCATACCACGTAATTTATCGATTCTGTCATATTCAATTTCTGGGAAGATAATTTGTTCTTTAATCCCCATACTATAGTTTCCTTGACCATCAAAAGACTTCGGATTTAACCCACGAAAGTCTCTGATACGAGGAATTGAAATGGTAATCAGACGGTCAAGAAAGTCATACATGCGGTCTGCACGTAATGTTACTTTACATCCAATTGGCCAGCCTTCACGAACTTTAAAGCCTGCAACTGATTTTTTTGCTTTTGTCACAACGGGTTTCTGACCGGCAATTTTTTCCATGTCAGCCATTGCATTTTCAAGCACTTTTTTATCAGTCAATGCTTCACCAACACCCATATTAAGAGTGATTTTTGTGATGCGCGGCACTTCCATTACTGACTTATAGTTAAACTCGTCTTGTAACTGTTTAACTACTGTTTCACGATAATAATCTTTTAATCTGCTCACTGTGTTTTACCTAATACGAAGCTCAAGCGCTTACAACTTCGCCATTTGATTTAAAGAAGCGGACTTTCTTTCCGTCTTCAAGCACTTTAAACCCAACTTTATCGCCCTTACCTGTAGCAGGGTTTAATAAAGCCAGATTCGACCCATCGATTGGCATTTCTTTTTCGATAATGCCACCTGTGCGACCTAAAGCCGGATTGGGTTTTTGATGTTTTTTCACTAAGTTTATGCCTTGAACGACAAACTTAACTTTTCCATCTTTTTCAATTCGACTTAAGATTTCGCCTTGTTTACCACGATCTTTGCCTGTTAATACAACAACTTGATCGCCTTGTTTTAATCTTTCCATCTCAGCGCTCCTTTTACAGTACTTCTGGTGCCAGAGAAATAATCTTCATGAACTTTTCACCACGTAGTTCACGTGTAACTGGTCCAAAAATACGCGTACCGATCGGCTGCTGAGCCGCGTTCAGAAGTACTGCAGCATTTTCGTCAAAACGAATTACTGAGCCATCCGGACGACGAACACCTTTACGTGTTCTTACGATAACTGCGTTATGAACAGTACCTTTCTTCACTTTACCGCGCGGGGCAGCTTCTTTGATTGTCACTTTGATGACATCGCCGATACCTGCATAACGTTTATGCGAACCGCCCAACACTTTGATACATTCTACTCGTCTGGCACCACTGTTATCAGCGACTTCCAGGCTACTTTGCATTTGAATCATGGTCTAAACTCCAAACTGAATAGTTGCTTATTTCGCACGATCGACAATTTCGACCAACTTCCAGCACTTTGTCTTAGACTGTGGGCGAGTTGAGGCAACACTGACGGTATCACCGATGTTACATTCATTATTTTCATCATGAACATGTAATTTGGTAGAACGTCTTACATATTTTTTATAGATCGGATGGGCAACTCTACGTTCGATCAGAACGGTAATTGTTTTGTCCATCTTGTCACTAATGACACGACCGGTTAACGAACGTGCTGTACTTTGCTGATCACTCATTTCCGTGCCCTATCTCTTTTCGTTCAATACAGTCTTAATGCGAGCAATGTCTCTACGAACACGTTGTAACTCACTATTGCGAGTTAATTGCCCTGTTGCATTCTGCATACGCAGATTAAACTGCTCTTTGTGCAACTCACCTAGTTCTTTAACTAGATCTTCAGTTGACTTTTGTCTAATTTCGCTTGCTTTCATTACAGTATCGCCCGCGTTACAAATGTGGTTTTAACGGGAAGTTTTGCTGCTGCCAGACGGAATGCTTCACGTGCAATCTCTTCAGACACACCTTCCATTTCATAGAGCATGCGACCTGGTTGAACATTGGCCACCCAGTACTCGACATTACCCTTACCTTTACCTTGACGTACTTCCAAAGGCTTGCTTGAAATCGGCTTATCTGGAAATACACGAATCCAAATTTTACCGCCACGTTTGATATGACGTGTCATTGCTCTACGAGCTGCTTCAATCTGACGAGCTGTGATACGTCCACGCTCTAGAGACTTCAAGCCAAACTCACCGAAGCTTACTTTTGCTCCGCGATGTGCAAGACCTCTGTTGCGCAGCTTCTGCTGCTTTCTAAATTTCGTTCTTTTTGGCTGTAACATTGGTTATAACCTTATTTTTCAGCTGCAGGTGTGTTTTGAGCAAATGCATCAAAAACTTCACCTTTAAAAATCCAAACTTTGACACCGATGATACCGTATGTAGTTTTAGCTTCCGCTGTACCATAGTCGATGTCAGCACGTAATGTATGCAGAGGTACACGGCCTTCGCGATACCATTCTGTACGTGCGATTTCTGCGCCGTTCAGACGACCTGCAACATTAATACGTATACCTTCAGCACCTAGGCGCATAGTATTAGTAACCGCACGCTTCATAGCACGACGGAACATAATACGACGCTCTAGTTGCTGAGCTACACTTTCCGCAACCAATGTTGCGTCAAGTTCAGGCTTACGAATTTCTTCAACGCCGACATTGACAGGTACACCCATCAGTTTTGACGCTTCTTGACGCAACTTATCGATATCTTCGCCTTTTTTGCCAATAACAATTCCAGGACGAGCTGTGTGAATTGTGATTTTGGCAGTTTTGGCTGGTCTATCAATCTGGATCTTGCTAACTGAAGCATGTGACAATTTTCCTTTAAGGAAGTCACGTACTTTAAGATCGTTGCCCAGCATATTTGAGAAATCTGCTGAATCGGCATACCAGATCGAATTCCAATCTTTAATTATACCAAGTCTAAAACCTGTTGGGTGAACCTTTTGTCCCATAAGTCTGCTCTCTTACTTCTCGTCTACAACCACAGTAATGTGGCTTGTGCGTTTAAGAATACGGTTGCCGCGGCCTTTTGCGCGAGCCTGCATACGTTTCATGGTAGGACCTTCGTCAACCATGACTGCTGAAACGACTAATTCGTCGATGTCGGCACCGTCATTATGTTCAGCGTTAGCGATCGCTGAGTCCAGCACACCTTTCATAAGCTCTGCAGCTTTTTTAGGACTGAACGCTAGTAGATTGATTGCTCGTTCTACTGGCAAACCTCTGATTTGATCTGCAACCAAGCGCACCTTTTGTGCGGAAATGCGTGCGTAGCTGAGTTTAGCTTTTGTAGCCATATCTTAACCTTATCGTTTAGATTTCTTGTCAGCGGCATGACCTTTAAAGGTGCGAGTTGGTGAGAACTCACCCAACTTATGCCCAACCATATCTTCTGTAACAAACACCGGTACGTGTTGACGACCGTTATGAACGGCAATTGTTAAACCGATCATCTCTGGAGAAATCATCGAACGACGTGACCAAGTTTTAATTGGACGTTTGTTATCAGTTTCTCTCGCTTCCAAGACCTTCTTTTCAAGGTGCTGGTCTATAAAAGGACCTTTTTTAATTGAACGCGGCATAGGATTCCCTAAATCTTATTTACGATTACGACGGCGTACGATCATATTGTCAGTACGCTTATTCTTACGTGTTTTGTAGCCTTTGGTTGGTACACCCCAAGGTGTAACTGGGTGACGACCACCTGATGTACGACCTTCACCACCACCATGTGGATGGTCAACTGGGTTCATTACAACACCACGTACTGTAGGACGAATACCACGCCAACGAGTCGCACCTGCCTTACCTAGTGAACGTAGTGAATGTTCACCGTTACCAACTTCACCCATTGTAGCTTTGCAATCTAATGGTACTTTACGCATTTCACCACTACGCAAGCGGATTGTTGCATAACCATTCTCACGAGCAACATACTGTGCGCTACTACCTGCACTACGTGCCAACTGTGCACCTTTACCAGGCTTAAGTTCAATGCAGTGTACTGTACTACCCAGGGGGATAGCAGACAGTTTTAATGCATTACCTGAACGGATTGCTGCATCTTCACCAGACTCAAGACGGTCACCAGCTACCACACCTTTTGGTGCGATAATGTAGCGTTTTTCACCGTCTACATAGTTCAGTAAAGCAATATGTGCAGTACGATTTGGATCGTATTCAATTCTTTCTACTACCGCTGGGATACCGTCTTTATTACGTTTGAAGTCAATCAAACGATAACGTTGTTTATGACCACCACCACGGTGTCTAACAGTAATACGACCAGCGTTATTACGACCGCCAGATTTTGACTTCTTCTCTACTAACGGCGCATATGGTTGGCCGTTATACAAGCCAGGTGTACTGACTTGGACAACAAATCTGCGTCCAGCTGATGTAGGTTTAGCCTTTTTTAATGCCATTCCTGATTCCTCACACGTATTCTATATGTCTATTCGCCAAGGAAGTTGAGATCAGCACCATCAGCTAATGTCACATAGGCTTTTTTCCAGTCACTACGTTTGCCCATTACTCGGCCTGTACGTTTGACTTTACCTTTAACATTAGTGGTAGTTACTGCTGCAACTTTCACATCAAACAAGGTTTCAACCGCTTGTTTGATTTCGATTTTATTGGCATTAGGTAATACTTTCAGTACGACCTGATTGTTGTTTTCAGCAACACGCGATGCTTTTTCAGCAACCACAGGCCCTAGAATTACTTTTGTTAAGCGTTCTGAGTTCATGCGAATGACTCCTCTAATTTGCGAATAGAGTCTTCGCTCATCACAACTTTTTCGAAGCGCAGTAATGCTACTGGATTCACATGCGCTGCATCAGTCGCAGCTATGTCATATAAGTTGCGTGATGCTAGTGCAAGGTTACCTGCAGCATTCTCAGTCACAATCAATGCATTAGAAACACCTAAGCTTGCTGTCTTAGTCAACAAATCTTTCGTTTTAGGTGAGTCAACTTCAACTTTGTCGACTACAATTAATGCATCATTACGACGTAATTCAGACAGAATTACTGCTAATGCTGAACGGTACATTTTACGATTAACTTTTTTGCTGTAATCACGATTTTTAGCAGCAAACGTTGTACCACCCGAACGCCATAAAGGACTACGAATTGTACCAGCACGAGCGCGACCACTTCCCTTTTGAGCGAAAGGTTTACGACCACCACCGCTCACTTCAGAACGTGTTTTTTGTGCATGTGTACCACTGCGAGCACCAGCCAAGTATGCTGTAACAACTTGGTGAACTAATGACTCATTATACTCACGGTCAAATAAAGCATCAGAAACTGTAATGTTTCCCGCTTTTTTGCCGTCAAATGATTGTAATTGAAGATCCACGTTTATTCCCCTAAGAATCTTACTAGGCTTTGACAGCCGGGCGGATAATTACATCACTACCTGTAGCGCCAGGCACTGAGCCTTTTACTAACAGTAAATTGCGATCTGCATCCACCTTGACGATTGACAGGTTTTGAAGGGTACGTTTTTTGTCACCCATATGTCCGGCCATTCTCTTGCCTTTAAATACACGGCCAGGAGTCTGACATTGTCCAATAGAACCAGGTGCTCTATGAGACAGAGAGTTACCGTGTGTAGCGTCACCGCCACGGAAACCATAGCGTTTTACGACACCTGCAAAGCCTTTACCTTTAGTAAGACCAGACACATCAATCTTTTGTCCGTCTTCAAAAATATCAACTTTAACTTCAGCACCCAGTGCTAAGTCGCTCAGTTCATCAACTCTGAACTCCATAACTTTACGACCCGCAGCAGCTTGTGCTTTTGCGAAATGTCCAGCTTGTGGTTTTGTCACACGTGATGCTTTACGCTCGCCAACTGTAAGTTGAATTGCGTTATACCCATCCGTATCGACAGTCTTAAGCTGACTTACACGATTTGGTTCTACTTCAATTACCGTTACTGGGGTAGAAACACCATCTTCAGAGAAGATTCGTGTCATACCACGCTTACGGCCGATGAGTCCGATAGTCATTGACCCAGCCCCTCTTAATTCAATTTAATCTGGACATCGACGCCTGCGGCGAGGTCCAGTTTCATTAAAGCATCTACTGTTTTATCAGTAGGCTCAACAATATCCATAAGACGTTTGTGAGTACGGATTTCATACTGTTCACGAGCATCTTTATTCACGTGTGGCGAAATCAATACAGTGAAACGTTCTTTTTTGTCGGTAACGGTATAGGTCCGTTAATACGAGCACCAGTACGTTTCGCTGTTTCAACGATTTCTTTTGCTGACTGATCAATCAAACGATGATCAAAAGATTTCAGCCTAATTCTAATAGTTTGGGTTGCTGCCATTTCTATTACTCAACGATTTTACTAACGACACCGGCACCAACTGTGCGGCCGCCTTCACGAATAGCAAAACGTAACCCTTCTTCCATCGCAATCGGTGCAATCAAAGTTACGTCCATCTTAACGTTATCACCAGGCATAACCATTTCTACACCTGATGGTAATTCACATGCGCCTGTTACGTCTGTTGTACGGAAGTAGAACTGTGGACGGTAACCATTAAAGAATGGTGTGTGACGACCACCTTCGTCTTTCGACAGTACATACACTTCCGCTTCAAAACGTGTGTGTGGCTTGATAGTGCCTGGGTGTGCCAGTACCTGACCACGGTCTACGTCTTCACGTTTTGTACCACGTAACAAGACACCTACGTTGTCCCCTGCTTGACCTTGGTCTAACAGCTTGCGGAACATTTCAACACCTGTACAGGTGGTTTTTTGGGTATCTTTAATACCAACGATTTCTAATTCGTCACCTACTTTGACAATACCGCGCTCTACACGACCGGTAACAACTGTACCGCGACCTGAGATTGAGAATACGTCTTCAATCGGCATCAGGAAGGCACCGTCAATGGCACGTTCTGGTTCTGGGAAGTAGGTATCCATCGCTTCGGCTAAACGGATGATTGATGGTGCACCAATCTCGCTTGTGTCGCCTTCCAAGGCTTTCAGTGCTGAACCAACAATGATAGGTGTGTCATCACCTGGGAAGTCGTAGCTGTCTAACAGTTCACGGACTTCCATTTCGACTAATTCAATCAGTTCTTCGTCATCCACCATGTCAGCTTTGTTTAAGTAGACAATGATGAAAGGTACACCAACCTGACGTGATAACAGGATGTGTTCACGTGTTTGTGGCATAGGGCCGTCTGCTGCGTTAACAACTAGAATCGCGCCGTCCATTTGTGCCGCACCGGTGATCATGTTTTTAACATAGTCAGCATGGCCTGGGCAGTCTACGTGAGCGTAGTGACGATTTGCTGTTTCGTATTCGACGTGAGCTGTTGAGATAGTGATACCACGCTCTCTTTCTTCTGGTGCGTTATCAATATCCGCGTAATCTTTGAATTCACCACCAGACATTTCACCCAACACTTTGGTGATCGCCGCTGTCAGCGTAGTTTTACCATGGTCAACGTGACCAATAGTGCCCACGTTGACGTGGGGTTTTGTACGTTCAAATTTTGACTTGGACATTCTCGTCTACCTCGTTTAACTTACGTTATTTAGTTTTGTTAATGATCGCTTCTGCAACATTGTTTGGTATTTCACTGTACTTGGCGAACTCCATAGAGTAGGTAGCTCGACCTTGTGTAGCAGAACGCAAATCAGTTGCGTAACCAAACATTTCTGCAAGAGGCACTTCAGCCTTAATAATTTTTCCACTAGGCGCATCGTCCATACCACTGACCATACCGCGACGGCGATTCAAATCACCCATCACATCGCCCATATATTCTTCGGGTGTTACCACCTCAATATCCATTACAGGTTCTAGCAGAACCGGAGATGCTTCTAAAGCGCCATTCCGGAAAGCCATTGAGCCTGCAACTTTAAAAGCCATTTCGCTGGAATCGACATCATGATAGGAACCATCAAACAGGGTTACCTTGATATCTTCCACAGGGTAGCCGGCTATTACACCATTTTTCATCTGCTCTTGTATACCTTTATCTACAGATGAAATATATTCTTTTGGCACAGTGCCACCAACAACCGCATTTTCAAAGGCATAGCCAGCACCTTGCTCTTGTGGTTCGATCTTGATCCACACGTGACCATATTGACCTTTACCACCACTTTGGCGCACAAATTTACCTTCTGCATCAACAGTTTTACGAATTGTTTCACGATAGGCGACTTGTGGAGCACCGACATTAGCACTGACACTAAACTCACGTTTAAGACGGTCGATGATAATATCCAGATGAAGCTCACCCATACCTGCGATAATGGTCTGAGCTGACTCTTCATCGGTAGAAACTCTGAAAGAAGGATCTTCTTTAGCTAATTTGCCAAGAGCAATGCTCATTTTTTCTTGGTCAGCCTGAGTTTTTGGTTCAATAGCAACAGAAATGACAGGCTCAGGAAACTCCATTCTTTCCAGTGTGATTTTATGGTCTATATCACAAAGCGTTTCACCTGTTATCGTATCTTTCAAACCGATTGCAGCAGCAATATCACCAGCGCGAACTTCTGATATCTCTTCTCGACTATTAGCATGCATTTGGACTAGGCGACCAATACGTTCTTTTTTTCCTTTCAAAGGATTAAAGACAGCATCACCAGATTTTAATACACCAGAATAGACACGGAAAAAAGTTAAGGTACCGACAAAAGAATCTGTTGCTATTTTGAATGCAAGTGCGGCAAATGGGAGCGAGTCGTCAGCTTCACGAGTTTCGTATTTTTGATTGTCGACGTCGACCAAACCTTTAATGGCTGGTACGTCATTTGGTGCAGGCATATATTCGACCACAGCATCAAGAACAGCTTGAACACCTTTATTTTTGAACGCTGAACCACAAAACACAGGAACGATTTCATTAGCAAGAGTTTGGTTACGGATGCCTTGCTTGATTTCATCAAGCGTTAATTCACCAGCTTCAAGATACTGGTTCATCAATTCTTCACTTGATTCCGCTGCTGACTCGACAAGAGCTTCATGATACTTCTGGCATTCAGCTGACATGTATTCTGGGACATCGCGTAACTCGTACGTGACGCCTAAGTCTTCCTCGTTCCAATAAATGGCTTTCATTTGAACAAGGTCAACCACACCTTCAAATTCGTCTTCGGCGCCAATAGGTAACTGCATCGCTACAGGCTTTGCACCAAGACGATTCTTGATCTGGTCAATGACTCGAAGAAAATTAGCACCCTGGCGGTCCATTTTGTTAACGAACGCGAGACGAGGTACATGATATTTGTTAGCTTGACGCCAGACGGTTTCTGACTGAGGCTCTACCCCCTACAGCGCAAAATACGGCTACCGCGCCATCAAGAACACGAAGAGATCTCTCTACTTCAATCGTAAAGTCTACGTGACCTGGGGTATCGATAATGTTGATTCGATGTTGCTCAAATTGTTGATCCATACCGGCCCAAAAACAGGTAGTAGCAGCTGAGGTAATGGTAATTCCACGCTCCTGTTCCTGTTCCATCCAGTCCATAACAGCAGCACCATTGTGAACTTCACCAATTTTATGCGAAATACCTGTATAGAACAGCACGCGCTCAGTTGTCGTGGTTTTACCCGCGTCAATATGAGCCATGATGCCTATATTTCGGTATCTGTTAATAGGTGTAGTTCGTGCCACTATTAGCTACTCTTAAATCAACAATGTTAAAGAACAAATCGTCACCAGAACAAAGCTGGTGACGAGCAAATATTTTTTAGAAGCGGAAGTGCGAAAATGCCTTGTTTGCTTCTGCCATACGGTGTGTATCTTCTTTTTCTTAACTGCAGTGCCTTTGTTTTCATAAGCATCTGCAATCTCACCAGCCAAGCGCATACCCATTGATTTTTCGCCACGTTTACGTGATGCTTCAACCAACCAACGCATCGCAAGAGCCACGCGGCGTTCTGGGCGAACTTCGACCGGAACCTGATAAGTTGCACCACCAACACGGCGAGATTTTACTTCGACCATTGGACTGATGTTTTCGATGGCTTTTTGGAAAACTTCCAGACCATTTGCAGATTTACTTTCAGCAACTGAATCCAGTGCGCCATATGTAATTTTTTCTGCAACTGACTTTTTACCATCTTTCATGATGACGTTAATAAACTTGGCTAAACCGATGTTTTGAAACTTCGGATCAGGCAGTACTTCACGTTTAGCAACAACCCTTCTTCTTGGCATTTGTCTTTCCTAATACTTTATACGTTTAACGCTTAAGTTTTGTACTTAGCCCTTCGGACGCTTAGCGCCGTACTTAGAGCGGCCTTGGCGACGAGCAGACACACCTGAGGTATCTAAGGCGCCACGAACTGTGTGATAACGAACACCAGGTAAATCTTTAACACGACCACCACGGATAAGAACAACACTATGTTCTTGCAGGTTATGGCCTTCACCACCGATGTAAGACGTCACTTCAAAACCGTTTGTCAAACGAACACGAGCAACTTTACGCATCGCTGAGTTAGGTTTTTTTGGTGTAGTTGTATAAACACGAGTACATACACCACGGCGTTGCGGACATGCTTGCAAAGCCGGTACATTATTCTTTTTCTTTTGTTTCAATCTTGGCTTACGAACCAACTGATTAATTGTTGCCATTAGTACAACCTTAACAAATATCTATCGATGGTATCCTGCGATACTATTATTCTCGCATTACCATTCATTAAAAAGCGGGCACCCATCGAAGAGTGCCCGACAAAGAAGACGAATTCTATAACGTATGACTAATTACGTCAATACTTATTATGAAACCTCTTTGATTTCTTCGTCTTTATCTTCTGAAGTCAGCGCAGTCTTTGTCACCGGTGACTCACCTAATGCCTCCTGACGACGACGTTGACGTTCCTTGTGGTACGCCAAGCCAGTACCTGCAGGAATCAGACGACCGACTATAACGTTTTCTTTCAGGCCACGTAAGTTATCACTCTTACCTGTGACAGCAGCATCTGTCAGAACGCGCGTTGTTTCTTGGAACGAAGCCGCAGAAATAAAGGACTCCGTTGCCAGTGACGCTTTAGTAATACCCAGTAATAAAGGTGTGAACGTACATTCTACTTTTTCTTTAGCACGCAACTCATCGTTCGCATCTAAAGCGCGGTCATATTCAACCTGCTCACCTTTCAAGAATTTACTATCACCGACAGAATCGATTTCTACTTTGCGTAACATTTGACGCACAATCACTTCAATGTGCTTGTCGTTAATTTTTACACCCTGTAATCGATAGACTTCTTGTACTTCACTTACCATGTAGTTAGCTAAAGCGAGAACACCTTTAAGACGCAAGATATCATGCGGATCTTCAGGTCCATCAACTAACATTTCACCCTTCTCAATGTGCTCACCTTCAAATACTGAAACGTGACGCCATTTCGGAATAAGCTCTTCATATGGCTCACCCTCTTTTGGTGTGATAATCAGTCGTTGCTTACCTTTCGTTTCTTTACCGAAGCTAACTGTACCGGTGATTTCAGCCATCAATGCAGGGTCTTTAGGCTTACGCGCTTCAAATAAATCGGCAACACGTGGTAGACCACCAGTGATGTCACGAGTCTTACTACTTTCTTGAGGGATGCGCGCTACGATATCACCGATTTCAACTTCTTGGCCGTCGCTTACACGAACAATCGCACCACCAGGAAGGAAGTACATCGCTGGTATATCAGTACCAGGAATAAACACATCACTACCATTCGCATCTGTCAGGCGAACCATTGGACGCATGTCTTTTGCTGAACTACTACGCTGCTTTGGCTCACGAACAATAAGGCTTGTCAAACCAGTCACTTCGTCTACTGTTTTATCAACTGTAACACCTTCAACTAAATCACTTAGTTGAACGATACCAGCAACTTCCGTTACGACCGGATGAGTGTGTGGATCCCAGTTTGCTACAACTTGACCAGCATCAACAGCATCGTTATCCGCCACCGTCATTTCAGCACCGTAAGGAATCTTATAACGTTCGCGCTCCCTACCGTTCTCATCAATTAAGTGTAACTCACCTGAACGAGATACGGCGATGAACTTACCCGCACTATTCTGTACATATTTGATGTTGTGATAACGGATATTACCTTTATATTTCAAGGCAACTGAATTATCTGCAGCCGTTCTCGATGCCGCACCACCGATGTGGAACGTACGCATTGTTAACTGTGTGCCAGGCTCGCCGATGGACTGTGCAGCAATAACACCCACTGCTTCACCAACGTTAATTTTATGACCACGGCCCAAGTCACGTCCGTAACAAGCTGCGCAAACACCATAGCGAGATTCACAGGTAATCGCACTACGTACCAAGACTTCGTCAATACCTTCACTTTCGAGTTTATTTACAGCCGCCTCATCAATCATTTCACCAGCTGAAAGTACAATACGCTCGCCATCAGATGATTTCAGATCTTGTGCAACGACACGACCAAGCACACGTTCACCAAGAGGTTCAACAACATCACCACCTTCAATGATAGGTGACATGTTTAAGCCTAATGTTGTGCCACAATCTTCTTCGACTACAACCAAGTCTTGAGAAACATCGACCAAGCGACGTGTCAGGTAACCTGAGTTAGCTGTTTTCAATGCCGTATCGGCCAAACCTTTACGAGCACCATGAGTCGAAATAAAGTACTGTAAAACGTCCAGACCTTCACGGAAGTTTGCCGTGATCGGTGTCTCGATGATCGAACCATCTGGTTTAGCCATCAGTCCGCGCATACCAGCAAGCTGACGAATCTGAGCAGCAGAACCACGAGCACCAGAATCCGCCATCATATAGATAGAGTTCATCGATACTTGCTCAACAGCATTCCCTTCAGCATCCGTTACTGTATCCTTACCAATACCATCCATCATTGCTTTCGCAACTTGGTCATTTGTACGCGACCAGATATCGATAATTTTGTTATAACGTTCGCCATCAGTGACCAGACCAGACGCGTATTGTGAAGCGATTTCTTCCACTTCTGCTTCTGCTTTTGCCAATATGGTTGCTTTCTCAACTGGAATCACCATATCGTCAGCACCAACTGATGCGCCAGATTGTGTGGCTTGTGTAAAGCCTAGATACATTAGCTGGTCAGCAAAGATAACGGTATCTTTCAGACCGAGGCGACGGTAGCTAGTGTTGATTAAATCACCTATCGCTTTCTTCGTCATGGCACGGTCGACGACTGAGAATGGCAGTCCTTTTGGCACAATGCTAAATAAAATGGCACGGCCTACTGTTGTTTCTACACGAATGCGACGTGTTTGCTCAGGTTCTGGCAAAGTAATATCAGTTTCTTCTAAACGAACTGTTACTTTCGCATGCAGCGAAACAACTCTGTTATCGTAAGCACGACGCAGTTCTGAAAGGTCCGCAAAGACACTGCCTTCACCTTTTTCATTCACACGGTCACGAGTCATGTAGTAAAGACCAAGGACCACGTCTTGTGATGGGATAATAACGGGTTCACCATTTGCTGGTGACAAGATGTTATTAGTTGCCATCATTAAAGAGCGTGCTTCTAACTGTGCTTCTAATGATAAAGGTACGTGTACCGCCATTTGGTCACCGTCAAAGTCAGCATTGAATGCGCTACAGACGAGTGGGTGCAATTGAATAGCTTTACCTTCAATGAGTAGTGGTTCAAAAGCTTGAATACCTAATCTATGCAGAGTTGGTGCACGGTTAAGCATAACTGGATGCTCACGAATAACGTCTTCCAGAATATCCCAAACTTCAGGTCCTTCACGCTCAACCATTTTTTTGGCAGCTTTGATAGTTGTCGCCAATCCTGCACGCTCTAATTTGCCGTAGATAAATGGTTTAAATAGTTCTAAAGCCATTTTTTTAGGCAGGCCACACTGGTGTAACTTCAGGTATGGACCAACCACAATAACTGAACGACCAGAGTAATCGACACGTTTACCTAACAGGTTTTGACGGAAACGACCTTGCTTACCTTTAATCATGTCTGCCAAAGATTTCAATGGCATACGGTTTGTACCAGTAATTGCACGACCACGACGACCATTATCTAATAATGCGTCTACTGACTCTTGCAGCATACGTTTTTCATTACGGACAATGATATCTGGTGCATTCAGATCTAATAAGCGTTTAAGACGGTTATTACGGTTGATAACACGACGATAGAGATCATTGAGATCAGATGTCGCGAAACGACCACCATCAAGAGGTACTAAAGGACGAAGATCTGGTGGGAGTACAGGCAGTACTTCCATTACCATCCATTCTGGCTTATTGCCAGACTCATGGAAAGCTTCCATTAACTTCAGGCGTTTGCTCAGCTTTTTGATTTTCGTTTCTGAGTTTGTACCATCGATTTCTTCGCGGATTGTTTCAATTTCTTTGACGACATTGATGTTACGAAGTAACTGTTGAACAGCTTCAGCACCCATACGAGCGTCAAATTCATCACCGTATTCTTCAACGGCCTGCAAGAACGTTTCGTCAGACAGCAACTGGCCCTTCTCCAAAGGAGTCATGCCTGGATCAACAACGATAAATGCTTCAAAGTAAAGCACGCGTTCGATATCACGTAGTGTCATATCCAGAAATAATGAAATACGTGATGGTAGCGATTTCAGGAACCAGATATGTGCTACTGGGCTTGCTAATTCAATGTGACCCATACGTTCACGACGTACTTTAGCTACAGTGACTTCAACACCACATTTTTCACAGATCACACCACGGTGTTTTAAACGCTTATATTTACCACATAAGCATTCGTAATCTTTTACTGGACCAAAGATTTTGCAGCAGAACAAGCCTTCACGTTCTGGTTTAAAAGTACGATAGTTGATGGTTTCAGGTTTTTTGACTTCACCGAACGACCATGACCTCACCATTTTTGGTGAGGCAAGGCCGATGCGAATGGCGTCAAATTCTTCTGGCTGAGTTTGTTGCTTTAACAAATTAAGCAAGTCTTTCATCTTTCATTCTCCGCTGCCGTTAAACGGCTAATATCTTGATTATCTGTAACAACCCGGTATGACTTATTCATCGACCAAATCGACATCAATACCAAGTGAGCGAATCTCACGGGTTAATACTTTGAATGATTCAGGCATACCTGCATCCATTCGATAATCACCATCAACGATGTTTTTATAAATCTTAGTACGACCGTTCACATCATCTGACTTCACAGTTAACATTTCTTGCAATGTGTATGCTGCACCATATGCTTGCAGTGCCCACACCTCCATCTCACCGAAACGCTGACCACCAAACTGCGCTTTACCACCCAGAGGTTGTTGTGTAACCAAGCTGTATGGACCAGTAGAACGTGCATGCATTTTATCGTCAACCAAGTGATTCAGTTTCAGCATGTGCATATAACCAATAGTGACTGGACGGTGGAAGAAATCACCAGTTCTGCCATCAATCAATTTTGCTTGGCCGCTACGTGGTAGCCCAGCTAATTCAAGCATGTTTTTGATTTCATCTTCGTCAGCACCATCGAATACTGGCGTTGCCATTGGCACACCACCTTGAAGGTTTTTAGCCAACTCGATAACTTCGTCATCTGATAATGAATCCAGATCTTCTTTCGTACCGCTAGTGTTATAGACCTTATCCAAAAAGCCACGCAGATCAGCAATAGACTTCTGTTGTTCCAACATTTCTTGAATGCGGTAGCCTAAGCCACGCGCAGCCCAACCAAGATGAACTTCCAGAATCTGACCGATATTCATACGTGAAGGTACACCCAATGGGTTCAGTACGATATCAACCGGACGACCATCTTCGGTATATGGCATATCTTCCACAGGAACGATATTTGAAATAACACCTTTGTTACCATGACGACCCGCCATTTTATCACCAGGCTGAATACGACGTTTCACAGCCAGGAAGACTTTAACCATGCGTTGCACGCCAGGAGCAAGGTCATGACCTGAAGTCAGTTTTTCTTTCTTCAGCTCAAACGCTTCTTCCATTTCCAGACGATACTGTTTCAGGTGGGCATTCGCCTGTTCAAGTTGTGTATTGAGTTCTTCTGACTCCATACGAAGATCAAACCATTTAGCATGCTCTAAACCAGCTAGATAGTCTTTAGTCAGTTTAGTACCGGCTTTCAGGTTTGGACCACCTTCAGCAACTTTGCCTACTAAAGCACGTTCCAGACGTTCAAACACGTCTTCAACCATAATACGGTTCTGATCTTTTAAGTCAGCCCAAACTTTCTCAAGTTCCGCTTTCTCAATTTCACGTGTACGTTCGTCTTTTTCCACACCATCGCGTGTAAAGACTTGGACATCAATAACTGTACCGTAGGTACCAGATGGAACCCGTAATGATGAATCTTTAACATCCGCCGCTTTTTCACCAAAAATGGCTCTTAGCAGTTTTTCTTCTGGTGTTAACTGTGTTTCACCTTTCGGAGTCACTTTACCAACAAGAATATCACCAGGTTTAACTTCAGCGCCCACATAGACAATACCGGACTCATCCAATTTAGCCAGTGCACTTTCACTGACGTTAGGAATATCACTAGTCACTTCTTCTGTGCCGAGCTTGGTATCACGGGCTAAACAGTTCAGTTCCTGAATGTGGATAGTGGTGAAACGATCTTCTTCGACCACACGCTCGGAGACAAGAATCGAATCCTCGAAGTTGTAACCATTCCAAGGCATGAAGGCAACCAGAATGTTTTGGCCTAATGCTAATTCACCTTTATCTGTCGATGGACCATCAGCAAGTACGTCACCTGCACCAACCACATCACCTGGTTTAACGATTGGACGCTGATTGATACATGTACTTTGGTTAGAACGAGCGTATTTGATCAGGTTATAAATATCGACACCAGATTCAGAACCTTCAGTTTCTGCATCATTAACGCGGATAACGATACGGCTGGCATCAACAGAATCGACCACACCGCCACGTTTGGCTGTAACCATAACGCCAGAATCTTGTGCTACAACACGTTCGATACCTGTACCAACTAAAGGTTTATCAGCACGTAATGTAGGCACGGCTTGACGCTGCATGTTCGAGCCCATCAAGGCACGGTTAGCATCGTCATGTTCGAGGAATGGAATCAATGATGCTGCTACCGATACCACCTGACGAGGTGAAACGTCCATCAACTGCACTTGTTCAGATGGTGTCAGTGATGATTCGTTACGATAACGACAATGAACCATGTTCTCTGCAATAGAGTTATCATCATTCAGTGCAATTGTTGCCTGAGCAATTTTATACTCACCCTCATCGATAGCAGACAGATAGACAATTTCATCTGTCGCTTTACCATCGATGACTTTACGATATGGTGTTTCGATAAAGCCATATTCGTTGGTACGAGCATAAGTCGCCAGCGAGTTGATCAACCCGATGTTTGGACCTTCAGGTGTTTCGATTGGACACACACGACCGTAGTGCGTTGGATGTACGTCACGCACTTCGAAGCCTGCACGTTCACGAGTCAGGCCACCTGGGCCTAACGCAGAAACACGACGTTTATGTGTAACTTCTGATAATGGATTGTTCTGGTCCATGAACTGTGAAAGCTGACTTGAACCAAAGAACTCTTTAATTGCAGCAGCTACAGGTTTTGCATTGATCAGCTGTTGTGGCATTAAGCCTTCTGATTCAGCGATGCTCAAACGTTCACGTACAGCACGTTCAACACGGACCAAACCAACACGGAACTGGTTTTCAGCCATTTCACCAACACTACGTACACGACGGTTGCCTAAGTGATCGATATCATCGACAACACCATTACCGTTACGGATAGCGATTAGTTCTTTCAGGACATCCAGGATATCTTCTTTAGATAAAGTCCCTTCACCTTCCATTTCTTCACGACCCAGGCGACGGTTGAATTTCATTCTACCGACGCTAGATAAATCGTAACGATCTAATGTAAAGAATAGGCTAGTGAATAAGTTTTCAGCAGCATCTTCAGTTGGTGGTTCACCTGGGCGCATCATGCGATAGATTTCTACTTTTGCCTCTAATGGGCTATGTGTTTCATCTAAACGCATTGTGTCAGACATGAACGGACCATCATCCAGATCATTAGCATAGATGGTTTCAATTTCATTGATATCGAAACGAGCAAATGCTTCTAACAGATCTTCGGTGATTTCATCATTAGCAGAAGCCAGTAATTCACCCGTTTCTGGGTCAATCATGTCTTTGGCGATGACTTTGCCGACAAGATAAGTTGATGGAACGGTCAGCGAACTAATACCTGACTTTTCCATACGACGGATGTGACGGCCAGTGATTTGGCGTTCAGCCTCAACAATGACTTCACCATCATTATCAACGATTTCAAACGGTACTGATTGGCCACGTAAACGTTGTGGCTCTAGCTTCATTTCGAAGTTATCACCTTTGCGGACAAAGCTATCTGTACTGAAGAAAATCTCAAGGATTTCTTGGTTGTTATAACCCAATGCTCTCAGTAGAACAGTTGCAGGGAGTTTACGACGACGATCAATACGAACAAATACTGAATCTTTTGGATCAAATTCAAAATCTAGCCATGAACCACGGTAAGGGATCACGCGTGCGTTGAATAAGATTTTACCGGAAGAGTGAGTTTTACCGCGGTCACTGTCGAAGAACACACCAGGTGAACGGTGTAGTTGCGACACGATGACACGCTCAGTTCCGTTAATGACAAAGTTACCTTTTTCAGTCATTAACGGGATTTCTCCCATATATACTTCCTGCTCTTTAATGTCTTTGACGACTTTTGACTTTGCAGGGGCATCTTTGTCATAGATGACAAGACGCATTTTAACTCTTAAAGGTGCGGCATAGGTTACACCGCGCAGTTGACATTCTTTAACGTCAAATGATGGAGTGCCTAAACGATAGCTGACATACTGTAGCTCTGCCATGCCTGTATGGCTCTTGATAGGGAACACAGATTCAAATGCGGCATGTAAGCCTTTTGCTCCGCGCTCATCTGCAACGACGCCCATCTGCAGGAAATCCTGATAGGAATTCACCTGGGTAGCTAGAAGGTTTGGAACTTTCAAGACACTTGGACGCTTGCCAAAATCTTTACGAATCCGTTTTTTCTCGGTAAACGTATAGGCCATTTATTACACCTCGAAGAACGTCCTGAGTTCACTTTTGTGGACTTCAGGAAAGATTGTTTTCTTAATGGTCAGTAATATGCACTGACCAGCAACGGAAAAAGGCCGGTGACCAAAGTCACCAGCCATTTTCTTTTTCGTAATAGTCATTTGACCATCACGATGTGTGTGATGCTTACTTAAGTTCAGCAGCTGCACCAGCTTCAGTAAGTTGTTTAACAACGTCTTCAGCTTCAGCTTTTTCAACACCTTCTTTAACTGTAGCAGGTACGCCTTCAACCATGTCTTTAGCTTCTTTCAAGCCAAGACCAGTGATGCCACGAATTACTTTGATGACAGAAACTTTATTGTCACCGAAGCTTGTCATAACAACGTCAAACTCAGTTTGTTCAGCGGCAGCAGCAGCGCCACCTTCAGCAGGAGCAGCGGCAGCAGCTACAGGAGCAGCAGCAGTTACACCAAATTTTTCTTCCATTGCTTCGATCAGATCAACGATCTCAACAACAGTCATATTGGAAATCGCTTCCAAAATATCGTCTTTAGATACAGCCATGATAATTTTCCTATTTCAAGCTTACAGAATTTATTTACTTGCTCAACCCAGTAAAGGATTAAGCTGCGTCTTTCGCATCGCGAACAGCCGCGAACGTACGAACCATCTTGCTGGTAGGTGCTTGCAAAGTACGAACAAATTTCTCAATAGGCGCTTTGATGGTACCCATGAACATGCTTATAGCTTGATCTTTGGTTGGCATCTTCGCCAGTCTATCCAGCTCACTGGCCGGGAATAATTTTCCACCCAGAGAAACCATTTTGACTTCAAGTTGTTTGTTATCTTTCGCAAAATCACCCATGACCCGTGCTACTGCACCTGGATCTTCCATAGAGAAGCCAAGAATCAAAGGACCTGTCATTCCTTCCTGCATGCAGGCGAAATCAGTACCTTCTACAGCACGGCGAGCTAATGTGTTACGAACAACACGCAAATAAACGTTTTGTTTACGAGCTGCAACACGTAGCTCGGTCATTTCAGAAACTGTCAACCCACGATATTCTGCTGCAATAGCAGAATAAGCATTGGCAGCTACTTCAGCGACCTCAGCAACGACGGCCTTTTTACCTTCAAGATTTAAAGCCACCTAAGACCTCCTTAGGTTCATTCATTACTGAATGAATAGTTGCTAAACAAGAGAGTGAAACCACTCCCACCTTTTACGGTATTCAACGTCAGAGATTCTGCAGCTGAACCCGTCTGCGCAGGCTTGCTCTTACAAAGAGCCAATTAAAATTACTTACCTGCGGTCTTAGACGACTCAGCCCGAAGGCTGAGCGGTCCAAATTTTTTAATCTATCCTAAGAAAGATTTATCTACAGTGACACCTGCACCCATTGTGCTAGAGACACTGATGCGTTTGATGTAGACGCCTTTTGCTGAGCTTGGCTTCAGCTTGTTAAGATCATCGATCAACGCTTGTAAATTTTGACGTAATGCGTCGGTTTCAAAGCCTGCATTTCCAATTGGGCAATGAATGATGCCCGCTTTATCTGTGCGGTAACGAACCTGACCAGCTTTAGCATTTTTAACAGCTTCAGCAACATTTGGTGTCACAGTACCCACTTTAGGGTTTGGCATCAGACCACGTGGACCTAAAACCTGACCAAGTGTACCGACGATACGCATAGCATCAGGAGAAGCGATAACGACATCAAAATCCATGTTACCTTTTTTGATATCTTCAGCTAGGTCTTCAAAACCGACAACATCTGCACCGGCTTCTTTTGCCGCATCAGCATTTGCACCTTGTGCAAAAACAGCAACACGAACAGTTTTACCAGTACCATTGGGTAGTACAGTTGAGCTACGAACAACTTGGTCAGACTTACGAGGGTCAACACCTAAGTTGATTGAGACATCAATTGATTCAACAAATTTCGCAGAAGCGTTTTCTTTCACAAAAGTTAACGCATCATCAATTGAAAACACTTTGCCGTCTTTTAATTTCTCGCGAATAGCGCGAGTTCTTTTACCTAAAGCAGCCATTACTCAACACCCTCCGTATTCAGGCCCATGCTACGAGCAGTACCTGCAATTGTTCTTACAGCAGCGTCTAAGTCAGCAGCTGACAGATCAGGCATTTTTGTGTTTGCAATTTCTTCAAGTTGTGCACGAGTCACTGTACCGACTTTGTCAGTGTTAGGTCGGCTGCTACCACTTTTCAGGCCTGCCGCTTTTTTCAGAAGAATTGAAGCAGGTGGTGTTTTAGTGATAAAAGTAAAACTCTTATCATTATAAACTGTGATAACAACTGGAATTGGTAGACCATTTTCCATGTTTTGCGTTTGCGCGTTGAAGGCTTTACAGAACTCCATGATGTTCACGCCTTTCTGACCTAACGCTGGACCAACTGGTGGGCTTGGGTTAGCACCGCCGGCTGGCACTTGCAGCTTGATATAAGCTTCAATTTTCTTTGCCATGATTTCTCCTTATGGGTACAAACGCTTTTCAGCTCCCCGCTTAAATATCAAGTCAACGTAATGAAGTTGACCTTTTTTGTTGAATTTAGCCTTTTGCTACTTGGCTAAACTCTAATTCGACAGGTGTTGAGCGACCAAAAATAACCACCTCAACACGCAGTTTACTTTTCTCGTAATTCACTTCTTCAACAACACCTGTAAAGTCGTTGAAAGGACCATCAGTCACGCGAACCACTTCACCGGGTTCAAACAAGACTTTAGGTCTTGGACTTTCTGCGCCATCTTGAACTCGTTGTAGAATTTGGTTGGCTTCAGCTTCACTAATTGGAGCCGGACGGTCACCCGTACCACCAATAAAACGGAGCACACGTGGCAGATCATTGACCACATGCCATGTTTCATCATCCATTTCCATATTGACGAGAACATATCCAGGGAAAAATTTGCGCTCACTCTTGCGCTTTTGCCCTTCTTTCATCTCAACGACTTCTTCAGTCGGGACGAGGATTTCACCGAACTTGTCTTGCAGTTCAAGGCGATTAATACGCTCTTCGAGAGACCGTTTCACTTGTGCTTCAAAGCCTGAATAAGCTTGAATTACATACCAACGTTTACTCATTTGAAACCCTGTTTTATAGCGTTAGAGCGCGAACGCCCCAACCTAATAATGAATCAACGCCCCATAACATCAACGCGACCATCATTACCATTAAGATAACAACTAAAGTCGTTTGAAGCGTTTCTTGACGTGTGGGCCATACAACTTTTCTAACTTCAACATTGGTATCTCTTACATAAGATAAGACCGTTGAGCCGATGGTTGTTTTAGAGGCGATAAACAGTGATACGCCAGCAACGACCAGGAGACCGAGTACACGTAACAATGTTGAATACTCTGCGTAGGTATAAAACAAAGTAATCGCAGCCGCCATTAAGACAACTGCGATAATTAGTTTGATATTGTCTGCCATTTTTATTCGTTATATCCGCTTTGAGGAAAACATATGATGGCAGGCCAGGAGGGAATCGAACCCCCAACCTACGGTTTTGGAGACCGTCGCTCTGCCAATTGAGCTACTGGCCTATCATATGCTCTCAAAAATTGCTGAGTGCCTATGCACTCAGCATTGTGGCATCCTAATACTATTCGACGATTTTACTAACGACACCGGCACCAACTGTGCGGCCGCCTTCACGAATAGCAAAACGTAACCCTTCTTCCATCGCAATCGGTGCAATCAAAGTTACGTCCATCTTAACGTTATCACCAGGCATAACCATTTCTACACCTGATGGTAATTCACATGCGCCTGTTACGTCTGTTGTACGGAAGTAGAACTGTGGACGGTAACCATTAAAGAATGGTGTGTGACGACCACCTTCGTCTTTCGACAGTACATACACTTCCGCTTCAAAACGTGTGTGTGGCTTGATAGTGCCTGGGTGTGCCAGTACCTGACCACGGTCTACGTCTTCACGTTTTGTACCACGTAACAAGACACCTACGTTGTCCCCTGCTTGACCTTGGTCTAACAGCTTGCGGAACATTTCAACACCTGTACAGGTGGTTTTTTGGGTATCTTTAATACCAACGATTTCTAATTCGTCACCTACTTTGACAATACCGCGCTCTACACGACCGGTAACAACTGTACCGCGACCTGAGATTGAGAATACGTCTTCAATCGGCATCAGGAAGGCACCGTCAATGGCACGTTCTGGTTCTGGGAAGTAGGTATCCATCGCTTCGGCTAAACGGATGATTGATGGTGCACCAATCTCGCTTGTGTCGCCTTCCAAGGCTTTCAGTGCTGAACCAACAATGATAGGTGTGTCATCACCTGGGAAGTCGTAGCTGTCTAACAGTTCACGGACTTCCATTTCGACTAATTCAATCAGTTCTTCGTCATCCACCATGTCAGCTTTGTTTAAGTAGACAATGATGAAAGGTACACCAACCTGACGTGATAACAGGATGTGTTCACGTGTTTGTGGCATAGGGCCGTCTGCTGCGTTAACAACTAGAATCGCGCCGTCCATTTGTGCCGCACCGGTGATCATGTTTTTAACATAGTCAGCATGGCCTGGGCAGTCTACGTGAGCGTAGTGACGATTTGCTGTTTCGTATTCGACGTGAGCTGTTGAGATAGTGATACCACGCTCTCTTTCTTCTGGTGCGTTATCAATATCCGCGTAATCTTTGAATTCACCACCAGACATTTCACCCAACACTTTGGTGATCGCCGCTGTCAGCGTAGTTTTACCATGGTCAACGTGACCAATAGTGCCCACGTTGACGTGGGGTTTAGAACGTTCAAATTTTGCTTTAGACATGAGTAGTATCCCCGGCACTAAATTTATTGAGCCAAAAAATCAAAACAGGCAGGAATACCCTGCCTAAGACAAATTGTGGAGCCCGCAATCAGAATCGAACTGATGACCTCATCCTTACCATGGATGCGCTCTACCGACTGAGCTATGCGGGCCTAAATTCTTCCAAAAAAAATGGAGCGGGTGATGGGAATCGAACCCACGTGATCAGCTTGGAAGGCTGGAGTTCTACCATTGAACTACACCCGCAATTCAGTCATCTTGTATATTAAATGGTGGAGGGGGAAGGATTCGAACCTTCGAAGGTAGAACCGTCAGATTTACAGTCTGATCCCTTTGGCCACTCGGGAACCCCTCCACTAAAGACGTGGCATTTTCCGTAAAACAGAGACTAATGTCAACACTTAAATCAGTAATTCTTATTTAGCTGCTGTCTTTGTACTCGAGATGGCTAAATCTATTCATGATTAACTGAAGTAGAAAAGCATGAATAGTATACTATTGCGTTCTATAAATTTGTCACACTTTAAAAAATCAAACAGGAGTCTCTATGGAGCAGTACCGCGGTACGACTATCCTTTCCTATCGCCGTGACGGCCAAGTGGTCATTGGTGGTGATGGGCAGGTGAGTCTTGGCAATACCATCATGAAAGGCAATGCACGCAAAGTCAGACGTCTTTATCACGGTAAAGTGATTGCTGGTTTTGCCGGTGGCACCGCAGATGCATTTACGTTGTTCGAACGCTTTGAAGCAAAGCTTGAAAAGCATCAAGGTAACTTAACTAGAAGTGCACTTGAGTTAGCTAAAGACTGGCGCACAGATCGGATGATGCGGCGCTTAGAAGCTTTACTCGCTGTCGCCGATGCAGAAGCATCACTGATTATTTCTGGTAATGGCGATGTAATCGAACCAGAACACGGTCTTATTGCTATTGGTTCTGGCGGTCCGTTTGCTCAAGCTGCTGCGACCGCTTTATTGCAAAACACGTCACTCAGTGCGAGGGAAATTGTTGAGAAAGGGTTGAATATTGCCGCTGATATCTGCATCTATACTAATCACAATCTTACAATCGAAACTCTGGAATCAAACTGACATCTACCATGCAATCATTAACGCCAAAACAAATAGTTAACGAACTTGATAAACGCATCATCGGACAACAAGCGGCAAAAAAAGCGGTTGCTATCGCTTTGCGTAACCGCTGGCGCCGCCAACAACTAGATACCTCACTTCAACATGAAGTCACGCCAAAAAACATTCTTATGATTGGCCCAACGGGTGTAGGCAAAACAGAAATTGCTCGTCGACTTGCCGCTCTCGCTAATGCCCCTTTCATTAAAGTAGAAGCCACAAAATTTACTGAGGTGGGTTATGTTGGCCGTGATGTTGAATCAATCATTCGCGACCTCGCTGAAACTGCGATGAAGATGTTACGTGAATCGGCAATATCCTCAGTTAAAACAAAAGCCGAAGATGCTGCAGAAGAACGCATTTTAGATGCCTTACTGCGACCAGCACGCGATGTTGATAGTGAAGATGAATCAGCCACTCGCCAACGTTTTCGCAAAATGCTGCGCGAAGGTAAGCTCGATGATCGCGAAATTGAACTTGAACTGAATGCGCCAAATGTTGGTGTAGAAATCATGTCTCCACCGGGCATGGAAGAGATGACCAGTCAGCTTCAGGAAATGTTTCAGAACATGGGAACAAACCGTAAGAGCACACGCAAGATTACTGTTGGTAATGCCATGCGCATACTGGCTGAAGAAGAAGCCCTAAAACTCATTAATGAAGAAGAGTTGAAAGCGGATGTGCTGGAGCGTGTCGAACAAAACGGCATTGTCTTCCTTGATGAAATTGATAAAATCACCGGTCGTGGTGAGAGTGGTAATAACGCTGATGTCTCGCGTGCAGGCGTTCAGCGGGATTTATTGCCTCTGGTTGAGGGCAGTACAGTTTCCACTAAATACGGCATGATAAAAACCGATCATATTTTGTTCATTGCCTCTGGCGCCTTTCATTTGAGCAAACCTTCTGATCTTATTCCTGAACTTCAGGGTCGTTTACCCATACGCGTCGAACTTGATGCACTTTCTTCTGCGGATTTTGTCCGCATTCTGACCGAACCTGATGCCTCATTAACCGAGCAATATATTGCATTGCTGGCTACTGAGGGAGTGGAACTTCGTTTTACCGACGACGGTATCGAACGAATTGCCGAACTGGCCTGGGAAGTGAATGAGAAAACCGAAAATATTGGCGCACGACGCTTACACACCATGCTTGAGAAATTGTTAGAAGACATTTCTTATGAAGCAGGGAGTGAACAGAATCTCTCCGTCGTCATTGATAGAGACTATGTCAATGAACAACTGTCCGTTGTAGCTGAAGACGAAGACTTATCACGCTATATTCTGTAAGGAATGCTCTAATGGCAGAAACTCAATTACCAACAGACATCACCTTGCACAAACAATCAAAGTGCCTATCTCTCAGTTATGGCGATAGGCAATATCGTCTTTCCGCTGAATATTTACGCGTTTACTCACCTTCTGCAGAGGTACGTGGGCACGGTCCCGGACAAGAAGTTCTGCAAACAGGTAAAGAAAATGTTGGTCTCGATAAAATCGAACCCGTAGGTCACTATGCGCTAAAGTTGTTTTTTGATGATGGTCATGACAGTGGTTTGTATACATGGGATTATTTATACGAACTTGCCATGCATCAAGAATCCCTTTGGCAAGACTATCTTAACCGGCTCGAAAAAGCCGGTTACCAGCGCCAATAACAATAGGTCACGTTATGGAAGTTAAAGAGACAACGCATTTCGGTTACAAAGAAGTGCCCACTGCCGAAAAAGCCAAGCATGTAGCTGAGGTTTTTCACTCCGTTGCCGGTAAATATGATCTTATGAACGACTTGATGTCGCTTGGCATTCATCGTTTCTGGAAACGATTTACCATTCTCAACAGTGGTGTACGGCGCGGAGCTACAGTTCTAGATATCGCAGGCGGAACAGGTGACTTGACGCGAAAATTTTCCAAGCTTGTTGGTGACACAGGTAAAGTAGTGTTAGCTGATATCAATGCCTCAATGCTCAATGTTGGTCGTGACCGTCTAACAGATGACGGTATTGTCGGTAATATCGAGTATGTTCAAGCCAATGCAGAAGCTCTACCCTTTCCTGACAATAGTTTTAACTGTATTACCATCGCTTTTGGCTTGCGTAATGTCACGGATAAAGACAAAGCCTTAGCTTCAATGTATCGGGTTCTCAAACCCGGCGGTCAACTGATGGTCTTGGAGTTTTCTAAACCTGCTGAATGGATGGCCCCCGTTTACGACGCCTATTCCTTCAAGATATTGCCACAACTAGGAAAAGTATTTACTGGTGATGAAGACAGCTACCGCTATTTGGCTGAATCTATTCGTATGCACCCAGACCAAGAGACCTTGAAACAGATGATGGAAAATGTGGGATTTGAACGTTGCGAATATCACAATATGACTGCTGGCATCGTTTCACTCCATCGTGGTTACAAGTTCTAACCCCATGACTACACTATTGCGTCCTATCGAGTTTGCCATCAATCAGGGGTTAAAACAGGATCCTGAAACGTGTGAGCGCCTTGAGGCTTTCGAAAATCGCGTCATCGTTATCCATGTTGAAGACTGGCAGCAATATCTGCATGTCTCCTTCCATCAATCTACTGTCAAATTGTCACATAACGATGAAGAGAACGCTGACTTATTAATCACTGCGAAAGCCTTGAGTTTATTAAAACTCGCCAAGCAGCCTGAGCATTTATTTTCTAATGAAATCCATATTCACGGTAATGTTCAGTTCGCTAAACAATTACAAGACGTACTGGATGGTTTCGATTTTGATTGGGAACAACAAATAGCCAACATAACTGGTGACGTTATCGCCCAACCGCTTAGTTATACGATTAAACACAGTTTCTCATGGCTGAATGCAACTCAACGTTCATTATCTATGTCACTTTCCGAGTACCTTCGTGAAGAAGCGCACATATTACCGGACAAGATTCAAATTGATGACTTTATGAATGATGTGGACAGGTTAACTGCGGATATCGATCGACTTGAAGCACGAATAAACAGGTTGGAAACAGAGTATTGACATTGTCCCTTGACCGCAGTCATAACCATGTAAGGAGCCATTAATGAAGGCTAATCAGTTATCCAGGCTGATTCAAATTAATCACGTCCTGGCAAAACATCGCCTGGACGAAGTGATCAAAGCAATCCATTTATTGCGTCCGCTTCGGTATTTCAGTTTTTTATCGCCACACCGCTGGCGCAATAAACAATCGACACTGCCTCGAGGCGAAAGATTAAGACTGGCATTACAGGACTTAGGACCTATCTTTGTAAAGTTTGGACAGGTGTTATCAACGCGTCGCGATCTCTTGCCGCCTGACATAGCCAATTCATTAGCTAAACTTCAAGACCAAGTAGCACCTTTTCCCGCTGAGCAAGCAAAACAACTGATTGATAAAGCCTATGAAGCAGAATCCATTGAGACATTGTTTGCTCATATTGAACCAGAACCATTAGCTTCTGCCTCCATTGCACAAGTACACGCAGCTACATTAAAAAGTGGTGAGCAAGTCGTTATAAAACTGGTTCGTCCTGGCATAGAGCCCATTATCAAGCGTGATATTGCTTTGTTGTATACCTTGGCATCTTTTGCTGAACGATACTGGTCTGAGGGAAAACGATTACGGCCCAGAGAGATCGTAGCTGAGCTTGAGAAGAACCTTTTTGATGAACTCGATATGTTGCGCGAGGCCTCTTCAGCCTCTCAACTGCAACGCAATTTTGAAGGCACCACCTTACTATATGTCCCCAAGATATACTGGAAGCTGACCAAGCCTAATATCCTGGTTCAAGAACGTATTTATGGCACGCCTATTAGCGATACTGAAGGTTTAATCGCGAAAGGTGTGGATATGGCAAAACTGGCAGAAATGGGGGTCGAAATCTTTTTCACCCAAGTATTCAAGCATAGTTTTTTCCATGCGGACATGCATCCCGGTAATATCATGGTGGATAGTCATGATCCGGCAAATCCACGTTATGTTGCTGTTGATTTTGGCATCATGGGGACATTATCTCCAGATGATCAGCGTTATTTAGCTGAAAATTTCCTTGCCTTTTTTAATCATGACTATCGCCGGGTTGCCGAGTTACATGTGCAATCAGGCTGGGTGCCGGCTGAGACTCGACTTGATGAGTTTGAAGCAGCCATAAGAAGTGTTTGTGAACCCATATTCGCTCGTCCTTTAAAAGAAATTTCTTTCGGACAACTGCTGCTGAGACTTTTCCAAACAGCGCGTCGTTTTAATATGGAAGTGCAACCACAGTTGGTGCTGCTACAAAAAACCTTACTGAATATTGAAGGCTTGGGCCGTGACCTCTATCCCGATCTGGATCTATGGAAAACAGCCAAACCCATTTTAGAATCATGGATGAAGGAAAAAATGGGCTGGCAAGCAGCGTTAAGAACGCTAAAGCAAGAAGCTCCTCATTGGGCTGAAACCTTACCCGAGATGCCGCGTCTATTATATGACCTGACTAAGAGAGCCCAAGATGGTCAGCTGAACGTTAATTTAGCATCACATGATATTCAACAGCTGCGTAAAGAAATCAAAAAAGCCAGTTATCGTAGTGCTGCTGCTACCTCTGGCGCTGCATTTTTGGTAGGCGCTGCCGTTATCACCGGTCTCGATGGTTACTCGACAACTATGTTTGCAGGGTTACCAGTACTGAGCTGGGTATTTGGGCTATGGGGGCTCGGTCTTATTTATTTTAGTATTTCAAACAAAAGTTAATTGTTATGTTTAAGTGGATTGGCCTTATTCTAGGCTTTATATTACTCAGTACGATGAGTGTAGGATTACTCATTTTAGGAATTTTTGGCGCACTGATTGGCTTACTGTTTGGTGGTTTTGCTGACCGTATACGAGCGTATGGTCTGGGCGGTGCTAATCCATTTACAAGTCAAACCCGTCAAACAGTTTTTCTTGAAACTGTGTTTGTTTTGATGGGGAAACTAGCGAAGGCAGATGGTCGAATCAGCCAGATTGAAATCGATCACGTGGAAGCCTTTATCAAAAAAATGGGGATGTCGGGTGAGCATCGACAAGAAGCCATCCGCCAATTTAAGCGAGGCGCAGAACCCGACTTTGATATTACAGACACAATGAATCATTTCAAACAACATTGTGGTAATACGTTTAATTTAAAACAAGTCTTACTGGTTTACCTGATAGTCATGGCCTTAGCTGATGGTAAGCTTGATCCACAAGAAAAAGATATTCTGGAACAAGTCTCTGCTCAGCTAGGATATAACCGGGCCGAGTTTAACCGTATTCTGGATATGGTGATGAGCCAGGCAAGTTTCGCAAGAGGTCATCAGCAGCAATACTCTTCCGGTCCGCAGCGCTCTTATTCTGATGAATTGGCCGATGCTTATAAAGCGCTTGGGGTGACTGAAAAGAGTTCTAATCAAGAAATTAAACGTGCTTATCGAAAACTGATGAGCCAATATCATCCGGATAAACTCATGGGACAAGGCGTTCCAGAAGATATGATTGCCGTTGCGACAGAGCAAGCGAAAGAAATTCAGTTAGCATACGATTTAATAAAAAAACATCGAGAACAAAGTTAACAATTTCGTTTTATTTATTATTATCTGTTTGGTACTATTTTTTCTGGAAACACTTTAACCAAAGCCAAACTCGGTGTGAACCAAGGACGGAAAGTTACAGACCTTATGATACTAAGGTGGCTGTACTGCAATAATATCTAAGGAAAGAACACATGAAAAAAATAGTTTTTATCGCACTGGCTTTATTTACTGGTTTAACTAACGCTGCTATAGCTGCAACAAGCTTATCAACTAATGGTTCATGGCAAACAGCTAATGGCGACCTAAGTTCATTGCTCGGCCAGTCTGCACCAGCTACATGGTCTTACGATACAGACCTAGCATCAGCGACCCTCTACTCATCATATACTCTTCCAAGCACAGGCACAGTGAGTACATACGTATCATCAAATTACGTTCTCTCAGGTACAGCTGCCCCCACTTTGTTTGATGGCAGCCAGTTTGCTCTCAGTATATTAGATAATACTATTGCAAACCTTGATGCATTCAATACAGATATCGTTACATCAATGGTGAATAAAGGTCTCAATCCCGATATCACAGGTGATGCGATTCTATTTACAACTAGCACTCTTTTTCCGGTGTCTGAATTCACAGAAAGTTTTTCTCTGTCTGGCCTGATGATGTTTGATAAAGACTTTTTCACTGGCCCTATATCAACATTACCTTCTGCTGATATTCTGCTTGATAATGCATTATTCATTTATGCATCACTTTCACATGAAATTAACTTTGAAGAAACTGGCTTTGCTAGTTATATCCAAACGCCATCAGCAGTGCCTGTACCTGCTGCCTTATGGATGTTTGCTCCAGCGTTGTTAGGTTTTCTTGGTTTGCGTCGCAAGGTGAATACTCAGGCTTAAAAAATTTAAGCACATAAAAGAAAAAAGCCGTAGTGATAAATCTTTACGGCTTTTTTGCTTAACACCCTTAATATTTGAGCTTTTTTATATCAAAACAGCCCGACTATTGAGCCATTATCATCAATATCAATACGTTCAGCAGCTGGGTGCTTAGGTAATCCAGGCATAGTCATCACATCCCCACAAAGTACAACCAGAAAACCAGCACCGTTTGACAGACGAACATCACGAATTGTCAGCGTATGATTCTCAGCCGTGCCACGTAAGCTCGGGTCACCGCTAAAAGAATACGGTGTTTTTGCCATACAAACTGGAATATCCCCGTGCTGCTCGTTCAACATAGCGATCTTATCCATCACTTTTTTATCAGCAACGACTTCACCACTGCCATATAGACGTTTAGCAACCTGATTGATTTTGTCCCATAGCGGTAAACTATCAGGATATAACAGACGACAAGGCTCAGCAGGGCTATCCAGTATTTCGACAACACGTTCCGCCAGTGTTTCTGCACCGGCCCCACCTTGTGCCCAATGACGAGCAAGAATGGCTTCAGCCCCCATTTCTTTTACAGCCGTTGTAATTAGTTCTATTTCTGCATCGCTATCATTAACAAAGTGATTGATGGCAACAACACAGCGTAGACCAAACTCATTTTGTAAGTTGCTTAAATGCCGTTTTAAATTAGCCAGTCCCACCTGTAACGCATCCAGGTTTTCTTCGCCAAGCTCTTTCAGTTCCAGACCACCGTGATATTTCAAGGCTTTTACTGTGGCGACAACAACAGCCATATCTGGCTTAATCCCAGCTTTGCGACACTTAATATCAATAAATTTCTCAGCACCTAAATCCGCTCCAAAGCCCGCCTCAGTGACCACATAATCACTCAGCTTAAGTGCCATTTTGGTTGAGATAACCGAATTACAGCCATGCGCTATGTTCGCAAATGGACCACCATGAACAAAGGCTGGATTATTTTCTAAGGTCTGCACAAGATTGGGTTTTATCGCTTCTTTTAATAATGCAGCCATAGCGCCGTGGGCCATGATTTCTCGAGCATATCTTGGTGTCCCATCAACGGAATAGCCGATCAGGATATCTCCCAAGCGTTGCTTCAGCTCAGGTAAAGAATTAGCTAGGCAAAAGATAGCCATAACTTCTGAAGCAACAACGATATCAAAACGCTCTTCACGCAAATAACCATTGGCAGAACCGCCCATACCCACCACGATATCCCGCAATGCACGGTCATTCATATCCATGACTCGCTGCCAAACAATACGTCTGGCATCCAACTGTAAGGCATTTCCATGATGGATATGATTATCAATCATCGCTGATAATAAATTGTGGGCTGAAGCTATTGCATGCAGATCGCCCGTGAAGTGAAGATTGATATCCTCCATGGGTACTACCTGAGCATAACCACCACCGGCAGCCCCGCCTTTCAAACCAAAGCATGGCCCCATAGAAGGTTCGCGTACACAGACAATGGATTTCTTACCAATTCGGTTTAGCGCATCACTCAGGCCGATCGTGGTTGTCGTTTTTCCCTCACCAGCAGGAGTCGGGCTAATAGCAGTTACTAGGATTAACTTACCATCGGGCCGGTTTGCCAACTCATCCATGACATCTAATGATACTTTCGCTTTGAAATGTCCGTATGGGTCAATATGTTGAGAGGCAAGACCCAGCTTTTTCTCGGCGAGCTGGATGACTTCCTGCATGGCAGCCTGTTGGGCAATTTCAATATCAGACATGGTTTTCCTGAACGGCATTAAATTTAAGCCACATTATACGTGAGTTAACGACGAATCCCGAATAGCCCATTACTCCCCCATCGCGGCATCAAGTCATGCTCTATCTTGGCTTGGTCAAGTATTCTCGCGACAACAAAATCGACCACTTCAGCTAAGGATGTTGGATTAAAATAAAATCCAGGATTGGGTGGCAAAATACAGACTCCCAGTTTAGCTAACTTCAACATATTTTCGAGATGAATCACAGAAAATGGCGCTTCTCTTGGAACCACGATCAATTTCCGATCTTCTTTAAGCATGACGTCGGCAGCACGGTTGATTAAATTATCACTCTGACCACAAGCAATTGCTGATAACGTTCCCATGGTACATGGGCACACAATCATGGCGGGCACGCGATGTGAACCACTTGCCAGTGGTGATGACCATTGTTGTTCACCATAAACCTGCAATTGTTCAGGAACACAGTCGAATTCCTGACTCAGCTTTTCCTGCACATCCGATGCTCTTGCAGGCAACTTCCAATTGAGTTCATCAGCGAGCACAATTCTACCAGCGGTAGAAATCATTAAATGTACCGTGAGCCCTTGCTTGAGTAATACCTGCAATAAACGCTTCGCGTAAGGCGCGCCAGAAGCACCGGTAATGGCTAATGCAATTTGTTGCTGATCCAACATTCTTAAGCTATCGCCTCTAAAATTCGCTGATGAATACCGCCAAAACCACCATTACTCATTACTAAAATCTCATCACCCGCTTGTGCTTCCTGGCTGATCGTCTTCACAATAGCATCGATCGAGTCAAAGACACTAACATGTTCGCCCAGTGTTTCAGTCACGTTTTTTAATGACCATTTCAAGTCGCTATCTTGTAACAACAATACTCTATCTGCCTGAATAAGTGACTGAGCCAGAGTATCTTGGTGAATTCCCATCTTCATCGTATTTGAACGAGGTTCCAATACAGCTACCAGACGACGGTTACCTATTTTGGCTCTCAGCCCAGCAATTGTTGTTGCTATCGCTGTCGGATGATGGGCAAAATCATCATAAACACGAATATTATTGATTTCACCTTTTAACTCTAAACGACGCTTCACACCAGCAAACACGGATAAAGCCTCACAGGCATGCTCAACCGTGACACCAACATGATGGGCAGCAGCAATAGCGGCAAGCGCATTATTCACATTGTGTTGGCCGAGCATATCCCAACTGACTCGGGCTGTAGACTCACCATATCTGACTTCAAACTCACTGCCATCATTTTTCAATAATGTCGCACACCAATCAGCATTAACACCCAATGTCTGTCTTGGCGTCCAACACCCCATATTAAAGACATGGTCAATCGTCTTATCCTGAGGTGAAATAATCAAACCCTGTTCAGGTACCGTTCGTACCAGATGGTGGAATTGCTTTTGAATTGCCGCCAGGTCATCAAAGATATCAGCATGATCAAACTCAAGATTATTAATAATCAGTGTTCTGGGCATGTAATGCACAAATTTTGAACGTTTATCAAAAAAGGCCGTGTCGTACTCATCTGCCTCAATCACAAAAAATGGCGTATTACCTAAACGTGCTGTTTCGCCAAAATTATCAGGGACACCGCCTATCAAGAAACCTGGCTGCATACCTGCATGCTCCAGAATCCATGCTAATAGACTACTCGTCGTCGTTTTTCCATGTGTACCCGAGACCGCTAATACCCATTTGCCTTGCAGGACATGTTCATTTAACCATTGAGGGCCAGACACATAAGGCAGACCTTTGTTTAAAACATACTCCACAGCCGGGTTGCCACGCGACATGGCATTGCCCATCACCACTAAATCAGGTGCAGGGTCTAAATGCTCAGGTTTATAGCCTTCTTTTACATCAATACCTGCAGCTGCAAGTTGGTCACTCATAGGCGGATAGACATTGGCATCAGAACCACTGACTGTCATGCCTAACTCCCTCGCAAGAATCGCCAGCCCCCCATGAAGGTGCCGCAAATCCCCAGTATATGAATGTGCATTAAGTCACTCCTGAAATAGTAAGTCCAACAACTATCAACGATACGATGACATATGCCACCGTGATAACGGCTGCCAGCCCCGGTCGGATATCTAGTGCATACCTGAAGATATGTGCAACAACAAATAAACTCCAGAAAATGATAATAAGCACCATCAATAGAATGATGCTGGTCAGTTGACTATGTGGTTCGACCAACCTGAATACAGAAAAAACAGGCCAACTCACCAGACCTACGATAGCGCCAGTACTGGCCATCGCTGTAACAGTTTGTTCAAAGCGATGAGATAAACCTCTACTGACTAATAATAGTTTTGTCACGATGATCAACATAATTGTGTCGGCTAGACTCGCCACGAGACTGATAATCCAGTTGTGATCGATATGACTGACCAGCACGCCGACCATAAAGTAACAGACGATACTGATATTAACTAATACTGATGATGCTGGAATATCTGCAGGGCTGGCCTGGAACAAACAAATCTGCAAAAAACGCTTAATCACTTTATTCATCGAGGCATAATAACGTGTCAGTAATTGCTAACAAAGTATTTAATGATCTTTTTCATCACAAACAAAAAAGCCCGGCTTTATAACCGGGCTTTTTCTAAGAAGGTTTAACTATAAATCAATCGTCAACCACTACGCCCCATGGGAATTTTCCAACGTTGATAGTTTTGATATTTTTGTTTGTCGCTGTATCAACCACAGAAACCGTGCCACTCACGCCATCTGCTGTGTATAAACGCGAACCATCACGAGTCATTCCTAAGCCCCATACACGTTTGCCTACAGGGATATTAGCCTGCATCTCAAGCGTTTTGGCATCAAGTACTGCGACAGAATTACCACGACCAGTTGTCACGTAGATTGTTTTATCATCAGGACTAACCGCTATGTCCATCGGTTTTGAATTAGGTAAGTCGATTTCTGCTTGTTTGATAATGGACAGCGTTTTGGTGTCGATAATAGTGACTTCATTACCCACTTCACTGCTTGAATAAGCCAATGAACCGTCACTGTTAAATGCTAGACCACGAGGACGTGCAGCAACCAAAATATTTTTCACCACTTTATGTTTTGCAGTATCGATAACATGCACCATGTTGGTGGACTCGCTGGTGACCAATACCAGACTTCCGTCAGGTGAAACAGCGACACCTTCTGGTTCCAGACCAACGGGAATCACTTCAATGGTTTCGCCTGTTTTGGGATCAATCACACTGGCTTGTGCGTCATCTTCATTAGAAATGTAGATATTGCCATTAGGTGCCACATCAAATGTTTCCGGATCATCACCTGCATCCAGTTTTTTTACCACTTCTAATGTATCAAGATTTACAACGGCAATAGCGCCTTCCTCACTGATGGCAACATAAAGCTGTTTTTGGTCTGGCGATAAACCGATACCTCTAGGACGTTCTCCGATATTGATGGTATTGATTACCTCATTGGTTTTTGTATCAATAACACTGACTGTATTGTCTTTTTCATTGGTCACAAATGCACGGTGTGAAGGTTCAGCCCAGGCCGCTGTGCTGGCTAAAACCAATGTCGTTAACAAAATACTTTTTAATTTCATTATGCTTCCTTCTTCTCTCAAATTATTTACAGCTGATTAGTCCAAGACTATCCAGCCCACCCTTAACACCTCTTAAAGGTGCTTCGGCAACGATGTTGTCATCTTTATCTATCAGCAGAACAATCTGACGTAATTGTCCAGTATCTCTGAATGTGGCGGTGTCACCTTTTTGTCCATCAAAAGACAAGTCCTTCTTGAGGTAGTTCAGCATAGCTGCAGAATCCGTTTTTTGAGTTCTCGCTACAGTATCAGACAACATTTTGATAGCAGCCCATCCGGCCCATGCATCATCCGTCATTTGTGTTTTATGGTTTCTGGTAAAACGATTATTGAGTTGTGACGCTGCAAATTTTACAAAGTCATGATGCCAGGCATGCGCTGTTACTAATTTATCTGGGTTTTTATTTTGCCATTGAGCTAATGCATCCTGCTTCATTTGCTTACTCAGGGGAATATTTAATAAGTTTGGCAAACAAACCTGTCGCAGACTGTCAGCATCTGAACTCAAATTAAAGACCGGTACAGTAGTCAACTTATTCAGTTTAGCTATTTCCAGCATATGCTTTGCATCAGTGCCAACCAGAACCGCCGTTATCTCAGACGCTGGTAATGCGTCAACCTCTTCTTCCGTAATGTTTTTAACATCATATGTCTGGCCTAGAAACTGACCTTGCAAATTAGCCTCTGTTAGACCTTGCTGAATACCAGCCCACACTTGGCCATCTGTAGGACCTATGTAGTGAAGCGTCACATTAATAGTATTGGCAAAAATGATTTGGGGCCATAACAGCAGCATGGCAATCCCGAGATTCTTCAGCATATTTAAACTCTCCGTTATTATTCTTTGTTTGTTGCCTGTGACAATACACATTCACATGGCTAAATAAATCAGCAAATTCCCTAATTTTATAGAGCAATCATCACTCCATAAGGTTCGCTTCTAAACCATTGTGTCAGTAAAACACCCTTTTTACCTCTAGGAGTTTTTCCTGTTTTTTCTGACTAAGATCACAATTCACTAATCACGGCCATCTTTTCGATCGGTTTTCATCTCAAGAAATCAGGACCTGTGTCGATATCTTGATTATCACAACAGGTAGTTTTTATGAATAAACAATTCCGCTCTTTACAGATGCAGCAAACACAGGAAAGCCTCGAAGAATTTATGAATTTTATGAGCTTTCGTAGTGATTGTAGTGGTGTAAGAATATTGTCTATTGAAACAACAGAACAGGCTGCCATTAGAGATGAAGCAGAACGTTCAGGTAAGGTGGTCTCAATCGGAACTCGTCGCAGAACCAAACCCGTGACAGTAACTATCAGTAAAGAGCTGCGGTTTAACGATCAAAATATACACTCATAAAAAAAGCCCGATTGCTCGGGCTTTTTTATTAAACCTGGCTACCATCTTCACCAATTTCCTGGTCACTCTCCTTCACTGGTGGTAGCAAATCTTCTTTACTTACCCCCATAAAGAGCACAGCAGAGCTTGCTACGTAGATCGATGAATAAGTACCAATCATGATGCCTAACAGTAACGCCTCTGCAAAGGAATGAATGACTTCACCTCCAAGCACAAATAAGGCAAAAACAACCAGCAGCGTCGTAAATGAAGTCATCAGCGTACGACTCAAGGTTTCATTTAAAGATGAATCAATCACTTCTTGTGGTGAGGCCTTACGCGCTTTTAAAAATCCTTCCCTGACTCTGTCAAAAACCACAATGGTGTCGTTGAGAGAATAACCAATGATTGCCAATACAGCGGCAAGTACCGTTAGATCAAACTCAACATGGGTTATGGAAAAGAAACCTAGAGTGATAATAACGTCATGCACCAAGGCGGCAACAGAGGCGATAGCAAAACGATATTCAAAACGGAAAGCCACATAAATCAAAATACCAATTAAGGCATATAAAACCGCTAAACCGCCTTGTTCAGTTAAATCATCGCCTACCTGAGGGCCAACAAACTCGACACGACGCACATCGATGGCATTACTGGAATCGACTTGTAGCAGCGAGACAACATTGTTACTGATTTCAGCCATATTCTCAGTTTCGATTATCGGCAAACGAACTAAAACATCATGGATAGAACCAAAATTCTGAACAACAGCCTGAGGATATCCACCGTTTTGAAGGGTTGATCGGATGTTATCTAGATTAGCCGGTTCCTGATAACCGAGCTCGATCATGGTTCCACCAGTAAAGTCGATACCAAAGGTTAAGCCTTGAGTTATCAACGAACCGATAGAAACAATCAGTAATATGCTCGAGAACACCAGCGCAGGCCAGCGTTTCGACATAAATTTGATATGCGTTTGTTTATTAAAAAACTGCATGAAAATGATTCCTAAATTGATAGCTTAGGTTTATGTTTACGACCGTAAAACAGATTCACTAAGGCACGTGTGCCCATAATTGCCGTAAACATAGAGGTTAAAATACCGAGTGATAAGGTGACCGCAAAACCTTTAATTGCACCTGTACCAAAACCAAACAAGACAATTGCAGCAATGAGTGTCGTGATATTCGCATCGGCAATGGTCGAAAAGGCTTTGTCATAACCTGAGCTGATACTGGCTTGGGGGCTATTGCCATTGCGTAGTTCTTCTCTAATACGCTCATAAATCAACACATTGGCATCCACAGCCATACCAACGGTGAGAACGATACCGGCGATACCTGGTAAGGTAAGTGTCGCTTGGAGTAATGAGAGTAATGCCACGATAAATATCAGGTTCGCAGCCAGTGCCATATTGGCAAACACACCAAATACTCGATACCAGATAATCATGAAAACAAGCACTAAAATAAAGCCGATAATGACAGATTCAAAACCCTGCTCGATATTTTGCTGTCCCATGCTTGGGCCAACCGTGCGCTCCTCAACGATTTCTATCGGTGCGGCCAATGCACCAGCACGTAATAGTAGTGATAAGTCTCGTGCTTCCGTAGTGCTGTCCAGTCCAGTAATCTGAAACTTCTTGCTCAACTGATCTCGTATAGTGGCTACATTGATAATTTCAGGTACCTGGCGACGTACAGAGACCAGCTCACCATCAATTTCTTTTGTTTCCATTTTAGACTCAATGAAAACCACCGCCATTGGGTTACCAATATTATCGCGAGTGACATTACTGAAAGCGCGCGCGCCTTTCCCATCTAAAGTCACGGAGACGGCAGGAGAACCAGACTGACCATCTAGTGTTGATGCGGCATTGATAACATGCTCACCTGTTAACATCACACGTTTATCAAGAAGATATGGGCGACCATCACGACTGTAATAAAGCTCCGTATTTGGTGGGACACGGCCATTGAGTGCATCTTTTACATCCTGCTCGATATCAACCAGTCTAAACTCAAGTGTTGCCGTCGCTCCCAGGATTTTCTTTGCTTGAGCAGTATCTTGCACACCTGGTAGCTGGACGACGATTCGGTCTTCGCCTTGCTGTTGCACAGTCGGCTCTGCCACACCCAGTTCGTTTATGCGATTTCTCAAGGTGGTGATATTTTGTTGTAAGGCTAATTGTTTTGTTTCACGAATGCTCTGTTCAGACACATTCATAATGAGCTCAGGGTTAGCTTCATCTTCTGAGACGGTCACTTGAAGATCATTGAAATCATTGTTGATTAACGCTTCCGCTTTATCTCTGTCCTCAGTATTTCGCAGAACCAGAACGATAGTCTGCCCTTCTACTTTGATTTGTTTATAACGAATTTTTTCATCACGAAGTGATAAACGGATATCGCTACCATAGCTATCTAAGCTTTGCTTAACCGCAGCATCCATATCGACTTGCATCAAGAAATGAACGCCCCCTCTTAAGTCCAAGCCCAGATTCATCGGCTCCGCGCCCATAGAAGCTAACCAATGAGGCGTTGTAGAGGCTAAATTCAATGCGATGATGTAATCACCGACTAAGGTTTTACTTAAGACATCTTTTGCCTTTAATTGATTATCAGCAGAGGTCAGTCGGATGAGTAACTTATCATCTTCAAGCTGAACACCTTTATAATCAATCCCAGCCTCTTTTAAAGCCTTTTCTGCTTTGTCTGCTAGATCCAAGTCCACTGTGGCCGTTCTGCCAGCAGAAATCTGGACTGCCGGGTCATCCCCATAAAGATTGGGTAGCGCGTAGAGCCCTGCGACCAGTAACACAACAAGAACGAGTAGATTTTTCCACAGTGGATATCGGTTCATATTTAATTCCTGACATTTTCAAGCCATCTGAAGCGATGGCCAGACTTTATAGCTTTTTCAATGTACCTTTTGGCAAAACAGCATTCACTGATTCACGACGCACTTTCACTTCAACATTTTCAGCAATCTGAACAGCGATAGCGTTATCAGTGATTTCTATAATTTTCCCCATCAGGCCACCATCGGTAACGACTTCATCACCTTTTGCCAATGCAGACTGCATAGCCTTGTGTTCTTTGGCGCGTTTTTGCTGCGGTCTGATTAACATGAAGTAGAACAACACCAGCAAAATAATAGGAAATGCGAAATCCATCATGCCTGGAGAAGCAGCCGTTGTTGTCGCTGCATCAGCAGCAGCGGCCGGAGAGATAAAAAAGTCCATCGTTAATCCTCAAAATCAACAAGAAAAAAGAAACCGATTATGCCACAGCAGACCCAGTGTTCGATAGCATTGAAGCGTTTTAAACAATTTCGGTTTGCCTGAACGCATAAAACTCTTGGCGGAATTGTTCCAGCGTATTGTTTTCTATGACCTGCCTTAAGCCTTTCATTAATGTCTGGTAATAATGAAGGTTATGGATGGTATTTAACCGAGGGCCAAGCATCTCACCTGTTTTATCTAAGTGGTGTAAATATGCCCGGCTATAATTTTGACAGGTATAACAATCACAATAGGGATCCAGGGGGTTTGTATCCGTCTTGAACCGACTATTACGAATTTTGATCACGCCTTGATGAACGAATAGGTGTCCATTTCGAGCATTACGGGTTGGCATGACACAATCAAACATATCCACGCCACGCATCACACCTTCGACAAGATCTTCAGGTCGGCCAACCCCCATAAGATAGTGCGGTTTATCTTCAGGCATTCTTGGCGCCAGAAAATCAAGAATGCGTATCATATCCTCTTTGGGCTCACCAACAGACAGTCCACCGATGGCATAACCATCAAAGCCAATCTCTGTTAAACCATCCAGTGAAATTTGACGCAGCTGCTCATGCATCCCACCTTGCACGATACCAAACAACGCAGAAGGATTTCCGGCGTGGGCTTCCTTACTACGTTTTGCCCAGCGTAGGGATAACTCCATAGATTTTGCTGCTGTTTCCAGATCAGCAGGATAGGGCGTACATTCGTCGAAAATCATCACGATGTCACTACCCAATGCACGCTGCACAGCCATCGATTCTTCAGGGCCCAGAAATACTTTATTACCATTGACTGGTGAACTAAAATGCACACCTTGCTCTGTAATTTTACGCAGCTCGCCTAGGCTGAAAACCTGAAAACCGCCAGAGTCAGTTAGAATTGGGCCTTGCCACTGCATAAAGTCATGCAAATCACCGTGAGCTGAGATAATCTCGGTGCCGGGTCTCAACATTAAATGAAATGTATTACCTAATAAGATTTCAGCTCCTGTTGCACCGACTTCTTCTGGCGTCATTGACTTGACTGACCCATACGTTCCAACAGGCATAAAAGCTGGGGTTTCAACAGTTCCCCGAGAAAAAGTTAAGCGTCCTCGACGAGCAAAGCCATCTCGCGCAAGTAAATCAAATTTCATTCATTCATTCTCAGCAAAAAACGCCCGACAGCATATCATTTTCTTGATCTAAACGGCGAAACAGACGCAATTCTGATCTTCTTAAGGTAGGATCACGGTCATTATCAGTAATGGAGATATCAATGTCCGACTCTAGAATCATTGTTGCCCTTGACTATGCTAACGCGAGTGACGCCCTGCAAATGGCCGATCAAATTGATCCAAAACGTGCGCGAGTGAAAGTGGGAAAAGAACTTTTCACCCGTTCAGGTCCTCAAGTTGTCACTGACTTAGTCTCGCGTGGGTTTGATGTCTTCCTCGATCTGAAATATCACGACATTCCACATACAGTGGCAAAAGCCTGTGCTGCGGCGGCTGACTTAGGCGTTTGGATGTTAAATGTACATACGCTCGGCGGGCCAGCCATGATGCGTGCTGCCAGAGAAGCAGTTGAACAATCATCCAATAAACCTTTATTAATAGGTGTAACGTTATTAACTAGCATGGATCAAACGACTTTTGATCAGATTGGCCTTACTGGCAATATGTCTGAGACTGTCACCCGACTTGCTCAATTGGCAAAACAAAGTGGTCTTGATGGCGTCGTCTGCTCGGCTCAGGAAGCCAGTGCCCTCCGAGATACGCTGGGTAATACCTTTCAACTTATTACTCCTGGCATAAGACCGGAAGGCAGTGAAAAAGGCGATCAACATCGAATCATGACACCCAAACAAGCATTAGACGCGGGAAGCCATTACCTTGTGATTGGCCGTCCAATTACCAAAGCACCCGATCCGATGCAGGCACTTGAAGAGATAGAACAAAGTCTACGTTAAATAAAAAAGCCCGGTTACCCGGGCTTTTTTATGAACTGTATGACACGTTATACCTTAAACTTACTCGCCGCTTCCTGAAGTTGGGTAGCAAGGTTACTCAAGGTTTCGACAGCGACTGAAGACTCTCTCGCGCCCTCCGCTGTATGCTCAGCCACTTGGCTGATATTGACTATACCTCGGTTAATATCTTCAGCAACGGAAGATTGCTCATTCGCAGCACTGGAGATCTGTGCGCTCATTTCATCCATGGTGGAAATCATAGCAGTAATAGAATCTAAGGCAGCACCAGCACTTGATGCCTTTTCCACACTATGTTTTGCTCTTTCACGACCTTCGTTCATGACCTTAACAGCGACTTGAGCGCCTTGCTGTAGTCGTTCAACCATCTCTTCAATTTCATGCGTGGAGGATTGCGTTCTCGCTGCCAGTGTACGAACTTCATCAGCAACAACAGCAAAGCCTCGACCATGTTCGCCTGCGCGTGCCGCCTCGATCGCAGCGTTCAGTGCAAGGAGATTGGTTTGTTCTGTAATACCACGAATGACATCAACTATCGCGCCGATATTACCAATATCTGACTCCAAACTACTTAATTGCTCTGCGGCTTTTTCCACCTCAGTGGCCAATGAGTCAATAGCCTGCATGGTTTCCATAACAACTTGTTTACCAGCCTTGGCCTCGATATCCGCATTACGAGCTGCTTCAGCAGCGCTTGATGCCGTTCTGGCTACTTCTTGAACTGACGCTGTCATTTCATTCATGGCGGTCGCTACCTGAGTCGTTTCAGACTGCTGACGCAACACTCCATCCACTGTCTCTTTGCTGATAGCTTGCATATTTTGGCTGGCTGAAGTGAGCTGCGTTACGCCGCCAACCAATGTATGAACCAGGTTCGCCACATTTTTTCTGGCACTGTCTAATTCAAATGCCATCCAACTAAAGTCGCTTTTACCTGATATAGCCACTTTATTAGTGAGATCACCTTTTTTGATGTTTTGAATCGCACCGACCAAGGTGGTAGCACGTTTATCACCAAAACGGCCTATGTAGTGTGCAATGCCAATCACCGTAATGCTAGCGATGACGACATATATCGCAGCGATATAAATCGCTTCAATTTCCTTGATATCAGAATGGTACATATAGCCTACAAGAACAAGTAGTCCCAATAAGGCAAATACACCCAGCCCACCAATGATATACATGCGTTTTCTCAAAGAGAAATTTTCAAGTTTAAACACGCCCGTCTCTCCCGGATTGAACTTAATATTATTGTTTTATGCCTTAGACGTATAAACTCAGGCCGCTATCCTGCGTAACTGAACCTGCTGTTTCGTCGGCTTCACTCATTATATCGTCACTTTGACGATTGGCTTGAGTAAAATTCTGAGAATTCTGCATTTGCTGTGGCTGCTCATCTCTTTGCTGTTGTTGCTGTTGCTGACCTACTTCAGCATGAGTCAATTGCATACCGTTTTCGGCAAAACTCTCTCGTAATTTTGGTAAAGCTTGTTCCAGCGCATCGCGCGTTGTCGAGTGCTGAGCTAAGAAAGTTACACTGGCTTGTTCATTTTGTACATGGAGTTTTACTTCAACAGGGCCTAAATTTGCCGGGTTCATTTTCATTTCTGCCTGTTGAATACCCTCTTTAGCCATCCAGACCACACGGCTATTCATCACCTGTGACCATGCTGAGCTTTGTATGTTGGGCTGAACAGGCAAACTCACTACTGCACTGGCTGAGGCCGAGGGTGATGAACCAGATGTTGATGCTACACTGCTAGCTGTCGATGTATTCGTTGTCGGGCTCGCTCCAAATAAACGCTCCTGAAGCGTTTTATCTGCTCGAATACCAGACAAATCTATCTCTGTTCTATCTTTATTTTCTGTTTGAGCGGCGATCATATTACGAACAGTCATATTCTGTTCACCATCGACTTTTTGGCGCTGTCTGTTAATGGCATCCATAATATCAGCACGAATTTCGCTAGTTTTACCGTCGGCCTCATTCATGGATTGTAGTGCCTTGGCGAAATTCGGTACCTTGTCACCCTCGGCAGCATGTTGAGTTTGTTTGATAACCGCTTTTTCTGTATCTGTTACTGTCACCAGGCTGGCATCAGGCTGTTTTTTGTTAATCACATAAGACTCAGAAGCTTCATTAGTCGATTTTGTTTGAGTCGAAGCAGCCGCATTCGGTGTTGTTGACTCAGCAACGGCTTGCTTGCCTACAGATTTCTCAGCCACCCCAGCAGTGCTCACTTTGTTATCACTGTTTACTACTTTCGTTTCAGAGGCGGATACCGACACAACGTTTTTTTGCTCAGGCTCAACACTCACATTAGTTTGAGTGTCCGATGAGACTACATTGCTTTCGGCATTATCACTTTCACTATCTTGGTCATCAGACGGCAATTTGTTGCCGTCATCAGCGTCAGTTTTTTCCGTTTGCCCCTCTGCCTCGGCAGTGACTTTATCATCACTATCAGATTGTTCGTTGAGTTTATTCTCGGAAGCTTCAGAGGACTTCGACGGGGCCTTAGTGGATTCAGCAGGCTTATGCTCAGCTGTATTGATATGCTTGTCTAACGTCTCAGAGAAGGTATTATCTTTTGATATTTCTCTGGCCTTTGCAGGCTTTGTATTGACGACATTATCAGTCTGTATAGAAACACTTTGTGGCATACCGCCTCTCCTACTCAATCGTCGTTATCGACTTGTTCATGTAGATAAGAGCAAGCAATGTGCCAGATATGCTTTAGAAGAGTTCGATATCCCCTGCATCGACATTTTTTTGAGTAACTGATCTGTGTTGAGTTTCGTCAATTTTTTTGTGCAGCTCAGCTACAGTTTTTTTGACCTCGAGAAATTGCTGTTGGCATGCCGCCAGATCAGCATCACTCTCTGATGACGAAGGCAAATCATTGATAACCTGAATAAGGTCCGAAACAGTATTTAAACGCTTGTCCATGTGTTCACTTAATTGATGACACATGTCTTCAAACTGCAAAGACGTGACCGCCTGATTTACTAAACCCGAGATTTGCTGACTAATTTCGCTTGTGCCAGAGATAACAGATAAGGTTTTATTGTTGAGAGATGACATAGTCGTCATCATTTCAGCGACTTTCGCTTCACTATTTGTGACCAGATCCGTATCCGCAGTCACTAACTCTGCAATAACTGAGCTTGCCTCATCAATAGTTGATTTTACATTCATTGTGATCTTATTTATCTGATCACTAAACTCATCAGATTTTTGTGATAGTTTTCTGACTTCATCAGCAACTACAGCAAAACCACGACCTGTATCTCCAGCTCTGGCAGCTTCAATGGCTGCATTTAAGGCGAGTAAATTTGTCTGAGAAGCAATATCTTTGACGTCATCAAGCAGAGAAATAACACCATCTACTCTTCGATTAATTTCATCTAACTTTGCCATCACCAAACGACTATCGTCTGTGTTTTTTAGCAATGTCTGCACAAGAAAGCTCATCACAGACTCAGTCTCTTTGATAAACTCAGACAAGCCCTGCTCACCATCTTTTTGGTCAATCAAGCTATGGAGCATATCGTCCTCGTTTGAAGCCTGTTCATTCAATCCTTGGAAACTGTCTCCCAGTGACCGCACAGCATCATTTAAAAGCGTAGCTATTTGCTCATTCTCTGCACGTATATTTTCGATCTGCAAGCTGATATCAGTAACGACGTCTTTTTTTAACTTGTCTATATCTGCTGATTCAAATCGTGATGTATTGATTACTACCTGACTCTGAACAGGCATATTTTGAAACTGTAATAAAAACACCGAAACTGTGGCGAGTAGAACAAGCAATGCCGCCAGCCAATTCACCAAGAATAGGGCGACTAGAACAAATCCCAAGGACGATAGTGAAGCAATAACAAATTTTTTATTCAGTAATTTTTTCATCATATCGTCCTTAATTAACTATCGAACCTGTAACAAAGCTTATCGACCCTGCTTCATGATCTCTTGAGCGATTTTATCCAGTGGCAGCATGAGTTCAGCGGCACCAAGCTTATAAGCTGCACCTGGCATACCCCAGACTACGCTGCTTTTTTCATCCTGAACCATGTTACTCGCTCCATTCTCCCTCATCTCCAACATCCCTCTAGCACCATCATCACCCATGCCGGTCAACATAACCCCAATGGCATTGGCCCCGACATTTTGAGCAATCGAACGAAAGAGAACATCCACGGAAGGTTTATGGCGTGAGACTGCAGGCCCATCATTCAAACGGCAATAGTAACGAGCACCGCTACGCTCGACTAATAGATGCTTATCACCAGGCGCAATGTATGCATGTCCAGGCAGAATCTGTTCTCCATCAATGGCCTGACTAACATTAAGGGCTGACATTTTATTTACCCTTTCAGCAAAAGGGGCACTGAAGCTAGCTGGAATATGCTGAGTAATAACAATGCCCGGCGCATTCGCTGGTAAAGCACATAAGACTGTTTTTATTGCTTCTGTTCCGCCCGTAGAAGCGCCAATGGCAACGATTTTTTCTGTGGTTTTTAAGGGGATGTTTTTGGTGCTCTTAGCGATGACGGCATCTGCTGTTAAGCGCTCCTCAACTTCCAGCATGGCTTTTGTGGTTAATTGCTGAGGCTGAACGCCTGCCGCCGCTTTAATCTTACTGATAATTTCTTCTGAGTAGGAGGACAATGTTTGAGATAAATCTAATTTGGGTTTTTCTACGAAATCAAATGCACCTAAAGCCATCGCTTCAAGGGTAATTTGTGCGCCTTTTTCAGTTAGGGTTGACACCATAACAACTGGCATTGGTCTGAGCCGCATCAGATTACGTAAAAATGTCACCCCGTCCATCTTTGGCATTTCAACATCCAGCGTTAACACATCTGGATTAAACTGTTTAATCTTGTCTCTCGCCTGATAAGGGTCCCCAGCAGTGGCAACAACTTCTAGCTCAGGATCAGAATTGAGAATTTCTGTTAGCAACTTACGAACTAGAGCTGAATCATCAATAACAATGACGGAAATCTTTTTCATGGCTGACCTTTACTCAAACAATTCCACGCCACCGCTAAGCGATGTTTCTTTTAAGCGTTCATGATACTGAGACTCGCGAACCAGGATTGTATCGTTGTATAAATGTTGAATACGTTTGATAAACATTTTTCCTGTTTGAGGGTAATACATTAATTTTCGCGGGTAGATATCACCTAAATCATAGGCAATAACAGGAATGCCTTCGAGTTTTGCAAAATTAAGTACAAACTCACTATTCTGGTGACCAATATCATTGGAAATCCCATCAATAATTTTGCCACCACCACAGACTTTCATTTCCAGGTTTTTACGCGTACCGCCCGCCTTTAGAATTTCGTTAATCAATGCTTCCATAGCATAGCTACCATATCGCGTCCCTAATTTTTTCCAACACTCACTCGTACCATCGCCTTCACAGGGCAACATAAAGTGATTCATGCCAGCGATACCAGCCACAGGATCACGAATACAGGCTGCAACGCACGATCCCAGTGTGGTCGCAATCAGTTCTTTCGCACCACGATTAACATAAATTTCACCAGGCAAAATTTTCGCCACCCAGGCTTGGCGAGAGTTATCCCAATAACGGTTTATATTTTCAAATCCAGCTAATGCCTGAGGCATATCCGTTTTTAATGCCATCATGTAATACGCCGATATATCGTATTGCCATCAGAAACAAACTGGTTACTGATATTGAATAAGGTTTCTGAGTGACCGATAAAGAGATATCCACCAGGTAACATTTTTTCAGCGAAACGATGAAAAAGACCAACCTGCGTTGTTTTATCAAAATAGATAATGACGTTTCGGCAGAAAATCACATCAAACGTTCCTTTCATTGGGAAAGGGTGTAAAAGGTTAAGGCGCCTGAAGGAGATAAACTCTTTTAAAAAAGACTTCACTTTAACCAGCCCATTATTTTCAGCTTTTCCACGTGAGAACCAAGCATGTTTCTCGTCCTCTGAAAATTGACTTACCCGCTCAATGGTGTAAATCCCGGAAGCAGCTTGTTCTAGTACGTTCGCATCTAAATCTGTCGCCAGTACTTTGACATCCCAACCAGGGTGTCCTTTAAAAAACTGATGTAAGCAGATAGCCAAGCTATATGGTTCCTCACCAGTGGAACAACCCGCTGACCATATTCGTATTTTTTTAGTCGCCTGATTTTTAATCAACAGTTCAGGAAGTACATGTTGTTTCAAATAATCAAAATGATGTTTTTCACGAAAAAAGGCGGTTAAATTCGTTGTGATGGCATTGATTAATAACTCAATGGTGTCAGGGTCACCGTTATCAACTGCCAGACAAAATGCGTCAAAACTCCCACCATAGTTTCTACGAACATGTTTAGATAAGCGGCTATAAACCATATCTTTTTTTGCCGCAGGCAGCAGGATGCCTGTCTGCGCTGTGACGAAGCTACTTATTCGAGCAAAATGTTTATCTGAGAACTCAAATTCTCGTGCCGCTTTATCCATAAAACAGTCTTTCTCATTGGAAGGATTAATTGATGAATGGGCTAGAACTCTTCCCATTCATCACTTTCCTGCTCTTTAGTCATTACCTGCCTTTTTGTTGGTAATGATGGCTGAGGAGGAGTCTTAGCATGAGTCGCTATTTGGCGTTTTACATGAGAAGTAGAGGCTTTAGGCGTCGTAACCTGGCGCGGTGTATGCTGTTCAGTAGCATTTGTTGTGAAAAATTGCATCATTTCTTCCAGATGCTTGCCTTGTTCATCTAGAGATTCGCTCGCCGCTGCTGCTTGCTCCACTAGTGCAGCATTTTGCTGTGTCATTTCATCCATTTGTGTCACAGCCTGGTTGACTTGCTCAATACCCGATGTCTGTTCAGTACCTGCTGCCGCGATTTCAGAGATAATATCGCCGACTTTTTTTGCACCTTCAACAATTTCTTCCAATGTCTTCCCTGATTCATTTACAAGAGTAGAGCCCTCTCTTACTTTCTCACCACTATCATTAATGAGCTCTTTTATCTCTTTGGCAGCAGCAGCAGATCGTTGTGCTAAATTACGGACTTCAGAAGCCACTACGGCAAAACCTCGGCCTTGCTCTCCAGCGCGAGCGGCTTCCACAGCCGCATTGAGTGCCAACAAGTTAGTCTGAAACGCAATCTCATCAATCACGCCAATGATGTCTGCTACACGCTTACTGGAAGTACTGATGGCAGCCATGGCCTGAATCGCTTCCTGGATGACATTGCCACCTTTTTCAGCTTTACTTCTGGCGTCTACAGCAAGTTGATTAGCCTGACGAGCATTGTCGGAATTTTGTCTGACTGTGCTGGTGAGCTCCTCCATACTCGCCGCTGTTTCTTGTAATGACGACGCTTGCTCTTCTGTTCGCTGACTTAGATCCGTATTGCCTTGGGAAATTTCACTCGCCGCGGAAGAAATACTGATCGATGCTTCGATAATGTCTTGCACAATCGTTGAAATTTTGCTGATTGAACCATTGACCGCTTGTTGCAGCAGTGCGAACTCTCCTTCAAACTCACCATCCATTAGTCTAGTGAGGTCACCTTGCGCCAATGCATTCATAACCATGGATGTAGCTGATAAGGCCTTCTGAACGTCAAACTGTAAGTGTTTCTCTTCAGTGATATCTGAAGCGTATTTCACCACCTTATAGGGCTTACCGTTCAGGTCAAAAATCGGATTGTAACTGGCCTGTAACCAAATATCTTTACCATCTTTACCAACGCGCTGATACTCACCAGAATCAAACTCGCCGCGATTCAGCTTTGCCCAAAACTCTATATAATCAGGACTTTGTGCTACCTCTGGCACAGCAAACATACGATGATGCTTGCCTACCACTTCCTCACGGCTATACCCCACCACATTAAGAAAATTATCATTCACACTGCGAATGGTGCCATCCATATTGAAACTGATCACACCCATCGCCTTGTTAATAGCAGAAATTTGACCTTCAAAATTGGCACGTTGTAATTTTGTTTCTGTAATATCTGTGGCAAATTTCACCACTTTGAATGGTTTACCATTCATATCAAGAATAGGATTGTAGCTAGCTTGTAACCAGATTTCCTTGCCACCATTGGCAATTCGTTTGTATTCACCACTATCAAACTCACCACGATTGAGTTTTGTCCAGAATTCAGCATACTCAGCACTTTGAGCTAGCTCAGATGTGGCAAACATTCGATGATGCTTACCGATGACATCTTCACGACTATAGCCCACCACTTTGAGAAAGTTTTCATTTACATCAATGATGGTGCCATCCATTTCAAAACTAATCACTCCCATCACTTTGTTGATGGCATCAAATTGACCATGAATATCAGCATTACGAAGTTTTTCTTCAGTGACATTGTGCCATTCAAGCATATTGCCGATATAGCTATCCTCTTCATCCAACATGGCTGTTACATTTAGACGAAAGGCAAGTGGACCGACTTTGATGTCTGCTTGATGAGGTAAATTATCGGGATTACTGAGCATTTGCCTTTGATGAGCAGGATTTTTATGGAACATATCAATATTACTTCCGACCAATCCTTTTATGGAAAATCCAGGGTAGATTCTTCTTAACGTCTCTTCATGCTCTCCCAACATATTTAATGTTGATTGATTGGCATATGTAATAGTGAAGTCTCTATCAATCATCATTACCGCCGTGACCGCATTATCAAGTGCGTTGGCTCTATTTAAGATGTCTTTATCTGCCTTTTCATTAACAGCCATGTCTCTCTCCTCCATGGGATATGCTCCCGTCGTCATTTTTTTAATAACGTTATCTAATGTTTCGTTCCATGCTGATGCAACAGGTTCTGACCATGATGACTCAGCATATTTTTCCAGCACCTTTAACAAGCAACTTTTGACAGCCTGATAATCTGGCTCTTTCACGCCATATGAAATGTGACGTTCACCTAATTCAGTCAAATAACTATCTAGTAAGGCTGGGTGACGCAGGTTTTGTACCAATAACACTAAAGCAGCTAATAATTTTTTCTGTTGCCCTTGCTGCGAGATACTTTTAAACAAGCCTTTTAGCTCCGGGTGCTGTTGAAAAAGCAACGTGTAAAAGTCGGCAACGACATATTCACCACGAGCGGCAATAGGAATGAAGCTCTCTTCTACCAGCTCGATATTCGTTTTAGGCGGTAATGACACTTCAGCCATAGCGTCTTCTGGTAATGATGATGTATCAGCAGATCTGTTCGTTGATTGTGTCGGGGGTTGATTATCTGCAGTCAACCAGGCAAGAGGATCGTTGCCCATTACATTTTTACTCTTGGCCATCAGCCACTCTCCTCTCTAAGACATCGCTAGCCAAAGAAAAATAGTCTTCTGCACCGGAGCTCTTTTTCCGATAGTCGAAAATAGTTTTACCAAAGCTAGGGCATTCTGCTAACGCCACGTTTTCACGAATAGGTGTGAATAGCACTCTACTAGGAAAATATTTCAGTACGCGTTTACGCACTTCTGCTGTGAGTTTTCTACGTAACTGCATCCGCGTTGATACCAGCCATAATCGAATACGGTGCCCAGAGATTTCTTCTGAACGTTTAAGGATCTGCATCATGCGTGATAGGCCTTGTAATGACAGATAGTCTCCAGATACGGGCACAATCAATTCACTAGAAGCAAACATCGCATTAACACCCAGTAAACCTGATGAGGGCGGACAATCTATCAACACAAAATCATAAGCTGATAATGACGACGCTTCGATTGCTTTTCTTAAGCGATGACCGCGCTCTACCCCACCTTCATTCAGGTGTTCAAACTCATTCAAGCGTGGCCCTGCTGGCACGACATCAAGGTTGTCCCGGGCATGCAGCTTGACGGTATCAATGGTCTCCCCTCCAACAGCACAACATCAATGCCGAGCTGCTGATTGTCCAATCCTAAACTGGTGGCCACTTGCCCTTGAGGATCCATATCAATCATGGCTACTTGTTTGCCTTGGATAGCGAGTGCATGCCCAAGATTGACGGTTGTTGTCGTTTTCCCAACGCCCCCTTTTTGGTTCATAATCGCAATGATGCGAACGTGTTCAGAAGTCATCATTAGCCTATTTGCTCTACGCTGAGAAGCTTATCGATATCCAGTAACATCAACATACATTCATCGATGTCAGCAATCCCTTTAATAAAGCTGGTATCAACGATACTGCCTAAGTCTGGTGCATTTGAAATCATATCTGGATGAACATTGTATGCATCAGACACAGCATCAACGACTATACCTAGAATTCGGTCAGTTATACCTTCCACTTTGACAACAACGACAACAGTAGTCTTGGTGTAGGCATTGAAAGGCATACCGAATAGCAATCGAAGATCGATAATCGGCACAATCACGCCACGCAAATTTAATACACCACAGACATGTTCTGGTGTATTTGGAATCGATGTCACCGACCCCCAGCCTTTTATCTCCTGCACACGCAGGATCTCCACACCATAATGTTCGCTATCCAACTCAAATGTCAGGTACTGCTGGGAACCATCGTCGATGCTGTCAGCAATATCAAGAATATCCAGAATCTCATTTTCTGTGTTCATCTCAGCCATGACTCAAACCACACTCTTGAGAGAAGTTTGTTTTATTATTGATGGCTCTTTGTGCATTGCCATCACCCCTGCAATATCCAGGATTAAAGCAACTGTTCCATCACCTAGGATGGTTGCGCCAGCGAGACCTTTCACTTTACGGAAATTCGTCTCTAGACTCTTAATGACAACTTGTTGTTGTGCCAGAAGCTCATCAACAAACAAACCAATTTTGTAATCCTCACAGTCCACAATCACCAGCAAACCATGTTCTAGATCTTCAATACCGCCATCCAGGTTGAACACATGCCGCAATCTGATAAGCGGTACGTATTCGTCCCTGATTTTGTATAACTCCCCTTTACCAGTCACTTTTTTGACTTTGCTGATATCCACTTCAACAGATTCAATAATGGAAATCAGAGGAATGATGTAACGTTGATCTGCAACCTGAATAATCTGACCATCCATGATCGCCAATGTCAGAGGTAGTCTAATAGTGAATGTTGACCCGATTCCTGACTCAGATTTCACCTCAACAGCCCCTCCCAGGCTGTTAATATTTTTCCTCACCACATCCATGCCGACACCACGGCCAGAGAGATCACTTACTTGATCGGCAGTAGAAAAGCCCGGTAAGAATATAAGTTCATGTATTTTCTCAGGTGAAAGTGATTCATTCGGCTCGACCAAACCTTTTTCGATTGCCTTCTGTAAAATCTTCTCTTCGTTTAACCCTGCACCGTCATCACTAATCTCAATCACAATATTGCCACCCTGGTGATAGGCATTGAGTTTTAGAACACCGGTTTCAGATTTGTTAGCCGCCAGGCGTTTTTCGGGTGTTTCCAGGCCATGATCCAGGGAGTTGCGAACAAGATGAACAAGTGGATCACCAATTTTTTCCATCACTGTTTTATCAAGTTCGGTCTGCTCGCCGGTCAGCACCAGTTCCACCTGCTTTCCAAGTTTGCTGGTCATATCATGGACAAGGCGAGGGAAGCGATTAAACACAAAACTGATGGGCAACATACGAATACGCATGATGCTTTCTTGCAACTCTCGGGTATTACGCTCTAACTGCTCTAAACCATCAATTAGTTGTGGCAGCATACTGACATCAAAATTATCACCGATCTGACCTAACATCGACTGAGTAATAACCAACTCACCGACTAAGTTGACGAGTGAGTCGACTTTATCTGTACCCACGCGTATAGAAGCGGTGGAGGCATCACTGCTGACTGTTTTCTTTTTAGGTGCGACGTCATTTTTGATTGGTGTTTTTGATGGAGCATCACCGGCTATAGAGGCGAGGTCAGTCGCCATGGGTTGAGATACAGCTTCAACAACCTCAGGTTTATCATGGCTCTGTTGTTCCTGTAACAGTTCAGGTGAGTCTGAAGCTTCATTTTCTTGAAGTCGTTCAATTGTTAGCTCACAATCACCATCCACCCATTCGAAGACTTCATTTATCTCAGCTTCATCCATTTCGCCAGTAAGCGTCAGTTCCCAACTGAAATAACATATTTCAGGGTCAAGGTCTGTAAAAGGTGGCAACTCTTCATCATTCACATTTACAGCTAATTCACCAAGTTCAGCTAGCTCACGGAACATACGTATGGGTTCATTACCCGTTTGAAGCAGGTGAGGTAGTGGTTTGAAGTGAATCAACCAAGACTGTTGCTGAGTATTCGTTTCAGTAGTATCAGACTCATCGCTGTCTGGTACGGAGGTATCTTCAACATTCATCCCAGTTTCAGCCACAGCAGCATCTAATATCTTCTCAAGCGCGTGAGAAACTTGAGCTACTTTTTCCTCATCAACATCTGAGCTGTTTTGAACAGCTGTCAACATTTCACGTAAGGTATCGACAGCGGAGAGTAATGTTTCAATGACCTCATGAGTTGCTTCACGCTCACCGTTACGAATTTGATCTAAAAGGGTTTCAAGACCATGCGTGAACTCAGAAATATGGCTAAAGCCGAACGTGCCAGCCCCACCTTTAATTGAGTGTGCAGCACGAAAAATGCCATTAACCGTATCATCATCGATCTCCCCTTGAGACATGCTCAGCAGGCCTGTTTCCATAATATCGAGGCCTTCGAAGCTTTCTTCGAAGAATACGCCATGAAATTGGGTAACATCGATGCTCATCTGTCTACCCCAGGACTTTTTTCACCGTTGCTAAAAGCTGATCTGGATTAAAAGGTTTAATCAACCAGCCCGTAGCACCGGCAGCACGCCCTTCTTGTTTCTTTTCAGGGCCTGCCTCGGTTGTCAAAACAAGAATGGGAGCAAACTTAAAACTAGGTAACTTTCTTAATTCTCGAGTTAGCGTCAGGCCGTCCATCACTGGCATATTGACGTCCGTAATCACGAGATCAAAAGATTGTCTTTGAGCAATATCCAGTGCTTGTTTACCATCATCTGCCAGCGTGACTTTATGCCCTGCTCCTTGCAAAGTGAATGTCACCATTTGGCGCATTGAGGCAGAATCATCGACTGCGAGAATATTAGCCATAACAAAAAAGCTCCTTCTTTAACTGTAGTTTTTTTATATTTTATTGTGCGTAAAATGCTTTGATACCCAATCTATCGACAGCTTCACAAAAAAGTTGACTAGGATTTGACCAAATGACTACCAGCCCCTGAAGTTGGGCATCCCGAGAGAATGAATAAAAAAGCTGAATAACGGCCGTGTCGATACGTTCAATATCACTTAAATTAATTTGAATAGCCTGACCTTCAGCCATGGCCATTAAGAGCTGGGCATATAAATCTGCAACTTGTGCGATGGTGACAGACTCAGCACAGTTTATTTCGACAATAGACTCAGCCATTTTTCTATTCCCTCTATTTCTATAGACGATAGATGATGATTTTTCTCACTTGACTCATCTTCACTATTGTTTTTCATATCGTTTTACTAATATCGGCCAGTAATGAGAAAAAATTATCCTGTTTTTCAATTATCTAAAATTTAAGTATCTATTTTATTTATTTCGATTTCTCAACCATGCACCATTAGTATGTTCATCCATTTCAACCTGCTCCCTCTTTAACTGTTTCTTGAGCTCAGTTGCTTCGTAGCGGGCCATTAAAGCATCAATTGCCTGCTCTTTATTTCTTGCTTGCAACCAAAGCTTCTGTTGACGCTCTACATTGGCATTGGCTGACTTAACTTGGGATTCTTGGCTGAGAATAGCTTGATCTAGTTTTGCTAAAAAGCTTCTTAAATCGAGAGCTTTTTTGGCCGTCATGACCATAGGATCATCCTGGCGAAATCGTGCCAAGTATTCGGCTCTGTATTGACGGAGATCATCCAATTGGAATTGCTCCTGTTGAAGTAAGGCATTTTGCTGGCCGAGTTTTTGTAATTCTGACTCCGTTGCCTTTCTTGCCATTTCTATCACGGGATCAAGTTTACGACTACGACTCATGTATTGACTCCACGTTAAGCACGAACATTAAAAACGCCGGGTATTTCCATCCATCAGCATTGGGGCTTGTGATACGTTTTGTTGCTGCTGATTCTGTAATTGCTTTCTTAACTCAAGCACCTGTTTCAGACGTTGATCACTTTGCTCCCAGTTCACCGCTTCATTCATTCCCTGTCGTAACAGCTGAAGTAAAGCAGGGAACATCGCTATCGACTCATCAATAGCAGGATCACTTCCCTTACTATAAGCGCCTACACTGATAAGATCTTGATTTTGTCGGTAAGTGGAATAAATCTGTTTGAACTGCTGGGCCTGTTTCAGGTGGTCTTCACTGACTATATTTGGCATCACCCGACTAATCGAGGCTTCCACATCAATCGCAGGATAATGGCCCGACTCGGCCAGCTGTCTTGATAACACTATATGACCATCCAAAATTGCACGAGCCGCGTCTGCAACCGGATCCTGTTGATCGTCACCTTCGGTTAACACCGTATAAATAGCAGTGATAGCCCCACCATTAAGTGGACCATTCCCTGCACGCTCCACTAATTGCGGTAATAAGGAAAAAACGGAGGGTGGATAACCTTTAGTTGCCGGAGGTTCGCCAATCGCTAATGCAATTTCACGCTGTGCCTGGGCAAAGCGAGTCAACGAATCCATCAGCAATAATACTTGCTTACCTTGGTCCCGAAAGTATTCTGCAATACTGGTAGACAACATCGCACCGTGCAATCGCATCAAAGGCGAATGGTCGGCAGGTGAGGCAACAACAACCGACCGTGACATTCCTTCCTCACCAAGAATATCTTCAATAAATTCTTTTACTTCTCGACCACGTTCACCAATCAAACCAACGACAATGACATCGGCCTCTGTAAATCGTGTCATCATGCCCAATAACACACTTTTACCCACACCACTGCCAGCGAACAGGCCCATACGTTGGCCTCGGCCTACGCTGAGCAAGGCATTAATGCTCTGGACTCCCACATCCAGATGCTGACGAACAGGAGAGCGTGCTAGTGGGTTTACCGGTTCACCGTGTAAGGGAACCTTATCTTGAACACGAAGTGGGCCTTTACCATCTAAGGGTTTACCAGCGCCATCCACAACACGGCCAAGCATCGCTTCGCCGACAGGCACTTGAGAATCACTACGGACCGGCCTGACTTTCGCATTAGGTACCAAACCTCGCATATCACCTGTCGGCATGAGAAACGTCGTTTCGCCAGAAAAGCCGACCACTTCCGCTTCTATCGGTTTTTGTCCCTTACCAATAATCTCACAACGACTACCAATAGGCACCTGAAAGCCTACCGCTTCCAATGTTAACCCCACCATTCTGGTCAACCGCCCTTCAATCAATACATCCTGCTCGTCACCAGAATCCAATCGCTGCTGATATTGCATCAGTTTATTTTGTAGTCGCGATTGGCGTTCCGCATTAGTCATTGTCAGCGTCTCTCTCATCGCCAAGGACTTTACTAATGATGCTATTCAATCTTGATTCAACGGTTGCATCCACACTAGTGTCAGACGTTTCCAGTCTTAATCCACCCCGGGTTAATAAAGGATCTTCTATCCATTGGTATTTGTTTGAATCATGCTCAAGAGATAAGCCTTTCTGAATAATCAAAAGATCATCTGGATGAACATAAATTTTGAGTTGACGGTCACTGATGGGTAAAGCTTCCAACGCCGCACGCATAGCACCGATAACATGCTCGGGTTGATGCTTAAGTTCGCGACGAACCAACTGGCGAGTCATGGTTATCGCTAGATTGACCAGATCTTTTTCTAAAAGCTCATCGAGTTCTGTCAGGGGTTGCTGTAATGTTTGGAGCATTTGCTGGAGCTTTTCAACCTGCAGCTGAATATCTTTCAGCCCAGCTTCCTGACCGTCAGCAAAACCAGCCTGGTGTCCTTCTTCGTAACCCGCCTTATAACCTTCTTCTTGCGCTTGTTGCTGAAGCGCTTCAATGGCTTTGATATCAAGTACTTGGGGCGCATCCTTATCTTCAACGTCCGTCACTGACACCATTCTTGGTGCCTCCCAACGTTTTATCGCATCAGCAATCTCATCGGCAGATAAGACATCAGCTTGTTTAGTAACAACTGTGTCATCAGACGAAGTCATCACCTGCACCTCCGCCTAGCATAATTTCGCCTTTATCAGACAAGCTTCGTGCTGTGGCAAGAATGGCTTTTTGTGCAGCCTCAACATCACTCAAACGAACCGGCCCCATGGCCTCTAAATCATCACGCATCATCTCGCCTGCACGTTGTGACATATTACGCAGGAATTTCTCTTTCAATGCATCATCAGCACCTTTCAAGGCAAGTTGTAATTGATCTGTCTGAATTTCACGCATCAAGGTTTGCATACCACGATCATCCACATCAATAAGGTTTTCAAAGACAAACATAAGATCTTCGATATTTTGACCAAGATCAGGTTCACTTTCTTTGATTTTTTCCATGATAGCGGCTTCAGATGTGCCATCAACGAAGTTGAGAATATCGGCAGCCGTTTTCAGACCACCAACCATGGTGGACTGCCCTCCTGCAGCACCGGTAAATTGTTTTTCCAGAATTTCATTGAGCTCACTCAATGCCGAAGGCTGCACCCCATCAAGCGTCGCTATCCGCAAAATAATGTTGGCTTGATCACGAGCAGGGAACTGTGACAAAACTCCTGCTGCCTGATCGGCATCAAGAAATGAGCAAACAATCGCGATAATCTGAGGGTGTTCAAGTCGGATGATTTCATAAATGCCTCTGGCATCCATCCACTTAAGCTGTTCAAGACCATTGGTATTACTACCCGATAGAATACGATCTAATAAGCTGCCAGCACGATCTTCACCTAAAGCACCCACCAGCATTTTACGAACATAATCATGTGAGCCGATACCCAGTCCGGTTTCTTGCTCGACAGTGGTAACAAAACTATCCAGTACAGATCGAACTTCCTCACGCGTCACATTTTGTAAGGTCGCCATTGCCTGACCGACTTTCTGAACCTCTTTCGGGCCCATATGCTTGAGTATAGCCGCCGCTTCCTCTTCACCGATAGATCGTAAAAAGACAGCCGCTTTTTCAGTGCCTGTCAGTTTTCTGAGTTCTTCTGCCATTAGGCATCACCCGCCGTCCAATTTTTGACTACTTGCGCCACGAGCGCAGGGTCTTGCTGCACTAAACTTCGGACATTAGATAGTTGCTCTTCCATCTTTTCCGAACCAGTGGTCAGTTTAGCAATCTCTTCACCGCTTGCGCTACTTCTAGCTAAAACTTCTTCTGGTGATAAATTGTCATTATCACTCTCGGTGACGGGCACTTTCGTCATATCTCTGAATGCTGGACGAATCACACCAAAGATAAGGAACAGAACAACCAGTGCACCACCCACTTGTTTGGCTAGATTCCAGACCCAAGGCTCTTCCCAGATTGGTTTTTCAGGCAAGGCTTCAACCGTTTCAGGTGCCATGAATGGGGCATTGACCACATTCAAACTGTCGCCTCGCGCTTTGCTAAAGCCAATGGCATCCATGACTAAGGCATTGATACGGGTCATTTCTGATTCAGACAATGGTACGGAAGTAACATTACCTTCGGCATCCACTGTTCTTCTCTCGTCAACCAATACGGCCACACTCAGTTTTCTGACATTACCAGGTGCCATTCGGGTATGACTGATAGTACGGTCTAACTCAAAATTACGTGTCGTGCTTTTTCTGCTTGAACCAGGCGCTGTTGTCGTAGTGGCCGCTTCATCAGCACCTTCCTCTGGAACCGCTTGCTCAGGTGCAACACCACCACCAGGAGGTTGATTACTGAGTGCGCCGGGCACGCCAAACGGTCCACCATTACCAACACGCTCTTCTTCTTGCAGCTGCTCACTTCTCACTGCTGTCATGTCCGGGTTATAACTTTCGTGTGTTTGTTCAGACATTGTAAAGTCAACATCGGCCACGACCTGTGCACGTACACCATTCATACCCACAATAGGTGACAAGATATTTTCTATGCGGTCGATATAGATTTGCTCAACCTTACGTGTGTATTCAAGCTGGGTATCACTCATTGCCACACCCGCCGCACGCTCTGGTTGAGTTAATAAGTTGCCACGCTGATCCACAATAGTGACATCGGCATTTTTCATATCTGGCACACTGGAGGCGACCATGTGTGTGATGGCTGCCACCTGAGATTGGTCAAGTGTTCTGCCAGCATAAAGATGAACCACCACAGAAGCGGTTGGATCTTTACGATCGCGTACAAAAACAGATTGTTTAGGAATAGCAAGATGCACTCGCGCACTTCTGACGTTATTGAGTTCAGCAATGGAGCGAGATAACTCCTCTTCCATTGCACGCTGGTAACGGGCTCGCTCGATAAACTGACTGGTACCAAACCCTTGATCCTGATTCAGCATCTCCATGCCCAGGGCAGCACTTCTGGGTAGGCCTTCAGCAGCAAGTTTCATTCGCAATGTTTGCACATCACCAGCAGGTACTAACAATGCGCCAGTGGCCGGATCCAATTTGTAATCGACATTCATCTGCTGCAAAACGTCAACAACTTCAGTCGATTCAGCAGGTGCCATATTCGCGAAAAGGACCTGATATGAGGGAGTTTGTGACCACAACAGCACGTAACCACCTACGGCGATACTGGCTGCAATTGCCAATAAAAACAACATCTGTTTCACAACAGGTTGTTGAGAGATATTTGCCTGCATAGCGCCCAATGCTGTTGTGGGTCGTGCTGTTGGCATATTGGCTTGTGAGCCGGTGGTGGCAGGTGCGTTTTCCATAGTGTTTCTCTACTCAGGCATATTCGTCAATTAAACAGACATACGCATAACTTCTTGGTAAGCCTCAATCAGTTTATTTCTGACTTGTAAGGTTGCCTCAAAAGCGACACTGGCTTTTTGCGATGCAATCATGACATCAGCCAGATTGACATTCGGGTCACCTAACTCAAATGCCGTTTTTAAATCACCGGAGTTTTTTTGCAGATCATTCACCTCATTCACAGCTTTTTGCATTACGCTGCCGAAATCCACTCGACCATTGCTCTCAGCCTCACCAGAAGGCATGGGTTGTGTTGCTGGTGAAGCCTGAGCTTGTAAAGCTCGCATCTGAGTTAGTAATTGGTTGGGGTCGATAGCTTTAATCATCTTTGTCTCTGCTCCGCTATAAAAATGACGCTGATAGTTGCCTTATGCAGACTTCTTGCCAAGTTTTTCAGGGATTTCCACCCCTTGCTCACGGAATTTGGCGATTTTGTAACGCAAGGTACGTTCACTTATACCTAGCTCTTTTGCGGTCAGTCTTCGGCTGCCTTGATATTTTTCCAGCATGTCGAGAATATGACGTTGCTCTTGTGACCGTAAATCAAATCCCTCTACACTGCTTTTACTGCTTTCTGTAGATGAACTGACCTCAGTTTGACTCACTGAGGTATTCAACTCTTGGCCAGACACCGCCTCAAAAATAATATCTTTTGCTGTGATTGATTGACCCGATTGCAAAATTAACGCCCGCTGCAAGACATTATCTAACTCACGAACATTACCCGGCCAGTTGTGAGAAATTAAGCGAGACTTAGCCGCAGCATCAAGTAAAGGCGCGACGCGTCGTGATTGACTGGCATGTCGCGTCAACAGGCGCTGGGATAAAGGAAGAATATCATCCTGACGTTGTCTAAGAGGTGAAATTTCCAATGGGAAAACATTCAAACGATAATATAAATCCTCACGAAAACGGCCGGCTTTGACCTCCTCTCGTAAAGTTCTATTGGTGGTGGCTAACACTCTGACATCCAGCGGTATCACCTTCCTGCCACCAATACGTTCCACTTCACGCTCCTGCAAAACACGTAAGAGTTTTGCTTGCAACGATAAGTCCATTTCAGAGATTTCGTCTAATAAAATCGTGCCATGATTAGCTTGTTCAAATTTACCGGCATAGGCTTGGCTGGCGCCTGTAAACGCCCCTTTCTCATATCCAAAAAGAGTTGCTTCAAGCATATTCTCAGGAATAGCCGCACAGTTAATCGCTACAAAAGGATGTGAAGATCGGGGGGAATGTACATGAAGGTAGCGAGCTAACACTTCTTTACCAGTGCCACTCTCGCCATTGATAAGTACAGTGGCATCACTGTCGGCCACACGCTTGGCGATAGCTTGCAGATCTTTCGATGCCTGGGCCTGCGCCACCATGTCATCTTCTTCAGTGCCAATATCATTGATATAGCGCTGCACGCGCTGTAAGAGTTCATCAGCTTCAAACGGTTTTAATAAATAATCAGAAGCCCCCTGATGCATGGCATCGACAGCACTTTGTACGGTACCGTAGGCTGTCATCATCACCACAGGTAAATCAGGCATCATGGCTTTTGCCCGCTGCAGTAAAGTATGTCCATCCATCGGTGACATCTGTAAGTCACTTAATAGTAAACCCACTGGCTCGCTGGCGATCTTATCCAGTGCAGACTGTCCATGCTCCATACCAACGGCTCGATAACCAGCGAGTTCAAGTGTGTCGCATAATGCCGTGCGAAGATTAGCATCATCCTCGACCACTAAGATATTTGAGTGATTCATAATGCGACCTCCTCTGCTGCTTGCTCTGGCGATGTATTTGCTGATGTATAAATAGGAAACAATAATTTTACTGAGCTGCCTTTTTTGGGTTCACTTTCGATCGCAAGTAAGCCTCTATGGGCTTTGACAATTGACTGAACAACGGCAAGCCCAAGTCCGGTGCCATTAGAACGAGTGGTGTAGAAAGGCGTTAACACTTTATTTAGCTCAGCTTCAGACATCCCCTCTCCATTGTCATTTACGCTGATCTGGATGCATTGTTCTTTGGCGTTATTTTCAGCGTACTCTGCCATCACCTCAATCTGACCATGACCTTCACATGCTTGACGAGCATTATTGAGTAGATTGGTAATGGCGCTGATTAATGCAGATTGACTACCATAGATGTAATCGTCATTAACCTGGTTGACGAGTGTCATCGTCACTGTGCTGTTTTCTACATCATTTTGAGCAGAAAACTGTTGTTCTAATTCACTTAATAACTCACTCACCGCCACCGGTGAGGGTGATGCCATATTCCCTCTAGAGAAAGATAAAAGATCACGAATCAACTGCTCCATATGGGTGAGACTGTCTTTTACTCTTGTCGCAAAACGCTGCTTAACTTGTTCATCAGCCCCCTCTTTCAGTAAAGGTGAAAGATAGAGCATGGCGGATGACAGGGGGTTCTGATTTGATGAGCCAGTCTTGCTGTAACTTCACCGATGGTCGATAAACGTTGCAAATGGGAAACTTTGCTTTGCAGTGCTCGAGTATCCGTTACATCCTGTAATAAGATAATTTGTCCCGGTTCATGGCCAAGTGGATTCGTTGAGATGTGGACCAGGCGACCATCTTTTAAAGAGACATCATGACCATCACTGGGCTTGGGATCAAAAGCCCGTTCAATGACATTTACCCAACGCTCACCTGACAAAGGTTCACCCAACAACGATATCGCTGCCTCATTGGCTTCCTGAATAAAGCCGGAACCATCAATCACCACCACGCCTGCGGGTAGCACAGCCAATAAACGACTATGACGATTGGCGAGTTGGTCCGCATCGGTATTAGTGGATTGTTGAATATGTTCAGCTGAGATATGGCTGACATTTGAAATAGTGCTGAGATCGATGTCTCGTGAAAAGGGTTGCGACAGATAATTCGATTGTTGAAAATCGTCACCCAGTGATAATTTCAGATTCATGTTTCTTGCTCCTACATGCACTATTGCATCGTATTAGAGCCTGAGCAATTACCATGCCCAAAACATAAAACCTTATTTATCAAACACTTAAATAGAAAACGTCAAAAGATCGACGTTGTTACTTTGATTATTCAGTATCGCGCTGAATACCGTATTTACGCATTTTCTCTACTAGCGTTGTTCTACGCATTTTCAGTTTATTCGCTGCATGAGCAACCACGCCCTCAGCATCATCTATGGCTTGTTTTATCAATAGATATTCAAGATTGGCAAGATGTTCTTTCAGATCAATACCCTCTTCTGGCAACACCATATCTTCTGGGCCAGAAGATGAATTAACTGGGTCAGAGGATGTCTCTGGCACGGGTTTAATCTCTGGCGATGTCTCAGGTAGATTCCTTGAAGCTTCTTGCTGTGGGCCAGCGGCAATGATGCTGGTAATTTCTTCAGGTAACTCATCACCTTCTAGCTGATACTTTTCTGGAAGGTCATCAAAATCGACCGTGCCGTATGGATAGAGAATCACTAATCGTTCGACCACATTCGCTAATTCACGTACATTTCCAGGCCATGGGTAACGGCATAATGAGGTAATCGCAGCAGGGGTGAGTCGAATAGTGCCTCTGTTTTCATGTTCAATACGTTTAATCAATTCATGAATCAGCAGCGGAATATCTTCTGGTCTGTCTCTTAATGCTGGCATTTCAATAGGAAAGACATTCAGTCGGTAAAATAAATCTTCACGGAACCGACCATCAGCAATATGCTCTTCGAGGTTACGATGTGTGGCGGCAATCACGCGAACATTGGCTGTTTGTGTTTTATTACTACCTACTTTTTCATAGGTTCTTTCTTGGAGTACACGTAACAGTTTGACCTGCATTGGCAGTGGCATATCGCCTATTTCATCCAGAAATAATGTGCCACCTTCAGCCATTTCAAAACGTCCTTTTCTGGCCGTTATCGCCCCGGTAAAAGCACCTTTTTCGTGACCAAATAACTCACTTTCCAGTAACTCTCCTGGAATGGCCCCACAATTGACTGGCACAAAGGGTTTATCTCTTCTGGATGAAAAGTGGTGTAAGTTACGAGCAACGACTTCTTTACCAGTTCCTGATTCGCCCAGAATGAGCACATTGGCTTCTGAGTCAGAGACCTGATCAATCATCCGCTGCACATTCTTAATGAGCCGACTATTGCCTACCAGTGACCGGAATAAGTTATTGGGTGTGCTGGCTTCAGCCGTCATCCCCCGATAGATGGTCGCCTGCTGTAACGCATTGCTGAGTTGAGGATACTTAATGGGGTAACGAATAGAACCAATGGTGCCCGGAAAGTCTAATGCTTCGCCAGAGGAAGATTCAAGAACAAAGACGGGAACCCGTGAGTCGTGATTAACCAGTTCTCGAAGTAACTGCTTAGTTTGATTTTGTCCGCCGCAGTCACCCACAATGGCCATCACCACATCATCAAGGTTTTCAACATGCTCAAACCAAAGGTCTGATTCTGAAATCACCACCGGCTGACAATTTATAAACTCAATGAGTGTGCTTAACATCTCGCATCGGTCAATATCACTTTCAACGACCAATACATTATTTACACTCATACTCACTCCATCTCTTCACTTGGTTTTGAACTGGCGATAAGCCTTGAATAACTGGAGTTAAGCATTTTCTGGCAGACATTGTCAAAATTATGACGGGGTAAATTTAAGCAATATGTGACGTACTAGTTAGATTGGTAGGCTGCTGCCACTTTTTTGTTTTTATTGAACTGGCCTAACTCGGTTTGGATCGTTTGTCTTGCATCACGACAACGTTGTTCAACATCCTTATTTAACATAACAATTTGTTCTATCAATGGACGCGCTTCTGACTGGTCAACATGATTATCAAGAGGAAAGATACTTTCCATTAATTCTGCTCGTAGCTTTGTCAAAGTGGAGACATCACTCCATTTGCCAGCATTCACTGCAGCACTCATGTCCTCAGTTAATCTTAATACCTGTTTTAAACGTGTTATCTCAGACATAACTAGTGAAACTCAGGTGGAATGCCGTCCCACCCAGCTTTTATTTCTTCAAGAAGTTTTGTGACTTCATCTAATATCGCGACATCATTGCTCACATTCGCTTCGAGTAAGCGACGAGTAATATAGTCATATAATGAATCAAGGTTTTCAGCTATTTCGCCGCCTTTCTCAGCATCCAAACTGGTTTTTAAACCATCTATGATACGGATACACCAAGAAATTTGATGACCTTTTTCTGCAATTTCATTACGGGCAATACAGCCTTTTGCAGTGGCGACGCGAGCAAGCGCACCTTCCATCAACATCTGAATAATTCGATAGGGAGAGGCATAATTGACTTCTGACTCTATGGCATTCCGGCCATAACCTTCCATCGCTTTTTTATTCACCATTACCTGCATACTCCAATCCTTAATATAGGGATCATTCTACTTAATTTGAGTTCATCGCGGATAGTTGCGAAATCAAATAATTGCCCTGTGACTGTAAACTGCTGACCAAGGTATCCATGGCTGCATACTGAGCTCGTAAACGTGTTTCGGTCATCTCTAGACGTGATTCCATTTGCTCTTTTTGCGTATCCATTCTTTTTAAACGCGAATTGAGCCCTTCTTCTCTTGAGTCAATCAATCCATCTGTTTGTAACCAAGTATCAGCTAGAGACTCTAAACGATTAGCAAAACCTTCACCTTCAGCTGAAAACAGGTTCGCAAATGAGTTAAAGTCAGAACTTAAGACCTCATTAACTTTATCTTCATCAACCGTCATCACGCCATTTTTATCAAAAGAAATGCCTGCCTCAACTAAATAACTAAAGCTCGATCCGGTGATACTGGCTCCCGAGTTGAAGACATCTCTGACTTGGCGTTCAATTGTAAGTAGTGTGCTGTCCGCCTCTAATTGACCACTTCGCTGAGATTTAATTTCTGTCATCAACGTATTGTATGCCGAAGCAAACTCGTTTACTGACTCTAAGATAGCCTCATCATTTCTTGTGATATCGAGTGTCGAACTACCCACATCTTTTACGTTTAATGTCACTCCATCAATAGCGTTGGCTATGGAGTTTGAACTACTGGTAGTCGTGAAGCCATCAATATTAACAATCGCGTCTTTTGCCGTGGAGATAGATGACAAGTTTTCTGTACCGCCAGAGCTATAAACAAAGGCTGACAAACCTGACGTATCGGCATTATTGCCATCACTGTCACCACTCACAGACACACTGATCGCGTTTTCAGTCCCGGTTTCGTTTGATGTCAGAACCAATCTGGCACCACTATCATCTGTAATGATTGATGCCGTTACGCCAGTGTTATCAGAAGCATTATTGATGGCGGTACGAATTCCTGCGAGAGAGCTATTACTGGAGTCTATCGCGACATCGAAGCTCTCACTTCCCACACTGATACTCAGTGTGCCTTCGCCGACTATCGAGTTGTAATCAGTGAATGCAGATGACGCTAACTTATCTCGACTGGCAACTTGGGTGACATCAATATTGTAGGAACCAGCAGATGCTGAACTGGTCGATGTCGCCGTGAATAAGTCTTCATCTTGTGAATTAGCTTGGAACACCTTAAAACTGGATGCACTTGCCAACGACGCCATGGCCGTTTGAAAAGAATCGAGTTTACTCTTAAATGAACCATAAGCACTGATCTGTGCGTTGATAATACTCTGCTTGCTCTCGAGTCTGTCGAGCGGTTGACGCTCAAGATCCATTAAGCCTGTAACAATGCTCTCCAGATCGAGTCCCGTTCCTACGCCTAATGATGAAATTGTCGCCATGTCAATTCTCCGCCTAAACTTAATTGCAAAATTGCAGCAAGTTTTGAGCCAATCAAGCCTTTGTTTCTAGCAATATACCGCGATACTTTTCAGCAGCATGTCTTGCTTCAAGTATCTCCTCAGAAGGGATCTGCCTGACCACTTCCTCAGTTTCTGAGTCAATTACTTTAATCACCGTATCACCACTCGTATCATCGACACTAAATTGCAGGTTACGGTTCATATTCTGCATATAATCGTTAAGTTGAGCCACCTTATCACGCAAATCGTCTGCACGTTGTTGCTGCTGGCTATTCTGTTTCTCAGCTTCTTTCTGAAGAGCTTGAGATTGAACAGATAATTCAGTAACAGTCTCAGTCTGAACAGATTGCGTAACCGGTTTAGACTGACTAGTAACATTGTTTTGCACTGATTGAAGGGCAGATTGCACTAACAGATCATTATTAGCCATTGTCTTCCTCCTAATCTAATTTTTTTGTAAACGGCATAAAGCCTGGAGAGTAGTTTACCCACCAGGCCCATGCGTTTCATCCTTTTGTTATTATCCCAACAGTGATAATGCAGACTGAGGAATAACGTTCGCTTGCGATACGATGGATACACCAGCCTGTTGCAGAATTTGCGCTTTAGTTAAAGAAGCAGTTTCAGCAGCAAAGTCAGCATCCATGATACGGCTACGAGCTGCAGATGTATTCTCTGAAAAACTTTGTAGATTTGAGATTACAGCTTCAAAACGATTTTGAATAGAACCGAATGTAGCACGCAATGTGCTCACAGTGTTTATATCTGAATCTAAATTACCAAGTGCAGTTGAGGCTGCAGTAGAGGTTGAAACGTCTGCTGTAGTATTGCTTAGAGCAGATGCAGATACAGATACAGTATCACCACTATCCTGACCAACTTGAATTGAAATACTCAGTCCACTCAGTACTGCAGTACCATTAAATTTTGTACTAGATACTATACGAGTGTTTTCTGCTTCAAGCTGGGTCACCTCAGCAGACAGACCTGTTCGGTCGGTTACAGTACCGTTAGCAGACTGTACCGCGATTTCACGAATACGTTGTAAGTTATTACTGATTTCCGCTAAAGCACCCTCAGCCACCTGAGCCAAAGAGATACCATCTGCAGCGTTACGTGCTGCCTGGTTCGCACCACGAATATCAGCTGTCATTTGCTGAGCAGTATATAGACCAGCCGCATCATCTTTTGCACTATTGATACGTAAGCCCGAAGACAAACGCTGTAAAGATGTATTCAGTGTGCTTTGAGATTTGTTTAAGTTACGCTGTGCATTTAATGATGCAATGTTTGTGTTGACTACTAATGCCATGAGATTTACTCCCTCATAGGGTCGAGCTAGGCTCGCTTTATACATGGCGGACAAACTATGAATTGTCTAGTTTTTACCGCCTCCGAAAACATTAGCGGCATGGGATTAGGATTTCTTTAAGGCAATTTACAAAAAAAAGGCCAGACTTTGCAAAAGTCTGACCCAGTTCACATTTTACTTTTTTCAGCTTATCCCTGAAGCAGGGATAACGCGTTCTGTGGCAAGGTATTCGCCTGTGCAAGGATAGATGTTCCCGCTTGCTGCAGAATTTGAGCTCGCGTTAATTTCGCCGTTTCTTCAGCAAAATCCGCATCCATAATACGGCTACGGGCAGCACTCGTATTTTCAGCTAAACTTTGCAGATTCGAAATAACCGCTTCAAACCGATTTTGTATCGACCCAAAGGTCGCACGTAATTGACTGAGATTATTAATATCAGTATCAAGTGTGCCAAGAGCAGTAGATGCACCTGTAGAGGTTGACACATCAGCAGTTGTCGTCGTCGCAGCCGTAGCCGCTACAGTTACAGTATCAGCGGCGTCAGCCCCCACCTGAAATGTCAAAGAGACGCCACCCAAGACCTGAGTACCGTTAAACTGGGTACTTGCAATAATACGGGCATTTTCTGATTCAAGCTGCGTTACCTCGGCTTGCAGACCATTTCTATCTGTGACTGTGCCGTTAGCTGACTGTACCGCTATTTCACGAATACGTTGTAGGTTGTTAGTGATTTCAGCCAAGGCCCCTTCTGCGACCTGAGCAAATGAGATGCCGTCAGCAGCATTTCTTGCCGCTTGATTAGCACCACGAATATCCGCAGTCATTTGTTCAGCTGTATATAAACCAGCAGCATCATCTTTAGCGCTATTGACACGAAGACCAGAAGATAAACGTTGTAATGCAGTGTTCAAATCACCTTGCGATTTTGTTAAGTTCCGCTGCGCATTAAGCGACGCAAGGTTAGTATTTACGATTAATGGCATTTGAATTCTCCCATTTCAAATATTATTTGCCTGTAGCCACAAAGGGTTACCAGACTCGATGGGAGTAAAGCAGTTTGCGTACCAGTTTTTTAATCGGTCAACGCAAAAACCATTAACTATTTGTTTTTATTAAACTTAAACACTTTCAACCACTCATGCAAGTGATCTTCAAGGATAAATTTTTGACGTACCCAGTTTTGAAGCTGCCGGCCATGAGCGGCAATTTTCTCCGGTTCGGCTAAAGCGGCAAGAATAGTTTCTATCCACACAACCTCATCATTTGGCACTAATGTCACAGGCGCGCCATATTGCTGGTATGGATAGATATCACTGGCAATAACTGGCCAGCCCATCGCCCCATACTCAAGAAGTCGTAAATTACTTTTTGCTTCGTTAAAAGGGTGTTCCTCTAGAGGTGCGAGAGCCAAATCTAAATCAAGATCGGCTAAAACCTGCGGATATTGATTAAACGACACAAATTGATGGAACTCTTTGACATAAGGTCTGAGTTCAAGCGGACACATCCCCATAAAAACCCAATCTATTCTATCTGCCAATGATTCAACAACAGGAGTCATTAAAGCTAAATCGCCGGCATGCTGATTCGCCCCAGCCCAACCCACTCGGGGTTTTGGGTGAGCGTTTTTCTGTGGTAAGGATAGATTTAACCAGCGTTGTGACTCCAACCTATTAGGAATAACCGTCACATTGTCAGTATATTGACGACATAGATCCGCTAATGGCTCGGTAGAGACGATTGTATGGTCACATAAGGCGAGTGTTTTTCTGAGCCTTGAACGCATATCCCGGAAAACCAGTTTTTTTCTATCACTCATTTTTGGCAAGTTGGTGACCAAGTCGTCCAAGGAAAGGACAATGCTGATTTGGGTGTGCGCTTTGACCTCTTTAAGAAAATTATAGGTGACATCAGTCAACATTTGTTGCAGGTAGATCACATCGGGCTTCAATCGCATCAATTCAAATAAGGTCGGCAATAATGGTTGCTCTTTGAACTCATGAAACGGCATCCATGTGAGTTCTACATCACCTCGTTCTGCCAAAGCCTGCATTGGTGCAATCATGCGATACTGGCCAGTGCCAGAACCATTAAGAGGAAAAACAACAACCCGTGTTTTTAAATTAAACCGAGGGTCCCACTGTCGTTGGATATCTACTTCTGGTGCAAAAAATCGTGAGCGCAGACTCAGGTTGTCATTATAGAAAGGATCGTGTTTGAACAAATCAGACCACTTTTCGACGATGAACTCTTCTCTGTGAGAATTGTAATCGGCCACACCATTTGATTGCTCTGCCAGCTTTTTGTCCTGAAACAAGGTGGCATAGGGTGACCAGATAACCTTTTTACCTTGCTGCTGGATAGTGAGACATAAATCCATAACGGTATAACACGTATCTGAAAATATACTTTCACTCAGCCCTCCAGCCTGGATGAACGTCTGTTTTTCAATACCGAAACATGCTGATGACACGGAGGAATACTGCTGAATGCAATGCGCTCGTTCCATATAGCCCGGTTCAGTAATATCGAGCCCTTGGAATAGACCACTGACATCATCCGTGATACCGAAAACGCCTCCAGCATGAATAATCTTGTTGTTATCATCGAGGATACGGGCACCCACAATCCCCACGTCCTCTCTGGCCAACAATGGCATCATCTCATTTAACCAATTGCCGTTCACAGCCATAGCAAAGCAAGACATAACAACAATATAATCACCACTAGCGATGTTCACACCATGGTTAATAGCTGCCGAGTAGTTTTTCTGTTCAAAACGTGTTGAAACGAAACGTTCCCCCCACATTTCTGACATCTCAGCATACACATCTTCGAGATCTTCGACATCACTCATGACATCTACAACGACCACTTCGTAGTTAATATAGGTCGTGTTGAGCTCTAACTCTTCCAAACATCGGGCAAGGTAGGAAACATAGTTATGATGAGCAACGATAATAGAGACTTTGGGCTGATTTTTCGTGCTATAGACTGTCTGGAATCGCGGCTTGTTTTTGGGGTTCGATATTGTGGCTGAAATACCGCTCCTGTTTAGATGTGCATGGCGGGTCAACCATTCATTTTCTGCCAATAGCTCTTTATTAATCTCTAATGGAATAGATGTGAGCAATACATCAGGGATATGAGAAAACGCTGATTGCTGATATTGCTCATACACCTTAAATGCCATATCGGTGGTGTGCACATAAGCTAAGTTTGAATATCCACCGACCTGTTCAAAGGCTTCTCTACTGACAATGAATGAACGCCCTAAGTATGAATAGGCCCTCAGATAATCCAGACTAAACTCAGGTTTGAACCAGATATCAGCTTTAGACTCATCGACTAATTCATCACTATAGATAAACTGCGCTTTTGTCTCTAAGTTAATCGTATCAGCAAAGCTCAATAAAGCATGTGGCGCTAACTTATCACCAGGAATTAATTGCATAATCCAATCAAGCTGAGCAGCAACCACAACCTGTTCGATGTCTTCATTCAGATTTTTCCCTGAGATCTGGACCCATTCAATATTCTCAGGCACAGAGGAAAACGCATCTGGGGCCGGGATATTACTTAGGATAGTCAAACCCCAAGCTTGATAGAGCTGTTGCTCAAGTGACTCAATCGTATTGGAAAGAGCCTCTAGTTCTGATGCATTGACGATGATAAGTAAATGAAAACCTGGCGTCATTGTCCAAGTACTTGACATTCGTTCAGCAAGTGACATAACAGAGGTTTCTGACAACTCATGTTGATATAACCATCGTTTATTTTTGGAAAGACGTTCCCTTTCTGCAATCAATACATCACTTTGTTCGGAGACAACACCATTTATGTAAGCTAGTGTTTTATCAACCCATGCATTCGATAATCTCTTTCTTTTTGAAAAGAACTCTTGCGTTTGAATCACAAACCATTCGATCTGGGTGGTGCAATCGTTTATTAGTTTTTCGTAGTTTACACCGACCTGTGCGACCGTATTTCTCGCCATTGCTATGGCATCTGGATCAGTTCCAAATGCAATACCAGGGCCATTCAAATCACCATCGATTTTATCCAGATATGGTGTGGGTATCATCGCGACAGGACAACCGCACAAAAGCGCCTCAGCGACTATTGAAGAAGGTTCATAACAGAGTAACAATTCACTTTTTCTAAGAATGCTGGCAAGCTCAGCCTGAGACAAAGAAACATCCTGGCACAAGCTTCTGGCACCCGTAATATGCTCAGTTAAAGCTCTCCCACTGGCTAAATATTTGTTTGCGTAATAACAAATCCCCTCTCTACTCTGATCATCGGGGTTATCGCGATTATTGAATAAAGTATTATCAACAACAGGAACTCTGAGGATATTCGCTTCAATATTGACTGGAATAAAATCAGCTGAGAATGCAAATATCATTTCATCTTCAGAAAAAGTTTTATCACCGCCAACCACACCAGGTGCATTCAACAACCATCGAACAACATTTTCCGCTTCAAGGGGATTACCGGAAATGACCTCTGGATAAATGACGATAGGTGAGAGGCCTAAACGTTCATGACGAACAACATCAAGCTTCGTTAACTGCGGAGTCCTCAAACTGGTATCGACCTTTTTCGTTCCCACGACATATGCCTCAGCACCAAGCTGGTTTAGTGCATGGCATAGATAGTGTAAAGCTCTAACACCAGCGAATTTATTAACAAATTCTGAGGTGTAGATATAGAAAGGTTGCTGTTCCGTTGTAAAAAAATTCAATCGCGCCATTAATTCCTCTTTACTAAGCCATCGACTTAACTTCCGTATGTTGCCACTACACTAATTTGTCAAACTCAGGCTATCGCCATATTCTTGTTGTCACTTTAATAAATGCAGACAAATAATGACACCCATACTTTCAATTTGCATACCAACACTAAATCGAGCCCATTTACTCAAGTCAATGCTGTTCCAACTAGCCAGAGTCGTCGAGGGCTATCTAGACCGAGTTGAAATTGTTATTGCCGATAACGCTTCAATAGATGAGACAAAGAAGGTAGTTGAATCTTGCCCGCTTCCGATTCAATATGGATGCCAAAAAGAAACGGTTGGGTTCACTAAGAATGTATTATTTGCGACCACAGAACTAGCGAGAGGTGAGTTTATATGGATCGTTGGTGATGATGACCTTATTGTTCCCAACGCTCTCAAGCATATTTTTGATTCTCTCGCGAGAGCCCCCGACGTCAGCTACCACTACCTCAACTTTGGTTGGATCAATATCGCCAAGAGAGATGAGATTATTTACGGGCAATCTGGCTACCCCAATGAAACGCAACTCAATAAACTTCAATTTAATGAAACATCTTGGCAACTACTCGACAAAATCGAATTATTGACTCAGCTTCCCTCTGACAACATCTCAGCCTCTTTTAGCGGCATTTTTTGTTTTATTTGTCGCCGACAATTATTTATTAGAGAACAGATAACATTAAATCCTACTGATAGCCTTGATGGCTCATCCACCAATATGAGTGATTGTTTTCCTCATGCAATGCTTACTCTCGCTCCTCTGGCGGGTGAGCCGATTGCTTATGTGGCTGAACCCTGTTTACTACAGGGCATCAACGGATGGGAGTGGGGAGGTTACGCTTATAAAAATATGATTTTGGGCACGTATCAGCTGTTTAGATGGCTGCAATCAACTGTGTTCGATCAGAATGCCCTAGAAATACTATGGAAGAGCTACTACTCCATGGCAGGCAGACTGTTTGCCCGGATGCAACATGAACCAGATCAACATAAAGGGGCTGAGCTGATACTAAAAGAAGCGATCCCTTACTCCACATCGCACCCTCAATTTTGGGATAGCTTGATTACCGAAATGAAAATGTTAATAAATATAGACAATGATGTTGAGGCGTTAGCAAGTTGGCTGAGGCAGGAGCTAACTCATCACCCACAAGCAAAGCTAGGGTTATGGGGTGTAGCCGGTAGAGGAACAAAACTATTCAGAAAACATCCCAATTTTCTGAGAAATCTCATTTGGATAACTGATAAAAATGAGCTGGAACATGGTTTGCCTTTTCTGCAATCTGGACAGTCCATATCACAGCCAGAATCACAGAGTGGAATGGATATTGATATATTACTTATCGGAACACGCTCAGAGTTTGTAATTGATGTAGAAAATCACGTTTGCTCAATCAGCCCATCGCTCACCACGATTAGCGTGAACGGAATAAAAAGACACAAACACAATAATACAGCCATTCATAAAGCTTCTGAAACAGAATACAACGAGACCCAAAAGAATTAGAAAACCTTTACGTGAATTTTATGACGGGATTATTGAGCATTATTCCTGAAACGAGCATAAGTCATCATTAAACATATTTTCCATCTCCATGGTTTTTCTAATTGCGGCACGAAGGTCTGTCCACACATCTAACCCTAGTTCATCTTTTGCAGTCGTAATATCTGGAACATAAACTTGGCGACTACTGCTTTGGTTAGCGCCCCCTTTCCCCACAAATATAGATTTATTTGGAGCAATAATTTGACGAATATGTTCAGCATGATCAATTAAGGATTTTACATCATCAGAACCGACATCGTAGGCTGCTTTATCTCTCCCATTGATAAGTATTTGTAATAGCCATAGCGCCATATCAGCCGCATAAAGGTAACTTCTCACAGGAGAACCATTGCCATGAATAGTGATACATTCATCATTTAAAGCACTTCTGATGAACTGTGCAACAGCAAGATGCTTTGGCAAAAGATAACCAATAAAAGCAAAACATCTGGCCAGTTTTAATTGACACATACTTCCTTCAGTTTCGCTAAGAGCGACCTGCTCCATGAGTTGCTTAGCGATACTGTAATAATTCGCTGAGTTTAATTTGCCTGGTTTTTGCGGAACATAATCAGACTCATATACTGCACCTGAACTGACTATCAAAATAGAATTTGCAGAAGCCATTTTCGCCTGTTCAATAACTCGCTTTATGCCTCTTGTGGCAATATCAATCAAGTCACTACCATTTTTTAATTTATCTGGCCGAGTATCCATGGCTGCGTGAATAACATAGTCATAGACCTCGTTCTTGAATGGGAAATCTCTGATCTCTCCCTTAATTAGATGAAGCCACTTTTTACTTAAAAAGAAAGGGTGTCGCTGATAAAACTCATCAGGATGCCTAGATATACCCGTTACCTGTATATTAAACCCTTTGATATTTAGGCAATGAATCGTCATTAATATCCAATAGCCCATAAATCCGGTACAACCAGTGACGAAAAGGTGCTTATCGGATAACAAGGAGAAGTCAACAAACTCTAGGAGATGATTAATATCAGCCTGAGCTAACTCATCAACATTTAACTCAGAGAAATTTTCAGCCATTATAATTGCTTATAAAATGAAGCAGTTGTAATGGTGAATTGAATACAGTGTGTGATGACTCCCAGTCCCCATACCCCCAGCCAGCTGCAACAAATGGCATAGAATTGAATGTAGCAGCTTGATAGTCGTCTAATTTGTCTCCGATATAAAGTGCTTCTTTTTCTTCAATATTATGTTCTTTCACCAACCTTTGGATAAGAAGCGATTTTTTTTGCTTTCCTAAGGGTAACTGATCGACGGCACCAATATCGGTGAAATACTTTGCTAGTGATAAATGTTCAATAACTGCCATGGTTGGTTCATAACGCTTGTTTGTTGCGATATATAGCTGATACCCCTGTTCATTTAACCAGGCTAATACTTCCTCTATCTCAGCATACATTGGCGTTTCTGTTGCCACACGGCTGTCATAAAAGCTTTTAAACGCGGTTGCCATGTTTTCGATGAGAACTTCATCTTCAGTATTTGCCAGCATGGCTACAGTGTCAGTAAGAGGAGGGCCAATTATCGACGCAGTTATCGGAACAGATGGTGTGATATTCAGATCCGACATGACCTGCTCATAACAATTGAGAATACATGGTGCCGAATCAATGATTGTGCCATCAAAGTCAAAAAGAATATGTTTTAAATTCATAGCTGGTACATCGTTATAATAGGATTTGGATAAATGTCACTAAGCACATGGTTAATGGCATTCTGAGATCGGTATGAAGAGACAAGAACAGGGATATCAGGACAGCGGTTTATTAATATTTCTGGCACATCAATCACCCATTTTCCCATCTGCTTACCCTGAAGATTTGTGTTGCCATCAACAATGCCAACAATATGTTGAGAAACCTGGCAGTCATCGAGATAGGGTAGTAACCGTGCGGTATGGCTACCTGCACCATATATTATTACGGGCTGCCGAACCAATGACTTTATTTTACTTAAGCCTAGCTGCAATTTACTCTCAGACTCTGCCATGTATTCATCCAAAGCGGTATCAGTTGCGATGACATTATCTGTTTTTTGTTTACGCGAATAGAGGCTTAAAAGACTGTCCGTTGTTCCTGGAGGTAAATCCAAGATGTGAGACGTTATTGGATAAAAACCAAAGTTCTCCATTAATCTGTCCAAGGAACTTGCACTAAAAAATTGAATATGTTCCAGAGAGAACTCGCCATAGGGCTCAAAATCACCTCGTGTAAATCGCTCACAAGCAGGTACTTCAATCAGTATGCTGGCATCCTCTTTCACACTATTTAATAATAAGGTGAGATCATCATATAAGTTGGGCAGATGCTCCAATACTCCCATCAGACAGATTAAATCAGCCTCTATCAGCCGATTTAAAGACACTGCATTTTCCAAGCTCCCCGTTGTAATACAGGACAAACCATAAAGCTGGTTTGCTTGGTCGGCAGCATTTGGGGCTGGGTCAACGCCATAGATATTTGACCAACCACTCATCGAGAACCAGTTGAGTAACGTTCCATGTCCACACCCTAAGTCAAAAACTTTTTTATCCAAAGAAATATATGGCTGGATGAAAGAGATAACTTTCTCAGCTCTATAATTATCTATTTCTGGTATCGAGCTGGCAGAAAGAGTGACATCATATTTAGACAAAGATCGATAGTAAGACTGATACGATGATGCCTTAGGTAGCTGATTCGCATAATGAAATCCACAGTGACTGCAGGTTGTAACACTATAGCTCATGTCTCTACCATCAATGACAGCAAGTTGGTTCTCATACAAAACCGACAGATTCAATGTCCCACAAACCTGACAAGCCCTGTTCCAAGCGAAATGCTTATCAGCCATTGCTATTCACCCCCAGCAAGATATCGCTGAGATAATAGATATTATTTAAAGACACTTTTTTCTGAAGCAACTCGTCACGGATCTGCTCCTCATAACGAATACTCGCTATTAAAATGGGGCGTTGTTCATTTTTTTCATTTTCGAAAAGTATGACAGGTTTACCTCCCATCTCTTTTTTCATTGCATCATTATCGAATAATGATATGACGTTTAGATGGGGCATAATCGGCTCTATGTAGTTTTTAAAATCCCCACCCACACAAAAAACATCAAAGGGTTCATGTATCGTTTTTCTGATAGCTTCTATCAGGCTATCCTGTTTGTCTTTTCGAGACAGTGCCAACTCAGCTACTAAGCGAATGCTATCGGTATAACTTGGTGATTCAAAAAAGCCGGTGCTCATCATCTTGATTATGAAGCCATGCCTTTGCAATAAAGCAGCTATTGAACTCATTCCAAATTGGTGAATATGTTCAGGGTTATTATCGTCCTCAACCCACGGATGCCCAGCGTTATTAGGCACCTCCAGAATCACTATTCCATTAGGCTTTAACCAATGTTTCCAATCTACAATGACAGCACTAAGATCAGAGATATGCTCCAATACATGAAAACTCATGATGAGATCAAACTTCCGTTCTTCGCTCACTTGATCAGCTAAACGGAACACACCGTCAAGAACTGTCATGGCTTGTATGACATCTTGCGAAATTTCAAAGCCATAGTATTCCAATTGATACTTTTCTTTAACTTTCTTGCCCAGCTCCCCTTCAGCACATCCGATCTCTAATACTGACATCCCTGTCCTTAAGTAAGGTGCCAAATACTCAACTCTCTCAAGAAGTTTTTTTCTACGTATTTATCAGGAAGTTCATTTCGACCTGTTAATTTAATGTAATGTTTACTTACCCAATGGGGGTCAACATCTTTCCAAACATGATGGCAATGGGGACAGACAAATACACTATTTATAGTATGGTTTATAAGCGACAGACAACATGGGCATGCTAATGATTTGCGGTTTTGAGTATCAACCATCTCCTCGTACCACTTGTTGAGAAATGTCAGCTAAGGACACTAACATTTCCTGTTTTAACTTCTCTAAAGACAATAATGGTGTCATATCTTCTAATGGCATAGAAATCATCGAACCATTTGCTTGTGGGATAGCGGATACTTTTGGCCATAACGCTTCGTCTTTAATGATAGTGATATCACAAAGAATTGGGCCTGGATGATTGAGAACATATTGGATTTTTTCATCCAACTCACTGGCGTCATTAATACGTATTGCTTCAAGGCCGATTGCTTCAGCCAGTTTGACTAAATCCGGAATCAGTAAGCCGGCCTCTTGCCCTGTTGCCACATAGCGTTCATCAAAATAATTGCGTTGTGTGTTTCGAATGGAGGCATAGCCATTATTGTTCATAATGAATAGGCGTATAGGTAAATTGAGGGATTTTAAAGTGCTTAATTCTTGAAGATTAAGCTGCAAGCTGCCGTCACCTTCTACCGAAACGACGGGCTTTTTACCTGAGGCCAGACAGCCACCAATTGCCGCGGGCAAGCCATAGCCCATAGAGCCTAAACCCGAGGTGAGGAAAATACGTTGACCGGTTTTATTCACAAAAGTGGAGTAAAACACTTCGACTGCCAGCCCTGAACTACCGGTAATAATAAGCTCGTTCGCTTTTGTCAGCGTGGATAAACGATCGATAAAATGATAATGACTGATCTGACCATGCTCTGGAAATTTTTCACCATCACAACGTGGATAACGTTGTTTCCAATCGGCTATTTTCGTTATCCATGCTGAATAATCAGCTTTATGTTGAGGCAGCTCAGTATTCAGTTGTTCGATGAAGGTTTTGGCATTCGCCTGAATTAAACGGGCTTTGGGTAGCTGATGTTTTTTCAGTTCAGAGGCGTCAATATCGACAATCACTTTATCGGCATATTGAGCAAAGTTTTGCGGGTTATGGGCGGTGACCACATTATCCAGACGGGCGCCAATGCTGATCAATAAATCACAATTCTGGGCGGCAAAGTTTGCCGGTCTGAGTGCCACTGAACCTGGTCGACCAGCACATAATGAATGTTCGTAAGGAATTAGATCCAGAGAATTCCATGTGGTTAATACCGGAATACCGGTTTTTTCATAAAGTTGTTTGAATGCGTCAGCGGCACCTGATAGACGGATACCATGACCAGCCAAAATAATAGGACGCTCTGCCTGCTGAATGAGTTGGATAACTTCATCCAGCTCAAGTGCACAGTCTGACTCATTGTCTGTATTCGACTCATCCCGGGCTAGCTCTTCCGGCTCAATCAAACTGGCTTGTACATCCAACGGCACATCCAGCCAGACAGGGCCTTTTCGCCCTGTCATCGCTTCATGTAAAGCCTTATCAAGATAAAGACCAATATTCTCTGGCTCATCAACGGTGATGGCATATTTGGTAATGGGTTTAACCATCGACACGATGTCAACTTCCTGCGGGCCCATTTGCCGTACACCGCTATCATCTTTCATATCGGCCCGTTTCACCTGACCGGAAATAATCAGCAGTGGTACAGACTCAATCCAGGCACCCGCTACAGCAGTCAAAGCATTGGTCGCACCTGGCCCTGTGGTGACCAACGCCACGCCGAGTGTTTCATTCACGCGAGAGTAGGCTTCAGCCGCAATCGCTGCAGCTTGTTCGTGATGAGTCGGTATGAAAGTGATATCAGGATTCTGCCCCAAGGCATCCACCAGATGCATGGCCCCACCACCAGGAAGTAAGAAAACCTCTTTAACGCCTAAATCAGCCACTCGGGCAAAGATATAGTCAGCAACGCGTTGTTCGCTCATGCCCACTCCGAAGTTAGCCAGTCAGCACGAAATATCAGGTTCGTTTTGCGACGACTGTTCTGGTTGATGCTTTTATCGTCGTAATATGAGTCATCAGTGAAATGTGTGGTGGATAACTCTTCAAATATCGCCCCAGTTTCACTGCTAAAAGCATGTTTAACACCGCGCTCAACGGTGACCATTTCACCGGCTTTGATGGTTTTTAGCTCATCACCTAGTTGTAAGTACATCTCTCCCGCCAGCACATTAAAGGTTTCTTCTTTTTTATGATGAGCGTGCACCGGATGATTTTGTCCTGGCAGTAGCACCAGAATCTTTTTACAGTATTCACGGTTAACCACATCAATAATGGTCGCACCTGTTTCTTCGAACTTCTCAATGCCATAGTGATGCGATAACTGGCAGTTCACGCCATCAGCAATAGCAATGCCGGCTTCACGTAATAAAGCACACACTTTAGATAATGAAGCTGAAACCATGTCACGGGTATCGGTGATTTCTAACTGCTTGAGTAATAAAGGTTCATTAACCTTTACCGCCGCTTTTAACTCAAACTGTTTGTATTTGGATAAGTCATTGGCCAATAGTTGACCGGGTTGACTTGGAATCGCCAAGTAAAAATCTTCTGTTTGCAATGCTTTGCCTGCAGCGAGATCTTGTTTAGCAAACACCGCTCGGCGTAATGAATTCAGTGTGGTTAATTCTGTCTCTGTCACCGTCACACGCTCGCCCTCAAGACCAAGCATGGCATAAGCTTCTTGCGCTGAGAGTAACCATTGTCTGACTTGTTCAGGGTTCGCCGAGTAAGCATTGAGCTCACCTACCCCAACATGCTTTTCAAACAGCTGCGCGCCCATGGCGACGGCCATTTTCACTGCTTCCGACTCATTAGGATCTTCATGGGTTGAATAGCCCACCGTCACCTCAGGAAAACGTTGTTTTAATAGAGCAATTTGGCCTAACTGTAGATTTTGTCTTGGCGTTGGATACTCACCAACACAGTGCATCACGGCTAATTGTTTGTGGCGATGTAAGAAAAACTGAACGACATTGTCAATCTCTTCCATCGAGGCACCGGCGGTAGACATCACCAGCGGCAAAGAGGATTGAGCGATACGTTCTAATAATGGCCAATCTGTGAGTGAACAGGAAGCAATTTTTAAGATATCAAAACCATGTTGTTCAATCCAATCAACAGAAGCTTCATCAAACGGCGTACACATGGAAATAAAGCCTGCTTCATCAATGGCTTTTTTAACTCCAGCAGTTGGGCTTCGTCTAACTCTGTATCACGAAACCGCTTAACGTATTTTATATCTTGTCTATCTCGATAATCAGGATGAATAAAGGTTTTCAGGTTACGGTACTGCAATTTAAAGGCAAACTGGAAAGGAAAGTCGTCACATACTTGTTTCATTTGCTGAATAACCTGCTTGCCATGAGCAATATCACCTTGGTGATTATTGGCCATTTCCAGCACAAATAACTTTTGGTACATCGGTGTTTTGTCAGTCATCACTCACACTTTGAAATAAGATTGGATAGTATCGATCATATAATCAATCATCTCATCAGATAGCCCCGGAAAAACGCCGATCCACAACGAATCATTCATGACCTGATCGGTGATGGTTAATTCGCCAACTTTACGATAGCTTTGCTGTTCAAAATACGGCTGTTTGATGAGATTACCGCCAAAAACCAGTCGATTGGCTATCTTATGTTGTTCAAGATACTGAATAAAGTCAGCTCGATTACCTTGTTTTAAGGTAATAGCGAAACCAAACCAGGACGGTTCAGCATTATTTTCTGCTTCCGGCAGTAACAAATAATCTTGTAGAGAAGCTAAGCCAGCATATAAACGTTGAAAGTTAGCTTTACGCTTTTCAATAAAGCCCGTGACTTTATCCAATTGAGATAAGCCCACAGCGGCCTGCATATCAGAAATTTTCAGATTATAACCAAGATGAGAATAGGTATATTTGTGGTCATAGCCGCAGGGCAGTTGTCCCAACTGATAACTGAAGCGTTTATTACAGGTGTTATCTTTACCGGGTTCACAGAAACAATCTCGACCCCAGTCACGGAATGACTCCAGAATCAGTTTCAGTTGGCCATTATTGGTATAAACCGCTCCACCCTCTCCCATCGTTATATGATGAGCGGGGTAAAAACTTAAGGTAGCAATATCACCAAAGGTACCGACATGTCGGGGCTGATTCAATGCAATCGGCTGTCCCCGATAATCTGTTAATTCTACAGAAGGTGCATAGGTGGTCCCCAGAGCATCACAACAGTCTTCGATTAACCAAAGGTTATGTTGACGTGCAAAACGCACAACAGCATCTATATTGAACGTATTACCTAATGTATGCGCCATCATAATGGCTCGGGTTTTATCAGATAACGCCGCCTCAAGCTGACTGACATCAATATTGTAGGAAGGCAAGGTAATATCAACAAAAACCGGCACTAAACCGTTTTGTAATATGGGATTCACCGTAGTCGGAAACCCAGCCGCGACAGTGATGACTTCATCGCCTTTTTGTAATGCTTTATCACCTAACTTAGGTGAAGTCAGTGCAGTTAATGCCAACAAGTTCGCTGATGAACCTGAATTTACCGTGAGAACATGTTTGACACCAATAAATTCAGCCAGTGCTTTTTCAAACTGGGCATTAAACCGTCCAGTTGTTAGCCAGCCATCCAGTGAGGCATCCACCATATGCTGGATATCATTGTTATCCAAAACTTTTCCTGACACAGCAACAGCATTCTGCCCAGGCTGGAAAGCCTTTGATGGAAATTTATGTTGGCTGTAGCGTTTCACTTGACGTTGAACTAAGGCACGTAATAACGCTTCTATTGTTGAAGCCGAAAGTTGACCTTGTCGACTGGCGATATTCATTGGACCAGTAAAAATAGGCTGCCGTAAATCCAGATATTCTGCTGAACGGCTTGCTGTCGCTTCCGATAATAAAAACCAGTTATCCCCTGAAGTTGAAGGATTGTCTGTTAAAGCCAGTACTTCATAACATTCTATGACGGCTTCTTCCTGAGAAATCACGACACACAAAGTTGGCGAGGTGGCAGGTTTATTGACAATACACAGTTCACCGCAAGCAAAAGTAGCAGCGTGATTTGTCATATCATGAGAATGCATTGGGTTCATAATGTTGCTTTATGTTATCGAGCTCGCTTACTCGCCTGAACAAACTGCTGAATTTGTTGCAAGCTTATCTCGCGCATGGGCTTTCCAGAATAAAAAGCATCATACCAGTCAAATGTGAGAGAGAGTGCATCATCAATATGCCAAACAGGTTGCCAGTGAAGTTGTTGTCGGGCTTTACTACAGTCGAGCATCAGTATCGATGCTTCATGATGCTCGTTATGCTGAGGTGCAAACCAATCAAGAGACGGCCAACGTTGTTGAGCAAATTCGACAATATAATCTACGGGCTTCGTGTCTTCCATTTCAGGACCAAAATTCCATGCATCACCCACTTCTTCGCCGCACTCAATCAGCTGTTGAGCCAGTAATAAATAACCTGATAAAGGCTCCAATACATGCTGCCAAGGTCTAATGGCTCGCGGATGACGAATCTCAAGCGAATGACCTGTCTGATTGGCTTTTATTAAATCTGGGACTAACCGGTATTCAGACCAGTCACCGCCACCAATCACATTACCGGCACGCGCACTAGCTATGGCAGTTTTATTATCCATAAAAAAGGACTGTCGATAGGCACTGGTGACAAGCTCGGCACAGCCTTTACTATTGCTGTATGGGTCATGCCCACCCAACCGATCGTTTTCGCGGTATGGCCAGGACCACTCATGGTTTTCGTAACATTTATCTGACGTCACCACGACCACAGCTTGAACACTGGGACAATGTCTGACGGTTTCTAGAAGATTGACTGTCCCCATCACATTGGTTTGATAAGTTCCAACAGGATCAAGGTAGCTGGGTTTAACTAATGATTGTGCAGCGAGATGGAACACCACATCGGGTTGTGTTTGATTAACAACGTCAGATAGTGTTGATAAATCAGAAATATCTGCTATCACAGAATTGATAATTGTCTCTAACTCGAGAGCTTGATATATCGAAGGCGTAGTATTTGGCTCAAGCGCATAACCGGTGACTTTGGCGCCAAGCTGGGTTAACCACAAGCTGAGCCAACTCCCTTTAAAACCGGTATGTCCGGTAATCAAAACTGATTTGTTCTGCCAGAAAGTCTTATCAATCACCACACTTTCCATGGTGCATTGCCTGACTGCCAGAGTTGTTCGAGATGCTGTTTATCACGCAAGGTATCCATAGGCTGCCAAAAGCCAGTGTGCTTAAACACCGATAGTTGCTGTTCTTTTACCAACTGCTCCATTGGGCTGGACTCCCAGCTCGTTTGGTCGCCCTCAATATAGTCAATCACTTTGGGTGACAACACAAAAAAGCCACCACTGACCATGCCATTGTCACCTTTAGGCTTTTCCTGAAACTTAGTGACCTGATCCTTTTCAATCTCAAGCGCACCAAACTTGGCTTGAGGATAAGCTGCCATGACCGTGGCTAACCTCCCCTGCTCTTGATGAAAACGAATAGAATCTGTGATGTTGACGTTACTGACACCATCGCCGTAAGTCAGGCAAAATACTTCATCCTCATTGACATATTCGGCAATACGCTTGATGCGGCCACCAGTCATACTATCGTCACCGGTATCCACCAGAGTCACTTTCCACGGTTCAGCATGAGCCTCATGCACATGCATTTTATTGTTTTGCATATCAAACGTGATGTCCGACATATGCAAAAAATAATTCGCAAAATATTCTTTGATGAGGTAGCCCTTGTAACCACAGCAGATAATAAAATCATTCACGCCATGATAGGAATAGATTTTCATAATATGCCAGAGAATAGGCTTTCCACCTATTTCTATCATCGGTTTAGGTTTATTGATGGACTCTTCACTGATACGCGTGCCTAAGCCACCTGCCAGAATTACTGCTTTCATATTTTTATAACTGACAACGGTAAAAAATGTCAGTGTTTCATAAAAAGTTAAAGAGGGACAGTCCTTGTACTTTGACATAGGCTTGTTGAGCGGCTTGCAAACCCGTTGTTTGAGAGTTCAAACGCGATATAGCCTCGGCGTAATCCAAATCTTTTAATTTAGTCAAACTGGTTTCCAGGCTGGCTAAACTGTCTTCATTAATACTACGTTGCTGGTCTATTGAATTGATTCGAGCACCCACTGATGTTCTGGCCGTAGTGAATGAATCAATGGCTGTCGACATATTATCGAGAAACTCACCATTATTAGGGGCCGTACCGATAGTATTGGCTTTCAGCGCAGTAGAAAAATCATCAATAGTTTGGAAGACAGCCTGAGTAGTGGTGTCCGCATTGGTAATGACAAATAACTCATCACCAGGAAAAGTCGCTTCTACCATGTAATCACTTCCCACACGCATACTTCGCTGCCCACCATCGCCACCATAAGCATAGGTAGTGGTGTCAAAGGCTTGTGTGAATGATTGGTAACCAGAAAATAAAAACTCGCCGTTCGCATCTGTCGTATTGGCAAGGCTGACTAGCGAATTATTCAACTCATCAATTTCTTCTGCGATACCCGCTCTTGCATTAGCGTCGTTGCTATCATTAAGCGCTTGAATAGCCAGTTCACGAATGCGTTGAACAATATCTGTTGCACTGGTTAAGGCATTTTCAGCCGCATTAAGTTTATTATTGGCTACGTCGGCATTCGCCTGATATTGCTCATTAATGCTGACTTCACGCTGGTAGTTTAGTGACTTCACCGCTGCCACGGGATCATCAGAAGGTCGTAAAATTCGTTGCCCAGTGGAGACTTGTAACTGTGTATCCGCCAACTGCTTTTGTTGGGCCAGCATCGTATCAACACTCTGCTGTTGAATATAGGATGTAGAAATTCTCATGGTAATCTCCTAAACAGCATTAATCAGTGAATCAAAAATAGTATTGGACACAATAATGATCTGTGATGCCGCCTGATAGGCTTGCTGAAACTTGATCAGCTGAGCGGCTTCTTCATCCAGATTTACACCGCCTACCGCGTCGAAACGCTGTTCGGTCTGTTGCAGTAATGCCAGTTGTGTTTCCTGACTGGCTTCTGCTTGCTGAGTTCTGGTGGCGACATCAGACACCAGCACGGCATAACCTTCTGATAGAGAACGCGTTACACCGGGGGCAATTGTCACGAGCGTTTTATCTGTTTCCAGATTAGCCAGCGCCAAAGCATTTTCGTTATTACCAGAGCCAGAAATATTTATCGTACCTGTTGCCGCATCAAATTTAGAGGAGGCGGCAATGGCGCGCGGATCACTGATTGCCAAGGAGATCGTGGCAGCGGTAATATTTGCCGGGTTAAAGAAATCCCCACCATCATTACCATCCAAATCAACTGAACCCTGACCGCCATTGGCAATATTCGTTGTATTGTTGTGGACGGCATTAAAACCTTCCACTACAGCTTGAGCCAACACATCAAGCTCCGCTCTCACATCATCGATAATCGTGTCACGAAAATCCAAAGCCCCACCTAAGGTACCTCCAGATAACTGACTGGTAATATTCGTGCTGCTATCACCATAGCCAATACCTAATCTTGGTGGACTGGTTGAGGTATCCGTAACCGTTGTGAGAGCCATACTTTTTGTGCCCGCGACAAGGGCCTGGCCATTACCAATCAGGATATTTGTGGTGCCGTTTGATTGCTCAATCGCATTAACGGAGACAATTTCAGACAAGTCAGTAATCAATTTGTCACGTTTATCAAGCAAATCATTTGGCGATCCGCCCGCACCTGTGGCGGCAGTGATGGCCGAATTTAACTCGGCAATACTTTTCGACAGATTATTGATGTCATCGATGGCAACGGTAATATCGTAATCGACCTGCTCGTCAAGCTTTGTTAGCTGTGAGTCCATGGTATTGAACCGATTCGCGAGCAACTCACCTTGGGTCAGCATCAATTGTCTGGCCGCTATAGAAGTCGGGTCATTTGCTACTTCATTAACAGCATTAAAAAATTCACTGATGCCTGTACTCAGGCCTAAGTCTTCTGAGCCAAGTAGATCATCCACCTGTTGAGAGTAACTGAGATAGCTTCTCTGGGCTGCTTCTTGTGCGGTATACGTTCTAACCTGGCTCGCCAGAAAGGTGTCATAAACACGTTCAACCGACGTTATCTGTACGCCAGTGCCAAAATACATATCACCTTTGTAATCAGGTGTACGTGTAGCCTGATCAGCACGCTGGCGTGTGTATCCCTCAGTATTGACGTTACTGATGTTATGACTTGTCGTCGATAAATTACCTTGGGCTGTTAATAATGCCGATGTCCCAATCCCTAGCAGACTCATGGCATGCTCCTTAACTCGTCAGCGTGATTATGCATGGTCTGACTCCAGCGAAATTCGTGCCAGAATGTCACTATTCATAATGCGTTTGATTTTGTCAGCGTATTGAGGATCGGTTGCAAACCCGGCTTTATGCAGGTGTTCAACAAAGGCTTCAGCATCATTGGTGTGCTGCAATGCGTTACGGTAGCGTGGTTGAGTTTGTAAAAACTCAACGTAGTCATTGAAGCTATCTTGGTAAGAATCATAAGCACGAAATTGAGAAGCCTCGTTGTACGCTTTGCCATCACGGTACTCAAGTGCCACTTTACTGACACGCTCTCCGTCCCAGCTTTTATCCGCTTTGATGTTAAACAGGTTAAAACTTGTTTCACCGCTTTTGCTTTTTAATACAAATTTACCCCAGCCGGTTTCGAGTGCAGCCTGCGACAATATCACTTCAGGCGACACGCCTATTTTATCTGCAGCTTGTTGTGCGTACGGCCACAAGGTTTGCACGAAATCTTTGGGTGAATTAAAGACCTTTTCCCCAAGATCCGTTAAGTCTGCTTTTGTCTCAATCTCACCGTTTTCTGCATGAATCTCACGGATTTGTTTGATCATCAGTTCATTCACTTTCTTAGCGAGTGCTGGCCGAATAGTCACTGTGTCATAACTATAGGGTTGATCCGTTCTCGCTGGTTGAGAGGACTGCAACTGATAACTACCTAGCTGTTTGATAATGGCATCTTGCAGTCCCAGACCACCTCGCATCGATAAATCTGAGGCCAGTTGCTGATCAGCCATATCCTGATACATTTTGCTTTGTGTCGAATCAAACATGCCTTCAGCTAAACTGGCTTGACGCATGGACTTGAGCATCATATTCACAAATAATGACTCAAACTGACCAGCCACCTGCTTAAGCGTTTGCTCAGCATCACTACCTTTCACGGCCTGCTGACGAAGCTGGTTCAGACCATGGAAATCAACTGCAGACTGGGCAATATTTGATTCGTAAGCCATGATTAGATGACCACTAAGTCTGCTTTAAGCGCACCCGCTTGTTTGAGTGCCTCAAGTATAGCGACCAAATCACCAGGTGCCGCGCCAACTTGATTCACAGCACGTACGATTTCATCCAGTGACACGCCCGGGTTAAACACAAACATACGACTATTTTCTTCCGTGATATTGATATCGTAGTTAGGCGTCACCACGGTTTGTCCTTGTGAGAACGGTTCAGGCTGGCTAACCTCAGGATTTGCTGAAATAGTGACTGATAAGTTGCCATGAGTGACAGCAGCTGGACTCACTCTGACATGCTGACCAATCACCACCGTTCCGCTGCGTGAGTTAACCACGACTCTGGCAGGAGCCTCACCTGGGCTAAGCTCTAAGTTTTCAATCAGTGATAAAAAAGGTACTCGTTGATTAGGATCTCGTGGCGCATTAACTTTTACGGAAGAAGCATCCATCGAAAAGGCCGTGTTTTTACCCAGAGTATGGTTAATCGCATCACTTAAACGACTGGCTGTGGTGAAGTCAGGGCTATGTAGATTCAGAATAATCGAATCTCCTACATTCAATGCATTTCTGACCGCCCGCTCGACGGTTGCACCGTTAGGCACACGACCAGCACTGGGAATATTGACGGTAACACGTGAACCATCAGCTGCGTCAGCGCCAAAACCACCTACGATTAAATTGCCCTGTGCCATGGCATAAATCTGTCCATCTGCCCCTTTTAAAGGAGTCATCAATAAACTACCACCACGTAAGCTTTTCGCATCGCCTAAAGACGAAACGGTGATATCAATGGTTTGTCCAGGCTTCATGAAAGGCGGCAGATCGGCATGAACAGAAACGGCTGCTACGTTTTTACTTTTTGGGTCAGTACCTGGTGGAATGTTGATGCCCATTTCTACCAGCATGTTTCGTAAACTTTGGCCGGTAAACTTGGTTTTATCACCCGTACCATTGAGGCCGACTACAAGGCCATAACCAATTAATTGGTTATTTCGCACACCCGCAATTGAGGCTAGGTCTTTGACCCGTTCGGCATAAGCCATGCTCGAACTCACTATGAACGCAAATGCGATAAACACTTTAAACTTCATAACTTTCACCCTTTAGAAAGGCATTAATGCACTGACGAAGAATCGACTTAACCAGCCCATCACATTGGCATCATTAGTCGGACCATCTCCTACATAAGAAATCTGAGCATCGGCAATGCGGATAGACGAAATAGAATTATCGGCCTCAATATCTCTGGGACTTATCATGCCTGACAACCGGATATATTCATTGCCTTGATTGATAGTGATGACTCGCTCACCACGAATCACCATATTGCCGTTTGGCAGTACTTCTACAACCGAAACACTGATATTACCGCTCAGTTTGTTATTCTGATCACTGTCGCCCGCACCAGTAAAATCTGAGTTAGAGCCAATACCAAATGCCAAATTGTTATCTGTTGTGTTAGCTAGAGGTAACTGACTGGGTAAATTGAATTGAGGCGTAGTTCCAAACAATGTTGGATTATCAATGTTGTTACTATTTGATTTACTAACAGTGGTTTCTGTTTCTTTTTCGGCATCAGTCTGCTCTTCCAGCTTCACCGTCAAAATATCGCCGACTCGTCTTGCACGATAATCTTCAAATAGAGAAATATTACTGCGTGCGTCAAAAATAGCACCGTCATAATTATCTTGTGGTTCAATAGGAGCAGGACGAACAGCAGCAAACGCGGGGTCACGCTTCACTTCATTGTTGTAGCAACCCGATAACATTGCCACAGCAAGAAATACTAAAAATGGGGCAACAGTTTTCATTTTGACACTCCGAAAAAACCAACTTCACATGAAATAATCTTGCAGAGTTCGTGCCAAAAATGAGTAAGATAGTGAATATTGAAAAAGAAAAAAGGCTACCTGGTGGGGGACCAGGTAGCCAAGTGCTGTAACTAGAGATTTTGGCTGGCGTACTGCAGCATTTGATCGGAAGTAGAAATCGCTTTTGAGTTCATTTCGTAGGCGCGTTGAGTTTCGATCATATTGATCAGCTCAGTCACCACATTCACATTCGATGTTTCTAAAGCGCCCCCAATCGTTTGACCAAAGCCATCCAATCCAGGCGTTCCCGTTATCGGTGTGCCACTGGCGCCGGTTTCCTGAAATAAATTCTCACCGATAGGCTGCAGACCTGTTGGATTAACAAAGTCAGCTAACTCAATGTTGCCTACGATGGTCGGGGTAGCCGTACCTGGCTGAGTTACGCTAACCGTGCCATCTGAACCTACCGTGATACTCTGCGTGTCAGCTGGAATCGTAATGGAGGGTTCTAAAGGGTTACCGTTTGACATCACAATCTGACCATCAGAGTCTAATTGAAATGTACCATCACGAGTGTACGACAATGTGCCATCAGGCATTAAAATCTGAAAAAAACCACGACCATTAATAGCAATATCCAATGCTTGTTCAGTTTGAATAATATTACCTTGACCATGTAACTTTTCCGTCGCAACAGTGCGAACACCTGTACCAATCATTAAGCCGGATGGTAGTTGAGTGCTTGTTGAAGACTGGGCACCAGGCTGTCTTATAGTCTGATATAGCAAGTCTTCAAAAACGGCACGATCTTGTTTAAAACCTGTTGTATTCACGTTAGCCAGATTGTTTGAAATAACTGACATTCGTGTTTGTTGGGCATCAAGGCCGGTTTTGGCAATCCACAAAGCCTGATTCATAATTGTCTCCTGAAATCTATGCAGTCAGTATTACATTGAATGCTAATTACTCATCTGCATTAAACGTGCCGATGCCGCACTATTTTCCTGGGTTGTATCCATCATTTTGACTTGCATCTCATATTGACGCTGCAACTCAATCATATTTACCAGCGCCCCAACCGCATTCACATTGCTTCCTTCCAGTGTGCCGGAAGCGACTTTTACTGTGGCATCTAAAGGTGCTTCAGAGCCATCTTGCATACGCATGAGGCCATCACTATCTTTAAACACTTGCTGCAAGTCTGGTTTGACTAATTTAATCCTGTCTAACACGGCAAGGGCATTTGCCGCTTCACCAATAGGACGGATAGATATCGTGCCATCACTGCCAATTTCGACAGTTTGTGCCGGTGGGATGGCAATAGGTCCACCTTCTCCCATCACGGCCAGACCCGTTCCTGTGACGAGCTGCCCTGCTTCGGTGACATGCAAATCGCCTGCACGCGTGTATCCTTCACGGCCATCTTTACCTTGCACAGCAATAAAGCCTTCGCCTTGAACAGAAATATCCAGATCACGTCCCGTAGATTGAATCGAGCCAGTTTGATAATCCGTCTGAGGCCGTTCCAGCATTGAGTAGACCCTGCTGGGTAAACCTTCACCAAACACTGGCATACTTCTGAACTGCTCAAAGTCAGCCCTGAACCCTGTTGTGTTCACATTCGCCAAATTATTGGCATTGGCTGCCTGAGCAAGCATGGTTTGTTGAGCGCCATTCATGGCGATATATAAGCTACGGTCCATTTTTTCACCCTCAATGTGCTGTTTTAAACAGCGCATTTATACTAAAAACGTTATCGCAGGTTGATAATGGTCTGAGTAATAGCGTTATTTGTCTCAATCGCTTTGGAGTTCGCCTGGAAGTTACGTTGTGCTGTAATCAGTCCCACTAACTCTGCTGTCAAATCAACATTCGAGGTTTCTAATGCACCCGCCTGAATTTGACCAAAACTACCTGTCGCAGCTTCTCCTGCAATGACCGGGCCAGAATCTGTTGTTTCCTTCCATGCCGTACTACCAATTTTGTTCAGCGCTTGTGGATTGGCAAAGTTACCCATAGCAATCTTACCGATTGGGATGGCTTGACCATTACTATAGTTTGCGCGAATCAGTCCTTCTTCACTCACATCAACACCCGTCAAACGTCCGGTCGGAAAACCATTGACCGTCAAGGCACCGACGTTAAAGCTACCTGAGTTCTGTGTCGACCCTCTCAATGAGATAGTAATATCTTGAGTTTCGGCACCACTGGCCCACTCCGTAGCACCACCATCTGTGAAGGATATGACCACATCATCAAGCGCCGCCGTACCAGGATCGGCATCAACGCTGGCAAGTGTACCGTCGGCATTAAAACTGATTCTGGCATCGGTTTCTAACGCATATGGGACACCAGCCGTACCACCTTTGACTTCACCACCATCCACATAAGCAGCCATTTGCCATTGATTGTCACCGACAGGTGTACCACCATCCAAGGCTGCTTCATCAATGTGCTGATAGTAAGTGGTCACAATATGTTCATTACCCAATGAATCATAAATCGTGGCTGATGTTGAAAAGCTGTATGTGGTGTCATCCGTCGGATCAATCGCCAAAATACCACCAGTACCACTATCGATAATGCCATCAGAAGTAGAAGGCAAATTGGTCGCGATAGTTAGCGCCGTTGTAGCTTCAGGCGCACCCACTGAAGCCGGTAATTGAATTGGCGAGGTTGCATTCATACTTGTGGCTGAAATATTGCCTTGCAAATCAACAGGGAACGTTCTCAGATACCAGCCCTCATTTGAAACAATATAACCATCCTTATCCACACCAAACTCACCCGCCCGAGTGTAGATGACTTCACCACTATCCAACTCAGGTGCTAAAGCAAAAAAGCCTTGCCCACTTATCGCTAGATCCAAGGAATTATCAGTGAATTCCAGATTACCCTGGTTAAATTGCTGAGCCACGTTCTGTAACACTGCGCCACTACCAATCGCGGTTTGATTGGTTGAACCAAACGCCGACACGGCAAAGACGTCACCAAACTCTGCACGAGACATCTTAAAGCCTGTCGTGTTGACGTTAGCAATATTGTTTGATTTGACATTTAGATCGGCGGTTGCCGCATTCAAACCACTTAAAGCTGTACTAAATGACATAAGATGTTCTCCTAAAGAATTTCAACTACTTCGCTAAATGACGCAGAACCAATTCCGGCCAAATTCACTATCAGGCCATCGGTCGAGCTAATGGATACACTCGATACCTGAGCCATAACCCCGGTGGCAAAAGCCGTGTTAGATCCGTCTACCGTACCCGAGGCTTTAAACTGATAAACACCTTCTGGTAAGGCCTCACCATTGTCGTCAAATCCATCCCAGGTGAAATCGGTATAGCCCGAAGCAGCACCCATTTCGATGGTACGAACCACCACGCCAGCCTCGTCGTAAATATTCACTTTTAGATCCGTGACAGGATCGGCAACATTTATCCGCCCAGACATACCATCTGTTGCCGTTAAATTACCGATTGAAGATGGAAGTAGTACTTTACGTCCTACTAATGATGATCCCTGCAGTGCTTGGTTAGACTGCATGGAGTTAGAAAAAGTAGAGAACGAATCCTGCAAGTCAGATAAGCCTGTGACCTGGGCAAAAGATGCGATTTGTCCAAGAAAATCACCATTCTCCATAGGGTTCATTGGATCCTGATACTTTAATTGGGTGGTCATCAAGGACATAAAATCTTCCATGCCCAATGTGCCAGGATCTTTTTTGGTTTCTTCACTTGAACGATTCGAGTTCAAGAATGCATACGGATTGTTATCGTTAACGCCGCTCACAGCCATCTTTCACCCCTCCTTATTGCCCTAACTGTAATGTTCTTAACAGCAATTGTTTTGAGGTATTCGCGATTTCAACGTTGTTTTGATAAGAACGTGACGCGGACATCATATTTGCCATTTCGGTAATTGGATCCACATTAGAGTGGAAAATATAGCCATCTTCGTTTGCCATTGGATGACTTGGGTTGTATTCCTGTCTCACAGGTGCCTGGCTTTCAACCACTCCCTGAACTTGCACTGCACCCTGCTTGTAACCTTCCTGAACATCATCAAGTACGGTCGCAAAGACCGGTTGTCTGGCTTTGTATGTTTGATCAACACTGCTACTGACACTGTCCACATTCGCTAGATTACTTGCTGTTGTGTTCAGACGCAGAGACTGAGCACTCATGCCACTACCGGCAATATCAAAAATATTAAATAAAGACATAGTGCCTACTCTCCTTTCAGTGCTCGTGTCATCGAACTAAACTTGCCACCCAAAAACTGAAGGCTGGCCTGATACTGAACAGCATTCTGCATAAACTGTGCCTGCTCAACCTCCTCATCGACACTATTGCCATCAAGTGAGTCCTGAGTGGCCACTCGATATTGGATGGGTCCCATAAGCCCATTAGATTCCGGATTAGTGGCGTAGTGTTTGTTATTCGTCGTGTTCAGTTGGCTAGGAGAAGATCCTGCCATCGCATTCTTCAAAGTCTCTTTAAAATCAATATCCTGAGCTTTGTAATTAGGCGTATCAGCATTAGCCATATTGCTGGCCAGTAACTCTGCACGCTGTGATCGCACCCGCAATGCATCAGCATGAACTCCAATCGCACTATCAAAATTAATCGGCATCTGTACGCCTCCATCCTCATTTACAATTGTCCTTCAGCATTTAACGTGCCAACTAAACTAAGCTCATGAATTGCCGATAAACAGATAAGAATTCGGCAACATATTGGTCGAACATGGCGGCAAAGATTTCCCCTATTGCCGCCATGTTGCTACACTTTAAAATGACGATATGGCTGATATTCACCGTTATTTTTCAAAATATGAGACAAGCCCCACAAAGTCTATTGATTGAAGCTTGACTGAGAAAATAAATAAGACTAAAACCGACCACATGGAGAGGACGATACGACGTGGTAAAAGACAAAATTAATCAAGGATTTACTTTAGTTGAATTGATGGTAACACTCGCTGTTGCAGCCATCATATTAGCTATTGCTGCCCCTAGTTTTTCTCAAATGATTCGAGACCACCGCCTTATCACGACAGCAAATGATTTTATGGGCACCATGCAACTGGCACGCAGCGAAGCTATCAGAAGAGGCATTCAAGTCACCATGCTACCGATTACCAATGGTGACTGGAGTAGTGGTTGGAATGTATTTACTGACTGGGATGCTGATGAATCGCTTGGAGATGTAGGGGCAGCTTGTGCAGAGAATCAGGATTGCTTTCTATCTCAACAAAATGCATTGGACAGCGTTACGTCAGTCGCTGCCGGAAATACAGGCAGTGGATTTCGGTTTATGCCGACAGGTGAAATTCTATCCACACTAGGTTTCCCAAATGGCAATATCACTTTTTGCTCGACAGGCAGCAATGAAAGAATTATTACCGTGAACCAGTCAGGTAGTAGCAGAATTTCTATCGGGAATGTTTGCCCATGATGAGACGTCAACAAACCGGCTTTACCTTACTGGAAGTTATGGTGGCAGTATTTGTCTTAGCTATAGGTTTACTTGGTATGGCACATTTACAAGTCACCACCCTCAAGGCCAACTCAACCGCAGGCCTCAAAACCCAAGCTAATATTCTTGCTGGCAGCATACTAGAGCGCATGAAAGCCAATACCACGGCAGCCTATGCAAAAAACTATGACATTCTTTTTAATCAAGGTACGCCAGCTGGCAATAGTGTTTCTGATACGGATGTTCGAGAATGGCGAGCGGCTTTAGCAGCCTATCTTCCTGCAGGTGAAGGACAAATTGTGTGTGGCAACTTTCTTGTGAACCAGCCCTTCATTTGTACGATCACGGTGAGATGGTCAGATATTCAAATTGGTGATGAGAATACTAATTATGGTGACTATGCGACCTCGACAATGGTTCTGGAAAGTGCAATATGAATAAAGAAAAAGGGTTTTCTCTAGTCGAATTGATGGTGGCACTTGTCATAGGCCTTTTACTGATTGCTGGGGTAATAGAGTTATTCGTTAGTACGCGTCAAACCTATCGTGTACAAGATATGAAAGCGCGCATGCAAGAAGATGGACGCTATGCAATTCATCACATTTCATCGCTTTTAGACCGCGCCGGTTACATCGGTTGTAACTCTATCCCTACAGGGAATAGAGGGGCTGCAGGAAGAAATTCAGGGGGTACAGGTAGAAGCCTAGTCAATAATCTGAACACGGCAAATAATTATTTCTGGGACATAGGTGGTGCCCCAGTCTTAGGCCACGAAGCAGATAACAACGGTGGCTGGTCTCCCGCATTACCTGCTGGAATCAATCAAGCGATAGCAGGTAGTGATGTATTTACCTTACGTACAGTGAGCAATGTCTTTATTGAAGTGAGTCATTTCGATAGCAGTTTAGGCCCCTCTGCTCCGGTTAAAATTCCACAGGATAATCCTCTGGATGACTGCGATCCGGCGACAGAAGCAAAGCCTGGTGAGTGTGCTAACATCGTGATTGCTTCTGACTGCAATAATAGCGTGATTTTTCAGGTGACCAATGATCCCTCAGTAGACGGCAATCTTGAACATGAAACAGGTATCGGTACACCTGGAAATAGTAGAGTTGACTTGGGACTATCTGGCCTAAGTCAGGGCTGGTTAAATACCATCACTACACATACTTTTTTTATTCGAAATGGCCCCAGTAATTACCCTTCTCTTTATCAGATGGTGCTAGGAAAAAATCCAGATGTACTTATCGAAGGTGTCGAACAGATGCAGGTGGAGTATGGTGTCGATACCAGCAATAACGGTAGTGTAGACCAATATGTCAAAGCAAATGCAGTGGCTGACTGGGAGCAGGTTATCAGTGTTCGCATCTCCTTAGTCATGATCAATATTGACCCTCAACAAAATGATAATGTGGCATTAGGGGATGGCACCTATACCCTCGAGGGCAATGTCATCACCCCAGATGACGGCAGGTTGAGGCAAGTCTTTACCAAAACAATAACGCTCAGGAACCGTATATTATGAAAATTCAACAATCAGGTGCGGCCTTGATTGTCAGTCTCATTATGCTGTTATTGCTGACCATGATAGGAATCTTTGCCATGCGTACAGGTGTCATGGAAGAAAAAATGGCAGCTAATCAAATTGACAGAGATATAGCGTTTAAAGCAGCTGAAGTGGCGTTACGAGCTGGTGAAGGTACCGTCTTAAACTGGGTTAATCTGCCAATTTGTTCCGATACTGGTGCCCCCGGGTGTTGGACCAAACAATCTATGGATCCTGTCGGCACAGATGCGACCCCTTGGTGGCTTCAACGTAACGCCGCCTGGTGGACTGCAAATGGCACAGCCGCCACCCAACCACAAGGTGCTGTCAGCCCACCACGTTATGTCATTGAAGAAATTATAAAACCCGGAAATAGTAACGGTAATAAGCCTCGAGACCAGCAACAAGGTGGTGCTAAGTTCTACCGCGTTACTGCCCGCGGTGTGGGTGGCTCAGTGCAATCCGTGGTCCTTTTACAGTCTGTCGTTCGTATGAGGTAAAAATATGAATAAATTATCCTCTTTCACAGCGCTCGTATTATTGGGTATTTACTCGCTGACATCTTCAGCAGCTAATCTCAACATCAGTAATGTGCCACTCTATCTCGGTGGTGTGGTTGCACCGAATATCATGTTTACACTTGATGATTCAGGTTCAATGCAATGGGAGGTCATGCCTGATGAGAATTTACATTATGCGAATTACCTGTTCCCTAGACCGTCCAGTCTTTATGGTGGTGTTACCTACAGTAACCAGGTACCAAACTTTGATGACGATAACGTCCATAACTTCTTTTCACGCTCATCTGTCAACAACGCAGTGTTCTACAACCCAGATGTGACTTATGTGCCTTGGAGTAAGGCTGATGGCACGAGTATGGGGAATGCGAATCCATCAGCTGCGCTATATAACCCGGCCGATCCTTCACGTGGAAGTATCAACTTAAAAACTCAACAAACACAATATTCATGCTGGTTCAAACATGGCAGTAGCCTCAGTAGTGCTTATGGAGACCCATGCAATGGTAACCATAGTTTTTGGCCCATCACATACTACAAATACAATGGCAGCGCTTCTGACTCAGAGGCATTGCGATTAGATCGCTCTCGCTATACACGGGTAAGAATTACCGACTCCACTTCAGCTAGTACAACATTCACCAGTCCAAACGGTACGACTCGAACTCGTGATGAAGAAATACAAAACTTTGCTAACTGGTTTCAATATTACCGCTCAAGAATTTTGACAGCTCGTGCTGGTGTAGGCCGCGCATTTGCCACCCAATCCGAAAATTCCCGTGTAGGTTTTGCTGCAATAAACGAGGGTAGCCGCACTATCGATGGTGTCAGCAGTAACAGAGCCCTCATCAGAGGCGTCAGAAAATTTAGCGGTGCGAACAGGACCGCATTTTACGATAACCTCTACGATCATGTGATTAACAATTACGGTACGCCACTCAGGTCAGCTGCAGCCAGTGTAGGCCAATATTACGAAAGAACCGACAACAGAGGACCATGGGGAGCTAACCCAGGTACTGATGACTCCTCTGCTCACCTGACTTGTCGTCAGAGCTATCATATTCTTACTACAGATGGCTACTGGAATGGCGGCAGCCCTGGGCTTGGAAATGTCGATAATAACAACGGCACCACCATCAGTGGTCCCAATGATGACGATTATACGTACATTGCATCTCCCCCTTTCTCTGACTCATGGTCAAATACACTGGCTGATACAGCCATGCACTACTGGAAACGGGATCTTCGGACAGACTTAGAAAATGAAGTACCAACCAACACGGAAGATCCAGCATTTTGGCAACACATGGTCACATTCACTGTGGGGCTCGGGGTCAAAGGCTCACTCGACCCAGAGAATGATTTAGACGCGCTTTCAGCCACACCTCCGACCAAATCATGGCCTGACCCGGGAAGTTCAAACCCAGCAAAAATAGATGACTTATGGCATGCTGCAGTCAATAGTCATGGTAATTTTTTCAGTGCTGCTGATCCTGATGAGTTTGCCGAATCACTTGCTGGCATTTTACAAAATATCACATCGAGAACTTCGTCCTCCGCTGCTGTTGCCGTTAACTCGGGTGCCATAACTAGTGACAGTAAAGTCTATCAAGCCCGTTTTAACAGTGGCGACTGGACAGGACGACTACTAGCGTTTGGCTTTGATGACGATGGACAATTATTACCTTCAGCATTGTGGGATGCTGCTAATAAAATTCCAAGCGCCGACCAACGAGTGATATTCACCTCTGATGGTAATAATGGTTATGCATTTGACTGGAACGCATTGAATTCTAGTCAAAAATTATTATTAGGCAGCGAAGATGTATTGAATTATCTGCGTGGTAACCAATCGAAAGAGCAGAGTAAGTCCGAGGGTATCTATAGAACACGAACTAAATTACTTGGCGATATTATTAATTCCTCTCCAGTGTTACTTGGTCCTCCTAGATCAGATTATTACGATCAATGGGGCAATAGATCAGAAGATGATGAGCCAGAAGATTCTGTCCTATATTCTGAGTTTGTCAGCACCTATCTGAACCGAACCGCTATGATTTATGTAGGGGCGAATGATGGTATGTTGCATGCGTTTGATGCTGATTCTGGAGTTGAAAAGTTTGCCTACGTCCCGAATAGTGTCTATGACAACTTGAAAGAATTATCATCCCCCAGCTACTCACACAAATATTACGTTGATGCCAGTCCGACTGTTGTGGATGCCTTTTTTGATGGCAGCTGGCATACAGTACTTGTTTCAGGTCTTGGTGCGGGTGGTCAAGGTTACTTTGCCTTGGATATTACGGATCCTTCAGCATTTTCAAATGAAACAGAATCAGCTAAAAAAGTGTTGTGGGAATTTACCGATAAGAATGATCCCGATATGGGATACACAATGGGACAAGCAAATATTGTTCGTTTGAACAACGGTAAATGGGCAGCCTTATTTAGTGGCGGGTACAACAATACTTTTGATAATGACGCTGATGGCAGTGCAAATAATGCAAGTCATGACAGTGATGATGGCAATGGTTATATCTATATCGTAGATTTAGAAACCGGTAGCCTGATTCGTAAGTTTGATACACAAACAGGCAAAAATGAGGATCCAACCGAACAGTTTAGACCAAATGGAATCGCCACGCCGACAGCTATCGACACAAACCAGGATGGCACCACCGATCTAATATATGCCGGTGATATGTTTGGTAATGTTTGGAGCATTGAAATTGGTAGCAATAATAAGAATGAATGGGACTTTACATACAGAGATGCGGATACCAATAAACCACTGCCCTTATACTCAGCGTGTTTCGGGACAAGCTGTAACAAAGACAACATTCAACCAATTACAACACCAGTTAAAGTAGAGCTTCATAGCGAAAAAAATGGCTATTTACTTTTATTTGGTACCGGTAAATATTTTGAAGTTGGTGACAATACTCCAGTTGATCAAGTTACACAGAGTTTTTATGCTATTTGGGATCCGAGAGTATATGATGCTGATACATCCTCCTATACACGTTATGCATTTTCTCGGGCTCAACTTAATAAGAGAGCATTGGCTGAGTTCACGATTCTAGGCACAAACTATCGAACAATTTCGGCCTCAGAATCAGATAAAATCATTAACTGGGGTACAGCTAACACTGATGACCGAGGCTGGTATGTTGACTTAGTCAGTGCATCATCAGGTGAAAATAGTGGTGAAAGACAAGTTTCTGAAGCCATTATCCGAGATGAAAAAGTGATCTTTACGTCACTTGTGCCATCAGAAGATGCATGTGATTTTGGTGGTAGTAGTTGGTTAATGGAATTAGACTATTACACGGGACTACCTCTGAACTATCAGCCGCTGGATATCAATGGCGATGGTGTGATTGATGCAAATGATCTCTATGTAGATACTGATGGTGACGGTGAGCCAGATACCGAGGTGCCAGTTGTCGCAGGTAAAGGCTATGACAGTATCATTTCTCCACCTAAAATCAGCAGACGTGTTCCTGGTTCTGGCTCCACTGAAGTGAAATTTATGAGTGATGCCGAGACAGGTGAGCTTATTTTAGAAGAAGAGTCTTCAAGTGAGGATGCGATAGGAAGACGATCTTGGATTCAACTGACTGATTAAGGACATATGTATGTTTAAAAAAATTATTTAACCATCCTCTCTGTGTTATTAATACCAATGTCAGTATTTGCACAGACTTTTAGTCAGAGTGGAACAGTAACGGACTCATCGCTATCCTCAGATAGATTAGTGATTTCTAATCAAGAGTATCTTATCGACCATAATACAGTCGTGCATGGTCTTGTACCACAAGGGGAAAAAGGTCCTATCGTGAATAAAGACACAGCCATAGGCTTTAACACAAGTCGCTATACAGATGATGAGATCCCCTATATCACTGAAATATGGTTATTAAATGAATAACATAAAATATAGAGAAAATGGTTTTACACTTATCGAATTGATGGTTGTGGTTGTCATTCTCGGTATTTTGGCTGCCATTGCTTATCCATCCTATCAAGAGCAAGTCAGGCAAACTCGACGAGCTAATGCTCAGGCTGATTTAATGGAACTGGCAAGTTATATGGAGAGGTATTACACAGAAAACTTTACTTACGTAGGCACACGGGGTGCCTTACCTTTTGCTCAGTCACCTAAGACTGGAACAGCCTATTACACTATCGTTGTAGCAGCGAATCCTACGGCGACAAGTTATCAATTAGTGGCAACAGCCCAAGGGAGCCAAGCAAATGACGTCAACTGCACCCCCTGACAATAACTCAGACAGGTGCCACTGGTCCAGCTGGTTGCTGGTAGAAACATATAAAATACCCTAATAAAAAAGCCGACTAACGTCGGCTTTTTTACTTTTCTCATATACTGACTTAACTTTGATCTACTTGTATCTGACCACTAGTAATCAAAGAGTTGATAATATCTGCATTTGACATACCAGATGCATCACTACCAACCAGTTGATCAATACTGGTATTTTGTAAGGTGATTGTTTGTGTCATATCACCACCATCGCCTTCTGGGGTTAGCGAAAGTACAACATCGCTACCTTGTTCAGCGACTGAGATATAATCGGTAATATCATTACTTTCTTCTCCCTGCAGAATATCAGAAAGATCCAATACATCACCTTCACTGCCATTAAAATCAGTGACAATATCAGCAGCAGGGCTGGCAGCTGAGCCTTGATCACCTGAGTTCCAGATAAACAAGTCTGCGCCTTCACCACCAGTAAGGATATCATTGCCGCCACCGCCGACAAGCGTATCATCCCCTTCACCACCAAGTAGAATATGCTCACCATCACCACCGACGAGAATATCGTCTCCTGAACCACCATCCAGGGTTTCCGTCACTATTGGTGAGTCATTGACTGTTGCTGTGCTTCCACCATTTACAGAGTCCGACTCATAAGACCCATCGAGACTGGTTCCATCACTGAAAGAGACCTTAAAAGGCACTTCTCGTGATCCAAAATCTTCACCTCTCGTCATCCCCCGGCCATCAGTATCAATACCGAAGGTGAGAGTCTCTCCATTCGTGAAAGTACCAGGTTCAAACGTGATGACTAGCTCATCAGTATCGCCACCTGTAACCATCTGAATGTCATCACTTGATATAGTTGAACCATCACCGAGGGTGAAGGTATAGCTATCGGTTCCTACCTGATCAAAAAAGGCATTATATTCGGCTAAGGAGATACGTACCTCCGTGACATATAATGCAGCAGCGGCTAATGCAGTCAAAGTGAAAGAAAACTGATTATCATTGCCCGTACCAGTTTGTCCTGGACTTACCCTGGCAATGACTTCTCTTTCACCTGAATTATATGTACCGCCTGTACCGCCTATCAGAACATCATTACCAGCGCCGCCATAGATAAAATCAACGTCGTTGCTACCAATTAGAATTTCATCTCGGAATGTGCCTTCCAACAGACTTCCATTCACCTGTGTAACAGAGACATTGGCAGAATCTTGTTGACTGCCTGCCTGATTCTGATAGCTGAAACTGCCGCCATTACTATTGGCATCATTGAAGGTCACACTATTACCATTGACTGAAGCACTATCGGAGTCCGATGGAGCACTAACTCCATTTAGGGAGTATGTTTCACCATCAGCACCACTATCATTAGCAAATAAAGCCCAATCAGGTATATCAACGGAGCTTTGATTAGTAATAACGACGTCATCACTGACGACTAACGTAGATAAATCCACATCGACATCGATAGTAAATGAGTTACTAGCACTATCACCATCGCCATCAGTGACCGCGTAGGTTATTTCTTCAGTGAAGGTACCACTTGCAGAATCCCCTACTGTATAGGTGTATTCACCATTATCCATATCAACCGTTAAAACACTTCCATTAGCGGTTGTAATCGTCCATACGTGTGTTGTCACATCAAAACTGGCGACAGCGCTACCGACAGAGGCTGTATTCGTGAATTGATTGTAAGTATAGTCAACACCATCGATCGTAATCTGACTAATCCAACCGCCATCGGCTCCTGCACTTGATGGGAGTCCGCCGTCGAGTAGATCGCCAGAGACACTATTGCCTGTGACAGTACTTGTTAAAGTGTCACTAAGCTGAGAAAAATCCGTCACTGTAATGACCGGGATTTCTGAACTATTGACACCGTCATAAGCTATCGGCGCTAATTCCTCAGATACAGCATCTGCCCCCATACCTAGGGCGTATGAAGTGATGCCATTATCAATTAAAAACTGTTCCCAGGCCTGTTGCTCACTGCTATCAATGCCCACACCAATAAAATTGCCATCAGCATCGGTTTGATTACTTTCATTTGGTGCGCCATCAGACATGAAGTAAGCAATATTCCGTGCACCGTCTAATTTGCCTGTATCATTAAAGGCATCTATCGCCTCTCGAATAGCATCATCATAATTTGTTTCACCAGTTGCAGAAAGTGAGTTGATGATGTCTTTTGCTGTGGCAGTGTCAACCCAGAGGCTGGTTGGATTCTCAGCATTATTGTTAAATGTCACTAAGTTCACCATGACATCACCAAGGGCTTCGTACTGCTCGATTAAGTTCAAGCTGGATTTAATCATTACTTCCAGTTTCGTCATGCCCTGAAACTCAGCAGATCCATTCATGCTGTTAGACGTGTCAAGGATCAATAGTAGATTTGTATCAACTGATTGTCCTAGCGTTGTTGCACGTTGTTCCGGATTTGCGACAGGCGCATCATCTTGCACTGTAACGTTGAAACTAGCTGACGATGTGCCACCGAGGTCATCAGTTACGTTAACGTTTACATTTATGTTTTCAACAACACCATCGACATCACGTAACGGTTGGAGAAGCTCAACGGTGTAGGATGCTTGCGAATTTGAAATATTACTGAGTGATACTGTAAAAACCTGGTTAGCTGAGTCACTAGAATCTGTTCCACTGATGTAACCTATCAATGTCCCTGTAGAACTATCCCAAACGGTGTCTATCGCTGAACCATCAAGTGTTAATAAATCAGTGGTATCACCTGTGGTGGACAAGGAAATAGAGCTTAAATCATTTCCACCGAGTTCCAAGCTAATCGTTTGTGTCGATGTTGCCGAACCACCTGATATTCCGTTCACTAGTCCGCCTTCAGAAACCAAACTGGATGGCGCCTGGATAACAATATCACCTGGTGGCGGAGGAGGCGGTGGCGGCTCAATTGGCGGTACATCAGACTGTTCAGGATCATTATCATCAATAAACAGCAGATCTGCCTCAGGAAAGTCATAAGTATTGCTGACGCCAACGGTATCAAATCCTGCCTCGGGTATTCTTTCCGGCTCTAAATAGTCGACAAAGACCGCATCATGGCCTTCATTTCCCGCCGCATTACCCGCGCCAGCAGCAGTTTCTTCAGCAGCTTGTGTAGGATCTTGCCCTTCTAAAATAGCCTGTTGGATAGCATCAACATCGTCACTAACAGACTCTTCATTATCAGCAACGTCAATATTGACTGGATCAAATACTTCACTATCCAGCAATGCTTGAGAGCTTCGGCCCAGATCCATGACACTGCCGTCTGCAAACTCGATTTCAATGGCACCTTCTGCCCCTGTTGAAATCAAATCATTGGCATAGACCACATCACCCACTTGTAGTGTTCTTACAGAACCATCCGTGGAGGTGGCTGTTACAGCGCCAATGAGCGCTTTTACAACACCAATTTCTGTAGCCATATTTATTCCCCTGATCGCTGTACTGGAATAGCCAGCACGCGTAACTTATTCATCATGTCGTAATATTGCCCTGAGAGCCTTATTTGATCTACTGTACTTTGGTACTACACCCGCCGTTAAATGTGAAACTGTTCACATTTTTCAAATTCTTGATGGCGAATTCCTGCTTTTGAAAGCAATATCAGTACCATTAATTTCAACTAAGGGAGGAATGAGCTATCAGCTCTTGATGAGATTTTGCCGTTTTTCTTCTTTAGCTAGGTGATCAAGTACATCCGTCACTAACTTTCTAGGAATCCAGGCTTCCCCATCATGCACAACACGCACAGCTCTAACAATAGCATGCCGTTGTTCGTAAGCTACAAATCCTCGACATGTAAAAGCAGACAGCTTTAATTGTTCGTAAGTTGCAGGTTTATCGGTAATAATAATCGTTTTTGTATGCGGTGAACGCAAATTAACATAGAAGCAGAGCTCATCAGCTGAAAGTTCGTCAGTCCGGTCTGAAATGACTAGCACATCAGGCTTAGATTTTGCGATCGCTTCCAGAAGTATTTCAAAGGAAGAGTCATATAATGCATTGGTCGTAATGTTATGCTGGCTCTGCAACAGAGCGAGTTCTTTCTTTATATCAGAACCAACCAGACACACATTTATCATGCATAAACCTCAAGCATTTTTGCCAATAACTGCCATTTTTGATCCCAACCAATAAGCGGTGATTGCCGGTAACTACTTCTCACATATTGCTGCATCTGACCTTCCACCACAGCAAGTAGTAAATTAGCCGTTTCATTTACAGGCCTTCCTCCGGCCTGAGTCAACGTCAACTCGCGCTCTCTAAGGATCTGCCTAAACTGCGTTTCTAAACGGTCAAAAAATTGACTCACTCGCTGTCTTAATCGTTCTGTTTCCCCGGTTAAAGCTGCGCCCATTAATACACTGGTGATCCCCGGATTTTTGGTTGAAAACCCAAGCAGAAGCGTCATGATTTTCTCAATACGGTGCAACGCATTTTGTTCGTCTTGCAAAATACGTTGAATCAAGCCAAACACCGTGTCTTCAGCGAAACCAATTAAACCTTCAAACATCCTGGCTTTACTTGGAAAATGTCTATAAAGAGCCGCTTCAGACACGCCTAAACTCGCAGCGAGCTTAGCGGTTGTGATACGTTGTCCGGGACGCTGTTCTAGTTCTGATGCAAGCGCTTCCAGAATATCCTGACGTCGTGAACGTTTTGTTTCAGCTCTACTCGTTTGCACAGCCTCGCTCATCGACCACCTCCACGAATCAAAGTCCCTACCCCTTCATCAGTAAACATTTCTAGTAAAACAGCATGCTGAACACGCCCATCAATGATATGTGCAGTCGTCACACCCGACTGAACAGCGTCTAGTGCACAGCCTATTTTGGGGAGCATACCACCATATATGACCCCTTCGTCAATTAACTCATTGACTTGCTTAGCATTTAATCCAGTTAATAATTCACCATCAGCATCTAATAGTCCGGCAGTGTTAGTGAGTAGAATTAACTTCTCAGCTTGAAGAACTTCTGCAATCTTTCCTGCCACCAAATCAGCATTGATGTTGTATGACTCACCATCTTTACCAACACCAACTGGCGCGATGACGGGAATGAAATCACTGTGTATCAGCATATCAATCACGCTGGTATCAATGCTCGCGACTTTACCGACATGACCTAAATCGATTAATTCTGATGGTTTGATATCAGGCGACCCGGTTATCTGCAGTTTCTCAGCAAAAATTAAACTGCCATCCTTACCTGTTAAGCCCACAGCTCTACCACCGTGATTATTAATTAAGTTAACTATACTTTTGTTAACTTGACCGCCCAACACCATTTCTACGATATCCATGGTTTCACGGTCAGTAACGCGCATACCATTCACAAATTCACTTTGCTTACCAACCCGCTGTAGTAACTCACCGATTTGCGGGCCTCCACCATGAACAATGACCGGATTAATCCCTACTGCTTTGAGTAACACCACATCTCTGGCAAAACTGTTTTTTAGGGCTTCATCGACCATGGCATTACCACCATATTTGATGACCAGTGTTTTGCCAGAAAACCGCTGAATGTAAGGCAAAGCTTCAGTTAATACCTGAGCGATATGGGTAGCACGTTGTGTGTTTAAACTCATTCTTATTAGTCTTAATTAAATTATAGTTTTAATGCCAGAGTGGGTTTCACTTGCTGCATTTGCTCCACAAACAACTGTTTGATTCTTTCTAACTCAACATCATTTGTGGCTTCAAAACGTAATGTCAACGCAGGCAATGTATTTGAAATACGCACTAATCCCCAGCCATCAGCATAATCCACACGAATACCATCAACCGTCGAAACGTCACCACCATCTGCATTGAAATTGCTTATGAGCGTCGTCATAAACCGTTTGGCTTCTGGGTAAGGCATGTTCACCATAATTTCAGGTGTTGATACACGTTGACTAATTTCAGAGAACAACTGGGTAGGTGTTCGTGACATCGGATCGGCGGCTAATAACTCGATTAACCTTGCTGCGGCATATGTCGCATCATCAAATCCATACCAGCGGTCATTAAAGAAGAAATGTCCGCTCATTTCAGCAGCCAACGCGGCATTATACTGTCGCATTTTATTTTTGATAACAGAATGTCCAGATGGCACCATCATTGGCTCACCACCCGCAAAGCGTATCACGCCCTCAAGCAAACTCGTACTTTTTACATCATAGAGTATCGTAGCCCCTGGCGACTTTTCCAGAACATCCCTTGAAAACAAGATCATAAGTTGATCCGGCCAGATTATATTGCCTTGCGTATCGACCACACCAAGGCGATCACCATCTCCATCCACGGCAATACCCAGCTCTGCTCCTGTAGATTTCACTTCAGAGATGAGTGATTTTAAGTTTTCTGGTTCGCCTGGATTAGGGTGATGATTAGGGAACCGGCCATCAACTTCACAGAATAACTCAATGACATGGCAGCCTATTTCTTTGAGCACTTTAGGTAATACTTTACCTGCAACACCATTGCCACAGTCCACTACCACTTTGATTTTGCGCTCGGGTTTTACCTCAGTTTTTATTCTTTGAATATAGGCATCTGTCACATCCGTTGCACTGATGTTGCCTCGTCCTATTTCAAATGCACCCGTTTTAATACGGCGGTATAAGGCGTGAACTTCATCACCTTCAAGCGTTTTTCCGGCGATAACGAGTTTTATTCCATTGTAATTAGCAGGATTGTGACTGCCTGTGATCATCGCGCCAGAATGCGTATTTAAATGCTCACATGCGAAATAGACCACAGGTGTGGGCACCTGCCCAAGATCAACCACATGACAACCTGTATTGGTAACACCGCGCATGAATGCTTTAGCTAAAGGTTGACTGCTTAAACGTCCATCATGACCAACAACTAACTCGGACACGCCTTGCGCCAACATTTGACTGCCCACAGCGCGACCAATCAATGTCATCACGGGAACAGTTAACTGCTCACCCACAATACCTCTAATGTCATACGCTCTGAATATGCCTTCATCAGGCATATTCTGTGCTGACGGTGGATTCAACTCCAGTTTCTTTTCTGGTGTTAACTGACTTTGCTGAGTATCTTCATGGAAGCTTTCTTTTGCTTCCTCGGGGCTCTCATCGACTTCTAATTCAAAATTAATAGTTGGCTCAGGTGACGTTTCTTTTCCGTCTGAAGAGTCGGGTTCAATAAAGATAGAAGAATCATTCTTGTCCGTCTTTTCTTCTTCATCATTTAATTCGAGCTCAAGAACATCAGAACGGTTGTCAACGGTTTCATCAAGACGATTAGATTTGAATTCATCAGTCACCATCTCATCATCTATTTGCTGAGGGGATGTCATCTCAGCATCTTTGTTCTCGTATGGTTGGTCATAATCAATAACGTCATGATTGCTAGGCTCATTATCAGTAATTAACGACGTCTCTGTTTCAGCACTTAAGTCTGCTTCAGTTGCCTCATCATCTATGACAAAAACGCTGTTTGGTTCATCCACGGGGACGGGACGTTTCTTTTCTGGAATCGCCAATTGTTGAATAAACTCTCGAACGCCATAAAACTCCTGGAAAATCAGTGGGTATTTTGGTTTGAGTTTGACGTCTTGTAGATCATGAAGCTGCTCTTCCAGCGTATCGGCATCTGATCGTAATAATTTTTTCTGCCACCATTCTCGCACCCACCATATCAGTGCAATTAATAGCATCACAGGTAGAAATATCATCCATAGCGATGCACTAGTTGCAAGCGGTGCGGCCCAGAGTTTCACTTGCCAGTATGAATTGGATATTGGCTGACTAACAACAGGATCGGCATGTTTATATTGACTGTTGCCGAGCGTTGTCAGAATGCCCAGTGACATATCGCCCTGAGTAATTTCAACATACGCACCTGGAAGCAATCCTGGATTAATCATTTGGATATCGACAGGCTCAAGCGCAACTGCCACCGCCGCATACTGTTGCTCATCATCAAGAGGTACTTTCGCCGCCAATAAAATATGATCTGCCTGGCCATCCTGCATGATCATAGCGACATCAGCCTGCGCTTCTGTATTCAGTTGCCGCAAGCTTTTTAAGGAAGCATAGGTAATTGACAGGCAAGCTTCACGTGTAGGCGAATCATACTCTTGTGTGATTAAACATACGGCCTTGGCTGTTGGAAAAAAGTGTTCGCTACTGTCTTCCAGTCGTCAATTTCGAAGATATTCTTAGTTTTTGCCAATTGCTTGGTTTCGTCTAACTCAGCCAGCCTCAGCGTTTGTTGCTGCCAAGCTGTAATTTGTTGCTGATAACTCGCAACAACCGCATCGATAATCTGTTGGTTATGTTGGCGCTCACTACTTTCTTGTGCTGTATTGGCCTTTTTATCAGCGAACAGGACGGCAATGCATAGCAATACGAGCACGGACAATAACAACATACTACTAACGAGCCTGCTTCCCAGCGCTATCGCGAGCTTATCCTTCATCGCCATGCCCATCCCCTTTGCTTACTTTTACTGACGACCGGTATGGCCAAACCCACCCGTTCCGCGCTCCGATGAACTGAATTCATCAACTTGCTCAAATCCTACCTGCACGACAGGCACAAATACCATTTGTGCAATCCGTTCTCCCACGCTGATTTCAAAACTATCGCTACCGCGATTCCAGCAGGAAACAAAGACTTGCCCCTGATAGTCACTATCAATCAGTCCAACCAGATTGCCTAAAACAATACCGTGTTTATGACCTAGCCCGGAACGTGGCAATAACACAGCCGCCAGACTGGCATCATCAATATGAATAGCCAGGCCTGTGGGAATTAACACTGTTTCGCCTGGAGCAAGAGTGACAGACTCATCAAGACAAGCACGCAGATCTAAACCGGCCGAACCTGATGTTGCATAATCGGGCAGTGCAATCGTGTCGCCAAGGCGAGGGTCAAGAATTTTTAATTGAATTTTTTGCATAGAATCTTTTTATTATTAATGTCATCAGTTCTCGCGCCAACTGAGTTTTAGGCATCAGTGGCAATGTTTGTTCACCATCATTCCATATCACATGCAAAGCATTGTCATCGACAGCAAACCCCTGTTTTTGTCCAACCCAATTCGCTGCGATCATATCGAGCTTTTTTCGTTCTAATTTCGACTGTGCATATTCCACCAGGTTTTGTGTTTCTGCAGCAAAGCCAACAACAAATGATGGCCTATTGTGGCTTGTCGTTACAGCCGACACAATATCTTTTGTTGGCTGGAGTTCTATTTGTAACGGCTGTTTTTCTGTTTTTTTGATTTTTTCTTGCTCAAACAGTTTAGGTCGGTAATCAGCCACTGCGGCACAGCTAATGAAAATATCACATGATTCCAAGCTGGCATCAACTGCATTTGCCATTTGTTCCGTCGTTTCCACATCAATCCGTTTCACGCCTGTGGGCGTTGTCAGACTGACCGGGCCGCTAATCAGCGTCACGTTTGCACCTGATTCTCTGGCCGCCTGAGCTAAAGCAAAGCCCATTTTCCCCGAACTTCTGTTACCAATAAATCTAACAGGATCTATCGGTTCGTAGGTCGGGCCAGCTGTAATCATGACGTGTTTGTCTATTAACTGGCCTGGCACCATCAACCGACTTAATTCCTCAATAATAGCCAAAGGCTCGAGCAATCTACCTTCTCCCTGTTCGCCGCAAGCCTGGTCGCCACTAGCAGGACCAATCACATGAATGCCGCGATGCCGCAGCAAGCTGAGATTGCTCTGTGTGGCAGTGTTGGACCACATTTTATTATTCATGGCCGGGGCGACAGCAATTGGCGCTTCAGTTGCCAGGCAAACAGCACTCAGTAAGTCGTCAGCACGACCGGCAACCAGCCTCGACAGGCAGTCAGCGGTTGCCGGGGCAATCACTATCCAATCTGCCCAACGAGCTAAGGCAATATGTCCCATTGCGGACTCTTCATCAGCGTCCAACAAGGTCATCGCTACAGGATGCCCACTCAATGTCTGCAATGTCAGTGGTGTAATAAATTCGGCCGCGCCATGTGTCATGACGACACGCACTTCAGCACCAAACTCTTTCAAGCGACGAATTAAATCTGCGGCTTTATAAGCAGCAATACTTCCTGTAACGGCGACAACAATTTGTTTGTTTTTTAGGGATGAAACATTGCTCATTCGCCATCTTTCCTCATCGCAAGTTCACGCAGTGTTAAATCACCTAAGACCTCGGCTTGAGCATCACCAATATCTTTAAGTAATTTGTTCACATCTTTATCCATCATACCTTTGACATGATAGGCACTGTTCTCTTCGGCAGTGCGTAAACAGTTCAATAATGCTGCTACCTTGATTGTTGCCACATCACGCGAGGGCACATAACGTGTTTCATCACCAGCAATTTCAATAAGAAACCCGCCTTTTTCAAGACTGGTGAGTAAATCCTGAACAGCATTATTCGTCAGTCCGGTTTGCTCTTCCAAGTGTTGAATCGTTAGCGGAGGTTGATTTTGACAAAATCGTCTCGCAATCACTGTCATCAGCCAAAGTCCTTCTCGTTCCCGTAGTCGAGGACTTAATATCAACGGTTTACCTGCTAGTTTAACCAACTTAGGATGCTGAAGATAAAAGGCTACCTGAGATCCTGTTAATAGGATGAACCACGCGAGATATAACCAGATCATAAAGAAAAACAAAATAGCAAAGCTGGAATAAATCGCCGTGTAGTTGGATGAAGAAGCCACAAATTTGGCAAATACGGTGCCGACCCCAATCCATAAAGCACCCGCCACTGAAGCACCAATCAATGCCGGACTGAATTTCACTTTTGTGTTCGGTATAAAGGTGTATAAGAACGTAAATGCCGTGATAATCATCAGGTAAGGCAATAGCTTGGTGCCTATCACCAGCAATGTGCCAAAAGGCTCGATACTGCTTAATTGTTGAACAAACTCATGGTTTACAACAGTTGCCACCAGTCCCAATGCTGAAAAAATCAACACTGGGCCAATCATCACCACACTCAGATAATCCGTAAAACGTCGTGCGAATGATCGCGATCGCTTTACACGCCAGACAAAATTGAACGCATTCTCAATTTTCTGGACCAGCGCGATAATGGTGTAGAACAACATCGCCACACCAATTGAACCTAAAACGCCAACTTTGACGTTCTGCACAAAACCAATAATATTTTCCGTTATTTCGGGACCACGCTCACCCAGTGGCTCCAACAAACTCAATAACATCGGTTCCATTTGGTTATGAACACCAAACGCTTTCAAAACAGAAAACGCGACAGCAATTAAGGGGACCAGAGAAAGAATGGTGGTAAACACCAGACTCATGGCACGTAAATTCAACTCACCGGTCGCCAGTTCACGAATCATGATATATGTGACACGAATGGCATTAACCCATAAACGCCATAATGGCGAAGCATCTTCAGCAATGTCTTGCCACAAGGTTATTTCAAAAAAACGTTCAATGCGAAGGCGCTGTTTTTCATAAAAATTTAGAATGGAATTAAACATAAGAACCTAAACCGGATTATCGATATCAATAAAATGATGAGTGATTCCAAACTGTTCCGCCAGCCGTTCACCCAATGCTTTCACCCCATAGCGCTCCGTGGCATGATGCCCCGCCGCCATGTAGTTAATACCTAATTCACGTGCCATATGCACAGTTGGCTCAGAGATTTCACCACTGATATAAAGATCTAACCCCAGTTCAGCCGCCTGCGCTAAATACCCCTGAGCGGCACCAGTACACCAACCAACCGTATTAATTTGGCGTTCATGCCCTTGTATTACCAGCGGATCTCGTTTGAGTTGTTGTCGAACATGACTCGTGAACGCAGCTAGAGATACAGGCTCGGGTAGACTCCCACATAAACCTATTGCTGGATCTCCCATACCTGAAATTCGCCCATCAACTTCGATGCCTAACAATGCAGCAAGCTGGGCATTGTTACCTAAGTTTGGATGAGCATCCAAAGGCAAATGATAGGCGATTAAATTAACTTCATTTTCCAGCAATAATTTTAATCTGCGCTGCTTCATACCGATTATTCGGGCATCTTCTCCACGCCAGAAATAGCCATGATGGACGATGACAGCATCGGCATTTCGATCTACTGCTTCCTTCAGCAAGGCTTCTGAAGCCGTAACACCGGTCACCAGCGTTGAGATATCCTCACGACCTTCAACCTGGAGACCATTCGGGCAATAATCGTTAAAACGCTCAGGCTCTAAAAGTGTATTGATGTAGGCGAGAAATTCAGTTCGGGTTATCATCGACTTAAATCCCTGTGGCTAAGTAAGTCATCACTATAACAAAATGGAGAGCCATCAATGGAAGCAGTCAACATTATTGCACTCAGTATGGGTGCTGCATGGGCAAGCGGGATCAATCTCTATGCCACTATTTTTATGCTTGGTTACATGGGAATCACCGGAAATATTGTCTTACCTGATGAACTTCAGATTCTAACTGATCCGATGGTGATGGCTGCCGCTGGCTTTATGTACTGCGTAGAATTCTTTGCTGACAAAATTCCTGGTGTCGATTCTGGCTGGGATACGATGCACACCTTTATCCGAATTCCTGCTGGGGCGATACTAGCCGCAGGCGCCGTAGGTGATGTCAGTGCAGCTGCTGAATTAAGCGCCGCGTTATTGGGAGGCACCTTAGCGGCTGGCAGTCATGCCACCAAGGCAGGAGGTCGTTTATTGATTAATACCTCTCCCGAACCTGTGACAAATTGGGGCGCCTCTATCAGCGAAGATTTATTAGTGATTGCTGGTTTATGGACAGCGCTTCACCATCCAGTACTGTTTCTGATAATGCTTGTTGTGTTTGTTGCTTTGATGATTTGGTTACTGCCAAGACTATGGCGCTTGCTCAAAGCCATATTCAGTAAGGTTGGTCGTTGGCTTGGCCTGACAAAAACGCCAGAAAGCAGTTTGGGTGAATCAACAACAAATACTGAAGACACACCAGTCAAAAAAATCGAGCACGATCCAAACTAATCTTTTTTGCGATAAACGGTGCTATGTGGCGTACGAACGAGATCAAAGGCATCGGTGTAACCACTAATTGTTTCTGACGCGCCAAGGAAGAGATACCCACCTTTGTTCAGTGATTGCGCCATTCGCTGCAGAATGTCTTTTTTGCGATCGGCCGAGAAGTAAATCAGTACATTTCGACAAAAAATAATATCGAACTTGCCTAAGGTGCCAAAGCTTTGCAACAAGTTCTGAGGCCTAAAACTCACTCGCTGCTTGACTTCATCAATAATACGCCAGCGCTCTCCCTGTTTGGTGAAAAACTGTTGGCGCCGTTGATCAGATAAGCCGCGACCAACGGCCACATCCTCATATTCTGCTTTTTTTGCCTGCACTAACATTGAACTGGAAATATCCGTGGCGATGATTTGACTTGTTGCCAGTCTACTTGACGATACTTTTCGGCAGTATTCACTTAACATCATGCTGATGGTATAGGGTTCCTGCCCAGATGAGCATGCGGCCGACCATATTCTAAGCGACGTTCCTCGCACCTTCTCTAATTCGGGGAAAATCACCTGACCGAGGGTCTCAAAAGGCTGAACATCTCGAAACCAAGACGTCTCATTGGTTGTCATGGCATCAATAACCGCATCACGCAGATGATGGGGCTGACCTCGCTCAACCGCACTAATCAACTCTGACAAGCTTGTCATCTTTTCATCGCGCAACAGACGCGTCAGTCTGCTGACAATGAGATATTGTTTGCCATCCCCGAGAAGAATACCGCAGGCATCTTCTAAGAAACGCTTAAAGCGCTGGTAATCAATATCCGTTATTTCTTGCGTCTGCATAGTGTCTCAAGGTTAAGTGTTAAGGGAATATATAGCATATCGGACAACAGACTTAAACATTTACCCTAACATCCGATAAAGTGATAAATCATTTCGTAAAGATGAAGTAATCAAATGAAAACATGTCTCATCACAGGCTGCTCCAGCGGCATTGGTTTATGTGCCGCCATCACATTACATCAGCGTGGCTATAAAGTCGTGGCCACGGTACGTCAGGACAGCGACAAAGCAGCGCTTGAGGAGCAAGGTATCCATACCATCATTATGGATTTAGCGGATGAAAACAGTGTGAGCGCAGGTTTTCAACAAGCATTAAACTATCTTTCTCATCAACTGGACGGGCTGTTTAATAATGCTGCTTTTGGACAACCAGGTGCCGTTGAAGACTTATCACGCACCGCACTGACAGAACAGTTTGAAACGAATGTATTTGGTACACAACAGCTAACCAATCTGGCTATCGCTCATATGCGCCAACAAGGCTATGGACGCATTATTTATAACAGTTCGGTCTTGGGATTAATCGCCTTAGCTTACCGGGGCGCCTATAACGCCAGTAAATACGCCATAGAAGGTTTGGCTGATACCTTACGAATCGAACTCCATGGCTCTGACATCCATGTCAGTCTGATTGAGCCAGGCCCAATCAGCAGTCGTTTTCGCGACAACGCCTACGCAAAGTATATGCAGCATATTAATAAAACTCACAGCGCTCATCGCCAAACTTATGAAGCGATGGAAGCCAGACTCAAGAAAAAAGGCCCAGCCGCCCCTTTTACGCTGCCTGCAGATGCTGTTGTAAAAAAATGTATTCATGCCTTAGAAGCTAAAAAGCCTAAAAGACGTTACTACGTCACTTTTCCTACTTATCTTTTTGCATATAGTAAGAGACTACTGCCAACAGGTGTACTAGACTGGATGTGCCGTAAGGTCTCCGATAGCTAGCTTGAAAGGATGCGTATCATGAACGAGCTGTCATCATGAGAAGTACCAGACACTCCAATTCAGTCTCCATGACTCAAAACTGGATTATGGTAAGCAGTGTTTTATCCGCTGTCATAGCCCTTGGTACTTTCTTCTTAATACGTTATTTTTTTCCGACATTTTCATCTATCACCTGGATTGCAGGAGCACTGAGTGTTCTCTCTTATTTATGTCTAACTCTATTGTTTTCTCGCTACATTATTCGCCCTCTGCAGTCAGGCATCGATGAGATAGGTCAACTGACTCTCTCCATCCCACTGGTTGCCAGCAAAAAATACATTGAGGCCCGCGAGCAATGTGAAAAAATCGATGAAGTCCAGTCAGACCCGGCCATCGTGAAGCTGAAACAAGCGCTGTGTGATTTAGCTAGTATGCTTGAAGCACTGGAAAGCAAGGTTAGTCAGCGTAATAAAGCGGTATTTAGGGCCCATCAAGCCTTAAAGAGTGAACGCGATTTCATCACACAACTTGTTGATACCGCTCAGATGATTGTGATGACTTCAGACGATCAACACATCATTCAGTTATTCAACCACTATGGTGAGCAATTGACCGGTTTTAGTCGTGACGAAGTGGAAGGTTCGGATGTCGCACGTTTTTTCCCTCCTGGTCACTGGTCCGAAACCGATCATATTCTGAAAGAGCTGCTACTTGGTAACATCCAGATTGCGCAGCAAGAAGCTGAACTTGTTGATAAAGCAGGACATTTAAAACAAATCTCTTGGTTTCATTCACGTGTAGAAAGAAATAATGAAACAACACTGATTCTCTCTGTGGGTCTTGATAATACACAAACCCGAGCAGCTGAGAAGCGTATCGTCTGGATGGCAGAACATGATCCATTAACGGATTTATGTAATAGAAGAAAGTTTACTGAAGAATTCGAAAAGTCATTGCAAACAGCCATTCGTTATCAACATAATAATACGCTTTTGCTACTAGATTTAGATCGCTTTAAAGATATCAACGATACCAGTGGCCATCGAGCTGGTGATGAAGCCTTAAAGCTTGTCGCAAAAACCCTCAATAGAATCACACGTTTTACTGATTTTGTTGCCAGGCTAAGTGGTGATGAATTTGCGATTATCATGCCGGAAAGTGATGAAGCTGGCGCCATCACTCTGTCGAAAAAGATACTGGCTGAGCTATCAACCATTCATCTGAATTATGCGTCTGTGCGTCATACCATCTCGGCCAGTATTGGTATCGTCAACTATCCCCTACAAGATGCCACGACCAATGAACTCATAGGCTTTGCAGATTTGGCCATGTATCGAGCGAAAGCTAACGGCAAAGGTCGCTATCATGTTTTTTCATTGGATGATCAAAGTCGTGAACAGCTACAAAAACGGGTTTATTGGAAACAAAAAATCGAAGAAGCCTTGGAAAATCATCTCTTCGTTCTCTATTTCCAGCCCATACTCAATCTGAATAATAATAACATTCAGCATTATGAAGTCCTGGTCAGAATGCGTGATCCCGCCACCCAAGAAATCACTTTACCCGGCAAATTTATCGAAATTGCTGAAGAAGTCGGACTCATTCAAAGCATCGACCATTATGTTTTACATCACAGCATAAAAAAATTAGGCGAACTACAAAAACAAGGTTCTAAAGTAGAGTTTGCTATCAATCTGTCTGGTGCCGTTGTGGATACTCCCGTCTTATTGCCCTATCTAAAAAAATTAATTAAACGCTTTGATGTGGACCCTACCGCCTTAATTTTTGAAGTTACCGAAACGGTGGCGGTTTCAAACCTGTATCAAGCGAAATTAATGATGACCGCCATCAAAGCGCTGGGATGCCGTTTTTCACTGGATGACTTTGGCGTTGGTTTCGCTTCATTCAATTACATGCGGGAATTGCCCATAGACATCATTAAAATCGATGGTATTTTTATACAAAATCTGGATATCAATAAAGACGATCAGCTCTTTGTTAAAGCATTAATTGATGTAGCAAAAGGGCTTGGTCGCCAGACCATTGCCGAATATGTCGAGAATGAAGCCATACTCCACATTCTACAAAGATACGGGGTCGACTTTGCTCAAGGCTTTTATATTGGCAAGCCCCAACAAGATTTATTACCCGAGTCAGATTAAATCTTACTGCCCTGCACCATGCAGGGACAAAATATTCAATATGGTGCAAAAAACCAGCACTGCCCAAGACCAAAACATCCCTATCACACTGATAAATAAAGTATTATTAAACTGGCATAATAAATGCCAATTTAAATCCACCTTACTTTTTTAGTTCTGTGGAGAAATAAATGCTATGTCTTATATAAGCCCTGGTGAGTTTGTAAAAACAATGGTGGATGCTGGTGAGTCAAAATTATTCATGGCCACCCGAGATGTGTTGATTCGTTCATTTATGGCTGGTGCCATTTTAGCCATCGCCGTCGCTCTGGCTGTGACGGCCGCTGTACAAACCGGTATTCCAATAGTCGGTGCTTTAATCTTCCCCGTCGGGTTTTGTATTCTGAATTTATTAGGGTTTGATTTATTGACCGGTGTGTTTGCACTTGTGCCATTAGCTTTATTTGATAAACGCCCAGGTGCGACATTCAATGGTTTACTTAAAAACTGGGGGCTAGTCGCTCTGGGTAATTTACTGGGGGCATTAACTACAGCGGTGTTGATTGGCATTGCCTGGACCTTCGCCTTCACAACTGAGCCCGGAGCAGTCGGACAAGCGATTGCTAGAGCGGCTGAAGCGAGAACGCTTGGCTTTGCCGAACACGGTGCAGCAGGTTGGTTTACCGTATTTGTCAAAGGCATTTTATGTAACTGGATGGTGTCTGTCGGTGTGGTCGGTGCCATGCTGTCAAAAGACGTGGTTGGTAAGGTCATCGCCATGTGGATGCCGATTCTTATCTTCTTTGGTCTGGTATTTGAGCATGCTGTCGTCAATATGTATTTATTCCCGCTGGGAATGATGATGGGTGCACCTATTACTATTGCTGACTGGTTAATCTGGAATGAAATCCCCGTTATTTTAGGTAATTTAGTAGGCGGTTTATTGTTAACCGGCATGGTGCTTTACGCCACTCACCTTAAACCGGGACCTACTCGTAGCCGTGTTATCGAGCCGGCTAATAAAGTCACCGTTAGCTAATATTGCATTCGTTAATCTGTCGATATCACTTAATAATGCGAGAAATAAGATGAACAAACTGGATATGACTCAAGCCATCATGGTGGCTAAAGAAAGTAAACAGCTTCAGTGGGAAACGATTGCCAACACCATCGGTATGTCCACTGTGTGGACCACTTCAGCTTGCATGGGCATGAATAGCATGCCAGCCGAAAAAGCACATGCTTTATGTGAACTTTTAGAACTACCAGCCGAAGTCAAAACAGCACTTGAGGCTTACCCGATCAAAAGTTGGGATGAGAGCGTGCCTAAAGATCCGTTGATTTATCGCCTCTATGAAATTGTTGGCGTATATGGCCCCACTTTGAAAGAAGTCATTCAAGAAAAGTTTGGCGATGGCATTATGAGTGCCATTGATTTTAATATGTCGGTAGAGCGGGAACACGACCCCAAGGGGGATCGTGTTGTTGTGACAATGAATGGCAAATTTTTACCTTATAAAGCCTGGTAAGTTGCCCCCTTGGTGAAGGGAGATAAACCTCGGTTTTCTCCCTTCTTTTTTCTCATGTTTTAGTGAAGCTTCAGCTCTTTGAACACCAGCTTGTCCGCTTCAACATCGATATTGACGGTATCACCCGCTGAGAACTTACCTGACAATAAGTCCTGCGCCAGAGGGTTTTCAATCTCCTGTTGAATCACACGTTTCAGTGGTCTTGCACCATAGACAGGGTCAAAGCCTTCTGAAGCAATCAAATCCAATGCCTCATCAGATAACATCAGCTTCATCTCACGCTCGGCCAGTCTTGCACGCAGATGAGATAACTGAATCTCAGCAATCGCACGGATTTGCGCCTGTTGTAATGGATGGAATACCACCACATCATCAACCCGGTTGATAAACTCCGGACGGAAATGTTGTGCCACAATCTCCATGACCGCCGCCTTCATGGCGTCATAATTTTCTTCACCGGCCATTTCCTGAATCACGCTTGAGCCTAAATTAGAGGTCATCACAATAACGGTATTACGGAAATCCACTGTACGCCCCTGTCCATCAGTCAAACGGCCATCGTCCAACACCTGAAGCAGGATGTTAAAGACATCCGGATGGGCTTTTTCCACCTCATCTAACAAAATGACAGAATAAGGTTTACGTCTGACCGCTTCCGTCAAATAGCCACCTTCCTCATACCCAACATAACCAGGCGGCGCACCGACCAGACGAGCGACGGAATGTTTTTCCATAAACTCAGACATATCAATTCGAATCATCGCGTCCTGTGTATCAAACAGGAAGTTAGCTAGTGATTTACATAATTCTGTTTTACCCACACCTGTAGGCCCTAAAAACAGGAACGAGCCATTGGGTCGTTGCGGATCAGATAAGCCTGCTCGACTACGACGAATCGCATTGGCCACTGAGGTAACCGCTTCATCCTGACCAATCACGGTTTCATGTAAGGCGTCGTCCATTTTCAGTAGTTTGTCACGTTCACCTTCCAGCATTTTAGAAATGGGAATGCCCGTCCATTTGGACACAACTTCAGCGATTTCCTCTTCACCCACTTTGTTACGTAGCAGAGTGAACTCCTGCATCTCAGCTTCTGTCGCCAGTTTCAGCTGTTTTTCCAACTCAGGAATACGTCCGTATTGTAGTTTCGCCATTTTTTCATAATCAGCATTACGATTAGCTGCATCAAGTTCAAGACGCGCTTTTTCCAGCTCTTCTTTTACGTGCTGACTACCGTGAAGTGATGCTTTCTCAGACTTCCAGACTTCTTCCAGATCAGTATATTCTCTGGCCAGTTTTTTCATCTCGGTCTCAAGCGTTTCCAGACGTTTTTTGGAGGCATCATCACTTTGTTTTTTCAGTGCCATGCGTTCAATTTTTAATTGAATCAAACGACGCTCCAGGCGATCTAACACCTCTGGCTTGGAATCGATTTCCATACGAATGCGACTGGCGGCTTCATCAATAAGGTCAATCGCTTTATCTGGTAACTTTCTGTCTGTAATGTAACGGTTGGACAAGGTCGCCGCAGCCACAATCGCCGGATCCGTAATATCGACACCATGATGGACCTCATAGCGTTCTGTCAGCCCACGTAAGATGGCGATGGTCGCTTCGACAGTAGGCTCACCAACGAGCACTTTTTGGAAGCGACGCTCTAAAGCCGCATCTTTTTCCACATACTGACGATATTCATTTAAGGTGGTGGCACCGATGCAGTGAAGTTCACCACGCGCCAGTGCGGGCTTGAGCATATTACCGGCATCCATCGCGCCTTCCGCTTTACCGGCCCCTACCATGGTATGGATTTCATCAATAAACAGAATAATCTGACCTTCTTGTTTCGATAGATCATTCAAAACAGCTTTCAGGCGTTCTTCAAACTCACCACGGAATTTAGCACCGGCAATCAAAGACCCCATATCCAGCGCTAAAACCCGTTTATTTTTCATACCATCAGGCACTTCACCATTGACGATACGTTGTGCTAATCCTTCCACAATCGCGGTTTTACCGACACCAGGTTCACCGATAAGAACGGGGTTATTTTTAGTACGGCGCTGTAAGACTTGAACAGTACGACGAATTTCATCATCACGACCAATCACCGGATCTAATTTGCCTGCTTCTGCTCTTGCAGTCAGATCAATGGTGTATTTCTCCAAGGCCTGCCGTTGTTCTTCTGCATTTGGATCAGTCACGCGTTCCCCTCCACGAATCTTATCGATGGCGTTATTAATCGCCGTTTTGTTACCACCATGCTGACGTAATAGATCGCCATGTTGGTTTTTATCTTCTGCCAATGCCAATACAAACAGTTCACTGGAAATGTACTGATCCTGACGTTTTTGTGCCAGCTTATCGGTTTGATTTAATAACCGGCTTAAGTCTTGTGAAACATGGATATCACCATTGCCACCTTCCACTTGGGCCAGTCGTGATAACTGCTGTTCTAACTCCGCTTGATAAGCGGCTACATTGACACCACTCTGGGCCAAAATCGGTTTGACACTGCCATTTTGTTGTTGCAACAAGGCCAACATTAAATGTACAGGTTCAATGAACTGATGATCTTGCCCGACAGCCATACTTTGGGCCGCAGCGAGTGCTTCATGAAATTTACTGGTTAATTTATCGATTTGCATAAGAGGTATTTCCCCTAAAAAAGTAAGTTAATACAGAAATGGGGGAAGCCTCGATAAAAATCAAGAGAACGAATGTGGATGTTTTTGCATGGTCTCGATATGACGCGTTAATTCAGCTTTAAGACCATCTATTTCCAGCGCAGGTGGCAATGATTTGCCAACCGTTAAAAGAACTCGGCTTGGCACAAAAGGCGCCAGTAGCACGTGTCCCTGTGCTGTAATACCATCCAATCGCACTGGATATATTGGTGTATTTGTCCATATGGCTAAGCGAACAACGCCTGCTTTTATTGGTCTTGGTGGATCGCTATCTAAATGAATTTTGCCGTGAGGAAATAAAGCAATCACCTCTCCCTGTTCCAGAGCGCGTCTCGCTGCACGAAGTGCTTGTTCTGCTCTCCCCTTACGGTCAACAGGAATACAACCGGCCGCTTTGAAAATCCAATGAAGGACCGGCCGATGATATTCTTCTGAGGCGATCAGAAACCGTAATGGTCGACGACTCGCCGCAATTAACAATAAGGGATCAAGCCCGGAAACATGGTTAGCAGCCACAATAGCTGGGCCTTGTTCTGGCAAGGGCAACACCAGACCAGGATGACGATGTAACACTTTGCAAAGAAGACGGGTTAGCCCATCCAGCCAGTTCACATGCATGCCACCCCAGTCAGCGCGTGACTGAGATAAACACAAGATGAAAAAGGCGAAAACCAGAAGAAGCGTTATCCACATACGCTTAACTCTCGAACGGCGCAGTATCTCCCATGCCATGTCGGGTGACTTCAGGTAAGTCATCAACAAATTCAACCACGGTGGTGGGTTCTGCACCACAGGCACCGCCATCAATAATTAGATCCACCTGCTTACCAATGGCGTCAACAATGTCATCGGCATCGGTCATAGGCATATCATCACCAGGCAAGATGAGCGTTGAACTCATTAAGGGCTCATTCAATTCTTCCAGCAGTGCCAATGCAATCGTGTGTTCCGGAATGCGTAAACCGATGGTTTTTCGTTTGGGATGCTGTAATTTTCTAGGTACTTCCTTGGTCGCCGGTAAAATAAAGGTGTAAGGACCGGGAGTGTAAGCCTTTAAAAGACGAAAGACCGCATTGTTGAATTTTGCATAGGTTGAGAGTTCTGATAAATCCCGACACACCAAAGTAAAGTTATGATCGACATCCAGTTGGCGAATCCGACGCAGTCGTTCCATGGCATTGTTATCGCCAATCTGGCATCCCAGCGCATAACCAGAGTCAGTGGGGTAGACAATCAAACCACCACGACGAATAATTTCGCAGGCCTGTTTGATGAGTCTGACCTGAGGATTCTCTGGATGTATTTGAAAAAACTGGCTCATATGAAATCACTTTATATAAAGTTGGTCTTAATTCACCCATGTAGACCAGATGGGTGTCACGTTTGGCGGCAAGTCTGTCATTTTACCGAGTTCAGTATAGCTATTGTCAGGGCTGTGAAAATCGGAGCCTGCAGAAGCCAGCAAATCAAATTCTGTTGCCAGTCGTGCCATTGTTCTCACTTCTTCCGGGTGCTGAGATCCTGAGGCAACCTCAATACCTGCCCCGCCCAGCTCTTTAAATTCGGCGACTAATTTCCGACGTTTTGTCGCCGTCATTTTATACCGTGCCGGATGCGCTATCACTGCTTGTCCTCCAGCAGCATTAATCCAGTTAACGGTCTCTTCGAGGCTGGCCCAATTGCCACTGACATACCCCGGTTTGTTACGAACCAAAAAGCGCTTAAACACATCCTTCATATCTTTTGCATAGCCTTTTTCAACTAAAAAGCGAGCAAAATGTACACGTCCCATCATCGTTTCAGATGCATATTGACTCGCACCCTCATAGGCTCCAGGGATGCCGGCTTTCTCTAAACGGGTTGCAATATCTATGGCTCGCTGACGCCGATAATCTCGCAAAGCTGATAATCCTTCCTGCAAAGCCGCATTATCAATATCAATTTGTAAACCGACAATATGCACGGTCGCACCATGCCAGCTAACGGAAATTTCTACACCAGGAATCAGAACAAGATCCTGAGACAGAGCTTCCTTCATCGCCTGTCTGATGCCTTCTGTACCATCATGGTCTGTCAACGCAAGATGGGTAACACCTTGTTGTTTGGCGCGCGATACCAACGCTTCTGGTGTGAGCGAACCATCAGACGCGGTGGAATGGGTATGTAAGTCAAACTGAGTCATAGGTGATATTTTACGATAGAATGCAGTCATCCTGCTTGAAGTGAAAAAACGAAATGAAATTATTCTTCGATTTCCTGCCAATAGTGTTGTTTTTTGTAGCGTATAAGTTCGGCGGCGGAGAGTACACGTTTAATGGCATAAGCTATCAGCTAGAAGGTATCTATGTCGCGACCGCCGTCATGATTGTGGTCAGTTTATTACAGGTTTGCATCACTTGGTTGTTGTATCGAAAGGTCGAACGTGCGCATTTAATCACCCTGGCCTTAGTGCTAGTGTTAGGCGGGCTGACGCTCTGGTTACATAACCCGGACTTTATTAAGTGGAAACCCACGGCAGTAAACTGGTTATTCGCATTAGTCTTTATAGGGGCTTATCTGTTTACCGATAAATCGTTGCTGGAACGAATGATGGCGGATCATATTCAATTACCTGCCAAAGTCTGGACTCGTCTCAACCTGGCCTGGGTCGCTTTTTTTATATTATCCGGTCTCGTGAACCTGTATGTGGCGTTTAACTATGATGAAGCTACGTGGGTTAACTTCAAATTATTTGGCATGTTAGGACTAACCATCGTCTTTGTTGTGGCACAGTCTATTTATTTGGCCAAACATGCTGTAGAAGTAAAAAAATAGGGATTGTGAATTATGTTATATGCCATTATCAGCGAAGATAATCCAGACAGTCTCGGCAAGCGTCTTGCTGCCAGACCTGCGCATTTGGACCGTCTTCAAGTACTACAGAACCAAGGCCGTCTTGTTTTGGCTGGTCCTCACCCTGCTGTTGACACGGAAGCCCCGGGAGAAGCTGGATTCAGTGGGAGTCTGGTTGTTGCTGAGTTTGATAGCCTTGAACAAGCACAATCATGGGCAGCAGAAGATCCTTATGTGGATGCTGATGTCTACGCCAACGTCACCGTTAAACCCTTTAAAAAAGTCTTACCATGAGCACCATTGACGATATCAAAACTGCACTGCAAGCCCTCTCACCCGAACTGATTGAAATTGAGGATGACAGCGATAAACATGCTGGTCATGCTGGCAATACAGGTGGTGGTCATTACAACTTGCTGATTGTCAGTGACGCCTTCACAGGCTTAACACTTATCAAACGTCATCGTTTGGTTTTTGAGCAGGTTGAGTCTCTGATGAAATCGAAAATTCACGCCTTGAGTATTCAGGCAAAAACGCCTGCCGAATATCACGTGTAGCTCATACCACCATGGCTGAAAATGCTGATCTTAAGCAAAAAAACCAAGCCTTTTTGCAAGGATTAGAAAAACAACGTCTTAACAAAGATTGCCTGCGAATTATTGATTTACGAGGCAAGGTGAGCGGAGAATGTCAGGCCTATGAGTTTGGTGGCCGTCGACATTATTTGGATGATAGAGCTTATCTCCTAGTCAAACAACTCATGCAGCGTACTCAGGGCCGCTACACCGTGGCAGTCTACGAAGCTGTACTGAAAACGATCAGACAACTAGAACAGGCCAGTATCACGGATGAGCCAAGGGAAGATGACCAAACAAAAATTCAACGACTGAAGCTGGATGAGAATTTCGCCCGAGCAGAGCAACGACTAAGTTTTAGTACGCCCATAAAACTTCGGATTGCAGATGTGCTATACAGCGGCCATAGCGTCAATATATCTTCAACGGCTATCCGAGTCACGATCAAACGTAGTTATACATTGCACATTGGCGACTCTGTGACGGTTGAATTTAGCGAGCTTGCAGAAAAACACCGGCACACTTTTCTCTCGCTTCAGCGTTATCAGATATTAAAACTGGAACACGATGAAGCCTACTCCACCCTCATTCTTACCCAAGAAAACGCGGATATGGAATTTGTAGAGTGGATGTCTGGCTTTATTGAACACCTGGCTAAACAGCGTCATGTTGATACCGAGTATGAGTTACTCAATTTACAAAAAACTTTTTATCGACGCCTGTGGGTTAACCATATTGCTTCCCCGGTATTGTGGCAAGTGCAATATGCAGACTATCCGGATTATCAGGCTATTTTTTGTGCTGCTGAAGCACAGTGGCAGACGCAACATTGGCAAACTAATCTGAGTGCACTGATTGAGAGTCTGCCAGCGCCTGAACAGAAACAACAAGAGAAACGATTGATTTTGATCGGTGACAAACGCTTATGTTTTTCTTCATTAAAATCAGACAAGCAAGTCAGCGCATTACTTAGTCACGCTAATATGGAGCAACAGCATCTTTTTCTGATGCTGCAAAGCCCAATCGAAATTGATGATTCTGTGTCTGCATCATCTCTGAGCATGCTCAAGGAACATGCCCCAGCCTACGCAGAACAGCTAGCAAATAATCTGCACTATCCACAATATGCTATTCGTTTGATTGACTTACAAACCGCGCTATCAGACACCGAAATCAAATCTACACATACGCAAGAGAGTACGCCAGAATGTTATGACATCCCGATGTGGGAGTTAAATGATTTGCCTACGCCATATGCCTTGAGTCATGTTATTAAACGCCAGGTTCAGCGATATCATATCCGTACTCCGGTCACCTTACATATCAATGAGCAAGAGTGGAATAGCACCAGTGTGGATATCTCAAGTCATGGTTTATCAGTGACGCTACCATTAAACGTTGAACTGACTCTGGATAAAGTCGTTTATGTTGATTTTCCTCGCTGGCAAAGTCAGACAAAAAAGGTCAGTCTGCAACGTATTCCCTATCAACTCAAAAATAAAAAACGCTGGGAGAACAAGTATCAACTGGGGTTTGAACGCATTCATGAGCATTGCTCCGCCAGCCAGAATCAGTTTTTTGACAACATCATTGCCAGCAACCATTCACAACTCAAACAAAATCATGATGACCTGATACAGCATCATGAAAGTCGTTTATTCCTCCCCTGCTTACTTACTACCTCAGAATCGATTCCGCTATTTCTGGGCGTCGATGAATCAGGTCAGAGACACATCTCGGTCATTGGCTGCACGAAACGAAATGGTGCTGACCAGCATACGGATAATTTCTGGCGTTCTATCGAGATTCATCTAGCTGAACTGCATGAGCAAGTAAAAGGCTTGCAGGCTAAAGAAGGTGAATCACTGAACACCGCGTTATACGGATTTGAAACCCACCATGACCAATGGCAGTGGATGTTTGATCATCAGTTTATGACGCAAAGGGATAAGGATCGTTTTCTTCAGCGTGGGCTATCAGCCAAACAATTTCATGCATTTCAATGCTTTGTCAGCCCAATCAATGACAGAGAAGCTGATGAGCAGACTGATCTTATACCGCAGCTGAACCAACTGCGGAGTCAACAAGCTCATCGCATAAAAATAATGCGTCAACAGTTATCTCAATTATTTGCACTGCTAGAACTGACCGATATAACGCAGTTAATATCGCTGAAATACGCAACAACTAACCCAGCATAGCTTTATGCAGCCGCTATCATCATTTTATCAATCAACACTGAGCCACAACGCGTATTACCACGAATATCTACGTCACTTCCCACATCCACAATACCCATAAACATGTCTTGTAAGTTGCTGGCGATAGTAAATTCATCGACTGGGTATTGAATTTCACCATTATCTACCCAAAAGCCAGCGGCCCCTTGTGAATAGTCACCATTCACAATATTGACACCCATGCCCATGGTTTCTGTGACGATAATGCCTTTATCCATTTTTTTGATCAGTGCAGCCAAATCAGCATCAGTACTGCTATCAATCGTTAAGTTGTGCACACCACCGGCATTACCTGTTGTTTGCAGACCCAAGCGTCGGGCGGCATAACTGTCGAGCACATAGCCTTGCAACACACCATCTAAAATAATGTCACGATTTTGTGTGGCCACACCTTCACCATCAAAGCTGGCACTACCCAAGGCTTTGAGAATATGTGGTTGTTCATGCACATGAATAAACTCAGGGAAAATTTGCTCACCTTTTTTATCCAGCAAAAATGAGGCTTTGCGATACAGCGCACCGCCGCGGATAGCTGAGATTAACTGTCCGAACAGTGAAGGGGCCATCTGAGCAGTGAATATCACCGGGTAGCTACCTGTTTTTACTTCACCGGCACCTAATCTTGATAAGGTCCGTTCTGCTGCTTTTAAACCGATGGACTCAGCACTCAGAAGATCATTAGCATCACGTTTGATGTCATACCAGTAGTCGCGCTGCATACCGCGTGCATCTTGAGCAATAAGCGTTGCAGACAAACTATGTCGACTGCTTTGCGTCGCCCCTATAAAGCCATGGCTGTTGGCATAAACACGCTGACCTGTATGGCTGGAAACAGTCGCTCCTTCAGAATTTGATATTCGTGGATCGTTATCGAGACCTGCCTGCTCACATAGCGTGGCAAGATCAATCGCCTTTTCAACATCGATCGACCATGGGTGATAGAGCGACAACTCTGGAAATACAGTGGCCATTAAATCAGCATCCGCCAGCCCGGCCGCTTCATCAGCCTGAGTATGTTTGGCAATATTACAGGCCGCCCCTACAGCTTCAGTGATGGCCGCTTCACTTAAATCAGAGGTACTTGACGATGCTTTGCTCTGTCCAAAATAGACTGTGATACCTAAGCCTGTATCATTGTTGTGCTCCAACGTTTCGACTTCGCGTTGACGAACCGTGACGGATAATCCTTCACTGTGGCTAAGCCCAACCTCGGCAGCACTTGCACCGCGTTTTTTGGCTTCAGACAATGCCATTTCCGCAGCACGTTCCAATTCAACAGTATTTGTCATTCGACTCATAGTAGTGTTCAAATCCTCGACTTATTTGTCTTTTCTCAACAGCATGACATGCTTGTTCAGTTTATTCATGGTGATGACTGTCCGCACATACTGGACAGCTTGGATCAGGTTTCAGTTTTATCTCTCGCCAACTCATGGAAAGCCCATCAAGCAGTAATAAACGCCCCGTTAAAGGTGTCCCAATTTTTGCCAGTAGTTTTAATGTCTCCGCAGCCTGAGTACCGCCGATCATGGCCAGCATCGGGGCAAAAACACCACTCTCTGAGCAGGTTTCCTGCAGTTCGCCTTTATCTTCATACAGACAACGATAACAAGGTGAATCTGCTTGACGCGGATCATAAACAGTGACTTGCCCATCAAAACGGATAGCGGCACCAGACACCAGTGGTATCTGATTTTCCCTACTGATCTCGTTTAAGAAAAAACGTGTCTCAAAATTGTCGGTGCAATCCACGATCACGTTCACGTGACGCGATGCCGCCAACATGGCAGGCTTATCCAAGCGCTCATCAATCATGTCGATAGCGATATCAGGATTCAGGGCATGAAGCTGTTCAAATGCTGAGTCGACTTTTTTCGACCGATATTCTTATGTGTATGAACAATTTGCCGTTGTAAATTGGCTAATTCAACCACGTCATCATCGACCAGCGTTAAATGGCCTACTCCTGAGGCAGCAAGATACATCGAAACAGGCGCACCCAGTCCGCCCAACCCGATAATCATGACATGACTATCAAGCAGACGCTGTTGGCCCTCAATATCCATCTGGGATAGTAATATATGTCGACTGTAGCGGAGTAGCTGTTCGTCATTCATCGTCTGTTAACTCTACTGAATAGCCCGGCATTATAACGTGAGTTGTGCTATGACAACCCGATCGTTACCACCAAAGTCCTGGTGAGCCGAAATCTGTACAAACCCTGCCTCTGAGAATAATTGCTGCACTGCCCGGGATTGATCATGTCCATGCTCAATGAGTAACCAGCCACCAGGTTTCAGACAGATCGCAGCCTGCTTGATAATCTGGCGTATATCATCAAGCCCGTCTGGTCCTGATATCAATGCAGAAAGCGGTTCAAAACGAACATCACCCTGCTGTAGATGTGGATCATCTGCTTCGATATAAGGCGGATTCGAGATCACCATATCAAACTGAGCTGGCTGACATGCACTCAACCAGGAAGCCTGAAAAAAATGCACATGGTCAAGCCTATAGGATTGGGCATTTTGTTGCGCTAACTTGACCGCCTGTAGATGAAAGTCACTGGCAATGATAGTGATATCAGGCCGCTCATGAGCAATAGAGAGAGCGATGGCCCCCGTTCCGGTCCCTAAATCAATTATCCGCATACCCGGCTGCAGCTTTGGCAATGCCAGCGCGACCAGTAATTCGGTATCGGCTCGGGGAATAAGTGTCGAATTATTAACCGCCAGATCGAGTGACCAAAAACCTCTGCTGCCCGTAATATGCGCAATTGGCTCACCGGTTTGGCGTCTCGTGATGAGTTGTTTGAAGTCTTGCCATTGCTGCTCTGTCAGATCTGTCTCGGCATCGAGTAACAGGCGTGTTGGCGAACACGTCAACACATGACATAACAGATACTGCACATCGACATCGGGACTGTTTGAATCAGCTAGACAAGTGCGACCATAGGCCTGTGCTTCTCGAATCGATGGCAACATTAAATCAGAACAAAGATTAAGGCGAGTAAGGCAATCACACCCACACCAATACTGATATTACGCTGCATCATCAGTTGCGCCTGAATTTGTGCCCATTGCTCCTGATGACTGGTATCAAATTCATTTTTCATTGCTGTGACCTGGTTACGAATAAGCGGCAATATTTTTTCATTCACCAACCTTTCCAGGCTTTTGGCGACCAGCGGGTTTAGATCATGTTTTAACTGGCGAAGTACCGACTCACGCACCACATTTTGCTGTTTATCCAACCATTTGGTGGCATTTTGCTCCAAAGCACGATCAATGTTTGAACTTAAGTCCATCTCTTTTAGCGTTTGCTCTAAAACCGGTTCTGCGGTTATCGACACCAATTCATTCAGCTGAATTGATAAGGATTGTTTTAAAGCGGAAAACTGTTGTTCAGTGAGCTCTCTTACCAGCTGCACAACCTCATCACGGCCAAACTGGTCTGAAGCTTCAGACTGAGTCGTTGAGCTTGATTGCAACCGTTGTTCAACATCTCGAAGTAACTCATCTTTAAATGAGGCCAGGATGACATTTATCTCTGGCTGCGCTGACTCAGAATCAGCATGAGCATGAGCATGAGCATGAGCATGAGCATGAGCATGAGCAGCATCAGGCAGAGGGATCGCGCTGAACTCAATTTCATCTAATAAACTTTCCAGCTTATCCGCTTCGGGCGGTTTGCTCAGAACAGCTGAGGCACCTGCCTCAAACGCTTTTTTCTGATCAGCTTCGGTTTCATTACCTGTACAAATGACAACCGGAATATGTCCCCATTGTGGGTGTTGTTTCAGCTGGGAGGTAGCTGTCAGGCCATCCATCGTCGCCATCATCACGTCCATAAAGATGATATCCGGTAAGGTATCCGTGGTCTGTAACCATTGCATCGCTTCTTCAGCGCTACCCCATTCCACACTGCTGTAACTATGGTCACGTAGCAATTTGCTTAAGGTCATTCTGGCAACGCGAGAATCATCCACCACTAATGCCATCAATTTAGTCATGATTATCCTCTGTTGATGTTAACCGGCGCGAAACGCATCCATTTTAATCGACTCGACTTTTTTACCCATCATGATGACCTCCCCCTGATAACGCTGCTGCATATCACTGGCGAACTCAAAAAAGTAATACCGCTGCAACTGTATACGGCCTTGGCGATTACGTTTAAATCGTATCTTACGCCAGAACACCGTATCGTTTAAAAAAGCCACGCCGGTATTGGCGCAATACGATTTTGCGGCCAGCGTCGCGCGTTCAGCCACACCGCGACTGTCCCACCAAAACCAGGCTATAGCAGCTAGAATGATGACTAAAATTTCGCTGTCATTCATCCTAGATCACCCCATAATGTTTGAGAGACAGCCAGAGCTGCCACCGCGGCTGTTTCCGTTCGTAAAATACGTGGTCCAAATTGTACAGCCTGATAACCGGTATCTTTTGCCATCGCCACTTCGCTATCCGCTAACCCCCCTCTGGACCAATCAACATGGTTAGCGATTGAGGTTTTGACAACTCAGTAAAGCGTGTTTCTGCTAGAGGATCCAGTACCAAGTTCAGCTCATCCTGATAATCAGATAATACATCGGCTAATGTTTGAACTGGGCTTAATTCAGGCAAAAAACTCCGACCTGATTGCTCACAAGCACTAATCATGACACCTCGCCAATGATGAAAGCGTTTATCAGCGCGGTCACCATTTAGCTGCACATTGCAACGTTCGGTTATCACAGGCACAATTTTTTTGACGCCCAACTCCACCGCTTTTTGTATAGCAAAGTCCATTCGCTCACCACGTGAAACACCTTGTAATAAGGTGATGCCTAATGGTGATTCTTTCTGTGTTTCAATCGCATTGCCCAGGCGCACGCGTGAATGCCGCTTTTCAACAAGAGTCAACTCTGCTTCATACTCCATACCGCCACCATTGAACAAACGAATATTGGCCCCTGGTTTGAGCCGCAGCACTTGAATGGCATGACGGTGCACGTCATCCGGTAAGACAAATTCTGATTCAGAAGATGAGAGTGTTTCAGTATAAAATCGAGGCATGCGCATGTTGTTGGTGTCAAAAAGCAAGTAAAGTGATAAGCAGTTTACAGATTGTCATCGATAGATTGAATCAAATTCCTTTTTTCACTGTTATACTCAAGTCATGAATATAGACCGGCAACAAATTCAACACATTGTCAGAGACGTGGCCTTCACGACCCTTCTTCCATTGACCAATAACGTTAGCCGGGATTACAAAAAAGATGGCAGCATCGTCACCGCAGCAGATGATGCAGTACAAAGCGCTCTAAGTAGAAGGCTCGCCGAACTGTTTCCTGATATTGCGCTACTGGGTGAAGAAATGACTACCGAACAGCAACAGCAGCTTTTCGATTCTGGTAAGCCAATATGGTGTCTTGATCCGGTCGATGGCACTAGCAATTTTGCTTCTGGCTTGCCTCTTTACTCCATTTCATTGGCACTAATCGAGCAAGGTAAAGTGACTTTTGCCATGGTGCTTGACCCATCGAGAGATGAAAGTTTCACTGCTCTTCGTGGTCAGGGAGCCTGGTTAAATGATTTACCTCTACGCTTAACCTCTCCTAATCTCAGTTTGGATAACACTATTGCCTTTGTCGATTTCAAGCGGCTACCTCAAGATTTAGCGTTGAAACTTGTCAGAGATCGTCCTTTTGCTTCACAACGGAATTTAGGTTCCATCGCGCTCGAGTTATGCTGGTTAGCAGCCGGACGGGGCCATATTTATCTGCATGGTAAACAACAGATCTGGGACTATGCAGCTGGTGACTTGATCTTGGAAGAAGCCGGTGGTTTTGCTTCGACACTGTATGGAAACCCTTCATTTCGCTACACATTAGAGCCACGCTCTTCCTGTGCCGCCATTGATGAGGCGTTATTTCAAGTTTGGCAAAATTATTTGCTGGATGCCGTGAATGGTTAGAAAATCACTGGAATTTGTCACGCCAGACTGGACAATGCCCGACCATATTCAGGCATACACAACCACCAGAAAGGGTGGTGTCAGCCCGCCCCCATACGACAGCCTTAATCTTGCCGAACACGTTAACGATACACATGAGAATGTAGAAAAAAATCGTCAACTACTTGCCTCAGCCCTGACGCTGCCGGCTTCCCCGCTTTGGTTACAACAGACCCATAGTACTAAGGTCATCAACAGTCAGGACTGGTATGAAGGCATCGAAGCAGATGCCATCTACTGTAATCAAAACGATCACGTCTGCGCCATCATGACAGCGGATTGTTTGCCTCTATTAATCAGTAATCAGACTGGTACTGAAATTGCCGCCATTCATGCTGGCTGGCGTGGTTTAGCGGATGGCATCATAGAAACGACTATAGAACGTTTTCAAGACTCAACAGATAAACTCCATGTTTGGCTGGCGCCCGCAATTGGTCCCGAAAAATTTGAAGTCGGTCAAGATGTGTTTGAGGCATTTATCAATCACTCAGATACCGCACAAGTCGCCTTTCAGCAAACGGATAATAGCCACTATTTGGCTGATATCTACCAACTTGCTCGTTTGAGATTAAGGCAGCTAGGCATCACACAAATGTCTGGAGGCGATGCCTGTACGGTGACCGAGACCTCACGCTTTTTTCATACCGGCGCGATGGCGAGACCGGTCGCATCGTTTCGCTTATCTGGATCGGCAATAAATAAGGTATCATTACCGGCTTAATTCAGCCTTGTTGGATCATTATGGAATTACTCATCTGGATCATCGTTTTTAGTCTGGTAGGCGGACTTTTAAGCGTCGTTGTCGCTTCATCCTTTTTATTACTGCCCGAAAAACACCGTAGTTTGACGGTGCCACATTTGGTCAGCTTTGCGATTGGTGCCATGTTAGGCGCGTCATTTCTTGGCTTAATCCCTCACGCCATCGAACATGAATACGCCATTGATGCACATGCTATCGGCTTTACCTTACTGCTTGGTCTACTCAGTTTCTTCGCGCTGGAAAAAATGGTGTTATGGCGACATTGTCATAGCCATCATGGTCACGAACATATCCCTGAACTCGACAGACCCGATCACCACGGTGGTCACCATCACGATCACAAACATAAGTCTGCAGGCCCGCTAATTCTCATTGGCGATACAATTCATAACTTTGTCGACGGCATTTTAATTGCTGCCGCATTTTTAACAGACGTGCATTTGGGTATTGTGACGGCATTAGCTATTGCCACCCATGAAATTCCACAAGAGTTAGGTGATTTTGTCATTTTGCTGCACAGCGGCTTTAGCCGCAAAAAAGCGCTTTATTACAATATTCTCTCGAGTTTAGGCACGTTGGCTGGTGCTTTACTGGGTTATTTTGCCCTTTCTGATATGCAACAAATTCTGCCTTATGTTCTGCTTGTTGCGGCATCCAGCTTTATTTATGTGGCTGTAGCAGATTTAATTCCTGGCTTACACGATAAGGTCAAGCCATCAGAGTCTTTGCAACAAATCAGCTTGATCGCCATGGGCGTTATCTTCATCTATATCGCTCATAGCACGCTTCATTAAACATGACGGGAAGGAACCCTGATAAAAAGATTTTGATTGTCGGCCCATCATGGGTTGGCGATATGGTGATGGCACAATCGCTATTTATAGCGTTGAAAAAGAACAATCCAGAAGTCACCATCGATGTGCTCGCTATGGACTGGACTCGACCGCTGCTTCAACGTATGCCAGAGGTCAATGAGGCCATCAGTATGCCCATATCGCATGGTATTTTTGGCTGGAGTATGCGTAAAAAACTCGGTCAGTCATTACGAGATAAACGCTACGACCAAGCTATTGTGCTGCCTAATTCCTGGAAGTCAGCATTAATTCCTTGGTTTGCAAAAATACCGCTAAGAACGGGATGGCTTGGAGAATATCGTTACGGCTTACTGAATGATGTCCGAAAACTCGATAAGCAGGCTTTGCCGATGATGGTCGAGCGTTTTGTCGCTCTGGCGCATCCAGCGTCATTATCACGAACTCCGCTCACTTATGAAGCACCCTTGATGCTTGCCGAGCCTGCTAATGAAGCGATTAACCCCAAACGACAGTCGGACGACCAGAAACGACTTATTCTCTGTCCGGGCGCAGAATTTGGCCCAGCCAAACAATGGCCAACCTCTCATTACGCCGCTTTAGCTGATTTTTTCTTACATCTGGCTGGCAAGTGTTGATACTCGGTTCCAAAGCGGATGTCAGCACCGCTGAAGAAATCATCCATCTTTCCAGTCAGCAATCAAACAACCTTATCAGCCTGGCTGGTCAGACAAAGTTAGAAGAAGCCATCGACCTGTTAGGAACAGCCGATCAGGTAGTTTCTAATGATTCAGGGTTAATGCACATCGCCGCGGCCTTACAAGTGCCATTAGTCGTTGTATATGGTCCGACCTCTCCGGCATTCACCCCACCTTTAGCCAGCAATGCGCGCATCACCCAGATAGACATCGAGTGCAGCCCATGCTTTAAGCGTACCTGCCCATTAGGCCACCATAACTGTATGAAAAAACTGTCTGTTGACAGTGTGATTGAACTAATAAAAACAACATTATGAAACCGTTAAACTCGTTTTTTTCAGACTTATCCCTTCACAATATTCGTCTATTTACGGCATTCATTAGTCTGCTGTTTTCCGTATTGGCATTCTCCACCGATCAGCTGATTAATAGCGATGGTGTTTTATACTTGAATATGGCAAAAGCTTATATAGAAGGTGGATTGGCTGCGACAGCAGCCATGTACGATTGGCCATTTTTTTCCATCTTAATTGCCGTTATTCATCAATTTACAGGTATCCAACTAGAATTGAGTGGGCAGATCATCAATAGCCTGCTTTTTGTGGTTTTTACTGATGCGCTAGTACTGATTGCTAATAAATTATTAGCTAACCTAAGATACGTCTTTATTGCATCCTTAATCATTCTCTGTTTTTCTACACTTAATGACTACCGTAGTTATATTATTAGAGACATTGGCTATTGGGCTTTTATCTCAATTTCAATCTACCGAACCATTATTTTTTTAGAAAAGCCTAATTGGCAAAATGGTATTTACTGGCAATTATCCAGCCTATTAGCCCTGTTATTCCGTGTTGAAGCTATTGTTATTATTCTGGCAACGCCTCTATTCATAGTGTTCCAACTAGGATTTAGAGATGGCTTAAAATCAGCTATTAAACTCTGTTCATTATTCCTTCTTGGTGGCGTATTGGCTGCAGCCGTATTTACTCAACAACAAGGCATGAAAAGCTCCTTTGGCAAACTCCTCAGTGTGACCGAATTTCTGGACCACTCAAGTATTACTGAGGTATTTCATGAGAAAGCGACTATTCTAGGTAAAGAGTTATTGAGTCAATATTCCGAACGCTACGGCGGGATGATTTTAGCTTCAGGCCTTGTATATATGTTACTAGCAAAAATCATTACGGGTTTATCGCCGCTAAACCTTATTTTTTTTACCATGGCTAAAGTGCAGCAAAAAACAGGCTCGTCGGAAAGTAATACTCGTCGCTTCCTGCTTTTCTTCATTGGCATCAACCTCATTATTCTGCTTACGTTCCTATTTAAACATTACTTCATCAGTACCCGTTATGCAGTCATGCTAATTACTGCTGTGGTCCTGCTTATGCTACCTGCGATGTGTCGTCTGATTGATGATTACTGGCTAGCCAAAAATAAATTTGCCCTTACAATCATCCCCTTCTTACTTCTTGCGAGTATCATTGATACCTTCACCACCAGTGTGACCAAAGGCTATATAAAAGAAACTGCGATCTGGGCGAGCCAAAATTTGCCGGAAAACAGCCGGGTTCTCACCAACGATATTTTTATTGATTTTTATTTCCATGAAAATGAGCCTAAGGCGCGGTTAAAACTCGATAGAACGCTTCAAACTAACAAGCAGTTTGATTATTTTATTGTTATCGAGAAGCCCTCTCACGCAGAAAGAAAAAAACAATATGCTAACTGGAATTTGATCCCTATTCATTACAGCGAGAATTCTCGAGCTGATAAGGCTGTGGTCTATAAGGTGTTAAATATTGACAACTAGACCACGTCACGTTCTGCAGTTATGCCATAGCTACGATCCGCCTTTTGATGATTGCGCGCGACAATATGCATCATTATTTAAAGGCACTAGTTTCCTTGTTACAACGGTCTTCCTAACGGGAGCCCCCAGAGCTGACTTGTTAGAAAATACACTGTCTGACGAGGTCATTTTTCTTGAAAGCCCAAAGCATAAACTTAAAGGACTTAAGTTATCACTACTGAAACGAGTGAAGAGAATATCTCAACAAAAACACTACGAACTTTGTATTGCACATAGGACAAAACCCACATATTTAGCCCTCATTGCCACACAACTTCCTGTAATGAGTATTCATCACGCTTTTGGTGACTTTGACCGTTTAGGAAGAAGGCTTTTTACAGAATTCTTCTCATCTCGCTTATTACTCATAGGGGTATCCAAGGCTGTATCAGCCGATATAAAACAGCACTTACCCCGTTTTCCCGTAGATGGGATCGAAACTTTATATAACAGAGTGGATATAGAACACTCAAAAAATGAGCTCTTGAGTAAAGCTAAAGCCAGAGAAATGCTAGATATTCCTGATGAATCTTATGTTATCGGTAATGTAGGCAGATTACATCCTGATAAAGACCAAGAGACACTGATTCGGGCATTTGCCAAAGCAAAGCATGCGCTCCCTGAGAATACTTTGTTAATTATTATTGGCAAGGGCAAGCTTCAACAAAAACTTCATGATCTTGCTCAATCACTGAATGTAGAAGACAACATCAAATTTATTGGCTACATCAAAGATGCGAAGCGTTACTTTACAGCCTTCGATATTTTTGTCTTGACCTCTGATAGTGAGCCTTTTGGTATGGTTGTGCTGGAAGCTATGATCGCGAATCTACCTATAATTTGTAGTGATTGTGGAGGAGCAAAAGAAATTGTAGAAAACACAGGGCTATTATTTCCTTTTGCATCTTCTGAAAAGTTAGCAGAGTTACTGGTTCATTCAGCCAATAACAGAGAGTCAACATATAGTCATGATGCTTCGCTTATGAAACTACATACTTACTTTTCTGATGAAGCTGGGAGGAGAGCATTTTGGAAATTAGAGCAAATAAAGAAAATTCTCTCACCTTAACTGATCTGTTTTTGCCAATTAATCAGTATTTAAGAATAATGCATTACTTTACATAGCAAATATATTCAATAATCAGGTCGTATAAAAATGGCAGACATAAAACACAAAAACAAATATGACTTTGACACGATATGGCAACTGGATACAGATTGGTTCGAGCCCCCAAACCACAGACGCGGTGGCTGGAGTGGTGTGGTTAAATATGTACTTGAAACAACACATGGTGCTATTGATGTGTTTATCAAACGTCAGGAAAATCATCGCACAAAAACATGGTGTCATCCTTTAAAAGGCATTCATACCTTTCAAAAAGAATATAACAATATTCTTAAACTTACGGCTAAGCATATTCCTACACTTGAACCTGTCTATTTTTCATGTGACCAGTCAAGGGCGATACTGGTTACAAAAGAGCTTCGAGATTATCAATCACTCGAAAACATTTCTCCCTCAAGCTTATCAAATGTGTCACGTAAACAATTACTGAAAGCTGTAGCTCATGTATTGGTGAATATGCACCAAGCACATTTTCAACATAATTCACTTTATCCCAAACACATTTTTGCTAAGCCAGTATCTGATGGCTGGAAGATAAAAATCATCGATCTGGAGAAAATGAAACGTACATTGTTGGTCAGACAATCGATGCTGAGAGATCTGGGCACACTAGACCGTCATGCTAATGAATATTGGTCAATGAAAGACCGCGTTTTCTTTTTACAACAGTATTTCAATGAGCAACCATTGTCTAAAAAGACTAAACAACTTTTACATAAAATTGCTAAGCCCAAAAAAGCAAAACGTCATTAGTCGTGTTGACCGACTGCATGCGATATACTTACGCACTGTTTAACTCAAAGACATATATCACATCATGATCGTTTTAGGTTTGTCTGGCGCGGTAAATCACGACGCCTCTGCTGCTTTATATATTGATGGAAAGCTTGTAGCTGCTGCTGAAGAGGAGCGTTTTCTGCGTGACAAGCACGCCAAAGGGAAAATGCCTTATGAGGCCACTAAATTCTGTTTAGAACAGGCTGGTATTCGTCCCGATCAGATTGATATTGTGGCTTTCCCTTACGCTGAGATTGGCCTGAAATCACCCGCACGCTGGCACTATGCAAAGCGCCATTGGTATGCCCCTGACCGCGCACTTACCGCTTTATTCAGCGGTAACCGTCGATATTGGCGGAATCACCGAAATGTAATGAAGTTATTAGATGATCTAGGTATCGGAGCGAAACGCGTTAAATTTGTCCCAGTTGAACATCATCTAGCGCATGCCAGTAGTGCCTACCATTTGAGTGGTTTTAAAGAAAAAACAGCCATTATCGGTATTGATGGTAAAGGCGAATATGCCACTACTTTTTTTGGTTATGGCGAAAATGGCAAGATTCATAAGATCAAAGAATTCTATGATCCGGATTCACTTGGTGGTGTCTATGGTGCATTAACAGAATATCTTGGCTTTGAAATGCTGGATGGCGAATTCAAAGTAATGGGTATGGCCCCTTACGGTGATCCGAAGCGTTTCGACTTCTCACGTTTAATTGACTACAAAAACGGTGACTTCAAGGTCAATACCAAACTGGTCAATGTCGTAGGCACTCGCCGTTACAAGAAGAATGGCAAAGGCTACTTTTTCAGCCCTGAGTTAATCGAATGGTTAGGCCCAATGCGAGAAGGCGATGAAAAAGACGAGCCTTACATCGATTACGCAGCAAGCATTCAAGACCTGTTAGAGAAAACAGCTTTAAAACTAATTGATTTTTATCTGGGTGACATTATTAAAGAGACTGGCAAAATCGCTTATGCTGGTGGTGTGGCTCTCAATGTGAAACTCAACCAGCGTATTATTGCCATGCCTGGTGTCAAAGAACTGTTTGTACAACCGGCGGCAAGCGATGCGGGTACCGCCATTGGTGCGGCCAGTTATGCTTCACAATTAGCCGGTGTACCCGTAGAAAAAATGGAGCATGTCTACTTAGGCCCAGCCTATACCACTGAACAATGTATTGAGGCCTGTGAGCAATACGAACAGCCAGTTAAATGGGAGCGAATGAACAATGTCACCGCCGAAACAGCTAAAATTCTAGCTGATGGTAATCCAGTTTCCTGGTTCCAGGGGCATATGGAGTTTGGACCTCGCGCTTTAGGTAATCGAAGTATTCTGGGTTCACCGAGTCATTCAGGCGTAGCTGACAGAATTAATGCCCAGATTAAATATCGTGAACGTTGGCGCCCCTTCTGTCCTAGTATGCTGGATACAGTTGCACCAGAAATATTACAGACAGATCATCCTAGCCCGTATATGACATTTACATTTGATGTGGCTGAAAGTTGGAAGTCGCGTATTCCTGAAGTCGTGCATGAAGATGGTACGGCTCGGGCTCAAATTGTCACTCAAGCAACCAATCCTCGTTACTACTCACTGCTGCAGGAAATGGAGAAACTCACGGGCAATGGTGTGGTTTTAAATACCTCGCTGAATCGCCGCGGAGAGCCAATGGTATGTAGCCCAACTGATGCATTAAATATGTTTTTCGGTTCTGATCTACAGTATTTAGTGATGGAAGATATACTCATCACAAAGTAGATTGATTTAATCCGTATAGCTCAGCATATACTCAACACGTTTTTTCCAGGTGTAGTGTTGGCTTATTTTCTGCTGTCCCCGTTTAGCTATAGCTAAACGGGCATCATCATTACTCAAATAATAAAGCACTTTTTCTACCAGCTCTTTTGAGCCCTTAAACGTCTCAATTTCCAAACCAATCTCGAATAAATCTGCCACTTCATCACAATAATCTGTTAAGACAAAACACCCTGCCGCCATTGCCTCAAAGATTCTTAAATTAACACCAGTTTCAGCTGCATAGAATGGTCCTCGAGTGATATTCAATACAATCTTAGAACTGACAAGATGCTGATAAAGTTCTTGTCCCCATAACGGTTTGTCATCAACTTTCTGTTGTAAAGCAGGTGACATTATTGATTGATTTCTTTTCCATCGATTTCCCTTGATAGAAACATAATCAGCAATATGTTCCAGCATAAAACAACGTCTCAGATCAGCGCTACCTACAAATAAAACGTCATGCTGATACTTAGCTGGCTCAGCTTCAACCAGATTAGCCCCAAAAGGTGAAAATATCGTATTAATATTTTTTCGATTGAAAAACTCTGTCACTACTTTTGAAAATGAAAATACGCGATCATAAACACGGACTTCATTCTCAATAAAATAGATAAACTCTCTACGCTTTGAATATAGATTGCAGCTATCAGTATCGTATAAATAGAGTTTTATACCTTTAGTTTTAGCTAAATCTGCGAGGTGGTTGGGTTTAATAAAGCGATATAAAAAACCTATAACAAAAATACTGTCAGGTTTAATTTCCTCAATTAATGATAACAACGACTCAAAACGTTTCTTGGGTAAGTAATAAAAACTATTTTTCTCAGATAGTTTTCGTTGTACTTTTGTGAAAGCTGAGCGAGGCTTATATAAGCTGATATTCTCCAACTTAGCTAAATCATAATATTCTGAGTTGTCTATACAAGCATGAATATCTCGACCGAGAGTGGCACCACCAATTCCATCCAGAATTAAAATTTTCTTGTCCGTCACCAACCAATGTCCTTATATTGCTTTTATAATTTTCTGTATGCTGGGTTGGTTAATAAATTGCTTTGATAACAGGCGTTGAAACTTTTCCCATTTCCGTTCAATCTTTCTTTTGCCGAAAAGCCGAACATAACTGCTAATCGGAATAATATCCGAGTTACCGATATTATCGATAATCAAACACCTCATGCCATCATTCCGCTGCTGCAAAACCATATTTTTCGGTTTGAGTGTCATGGTAATAATGTTCTGTTCTAACAGGTCCTGTTTCAATCGGATTAGAGCCTGACTGATGGGTTCGACTAATGCAGAAGTCGATGCCAGATTATCCAGATAAAACTCTAATGTTTTTGAAACCTGACCATCCTCGTCACGAATCAAATCAAACACCGCACCAGATCCCATATTGGTGTCTTCATTACCATAGAACTTTGGCAAACTTAGCCAGTCGATATTTCGCTGTTGTAAAAATCGATAATAGGCCTGTTCACGACGTGTTTCTTCCTCACCACGTAAAACGACCACTTTGACGCATTTTGATGAATCATCAGGGTGCACATGTACTTCTCTGTGCAAGCCTTTACCGACTAGAGTCGTGTTGGATAACTCAAGCATTACCATACCCGTTAGGATTTTGACTCTGCCAACGCCACGCATCGGTGACCATATCTTCAAGTGATTTTTCAGCAGTCCATCCAAGTAGAGATTTGGCTAATGTCGGATCCGCATAATTAGTGGCGACATCACCTGCCCGTCGTTCAACAATTTGATACTTCACTTGTTTATTTGAGGCTTGCTCAAAAGCTGCAATCACTTCAAGTACGCTGTAACCTTGTCCTGTGCCAAGATTGACGGCTTTACAACATGGCGCGGTTGCTTCTGATTCCAGCCAGTTAAGTGCTTCAAGATGCCCTCGAGCTAAATCCATCACATGAATGTAATCACGCACCCCTGTACCATCTATTGTGTCATAGTCACCGCCAAACACAGACAGGCACTCTCGTTTACCAATCGCAGTTTGTGTCACATAGGGCATTAAATTGTTAGGAATGGCACTGGGGTCTTCACCGATTAGGCCCGACTCATGCGCCCCTGCCGGATTAAAGTAGCGTAGCAATACAACATAATGTGTCTGGCGTCGCCTTGACCATATCCGCCAGAACTTCTTCTATCATCAATTTGGTTCGCCCATAAGGATTGGTCGCTGATGTTGGAAATGTTTCATTAACAGGCATGGAAGCCGGATCACCATAGACCGTGGCTGAAGAACTAAACACAAAATTCTTCACGGAGAACTGTTGCATTACTTCTAGTAAGACGAAAGTAGCATCAAGATTATTCTGGTAATACATCAAAGGAAATGCGCATGACTCCCCCACTGATTTCAGGCCAGCCAAATGAATAACAGCGTCAATAGGATGCGTATTAAAAATACCTTGTAGGGCAGTTTTATCACGACAGTCGGATTTATAAAAAGCCAATTTTTTTCCGGTGATCTGACTGACACGATCTAACGCAATAGATGAACTATTACTGAGGTTATCCACCACCACGACCTCAAAACCGGCTTCTAATAACACCACACAAATATGTGAACCAATATAACCCGCGCCACCGGTGACCAATACTGTTTTTGTCATTACGTTTCCCTTTTTTGTTTTGCCAGTGATGTAATCACTGTGGCAGCCTGCTGCGGCATACTATACAAATCCTCGGTCGCGGCATAGTGAAGCGCCTGCTGCGACCAGTACAGTAACTTGTCTTTATCCAACATTTCCGCTAAATCTAAAGCCGTTTTTTCTGCATTCTCGGCATCGCTAATAACCCGTCCCGCATCTGCCTTAGTCACATGTTTGGTGTAACCGCACACATCAGAGACTAAGCTTGGTAACCCTGCCACCATAGCTTCCAGAATCACCGTACCTGTATTTTCTTTTCTTGCTGGGTGAATTAACAGATCGGCCGCCAGCAAAAATCGGGGAATGTCGGAACGTCCCCCAAGAAATGTCACTTGCTGAGCAATAGAGGCTTGCTGTGCTTGGCGTTGTAGATAACGGTTATCACCGTCACCAATTATCATTAGTTTGGTTTTATTCTTGAGCTTATCAGGTAATCTGGCCAACGCAGCAATAGCCCTATCAACCCCTTTGGTTTTGAAACCAGTCCCCACCATCAGTACTAACCATTCATCTTGAGGAATATTAAATTCAGCACGGACTTGCTGACGAATGTGTTCAGCATTGGCAGGACGCTGCCTGTCACGGTCAATACCTGGCGGTAAGCTGATTAAACGATTTTGAGGTGTCTGATAATGTTGTTCGAACAGGGCTTGCTGCACATCAGAAATCATCATTGACACGGTATTCGACTGCTTGCCAAAAACGGCTTCTTCACAAGCTTTATAAAATTTTACACGTCCGGAAAACTGTAAAAGCGCATACAGAGGATGTGACTGAATACGATCGATATAACAAGGGTCTGCCGCGTAATAAACATCCAGCCCCGGCATTTTATTAAATCCAATGACCAGGTCATAATTTTGCTGATGTAATTGTGGCAAAAGCTGATCAATATAGGATTGTAACTTGGCGTGGTTGCTCCAGCCCTTGGTTTCAATAATATGCACATTAAACTGCTCAGGGACGTCCCCTTGCCATTCCATCACATATACGTCGACCGTATCATCAGCTTGCAGGCAGCATTGCATGATATTCATAAAATCACGAGCAAGTCCGCCAAAAGGGAAAAACTTATATAAACAGACCGCGTATTTCATAAACGTGTATTTTGTCCCTGCAGCATGACTCTGAAAAAGGCCTCCAACTCAGGATTCTTCCAGTTTTTCAGAAAGCGTTTTTTATCTTGCAAGTGAGCCATGATCGCTTGTTTTTTATTGCCATATTCTCGCATAGCATCTAAATCAATAAGCCTGATTTTACCTTGCTTATCTAATAACAAGTTCTGCGCTTTCATATCACCATGGCCAACTTGCATTGTGTTCAGATCTGAAAAGATAGTTTGAATCTGACTCACTTCTGATTCCGTTGGCATGCGTTGCTGGTAAACATCTAACAACTCCTCGGCCTCATGGTATTCGCTAATAAAATAAGCTGTTTGTCTCAATGGACCCATGCGCTTTTCAATAAAGGCGAGAGGCTCGGTTGTCGGAATACCAGAAAAAACCAGTAAATTAGCATTGCACCATGATGCCGCGGCCCGGCTTGGTCGCCAGCAGCGGCTTATGGCATGACCCAGATTCTTAATATTATAACGTTTGATAACGACCTCACGGCCAGCCAGCTTTGTGCGTACAACTGTCGCCGTATTACCGGCTTTTAATACCTGAGCGCCAGCAAATAATGCCTCAATATCACGGACGGACTGAAGTTGACTCTGTTGCCAGAAATCTCGTTTTGCTGCGACCTGCCAATGAATATTCTTTTGATAATACGTCATCGTACATGGACGAAAACATTTCTTAAGAAATTGTGTTTTGCGTTGCTGCCATGCTTTGTCTAACAGCTGACTAAACTGTTGCTGCTCATCGGCCGAATAATGCCAACCACGTCCTTCATAATAAACTTTAAGCAAAGGCATCAAATGACTACGCTGTTGCAATGAAAACTGGGCAAATAGTCTGGCCAAGTTTGTCAGGCTAGTATCTTTATCAAGTGCTTTGCCGTCACCTGACTGTTTCACAGAGCCCAGATCGATAAGCACAATCTCATCACCGCTGAGTAATAAATTATCGAGATGGATATCATCTTGATAAATACCGCCTGAGTGCAGAGTAAGCATTAACTCTGATAGCAATGCCAAGCGCTGAGGAACCGCCGAATCAAGGTGAAACGTCTGACTGTTTTCAATAAAGTCATACACCAGTGCTGAACCATGTGGCTCAGACACAGAGAACAATAAATTAGGTGTTTTTACTGCCACAGGCTTGACCGCATCAACACCTTGTAACTCTCGTTCAAAGTCTTTTTGAGCTTTTGCCTGATTAGCGAATAATTTAATTACGACATTTTTGCCGTGACTATCTACGGCTTTCATCACCAAGCGACGCTCTGGCAAGTCACGCAGAATTTGCACACACTGATAGCTGTTTTGTTCTAATTGCAGCTCAAACGGTAATTGCGGTCGGCTATCAGTGCTGATAATGACATAAATATCTGACATATTATTCAGCATATAGTTTATCTGCCCGCTGTTTAACCTGCTGCCACAAATCAGCATATTGAGACAGTGCCTGGCGCAAAGGTAGTTGGGTATAGGTCTTGATAAAGCGGAACAAATCTCGCTGGGTCAGCGGCACAGCGTAGGCAGAAAAATATAAACTACCCAAGTCCTTTATTTGCCAGCGTAATGGCACTTTTTTCCGAATTTGAGCACGGTGAAGGTCAATTAAATATATCGGCATTGAGGGCTGATAAACATTGGTCTCAGCAAACGACTTATCCAGCAAAAAATGACAAAGATAAAAATCTCGATGATTCATACCATTTTTATGCATGGTCCCAGCGATATGGGCTAGTTTCTGGATTAAATCGTATTTGCTTTTGAATGACGGTGGTGTCTGTCGCCACTGCTGCCCCAGATATTCCAGACTCATGGTATCGGTCAAATCATCAGTAATCACAAAAGAATGGCGTTTGGCTGGATTCCATCCTTTTTCGCCATAGCCGGCTAAGGTCATGGTATCCAGATGATGAGACTGTAAAAACTGCACCGCCTGCCATTCATTTCTGGCACTGATAATCGGTAAGCGTAGAGACAACAGGTTTTTGAAAATTTCTTCCCAACCTACACCTTGATGATATTTCAGAAAGTAGCTGTGTTGTTCGACCTCGAAACGTAATGTCCGCCGCCCTTCTTTGTCACGAAAGATTTCACCCGGCATGGTCTGCAACCAAGGAAAGATAGCTTTATTCCGCCAAGCCTGGGCTAAGTCTTCACGTAAATACAGTGTATGTGTTTTCATTCAGTTTTATGATGTGATTCAGTCAAACTCAGTCTTGCCTCAAAACCGCCAGTCAGTCTGAATTTTGTTAAACTGTCGATGTCGAAAAGTGAGATGTTATCATCACTACACCAGTTTAAGGGGAAGCCGTGTCATTTAAAGCCACTATCGTACGTCATCAGGCGATGATCGAAAGTCTGTTTGCACTTGAACCACAAGTCACAGCACTTGCTGCCCGAATTTCAGATTGTGTAAAACAAGGCAATAAAATTCTGTTCTTTGGCAACGGTGGCAGCGCCTCTGATGCGCAACATTTAGCAGCAGAATTTGTGGTGCGTTATCACAAAGACCGTCGACCCTATGGTGCCATCGCTTTAACTACAGACACCTCAATTCTGACGGCTCACAGCAATGATTATCAGTTTGATACGGTCTTTGATCGCCAGATTCTCGCTTTGGGACGCCCAGGCGATATCGCCATTGGATTATCCACATCAGGTAATAGTGGCAATGTTATTAACGGAATCAAGACGGCTAAGGAGATGGGTATCTGGACCTGCGCTTTCACCGGTGAAGGTGGTGGTCAGCTAGCTGACATTGCTGATGAGTGTGTGGCCGTTCCCGTCAAAGAAACCGCTCGGGTACAAGAAGGACATATTCTGATTGGTCACTGGTTGTGTGAAACCCTCGACGAGACAGACTAAATTTATTCATGACTCAAACTACTCTTCACACCGATATCGTCATTATCGGCGCAGGCATTGCTGGCTTATGTCTACATCATCGCCTTAACGATATGGGTATCCATGCCTTGCTCATAGAGAATGGGCAAATCGGCCAGGGACAAACGCTTAGCTCTCAAGGCATTATTCATGGTGGCAGTAAATATGCCCTGAACGGTGTGTTATCCAAAGCAGCGCAAGTCATCAGTACCATGCCTGCTCGCTGGAAAGACGCCCTAAATGGTGAAGGTGATATCGATCTTCGTGATGTCAAAAAATTGGCTGATCACCAACTACTCTGGTCTAAAGACAAACTGTCTTCAAAGATGGTGTCGTTTTTTGCCAGCAAAGCCTTAAGCAGCCGCATGCAGCGTGTTGATAAACGGGATGCGCCAGCATTATTTCAGGATGCAGGCTTTAAAGGCACACTCTATCAACTTGATGAGCCTGTATTAGATATTCCAAGCCTGCTGAAAAAAATCACGGCAAAATGGCGTTCGCGTATGTTATCAGTGCCTAGCAATAGCCAATACCAATGGCAACGTTCAGGACAACAGCTGGAGTCAGTTCAGGTTGGCGATATCACTATCCATGCCCAACAATTTGTGCTGACAGCAGGAGAAGGCAATGAAGTCTTATTGCAATCGCTGTCGATTAAACAACCCAGCATGCAGCGTAGACCGCTACAAATGGTGCTATGCAAGAGCCAAAACCCCAATCAACCTCTGCCGACCATCTATGCCCATAGCCTGGGTAGTGGTTCCAAACCTATTGCGACAATTTCCAGCCATAAAACACAGCAAGGTGACACGGTCTGGTATATCGGCGGCAATATCGCTGAAGAAGGCGTTGCTAAATCGCAAGAAAACTTGATCACCGAAGCCAAGCAATTGCTCAACAATATTTTGCCATGGTTTGAATTGCCAGCTCTTGATTGGGCCACGCATGCTGTGAACCGCGCAGAGCCCAAGCAATCCAATCTTACCCGACCGGATCATGCTTTTATTGATTCACAACAGAATCTTCATATTTGCTGGCCCACCAAATTAGCTCTGGCACCGGATTTAGCCGATCAGGTTCTGAAAGCCATTAATGTCGATGCTATAGAAAAACGCAGTTACGACAATCCTGATTTTCCTCACCCAGAGATCGCTAAACCGTTATGGGACAGAGTTTTTTGATGGCCTATTTAGAACAAAAAAATCCAATTGCGGAGACAGGTATACAAGTTTCACCACTCGGTCTTGGCACTGTAAAAATCGGTCGCGACAAAGCGGTGAAATACCCTGATGGCTTTCAAATTCCAGATGATGAACAAGTGATTGCCTTGCTTGAGCAAGCCTGGGAATCGGGTATTAATCTGATTGATACCGCACCAGCTTATGGTCGCAGTGAGCAACGCCTTGGAGAATTATTAAAAAAGTCCGGCGCGAATGGATTATTGCCACCAAAGCGGGTGAGTATTTTGATGCCGTAAGCGGTGAATCACACTATGACTTTACACCTGAATCACTGATTAAAAGTATCGAAAACAGCTTAAAAACTTTACAACAAGATGCGTTAGATATTGTGTTGATTCACTCTGATGGAAATGATGAACATATCATCCGTCATCATGGTGCTCTGGAAGTCTTAGCTGACTTAAAACAGCGAGGTTGGATTCGTGCCAGTGGTATGTCCACCAAAACCGTTACAGGCGGGATGTTGACGTTGGAACAGTCTGATATCGCCATGGTGATGCATAATCTGCAATACTTGGAAGAACAGGCCGTCATTGAGCAGGCAGCCAAACTCAATAAAGGCATTTTCATTAAAAAAGCGCTTGGTAGTGGCCACCTGGCGAAACAAGCCGGTACAGACACGGTTCAGGACAATTTCGACTTTATCTTTAATGAACCAGCCGTAAGTAGTGTGATTATCGGCACGATTAACCCAGCTCACCTATATGACAATATCAGTAAGGCGGTTAAAGCTTTAGCTGAATAAATTCGTATTAAAAGCTAGTCGCGCTGATTAATTTTATTCACAATTGCTGTCGTAGAGCAGTTTTCCACCAGCCCCATCACTTTCACTTCACCGCCATAAGCTTCAACGATTTCCCAGCCGACCACGCCTTTTTTATCATAGTCACCGCCTTTGACCAGGATATCGGGCTGGATCAGTCGTAATAACTCCTCTGGCGTATCACCAGGGAAACAGGTCACCCAGTCCACATCAGCTAATCCAGCCAAAACAGTCAGACGTCTGTCTGCGGTATTAATTGGACGACCTTCACCCTTTAATTTTGTAACTGATTCATCAGTATTGATAGCAACAATCAGACGATCACCCAAGGCTCTGGCTTGTTGAAGGTAAGTCACATGCCCGGCATGCAAAATATCAAAACAGCCGTTGGTAAACACGACTTTCTCACCACGGTTTTTGGCTTGGTCTACCGCCATTTTTAACTGCTCAACGGTAACAGCACCGCCAATGCAATGATCGGTGTTGTTGATGCCCTGATGACGTTCATATTCCTGACGCAGTTCAGGTTCACTGACCGTTGAGGTGCCTAGTTTAGTCACCACAATACTGGCAGCTACATTGGCTAAAGTGACCGCTTGTTCCAGGCTGACGCCGGCAGCTAATGCTGTCGCTAATGTTGAAATAACGGTATCACCAGCGCCTGTCACATCAGCCACTTCTTTAGCGATAGCAGGCAAATGAAATTCAGGTTTATCCGCCTGCACTAGCGTCATACCATGTTCACTACGAGTAATGAGAATCGCTTTAATATTCAGAGATTTAATCAGCGTTTGCGCTTTGCTGATAAGATCCTGTTCTGATTCCACGGCGCCAACGACCGCCTCAAACTCACTCATATTCGGGGTAATCAGATCGGCACCACGATATTTAGTGAAATCGTCTCCTTTCGGATCCACCAAAATCAGGCTTTGTTTATCTCTGGCTTTTTCAATCCAATACTGCGGATGGGCTAAGGTACCCTTGTTATAGTCTGACAGCACAATCACTTTCGCATTATCGGTAACGTGCTCAGCTAAATGCTCCATATCCTGAGCCACTTGCTCTGTGAAACGCTGTTCAAAATCCAGACGGATTAACTGTTGATGACTGCTGATGACACGTGACTTGATAATGGTGCAGTTATGGGCGGCTTGATGAAATAAACAATTCACCCCCACCGCATGCAGTTTTTGTTTGAGGACATTGGCGGCTTCATCAGCCCCTGTGATGCCGGTGATATTACATTGTGCACCCAACGAAGCAATATTCATCGCCACGTTGGCAGCACCACCAGGTACATCTTCCAGGCGTTCCACATTCACCACTGGCACAGGGGCTTCAGGTGAAATTCGGCTGGCTTTGCCATAGTAAAAACGATCAAGCATCAAGTCACCAATAACAGCAATACGGGCTTGATGGAATTCAGGAAAATCAAATTTCATAATGCGGTTTTATCACGCCAGAAAAGAAGTCAGAGGCGTTATTGTGCTTGTAAAACAGCGGCGAGTCTATTCCAGACTTGGTCTGGCTGCATCTCAGCCATACATACGGGCATACCGGATTTTGCTTCTGGCAGAGGACAACGTCGTTTATAACAAGGTGAACACGACATTCCTGTAATCAAATGCTGCTGATTCTGGCCCGCTGTGCCAATCAGATGCGTATCCGTTGAGCCATATAGAGTAATGGCGGGTTTATCCATCATTGCGGCCATATGCGCAAGGCCCGTATCACTACACAAAGCGGCTTTGGCACCTTGCATAATGGCCACGACATTATCGAGTGGCAACCTCGGTAAGGTATAGGCATGGTCGCTAACAGCGGCGATCTGCAAGGCTCGCTGATACTCTTCATCATTCCCTGAGGGGATTACCACAGAATATCCTGCTTCAATCGCTTTTAAGGTCAACGCTTGCCAATGTTGTACTGGCCATAATTTCGTTAGCCAACTTGCGTTGTGAACCAGCATTACATAATTTTTTGGTAGTTCAAATGCCAATTGTGGCAACTGACAGTGTGCCAAATCCACGCCATACTCTGCTTCGGAGTCAGGCAAAGGATAATCAAGCGCTTTTGCCATAATCTGACGCATACGCTCAACCGCATGCTGGTTTGGATTCACATTAAGTTTATGGCGATAAGCAAGATAAGCCGGCTTTTCACGACAACTGTATTTGTCCAGGCCGGAAACGGGTCCTTTTCTTAACAGACTGACCAGGGCACTTTTCAGATTATTTTGCATATCAATGACAACGTCATAGTCATCGAGATTTAATGCTTTATAAAAATGACCTATCTCACCATTAAATAAATGACCAAACCAGTTTTGCCGCCAGCGTCGGTGTGATGTAGTAATCACACGCTTCACACGTGGATGCCATTGAGGTACCGCCGCAAAGGCACTATCCACCACCCAGTCAAATTCAATATCAGGAAAGACCTTAGCAGCATCAGTGAGCGCTGGCAGAGCATGCATCAGGTCGCCCATTGAAGTCAGTTTAATTATCAGAACGCGCATCAGCTGTTTAGTTAAAATCCAGCGTTAATGGATGCTCACGGTGATACTTGAGAATAGTTAAAAATGCATCCGGGTTTTTAATTTGAGTCAGCTCACCTTCACGCGGAAAAAGTTGATCCTGTAATCGAGACAGCCAGAAACGCAGTGCCGCCGCCCGGCAAACCATATTCCAATTGGCTTGCTCGGATTCTGTTAATGCTCTTTTTTGTAGATAGTGCGTCATAAGAGACTGGTAACGATTAGTTTCGGGTAAACCATCTTCTCCGACACACCAATCATTCACGGCGACAGCCAAGTCATAAAGTAAGTATTCATCACTCGCAAAGTAGAAGTCGATAATGCCGCTAAGTTTGTTACCCTCGAACAACGCATTATCACGGAATAAGTCTGAGTGAGTGACCCCTTCAGGTAATCCCAACGTCGCATAACCTTGCTGATAAGCAAGTTCATTTTTTAATATGCTCGCTCTGTCATCATCCAGCTTAGACAATAGTTGCTGTGCTGTTTGCTGGCGCCAGTCAGGACCACGCTCAGAAGGTCGTCTTGATTGAAATGACTGCCCCACAATGTGCATCTCAGCCAGTACATCGCCAATTTGTGCGCATTGCTCAACTGTAGCAGTCGTATTGACGCCCTTGCCTGGTAATCGCACAACCAGCGCCGCAGGTTTGCCACAGAGCTTCTTTAGATATTGCCCCTGGCTATCCGCTTCAGGATGCGCAGATGGAATATCATTCATATAAAAAAACGTCATCACATCAAGAAAATAAGCTAACTCACCAAAAGTGTGCTGCTCAAATAAAGTGAGTACATACTCACCTTTGCTTGTACTGACAAAATAATTGGTATTCTCGATGCCGTCACTGATGCCCTGATATGACACCAATTCCCCGACAGAATAATCATTCAAAAACGCGACTAAATCGTCGCGCTCGACTTCAGTGTAAACTGACATTAAAAGAACTCAGATAGATAAAGGACTTACCACTCCAATAGAATCCAGTTTGGAACGGCACCAGAGTCCAGCTCAAAGCTTTTTGTCTCAAGTGAACCATCCCCATCAGAGTCCATCAAGTAATAAGGTTTGCCAATAGACGGCGTAACTTTAATCATATAAAGCTGACCATTCATTCGGTACTCTTCAACAGTACGGTCATCTTCCTGGATAATATTGATATCGGGCTCCATGCTTTCACCGCTTTGTAATGGCTCAGGAATCACTGGTGGTTTTTCCATCACTGATTTTTCATCTGCCCAAACTTGGGTTGTCATTACCAGGGTAACTGCGCATACAATAGCGAATTTGTTAAACATGTGGATGCTCCGTGTCATTTGGCACTAAAGATAGCATTTCCGCTGCTTGGAGAAAAGCAGTCTGTTCCCTATTATCCAATTGGTCGTTATAACTTATGAGTCAATCTGCCCCTTTCGTTCTGGTCGACGGTTCTTCTTATCTCTATCGCGCATTTCATGCCATGTTCAAAGCGGATCTTCGTAACTCCGCTGGTGAGCCGACCGGCGCCGTCAGAGGTGTGACCGCGATGTTACGCCGCTTATTGGCCGATTACCCTGACAGTCCGATTGCTGTCATTTTTGATGCGAAAGGGAAAACCTTCCGTGATGAGTTATTCGCTGAATACAAAGCGCAGCGCCCGCCTATGCCGGATGACTTACGTTCGCAAGTGCAGCCAGTGCATGACATTATTAAAGCCATGGGCCTGCCGCTACTGGTGATTGACGGCGTTGAAGCAGACGATGTGATAGGAACCTTTGCGCGTCAAGCGACTGAAAAAGGTCTGGATGTAGTCATCAGTACTGGCGATAAAGATATGGCCCAGCTGGTCAACCAGCATGTCACGCTGGTCAACACGATGACGGAAACTGTGTTGGATATAGAGGGCGTAAAAGAAAAGTTTGGTCTGCCACCAGAACTGATTATCGACTTTCTAGCTTTGATGGGCGATAAGGTGGACAACATTCCCGGCGTGCCCGGTGTGGGTGAAAAGACCGCCTTAAGCCTGCTACAAAATCTGGGCAGCCTGAAAGATATCTATGCCAACCTGGAAGCCGTGCGTGAGCTTGATTTTCGTGGTGCGAAAAAAATGCCGGAGAAACTGGCAGAAAACAAAGAAATGGCGGAACTGAGTTATCAACTTGCCACGATAAAATGTGATGTTGAATTAGATATTCATCTTGAAGATATCAAAAATCAACCGCAAGACACCGAAGCACTGCTCAAGTTGTTTAAGGAACTCGAGTTCCGCAGTTGGATAAGTGAATTACAATCTTCAGATACCTCATCAACAGCGAATAATGATTCAGCTGATAACATTACGACAGAACAAAATTACGACACTATCCTGGATCAGCAACAATGGCAGGTCTGGTTAGAAAAACTGCAAAAAGCGGAACTGTTTGCCTTTGATACCGAAACCACCAGTCTCGACTACCTTGAAGCCAGAATTGTCGGTGTTTCGTTTGCAGTAAAAGCAGGGGAAGCGGCTTACTTACCGCTCAAACATGACTATCCAGGTGCACCGGAGCAATTGGACTTTGATAGTGTTATGCAGGATCTCAAACCCTTACTTGAAAGTCCTAAACACCTCAAAGTCGGCCAAAACCTGAAATACGATCGCCATGTATTACTCAATCATGACATCAATCTGCAAGGGATAGCTCATGACACCATGCTCGAATCCTATGTGCTTGATAGCACGGCAACCCGGCATGATATGGACTCATTAGCTCAAAAATATCTGGGCCGAGATACGATTCATTTTGAAGATATTGCCGGAAAAGGTAAAAAACAACTGACATTCAATGAGATAGGTATAGAACAAGCCTCGCCTTATGCCGCAGAAGATGCTGATATCACTTTGCAACTACACCAGACTTTATGGCCTAAAATTGAAAACATTCCGTCTCTGGCCAAAGTGTATCGAGAATTGGAAATGCCGCTATTGCCGGTACTAAACACATTGGAACGTAATGGCGTCAATATCGATATCTGGATGCTGCAGCAGCAAAGCGACAATATGGCTAGACAAATTGCGGATCTCGAAGAGCAGGCTTATGCCGTTGCCGGTCAAAAATTCAACCTGGGTTCACCAAAACAATTGCAAGAAATTCTTTACGAGAAACAGCAATTACCGGTGAAAAAGAAAACGCCTAAAGGTCAGCCATCAACGGCAGAGGAGGTCTTACAAGAATTAGCGGACGAAGGGTATGAACTGCCACAAATCATTATGCAATATCGTGGACTGAGCAAACTGAAATCCACTTATACCGATAAGTTGCCTCTTCAGGTCAATAAAACCAGTGGGCGAGTACACACTTCGTATCATCAGGCCGTCACCGCTACTGGACGATTATCCTCCTCTGATCCTAATCTACAGAATATTCCTATCCGCAGTGAGAATGGTCGCCGCATTCGTGAAGCCTTTGTTGCATCGGATGGTTACGTCTTATTAGCAGCCGATTACTCACAAATCGAACTACGCATTATGGCGCATTTATCTGGTGATAAAAGCTTACTGAATGCCTTTGCTAATGGCGAAGATATTCACCGTCATACCGCCTCAGAGATCTTTGGTGTGGCATTAGAAGACGTCACCAGCGATCAACGCCGTAGCGCCAAAGCCATTAATTTTGGTCTGATTTATGGCATGTCTGCACATGGCTTGTCTCGACAACTCGGTATCGAACGCCATCAGGCTGCGGACTATATGAATGTCTATTTTGAACGTTACCCAGGCGTTCGTCAGTATATGGACAGCACTCGCCAGCAGGCCAAAGATCAGGGGTATGTTGAAACCATCTTTGGACGACGTCTGTACCTACCAGAAATTAATTCCAGTAATGGTATGCGCCGCCAATATGCCGAACGCACAGCGATTAATGCGCCTATGCAAGGCAGTGCAGCTGACATCATCAAACGCGCCATGATTGATATCCATACCTGGTTAGCTGATGCCGATAATGGCATCAAAATGATCATGCAAGTACACGATGAGCTGGTATTTGAAGTGCCGAAAGAGCAGCTGGATATGGCAAGAAAGACCATTGAAGATTTTATGGTGAAAGCCGCTCAATTAAATGTGCCACTGGAAGTGGGTATTGGGGTTGGTGATAATTGGGAGCAAGCACACTAACTTTAGTTGCTCAAATATAGTCTCTTCTAATTTCGCCTTAATGGCGAGTCAGGGAAATGCTTGCCCATTTCCCTAACAACCCTAGGGCACCCCACCGTGCTGGCCTGCGGCTTCACTCGTCATAACATTGATTCAGGCAGTCGGCTAAAACTCGCTACGCTCAGACACTAGCCTCCCTCAGACCTGAATAAATGTCACTCCTCGCCAGCACAAACGGGGGTTAAAAAAGCACCCAATCTTCCCGTCTATTGCCGCTAAAAATTCGCTGTATTTTATGGATTAAGTGGGCACGTGTTTGAGCGTAGCGAGTTGGTCTCCACGCCATAAAATACAGTGTATTTTTAGAGACAAGGCAATATCGGGTGCCCTTTTGTTTGATTCGTTTATTTTGGGCATGCACAAATTCGTCTGGAACGAATTTGGACGCCAGAGGCGCCCGTAGGGTGAGTGACATGGATGTCACGAATCAAATTAAATGAATGGACTGCAATTAAATCAAAATGATATTGCTAGTCAGCAACAGGCGCTAAGTTGGTTTTTTATAAAGTCAGACTGAAATGATAAATAATGATCGTGCTTATGAATCTGAGCGCTTTTTAGCTCGCGGATGCGCTGAATCATACACCTTAGCAAGATGCTGAAAATCCACATGAGTATAAATCTGAGTCGTACTAATATCGGCATGTCCCAACAGCTCCTGCACCGCACGTAAATCACCACTGGCTTCAAGCATATGCGATGCAAATGCATGCCTGAGTCGATGAGGATGAACACGATCAGAAATACCTTGTTTTTTACCCCAGTAACTCAGTCGTTTTTGGATAGAACGCACACCTAAACGTCGTCCTTGTTGCGTGATAAAAACGGCTGGTTGATCAAAAAAGCCGAGTTGATCGCGTTTATCCAGCCAATCTTGTAATGCAGATAAAGCTTTGCCACCAAAAGGACAAACCCGGTCTTTATTTCCTTTACCAGTGACATGCACCAGATGATCACCAAAATCGATATCTCGTAACTCAAGAGCAGCCAGTTCAGCTAATCGCAGACCGGAGGAATAAAAGAGTTCCATCATGGCGCGGTCTCTTGCAGCCACAAAAGTATCAGGGCGTGTGTTATCCAGTAAGGCATTCATCTGATCCACATCCAGTGTAGATGGCAAGAGTTTTTCTGTTTTAGGTGCTTGTACTGCTTGCGCTGGATTGAAGTCAACCAGGCCTCGTTTAATCAGAAACTGATAAAAAGAACGCGTCGCTGATAACATGCGCTGAATGGTTTTGCCAGACAAGCCTTTACGATGCAAAAAAGCGATGAACTGTCTGAGCTGACTGGATTTAAGAACCGTCCAGTCTGAGATATTTTTTTGCTCGATATAGTCTGCAAGTTGCAGTAAATCGCGACGATAATTGTTAACTGTATGTTCAGACAAGCGCCGCTGTTGCGACAAATTGTCCAGAAAGTCATCAACAGGGTGAATTATCTCACTGCGCATGCTGTTGGTGAGTATATTGTCTGACAACACGCATAAATACTTCACCCAAGAAACGCAGATAGTCGGTCGCCATATCCGCATGGAAACGATTAGCATCGACACTGCCAATGGCTAATAAACCGGCACAAGGTTGATGACCTAAAGGCAAACACGCAACAGAATTAATCTCTTCAGCCCGTTCATCAAACAGTAATCCTTTCTGTGCTTTGGTTAAGCGACCACACACGGGTTCTTGTTTGGTAAATAAGTTGTCAAAAATACGTAGTTTTTTATCATCAGCATGAAGCTGTGACACATTGGCTTCAAGTTGAGGTAAATCAAGTTTATGCTGGCCCTGATAGAACAGCCTCAATGCCACTTCATCTGCAGCAAACTCATGCTTGAGTTCTGTCTGAATTAAGTTGATGAGATCAGCCAAATCCACAGCATCCATGATGCTTAAACAAAGATTGTGCACACGCTTTTCTAATGCTGCGTTACTGTGTGCATTATCAATCAGCGCATGAAGCTGTTCATTAAGCTGTTGGTTTTTTTCTTGTAAGCGATGGGTCTGTCTCTGGGCTAGAGAAATAGTCCCTTCCGGAGAGCTGTTCAGGTTTAGCAACTCCAGCAGATGAGGCTGCTCAAGAAACAGATCAGGATGTGCCTCTAAATACTGTTCAATCTGTTCCAGTGTTAAATCTGTTGTAGTGTCGACCACGCAATTTCTCCGTCAAATACATGCTCTGCAGGGCCGGTCATCCATACAGAGGCATTTTCATCTGGCCAGCTAATCTGCAACTGCCCTCCAGGTAAAGAGACAGTTACATCTCTGGCTAATAAACCTCGGCGAATACCTGTTACAACGGCGGCACAAGCCCCTGTGCCACAGGCTGTTGTTTCACCTGAACCGCGTTCAAAAACACGTAACCGAATCGTTTCTGAATTCACTAATTGCATAAAGCCGACATTAACACGTTCCGGAAAACGTTCATGAGACTCCATAACAGGACCTATTTTTTCTACGACAGCAGTATCGACATCATCGACCAGCATCACCGCATGTGGATTTCCCATCGAAACACTGGCAATTTCGACTTTATCATACCCCTGCACATCTATGAGGTAGGTCACTGCTTCAGATTCAGCCATAAAAGGCACTTTTTCTGGTGCAAAAGCCGGTTTTCCCATATCGACCCGAACGTTACCGTCAGCTTGTATTGTTGGGTAAATCACACCTGATGCCGTTTCCACAGCAATTGTTTCTTTAGTGGTCAACCCCTGATCATGAACATAGCGAGCAAAACAACGTGCGCCATTCCCGCATTGCGAGACTTCACCACCATCGGCATTAAAAATCCGGTAACGAAAATCCACATCGGCCGATGTGGATTTTTCAACCAGCAAAAGCTGATCACAACCAATACCAAAATGCCTATCCGCCATAAAGCGGATTTGCTCTGTGCTCAGTTGTACATTTTGCTGAATGGCATCAATCACAATGAAATCATTGCCCAAGCCATGCATTTTGCTGAATTTCAACATCATCTATGCCTGTATCGTGTGCTCGCCGGCGAATAAGTCATTGATAGTCTCACGCTCTCTGACGAGATGAATTTTATCATCTTCAACCATCACCTCCGCTGCTCTTGGGCGAGAGTTGTAATTCGAACTCATAGCAAAACCATACGCCCCTGCAGAGCGGATAGCTAACAAATCACCTTGCTCGAGAGCAAGCTCACGGTCTTTACCTAAAAAGTCGCCGGTTTCACAGATAGGGCCGACAATGTCATAGTTGAGCGCTTTCGTGCTCGGATGTTGCTTGACGGTTTGGATTTGTTGCCATGACTGGTAGAGCGCAGGGCGTAACAAATCATTCATTGCCGCATCCACAATCGCAAAGCATTTGGCTTCCGTTGGCTTAATGAACTCGACTTTTGTTAGTAAAATACCTGCATTACCAGCAATCGCACGTCCAGGCTCCAAGAGAATCTCCAGGTCACGGTCTTTTAATAACGGAGCCAGTGCCTGTGCGTATTCAGCTGGTGTGGGAGGCGTTTCATCACGGTAATGAATGCCTAAACCACCGCCGATATCGAGATGTTCAATGTGAATACCGTCTTCAGCTAACTCATCTATCAGCGTCAATACACGCTCCAAGGCATCCACAAAAGGAGCTACAGAGGTCAGCTGAGAACCGATATGACAATCCACCGCGACTACATCTAAATTTGGCATGTTTTGAGTAGAACGATACACCTCACGTGCATCCTCAATCGCAATACCAAATTTGTTCTCTTTCAGCCCTGTCGAAATATATGGATGAGTTTGCGCATCCACATCGGGATTGACGCGAATGGAAACAGGCGCTTTTTTCCTAATCGACCTGCAACAGTATTAATACGATCTAATTCAGGGATCGACTCCACGTTAAAACAACGTATGCCGTGTTGCAGTGCATATTCAATTTCCTGCTCAGTTTTACCGACACCAGAAAAAACGGTTTTTGCCGGATCACCGCCAGCGGCCATCACTCTTGCCAACTCGCCCATTGAAACAATGTCAAACCCAGAACCGCGTTTAGCCAGCACGTTCAATACTCCCAGATTAGAGTTTGCTTTCACTGCGTAGCAGACAAGGTGTGGGTAAGCCGAAAAAGCATCATCAAACGCTTGCCAGTGATTCTCTAATGCCGACCGTGAGTAGATATAAACAGGTGTGCCATATTGTTCTGCAATTTTATCAACCGACACATTCTCTGCGTGCAATGTGCCCGCCTGATAATCAAAATAACTCATTTCTACCTTACCCTGCCGCAATTAAATTTGTCTGACCTTCCGGCATGTAAAGATCCCCTTTTTGTCCACAGCCAGTCACGGCCATCAGCACGCAAACCAGCAATGCCAGTCTGGTCCAGCAAGAAATTGCTCGCATTTTATTTCCTCAAAAAATTTATTCGGCAGTATATAACGTTGCAGACTGATTCGTCTTAAATCTGAAAACTAGAATTTCTCGTTTAACTTACATACTATTAGTGTTCCTAGATTAGCTTATGTTAAGGAATCACAAATAGTCATGGCAAATATGGCAGCCCCCATGAGACTCAGTGGCCTCGCTCGACGCCTAGTTAACGAAGGTCTTTTAACTGAAGAGCAAGCACTGCATGCCCAGTCTGCAGCCAAAGAAGCCAAGCAGCCTTTCGTGACATATCTGGTTAATCACAAAATTCTGGCCAGTGCCGATATTGCGGCGATTGCCTCACAGGAATTTGGTGTACCGCTTTTCGATATTGATGCGATGAATCTGGATCTGGCAGCGACGTCTCTGATTCAGGAAAAGTTAATCCGTCAACATAACGCTTTGCCTTTATTCCAACGTGGTAAACGTCTCTATGTTGCCGTGTCAGACCCGACAAATTTACAGGCACTAGATGAATTCCAGTTCAATACGGCCATGAACACGTTTCCGGTGTTGGTTGATGAACAAAAACTCTCCAACATTATCGAAAAAGCACTGGATAAAACCAATGAAACATTAGATAACTTCGATGATGAAGAACTGGATGATATTGATCTTGGTCCCGATGAAGATGCTGATAAAGCGGATCAACTCAACGATAAAAACATTGATGATACCCCTGTCGTTCGTTTTATAAACGGTATTCTCACCAATGCTATCAAGTCCGGCGCATCCGATATTCACTTTGAACCTTATGAACAAAAATACCGGGTCCGGGTGCGTATCGATGGCATGCTTCACGAAATGAAAACAGCACCTGTCGCTCTGGGTGGACGCATCGCAGCGCGCTTGAAAGTCTTATCACGCTTAAATATCGCAGAACGTCGCGTGCCACAGGATGGTCGGATGCGACTCAAAATGTCGAAAAATAAAGCTATCGATTTTCGTGTGAACACCTGCCCGACTTTGTTTGGTGAAAAAATCGTTTTGCGTATCTTGGATCCGACCAGTGCTCAATTAGGTATTGATGCCTTAGGTTACGAAGAAAATCAAAAGAAAACGTTTCTGGAAATCATGCATAAACCCTACGGCATGGTACTGGTTACAGGTCCGACCGGTAGTGGTAAAACCGTCTCACTTTATACAGCCCTGAATATTCTGAATACTGGCGATCGTAATATCTCGACCGCTGAAGATCCGGCTGAAATTAGTTTACCGGGTATTAATCAGGTTAATGTTCATCCAGCCATCGGCCTCACCTTCTCTGAAGCTTTGCGTGCATTTTTACGACAGGATCCTGATGTCATCATGGTCGGTGAGATCCGTGATCTGGAAACGGCAGAAATTGCCATCAAAGCCGCACAAACCGGACACATGGTGTTTTCTACCTTACATACTAATGACGCACCACAATCATTAACACGTCTTATGAACATGGGTGTGCCAGCCTTTAATATTGCTTCTGCCGTCTCTCTCATTATTGCGCAACGTCTGGCGAGAAGACTGTGCTCAAAATGTAAAGCACCAGAAACACTTCCTGATGAAGCACTGTTAGCAGAAGGTTTCACACAGGCTCAAATTGATGCCGGTGTCACAGTTTATAAAGCGGTAGGATGCGATAGTTGTACAGAAGGCTATAAAGGCCGTGTCGGTATTTATCAGGTCATGCCGGTATCCGAGGCGATGGGTCGCATCATTATGGAAGGTGGTAATGCAATCCAGTTAGCGGATCAGGCTGAAAAAGAAGGCATTGACGATCTTCGTAAGTCTGGACTCAAAAAAGTCGCGGCTGGCTTGACCAGTCTTGAAGAAGTCAATCGTGTAATCAAGGAGTAAGATGTGGCACAAGCACAAGCGGCTAAAGCAAAAAAGTCAAAGTACCCGATATCTTTCTCTGGCAGGGAACCAATAAACAAGGCCGAAAAGTTAAAGGTCAGATCAGTGCTGAAAATCTGAATCAGGCTAAAATGGATCTGCGTCGCCAAGGGATTACGCCGTTAAAAGTACGCAAAAAACCTAAAGACCTATTCGCGCCAAGAAAACCAAAAATCAAGCCGTCTGACATTGCTGTATTCAGCCGAATGCTAGCCACCATGATGTCTTCAGGTGTGCCACTAATGCAATCATTGCAAATTATCGGCGAAGGCCACGAAAACAGTAGTATGCAAGAAATGATTCTGGCCATTAAAGCTGATGTCGAGTCAGGCACGAGTCTGGCTGAATCCTTATCCAAATATCCTCATCATTTTGATGATTTATATGTCAACCTCATTAATGCCGGTGAGCAATCTGGTGCATTGGAAACGTTGTTACATGAAATTGCAGCCTATCAGGAGAAAACGGAGGCCTTAAAAGCTAAAATTAAAAAAGCCCTTGTTTACCCTGCCTCAATTGTCGTCGTGGCCTTTATTGTGACGGCCATCCTGATGATTTTTGTTATTCCCCAATTCGAGTCACTTTTCAAAGGCTTTGGGGCTGATCTGCCGGGTCTAACAAAGTTAGTCATCCGAGTATCCGAAGTTTTCCAGGAAAAATGGTGGTTAATTTTTGGCATCATTATCGGTGCCATCTATGCCGCGATGGAATCTCGTAAGCGCTCACGCAAGGTTCAACATTTCCTCGACAGGATGTTACTTAAAATTCCTGTTGTGGGTGAGATCATGCGTAAAGCCGCTATCGCCCGCTTTGCCAGAACTTTTTCAACCATGTTCAAAGCCGGTGTGCCGATGGTAGAGGCGATGACCTCCGTTGCTGGCGCCACCGGTAACGTAGTTTTTGGTGAAGCGACACTGGTTATGCGTGATGATGTTGCTACTGGCACACAATTGAACAAAGCCATGATTGATGTCGAATTATTCCCTAATATGGTTGTACAAATGGTTGCTATCGGTGAAGAGTCCGGCTCATTGGATGCTATGTTGGCGAAAGTTGCCGAATTCTTTGAAAGTGAAGTGGATGATGCTGTCGATAATATGACGGCTCTGTTAGAGCCTCTCATCATGGTGTTTTTGGGTGGTATTGTCGGCACTCTGGTTATTGCGATGTATCTTCCTATATTTAAACTCGGTGCAGCTATTTAACCATGCCCATCATTGATTATCTGGCAGTATCGCCAGTCGCTTGGATAGTTGTAGCCAGCATACTGGGTCTACTGGTTGGCAGTTTTCTGAATGTCGTTATTTATCGTCTGCCTATTATTATGCAACGCGAATGGGCCGAGCAGTGTGCTGAGTTAACTGGAGAAGTCAGTAGTCAGCCTGAAACCGCGTTCTCTCTTTCCAAACCACGCTCTGCTTGTCCTCATTGTGGTCATGCCATCTCAGCTTTAGAAAATATTCCCGTTATCAGCTACTTAGTATTAGGTGGTAAATGTAAAGCGTGTCGAACACCGATATCTATACGCTATCCCATTATCGAACTTATATCAGCATGCATGTCAGCCACCATAGCTTGGCAGTTTGGCTTTGACTGGAGTGCCATAGGCGGGCTTTTTCTTAGCTGGGCCCTGCTTGCTTTAACGTTTATTGATGTCGATCATCAGCTCTTACCTGACAAAATTACACTTCCACTCATCTGGTTAGGCTTAATTTTTAACTTAGGTACGGTTTACACTGATCTTAATAGTAGTGTTATTGGCGCTGTGGCAGGCTATCTATCACTTTGGAGTATCTATCACCTGTTTAGACTAGTCACAGGTAAAGAAGGTATGGGCTACGGTGATTTTAAGCTTCTTGCAGCTCTAGGTGCCTGGATGGGCTGGCAAGCGTTGCCGATGATTGTTTTATTATCATCCTTTGTTGGCGCGGTCATCGGTGTCACACTCATTCTACTAAAGCAGCATCAGCGTGATATTCCTATTCCATTTGGGCCTTATCTTGCCATTGCCGGCTGGATAGCTCTTGTGTGGGGAGATACGATTAACAGTACTTACCTTCATTGGTCAGGACTTGCTTAATGGTATTTAAGGTTGGCCTCACTGGTGGCGTTGCCAGTGGAAAATCGACCGTCACTAATCTCTTTCACGACCAATACCAGATTGATGTAATTGATGCAGATAAGATTGCACATAATCTTTTAGTAAAAAACTCAAGTTGTTATCACGAAGTTGTTGAGACTTTCGGCGAGTCCGTTTTATTGGATAATGGTGAAATTAATCGTCGTTATCTCCGCGAACGCATATTTCGTGAAGCTGCGGCTAAACAACAACTTGAAGCCATATTACATCCTGTCATTCGTCAGCAATTGTTCAGTGAGGCGGAGCATGCAACATCAGCTTATTGTATTTTATCTGTGCCGCTGTTAATCGAAGTAGGTCTGCATAGAGAAGTCGATCGAGTTTGCGTTATTGATGTCAGTGAAGATGTACAGTTAGCGCGCTTAATCAGCCGTGATAAGCTCTCTACTGAAACCGCTATAGCCATGATCAAAAACCAATGTGACCGCGCAGTACGCTTGCAACATGCCGATGATATTATTAATAATAATGATTCAAAAGATTCATTGGCTCATCAAGTGGCTAAATTACATGAACTCTTCTTAAAGTTTGCTGACCAATCACATTAAGTTGCTTGCCAGCATAGAGTCATGGACAATAACCTCATTCACTTACCGTTATAAAAAAAGACCCGTGTCAGATTCGATAATTTTTGAACAACCACTCAATGAACGAATTCGGACCTTTCTGAGGTTAGAATTTCTATTTAAACGTGTTGATTCTGCATTGAAGGGCCAATCCGAAATGCATCATCGCGATGCATTGGATGGGATATTGAGCATGCTCAGTGTATTTGAGCGTAGCGATATGAAACAAGAATTAATGAAAGAGATCGAACGCTTGATTGCCAATCTTTCAGCGCTTGAGAATACGCCAGGAGTGGACCGGCAGGCATTAGATGCATTACTTTCGGATCTCGATCAAAGCCTGGATGCTTTGCATATCCAGAAATCAGGCTTAGGTCAGCAGCTAAGAGACAATGAGTTTTTATACAGTATTCGCCAGCGCTCCAGTATTCCCGGCGGTACCTGTGAATTTGATTTACCTTCTTACCACTTCTGGCTACAACATACTGTCGCTGAGACGCGTTCAGAACAACTTCAGCTTTGGATGAATGAATTTATCTCGGTCAGAAATGCAGTGGAATTAAGCTTACGTCTTATCCGTGGCAGTGTTGGGTTTAGAGATGAAGTGGCAGAAGCAGGCTTCTATCAACGTAGTCTGGATTCAAATCAGCCTTACCAGCTTATTCGGGTTGAAATTCCACGTGATAAAGCCTATTTTCCTGAAGTCAGTGGAGGGAAACATCGATTCACTGTGCGCTTCATGCTGTTTGATATCCAACAGCGACCGCAACAATCATTCGAAAGCATCCCCTTTAAACTCAGCTGTTGTGCAATGTAATCATGGTAACGATTGTTAACTGCCCACAATGTGGTAAACAAGTTCCTTGGCAAGCAGATCAAATCTGGAAGCCCTTTTGTAGTGAACGCTGTAAGCTAATCGACCTCGGTGAATGGGCTTCTGAAGGACACAAAATTCCTGGTCCTCCGGTTAATACCCCTCTGGATGATGATGACTCAGACTATCACTAGCCTTAGGCATCACCTGCAGTCAAAATACCTTGTTCATAAGAAAAATTAAGCATTCGATTCAGTGGAATCAGTGCCTTTTGACGAACATCCTCATCGACTTCAATCGTATTATTCATCTCGACCAATGTCTTATGTAAGTTCACAAGCGTATTCATTGCCATCCACGGACAATGGGCACAGCTTTTACACGTAGCACTTTTACCACCTGTCGGCGCAGGTATTAAACGTTTACCTGGAACAGCCTGACTCATTTTATAAAACAAGCCGTAATCCGTAGCAATGATCAACGTATCCGCTTTTGAGGCTTTACCCGCGGCAATAATTTGTTTAGTTGACCCCACAAAGTCTGCCTTGGCAATCACTGCCTCAGGTGACTCAGGATGCACTAACACCTCTGCCTCAGGATATTTTTTCATAAGCTGTTCAAGTTCATACAGCTTAAACTCATCATGAACAACACAATGCCCTTGCCATAACAACATATCGGCACCGGTTTTATTCTTGATATATTGACCCAGATGGCGGTCAGGACCCCATATAATTTTTTTACCGTCGGCTTTCAAGGATTCAATAATCTGAATGGCGTTACTGGATGTCACAATCCAGTCAGCACGCGCTTTTACTTCAACACTGGTATTGGCATAAACCACCACAGTACGATCAGGGTGCTGGTCACAAAATTCACTAAAGGCGTCTATTGGACAGCCCAGATCAAGTGAACATTCTGCTTCCAGTGTCGGCATAATCACGGTCTTTTCCGGACTCAGTATTTTTGCCGTTTCCCCCATAAAGCGAACACCACAAACAACTAATGTATCAGCTGGATGCTTAGCACCAAAATTAGCCATATCCAGAGAGTCAGACACATAGCCGCCAGTCTGTTCAGCCAAAGCCTGCAGCTCATCGTCAACATAATAATGGGCAATCATCACGGCATTTTTTTCTTTTAGCAGGTGTTTGATTTTCTCAATATAATCCGCTTTTTCTTCTTCTGAAAGCCAGGGTGTTGGCGCCACATTGTCGATGATTGAGTCAATTTTTGACTGAAGAGATTGAGGAATGGCTTCTGCTAAACTCATAATTCTAAACTGCCTGTGTGGTATTCAATTGCTGTTGTATTGCTGTCACAATAATTTTATTGGCTGCTGGAAATTCGTAATAATCGAGGGCTGCAATATCAACCCATTTAATGGTTTGACCTTCATGCCCTGTTGGCGTTCCATCAAAAGCATCTATCCACCAGACGTCCAGTAATACTGACTTATCGCCATAATCATGACTGTGCTCTATAAGCGGTTCAGCACGGAGAATATCGATAGCTAATTCTTCTTTGATTTCTCGCGTCAGAGCCTGCTGGACCGTCTCGCCCGACTCGACTTTACCGCCGGGGAATTCCCATAAATTACCCTGATGCTGGTCAGGCTTACGCAGCGCAATAAGCACTTCTTTTTGCTGCACAATAACGGCGACAGCCACATGTATTTGACTCATTTATTCTGACCCGTGAGCGTGAATAACGCCCCACAGTAAGGGCAAGCGACTTCACCTTTCGTTTCTATATCGAGATATACCCGAGGGTGTGCATTCCACACCGGCATATCAGGCATGGGACAGCTCAAAGGGAGATCGTCAGGATGAACCCAATAATGTTTTTCAGCACACGATTTATCACTATTTTGTTCACCCATAAGATCTCCTAGATAACTATTCAGCCTGTGGATTTTTCCTCAATCTAATGTTCAGCTCTTTCAATAACGTATCATCAATAGGGCTAGGGGCATCAGTTAATAGACAACTGGCTGATTGTGTTTTTGGGAACGCCATGACATCACGAATAGATGCCGCTCCGGTCATCAGCATGACCAAGCGATCCAAACCAAATGCCAGCCCGCCATGCGGAGGACAGCCATATTTCAGTGCATTTAATAAGAAGCCAAATTTATCCTGTGCTTCTTCTTCATCAATACCCAGTAATTCAAATACTTTTTGCTGAACATCGGTCTTATGAATACGCATTGACCCACCGCCCAGCTCTGTACCATTCAAGACCATGTCATATGCACGTGACAGACATTTTTCTGGGTCAGAATCTAACAAGGCCAGATCCGATTCGCGTGGTGCTGTAAACGGATGATGTAGCGCATGCCAGCGTTCTGACTTTTCATCCCATTCAAACATAGGGAATGCGACGACCCATAAAGGTTTCCAGCCACGTTCAACCATACTAAGATCATGGCCCAGTTTGACACGCAATGCACCCAGAGACTCGTTAACGATGGTGGCTTTATCAGCGCCGAAGAAGACCAAATCGCCAGTTTCGGCAGAAACGCGCTGCATGATGGCAGAAACAACTTCATCAGGTAAAAACTTCAGAATCGGAGACTGCAAGCCTTCGCGTCCCGCCTCAGCATCATTTACCTTGATATAAGCCAGCCCTTTAGCACCATAAATGCTGACATATTTCGTGTAGTCATCAATTTCTTTACGACTCAGGTTATTACCACCTGGTACTTTCAAAGCTGCCACACGACCGCGTGGATCATTAGCGGGTGCAGAGAAGACTTTAAAATCGACTTCGCCCATTAAATCACTGACATCAACCAATTCCAGCGGAATGCGCAGATCAGGTTTATCACTACCAAAACGATCCATGGCTTCAGCATAGGTCATTCTTGGGAAAGGATTCGGTAAGGCTTCTTCCAGCACATTAGCAAAAAGACTGCGAATCATTTCTTCCATCATGTTCATGAAATCTTCTTCTTCAACAAAAGAAGTTTCAATATCAATCTGAGTGAATTCAGGTTGACGATCCGCACGTAAATCTTCATCACGGAAACAACGGACAACTTGGTAATAGCGGTCCATACCTGACATCATCAATAACTGCTTAAAAAGTTGGGGAGACTGCGGCAACGCGAAGAACTCACCCTGATGAGTACGGCTCGGCACGAGATAATCACGGGCCCCTTCTGGTGTAGCTTTTGTCAGTATGGGCGTTTCAATATCTAAAAAGCCGTTTGAGTCGAGATAGCTACGTAACTGACGGGTAATCTGTGAACGAAAACGTAAGCGTTGTTGCATTTCAGGACGTCGTAAATCGATATAACGGTAACGCAGACGAATATCTTCATTGACGTCCAGCAATTCATTCAACGGGAAAGGAGGTGTTTCTGATGCATTGAGAATTTCAAGTTTCTTAGCAATGATCTCAATCTTACCGCTACGCAAATCAGCATTATCACTACCGGCAGGTCTGAGCTGAACAATACCCTCAATTTTCAGAACATATTCACTTCTTACACGTTCAGCATGAGCAAAACAATCAGCATCTTCAGGATTACAAACAACCTGGACTAACCCTTCGCGGTCCCGTAAATCAATAAAAATGACACCACCGTGATCTCGTCTACGATGCATCCAGCCAACAATAGAAACTGACTGACCTTCGAGGGTTTCATTTACCTCGCCGCAATAATGGCTACGCATAATAACTTCCAATCTTTAAAATTTTTATAGTTTGCAATTGAGTTCTGAATAGTTGAATTCGAACCCATCAATTTATTTAACTTAGGCTTTTGTTGTCGGCCTGTTGTTTGTGCAATTGTTCTTTCTTCCAATCTGGAACAACAACCCCCATTGAGATAATCATTTTCAAGCCTTGTTCGACTGTCATATCCAACTCAATAACATCCTCTTTCGGCAGCATCAGCACAAATCCTGAGGTGGGATTCGGTGTCGTTGGTATAAACACACTCATCACTTCAGATTGTGTTTTTTCTTGTACTTCACCAAGCTGATCAGATGTCATAAAGGCTAGGCTCCAGACACCTTTCCTTGGATATTCCACTAACAATACACGACGAAATGACTGACCATCGGTTGTTAATACTGCTTCTAATATCTGTTTAATGCCAGCATATAGTGTTCTGACTAAGGGAATCCTAGATAACAAAGATTCCCAAGCATTAACTAAACGTCTTCCTAATAAGTTGGCAACAATCATACCGGTTGCTAACACCAATACAACCGCTAACAAAACGCCTAATCCAGGGATGTGAAACCCTAATAAATTATCTGGCTGATACGCATGAGGTAATAGTAATAATGTTTGATCTAAAAACCCCACGATAGCGCGGATAACTAAAAAGGTGATACCCAAGGGCATCCATACAAGTAATCCGGCTATCAGGTATTTACGCATTTACTTTCTAAATAAAATGTATCAATCAATGGCAGCCACAGCCTGTTCCGCATGCAGCTGCACTAGTCTTTTTTGCGCTATCGCTTGCCCCACTCTCAGCTAAGTTACGTTTACTACCTGTTTTAAAGTCAGTCTCGTACCAGCCATCTCCTTTCAAGCGAAATCCTGAAGCTGATACCAGTTTACGCAGCTGCGCTTGTTCACATGCCGGGCAATGCACAAGGGGCTCATCACTAATTTTTTGCAGTGCTTCAAACTCATGTCCACAGGCATCACAGCGATATTCATAAAGTGGCATTATTCCTTCCTCATACTATAGAAAAATGTTGGAGACCACTTTTAATAGTGTCTCGAAAACCGCATTTCAAGAGTTAAACTCATTAATTATAACTAAAAAGTTCTCTTGCCGCCGTGCTCACTTTCAACATGGGTATTTTAATACGCTAAACTATATCGATGAGATCCCATAATGATTGGCAGGCCATACGCCGACTTCTTCCCTTTTTAAAGAAATTCAAAGGCCGTGTATTGTTCGCACTTGGCCTTCTGACGCTAGCAAAATTGGCTAACGTAACCGTCCCTATTACTCTGAAACATGCCATTGATGCTCTAGACCCTCAACATCAAGAGATTATTTACCTTCCCATTTTTATGCTGGTTGCATATGGTCTTTTACGCTTTGCTAGCAGCGCTTTTAGTGAGCTGCGTGACGCCCTGTTTGCCAAAGTAATATTTCGCTCGGTTCGGCGAATAGCGACACAAATTCTCTCACACTTACACGATCTATCTTTGCAATTTCACTTACAGAGACAGACGGGGGGCATATCACGTGATATTGAGCGTGGTAGCCGAGGCATCAGTTTTCTGATGAACTTCATGATATTCAATATATTACCAACACTGGTAGAAATAGGCCTTGTTAGTGCCATCTTGCTTATCAACTATGACAGCATTTTTGCGATTATTACCACCAGCACCATTCTCATATATATCTTCTACACACTCATCATCACTGAATGGCGAATGCGTTATCGTCGAAGAATGAATGAGATGGACTCTCAAGCTAATAATCAGGCAATAGACAGCCTGATGAATTACGAAACGGTCAAATACTTCAACAATGAGACTCTCGAAGTGTCTCAATACGATGAAAAACTGGCTTCCTGGGAAAAGTCGGCCATACATAATCAGACATCGTTATCGGTATTAAATATCGGACAAGGCATTATCATTTCTGCTGGTCTGACCGCTCTCATGTTACTTGCCGGTCAAGGCGTCGTTAATGCTCAGTTATCACTTGGTGATTTGGTACTCATCAATGCTTACCTCCTCCAACTCTATATGCCGCTGGGCTTTCTTGGTTTTGTCTACAGAGAAATTCGTCACTCACTGGCAGATATGGAACGGATGTTTAATTTGCTCGATCAACAGCGTGAGGTACCAGACAGCAGGGATGCAGTTGAGATTGATGTGAATGCAGGAGAAATTAAATTTGTTAACGTAAGTTTTTCCTATCATGCCGATAGAATGATATTAAAAAATATCAATTTCACAGCTAAAGCAGGACAAAAACTCGCTATCGTCGGCCCCAGTGGTTCAGGAAAATCAACAATTATCCGGCTACTTTATCGCTTCTATGATCCACAAGTTGGTCATATTGAAATAGATAATCAAGACATAAAGACGGTTAGCCAAAACAGTTTACGAAAGCACATTGGTGTTGTTCCTCAAGACACCGTTTTATTCAACGATACGATTTATCACAACATTGCTTACGGCAAGCCCTCAGCCAGCAATGAACAAGTCATTATGGCTGCAAAACAAGCTAATTTAGATGACTTTATTAATAATCTACCAGACGGGTACGAAACCATTGTAGGTGAACGAGGATTAAAGCTATCAGGGGGAGAAACAGCGTATCGCCATCGCACGAACACTGCTAAAAGCGCCTGAAATCCTATGCTTTGATGAAGCCACTTCAGCGCTTGATAGTCATGCAGAGCAGCGTATTGGGCAAGAAATCATCAATATCAGTGCGAACAAAACCTCACTGGTTATTGCACATAGACTTTCCACTATTGTCGATGCGCATCAAATATTGGTGCTAGACAAAGGGCAGATTGTAGAACAAGGGACACACCAGCAACTCCTACATCAACATGGCGTTTATGCATCCATGTGGCGCCTCCAGCAAAACTACAGAGAAATACCTCATCGTGAGTAAACGGGTTATTTGACACATTTCCATGAGTTTTTTGGACTTTCCGACAAAACTCAGGTTAGTATGTCGCGCGGTTCTGACCGACATAAATCAATACATACAACAAGATAACGATTTATACCCGTTCAGTTTCGGTTCAGTTTGGTTGTGCCAAACTTGCATCGCACTGGGTCAAATAACCCAATAAAACAAGAGGATTAAAAATGAAATATGGTAAATCACTTATTGCTGCGACTTTAACTGCGGCTACTTTAATGTCGACTTCTGTAATGGCTGAAAACCATACTGTGACAGCTCAAGTAACAGCTTTCAAACCAATGGTTATTAAAGTACAACCAGGTGATACTGTTTCTTTCGAAAACATGAACGGACATATCGCTAATACAAAATTCGTTCAAGCTGACGGTGAACATGAATATATTCCAGAAGGCGCCACCGGCTGGACTTCACAAATGGGTGAAAACTTCACCACACCAGAATTAACAAAAGAAGGTGTTTACTTATATAAATGTGACCCTCACTGGGGTGCAGGCATGGGTGGTGTCATCATTGTCGGCGAACCAACAAACTTAGAAGCTATCAAAGCAACTAAACCAAAAGGCGCTCTGAAACGTCTAGTGAAAAAAGCTGAAAAAGCTGTCAAATAAGATCGACTAAAATCGTTCTGAAATGAGAAGCCCGCCTAATTCTAGGCGGGCTTTTTTGATCATTTACTTCCAGTACTATGATAATATCTATGAGTTTTGTAGTTAACCGTGTCATCGAACAATAATAATTGGTGCGGTTAATAAAGAATTTAAAGATTTTCAGATAGCTGGGAGGACTCCGTCGATGAGTCACAATGTCGATACAGGCAAAAGGCGTTTTCTGACTGCAGCTGCCAGTGTTGTTGGTGGCGCTGGTGCAGTTGCCGTTGCCGTACCATTTGTTTCGTCCATGTTACCTAGTGCTAAGGCTCAGGCCGCCGGTGCACCCGTTGAAGTGGATATTAGTAAGTTAGAAAAAGGGCAGTTATTGACCGTTGAGTGGCAAGGAAAGCCTGTCTGGATTTTCAGACGTAGTGAAGAAACTATCCAAACGCTTGTTTCTCTGGATGAGAAACTCGTCGACCCTCATAGTGAAATGGCTAGTCAACAACCCTCTTATTGCCAAAACGAAGCACGCTCTATTCGAGATGAATTGATGGTGCTTGTTGGCATTTGTACACATTTAGGCTGCTCCCCGACATACCGACCAGAATTAGCACCAGAAGATCTTGGCAAAGATTGGAAAGGTGGTTTCTTCTGTCCATGTCATGGTTCAAAGTATGACCTCGCTGGTCGTGTTTTCCAGAATATGCCTGCTCCGAAAAATATGCTCGTGCCTCCTTATCATTTTGAAGGCGACAATGTAGTGATTGTAGGTGAAAGTTTAGAAGGAGCCGCGTAATGTTTTCCGGATTTATGAACTGGGTAGATGCCCGCTTCCCTGCATCAAAAATGTGGCGTGAGCATCTTTCTGAATATTATGCGCCAAAGAATTTTAATTTTTGGTACTTCTTTGGTTCATTAGCTTTACTGGTTTTAGTCATACAGATTGTCACCGGTATATTTCTAACCATGAATTACAAACCTGACGCAGCCTTAGCGTTTGCTTCTGTTGAATACATCATGCGCGATGTTCAATGGGGTTGGCTGATACGGTATATGCATTCCACTGGTGCCTCAGCATTTTTTGTTGTCGTTTATCTTCATATGTTTCGAGGCTTAATCTACGGTTCGTATAAGCAACCACGTGAACTTGTATGGTTATTCGGGATGCTGATATACCTTGTTCTCATGGCTGAAGCATTCATGGGTTATCTGCTACCTTGGGGACAAATGTCTTATTGGGGTGCTCAAGTTATTATTTCGCTATTCGGCGCCATTCCTTTTATAGGTGAGCAACTGGCATTATGGATTCGAGGTGACTTTGTTGTTGCAGATGCCACGCTGAATCGTTTCTTTGCCTTCCATGTCATTGCTTTACCTATAGTCTTGCTTGGGCTTGTTGTCGCACACATCATTGCTTTGCATGAAGTTGGCTCCAACAACCCTGATGGCGTTGAAATCAAGAAACTAAAAAACAAGGAAGGTAAGCCTTTAGACGGCATTCCTTTTCACCCTTACTACACGGTGAAAGATATCGTGGGCGTTATCGTCTTCCTCATCATATTCTCACTGGTATTGTTTTACATGCCAGAGATGGGTGGCTGGTTCCTGGAGCATGCTAACTTCATCCCTGCGGATCCATTAAAAACACCAGAACATATTGCACCTGTTTGGTACTTCACTCCTTTTTATGCCATTTTGAGGGCTGTACCGAGTATCAATGCCTCTGCATTTCCTGGTGTGGTAGCAATGGGCTTATCTATCGTCTTTTTATTTCTATTACCTTGGTTAGATAGAAGTCCGGTTAAATCCATTCGTTACCGTGGTCCATACTTTAAGATCGCTCTTACCTTGTTTATTATCAGCTTCTTTGTTCTCGGCTTTTTAGGCACACAACCTGCTACAGAGCTGTACACACTGATAGCTCAAATTTCGTCAGTCGTTTATTTTGCCTTCTTCATCTTTATGCCGTTTTATACGAAATTTGACAAAGATAAACCTGTGCCAGAAAGGGTGACATTCAAATGAAATCATTAATACTGACATTATTAATTTCGCTCACCTCATTTCAGGTGCTAGCAGCAGAAGCCACTCACGTTGATAAAGTTGAAGTTGATATTACTGATCAAGCTTCTCTTCAACGTGGGGCAAAAACCTTCGTTAACTATTGTTTGAGTTGTCATCAGGCTGCCTATATGCGGTATAACCGTATGGCAAAAGATTTGGGTTTAACTGATGATCAGGTCAAAGATAATCTGATGTTCGCATCTGATAAGGTGGGTGACACCATGACGGTTGCTATGCGCCCAGAAGATGCAAAAAAATGGTTTGGTGTAACACCACCAGATTTGTCTGTGATCGCGCGTTCCAGAGGAACAGACTGGTTATATACTTATCTGAGAACATTTTATCTTGATTCTTCTCGTCCCGTTGGTACGAATAACCTGGCATTTAAAGATGTTGGTATGCCGCATGTTCTATGGGAACAACAGGGTTATCAGACCAAGGACGAGAAAACAGGCGAATTAATCTCACCTGAAGATGCACCACTTTCTACACATGAATATAATCAGCTAGTTTATGATTTAGTTAACTTTCTTGAATATATTGGTGAGCCATCAAAACTCCAGAGAATGGCACTTGCCAAATGGGTTCTGCTGTATCTGGTATTATTTTTACTGATTGCATATCCATTGAAAAAAGCTTTCTGGAAAGATATTCACTAAGTCACCATTGATGAAAATAACAGATGATAGGATCAGATAAAAAATGAATAGTACTCGCCGTTCTAAAATGACGGTTTTCTCTGATCCTATCTGTCCTTTTAGTCATCAGATCCGTATCATTCTTCATGAAAAAGAGATTGATGCCAATATTGAGTCTTTAACCGAAGGCAATTGGCCAGAAGAGGTTGCCATTGCTAATCCTTATGGTATTGGTCCAACATTATTTGATCGTGACTTAGTGCTATTCAATGCCAGTGTCATTGCTGAATATTTAGACGAACGTTTTCCTCATCCACCATTGATGCCTGTTGACCCAGTCGCCAGGGCAAAGACACGTCTAATGCTCTATAGAGTTGATAGAGATTGGTACTCACACTGGAATGTCATCTCAGGACGTGAAAAAGGGAATGTCAGCAAAGCCCGTAAAACGATTCAAGAAGACTTGACGGTACTTGCGCCCTTATTTGAAGACTCAGCATTTTTTATGGGTGATGAATTTTCTATATTGGATTGCACGCTTGCGCCATTGTTATGGCGACTTCCAGCTTTAAAAATAAAGCTGCCTGCCAGCGCCGCTGCAGTAGAAAAATATGCACAGAAAATTTTCCGTAGAGAGCGTTTTCAACTGAGTTTAACGCCAGCAGAAAAGGCCATGCGATAAATCTTATGACTTCACAAAAGCCATATCTTATTCGAGCTATACATGAGTGGTTACTCGATAATGCCAGCACACCATATGTATTGGTCAATACAGAGTATGATGGTGTTCAAGTACCCACTGATTTTGTACGTGATGGACGTATCGTGCTCAATATTGCACCTGATGCGGTTAGAGATCTTCATATCAACAATGACTGGCTCAGCTTTTCAGCAAGATTTGCAGGAAAGCCGATGGATATTTTTATCCCCGTGATTGCTGTTCAGGCAATTTATAGCAAAGAAAATAATGAAGGTATGTTTTTTCCAGAAGAGGATAATCCGCCTCCACCACCACATTCACCTGAGCCAGATGAAACAGTGGAAAAAACAGCTAAAAAACCAGCAAGCCGTCCAAGCCTGAAAGTCGTCAAATAGTTTATAGCTGATATTTTTCCATACGATAACGCATCGCCATTCTGGTTAAGCCAAGCTCACGAGCAGCACGTGAAACGTTTCCAGCAGTGCGTTCCAGCGCTTTTTCTAATAAATATTTTTCTACTTGTTCCAAGGTCATATGTCCAAGTACTTCAACAGGATCTTGTTGAAGTGATTTCGTGACGGTTGTCTGCATTATTAACTGGGGTATATCTATTAAACCATCTGTAGACATCATGACGGCACGTTCAACCACGTGCTGTAACTCGCGAATATTGCCAGGCCAGTGGTAATCTTCCAATGCATTTACCGCGGTCTCAGTAAAAACGGGTAAATCAAGTCCATATCGTCTTGCCACTATGGCGACAAAATGCGCCGCGAGTGGTGCAATATCCATTTTCTCTCTCTGAGTGGAGGCATCTGTAACTGTATGACGTTTAGACGAAAGTACAGATCTGAGCGAAACTCACCATCAGCTACCATTTGAGGAAGATCACGGTTTGTGGCTGCAATAAAATGTGCAGAGACGGGTCTTTCCTGTGTAGCACCAATACGTCTCACCTGACGCCGCTCTAAGACATTCAGTAATTTCGATTGCAATTCAATTGGCAGTTCGCCTATCTCATCCAAAAAAACAGTGCCAGCTTCAGCAACTTCAATGAGTCCTGCTTTAGCTTGGTGTGCATTTGTAAATGCCCCTCGCTCATAGCCAAAAAGCTCAGCTTCTATTAATTCTTTTGGTAATGCAGCACAATCAACGTGCACAAAAGGTTTGTCACGCCATTTACCCGATTGATGGTAGTAGCGCGCGAGCACATCTTTACCTGTACCTGTCTCACCATTGATCAAAATAATGGGAAACTCAGTTTCGGCACGATCAACTAACTGGATTATGCGTTCCATTTGCTGCTTAATTGAATGCATGGCACTACTGTGACCGATCATCACCACAGGCTCGCTACCATGTGCCTCTCGCACATGGGAATAGTCAAGTTGCTGGCTCAGCTTTTGTGTTTGCATCACCTTATTTAAAGTCAGTACGAGCTCATCTAAGTCGACCGGCTTTTTCAGATAGTCTGTTGCCCCCAGTTTCATGGCTTGAACGGCATCTTCTAACTCACCGTAGGCTGTCATCATAATGACAGGAATGGCATGCCATGATTGATGCGCTCTCAGACTCTGTAAAAAATCGAGTCCACTAGCATCCGGTAAACGAACATCGAGCAAGATGACATCGGGTAATGATTTTTCTAAATACTCATTGGCATCAGTGATCGTTTCCATCACTGTTGCGGTATGACCTTCTCTTTGAAGCCGCTTCAAAACAGATTTTGCAAACAATGTTTCATCTTCGACTAGTAAAACATTCAACATCAAGTAACCTTAATTAATTTGGGTAGTTTAATTGTGACCGAAGTGCCTTTTTCCTCGTTAGCGTTATAAATTAGCTCTCCTTGGTGCTGTTTTATGACTTTTAAAGTAAAAGGGATGCCTAAACCAAAACTGAGTCGCTTGGTTTCATCTCTACCAATCACATTCTCTTCTATTGGATCAAAGTTAATTCCTTTCCCTTTGTCACGAATGCTGAGTTCAATGTGATCAATGTCTTCTTTGTATACCAGTACTATTTCTGATGAAACAGCTGATGCTTCAATCCCATTCTGTAGGAGGTTAAATATAGCTTGCTCCATCAAATTAATGTCAATCATCAGCTCAGTAGAGCCAATATCCCAGCCTTCACGTCTGATTTGTATATCTTTGTCTTTAAGCTGCAAATCCATCATTAGGAGTGCATTATCAGCGGCAGCGGTCAATGAATGGTAAATAAAATGGGCTTTGATAGGATGCAAATAGGTTAATAAGGAGGTCACCCAACGTTCAAGACGGTCAACAGCGATAATGATATCTTTTAGTGCTTCCTGAATTTCTGGTTCCGTATTCTCGTCAAGCGTAACTTGTGATGCAGCGCGTATTCCTGCTAATGGGTTCCTGATATTGTGGGCAACAATAGGAACCAGCTCACCCAAAGCAGCTTGTTTTTTTGCATCAATGAGCCGATCACGATTGATGGCCAAATCATTCGCCATAGAATTTATCGCATCAGAGAGACGAACTAATTCCTCCACGCCACCACGCTTTATTTCATGCTTGAGATCACCTTTACTAAAACGCCGCGCGCCATGCATAACTCTGGCGAGAGGTTTAAGTACATTATTATTAACAAACTGTCGTGACAGTAACAATAAAGTGAATGCCAGTAAGACAGGGATAGGAACCAATAACATTAACTGTGACATCCATTTCTGCCGATCATCAGCCAATGCGTACTGCTTACTATTAAGTAAGCTTTCAAACTGGCCAAAAGCATCCTCAAGCTCTTTAAAGGTGTATTTTTCCAATTGCAGATTAAGTAGCTCTTTTTGCTGCTCAGAAGGATTTTCAGCCGTTAGTAATAGAGATGTCTCATCATGAAATCGCTGATAAGCAAGCTGGATATCAATAACTGCACGTAACTCTCTCTCTTCAATTGCTTCCTGTTTGAGTTCCTTAATAAATCCATTGATTCTGTTGGTATAGTCTTCATATTCCTCTGGAGCAGACTCATCATCTAAAAAGTTTGCATCAAAGACTTCTTTTAATTGTCGATATAACTCACCCCGGATATTTTGCATATGATTATTCATGGAGGTTAGCCGTAATGATTCCTCCGAGCTTTGCTGCCATGCAAACGCCCAGACAATACCAACACTGGCAGTCACCAGAATAATGATGAAGAAGCTAAGCTCATGTAATAATAATGAGCCTTGAATACTCCGAAAACGAGATAGTAGTTTCATATAAAAAAAACGGGCTGTTGTTAGCCCGTTCAATAACGTTCCTGTCAGATAAATAATAGCTTAGGTTGGCTCATAACTTTCAAAAGTAATACTTTCATCAACCAAAGCTGCTTCACCTTCATGCCAAGTGTCGCCATCCGGCACAATGGTTCTAACCTGATAAATTTCACCAGGAATCTCTTCTGATAGAGTAAATATATAATATTTACTCGCATATAGCTTATAACGTGCATTTTTAGGATCGTTGATATACGGTTGAATAATATACTGCGTGCCCTTCACTTTTTTACCGTTGTAATCAATATCAACCTGGTTTTTTCTGCGCCTGCCGCCATTGCCCAGCGAATTTTACGCTGAAAATAGCGCCATTCACCGCCTGTCAGGCGCTTCATATCGTGTACATCAAACTCTAAGAATAAGACAAACACACCATTGCCACGCTGATTTTCCATAGGTTCGTATGGACGTTTAAAATTGCCGGTAAAAAAATCAAACGCGAGATCACTACGACCAGTATTACGAATATTAGACACCTGCATTTTTATAGTGTCTTGTCGTGAGTCTTCAACAAAACTCTTTTTTTATATTGGTATGTTAATTCACCTGGCTGAGTAATATTTTTTAAGTGTGCTTTATCAAACAACTCATTATTGACTTCAGAAAATCCCGGCTCAGCATATGCAGAACTGAATAGAACAAGAAGCCAGCCTGTCACACATAGCATTAGTATTTTTTTCACTTCGAACCTCTCTCTTTTTTACTTCAATTTTATAGTGTTATTCTTTATGGCTATTCATTATAAATTAGCGATAACCTTATGAAACATGATCGTTTAATTACGCGCTCCATGAAAGCAATATTGTTAGTTTTGACACTATATTTCCTTATTTCGTGCAGTCAATTTCAGCCTGCGGCTCAGATATATGAACGCACTAGCCCTTATTCATTTGAAGACACCCTGTTAAATCTTGATATTGCTATTTCTGAGCAAAACTATCGCATTATCCATCGTAGTCATATCGGACAAGCGGTCCGGGATCGGGGAGATGATGATTTTCCTCTAGCGACTATCACCAACTTTTGTAACATCACCTATGCCAAAGAAATGATGCAAATTAATCCACAGCTCATCAATGAGATGCCCTGTTTTATTAGTGTACGTCAGTCTGGTTCAGATGGCGTGGTGGTTAGCACAAAATTAATGGATGAAGATGTCGCCGATACAAAGCAAAGCGAATTTGCAAAAAAATTAATCTCAATCTGAAAACAATTATCGGGGCAACTATTGAATAGTCACCCCGATACCGGTTTACTTCATCCTAATCGTCATCATCTTTGCGAACACGTTTTTTAGGATATGGATTCACATTTTCCAGTGAAGGCAAATGATATTGAGCCATTATTGCATCAATCTCATCTTTATTTTTTGCTAGAAACTCGTTCAGAAGTGCATTCCATTTTTTATCCTGATAGCGTGTTCCCATACTAAAACTAAAAATAAAGGCCTCACCTAATTCATTCAAAGGCTGTACTATCATCGGAACATCTGATTCGTTAGCATAATAACCTGCAATCGGGCCCCATAGTAATGCCACATCAATTGTATCTTTTGCCAATTCTTCATTAATGATCCGACCTGCATTAACACGGGCATCGCCTGGCATCATTTGGAAATATTGAATTTGGTCAGCCAAACCAAGATCCAACAGCGCTTTTGTTGCTACGCCACGATCAAAAATACCAATGCGCAGTGGTTTACCATCTTTTTTGGCTGTAGCAATATCTTTTAATTGATTCAGTTCATACCCTTCGCCTTTACGATAAACCATCGCTTCAATTGAGCTCCAATATGGTTTAGTTGGTTTTAGAAAGTCAGTATGCTCTGGAATACTCATCGCTAAATCACACAAAAACAATCCTGTCTCTGGATCAACTTTTTTAATTGTATTTCGTGAAAAGCCAATTCGTTGCGGGAAAAAGTAATACTCAACAGGTAATCCTAATTCTTTACCTAGTAGCTCAGCAATCTTATTGTCAAAACCTTCCCCTTCTCTATTTGAGTAAGGTAGGTTATAGCCATCGGCACAGACGCGAACGGCTTTTTGTCCAGGTAGGGGCTTCAAGTCACCTGCTGCATATGAGGATGTTGAACCCAGTAGGACTCCCATAATAACTAGTGCCCAATACTTTATTTTGGTCATTCTCTCTTCCTTTTTTTGATTATGAAAAACTTTCGACCATAAAGCTAACATATTTGTTTCAAAAAAAGACCCGACATCAAAAGATGCCGGGCCTTTTATTCAGATTAAGATTACAGAGTAATCTATATCATCTGGGTCTTACAGGCTGAATACACTCAGAACACCACCCAGGTTAGTCCAGCTAGACAGTGATTTGTATGCACCGACTGCGCCAAGACCATCTGTGTCGTTTTCTAAGCTTGGAATCGCCATACCGATACCAGCCCAACCACCTACACCTGACAGGATTGAGATGTACTGCTTACCGTCATGTTTGTAAGTGTTGACGTTACCGATAACACCTGATGGCGTTTTGAATCTCCACAGTTCACGACCAGTTTGCGCATCAACCGCTTTCAGATAACCTTCCAGTGTGCCGTAGAACACAACATCAGAAGCTGTTGCTAACGCACCTGACCAGACTGAGAAACGCTCTGGGTTAGACCATACGATCTTACCTTCACGTGAATCCCAAGCAATGAAGTTACCCAAATGTGTTTGGCCTTCAGGTGGGTACATGCTTAATGTAGCACCAACGTATGGTTGACCTGCTACGTATTCCACTTCAAATGGTTCATAGTCCATGCACACATGGTTTGTTGGAACATAGTGTAAACCAGTACGTGGTGAGTACGCAGATGGTTGTTGGTCTTTAGACCCTAACGCCGCAGGACAGATACCTGTTGTGTTCACGTCTTCACCGTTACGTGCAGTAGAGTATTTCGCTACACGATCATGTAAACCTGTTTTCAGATTCACACCGTTTGACCAGTTAACCACTGGATCGTATTTTTCAGCGACTAACAGTTCGCCAGTTACGCGGTCCATGGTGTAACCAAAACCGTTACGGTCAAAGTGAACGGCAGTTTTACGCATTTTGCCTTTCAGTTTTTGGTCAACAAGCACAACTTCGTTAACACCATCATAATCCCACTCATCGTATGGTGTCATTTGGTAAACCCATTTCGCCATACCGGTGTCTAAGTCACGACCCCATAGAGACATTGACCATTTGTTATCACCAGGACGTTGAACCGGGTTCCAAGTTGATGGGTTACCGTTGCCGTAGTAGAACATGTTCAAATCAGGATCGTATGAATACCAACCCCAAGTTGTACCACCACCAATTTTCCATTGGTCACCTTGCCAAGTTTTCAACGATGAATCTTTGCCAACTGGTTTCAGCATAGAAGTGGTTTTTTCTGGGTCAACTAACATTTCATCATCAGGACCGGTGCTGTACGCTTTGTATTTCACGTTACCATCTAAGTCATAAGCTTGAACGTAACCACGTACACCAAACTCACCACCTGAGATACCGACGATGATTTTATCTTTAAATACGTGAGCCGCTGCTGTGCTGGTCGCACCACGTTTTGGATCATCACGTTTGTCAGACCATGCAACACTACCATCAGCTGCATTCAGAGCAACCAGAGTTGTATCCGCTTGGTTCAGGAAGATTTTACCGTCTGCATAGCTTAAACCACGGTTAACTGTGTCACAGCACATAACAGGTACTGTTTCATCGTAGTTTTGTTTTGGTTCATATTTCCATTTGATCGCGCCATCGTTGTTTAAATCCAACGCAAACACGATATTCGGAAATGGTGTGTGAACGTACATTGTGCCGTCGATAACTAAAGCATTACCTTCGTGACCACGTAAAACACCCGTTGAGAAAGACCATGCCATGTTTAAATCTTTAACATTGTCTTTGTTGATTTGAGTTAATTCAGAGTAACGTTGGTTATTGTAGTTACCTGCTGGCATTACCCAGTTGTTTTCGTTTTGTTGCATTTGCAATAGCTCATCAGCAGCAGCCAGACCTGGTACAGCTAATGTCATCATTGCGATTGATAAAGTTTTCAGCTTCATAAAGTTTTCCTCTTTATTGCTTTCTAGTTATATACGACACGAAAATTGTTCAGTGTTGAACCTCATGCGTAGGGCAACAATAATCTCGAAGAAAACGTTAGTCAAGCATATTTCCCATCTTTTTTATGATAATTTACTTATAACTTTCGGGAATTTTTTCCCGAAAGCCTAAGTAAATGAAATTCCTATCTTTTTTCCTTTTGCCTGATCATGAGTCCTGATTATTGATCCAGTCGATAGCGAACTCAATTGCAGCCAATGTGCGCTCACGACCAAGCAATTCCAGTGTCACATCCAAGGAAGGAGACACAGTATTCCCTGTGATTGCCACCCTGATAGGCTGAGCAACTTTCCCCATGCCGACTTCATGCATGTCTGCACAGGCTTTTATTTCTGTATGAATAGGCTCAGCCAACCATTCTGATAAAGCTGATAATCGTGATTGCATATTTTGAAGCAGAGGCAAACTAGCCTGATTCAAGTTTTTCTTAGCTGCTTTTTCGTCAAAACTGCTGACTTTGTTATAAAAGAATAGGCTGCTTTCCGCCATTTCAACCAGCGTTTTTGCTCTTTCCTGATAAAGCACGGCAATTTTTTCAAGACTAGGGCCGACAGAAATATCAACGTTATGCTGCTGCATATGCCAGGCAAGGTGATCAGCAATATGAGTTGGAGTGCTATTTTTGATGTATTGCTGGTTTAACCACAATAATTTCTCTGTATTAAAACTTGACGCTGCCTTGTTGACATCTTCAATGTCAAAAAGCTCAATCATTTCTTGTATTGAAAAGATTTCCTGATCGCCGTGTGACCATCCCAGTCTGACGAGATAGTTTAGTAAGGCCTCGGGGAGATACCCTTGATCACGATAACTCATCACGCCAACAGCACCGTGCCGTTTTGAGAGTCTGGCCCCATCATCACCAAGAATCATCGGCACGTGAGCAAACTTAGGCGGCTCAGCCCCGAGTGCTTTGAAGATATTGATCTGTCTGGGTGAGTTATTGAGATGATCATCACCACGGATAACATGGGTCATCTGCATATCCATATCATCGACCACAACCGTGAGATTGTAGGTCGGTGTGCCATCGGGGCGGGCAATAATCAAATCATCTAATTCAGCGTTTTTAAACTCAACATTGCCACGAATCATATCTCTGACGATGACACTACCAGTCGTGGGATTCTTAAAGCGGATAACCGGTTCAACACCGGGTTTAGGCTCAGTCAGTTTCCTGCAACGGCCATCATAACGAGGCTTTTCTTTGTTGGCGCGTTGCTGCTCACGCATCTCTTCCAGCTCATCTTTAGAGCAATAGCAATAATAGGCATCACCCTGATCCAAGAGTTGCTGAATGATTTCTTTATAACGGTCAAAGCGCTGCGTTTGATAAAACGGCCCTTCATCATAATCGAGCCCTAGCCATGACATCCCATCAAGAATGGCTTGCACAGATTCAGCCGTAGAACGTTCAAGATCCGTATCTTCTATACGAAGTACAAATCGACCACCGTGTTTACGGGCATAAAGCCAGGAAAACAGAGCTGTTCTCGCCCCACCAACGTGTAAATAACCTGTTGGACTTGGAGCAAAACGGGTACGTATAGTCATGTTAGAAACTCTCAACTAGGTAGGTTCAATAAAGGCAGTATTGTAACAGTTGAACATCGATATATCGCGGTTCAGACATTCCTAATCTGAATCTAATTTAATTGTCTACATGCCAATTTTATTTGCACATTAGGAAAGCTCAGTCTGACCGGCGAAGGAAATATCCTTTTTATACAAACTTTTAATAATGATTAGCCGCTGCCAAACCAGGAACTTTTCCCATACAATACATTTCAAAAAACATAAAACAACAACAACTTCTTATTGGGGAGAGAGAAATGTTTAGTCGATTATCAACGATCATGTTTGCAGGATTAGTACTCATTCTAAGTAGTCACTCCACCTGGGCGGCCACACCAGAAGAGCCCGTATGGCCAACGCTGAAACAAACTTACTTCGGTGACAGGACAATACAGGATGAGGCGGAAGATATATTAAGCTTGGAAGCACCAAAGCGTGCTGAAGATGCAGCCATTGTGCCCCTCACCATAAAATCGTTAAAACCGCAATCGCAGGATAACTATATTGAGAACATCTATATCTTTATAGATAACAATCCAATGCCTTATTCTGCAAAATTCCATCTTTCACCTGAGCTAGGTAATGTTGATTTATCCACACGCATGCGAGTCGATCAATATACCTATGTTCGAGCTGTCGCTGAAATGAACGATGGCAGTTTATACATGGTGTCACGTTTTGTTAAAGCTTCCGGTGGTTGCAGTGCACCCGCTGGCAAGGATGCCGCCGCCGCATTAGCTCGGTTAGGTAAAATGCAGTTGCGAATGCGTCAACCGAGCGTCGGTGAGCCCGTTCAGGCTCAGATGATCGTTAGCCACCCTAACTACAATGGGCTGCAATTTGATCAAAAAGCACGTAAATATATTCCGGCTCACTACATCGATAAAATGAATATCAGCTATAACGGACAAGCACTGATTACGGTGGATGCCGGTATTTCGATGAGTGAAGATCCAAGCATTCGTTTTACATTCACTCCTCAAGAGCATGGTAAGCTAGAAGCAAAAGTACATGACACAAAATCTCAAGAATTTAAAATAGAAAAAGAGATCTGATTTTTAATGTTTGAAACAAAAAAGGCCGCTTGAGCGGCCTTTTTTAACTAAATAATAGTCATCTTAGTTATGGATGCGACATTCTTTATAAGCAGCTTGATTCACTTCTTCGAACAGTTTTAAGCCCTTTTGAACACCTTTATCATCTCTGAATTCAGCACCTTTATCTGCAGGCATGTTTTTGTACATAAAGCCAGTACTGATATCTTCGAATTCCTTTTCAGTAAAAGCTTCCGCTAACTTATCTACAACACATGAACATTTATGAACTCCCTCATAAACATTCATTTTTGAATTCGCATCCATACAATCCATGACGAAATGCACACGGGTAACCGTAGAAAAATCATTGGACATTGCCATTGTTGGCAATAAAGCCAAACCAGTAGCAAACAATGCAGCAGCTCCAGCAATCTTCATTCATTCTCTCCTATATTTTATTATTCATTTGTTCGGATGAGTTAAGACTCAACCTTCAAACCTTTAGTTCCACTTATCCTGATTTTGATACAGAATTGAATAGACATACTACATGAATTCTTCATAATCTTCTGCCATCACGGCGCGGTAAAAAAACGCTTTATTTTCACACAAGACCAACATCAGGTAGAATTTCAACCTCACTAAGACACTAATAAACACAGGCGGGAGATAGCCAAATGAAAAAATTGTTATTGCACTTGGATACAGATCCAGTTGCCAGCACCTTCGACCAAGCAGTGGCTTATGATGCTGGTGTCGATAACATCATTGCTCATGGCGGCGCCACACGTGACAATGTCACACCACATGTTCACGGAATGATTTTTACCCGTGGTGGAAAAAACCTGAAAAATAGCGCTATTTTCATCGGTGGCTCAAATGTGCCTGCCAGTGATCTTGTCGGTAAAGCTGTAAAAAAAGCATTTTTCGGTCCTGTCAGCGTATCGGTAATGCTCGATCCAAATGGCTCGAATACAACAGCTGCAGCCATCGCTCGTAAAGTGCTTACTGATTACGATGTCAAAGATAAAAATGTCGTCATTCTTGGCTCCGGTCCTGTAGGCCAGCGCACGGCTTTGTACATGCTCAGAGAAGGCGCAAAAAAAGTGACGCTGACTTGTCGTAGCATGGAGAGAAGTAAAGCCACGGTCAAAGAAATGAAAGAGCACTACGGTGTCGATGTCATGCCAGGCGAAACACGAAGTGATGAAGCTGTTAAACAAATCGTATCTGATGCGCATGTGGTGATTGCCGCTGGTCCAGCTGGTGTTTGTGTTGTACCGGAAATGGCACTGGCCAATAACACATCAATTGAAGTGGTTGCTGATGTTAACGCTGTCCCACCTCTGGGTGTTGCAGGCATGGAAGTCATGGATAACGGTGTCGAGAAAAATGGCATGCGTTACTACGGTGCAATAGCTATTGGTAACTTCAAAATGAAAGTTCATCGTGGTGCTATCGCCTCGCTCTTTGAAAGCAATGATGCCTTTCTAGATGAAACCACAATTTACGATATAGCCTGCAAGATTGATAACGAACAGTGAAACAAAAAACTGCTGAAGCGGAGAGCCTAACGGCAATGCCAACTGTCACCGTTCAGGCTCCAGCCAGGCTTCATCTTGGATTTCTTGATTTAAATGCTGACATTGGTCGCAAGTTCGGTAGTATCGGACTTGCTATCAACAGCCACCACACAATCATTAATATATCTCCCGCTGAAAACTTCAATATTCAAGGCGCATATGTCACTGACAATATGCGATTGAAGATAAATCAAATATGTACGCTGTTTTATGAAAAGCTCGGGCAACATTTACCCCAAGCCAACCGTAGCGTCGCTATTTCTGTTAATTCAGCTATCCCAGAACATTCAGGGCTAGGCTCGGGAACACAACTCACTCTTACTCTCGGCGTCGCACTTGCGAAGTTTCATGGTTTATCCATTGATACGCCATTGCTTGCCAAAGAGTTGGGGCGTGGCAAACGTTCAGGAATTGGTATTGCTACTTTTGATCATGGCGGATTTGTGATTGATGGTGGCCTTAAGCCTCAGCAAACTGTCCCACCTGTTCTTGCTCAGCTTAACTTTCCTGAGAAATGGAAAATCGTGTTAGTAATGGATCCAAATCATCAAGGTATTCATGGCAGCGCTGAATTGCAGGCATTTAAACAACTGCCCGTGTTTCCTCAGGAAAATGCTCGCATCATCAGTCATATGACGCTGATGCAGCTATTACCTGCGCTCATTGAACAATCCTGTGATGAATTTGGTAAAGCCGTAACAGATATTCAAGCGTTAATTGGCGATCATTTTGCCCAAGCACAAGGAGGCCGATACACCAGTAAACGTGTCGAAGCCTGTCTATTGCAGGCCCAAAAATGGGGGCATACAGGCATTGCTCAGAGCTCTTGGGGGCCGACAGGATGTATATTCGTCGAAAGTGATGCTCAGGCAGAGCAGCTGATCAAACAGCTTGAGACATTTGCTAAAACGACTTTTTCTGAGGATGAGGCACCTGTTTTTATTCAAACATCTGCAGATAATCATGGTGCAGTTGTTGAATCCTCTATGTAACTGTGGCTATTATCATATTCCAGCCGTAATTTGATTATTATAAGGATTAATTATGTCCAAACGTTCGATTATTCACATGCTTAACCCAATGAAGCACAACAGTCCCTTTGACATTAACATGGCACTAGATGCGGGTTACGATGTATTGATTCCATATTCACATGTTGAGTTAAACGAAGTTGCAGGTCTAACTCAGGATGCTATTTTTTCACGTGGTCCCTCAGGTGTGAAAAAACCGGCATGTTCATCGGTGGACGTGATATCGGATTGGCGATGGACATGTTGGAATCAGCTAAAAAATCCATGGTTCCTCCTTTTGAAATTTCAGTTTTTGCTGATCCAAGTGGTGCTTTCACTACAGCTGCAGCGTTGGTGGCTTGTGTCGAGCGTGAACTGAAAAATAAATTTAAACAAGAATTAAAAGGCGCTAAAGCCGTTGTCTTCGGTGGAACCGGACCAGTGGGTATTGCTACAGCAGTTATTGCTGCCCTTCAGGGTGCAGAAACGGCCATTGTTGATCACTTCTCTATTGATACTGCACTAGAGTTTGCTGCAGAAGCCAAAAAACGCTATGACGTTGATTTACGAGGCACGACAGCGGCTTCTGATGCTGATAAAGCCCGTTTATTGTACGACGCAGACATCGTTTTCTGTGCAGCTAAAGCAGGGGTCCAGGTACTGAATGCATCTGTTTTACGTGATGCGACTAAACTCAAAGTGGCTGGCGATGTTAATGCCGTGTCACCACTGGGTATCGAAGGCGTTAAATTGATGGACTTTGGCGCACCGTTGACACATGCCACTAATTCACCTGATGCCGTTGGTATTGGTGCATTAGCTATTGGTGATGTTAAATACAAATTACAGCAAGCACTGTTAAGAGAGACATTAGAGTCAGAAAAACCTGTTTATCTTGATTTCCGTAATGCCTTCGATGGTGCGCGTAAATTAGTCTAATCTCATACAACGATGGATGAAGAGCGGTTACCACTTCTCATTTTTGGTCAAACAGCTCGCTTTATTGCACAGTCAGCGGCTCAGCTTGGATACACAACCTGGGTCGTTGACTGTTTTGCAGATAGAGATACACAAAAAGTTGCTGATCGATGTATCCGTATCCCTCCCCTAGAACTGCTTTCCATAGAATCCATACTCACATCTTTTGAACTAATTACCCAACAACAGCGCTGCCTGCTGATTTTTTCTACTGGCATTGAACGCTTCTATGAACTCTTAAACTGCTTGCCCACACATATCCAAATTCTTGGTAATGATTTTCAAGTATTAGATAAATTAAGATCACCACAACGCTTTTTCCCTCTACTTCAACAACTTGACATTCCTTTTCCAGAAACCCATTGGGTTCAGGCTTTTGATAAAAAGAAAAAACGTTGGATAACAAAAGATCTGATGGGCAGCGGTGGTACACATATTCAACAGCCGAGTATATCTAACTACGTTGATCGCCATCTCATTTTTCAGGAATATATCAATGGTCGGTCAGGCTCAGTCAGTTTTCTTGCTGACGGTGAGTCTGTGTTCATCTTTGGGTTTAACGAACAGATACACACAGAAACATTTCAGCTACAGCAAATCATTAATCACTTTGATATCAGCCAGTCTTCTAAAGCAACTCTTGCTAAGGCACTAGAAAAGCTTGTAACAGCAATCACTTTTCGCGGTTATGGCAGTCTCGACTTTATGATTGACGAGTTAGCTAATATTTATATCCTTGAGCTGAATCCAAGACTTTCCGCTTCAGCGGAGCTTTACGCCAATAATACGGATATGTTGCGTTGGCATATTCAGGCTTGTATTGGGAAACTACCTGCTGAAATCCAACAGCAAAATAGTGAAATGACGAACGTTACCAGTCTCTCATACCTTTTTGCAGATAAAGCATTATTCGTAAAGAGCAAGGCAACGTGGCCTGTTGAGACTCGGGATATTCCCCACGCCAGACAGAAGATTCAGCCTGGCGAGCCTGTGTGCACAGTACTTGTTGAAGCTCAATCACATCTGGATTGCGATAATAAACGTCATCAAGTGGAAACTGAGATAAGGAAAAATTGTCTTTTTTCTGCTTGAAAATAGCAGTGTCTCAACCCATATTAACGATGACTTATTAAGACAGGATCACATGCATGAAACGCATACTACTTTTTCTTGGTACAAATATCGCTGTACTCGCCGTTCTCAGCATTACAATGCGACTGCTTGGCATAGATAGCCTTTTAGACGAACAAGGCGTCGGTCTGGATATGAATGCCTTGATTATTTATGCCGCCGTAATCGGCTTCAGTGGCTCGATCATCTCCCTGCTTATTTCAAAATGGACGGCAAAACATCTGACAGGGGCTCAGGTCATTGAACAACCTAAAAATGAGACTGAACGATGGTTGCTAAGTACCGTTACCCGCCTGGCGCAACAAGCTAATATTGGTATGCCTGATGTGGCTATTTATAACTCACCACAACCGAACGCGTTTGCCACTGGTGCCAATAAAAATAATGCACTAGTGGCTGTCAGCACGGGTTTGATGCAGTCCATGACTCAAGATGAAGTGGAAGCCGTTCTCGCCCATGAGGTCAGCCATATAGCCAATGGGGATATGGTGACTATGGCTTTAATACAGGGTGTAGTGAACACGTTTGTCATTGTTCTATCACGTGTGATTGGACATCTCGTTGATCGTACAGTCTTTAAAGTAGAACGAGGTCATGGCCCGGCATTCTGGATTACTTCCATCATCGCAGAACTGGTACTGGGTATTCTGGCTAGCATTATCGTGATGTGGTTTAGTCGTCAACGTGAGTTTCGTGCCGACGCCGGTGCTGCCAGTTTAGTTGGAGCACCAAAAATGGTTGCTGCATTGCAACGCTTAGCTGGCACATCCACCGAAGCGTTACCAGATCAACTTCATGCTATGGGTATTTCTGGTGGCAAAGGTGGTGGTCTTTCAGCATTATTTATGACGCACCCACCATTGGAAGAGAGAATTAACGCTTTACGCGGAAATAGATAAAAATAAAGCCGGGCTTCTGACCCGGCTTTTTTTACTAAAGCTCACAGCTCGTCATCTTCAAAGTTGTAATTCATTTCAGGTGATGGCTCGTGGATATAATAACCTTGGGCATAATCTACACCTAAGCGCCACAACAGCGCTAAGCTATTCGCATCTGATACAAACTCCGCGATAGAACGCTTGCCCGCTTCTTTTGTCATTTCAATGATGGCTTTGACAGCTGCCTGATTTTCAACATCATGTGCCATATTTTCAACAAATGTACCGTTGATTTTTAGATAATCCACATTAAATGCTTTCAGACTATTTGAGAAATCTATACCCGATCCAAAGTGCTCTAAACCAAATTCACAGCCCAAGCCTTGTAAACGTTCGATCACGTGCCTGACTTGCTCAACATTATCAATCGCCATTGTCTCACTGACTTCAAAAATAAGGGCGTGTGCATTCAGCTGTTGTGCTGAAAGTGAAGCGGATAACCAATCTACAAACGCTTCTTCATGAAGACTTTGCTCTGATAATTTGATGAAGAAACGTGTTTTAGGATAACGTTGACGATGAATGGTTAATGCTTTTAAAGCACTACGAATCACCCACTTATCTATCTCTGTCATCATTTTTAACTGAACAGCATGTTGGATAAAGCTATCCGCTGCAATCAGTTCGCCATTTACCTCAAGGCGCAATAATACTTCGTAAAATTCCTGCTCTTCACCATGCAAACTGACAATCGGTTGATAAAATAAAGTGAAGTTATCGTCCTGCAACGCTTTTTGTAGCTGCTGACGCCAGCTTTCGCTGGACTGCTGTCCAGTTTGATTTGTTTGAGCACGGAACCGTATGACCTGGTTTCCACCCGCATGCTGAGCTTTCATCGCCGCTCTATCTGCATTTTCTAACACAGCTTCAGCGGTCAACTGACTTTCATTAACGCGAGCGATACCAACACTGCAGCGTAAATCTATCGTTTTACCTGCAACATGTGACACGTAGTCATCAATGGTTCTTCGGAAAGACTCTGCGCGCTCATCAACATACGTATCGTCATGATTCGGTACGATTATGGTAAAGACCTGATCACCGTAATGGCCGATAACTTCCTGTTCAGCCAAGTTATCGTGCAATAAATCAGACACACTCTTCAAAATAACTTCGCTGGTAGCCAGTCCCACTTTTTCTTTTATCGAAAAGAAATCATCCAGTACCAAATAGAGTAGTTGCGCATCGCCCTCACCCTCAGCAGCACGGTGCACAGTTTTTTCCAACTCAGTAATAAAACGACTACGGTTATATAAGCCGGTAAGTTGGTCATGATCATCCAGTACTGGGATAACAGCCTTAGGTTGTTGATTGATTACCGTATCGTCTCTGATCACAACCTGAGTGCAATCTTCCCCTTCAACACGAGCGTGACTAAATTGAATTTCTGCCTTGAAGGTTATGCCTTCTGCTGTTAATCCATTGCCAGTCATCGTCACTGGGGGAGCATCCGTTTGCTCAGTAAACTGTCTGAATACCGCCTTAAATTTAGGATGGTCATCTGCACTGAATAAATCGAGAATCGGCAGCCCAGCAATATCTTCCGCCTCTTCATAACCAAACAAATTCAGGTAAGCCTGGTTTACATAGATATGCATCCCTTCATGCATATAAGCAACAGCATCTCTTGAACTATCAAGCAGTGTTTTAGAGCGTTTCTCACTCTCCCTGAGTGCTCGCTCATTACGTCGGGCTAAACGTCTGATAAATAGATTATCCAGCTCGCGATTAATCACAAACTGTAATCGTGGTTTATCTTCAAACAAGACAACATCTTTTACGATGCTCGAAAAGTATTCCGTTTCATGTGATTTATCATCAGCAATGATGATGCAGGGCAGGTCTTTATCTAGATGCTGTATCAGGTTCAAAATATCCATCGGCTGGATATCAGCGATATTTTCTCGACATAAAATTAATTCCCAATTCTGGGCTGATAACAGCTTTTCAATTGCTGCAGGCTTATCTTCCCTTGTTGCTCTGACCGCATGTCCAGCACTACGGAGCACGTTGACGATAGCATCTGCATCGGTCAAAGAACTATCGATAATCAGTACTCGTAAAATGCCTTCTGCTCTCGCCACGGTCGTTACCTTATTGTTCTTTCTTTTTGTCCAGAAGCATCGGTTTCTTACCTTCCAACTTGGTTTGTTGTATTTCCATCCACTCGAACAACTGCTGATTTAATTCAGCTGCAGATAGGCTATCGGTAGCTATCTTCTGACCTATAGTCATTTTTATTACACCAGGGTATTTCAAAAAACCATGTTTGGGCCATGATTTACCGGCATCATGACAGACAGGAATAACCGGATATCCGGTTTCTTTTGCCAGTCTGGCGCCACCAATTCCAAATCGACCAATATAGCCTTTTGCTATTCTGGTACCTTCCGGAAAAATCACCACCCAGGCACCCGATGTTAAACGATCTAAGCCTTGCTCTATCACTTGATTCAGGGCTTTTCGGCCTGCTTTACGGTCTATTGCAATAGGGTTTAGAGATGCTAATCCCCAACCAAAGAACGGAATCCAGAATAATTCACGCTTTAACACCCAGACCTGAGGCGGAAAAACAGCTTGTAATGCCAGGGTTTCCCATGAAGATTGATGTTTACATATGATTACGGCAGGTTCATCACCGATATGCTGACGACCCTCAACTTCGAGCTTTACATGACAAATTTTATCTAATAGCCAGATATTGGATTTCGCCCACTGGCTGACGACGGCATAACGCCATTTAAATGGTAAAGGCCATAGCAGAACGCCTAAACAGGAAAACAATACTGCCGTCACCGCATGCAAAATAAAGAAAATAGTGGATCGAATATAGATCATTGTAGTTTGCGTTCTAATAGGGCTGTAGCGACACTCGCCAGATCATCATAAACCTCTACACCGTCAGGAATGCCTGCAGCTAGAGTCTTCTCACCTTTACCTGTTCTGACCAATATAGGCCTGGCCTGAGATAACATCGCCGCCTGAATATCACGAAGAGAATCACCCACAGCAGGTACATTGTCCAGATTCACACGTAAACGATGGGCTAGATCCACGAAAGAGCCATTCTTTGGCTTGCGACATTGACAATCATCTTCCGGACCATGAGGACAAAACATGATCGCCTCAATTTTGCCACCAACCTGAGCCAGCATACGACGCATTTTGCTGTGAATACGGTTTAAGGTTTCTACATCAAACAAACCGCGCGCGATACCAGATTGATTGGTAATCACTACCACCCGGTATCCCGCATAATTTAATCGAGCAATCGCTTCGAGGCTGCCGTCAATCGGCTCCCACTCTGCCGGATTTTTAATGAAATCATCCGAATCATGATTGATGACGCCATCTCGGTCCAGAATAATCAGCGACATAATTGCTCCTGTTACTCCTGCAAGCAGGAAATATCGGCAACCCCTAAAAATAAGGCTCGGGTTTGATTGAGTAAGGCTAATCGATTGTTTCTCACTGCCTCATCATCAGACATTACCATGACTTGCTCAAAAAAAGCATCGATGGTTTCACGCATGCCGGCAAGATAATTCAGAATGCCCGCATAATCTGATGCAGCATAGAGAGGCTTCAAGGCTTGTTGTGCCTCCACAACCTGTTCAGCCAGCGCTTTTTCAGCTGGTTCAACTAACAGGCCAGGCTCAACAACCAGGCCTTCTTGCTCAGCCTCATTTTTACGCAAAATATTACCAATACGCTTATTACCGGCTGCCAGCGATTCTGCTTGCTCCAATTTTCTAAACTCGGCTACAGCATTCAGTCTTTGCATGAAATCAAGCGGTTGCGTTGGTGATACTGCCAGCACTGACTCGTATTCATCCGCTTTAGCCCCTTGGTCGATAACATAACCACGCAGACGGTCGTAAAAATACTGCATCACCTGAGTTCTCACATCATCTTCAGTCAGAATATCAACAAAGTTGTTGACCGCTTCAGAGATAAGCTCGAACAGATCAAGTGACAGTTGACGCTCAATAATAATACGCAGCACACCTAATGCCGCACGTCGTAAGGCAAACGGGTCTTTAACACCAGAAGGCGGCTGGCCAATACCAAACAGACCAACAATCGTATCCAGTTTTTCGGCTAAACTGACGGCAATACCAGTCGCTGTTTGCGGCAGCTCATCACCGGCAAAACGTGGACGATATTGCTCGTCCAGTGCTTCCGCGACATCAGTAGGCTCACCATCCAATTGAGCATAATAACGGCCCATAATACCCTGTAATTCGGGGAACTCACCGACCATTTCCGTGACAAGATCACATTTTGCTAATAATGCTGCACGCTCAGCTAACTGAGCCTCACTTCCCATCTGCTGTGCAATAATGGCGGCTAATGCGGCAACACGCTGAGATTTGTCATAAACCGTGCCTAACTTATTCTGGAACACAATGGTTTTTAACTGTTCTTGGCGAGCAGCCAAAGGTGACTTGCGATCTGTTTCCCAGAAAAAGGCCGCATCACTCAGTCGTGGCAGAATCACACGTTCATTACCGGCAATCACTTGTGCCGGATCCTGACTAGCGATATTACAGATAGTGATGAAATGCGGCAGTAAATCCCCATTCTTTGCTCGTACCGCGAAATATTTCTGATGACCTTCCATTGATGAAATCAACGCTTCAGGAGGTAATTCTAGAAAACGCTGATCAAAGTTACCTGCTAGGGCCACGGGCCACTCCACTAAGCCAGTCACTTCCTCAAGTAACTCAGGATTAATCACGGCATCACCACCGAGGCTGGCTGCCAGTTCATTTACCTGCCCATGAATCGCCTGTTTTCTGGCTTCGTAATCCACCATCACATGGCCTTCTGTTTCCAGTTGTGGTGCATAAGTCATCGGTGTGCTGATACGGATAGGTTGAGGATGGTGGAAACGATGACCAACCGTAAAACGGTCTGCGCTCACGCCGAGTAATTCGACAGGAACAATGTCATCCCCTAGTAACACAACCAACCAGTGAACAGGACGAACAAACTCACCCGGCAAGTCGCCCCAGCGCATACGCTTGGGAATGGGTAAAGCATTTAACGATTGCTGAATGATGTCTGGCAATAAAGTGGCGGTTTCAGCCCCTTTTTGCTGTTGTCTGAAGATCAACCATGCGCCTTTTTCTGTCTGCATCGTTTCCAAATCATCAACATCCACGCCACAAGAACGAGCGAAGCCTTGTAAGGCTTTGGTCGGATTACCATCTTCATCAAATGCGGCGGTTACGGCCGGGCCACGTCGTTCTACAGTGAGATCATCTTGTTGCGTTTGTAACTTCGAAATCACTAAAGCCAAACGTCTTGGTGTAGCGTAAGCACGAAGTGCATCAAAGCTTAGCTCAGCATTTTTTAGGCCTTGTTCAACCCCTTGGTGAAATGCCTGACTCAATTTCAACAAAGCCTTCGGCGGTAATTCTTCTGTGCCTATCTCAATAAGCAAATCCTGAGTCTGACTCATGCCTGTGCCTCCTTATTTTCAGACTGAACCATTGGAAAACCTAATGATTCACGTCTGTCGTAATAGGCCTGAGCAACGGCTCTGGCTAAGGTACGTACACGGAGGATAAATCGCTGTCTTTCTGTCACGGAAATGGCTTTTCTTGCATCGAGTAAGTTAAACGTATGTGACGCTTTCAACACCAGCTCATAGGCAGGTAGCGGTAAACCTGCTTCTATCATGCGTTGACTTTCACGTTCACAGGTATCAAATGTAGTGAATAAACTGTCCACATCGGCATGTTCGAAGTTGTAAGTCGACATTTCGACTTCGTTTTGGTGGAACACGTCACCATAAGTGACTTTACCCATAGGACCATCTGCCCAGATTAAGTCATAGACACTGCTCACACCTTGCAGGTACATGGCTATACGTTCCAGACCGTAGGTAATTTCACCGGTGACGGGTCGACATTCGAGTCCACCCACCTGTTGGAAATAGGTGAACTGTGTGACTTCCATACCGTTCAACCATACTTCCCAACCAAGACCCCATGCACCGAGGGTCGGTGATTCCCAGTTATCTTCGACAAAACGCACATCATGAATAGCAGTATCCAGCCCCAGCATTTCCAGAGAGCCTAAATACAGTTCCTGAATGTTAATTGGTGATGGTTTTAACACAACCTGAAACTGATAATAGTGCTGTAATCGGTTCGGGTTTTCACCATAACGGCCATCAGTCGGGCGACGTGAAGGCTGAACATAAGCAGCACTCCATGGTTCAGGGCCAATCGCGCGCAAAAATGTCGCTGGATGGAATGTCCCTGCACCGACTTCCATATCGTAAGGTTGGAGAAGCACGCAGCCCTGCTCAGCCCAGTACTGTTGCAGCCTGAGGATCAGTTCCTGAAAGGTTCTTGGCGTTTCCGCCTTCATCACCGCTGTCTTAGTCATTAGCTCGATTTCACAATCCAAAGTCAAAACATACGGGATTATAGCGAATACAGAGCTGACTGTAGAGGTCGACAGCAGATAAATCTGATACGAGAAAGCCTGAGCACACATTTTCCTCGCCACTCCATTGTCACCATTCAGGTACAATTCACCATCTGAGTCAGGCAATCATGAGAGTGACTATGCAACGAACCATTGGCATCGTTATGGATCCGATCGATCGGATTAATACCAAAAAAGACAGTAGTCTTGCGATGATGCTAGCCGCGCAGCAGCGAGACTGGCAGATTTTATATATGGAACAGCAAGACCTTTTTCTATCTGAGGGAAAAGTTTTTGCTGAAATGCGCAGTCTTCGCGTGTTTGATGACCGGCAGCACTGGTTTGAACTGGGTGAAAAAGTCACTCGACCCATCACTGATGTAGAAGCCATATTGATGCGTAAAGATCCGCCATTTGATATGGAATATATCTACAGCACTTATTTGCTGGAACAAGCTCAGGCTAATGGCGTGCTTATTATCAATGATCCACAAAGCCTGCGTGATGCCAATGAAAAACTCTTTACCGCCTGGTTTCCACAATGCTGTCCTCCCACTCTGGTGACACGCCAGAAACATCTGATAAAAGATTTCCAGCAGACGCATGGCGATATTATTCTTAAGCCACTTGATGGCATGGGTGGCGCGTCGATATTCCGCATCAATCAGGGCGATCCTAATTTCTCAGTTATCGTCGAAACGCTGTCAGAACATGGAAAACGTTCGGTCATGGCGCAAAAGTATTTGCCGGCAATCAAAGACGGCGACAAACGTATTCTGTTGATAAATGGTGAGCCGGTGCCTTACGCCCTGGCCCGTATCCCAGCTGAAGGTGAAACGCGCGGCAACCTTGCTGCAGGTGGGCGAGCCGAAGGTCGGCCACTGACTGACAGGGATCGTTGGATCTGCGAGCAAGTTGGCCCCAAACTACGCGAAAAAGGCTTAATTTTTGTCGGACTGGACGTCATTGGTGATTATCTGACAGAGATAAATGTCACCAGCCCGACCTGTATCCGTGAACTTGATAGACAATTTGGTATCAATATTGGTGCCGACTTAATGACAGCGATAGATAAACTTTTATGATGAAACTCTTTCCTCTTTTATTAATTCTAGTAGCCCTACTCACCGCTTGTGGAGAACCACAAGAAAGCGCCCGCCAGGCGAAGTTCTATGCCTTTGGTACTGAGATTGATGTCAGCCTTTATGGCGTAGATGCTGAAACAGCTGAAAAAACCGTTGATGCTTTGGAAGACTCATTCAACGCCATCAACGACACCTGGCATGCCTGGAAACCCAGCACCTTAACTCGAATAAATAAAGCTATCGCGAATGGCGAACCAGTTGAAATCAAACCTCAAGTCGCTGCCGTTATCGAAGAAGCGGCCACCTATGCCAAGGAAAGTCATCATTTATTCAACCCGGCCGCTGGTAAATTATTTGAGCTCTGGGGTTACCATCGTGATGATTGGTTTGAATCGCGCCCGCCACCCGCTCAAGACAAAATCGACGCCTGGTTAAAAGCCGCCCCCAGTATGGAAAATATTCATATTCAAGATAATATTCTGACCAGTGATAATCCTATGGTGAAACTGGGCTTTGGTGGTTTTGCCAAAGGCACAGCGGTAGATGCCGCTATTGAGGCACTGAAAAAACAAGGTGTGAATAATGCCATCATCAATATCGGTGGCGATTTACGTGCTATTGGTAAGCATGGTCATCGCCCTTGGGTCATTGGTATTCGTCACCCACGCAAAGAAGCCGCAATGCTGGCTTCCGTAGCCGTTTCGGGTGATGAAAGTGTTTTCACCTCGGGTGACTACGAAAGATTCTTCACCTATGAAGGTAAACGTTATCCTCATATATTGGACCCAAGAACAGGTTATCCGGCTCAGGATAATATCTCTGCAACGGTTATTCATCAGCAAGCCGCTCGTGCTGATGCCGCAGCGACCGCATTAATCGTGGCTGGCAAAGACTGGCCAGAGATTGCCGCATCAATGGGTATTAAGGAAGTGATGATTGTTCGAACTGATGGTCAAGTCGAAATGACCCCATCCATGCAGAAAAAATTCATTTTACTGACAAATCAACTCAACCGATTTTACGTGAAATAGGCACAACAACGACTCCATAATCATGGCTACCAGCGCATCATCAGATCGACTTATTTTTACTTTGCTGTTTTCAGTCATCCTGCATCTGGTGATTGTGCTGGGCGTGAGCTTTGATGTGTTTTCAAAACCCACCAATGCACCTGCGAATAATCTTGATATCACATTGGTGAAACAACAAGACAAAATCAAACCGGAAGAGGCAGACTTTCTGGCGCAGGCCAATAATGAAGGTGGAGGTGAGCTTGATACACCGACCCCAGAACCGACAAAAGATAAACCTGTCCCGGTCACCAAAGATGTTCCATCAGCACCGCCGCCAGCACCAAAAACAGACACTGTCGCCGACACGGAAACAGTTGCGGTACAACCTCCGGCTCCAGAGCCAACACCACCAAAACCCAAAGAAGTAGAACCTAAGCCTGAAGTCAAAAAACCTAAACCGCAGCCCAAGGCAAAACCCGTTCCTCAACCTGAAAAGCCCGTTAAAAAGCTCACTCAGGAAAAAGCGGAACGCAAGGTAGAAAAAACCGAGACAGCAGAAACCGCAGCTAAAACTGAAGCAGAACCTGAAAAGGTCACTAAACCTGACATTTCTGCCCGTGATTTGATGATGCAAGCCAGAAGTGAAATCAGCGAGCTGCAGGAAAAACTCGATAAAAGCACTAAAGCACTGAGTGAAAGACCAAAAAAACGACGTATTTCAGCCTCTACCAAAGAGTTTGCTGCCGCTGCCTATATGAAAGCGTGGGAAATGAAGGTCGAGCGAATAGGTAATATGAACTACCCGCAGGAAGCGAGGCAAAAAGGCCTAAGTGGTAGCCTGATGTTGTCTGTAGATATTAATCCTGACGGCAGTGTGCCAGCGGGTGGCATCGTCGTATCACGTTCATCAGGCCATAAAGTACTGGATGATGCCGCGGTCAAGATCGTCCGACTGGGGGCGCCTTATGCTGCCATACCGGAAGATGTATTGAAAAATAACGATATGCTGACCGTGATTCGTACCTGGAAGTTTGAAACTGGTCGAGGTCTGTCAACAAGATAAAAAAAGCCGGCAACAACGTATTGTTACCGGCTTAACTGAATATTACTGAAATAAATACTGGCGAATTTCTTGTTCGCTTTTATTGATAAAGTTTTTGTTAATGGTCTGACTGATATATTTTTGTGTCACTTCACCCATTTGTTGCTTGAGTGCCCCCAGAAAGCTGGGTGGGGAAATCAACACAAGGTCGTTGACATCACCTGTGCGGCGAGCCGTTTCCAAACGCTCACTTAAGTCATGAGCAAACATTTGCATTTCCTGTTTTTTCGGTTCCGTTTTGGACTCCATAGCATGACGCCCTCCAGAACCATAACTATCGAAACCTCGCCCCGGCTCGTCAGATACTAAGTCCTGATTATGAGCGCGACTGGCAGTATTGACCATGTCATCGATTTCTTTAAGTGGACTAGTCCGACTCTCAACAGAAAAAATCCGAGCCCGACTGCTCTCGGCGACAACGATCCACTTTTTCTTCATAGTCGATTCTCCTTCTCGCTTGGGAAAACAAGCAACACAGAGCAATAAGCGGGAAATCACCCTGCATCATCATTAACTTGATAGAAGCAATGGTTCGACTATAACAGACAATATGGCCTTTGTCTGTCACTTAACATTTCTAAACAATTCTTTACTTATCAGTGTCTTGTGACAATTTATATCCCAAGCCCGCCTTACTGATATTGCTGTATTCAAGTGGCAGAGCGGCCTTAAGCTTGTCGGCTAATTTTTGGCAATGTTCTATATCGCCGTGCTTTAATTCCAGCTCAATTTCATGAATCGCTGTTTGTTTGCCACCTGCTCTGACTTCTCCTCGGTCATAAGCCAGTTCAACCACGGTGTCAGCCTCTAACACCAATAACCAGACATCTCGTTCAAACTCGGTGGTAAACACCGGCTCGATAGCACTCCATACTTGTTCTTGTTCCAGTAATGGTGCAATCGCGGTTTCTGCCAGACGCTCAAGATCAAATACCGGAGCAACTAATTCATGCTCCCATTCTTGACGTTCATGCAAGCCAGAACTAGCACGACCGCTACATTTCACTGTTTGCAGCCATTGTTCACCTATTTGACGTAATCTCAGCCCTACGCCAAATGTCATTAAGGCTTTGTCCGGCGTATCAAAATAGGTACTCAACAAATGTTGTTGATATACATCCTGTTTCAACATGGAAGTCAGCCAGCCCAGCGCTTGCAAGTTAAGCGAGTCAGCCTGCGTTACCTGAAGTTTTATTTCTTGTTCTAGGCTCATGAGTTCAATAAAGGCTTTAAATATTTACCGGTGTAAGAAGCCGGATGTTCGGCCACCTCCTCTGGTGTACCAACGGCCAGCACTTCACCACCACGTGCACCACCTTCAGGGCCCATATCAATGATCCAGTCTGCTGTTTTAATCACATCCAGATTATGCTCAATGACCACAATGGTATTGCCACGGTCTCGCAGGCTGTGCAGGACTTTGAGTAACTGTTCGATATCGAAAAAGTGCAGCCCCGTGGTTGGCTCATCTAAGACATACAGGGTTTTACCTGTATCACGCTTGGATAACTCTTTAGCTAATTTGACCCGCTGCGCCTCACCACCCGATAAGGTAGTCGCATTCTGGCCAAGCTTGATATAGGTCAGACCAACATCAATCAATGTCTGTAACTTTTTCGCCACGACCGGAATATTTTCAAAAAAAACATTCGCCTCTTCGATTGTCATATCCAGTACTTCGGTAATGGTTTTACCTTTGTAGCGGATATCCAGTGTTTCGCGGTTATATCGCTGGCCCTTACAGACATCACATGGCACATAAATGTCGGGCAGGAAATGCATTTCAACTTTAATCAGACCATCGCCCTGACAGGCTTCACAACGTCCGCCTTTCACATTAAAACTAAACCGCCCCGGACCATAACCACGTGAACGTGCTTCTGGTGTACCCGCAAATAACTCACGTATGGGTGTAAACAACCCCGTATAGGTGGCCGGGTTTGAACGCGGCGTACGGCCAATCGGACTTTGATTAATCGCCACCACTTTATCCAGCTGCTCTAAACCAATAATTTCAGAATGTGGTGCGGGTTCTTCTGAATTGCCGTTTAAGTTTTTTGCGGTCAGCTTTAATAAAGTTTCGTTGATTAGCGTGGACTTCCCAGAACCTGACACACCGGTTACACAGGTCATCAGCCCAATCGGCACATCAATATCCACATTTTTCAGATTATTTCCGCAAGCACCTCTCAAACCAATCACACGGCCTGCATGAGGTGGCTGACGTTTCGCTGGCAGTTCAATTTTTCTACGGCCTGACAGATATTGCCCGGTCAGTGACTCTTCACTTTTCATGATTTCTTCAGGTGTACCCTGAGCCACAATTTGACCACCATGCACACCGGCACCAGGCCCAATATCCAGCACAAAGTCTGCCATGCGAATCGCATCTTCATCATGCTCAACCACAATGACCGTGTTACCTAAATCACGTAGTCGGGTTAAGGTTTCCAGCAGGCGATCATTATCACGTTGGTGCAGCCCTATCGAAGGTTCATCCAGAATGTACATGACCCCTACTAAACCCGCACCGATCTGACTGGCTAAACGAATACGCTGCGCTTCACCACCCGATAATGTTTCCGCGCTGCGTGCAAGGTTCAGATAATCAAGACCAACATTCACCAGAAAGCTCAGACGCGCTGAAATTTCGGTGACAATCTTTTCTGCAATTTCGCCACGTTTACCAGGTAAGGTGAGTGTTTCAAAGAAAGTACTCACTTCACCGATAGGCATTGCTGTGACTTCAGGTAAGGTAATTTCATTCACAAATACATTACGCGAAGCCAGCGTTAATCTGGCTCCATGACACTCCGGACAAGCACGGATGGAATGAAATTTAGCCAAATCTTCACGAACACTGTTTGATTCTGTTTCGTGATAACGACGCTGCATATTCGGAATCACGCCTTCAAACGGATGTTTACGACTGACGCTTTTACCACGGTCGCCCATGTAGCTGAAGGCAATCTGCGTTTTACCACTACCATATAAAATGACCTCACGAATCTCATCGGACAAGTCCTGAAAGGGCGTATCCAGATCAAATTTATAATGCTCCGCTAGCGATAGCATTAGTTGGTAGTAATACGCATTTCGGCGATCCCACCCCCGAATGGCACCTGCTGCCAGACTTAATTCAGGATGAGTCACTACTCGAGCGGGATCAATAAACTGCTTCACCCCAAGCCCGTCACAAGTCGGACAAGCTCCAGCAGGATTATTGAATGAGAACATGCGTGGTTCTAATTCAGAAATCGAATAACCACACTCTGGACAGGCAAAACGTGCAGAAAATAAAGTCTCATCAGATTCATCATCCATCGACACGACTTTCGCCACACCATCCGCCATGGCTAATGCCGTTTCAAAGGATTCAGCCAACCGTTGCTGAATGTCCGGGCGCACTTTAAAACGATCCACCACCGCTTCAATGGTATGTTTTTTACGCAGCTCCAATTCAGGCGGATCATCGAGCTCAATAACTTGACCATTCACGCGCGCACGAACAAAGCCTTTGATTCGTAATTCTTCCAAGACATCACGATGCTCACCTTTACGATCCTGAATCACTGGTGCAATCAGCATCAAGCGTTTACCTTCCGGCATATCCAGCACGGCGTCTACCATTTGACTCACCGTCTGTGCTGCCAATGGTTGATGATGTGTCGGACAACGTGGTTCACCCGCACGAGCAAATAACAACCTTAAATAGTCATAAATTTCGGTGATGGTACCGACCGTTGAGCGCGGATTATGTGATGTTGATTTTTGTTCAATCGATATCGCAGGAGACAAGCCTTCAATATGATCCACATCCGGCTTTTCCATCATCGATAAGAACTGTCTGGCGTAGGCTGACAAGGATTCCACATATCGACGCTGCCCTTCTGCGTATAATGTGTCGAAGGCAAGCGAGGATTTTCCCGAACCAGACAGGCCAGTAATTACAATCAGAGCATCTCTCGGCAGGTCCAGGTCAATATTTTTAAGATTGTGGGTTCGAGCCCCACGAATGCTTATATTTTTCATCCCGGGAACGCTTATATTTTTCATCAGGATTCCGTAGTAAAATCAAACGGATCAATATACTCTGTCCGACTACCATGACGCAAAAACAAACTACAACAAACTCATTGACCTCGCTGGAAAAGCGGAGTATTTCAGGGCTTTCGTTGATATTTGCCTTGAGAATGCTGGGCTTATTCATGATTTTGCCGGTTTTTTCGATATCGGCGCATCAATACACGGGCAGCACGCCAATGCTTATCGGCATTGCTATTGGCGCATACGGATTGACGCAAGCGCTCTTACAAATCCCATTTGGGATGTTATCCGACAAAATCGGTCGTAAGCGCGTTATCACTATTGGCTTACTATTATTTGCTGCGGGTAGTGTGATTGCGGCGACCGCACAATCGATTGAAATGGTCATCGTCGGTCGTTTGTTACAAGGAAGTGGTGCCATCGCTGCTGCCATTATGGCTCTCACCGCCGATCTCACCCGAGATGAACAGCGTACAAAAGCCATGGCAAGTATTGGTATCAGTATTGGTCTGTCATTTTCTGTTGCATTGGCCACAGGCGCTATTCTTGAACACTGGATTGGTTTGTCAGGTATTTTCTGGGCCACCGCGCTGCTGGCATTACTTGGTATTGGCATTCTGCATCTATGGGTTCCCTCTCCCAAACGACTGGTGACGCACACTGATCTGGGCCCCGTGCCAAAGCAATTTGGCAAAGTGTTTGGCAATAAACAAATCATGCGATTAGTGCTCAGCATTATGCTGTTGCATTTGCTACTCACCACCAGCTTTTTCGCATTACCCCACGTCTTACAGGATGTAGCGGGCTTAGACAAAAGCCAACACGCCATGGCGTATTTACCGGTATTACTTTTAGCTTTTGTCACCATGGTGCCATTCATCATCATCGCTGAGAAAAAACGTAAAATGAAATCTGTTTTCATCAGTGCTATCGCGGTGATTGGTTTGGCAGAATTAGGTTGGGCGTTTTTTGCTCACTCGTTAACCACTATACTGATTTGTCTGTGGTTATTCTTTACCGCATTCAATATTCTTGAAGCCAGTCTGCCATCGATGATGTCAAAGCTTAGCCCATTGGAAAACAAAGGCACGGCGATGGGTGTGTATTCCAGCGCTCAATTCATCGGTGCCTTCATTGGCGGTGCTATGGGTGGAACACTATATGGCTCGTTTGGACTCGAGGGTATCTTTGTTGCCAGTGTTGTCTTGGTGGTTATCTGGTTATTACTTGTTTTCCCAATGCAAGCACCTAAACATTACAGCAGTAAGATTATTCATCTGAATGACACATCCATGCAGAATTCTGCTCAATTCATTCAGGAGTTAAGAGCTATTGCAGGTATCAAAGAAGCAGTAGTGGTGCCTGAAGAACAGGTGGCTTATGTCAAATACTCACCAGATGAAATTAATATGGATGAACTAGAGTCATTTGCTTCCCAGCATTAAGGAACATTGAGAAATAATGATCGACAAGTCAAGAGACAATCAGGGTCAGGTTATTTCTAACACTGCAGCTATTCTTACTGCTTTAAGACATCACCCTGCTGGGCTAAGTATGGATGAGTTAATACGCCGGACTGAGCTGCCACGATCAACAGTTGAGCCGCTACTATCGTCTCTTGAGAGAGAGGCATTTATTATCCACTCTCATAATCATATTTATCTGGGTCCAGCATTATCACAACTGACACGAGTAGCGCATGCTGAGATTATCAGTGTCGTAAGAACACACTTAAATACATTGGCTAATAAAACCGGAGAAACGGTTGAACTGTGCATTTTCAGAGGTCAGCATTCGCTGTCTGTTGATCACATTATCAGTCAGCAAGAGCTCCGGGTAGCCTCACCGCTTGGAAAAGCTTTTTCTGTATACACTTCAGCTCATGGCAAAGCCGTTCTTGCTTCTTTAAGTAATGACGAAGTTAAAGCGATTATTGACGATAAGTGGATACAACAAACAGAGGCGAGTCATATATCTTATGACACTCTTTTTCAGGATCTAGACCTCATTCGCAAAAATGGCTGGGCTGTCGATATTGAAGAACACGCAGAGGGCATTTGTGCTGTCGGTGTGGCAATTAATGCAGAGATGACCGATCATTATTCTATTGCCGTTTCCCTACCGACGATTCGTTTTAATAGAAATATGTCTAAGGTCACTTCAGCATTGCTTGCGTGTAAAGCGGAAGTGGAAGAAAGTATTAAGCCTTAAATTTCTGTGCTCAGTACAGTTGCTCGCAATACGACCCTAGTCATCAACATTCTATTTTGTATTGGGCATGAGCGATTGAGATGATATTATCCCTGCTCATTAGCAATCCTTTTTCTACCCACCATAGTGTGGTTGACGGTAGAAATGCTTTTAACTGTTTTTTTTACACCGAGACGGTCACTTGACCGATGTTCAGCAACATCGGCATAGATTTGACAGTCCCCATTAAACCAAGGAACAAGCCATGTCAGTAAACAAGGTCATTCTGGTCGGACGACTCGGCGCAGAGCCTGAGAGTCGCGCCTTCCCTAATGGTGGTTCAATTTGTAATTTACGTATTGCCACTTCAGAAAGTTGGAAAGACAGACAAACCGGTGAGCGTCAGGAGCGCACTGAATGGCACCGTGTAGTATTACGCAATAAGCTGGGTGAAATTGCTCAGCAGTACCTGCACAAAGGCTCACAAGTCTATATTGAAGGTCGTATTCAGACCCGCAAATGGCAGAACCAGCAGGGGCAAGATCAATACACCACAGAAATCGTGGGTAACGAAATGACGATGCTGGATAGCCGTGGCGGCGGCGGTGGTAATCAAGGTGGTGGCAGTAACTACAATGCCGGTGGTGGTGATACTTCGTTTGACCAACGTCCTCAACAACAATCTGGCGGCTATAACGCACCACAACCGGCCTCATCCTCTGCAGGTCCTGATTATGGTGGCGGTGGTGACGACTATTACGACGATGATATTCCGTTCTAGACTTGTCTGAGCCAATAAAAAAAGCCCTGTTTTTCAGGGCTTTTTTGTGTTTTCAGATCAGAAAATTTTATAACAAAGCATCAATATGACTGGCCACACTGCGTCCTAATGCTGACATGACATAACCGCCTTCAAGTGTTGATACTATCCGACCTTGAGCATAGTTATCGGCTATTTTTTTCACTTCACGGGTCACCCAGGCAAAGTCCTCTTCCACTAAGTCCAGATCTGACATATCGTCTTCCCGGTGCCCATCAAATCCGGCAGAAATAAAAATCAATTCGGGCTGAAATGTTTCCAGCTCCGGTAACCATTGCTGCTCAACCAACTGACGAAACTGTTCACCGCTGGTCCCGGCAGCTAGGCCAATATTAATCATGTTGTCATGCTTGCCGGGCACGCCAGTATCTGGGTAAAACGGATGTTGAAAACTACTGCATAAAAGGACTTGTTCATTGCCTCGGAAAATATCTTCTGTGCCATTACCATGGTGTGCATCAAAGTCGATAATAGCTACTCGCTTCAGACCGTATTGAGCTATTGCATGAGCCACACCGACAGCAACATTGTTAAAGATACAAAACCCCATCGCCTTATTATGTTCGGCATGATGACCGGGCGGCCTGACACAACAAAAGGCGCTATTTGCGTCTTGGCTCATCACTAAGTCAACTGCTTTTACAACAGCACCGGCTCCACGTTGTGCCGCCGTTAATGACGCTGATACCATCAAGGTATCGGCATCCAACCAAACACGTTCATTGTCTTGCAACTTCTGAAAGATCTCACTGACATAATCAGCATCATGGACACGGCATAATTGCTCTACAGAGACCATCGGCGCGTCATAAAAATGCATAATCATTTCCAGGCCGCTGGCAATTAGGCGATCGTGAATGGCGGCAAGCCTTTCTGCCGTATCTGGGTGATATGATGTCGTTTCGTGCAATGCACAGTCAGCATGAGAGATAAACGCGATAGTCATAACGACACCTTAAACAATCGTAATAAAGTTTTTGTAAGCTAATCGTATCAGGAAACTGGACCAGTGATATGACCACACATTTTTTAGACCGTCTGTTTTCACCTCGCTCAATTGCTGTATTTGGCGCCAGTCAGACCACAGATGCGGTTGGCAGACGGGTGTTTGACAACCTGATTGACACTGACTTTAACGGACCCGTCTATGCCGTGAACCCTAAATATGATCGTATTGATGATCATATTTGCTACCCG